>JBBRTG010000001.1:0-296967 GCA_038244655.1 Chitinophagales bacterium
AAGCGGAAGTAGCTCAATTGGTAGAGCGATAGCCTTCCAAGCTATAGGTCGCGAGTTCGAGGCTCGTCTTCCGCTCTAAGAATTTTGCCTTATTAAATTAATTAAAGAGGTTAATGGACAGGCAACACAAAAATTTTAAAAACAAAACTAAAACAAACAAAAATGGCAAAAGAGAATTTTAAAAGGGATAAACCCCACGTTAACGTTGGTACTATCGGTCACGTGGATCATGGTAAAACAACGCTGACAGCCGCTATAACCGATATTTTGTCTAAAAAAGGTTTGGCGGAAAAAAGGAATTATGATGATATTGATGGTGCTCCTGAAGAAAAAGAAAGGGGTATTACAATTAATACTGCACATGTTGAATATGCAACTGTTAACCGTCACTACGCTCACGTAGATTGCCCCGGCCATGCTGATTATGTGAAAAATATGATCACAGGCGCGGCGCAAATGGATGGTGCAATATTAGTGGTTGCTGCTACAGATGGCCCAATGCCTCAAACAAGGGAGCATATTCTTTTAGCCCGCCAGGTAGGTGTACCACGCATGGTTGTGTTTATGAATAAAGTTGATCTTGTTGATGATCCTGAATTGATAGAATTGGTTGAAATGGAAATTCGTGAGCTATTAACAAAAAATGGTTTCGACGGAGATAATACACCAATTATTAAAGGTTCGGCTACAGGCGCTTTAGCGGGCGATGCTAAATGGGTTGCTGCAATTGATGAACTTATGGATGCAGTGGATACTTACATTCCGTTACCTCCCCGTCCCGTTGATCAGCCTTTCCTTATGAGTGTGGAAGATGTTTTTTCAATTACAGGCCGTGGTACTGTTGCTACAGGCCGTATTGAAAGAGGTCGTATTAAAGTAGGTGAGGGTGTTGAAATTGTAGGTTTAATGGAAAAGCCATTGACTTCTACTGTTACAGGGGTTGAAATGTTTAAGAAATTATTAGACCAGGGTGAGGCAGGCGATAACGCAGGTTTATTACTTAGGGGTATTGAAAAAGCCCAGATTCGCCGTGGCATGGTTCTTTGTAAGCCAGGATCTATAACTCCACATACTGATTTCAGAGGTGAAGTATATGTACTTAGCAAAGAAGAAGGCGGAAGACATACTCCCTTCTTCCAAAAATATCGCCCACAGTTTTATTTTAGAACAACAGACGTTACAGGCGAAGTAGAATTACCAGCAGGAACCGAAATGGTAATGCCCGGTGATAATACAAACCTTACTGTAAAATTGATACAGCCAATTGCAATGGAGAAAGGTTTGAAATTCGCTATTCGTGAAGGTGGCCGTACAGTAGGAGCAGGACAGGTTACTGAGATATTGAAATAAAAGAAGTCATTAGGTCATTGGTCATTAGTCATTGGATTTGTGTAACTTCATTTCCTATTGACTAATGACTATTGGCTTTTAATACGGGCATAGTTCAATGGTAGAATAGAGGTCTCCAAAACCTTTGATCAGGGTTCGAATCCTTGTGCCCGTGCCAAAGAAAAAGCTAACCTGTCTGCCGACAGGCAGGTTAGTTAAGAAGTTAACTGGTTATTTGTTGAATAATATTAATGTTAGAAACTAAAAAAATATGAATAAAATATCATTATACATCAGGGATTCTTATAAAGAAATGTTGCATAAAGTAAACTGGCCTACCTGGGAAGAGCTACAACAATCTACCATGATTGTTTTGGCAGCAACCGTTCTTATAACATTTATGGTTTGGATTATGGATACTGCAGTGAATGCTGTTTTAAAATTTGTTTATTCTTTATTCAAGTAAAATGACAGAAACACAAAATATTACAGAAGCTCAACACGACGACACCGGGCATGTAACCTCATCTGCTCCTGAAAAGGAAACCAAATGGTATGTTTTAAGAGTAGTAAGTGGTAAGGAAAGAAAAGTGAAAGAATATCTTGATAAGGACATTATCAGGAATGGATGGGATAAATTAATTCTGCAGATTTTTTTGCCTGTTGAAAAAGTTTACAAAGTACAGAATGGCAAAAAGGTAATGAGAGAACGCAACTTTTATCCCGGCTATGTAATGATAGAAGTTATTGATGGAAAATTAACTGATGAAATTGCGCAGCACTTAAGTAACATTAGTAATGTAATGCATTTTTTAACTGATGGAAAAGGCTCTAAAGGAAATATCATTAGCCTTAGAAAAGCAGAAGTAAATAAAATGCTGGGAAAAGTTGATGAGATGGCAGATGCCGGCGGCATGACAATGAGCGAACCATTTATTATAGGCGAAACTATTAAAATTATTGATGGCCCATTCAATGATTTCAATGGCGTAATTGAAGAAGTTACAGACGAAAAGAAAAAGCTTAAAGTGCAGGTTAAAATTTTCGGTCGAGCTACACCAGTTGAATTAAGTTATATGCAGGTAGAAAAAATTTCGTAAAATAATTGATAAATAAAATTGAGCCCGGTTCAGTTATGAGCCGGGTTTTTTATTGAAAATTCATGAAGGGAAAAGATTTTTTTTCTAAAGTTTTCATTTATTAAAGCTGTGTAACAGTGATTATATTTACAGTTCCTCATAACAAAAGAATAAAATGCAATGCAAAATATTAATTCAATAGAACGTAATGAAATATTTGATCTTGCTTACAGGTTTGTTACTGAAACAAATGAAAACATTTTTCTTACAGGAAAAGCGGGTACCGGTAAAACAACTTTTTTAAAATATTTAAAAGAAAATTGCTCAAAAAATATTGTTGTTGCGGCGCCTACTGGAGTTGCAGCTATAAACGCGGGTGGCGTTACATTGCACAGTTTATTTCAATTGCCCTTTCATCCCTTTCTTCCTACTAAAAATAATAAAGATGAACTGCTGGCAAAGATTAGGTTTAATAAGCAACGGCAGCAATTGCTTCGTAAAGTAGAGTTGTTGGTTATTGATGAAATAAGCATGGTACGTTGCGATACAATGGATGCCATTGATACCATTTTAAAATCAGTTCGAAGAAAATATAATATTCCCTTTGGTGGCGTTCAGCTTTTATTCATTGGCGATTTACATCAGTTGCCACCCGTTGCTCAGCGTCCCGAATGGAATATTTTGCAGGAATATTATTATTCCTCCTTTTTCTTTGATAGCAATGTTATTAAAGAACAAATGCCATTATTAATTGAGTTGAATAAAATTTACAGGCAAAAAGAAAATTCATTCGTTGAGCTGCTAAATAAAGTCCGCAATAATAATATGACTGCTGCTGATTTTAGTGATTTGCATCTTCGGTATAATCCAAACTTTCGGCCAGTTCTTGAAGAAAAATTTATTACACTCACATCTCACAACAACCAGTCAGATTTAATCAATAGTCGTGAGTTGCAAAAATTATCAACCCCATCTTATAAATATGAAGCGATAATAGAAAATGATTTTCCTGAAAATAATTATCCTGCTGAAGGTTCATTAGTTTTAAAAGCAGGTGCACAGGTAATGTTTTTAAAAAATGATGTTATCAGTAAAAGATACTTTAATGGGAAAATTGGTGTAATAAAATCTTTGGATGATGAAGAGATAATCGTAGAATGTGATGGCTTAGATATTTTCGTATCAATGGAAACATGGGAAAACTCACGCTATGTTTTAGACAGGGACAATGGTAAATTACAACAGGAAACCCTCGGAACATTTACACAATTTCCATTAAGGCTTGCATGGGCAATTACGATTCATAAAAGCCAGGGGCTTACATTTGAAAAGGTAATGATTGATGCAGGTGCAGCATTCAGCAGCGGCCAGGTGTATGTTGCATTAAGCCGCTGCACAAGCCTCAATGGTATTGTTCTTTTATCAAAAATTCCTTCTGTAGCAATTTATAGTAATGATAATGTAATCAAAGGCCAGCAAGCATTAATGCATAAAGGTTCATTAGCCGAAAGGTTTGATGGGGCAAGACAAATTTTTACACAACAATTATTAGAAGAAATTTTTTCCTTTAGTGAAATTGAAACTGTAGTTAATGTTTTACATTTTCAAATAAACGAACACAAGAGTAAATTAAATAATGAAGGCATTGCATGGATAAAAAATTTTAAAAATAATTTTTTGGCTGATAAAAAGATTGCCTTAAAGTTTATTAACCAGGTTTCAGAATTAATAAAAGGTGAACCTGTAATAGAAAAAAATGAAATTCTTCAAAAAAGAATTAACGCTGCGGCAAATCATTTTGAACCAAAATTTTCTACATACCAGCAATCTCTTCAGAACCATCCTTTGATTACTGAACATAGGGAAACCGCCAATATAATTAATGAATATTTAAACCAGTTGATACTTGCTGTTTACACCTTAAATTATTATTTGCAATATTGTAAACAACCGTTTTCTATTACATCTTTCTTACAATATAAATTGAAATTTGCTCAGCCGAGATTTAATTTAAGTTCTTATGCAAGTGGTAAAAGACAATCATTTTCTGATGTTCCTAATGTTGAATTGTATAATGTGCTTAAAAACTGGAGAGATAAAATTTGTGAAGAAACCAACATGCCTATTTATATAGTTGCTAACCGTGCAACCTTAACTGAAATTGCTACTTATCTTCCATTAAATAAAAAAGATTTGTTGCAGTTAAGTGGTTTTGGAAAAGCAAAAGTTGATAAATATGGTGATGATATTTTACAATATGTAGAAGAATATTGCTCCCGCAATAATGTTGCAACAAATATGGCCGCTAAAGAAAATAATCCTAAAAGAGAACGAAGAGAAAAAAGCGATGAAATAAAAACTGATACCAAAACCCTTTCTTACAATTTATTTAAAGAAGGAAAATCTGTAACCGAAATTGCCAAAGAAAGAAATTTTGCCGTTAGCACCATAGAAGGCCACCTGGCATGGTTTGTAGGCAATGGTGATATTGATATAAATAAAATGGTGAGTTTGGAAAAACAACTTCTTGTAAGAGCCGCTGCAAAATCGCATGGCATTTCAAGCCATAAAATTTTAAAAGATAATTTACCTGAGAATATTACTTATAGTGAAATAAGATTAGTTATGGCGGTAGAAAAAGTAGGGTCTTAGATTCTTTATAAACTTGATACTGCAGATTATTTTCTCAGCATAAAATTCATTATAGCTAATACCGAACCTGCAATTGCTAAAAATTGAACAATGCCAACGATATAAATAGATCGCACCATATCTATTTTATCTTCTTTATTAAGAAAAGTATCTTTACGATTATTGAATTCAGTTGCAACTTCTGATTTTACAAAATCAACTAATTGCTGGGCTTCAGTATCGCATAACTTAGTTTTTAATGCATTGTATAATTGTATTTCAGAAATATACATACAGTAAAGTTAATGAGGTTGCCTGAAAAAACTTTGGTGACACTGGTGTCATTTCAAATTATTTCTTTACCTTCGCCCTCCCAAAAAAAGTTCTTTAGTAGAAATCATTAATTGGGAGTCCTGAGTTTATCGAAGGACGCTAACACCAAAAATTTAATTATGGCAAAAGAAATAACAGCTTTCGTCAAGCTTCAATGCAAAGGCGGACAAGCAAATCCGGCACCTCCAATCGGCCCGGCGCTTGGTTCAAAAGGTATCAACATCATGGAGTTCTGCAAACAATTTAACGCCAGAACCCAAGACAGGCAGGGGAAAGTCCTTCCCGTTCTCATTACAGTTTATGGCGATAAATCTTTCGATTTTATCATTAAAACTCCTCCGGCTGCAGTACAATTAAAAGATGCTGCAAAAATTCAAAGCGGCAGCAAAGAACCCAACAGGAATAAAGTAGGTAAAGTTACATGGGCACAGGTTGAAGAAATCGCCAAAGATAAAATGGCTGACCTCAATGCCTTTAGCCTTAACAGCGCTATGAAAATGGTAGCAGGCACAGCCCGCAGCATGGGACTAACGGTTGAGGGTACTGCTCCCTGGGTAAATTAATTGTACAAGCTATCTGCAAATCGCAGATTTAAATTTGAAAAAATGATTACTAAAAAAAGAAAAGAAGCCAACGCCAAGGTTGATCAAACTAAAACCTATTCGCTTAAAGAAGCTTCATCATTAATAAAAGATATTAATACAACAAAATTCGATAGCTCTGTTGATCTTCATATTCGGCTCGGAGTTGATCCTAAAAAAGCTGATCAGGCAGTACGGGGAACTGTTTCACTTCCTCACGGTACCGGTAAGACGAAAAAAGTTTTAGTGCTTTGCACTCCCGATAAGGAAGAAGCTGCAAAGGCTGCTGGCGCTGATTTTGTAGGCCTTGATGAATTCATTACTAAGATAGAAAGTGGCTGGACAGATGTAGATGTAATTATTGCAACACCTTCTGTAATGCCAAAAATAGGAAGACTTGGTAAAGTATTAGGCCCAAGAAACCTGATGCCTAATCCAAAAACAGGAACGGTAACTAATGATGTGGTAGCTGCAATCAATGATGTAAAAGGTGGTAAAATTGCTTTCAAAGTTGACAAGGTAGGTATTGTTCATGCATCAATTGGAAGAGTAAGTTTTTCTTCAGATAAAATTGAAGCCAACAGCCAGGAACTTATAAACGCAATTATTAAATTAAAACCTTCAACATCAAAAGGTATTTACTTAAAAAGCTTAAGCATGGCAAGCACGATGAGCCCGGGTATTACTATAGATGCAAAATCTGTTCAGAATTAAAAAAATTATTTGCTTCAATTGTATTGTACAATTCTAAAGCAACAAAACACTTTGTATGAATAAAGAACAAAAGCAGGAAGTAATTGAAACGCTGAAAAATAAATTTTCCCAGTATTCTAATTTCTATCTAACCGATACACAAAGCCTCAGCGTTGCCCAGATTACCAATCTGCGCCGTCATTGCTTTGATAAGCAGGTGGAAATGAAAGTGGCAAAAAATACACTTATTAAAAAAGCATTGGAAAGTCTTGATAATGAAAAATATTCAGGCGTGTACGATTCATTGCACCAGGTAACGGCTTTAATGTTTAGTGAAAGTCCAAAAGAACCTGCACTTATCATTAGCAGTTTTCGTAAAGAATTGAATCGTGAAAAACCTGTATTAAAAGCAGCATTTTTGAATGGAGATATTTTTGTAGGAGATAATCAATTATCTGCACTTACAAAAATTAAAACCAAGAATGAATTAATCAGTGAAGTTATTGGCTTGCTTATGTCACCAGTTCAACGTGTGATAGGGGCTTTGAAAAACAGGCCAGAGAAAGCAGAAGCTAAAGTTGAACCTACAGAGTCTAAAGTAGAAACTCCAGAAGCCAGTGTAGCAGCCGTTCCTGTAAGTAACGAAATAAAAACAGAAACTACGGAGATGAAAGAAACGGAATCAAAAACAAAAGATACTACACCCGAAGCTGAAGGAAATAAAACACAGCTGGAAGCTTAAAATAACAATGCATTCAATATTTAAATAAAACAATTTTTTTAAAACAAACTCCGCCGGATTAGCAACAAGCTGAAAAGAAGGCGGAAAAAATTAAATCAAAAACAATGGCAGACGTAAAAGTATTAGCTGAAAATTTAGTAGGCTTAACAGTAAAAGAAGTTCAGGAATTAGCTAAATTCTTAAAATCAGAATACGGTATTGAACCGGCAGCAGCAACAGTAGTTGCCAGTGCAGATGCTGGTAGTGGTGCAGCAGCAGTAGAAGAAAAAACATCTTTCAATGTAATTCTTAAAGCCCCCGGAGCTAATAAGCTTGGAATAGTGAAAATCGTGAAAGAGCTTACCGGCCTTGGTTTGAAAGAAGCGAAAGACCTTGTTGACGGTGCACCCAAAGCTATAAAAGAAGGTGTTGATAAAGCCACTTCAGAAGAAATAAAGAACAAGCTAACCGAAGCCGGTGCCGATGTTGAAATACAATAATTTTTGTATTAAATAATTGCAGAGGTCGGGGTAAAAACTTCGGCCTTTGCTTACTTAAACATTTTTTATTCAAAATAATCTTCATTGCAAAATTTCTTTAAAATTTTTTTAGGAAATTTTGCTTTCAAGAAATTTGAATAATTATGCTTACTTTTGCACTCCTTTATTTTCGGGTAAGTGGCAAAATACCTGTAATTACCCTTTAAAGGTTCTCTCACTTTAAAATCTTTTAACTAAAATATGGCTTCAACTAAAGTTGCTCCAGCTCAAAGAATCAGTTTTGGAAAAATTGAACATTTGGCGGAAACCCCCGACTTATTAGGGATACAGATACAGTCATTTAAAGACTTTTTTCAGTTAGAAACCACGCCCGATAAACGTAATGTTGAGGGACTGTTCCGTGTGTTTAAGGAAAACTTTCCTATCACCGATACACGAAATATTTTCATGCTGGAATTTCTTGATTATTTTGTTGACCCACCACGCTATACAATTGAAGAATGTATTGAAAGAGGTCTTACTTATGCAGTTCCTTTAAAAGCCAAGCTGCGACTAAGTTGTAATGATGAAGAGCATGTGGATTTCCAAACAATTGTTCAGGATGTATTCTTAGGGAATATTCCATACATGACGCCACGAGGCACCTTTGTAATTAATGGTGCGGAAAGAGTTGTTGTAAGCCAGTTGCATCGTTCACCCGGTGTGTTCTTCGGGCAATCAGTACATCCTAACGGAACTAAAATTTATTCTGCAAGGGTTATTCCTTTCAAAGGAGCCTGGATGGAATTTGCAACAGACATTAATAATGTTATGTATGCATATATTGATCGTAAGAAAAAATTTCCGGTAACTACATTGCTTCGTTCTATTGGATACGAAACTGATAAAGACATTCTCGAACTTTTTGGAATGGCGGTTGAAGTAAAAGCTGATAAGAAATCCCTTCATGCAAATCTTGGGAAACGTTTGGCAGCAAGAGTTTTGCGTACATGGGTTGAGGATTTCGTTGATGAAGATACTGGGGAAGTAGTAAGTCTTGAAAGAAATGAAATTGTTCTTGAAAGAGATACTATTTTGGATGATGATAATGTTGCAATGATTCTTGAGTTGGAAGTAAAAAGTGTATTCATACAGCGTGAAGAAGTAAGTGGTGATTATGCAATTATCTACAACACTTTAAATAAAGATACTTCCAATAGCGAGATTGAAGCGGTTCAACATATTTACCGCCAGTTGCGTGGCGCTGATGCGCCGGATGATGAAACAGCACGTGGTATTATTGATAAATTATTTTTTAGCGATAAGCGTTATGATCTTGGCGAAGTGGGCCGTTACAAAATTAACCGCAAGCTTGGTTTAAATTATCCTATTGAGAAAAAGGTATTGACAAAAGAAGACATCATTGCTATCATTAAATATTTAGTATTGTTAACCAACGCTAAAAGTGAAATTGATGATATTGATCATTTAAGCAATCGTCGTGTACGCACAGTGGGTGAGCAATTGTATGCGCAGTTCGGTGTTGGCCTTGCACGTATGGCACGTACTATCCGCGAGCGTATGAATGTAAGAGATAATGAAGTATTTACTCCTGTTGATCTTATCAATGCAAGAACACTCTCTTCTGTAATTAATTCTTTCTTTGGAACATCACAGTTATCACAGTTTCTTGATCAAACAAATCCATTAAGTGAGATAACGCATAAGCGTCGTATTTCCGCACTTGGTCCCGGTGGCTTAAGCAGGGAGCGTGCAGGCTTTGAAGTTCGTGACGTTCACTATTCTCACTATGGCCGTCTTTGTACAATTGAAACTCCGGAAGGTCCAAATATTGGATTGATATCAACACTTTGTGTTCATGCTAAAATAAACGAAATGGGTTTCATTGAAACGCCATATCGTAAAGTGCATGAAGGAAAAGTGGATATGAAAAAAGTATTTTTCTTAAGTGCAGAAGAAGAAGATTCCGCAAAAATTGCCCAGGCAAATGCGCCGCTTGATGAGAAATCAAACTTCATTAATGATAAAGTGAAATCCCGCGAAACCGGCGATTTTCCTATTCTTGATAAAAATGATGTAGAATATATGGATGTTGCTCCTAACCAGATTGTTGGTTTAAGCGCTTCATTAATTCCCTTTCTTGAACATGATGATGCCAACCGTGCATTAATGGGCTCAAACATGCAACGCCAGGCTGTTCCATTGATTCTGCCGCAGGTTCCTATTGTTGGTACTGGTCTTGAAGGAAAGGCAGCAAGAGATGCAAGGATTCAGATACATGCAGATGGAGATGGTGTTGTTGAATATGTTGATGCAAATGAAATTCATGTACGTTACAACAGGAACCAGGCTCAGAAACTAGTAAGTTTTGAAGAAGACCTTATTATTTACAAGCTTACTAAATTTATAAAAACAAACCAGAGCACTTGTATCAATCTTCGCCCTGCTGTAAAGAAAGGGCAAACTGTAAAGTCAGGAGATTTCTTAACAGAAGGCTATGCAACAAAAGATGGCGAATTAGCGCTGGGGCGCAATCTTAAAGTGGCATTCATGCCATGGAAAGGTTACAATTTTGAAGATGCAATTGTTATCAGCGAAAAAGTTGTAAAGGAAGATTTGTTCACTTCTATACATATTGATGAATTTGAATTGGAAGTTCGTGATACCAAATTGGGCGAAGAAGAATTAACTCCTGACATTCCCAATGTAAGTGAAGAAGCAACTAAAGACCTTGACCAGCACGGTGTAATAAGAATAGGCGCCCATGTAAAGGAAGGTGATATTTTGATAGGAAAAATTACTCCTAAAGGGGAGAGTGATCCTACTCCGGAAGAAAAATTATTGCGGGCAATTTTTGGAGATAAAGCAGGTGATGCAAAAGACGCTTCTTTAAAAGCACCAAGTGGCACAGAAGGGGTAGTGATTGATAAAAAATTGTTTCAGCGTGCAAAGAAAGATAAGAATGGTAAAGTAAAAGAGAAAGCATCGCTTGAAAAAATAGATAGGACACATGAGAAAATTGAAGCCGACCAGTTGGAGTTACTCATTAGCAAATTGCTTGTTATCTTAAAGGATAAAACTTCAGCAGGCGTTAGTAATAATTTCGGTGAGCCGTTAATTGGAAAGGGTGCAAAATTCACTGCAAAAAATCTGGCTAATATTGATTACCAGAATGTAAATCCGTTAGGATGGACTGAAGATGCAAAGACAGATGATCATATCAATACTTTGTTGCACAATTATAACATTAAGTACAATGAAGAATTAGGCAGATTTAAAAGAGAGAAATTTAATATTTCAATTGGTGATGAATTGCCTGCAGGTGTATTGAAGCTTGCAAAAGTTTATCTGGCTGTTAAGCGCAAATTAAAAGTTGGTGATAAGATGGCCGGCCGTCACGGAAATAAAGGTATCGTTGCTAAAATTGTAAGGCAGGAAGATATGCCCTTCCTTGAAGATGGGACTCCGGTTGACATCGTATTGAATCCATTGGGTGTGCCAAGCCGTATGAACCTCGGCCAGATTTATGAAACAGTTCTTGGCTGGGCTGGTGAAAAACTTGATAAGAGATTTGCCACTCCAATTTTTGATGGCGCTTCAGTAGATGAAATTGCGGAGCAGGTTGCAAAAGCAGGACTTCCAACATTTGGCCATACCTATTTATATGACGGTGAAACAGGTGATCGCTTCGATCAGAAAGCAACTGTGGGTATTATTTATATCATTAAGCTTCACCACATGGTTGATGATAAAATGCATGCACGTTCAATTGGCCCATATAGTCTCATTACACAACAACCTTTGGGTGGTAAAGCCCAGTTTGGTGGCCAGCGTTTTGGTGAAATGGAAGTTTGGGCTTTGGAAGCTTATGGAGCGTCAAACATTCTACAAGAATTGCTGACATTGAAATCCGATGATATTATAGGCCGTGCAAAAACGTATGAAGCAATTGTGAAAGGCGATAATATTCCAAGACCGGGTGTTCCTGAATCATTCAATGTGCTGGTGCATGAATTAAGAGGTTTGGGATTGGATTTACAATTTGAATAGATATAACGGTTCAGCATAAACGCTAAATTAAAATAAATCATTTGCTTTGAACACAGTGTCATTGCTTAAAGTTTAATAAAAATATGATTAGAAAAGAAAATCGTCCACGTCCAACATTTTCTCAAATTACAATTGGCCTTACTTCTCCTGATTCAATTTTAGAAAGAAGCTATGGTGAAGTATTAAAGCCTGAAACAATTAACTATCGTACTTACAAGCCGGAAAGAGATGGTTTGTTTTGCGAAAGAATTTTCGGGCCTGTAAAAGATTATGAATGCGCCTGCGGAAAATATAAGCGTATTCGCTATAAAGGCATTGTGTGCGACCGATGTGGTGTTGAAGTAACTGAAAAGAAAGTTCGTCGTGAAAGAATGGGCCATATTAAATTGGTTGTGCCTGTTGTTCATATCTGGTATTTTAAATCATTACCCAATAAGATTGGTTACTTACTTGGAATGAGTTCTAAGAAATTAGAGACCATTGTTTATTATGAAAGATTTGTAGTAATACAATCCGGTATCCGTACAGATAAAGGACAAAATTATGGTGATCTTTTAACTGAAGAAGAATACCTTGATATTTTGGATACGCTTCCAAAAGATAACCAGCATTTACCAGATGAAGATCCTGATAAATTTATTGCAAAAATGGGCGCTGAAGCCGTTCATGATATGTTGCAGCGGATTGATTTGGATCAATTATCATTTGACCTTCGTAATGCTGCCGCCAATGAAACTTCACAACAACGTAAAGCAGATGCGTTAAAGCGTCTAAGCGTGGTAGAGAGTTTCCGTGATGCCAATACAAGAATTAATAACCGGCCTGAATGGATGGTGATGCAATACATTCCTGTTATTCCACCTGAACTGCGTCCACTCGTACCGTTAGATGGTGGCCGTTTTGCATCTTCTGATTTAAATGATTTGTATCGTCGTGTTATCATTCGTAACAATCGTTTAAAAAGATTATTGGAAATTAAAGCGCCTGAAGTAATTCTTAGAAATGAAAAAAGAATGTTGCAGGAAGCTATAGATTCATTGTTTGATAATTCACGTAAATCAAATGCTGTAAAAGCAGAAGGCGGACGTGCGTTAAAATCATTGAGTGATGTATTGAAAGGTAAGCAGGGACGTTTCCGTCAGAACCTTTTAGGTAAACGTGTTGACTATTCTGGTAGGTCGGTTATCGTTGTAGGTCCTGAATTGAAAATGCACGAATGTGGTTTGCCTAAAGATATGGCCGCAGAATTATTCAAACCATTTATCATTCGAAAACTTATTGAAAGAGGAATTGTAAAAACAGTAAAAAGTGCAAGAAAATTAGTTGATAAAAAAGAAGCAATTATCTGGGATATTCTTGAAAACATTTTGAAGGGTCATCCTGTAATGCTGAACAGGGCTCCTACTTTGCACCGGTTGTCAATACAGGCTTTTCAGCCAAAATTGATTGAAGGAAAAGCAATACAGCTTCACCCGTTGGTAACCACTGCATTTAATGCGGATTTCGATGGTGATCAAATGGCTGTCCACGTTCCTTTGAGCAATGCTGCTGTGTTGGAAGCGCAAATGCTTATGCTTTCTTCTCACAACATTTTAAATCCTCAGAACGGCACTCCTATTACACTTCCATCACAGGATATGGTTTTAGGTTTGTATTATATTACCAAAGGAAAGAAATCTACTTCTGAAGTAAAAGTAAGAGGAGAAGGAAAATCATTTTATTCTGCTGAAGAAGTTATAATAGCTTATAATGAGCAGCGTATTGATCTTCATGCCCACGTGAAAGTGAAAGTTGAGATACGCAATAATGACGGTTCATTTGAGAAAAAGTTAATAGATACAACTGTTGGCCGTGTAATATTTAACCAACATGTGCCAAAGGGAGCCGGATTTATAAATGCATTGCTTACCAAAAAAGCGTTGCGTGAAATTATCGGTGAAATCATTAAATGGACAAACATTCCTGCCACTGCAAAATTTCTGGATGATATTAAGCAACTGGGTTTCCGCATGGCTTTTAAAGGTGGATTGTCATTCAATATTAATGATCTTATCATTCCTGTTACCAAACAGGAAATGATAGATAATGCAACGCTTGAGGTTGATGAAGTGTGGGATAATTATAATGCCGGCCTTATTACAAACAATGAAAGATACAATGGTATCATTGATATATGGAGCCGTGTAGATACACGCCTAACGGAAACGCTTATACGCGAATTGGCAAATGACAAGCAAGGGTTCAACTCTGTGTATATGATGCTTGATTCAGGTGCAAGAGGTTCCAAGCAACAAATTAAGCAGTTGGCGGGTATAAGAGGTTTAATGGCAAAGCCGCGTAAATCCGGTAGTACAGGAAGTGAAATTATTGAAAACCCTATTCTTTCCAATTTTAAAGACGGATTGAATGTGTTGGAATATTTTATCTCTACACATGGCGCCCGTAAAGGCCTTGCAGATACAGCTTTAAAAACCGCAGATGCCGGTTACTTAACAAGAAGATTAGTTGACGTTGCACAAGATGTGGTTATTAATGAGGAAGATTGCGGAACATTAAGAGGTATTGCCACTTCTTCATTAAAAGATAATGAAGATATTATTGAACCGTTATATGATAGGATTTTAGGAAGAACTTCATTGCATAATGTTTACAATCCTCTTACAGATGAATTAATTATAGAAGCAGGAGGTAATATTACAGAAGATGTTGCACATGCAATAGATGAAGCCGGGATTGAAAATGTTGAAATACGCTCTGTGCTCACCTGTGAAAGCCGGAGAGGAGTGTGTGTTAAATGTTATGGTAAAAACCTGGCATCAGGTTACACTGCACAAAAAGGTGATGCTGTTGGTATTATTGCTGCTCAATCAATTGGTGAGCCAGGTACACAGCTAACTTTGCGTACTTTTCACGTGGGTGGTGTTGCGGGTTCAGCATCTGTTGAATCTACCTTATCAGCGAAGTTTGATGGCACTATCCAGTTTGACGGTTTGCGTACAGTCGATGCCGTTAGTAATGCAGGGCAAAAAGCAAAAGTGGTAATCGGGCGTACGGGAGAAGTGAGGATTATGGACATGAAAAATGATCGTCTTCTTATTACCAATAACGTTCCGTATGGTGCAACGCTTAATGTAAAAGACGGTCAAAAAGTTACAAAGGGTGAAGTTATCTGTACCTGGGATCCATTTAATAATGTTATTGTCTCCGAAATAAATGGGAATGTAAAATTTGAACATATTGTGGAGGGCATTACTTATCGTGAAGAAGCTGATGAGCAAACAGGGCACAGGGAAAAGGTGGTGATAGAAACAAAAGATAAAGCAAGGATTCCATCATTAATTATTCAGAGTAGTAAAGAATCTAAGGGATATAATTTACCAGTTGGTTCACACATTATAATGGAAGAAGAAGAAGAAGTAAAAGCCGGACAAGTAGTTGTAAAAATTCCAAGGGTATTAGGAAAGCTAAGAGATATTACCGGTGGTTTGCCGCGTGTAACTGAATTGTTTGAAGCAAGAAATCCAGGTAACCCTGCAGTAGTATCAGAAATAGATGGTGTAGTTTCTTTTGGAAATATCAAGCGTGGTAACAGGGAAATAATTGTAGAAGCAAGAGATGGTGTAATTAAAAAATACCTTGTTCCTTTAACCCGCCAGATACTTGCACAGGATGGGGATTTTATAAAAGCAGGTATTGCTTTATCCGATGGGCAAATTGCTCCTGCTGATATTCTTTCCATCAAGGGACCGTTTGCAGTTCAGGAATATGTCGTGAATGAAATCCAGGAAGTATATCGTTTACAGGGAGTAAAAATTAATGATAAGCATATTGAAGTTATCGTGCGCCAGATGATGCGTAAAGTAACTATTGAAGATGCCGGTGATACTAAATTCCTTGAAGGAGATACAGAAGACAGGTACGATTTTAATACAGAAAATGATTGGATATTTGATAAGAAAGTAGTGACTGAATCAGGTGATAGCACAAAAATGCGTCCCGGTAAAATTGTTACACTTCGTGAAGTAAGAGAAGAAAATTCTGTTCTTCGCCGGGCTGATAAAAAAACAGTGGAGTACCGTGATGCAAGGCCTTCAACCTCTTCACCATTATTGCTGGGTATTACAAAAGCTTCGCTTGGAACACAAAGCTGGATATCTGCTGCATCTTTCCAGGAAACAACAAAGGTGTTGTCATCTGCAGCCATACAAGGTAAAACAGATACCATGCTTGGCCTGAAAGAAAATGTAATTACCGGTCATCCGATACCTGCTGGAACAGGGTTAAGAGAGTTTGAAAATATGATCGTAGGTAGTAAAGAAGAATATGAATTGCTGATGACTGCAAAAGAAGCAATGGCATTTGATGAAGAAGAATAAGATATTTTTTAGTTGATTATAAATTTTTAAGGAGTAAGAGAAATCTTGCTCCTTTTTTTTGGTCTAAGATTATATCTGCCAGTGCGTATGAATGATATTAATATACATGCTGCCAGCATTTTAATATTTTTTTCAAAGCTCCTCTTAATGTGAATTGGGAAAAGGTTCCCGAGGGTATGTTGCGCATTTTACATCTGGTGGCATTAAGAGGATGGTCGCATACAGCAACAGGGGTTCGTGGGTTCACACCTTAAGTTATTATGATGAGTTTAAATTGCCACATATACGGCCCTGGTACAGAGCGTCTATTATGACTTCATAATTAATCAAATAATTCAGATTGAAGAGGATAGCGAATTATTTTATGTGGTGCAAATAGCAAATGCAGGATCATTCAAAACTTTAATAATTTGTGATGGAGACATTCAAATTATTGAAGACATTAACAAATTAAAATAAGAGATCTTAAGCATAATTCATTTTGTAACAATCCTGGATATGAAGTGATGGTTTCTTTAAAAATTGCGGTTATCGATTAAGAGATATGAGAGATCTCGATGAAATCAACATCTTCGTTCAAACTTTTTAATGACAGCCACATATTTTAAATGCATACGAAGTTTGTTCCTTTGTCGCAGTAATAGTTATAGAAATTTTCGAATATTGTTCATTTACTTATAAAAAACTTGCATTATTCCTATATTTTTTATAATTTATTTTTCTGTTTGGAGGCCATTATTAAATGAAATCTTTAAGACACATACGATTTTTCACCACGTGGAGCTATTCTCTAAATCAAAAATTGTCAAATCGTTTTAAGAAAAGTTTTAAGTCGTTTTTTCACCTTAAAAGAAGCAGCCTTATTTTCTTTTTATTTATCTTTTGGCTAAAGTTTGGGGCAGTTGGTACTGCACAGTCCGTAACTTTTAACCGCGTTTCACCACCGGACGGTCCTTATTTTAGAATGATCAATGGAGTTACACAAGACACACTGGGTTATATGTGGTTTTCTTCCTATGGTATGGGCTTGTCGCGATATGATGGTTATCATGTAACAATATTCAGGAATGATCCCAGGGATTCAAACTCATTAGCTACTAACAATGTTACGTGTGTTTTTGCGGACCTTAACGGAATGATTTGGGTAGGCACTCAATCAGGCCTCGATCGCTTTGATCCGCAAACGGTCATCTTCACACATTTTCGTCATAAGAATAACGAACCTGCGAGTTTAAGCGATGATGGTGTTATCACAATCCTGGAAGATCATAACGGCACACTCTGGATCGGTACCGAGAATGGCTTAAACCGGATGGATATGAAGGCGGGAACTTTTACCCGCTACCAGCAAAATCCTGCCGATGCAACAACCCTAAGTTGTAACCACGTGCAAGTACTGTATGAAGACCACCAGGGCACACTTTGGGTAGGCACTGGAACTCCTCAACATTTTTATAGTTCAAATGAACAAGGTGGCCTTAACCGGCTCGATCGGAAGACCGGTAAGTTCACCTGGTACCTGCATGATTCAAAAAATCCCCACAGCCTGACTAATGACAGGATAGGCGCCATTTTTGAAGACAGCAGGGGGGTATTTTGGGTTAGCACAGCCGGGGATGGTCTTCATACAATGGATAGAGAGAAAGGCACTTTTGAACGACATCCTTATAATCCGGTCCACCAGGAAAAGTTGAGTGGTCCCCCTCCACAAAAAGATGTTGGTCTGGATCTAAATAATTTCTTTGTGACAGAAGATAGTTCGGGAGCAATATGGATTGCATCATCCAAGAGATGGGTTACGCGGTATGATCCAAAGACAAAAAAAATAAATCATTTCAATTCCTTTAATGGCGATGTGCCGGCCGCACAGAGGGTTACAGAAGTTTTTTCTTCACGCGAAGGAGTCTTATGGTTCACAACCTGGGACGGTGCTATTTTTCAGGTTAATCCTTTCGAGATTAGTATTCCACATGTTTTTACAGGTAGTAGTGTTCATGCAGTTCACGAAGATGTTTCAGGTGCATTATGGCTTGGAACCGCCGGAGAAGGTCTTATTCAAACAGACAGGAATAAAGATAGCGTAAAACGATTTTTTACTGATCTCCCCGGCCCTTACGGACTTTCTGATGCCTTTATTACTGCCATATGTGATGGCGATGACAATACCCTTTGGATTAGTAGTTCTGCGAAAGGCATGTTTAGCAAAGAAGGGTGTTTAAATCATTATAACAGGAAGACGAAAATATTTACGCGTTATGTTAATGACCCAAAAAATAAAACCAATTTGACGAAAGGCTTTGTGACGGCAATCGCAAAGGATAAGCCCGGATCACTATGGATTGCAACTACGGAAGGTTTAGAGCGGTTTGACATTAAGAGTGGTCTCTTCACTCATTACAGGAATGATCCAAAAGACAGCACCAGCCTCGGCGGTAATAATGTTTCTTCCTTACTAAAAGACCATTCCGGAAATTTATGGGCAGGCAACGGGAATGGAATGTTAAATTTATTCAATTCCCAAACCACAAAGTTTAAGCGCTTCCCTTGCAGCGGAGGTATCAATAGCATAACAGAAGATGCTGAAAACATTATCTGGGTAGGGACATCAAACGGACTTTACAGAAGTAATCGTACAGTTGATACTTTTTTACTGTTCACAGATCCGGAAATCGGGCTAACATCTACTACCATTATAGCGTGTATTCTTGAGGATGATAAAAAAAGTCTTTGGGTTAGTTCATCAGCGGGTATTTTAAGATTCAGCCCGAATCGCAATGAGGTCACTGTTTATTCCAGGAATCAGGGTGTGGATGCTTCCGGTCTAACAATAACATGGGGTCATAATATGCAGGGTGTAAAAGGGAAGCGGGGCAAACTTTTCTTTGGTGACCGAACCGGGTATTATGTCTTCTTTCCCGATCAATTGAAAGGCAATGTAACACCTCCACAAATTGTTATAACTGATTTTCGGCTAGCGGACAATCAGCCCGTGAAGCCTGGAAAAGGCAGTCCCTTAAAGCTTCCGATAACGTATGCAAAAGAAATCCATCTTAAATACAATCAGAATGTTTTCTCCTTCGATTTTATAGGTATTCACTACAGCAGTCCGGAAGATATCCGAATAATTTTTTTGATGGAAAACCTGGAAAATACCTGGCGAAAAGCTAGCCGTGAGAAAAACGCCTTTTATTACAATGTGCCACCCGGTCGATATATTTTTCGCGTGAAAGCAGGAAACAGAGATGGTGTATGGGCGGAGAAGAGTATCATCATAATTGTCAATCCTCCATGGTGGCACACATGGTGGGCATACACTTTAATGACCATAGTGTTTCTAGCTTTTCTATTGAGCTTTATTAAATGGAGGGAAAGAGACTTAAAAAAAGAAAAAATATTGCTTGAGGAAAAAGTTAGTATAAGAACTCATGAATTGCAGCGTGAAAAAGAAAAAGTGGAAAGCACTTTAGCTGAATTAAAAATAATTCAGGAGCAGCTGATTCAATCGGAAAAAACAGCATCGCTTGGCAAACTCCAGCAGGCAATGTTGAATGAACGCTTGCGCATTAGCCGCGAATTGCATGATGATATAGGCAGCACGCTTAGTGGTATTGTTCTTTACAGTCACCTCGCAGAAAGCCAGATTCAATCACAACAAACGAATGAAGTCGAAAAATCCCTGGGTACAATTAAGCAATCGGCAAATGATATGGTGAGCAGGTTGAACGATCTTGTATGGGCTATAAGTCCGGTTCATAACTCATTAAAACATCTAATGCAAAAATTAGAAGAATATGCTACCGAAATGGCAGTTGTGAAAAATATGAAAGTGCAGGTCGATGTCCCTGAAAGTTTATCGCAACTTCAGTTGCCCACAGAAAGTCGTCATAATATTTATTTGCTTTGCAAAGAAGCGATCAACAACGCAGTCAAATACAGCGAGGCATCTCTCCTCAAACTGAAAGTAGGTCAATACAATCATATCGTTGAATTTGAAATAACGGATAACGGAAAAGGATTTGATATTGAAACAGAAAAAAAGGGAAATGGCATTGGCAATATGTATAATAGATGTGAGGTAATGGATACAAAATTGTTTGTGCAATCTATTCCCGATTATGGAACTGTTATTTCATTTAAAATCAAAATCACCTGATGCGGTATTGATGATGAAAGGGTTTTTATAAATATTTAAGACGTGTCATGGATATACGCGTAACATTATTTGAAGATAACAAATTGGTAAGGGACGCCCTTCAGGCTATACTTAATGGCACAGATGGTTTTATATGCAGTGGCGCATTTGCTGACGGCAACACCTGGAAATCGGATATCAGCCGGAGTAAACCAGATGTAGTTTTAATGGACATTGAACTGCCAGGATTAAATGGCATTGAAATAACAAAAAAGATTTGTGATAGCTTTCCCCAGATAAAGATCCTGATTCAAACTGTTTTTAGTGACAATGAAAAAATATTTCAAGCCCTATGTGCCGGCGCATCCGGCTATATCCTCAAAAATGATCCTCCACATAAGTTCATCGAGGCGATTAATGAAGTATACAAGGGCGGAGCGCCCATGAGTTCGGCTGTAGCCAAACAAGTACTTGGTTTCTTTGCTAACCAAAATATTATACTTGTCTCACCAGGAAACGAAGATTATCATTTGAGTGACAGAGAAAAAGAAATACTTCGGCTGATGGTCGATACTTTGAATTACAAGGCAATCGCTGAAAAGACTTTTATCAGCTATGAAACTGTGCGCACCCATATAAAAAATATTTACAAAAAACTCCACGTAACCAGTCGCAACGAGGCTATTATGAAGGCTATGCGCCATGGTCTGTTTGAATTTTAAAAATACCTCATTGCGGTATTGTTTCCTTTCTATCCAGATATGAACTTTCGGATACAAAAACATTGATTGTGAAATCGGGATTCACCTATTCATTGGCACGAAAGCCGCGTATTTGGTTTGCAATGAAAGAATCGAAATTGTCGCAGGCATTAAAAAATCCGGATAGTAAGATATAGCAGCTAATTTTTTTTAATAGCGTTAAACAAAATTATTATGCAAAATTTATTTAAAGGTTTGATACCGGTTATGGGTCTTGTAATTATATCAGGATTAGGTTGTAGCAAACGAGATGAACAACATCAAATTATCGGCGAACCAAATCCGATTTCACTCCGTTCAGATAAACGAACAGATATTGGCAAAGGAAGATTCGATTCATATGTTGTTCAAACCTGGTATAACCTGATGATGAAATTAATTGTTGAAACACCGGGACATACGCCACCAATTGCAGCCCGCAGTTTTGGTTACACAGGAGTAACTCTTTATGAAGCTTTGGTGGGCGAAATGCCGCAGCATCACTCATTGGCCGGCCAGCTCAACGGATTAAATTCGATTCCGGAACGAAAGTATGGTAATTCATATTTTGCTCCTATCACTGCTAATGCTGCCATGGCAAAAATTATCAAATATCTTTTTCAAAATGCTTCAGCTGCCAACCTTGGCAAAATAGATGCTCTGGAATTGGAAAACGAAAATTTATATTCGAAAGAAATCAGCCAGGTGATAATAGATCGTTCACGTGATTATGGTTATGCAGTTGCCGAGGCGGTTTTTAACTGGTCTGTCACAGATGGCGGTCACCAGGCTTACCTGAATAATTTTCCCGCAGATTATATTCCGCCAGTTGGAATTGACAAATGGATTCTAACTCCACCATTGTTCCAGAATGCCATGTTACCGTATTGGGGAAACAACAGAACGATGGCTTATACTGATGGTCCGGGTGCGGTTGATCCACCAACCCCGCCGGCATTTTCCACAGTTCCCGGCTCAGCATTTTATGACGCAGCTAATGAGGTATATAATACCAGTGTACATCTTTCACCGGAGCAAAATTTGATAGCCCTATATTGGGCCGATGGAGGAAACACCTTCACACCACCGGGGCATAATGTTGCGATAGCTCTGCAAATAATCCGCAATCTCAATTTGAATTTGAACCAGGCTGCTATTCTTCTCGCAAAGGAAGGTATTTCTCTTAATGATGCTTCCATTGTTTGCTGGCGTGCAAAATACATTGCAAATCTGATACGACCTGTCAGCTTCATCCGTTTATATATTGATGCCTCCTGGATGTCGTCCATTGCAACACCACCGTTCCCAACCTATACCTCGGGTCATTCAACTTTTTCAGGGGCTTGCGGCGCTATTCTTACTGCAGAATTAGGCAGCCATATATCATTTATTGATAGCACCAAAATGGCCGATGGATTTGAACCACGTTCCTTCAACAATTTTCTCGAAGCGGCGCAGGAAGCTGCCATTTCAAGATTGTATGGCGGCATTCATTACAGCTTTGACAACAATAACGGGTTGATTTGCGGGCAGCTGATAGCAGCCAACGTTGAAGCTTTGAACTGGTAATGCTTTTAAAAATCGATTGCAAATTTTTTACTCATATTTTAAACTAAAAACAATGAAAAGAATATTCAATTGTTCGTCTGCTTTTATCGCGATGGCGGTTCTAAGTTTTCTTTCACTTATTTCGTGTAAAAAAGATAGCGAAGTAATTAAAACAGAAAATTTTGCCGTTCAGCCAACAATGAACAGCATTGCCAATACGAACGCTCCCTTAAAATTAACCGGCATGGCTGCGCCCCTTTTTATCGAAGATGCTAATATGCAGTTTCCGGTGGGAGATGCCACATTGCTGTATGAAAATGCGACACATCAACCGCTACTGGCGCCGGATGGGCACCAGGTTACCTTAGGTGAATTCAACAAAGCCGGGGGCACAGCAGAAATCAAATGCGTGAATAACGGAACCCACATTGTTCTTCACCTGACAGGGTTGATACCAAAGGGTATTTATACAATATGGATTGTAACATTCAAATCCCCAGGCTTTGAGCCAACATTTGCCAACCAGATTGGTGAAGGGGCTTTAGGTGCTCCTGATGGAAGTCAAAATCAGTTTAATGTATCAGCATCGGGCACCGGATCCATTTCTGCAATTATGCCTGCAGGGGCACTCTCAGAATTCGGTTCCATTGGCAGCTGTCTTTCGTCAGATTACGAGATTCACATAGTGACCGCTTACCATCTGGATAATCTTACTCATGGCATTACCCCCGGTCCTCCCGGTACATTTATAGTACATTCCGACTTTGCCTTCATAGGTACTCAACTGTGAATTGAAAATTAAAAAAGATATTAGATCCCCTGGTTGAACAAACATTTCCGGGGATTTATGCATGTTGTTTTATTCTTTGGTAAAAGCTGTAAATTATTGCTTGATCAATTCAATTATCTAATGAATCTATTCCGGAGATATTTTAGCGCCTAATACTTCAAGGGCAACACTGTCAGTCCCTTTCGGTGCAAAATATTTTGTTCTGAAATTTTTTGACTCACCGGGTTGCAGCACTTCAAATACAGTTTCTTTATCTGTTTCTAATAAAACGCCTGTCTTGCTGTAGAAGGTTAATTTTACATCCACATCTTTAAAAACAGCTACGGTAGCTTTATTGGTTACGGTTGCTTTAATAACTGTTTGTCCAAACAGGTTTCGTTTATCATGTCCGCCAACAACTAAAAATTTTTGAGGATTTTTTTGTTCTTGTTTTAGCAATGATTCTTTGGTAAGCTTATAATTATCTTCAGTATGATCATTTTTAGAATCGCTATTGTTGCAGGAAAAAAAGATAGCTGAAAAAGAAATTAATAGAACCCATGATCTTTTCATTGATAAAAATTTAGCACAAGAAAAATAATTTTATTCAAACTGCATTTTAAAAAAAAATATTCAATTATTGCAAATAAAAAAAGCCCGATGTAAATTTATAGAACAATTTTTATGGGAACAACCAATACATTCCTGTATATACTCGCTGCAATTTTTTTTATTCCACTGATACCTGCTTTTTTGCTATATAAATTCCTTCCTTCCAGAAACCAGTGTCAGCTGACCTTTTAAAGGATTGAATATTAAGCTTACTGGCGCATTCGGCGGTTATTTTTTATTAGTGTTAACTGCTATCGGCGCTTTTTTTTCCGCTTTTGAAAAATGACCAGGCAAAAATAATAGAGCAACAAAACGAAAAAATTAAGCAACTGGAAAATACAATAAGCAATCATCAGCAATGGGAAATGAAGGGAAATAATTTATCTACTTCACCCAAGCAAACAAAAGTTTTTTTTGATGAAAGCGGAACCAACTTTTATGAGACAGGAGAATTTGTTATGAATTTTAATGCTGAATTACAAAAAGGAAAGTATAAAACTAAAACTTATTAATCCACAAATGATGCGGGATCTTAAACGGAAATAAGATTAATTTAGTATTATGCTTCAGTTCCCAACCATAATGCGCCGCCGATGCTGTTTTGTGAAGCGCCTGTTACAGATGCAAGTACCGTATATTGTTCCCGCCATCTCAACACACCGAGCAATGCCATAATAAGCGCTTCTTTATATTGTATCACATCATCAGCGGGTAGGTGAATTTCAAAATTTATTTCTTCCAATTTTTTTTGAAGCCTGCTGATTAAAAAAGAATTATAAGCGGCGCCGCCGGTAATAAATAATTTCTGAACTTCATTTTTTTTAAATGATTGCAATGAATTTTTCAATTGCATGCTAACATGTTCTGCATAAGTACGCAAGGCATCCTCTGTGTTAATTCCAAAAGATTTTATAAGAGAAAACACAACATCAGTTCCAAAATTATTGGATAATGATTTTGGATGAGGAAGAGTATAATATTCCAGCGCATTTAACTTTTGCAATAAATCTTCGTGTACGCTTCCCTGTGAGGAAACTATTCCTTCATCATCATATTCCAAATCTTTTTCATTGGCAAGCATATTTAAAACACGGTTGGCAGCGCATACATCAAAAGCAATAAATTTATTTCCATCATTAACAGAAATATTAGCAATGCCACCAATGTTTAAAAAATAATTGTATTCATTAAATAATAATTTTTCTCCCAAAGGCACAATTGGCGCCCCTTGCCCGCCAAAGGCAACATCCATTGATCTGAGATCACTTACAACAGGAAGTTTCGTTTCCGCCGCAATCACTGATCCATCTCCTAATTGGTGCGTCATTTTTTTTGCAGGCAAATGAAATGTTGTATGCCCATGAGAAGATATAAGGTTCACCTGGTGATACAATTTATTTTCATCAATGAACTCATTTATTTTATTCCCAATAAATCTTCCATACTCTGTATGCAATAGTTGGTAATCCATTGAAGATAAACCGACGGATTCTTTAAGTTTCATTTCCCATTCTTTCGTATATTTTTTACATGCAGAATATTTTATTTCATAATTCCATTTTCCTGCTATTTCCTGCATTTCTGCAAAAACTATATCAAGTCCATCAAGTGAGCTTCCACTCATTACACCTATTACTTTATAAATCATTTGTATTTAAGTTACCTGTTTTAGATTTTAGATTTTAGATTTGTTCAAATTTATAACTTTAAGTTTGGCGTTATCCTTGCTTTCAACATTAAAATGTAAATAATGGTAATAAATCTTAGTGATGAGCATTCGCTGGTTAGTAACTGGCTAAGCGAATTAAGAGATGTAAATGTGCAGGAAGACCGCCAAAGGTTTAGAAAAAATCTTGAAAAAATAGGAGAGGTAAGCGCTTATGAAATCAGTAAAAAATTAGCATGGATTGAAAAAGAAGTTACCACTCCGTTAGGAACATCAATGTGTAAAGTATTGGAAAGACAACCGGTGCTTGCAACAATTATGCGTGCCGGGCTTGCTATGCATAATGGGTTGCTCAATTATTTTGATAAAGCAGATAATGCTTTTATAAGCGCCTACCGTAAGCACAATCCCGATGGCAGCTTTGATATAAGCCTCGATTACATAAGCTGTCCCGAGATGGCGGATCGCGTTGTTATCATTTCTGATCCAATGCTTGCTACCGGCTCATCGCTTGTAAAAACCATACAGTTTATTCGTGAAGAAGGTAGTCCTTCAGAAATTCATATTGTATGTGCTGTTGCCTGTACGGTTGGTATTGAATATGTTTTACGTGCAGAGCCCAAAGCTACGATTTGGTGTGGGGATATTGATGATGAATTGACCGCCAAAGGTTACATTGTGCCAGGGCTTGGTGATGCCGGAGATTTGGCTTATGGAGAAAAAGTGCAGATGTAGTTGTTTTGAAATTTAAAGTTTGAGCTTAGGGTTTAGATTTTGTGCAGCATTTCTTAAAAAAAGCGGTCTTACTTTTATCTCTTTCCTGCGAAATATCGGATTAAAACCTATCTTTAATTTCAGAATTATTGCAAGAGATGAAAAAAAAATCCGGACTTTTAGCTGTCATTTTGTGTATTGCTTTTTATGCAAATGCTCAGGATCCGCACTTCTCACAATTCTTTTCTTCCCCGCTTACATTAAACCCTGCATTAACAGGAAAATTTGATGGCATCTTGCGGGTAGCAGGCAATTACCGCAATCAATGGCCGGCTTTTAATAATGTATATACTACTTCTACTGTAAGTGTTGATTTTGGAATTTTAAAAAACAGGCTTCCTGATTATGATACATGGGGCGTAGGCATTTTAGCGCTTAGTGATAAGGCAGGCGCGGGCGTGCTTACCAATAATTATATCGGGCTTTCCACGTCTTATCATAAAGCGCTCGATGAAGATGGTTTTCAGCAAATAGGAATTGGCTTCCAGGGTTCTTATGGGCAAAAGCGGCTGGATAATAGCAAGCTTTATTACGAGGATATGTTAACCCCATTTGGATTTACGGGTGTTACCCAGGAAACTTATAACAATGATAATTTGAATGTTAATTATCTTGATGTAAATGCGGGCCTTATATATACCGGCTCTACTAACGACCGTAATAATTTTTATGTGGGTGCATCTATGTATCATATCAATCGCCCGAAAGAAAGTTTTAAAGGTGGCAATTGGAACATTGCCGCACGTACTACCATAAGTGCGGGAGGTTATTTTCCTGTATCAGATATTCTTACTTTGCATACAAGCGGTATTTACCAGGTACAGGCCAAAGCATCAGAAACCACTATTGGCGGCGCTCTTGCAGCGGCTATTGATGGCACAAGTGATAATCCTTCTAATGTTTATATTGGTTCATGGTATCGAATTAATGATGCCATTATTCCTTACCTCGGACTTGAGTTTGGTGGCATGAGGATAGGCGCCACTTATGATGTAAACATATCAAGCTTAAAGGCAGGCTCTCAAAGCCGTGGTGGTATGGAGATTTCATTGATTTATATTAAACGTCCTGCAGGTTATAAAGGTATTCCCTGTCCTAAGTTTTAATAAATTCAATTTGCTATTTACCTGTTTGCAATTCCTTATTTTCATTTTATAAAATATTTGGCAACAAAACCTCCTGCAAGTATCTTTGCCGTCCCTTAATAAAATCTGCCGCGTTGGTCAAGGGGTTAAGACGCCTCCCTTTCACGGAGGAATCACGGGTTCGAATCCCGTACGTGGTACTAAAATAGAAATGAAGCCTTGATTATTTAATTTATTCAAGGCTTTTTATTTTGCGGGAACATTTTTGAAAATGTAAAAAGATGGTAACATTATAGGTATTACAACAGCAACATTAAATAGTAAAGCGCTAAATATAGAAGTGCAAAATGTAAATTATGCGATTAAAGCTGTCTATTTACTAACTAAAGACAATGTGGTTCATCTTTTACCGAAATCAACTCTTGCTAATAAACAATTAAAAGACCAAGTTAAGATTCTTAAAAATTATGTTTGTCTCATAAAAGTTGAATATGAATGATTCTGTTTTATCCTCAGTCGCGTCTCTTACCCCTAAAGCCTTCTTTTTTGTTTTATATCCTCATACTGTTTCAATTTATTAATGTCATTCTTTAAAAAATCACATCTTTTTTAGACGCATCACAACACCACCACCACTCGCAAGATTTACAATTAAATTATCATCCTTTTTTACAACTTTTTTTTGCATTATTAAATGATTAGGATTTTCATTTGCATCATCAGCATCAGTATAAATTTCAGCATTATATTTTCCTTCGCCTAAAAAATTAAAAGAAATAGTTAATTGTCTTGCTTCATGATTATTGATTGCACCTGCATACCAATCATTATTTTTTTTTCTTGCAATTAAAATGTATTCATCAACTTTTGCATCAATCACTTTTGTTTCATCCCATGTCGTTGGTATTTCTTTTATGAATTCAAAACCCTCCTGCCCTTCATAAGCTGCGGGATAATCGCATACCATTTGCGAATAATTTTCAAGCACTACATACATTGCCAGCATGTGGCATCGTGTTCCTAATACTAACGGTCTTGTGTATTGCGTTCTGAATTTATCCTGTGGCACTGCTCTGAAACCACCGAGATGATAATCTGTTGAACCTGCCAACCCTCTTGTAAACGGCATATTAATATCATGATCAGGATTCAGCCCATGATCATCCCATTTATCTACTTCATAATTTCTTGTGCCTTCTCTTGTAAATTCATTCGGATAAGTTCTGTTCATTCCTGTTGGTTTATATGCGCCATGAAACTGAATATGCAAATGATGTGCAGCAGCTTTTTGTAAAATTTCTGTTTGCATGTTTACCATTTCCTGGTCATCACGATCCATAAAATCAACCATCATTCCTTTAAGCCCCCATTTTTCAAATATGGCAAAAGCTGTGTCCAGCTTAGGATATAAAGCATAGAAATGAACCCATACTCTTACACCCACATCTTTTGTTTTTGCATAATCACATATTTCTTTCATATCGAGACCAGGCACAGGGGTTGTAACATCAGCATGTGGGCCGGGCTGAAAACCTATACCATCATCAGTGTACCATTGGTGCAAACCATATTCAACAATGGAATGATATTCGATATTATTTCTTGCACAAAAATCAATGTAATATTGATTGGTTACAAAATTATTTCCCGGCGCATTTAATGTATCAGGAACTACGTTTCCATTCCACCATGGGAAAGTTGTTTTCCCAGGTTTTATCCAGCTTACATCTTTTATTTTACAAGGCTCATTTAATGTGGTGATGATGTTGCTTTCAATTAAGGAACCAATTCTATCGCTGATGAGCATTACCCGCCAGGGACTATTATGTGGCAAAGTTGCTTTTACTTTTATTTCGCTTTGATTAGGCAATGGCGATAACTTACTTACCAATATATTATCATGCTTTGATAAATACATTCCGGCATAATCCAATAATTCAGCCTCTGTAATACCAATGTATATTTTACCAGGCACTTCAAATAATGCAGGCATATCCATCAAAGTATCTGCTTGTATTTTACTTAACGGGGATATAGTATAATATCCTTCGTGAGAAGAAGTATAGTTGGGTAAAAGCAAAGCATGTACTTTGGGATCTCCGGCTAATTTGAATGTTGTATTTTCATCCAATAAAATAAAATCTTCCTGATTGGTATTCTTTAGAAATACATAACGAAAAGCAAGCCCATCATCAAAAACTCTTACAACAAGATTTATTTTTCTTGATGGAGATATTGTTTCTTCAACTGGGATTGTTACTTCTTTATAATGAGTATGCACCTGTTTTGTTTTGCCAACTATTAATTCATAATCTTCTGTAGTATCACGAAATACTGGCTTATTAATTTTAAGATTATTGTCAAAATTATCCTTATCAAATTTTAAACTTAAAGAAGAATAGTCAACAATTGTTTTCCCTCTATATGCAACACTGTATTGCATATTTTTATTAACTATTTTAAAAGAAAAATGAATATTGCCATCAGGAGAAGTAAGATTAATAATTTTTTGGCCGCTAAGGGTAAAGGAAATTGTTAAGCAAATAAAGAATAGAAGTATTGATAGCAGTTTCATAATATATTCTGTTTGATATGAAGTTAGTAATACAATTTATATCAAATGCAAACATTGAAAACAAAAATTTCAAAGGCTAATCTATATTTGCAAAATGTTATCAGTAAGTCATCGTGGTAAAATTATGCCGGCTTCGCCCATACGAAAATTAGTTCCGTATGCAGAAGCCGCAAAAAAGAAAGGGATAAAAATTTATCATCTTAATATCGGGCAGCCGGATATAGAAACTCCAAAGGAAATTCTTGATGCTGTCCGTAATTCTGATTTTAAAGTGCTGGAATATAGCCACAGTGCAGGAAATGAAAGTTATAGAAAAAAGCTGGTGGAATATTATCGTTCTGTTGGCATCAATGTAGATCACAATGAAATTATTATAACAACCGGCGGCAGCGAAGCAATTTTATTTGGTTTTATGAGCTGCCTTGATGCAGGAGACGAAGTGATAATTCCTGAACCGTTCTATGCTAACTATAACGGTTTTGCCGTAGCCGCAGATGTGGTAGTAAAGCCAATAACTTCATCCATTGAAACCGGGTTTGCATTGCCACCCATTGAGGAATTTGAAAAAGTAATTACTGAAAAAACAAAAGCAATAGTAATCTGCAATCCTAATAATCCTACCGGATATTTGTATAGCAGGAAGGAAATGGAAGTACTTAAATCTATTATTTTAAAACACAATCTTTTTTTATTTTCTGATGAAGCCTATCGTGAATTTTGTTATGAAGGTGAACATTTTAGTGCGATGAAACTTGAGGGCGCCGAAGAGAATGTGATAATGATGGATACCATCAGCAAAAGGTACAGCGCTTGCGGCGCAAGGGTTGGAGCTTTAATAACACATAACAAGGAAGTGTTGCAAACAGCATTGAAATTTGCACAGGCAAGATTAAGCCCACCATCATTCGGGCAAATATTAGGTGAAGCTGCAGTAGATTTGCCTGCTGATTATTTTACAAAAACCAAAACAGAATACAAATTACGCAGAGATATAATTGTAAAAAGATTGAATAATATTCCGGGTGTATTTTGCCCGCAACCTGGCGGCGCTTTTTATGCGATGGCATCTTTACCTATTGATGATGCTGATAAATTTTGTCAATGGCTTCTTGAATCATTTGAATATAATGGTGCAACAGTTATGCTGGCTCCGGCAACCGGTTTCTATGGCACTGAAGATCTTGGTAAAAAAGAAGTAAGGCTTGCCTATGTTTTAAATTCTGAATCAATAAATGCAGCTATAGATTGTCTCGAAAAAGCGCTTGAAATTTACCCCGGACGCACCACTAAATGATTTTTTTGTATCGGGAAGCGGACTTGAACCGCCGACCTTCGGGTTATGAATCCGATGCTCTAACCAGCTGAGCTATCCCGACATTTGGGCGGCAAAGATAATGTATTGCAGAAAATCTGCAACAGTAAAAAAGTGTTGTTATTATTTAAAAAGATGTCTTAATCCAAGGTGGCGCATATCCTGCAACGCGGCTCATAAATATTTTTTTCACCAAGCAACACCTGCCCACCTTCTGCAACTTTGCGATAACTAACATTAGCAATGTTGCCACATTTCATACAAATGGCATGAAGCTTTGTAATGTAATCTGCAATGGCAAGTAAGTTAGGCATAGGCCCAAAAGGTTTTCCCTGGTAATCCATATCAAGCCCCGCAACTATAACCCGCATTCCTTTTAAGGCAAGTTTTTCACAAACAGTTGTTATCTCTTCATCAAAAAATTGTGCTTCATCAATTCCTACTACATCAACATGCCGAGCAAGCAATAAAATGGTTTGTGAATTATCGACAGGTGTAGAATGAATTTTATTTTCATCGTGACTTATAATTTTTACTTCATCATAACGCTTATCAACTGATGGCTTAAAAATCTCGGCTTTTAAATTTGCAATCTCCACTCTTTTTAATCTTCTTATCAATTCTTCAGTTTTACCGCTGAACATGCTTCCGCATATTACTTCTATCCATCCCCGTCTTTCTCCTTTAAAATTGGGTTCTATAAACATTTTTTGTATTTCATTTTAAATTCAATTTGTAACTTGCCGTAATTGCAAGGTTAAAATGATTTTGTGTTATATCAAAAACAAAGATTTCGCTTTGCTGAAAAAATTCCAATCTCCGCTTTAAAATTACACATGGAAAGAGTGTCAACACTCATAAAAAAATTACAAAAACAACTTGATGACAAGGCATCTGCACAGGTACTTTTGCATACAGTTCAGATGCTGCAGGCAGAATTGCAAAGCCAGACAGATAAAAGCCAGTTTGTAAAGCACGATAAAGTTTCTGTAATTATGCCGCATGCCTTTTACGTATTTGAAAAGTTGACAGAAAAAAATGTGCAGCCATTTGAAAATGGGGAAGAAGAAAAAGTAATTGAAATTTTGCAGGTTGATGAAAAAGAAATAGAAGAAGAACTTGAACAAATAAAAAGAAATGCCGAAGCTGTAAATGCGATGGGGAAAAGTACCAAGCCTCAATTTCAATATAATCCCATTGAGGATGTACCCACTCTTTCTCATCAAGCGCCATTAGAGAAAAAATATTTTACCAAAAATCAATTGCCTCTTGAATATCCCGAATCATTGAATGACCGGCTTAAAGAAGTAAAAATTGAACTTTCTGAAAAACTGACTGATGCACCAATCAAAGATTTGAAAAAAGCAATTGGAGTAAATGACCGGTTTCTTTTTATAAATGAATTATTTCGCGGAGATGAGGCCATGTATGAACGCAGTATAAAAACTATTCAAAATTTTTCAATATTTGCTGAAGCCGAATATTGGATAAGAAGAGAGTTAAAAGTGAAGATAGGATGGCTTGATAGTGATCCCATTGTAAAACAATTTGATCAGTTAGTAAGAAGACGATTTTTTTGAATAAATGAAATTATCTTTTCTGAAGCACCTGCATTGCAGTAAACATAATCTTTGGAAGCCTTACCACGTAATAAAATTTCCTTCTCATTATTCAATAAGTCATTTATTACTTTTTCCAGTTCAAGTGCATTTTCAATACTAATGCCACCACCTGTATTAATTAATTCCTCAGCTTCAAAATTTTTTTCAAACTCCGGCCCAAAAATAACCGGTTTGCCATACGCAGCAGCTTCCAGAATATTATGAAGCCCGTTATAACCAAAGCCGCCGCCAACGTAAGTTATAGCGGCATAATGGTATAAACGCGAGAGCATTCCGATGTTATCAACGATAAGGCAGTTGCAAGGATGATTAATACCTGATACCTCATTTATCCATTCTGAATAATAAACAGAACCCGGAAATTCTTTTTTTATATCTAAAAGATTTTCTGCGTCAATTTCATGCGGGGCAATGATAAATTTTATTTCAGGATGTTGCTTTACAAAATGAATCCATTCGGCCTCATCATCTTCCCACGTACTTCCTGCAACTATTACTTTACTGCCTTCACAAAAACTTGCAATGCCTGGTATTTCTGTAAAATGGGTTGCGATATCAATAACCCTGTCGCATCTTGTATCTCCTGAAACCGTGATTTTTTCTTCAGGAATAATTTTTTGTAAATGCTCTTTTGAATTTTCATTTTGTACAAAAAAATGTGCAAAGCATTTCAGCATATTTTTATAAAAACTGCCATACCATTTAAAGAAAATTTGATTGTTCCTGTAAATTCCCGAAACCAACATCACAGGAATATTTTTTCTTTTAAGCTCATGCAAATAATAATACCAATATTCATATTTTATCCAGAGAACCAAATCGGGTCTTAAAATCTCTATCCATTTTTTTGCATGTGAAGGTGAATCTATCGGCAGGTAAAAAACGTTTTCAAAATCTTTTTTATCTTTTAAAATCTCATAACCCGATGGTGAAAAAAAAGTAATAACGATTGTTACATTAAAAAATTCTTCTTTTATTTTTTGTAATACAGGGCGGCCCTGTTCAAATTCACCAAGGCTTGCACAATGCATCCATACTGTTTTTTTTTGATTGTTTTGTAAAGCAGTTTTTAAATTTTCAAAAATATTTTTTCTTCCGTTAATCCACATTTTCGCTTTACCGTTCCAAATAGAAACTATGTGTATGCCTGCGGAATAAATTGCCAGGAAGAAGTTATAAAGTATGATCAAACAGGGTGATTTATCACACAAATCTAATTTCTTCCACGGGAATCCATTTCGGATAATTTCAAATTTCCTTTTCCTATATCAATCCCTATCTTTGCTGCCCTTTAAAAATAAGAATATGAAGCCGATTCAAATGGTGGATTTGAAACAGCAATACCTGCACATCAAAAATGAAATTGATGATGCTGTATCAGATGTTTTGAGCAGTTCAATATTTATTGGCGGCCCGGTTGTAAATACGTTTGCAAATAACCTTGCCCAATATATTGGCGTAAAGCATGTAATTCCGTGTGCAAACGGAACAGATGCACTCCAGATTGCAATGATGGCGCTCGACTTACAGCCAGGCGATGAAGTAATAACTCCATCTTTTACTTATGTTGCTACAACCGAAGTAATTGCTTTGCTTAGATTAAAACCTGTTTTTGTTGAAGTGGATACAGATACATTTTGTTTAAATGCAGATGCAGTAAAGAAAGCTATTACACCAAAAACCAAAGCTATTGTTCCCGTTCATTTATATGGCCATTCTGCCGATATGGAAGCAATAATGGCTATTGCAAAAGAACATAATTTATATGTAATTGAAGATAATGCACAGGCAATTGGCGGCGATTATTATTTTAAAGATGGAACTGTAAAAAAAACCGGTAGCATTGGAACTGTTGGCTGTACTTCTTTTTTCCCAAGTAAAAACCTGGGATGTTATGGCGATGGTGGCGCTGTATTTACAGACGATGATGGACTTGCAGAAAAATTAAAAATGATTGCCAATCACGGGCAAAAAACAAAGTATTATCATGATGTGGTTGGATGTAATTCAAGACTTGATGCGTTACAGGCTGCAATACTAAATATCAAATTACCATTATTGGATAAATATATTGAAGCACGTATTAAAGTAGCGGATAATTATGATAAAGCTTTTGCAAATCATGATAAAATTACAACTCCTTACCGTGCTTCTTATTGCAAACATGTGTTTCATCAATACACTTTAATACTCGATAATGTTGACAGAGATGGCCTGGTTGATTTTTTAAGTGAAAATAATATTCCTTCAATGATTTATTACCCGGTGCCTGCTCACAGGCAAAAAATGTTTGCTGCTTTTGGTGGTGCAGATTTTACTTTGGAAAAAACAGATTGGCTTACGCATAGGGTAATATCGTTGCCGATTCATACAGAACTGGATGAAGAACAACAAAATTCTATAATAGAAAAAGTTTTAGAATTCATAAATAAATAGAAGAAATGAATATTGCAGTAATAGGCACAGGTTATGTAGGATTGGTAACGGGCACCTGCTTCGCAGAGACAGGAAATATTGTTACCTGTGTGGATATTGATGAGCAGAAAGTAAAAAAATTATCTTCAGGCCAAATGACGATTTATGAACCGGGGCTTGAAAAGATTTTTCTGCGAAACGAAAAAGAAGGGCGCCTTTTTTTTACTACTTCTTTGGAAAAAGGAATTAAAGACGCTCAAATAATTTTTTTAGCATTGCCTACTCCGCCGGACGGTGATGGCAGTGCGGATTTAAAATATGTTTTAAATGTAGCAGAGAATATTGGAAAGCTTTTGAAAAAGGACGAGTACAAAATCATTATTGATAAAAGTACTGTTCCTGTTGGCACTGCTGAAAAAGTAAGGGATGTTATTTTAAAAAGTGCAAAAGAATCCGGCAAAGAAAACATTGAAGAATCGTTTGATGTAGTAAGCAATCCGGAGTTCTTACGGGAAGGGGTAGCCGTAGATGATTTTATGAAGCCTGACCGCGTTGTGATTGGTACATCATCAGAAAAATCAAAAAAACTGTTGGGAGAATTGTATGCACCATTTGTAAGGCAAGGCAATCCAATTATTTATATGGATGAGAAATCTGCTGAACTTACAAAGTATGCAGCCAATGCATTTTTAGCTACAAAAATTTCTTTTATGAATGAGATAGCCCAATTGTGTGAAAAGATGGGCGCTGATGTTGACATGGTGAGAAAAGGAATTGGCAGTGATGACAGGATTGGTAAAAGATTCTTATTTCCGGGTATAGGTTATGGCGGAAGTTGTTTCCCCAAAGATGTGAAGGCATTGGTGAAATCATCACACCTTGTTAACTATGATTTTAAAATTTTGGAAGCTGTGATGGAGGTGAATGAAAATCAAAAAATTAATCTTCTTCCAAAAAAAATCAAAGCATATTTCAACAACAATCTTAAAGATAAAAAAATCGCTTTGTGGGGTCTTGCTTTTAAGCCCAATACTGATGATATCCGGGAGGCTCCTGCATTGGTAATTATTGAAGAATTAGTTGCTGCAGGTGCATTTGTTACCGCGTATGATCCGGAAGCAATGGGTAATGTAAAAAATGAAATAGGTGATAAAATTACATTCGCCGAAAATCAATATGACGGGCTTGAAAATGCTGATGCATTAATAATCGCCACAGAATGGAGTGAATTCAGAACCCCTGATTTTAATAAAATTAAATCACTTTTGAAAAGCCATGTTATTTTCGATGGTAGAAATCTTTTTGACTTAAACAGGATGGAAGAATATGGATTTCATTATGAGAGTGTAGGAAGAAGAGTAATTAAGCAACGGTAATTGTTTTATTTAATTGAGTTGATTAACTCTAAATAATAATTTTAAAATAATAATTAGTGCAAGGTAAAAGAATACTTATAACAGGTGCTGCCGGTTTTTTAGGATCACATCTTTGTGATCGGTTCATCAAAGAAGGAATGCATGTAATTGGAATGGATAATTTAATTACCGGCGATCTTAAAAATATTCAGCATCTTTTTAAATTACAAAATTTTGAATTTTATCATTGCGATGTTTCAAAATTTATTCATGTCCCCGGCCAGCTTGATTATATTTTGCATTTTGCTTCACCAGCAAGCCCAATAGATTATTTAAAAATCCCTATTCAAACTTTAAAAGTAAGTTCACTGGGAACGCATAATTGCCTGGGGCTGGCGCTTTCAAAAAAAGCACGAATCCTTGTAGCTTCAACAAGTGAAGTCTATGGAGATCCATTGGTGCATCCGCAAAACGAAGACTATTGGGGAAATGTGAATCCGGTTGGTCCACGAGGTGTATATGATGAAGCAAAACGTTTCCAGGAAGCCATCACAACCGCATACCATACTTTTCATGGATTGGAAACCAGGATTGTAAGAATATTTAATACGTATGGTCCGCGTATGAGACTCAATGATGGCAGGGCTTTGCCTGCTTTTATTGGCCAGGCTTTGCGTGGTGAAGATTTGACTGTGTTTGGTAATGGGAGCCAAACAAGAAGTTTTTGTTATGTAGATGATTTGATTGAAGGAATATATCGTCTTTTACTTAGTGATTATTCTATGCCGCTTAATATCGGTAATCCCGATGAAATATCTTTAGAAGAATTTGCAGAAGAAATAATAAAACTTACGGGAACATCACAAAAAATAGTTTATAAGCCATTGCCTGTTGATGATCCCAAACAAAGACAGCCTGATATCACGAAAGCCAAAGATCTTTTAGGATGGGAACCAAAAGTAAACAGAGCCGAAGGTCTAAAAATTACTTATGAGTATTTTAAATCTTTACCCAAAGAAGATTTATTTAAACTGCCTAAAGAGTTTGTCCGAAAGGACTCCTATGGAGAAAGTAAGCGATGATGGTGTAGATAGGTTGACAGTTAAAAAGGTAATAAGTTGAAAAGCCTAAAAGTTGAAGAGTGAAGAAGTTGAAAAGTGAAATATAAAATTGAAGTATTAATAAAATTAGTTCCCTCTCCTTTTGGAGAGGGGTTGGGGTGAGGTCTTAAAAAATAAAAAATGTATCAGGATTTAATAAATAAAAAAAAGAAACTTGCGGTAATAGGCCTTGGATATGTAGGCTTGCCAATTGCTCTTGAATTTGCAAAGAAAATTTCTGTAATAGGGTTTGATATAAATGGAGCCAGAATAAAAATGATGGAGAATGCAATTGACCCCAGCAATGAATTGGAATCGTCAGTCTTTACAGATTGTGATATTGAATTTACCAACAGTTTAGATAAATTAAGGGAAGCCAATTTTTTTATCATTGCTGTTCCCACTCCTGTAGATAAACATAATGTACCAAATCTGATTCCTGTAATAAAAGCTAGTGAAACCATTGGGAAAGTTGTAAAAAAAGGAGATTATGTAGTGTTTGAAAGTACCGTTTATCCTGGTTGTACAGAAGAAGATTGTTTGCCTGTAATTGAAAAATTATCGGGCTTGAAAAACATTGTTGATTTTAAATTAGGATATTCACCTGAAAGAATTAACCCGGGCGATAAAGAACATACCCTTAGAAGTATTATAAAAGTAGTAAGCGGTTGCGATAAAGAAAGTTTGGAAACTATTGCGAAAGTTTACGAATTAGTAGTTGCAGCCGGAGTGCATTGTGCATCTTCAATTAAAGTTGCAGAAGCAGCAAAAATTATTGAGAATACCCAAAGAGATTTAAACATTGCATTGATGAATGAACTCTCCATTATTTTTGATAAAATGAATATTAATACTTTTGAAGTATTGGAAGCAGCAGGAACTAAATGGAATTTTTTAAAATTTCAACCGGGGCTTGTAGGTGGCCACTGTATTGGTGTTGACCCATATTACCTTACTTATAAATCAAAAAAGCTTGGCTACAATTCGCAGGTTATTCTTGCGGGGCGTTCTATAAATGATGGTATGGCAGGATATGTTGCTAAAAAAGTTTTGCAACATATTATTCAAAGTAATGGCGATGTAAAACAAGCAAAAGTATTGATAATGGGAGCCACGTTTAAAGAAAATGTAAGCGATATCAGGAATTCAAAAGTTGCTGATGTAGTGAAAGAATTACAATCCTATTCTTTACAGGTTCATGTAACTGATCCACATGCCAGCAGCGATGAGCTTAAGCATGAATATGGCTTTGAGCTTACGCATGATTTAACTAACGACTATGAAGCAGTGATTATAACAGTGCCGCATAAAGCGTTTATGCGTATGCGTGATGAAGACTTTGCTAACATAACAAAGCCACATGCTATGATTGCGGATTTAAAGGGCGTATATCGCGATAAAATAAAAAGTAGAAAATACTGGAGCTTGTAATTAATGGGCAATAGACAGTAAGCAAATTAATAAACTGATTGAATAACAAATTTCACGATAAAGATTTAAGTGGATTATCTTTTCTCGTTACGGGAGGTGCAGGCTTTATTGGCAGCCACATAGCAGAATATCTTCTTGTAAATGGCGCCGGAAAAGTAAGGGTACTCGATAATATGACAAATGGTTTTGAAACAAACCTCAATTTATTAAAACCATATAACGCATTCGAATTTATTGAAGGTGATATAAGAAATTTTGAAACATGCAGGATGGCTTGTGAAAGTATAGATTATGTAAGCCACCAGGCTGCATTAGGTTCTGTGCCACGATCAATTAAAGAGCCTAACAACACCAACGATGTAAATGTCGGCGGCTTTGTAAATATTTTAAAAGCGGCAGTTGAAAATAACGTCCGGCAATTTGTGTACGCATCTTCTTCTGCAGTGTATGGCGATGAACCCACTTTACCAAAAAAAGAGGATAGAGTGGGTAATTGTTTATCGCCTTATGCTGTAAGTAAAAAAGCAAATGAATTATATGCAGAGGTTTTTGCGACTGTATATAATATTCCGGTAATAGGGTTAAGATACTTTAACATATTCGGCCGCCGCCAGGATCCTGATGGCCCTTATGCTGCAGTGATTCCACTTTTTATAAAAGCCATTGTGAATAACACATCAGCATTTATAAATGGAGATGGCAGCCAGACAAGAGATTTTACTTTTGTAGAAAATGCAGTGCAGGTAAATATTAAAGGAATGCTTACAACTAACGATGATGCAAAGAATAAAGTGTACAATGTTGCGGTTGGCGAAAATTATTCAATTAATTATTTGTACAATACCATAAAAAAATATTTGAAAAGTGACATAGCTGCCATTAATCGTGAACCAAGAGTAGGAGATATTCGTAATTCACTTGCAGATATTTCATTGGCAAAAAATCTTTTAGGTTATGAGCCTGCTGCAAAATTCGATATTGGATTAAAAAAAACCATTGAATATTTTAAAGAGGTGTATAGTCAACAAAAGATTCATAAATAAATAAAACACTTTTTGATGCCTTTTATTAAAACAGAATTTTCAGGATTGCAGATTTTTGATCCGGTAATATTGGCAGATAGCAGGGGTTATTTTTTTGAAAGCTATAATCAAAGACTTTTTTCTTCCGAAGGCATTGAAATCATTTTTATTCAGGATAACCAGGCCAGCTCTGCGTTTGGCGTAATCAGGGGATTGCATTATCAATTAGAGCCATATGCTCAAACAAAACTAATAAGAGTTTTAAACGGTAATATTCTTGATGCAGTGGTTGACCTCAGGAAAAATTCACCAACTTACGGTAAGGCATACACGATAGAATTATCTGCTGAAAATAAAAGACAGCTTTTAATTCCAAAAGGATTTGCACACGGCTATTCTGTTATTAGTGAAACTGCTGAAGTTTTTTATAAGTGTGATACTTTTTATCATAAAGAAAGCGAAGGTGGTATTGCATGGAATGATCCCAACCTGGAAATCGACTGGCAAATACCTGCAGGTAGTGTTATAGTTTCTGAGAAAGATTTTAATTATCCCACACTTCAAAATTGTAACACTAATTTTGTTTTTAAAGCTGAATAAAAAATGAGATCATCAGGAAATCATTTACCTGCAATTTTAGTTACCGGTGCAAATGGCCAGTTGGGTAGTGAGATAAGAAAGCTATCCCTAAAATTTCCATCGTATAATTTTTTATTTACAACAAAAGAAGAACTTCCCATTGAAAATATTGAAGCAGTAAATTTTTTTTTTGAAAAGCAACAAATCAGCTACTGTATTAACTGCGCAGCCTATACTGCCGTAGATAAGGCTCAAACAGAAAAAGAAAAAGCTTTTATCATAAATGCAGATGCAGCAGGAGCCCTTGCTTCAACTTGTAATGATCATCAAACAAAGCTCATTCATATTTCTACTGATTATGTTTATAATGGCAACACTTCAACTCCTTTAAAAGAAAACGATGAAGTTGATCCCTTAAATGTTTATGGCTTGTCCAAACTTAAAGGAGAAGAATTGGTATTAAACAATTGTTCTTTATCTCTCATCATCAGAACTTCATGGGTGTATTCAGAATATGGAAGCAATTTTGTAAAAACCATGTTGCAATTATTTAAGGAAAGAGAAAGTATAAATGTTGTTAATGATCAGTATGGATGTCCTACGTATGCCGCAGACCTTGCAGAAGTGATTATGCAATTTATTGAACGGACGCAAAACAAGGAAGAATATACCGGTATTGTAAATTATTCTAACAGTGGTGTTACAACATGGTATGATTTTGCATTAGCAATAAAATATTTTGCAAACAGCCCTTGCAAAATTTTCCCCGTTGATACGTCTCAATATAAAACTGCTGCAAAAAGGCCGCAGCACTCAGTTTTAGATACTACTAAAATAAAACAACTGATTAAAGTAGATATTCCTTTTTGGAAAGACAGCTTGCGAGAATGTTTACAAATTTTAAATGGGTAAAGATTTCACATCTTTTTAAAAGTTGCCAAACCTATCTCCGTTATATTTGCCACCGCCACTTCATTTTAAAACAACCTCAATCATGAAATTATTGCGACTCCTTTTTGTATTTATTTTTGCCGTATCCTCTTCACTTTTTGCCCAGCAAAATCTTAATGATACATTACCTGTTGACCCTGCTGTAAAAATTGGAAAGCTAAACAACGGGCTTACTTATTATATACGTCAGAATAAAAAACCTGAACAAAAAGTAGAGCTGAGGCTTGTGGTAAATGCCGGTTCAATTTTGGAAGATGAGAACCAGCAAGGTCTTGCACATTTGAGCGAGCACATGGCTTTCAACGGGACCACTCATTTCAAAAAAAATGACATTGTTTCTTTTCTTCAATCAATAGGTGTGGAATTTGGAAATGATTTGAATGCGAATACAAGTTTTGATCAAACAATTTATATACTTCCGATTCCTACAGATAAGCCGGGCAATATTGATAAAGGATTTCAAATATTAGAAGATTGGGCGCATAATGTAACCTATAATGAAGAAGATATTAATGGCGAGCGCCCTGTAGTGCTGGAAGAAAGCAGGCTTGGAAAAGGCGCTAATGATCGTATGTTCAGAAAAATTTATCCGCAGTTATTTGCAGGCTCGTTGTATGCAAACAGGCTTCCCATCGGACTGGATAGTATTATAAAAAATGCAAGCTATGAAACGATACGAAAGTTTTATAAAGATTGGTACAGGCCAGATCTTATGGCAGTGATTGTTGTTGGAGATATTGACCCTGCCAAAGCGGAAGAACTGGTAAAGAAATATTTTAATGGATTAGCTAATCCTGTAAATGAACGGCCAAGAATAAATGCTCCGGTACCTCCGTATGCAAAAAGAGAGAGTACAGTGGTTACTGATAAAGAAGCCACCAGCTATTCATTAATTGTAAATTATTCTGCTGAAAAAATTCATCCTGAAATAACACTTGGAGATTATAAAAATGATCTTACTAAAGAAATTTTTTCTACTCTTTTAAACCAGCGCCTTCGTGAGCTTACTCAAAAGGAAAATCCTCCATTTCTTTATGCTTTTAGCGGCTTTGGATCTTATGCAAGGGATTATGAAACTTTTAGTGCATCAATTGGAACAGGTGATAAAGACCCAACGATAGCATTGAAATCTTTTGAAGAAGAATTAGAGAGAGTTAAAAAATATGGCTTTACAAAACCTGAACTAGAGCGGGCAAAAAGCGATATGCTTACGCAAATGGAAAGAATGTATAATGAAAAAAATAAAACAGAATCTGCTAATTATTCTTCAGAATACATTCGTAATTTTTTGACACAGGAGCCTATTCCCGGAATTGAAAATGAAAATAAATATTATAAAGAGCTGCTTCCGCAAATTACTATTGAAGATATAAATGATATTAGTAAAATACTTCAGAAAAATTCAAATCAATTTATTGCGCTTACAGGTCCAGAACCCGCAGCTGGAAAACAATTGCCCTCCGGTGACGATCTGCTTGCTGTTGCAGCTTCTGTAGAAAAAATGGACATAAAACCGTATGAAGAAAAAGCAATTGCTACATCGTTAATGACAAGTATTCCTAAAGCCGGAAAAATTATAAGCAGCAAAAAAAATGCTGTATTAGGCACTACAGAATTAACCTTAAACAATGGAGTAACCATTACCATTAAACCAACTGATTTTAAGAATGACCAGGTTTTAATGAGCGCTGTAAGGCCTGGCGGTAAAAATCATTATGGTATAAAAGATAAATTCAATGCCGAGTATGCAACAGCCGTTATCAACAGTATGGGAGTTGGTGATTTTTCTCCAGTTGATTTAAAAAAAGCGCTTACGGGAAAAACCGTAACCGTTAGTCCCGTATTTTCAAATATTTCTGAAGGTGTAAGTGGAAGCAGTTCAGTAAAAGATATTGCGTCTATGATGCAATTAATTTATTTGTATATAACTTCTCCGCGAGTAGATACAAGTTTATTCAAATCTTTTATTCAAAAAAATAAAGCACAGCTTACTTTTTTGAGCGCTAATCCGCAGGTAGTATTTATTGATTCTTTTTATAAAATAGTGTATCATCACGACCCGCTGGCGCCTGTTGCTGTTCCAAAAGCAGAATATTTTGACCAGATAAATCTTAACAGGCTAATGCAGATATACAAAGAGAGATTTGGAGATGTAAACGGAATGCATTTCACATTTGTAGGAAGTATTAAAGAAGAAAATTTAAAACCGTTGATTGAAAAATATATTGCCAGCCTTCCTTCAACTTCAAAAAAATTCAACTATACTGATAATAAATTAAGAACAGCAAAAGGGAAAGAGAATGTAAATGTATATAAAGGCAAAGAACAAAAAAGCCTCATACTTGTGGCATACTCAGGTGAAGTGCCTTACAGTGATGCGCTCGATTTAAAAGCAGATGCAATAAGTGAAATTTTAAACATCAGGATAATAGAAGAATTGAGAGAAAAAATCCAGGGTATTTATGGCGGTGGCACCCAAGCCCGTTTTGAAAAGCTTCCTTATTCTCATTATACATTCTTTCTTCAGCTTCCATGCGGACCCGAAAAAGTTGATACGCTCTTATATGCGGCTAATAATGAAATACAAAACCTCATTAAAAATGGCCCTTCAAAAGAAAACCTTGAAAAGGTAAAGCAGCAATGGAAAGAACAACATAAAGTAAGTATTAAAGAAAATAATACCTGGCTCTCACAGCTTCAAAGTTTTTACTTCCCCGGCGATAATCCTGATTATTTTATTAATTATGAAAAATATGTAGATGCATTAACGCCAAAAGATATACAGGATGCAGCAAAATTATTGCTCTCAACAAACAATGTTGTAACAGGGATTTTGCGGCCGGAAAAAAAGTAACAGCTCCTAACCCCGAAGAGTAAACGCAATTTTCTTTTTTAATAATAATATTTTAAATTTTAAACGATTACTTTAAGAAGACTTAATAAATGAAGGGCTTTTTATGAACATCGAAGAAATAAGAGATTATGCTTTATCATTAAAAGGCGTTTCCGAGAGTTTTCCTTTCGGAGATGATACCATTGTTTTTAAAGTTGATAGTAAAATATTTTTATTAGTATCTCTGTCCTCGGAAGTGTTGCAGTTTAATATAAAATGCAAACCGGATTATGCTGTAGAATTGCGTGAACAATACTCCTCGGTGTTACCGGGTTATCACATGAATAAAAAACATTGGAATACTATATTGGTAGATGGAACTTTAACCAATAGCCAATTAAAACAATTCATAAGCGACTCGTACTTTTTGGTTGCCAAAAAGAAATGATGCTTTTTAACACCGGTATCAGTAGTCAAATTATATTTTCAATTACATTTGATGATTAACCATCTTGTTGAGGTTGTATGAAAATTATTGACTGGTATATTCTTAAAAAATTTTTTGTTACATTTTTCTTTTTCATTATTGCATTAACAGTGCTGGTGGTAATTATAGATTTAAGTGAAAAGACAGATGACTTTGCAAAGACAAATCTTCCGGTAAAATCAATCATCACACAATATTATTTCGGTTTTATTCCACGTATTGATGCAATGCTTTTCCCGCTTTTTATTTTTTTGGCTGTTATTTTTTTTACTTCCAAAATGGCCGGCCGCTCAGAAGTGATAGCCATACTTAGCAGCGGAATTAATTTCAGCCGTTTTATGAGGCCCTATATTTTAGGTGGATTATTATTTACAATTTTCCTGTGGTGGAGCAATCAATATGTGCTTCCGCACGCCAATCAAAAATGGGCAACATTCAATGCAAAATATATTGACTTCAATTATGGAGGTTACGAGAATACATCAACCATCAACTATAAATATTTCAGGCTCGATTCATTCTCTTATGCTGGCGTAAGGTATTACGATACCGTTACCCGGAGCGGAAATAATTTTTTTATTCAAAGGTTTAAAAATACCAATCTTGTTTACAATTTAAGATCACAATCAATTACCTGGGATACTGCAACAAAAAAATGGCGGCTCGATAATGTTGTGGAACGCAAGATTAACGGGCTTCATCAGCAGGTTGCTCAAATTGCTACCATGCAAATGAATTTTAATTTTAAGCCACGCGATCTGCAACGTGATGAATATATGAAAGATAAACTTTCTACCCCTGACCTTAATGAATTTATTAATCTTGAAAAAGTACGCGGTGCAGAAGATGTAAATACTTTATTACTCGAAAAGCATAACAGGAATGCCAATCCTATATCTGTATTTATCTTAACCATTATAGGCGCATCTATTGCTTCGCAAAAAATAAGAGGTGGCAGCGGCTTTCATCTTGCGATTGGTGTAATGATATGCGTATTATATATTTTAGTTGGCAGGTTTTCCACTGTTTTTTCTATGAAGGGAAATTTTAATCCAATCATTGCGGCATGGTTACCAAACATGGTTTTTGGCCTGCTTGCATGGTATTTATACCGGAGGAGTTCAATATAATTTTTTGTATTGTTAGGTTATCACTCACACCATTTTAATATTTCATTTGTTTAACATTCAGTGTAATGCTAACTTTATGGCTCTTCATATAGGTTAGAAAAAGTAATCATAATTTTAAAATTTTTCTGTTATGGGCGTAATTAAAGACAGGTTTAAAGCAAAGGCTGAAATTCTATCCGAAGAGGTTAAGGATATATTAAAAGAACATGGGGATAAGGTTATAGGAGAAGTTAAGCTCTCGCAAATTTATCAGGGCATGCGTGGTATTACCGGCCTTGTAACAGAAACTTCATTGCTCGATTCACAGGATGGTATCAGGTTTCGCGGTTATTCAATTCCTGAATTGCGACAAAAATTACCTAAAGCAGAAGGTGGCGATGAGCCATTACCCGAAGGATTATTTTATTTGATGCTGGTAGGAGAGCTGCCTACAGATGAGGATGCTCAACATATGAGCAGTGTATGGCAGCGCCGCAGTCATGTACCCAATCATGTATTTGCTACCATTGAAGCTCTCCCGATAAGTGCACATCCAATGACGCAGTTTGTAGTAGCCATCATGGCTTTGCAAACGGAGAGCCAGTTTGCTAAGAAATATAATGCAGGTATGAACAAGAAAGATTATTGGGCTGCAGTTTTTGATGATTCCATGGATCTTATTGCAAGGCTGCCGCGTGTTGCTGCTTATATCTATCGCCGTAAGTATAAAAATGGAAATCATATTCAGCCAAATGGATTGCTGGATTGGGCAGGAAATTTTGCACACATGATGGGTTTTGAAGATGAAAGTTTTCGTGAACTGATGCGTTTATACATGACCATACATTGCGATCATGAAGGGGGAAATGTTTCTGCACATGCAACGCATCTTGTTGGCTCTGCATTGAGTGATCCATATCTTTCATTTGCTGCGGGAATGAACGGGCTTGCAGGCCCTTTACATGGCCTTGCCAACCAGGAAGTGATTAAATGGATTTTTGAAATGCGTGATGAGCTTAAAACAGATTTGCCAACAAAAGATCAGATAGCAGAATATGTGGAGAAGACGCTTGCTGAAGGAAAAGTAGTGCCTGGTTATGGTCATGCGGTTTTGCGTAAAACCGATCCGCGTTTTGAAGCACAAATGGAATTTGGTAAAAAGCACATGCCTGATGATTTGCTGGTGCAAACGGTATGGAATATTTATGAAACGGTGCCATCCATTCTGCAATCTATAGGTAAAATAAAAAATCCATGGCCTAATGTAGATGCGCACAGCGGTGCACTACTTGTGCATTATGGAATGGTGGAATATGAATTTTATACAGTGCTTTTTGGTGTGTCAAGATCATTAGGAGTACTTGCAAGCCTTTGTTGGGACAGGGCTTTAGGCTTCCCGTTAGAAAGGCCAAAATCGGTTTCTAACAGGCTGGTAAAACTTTGGCTGGAAGGTAAAGAAGAAATATGGGGTGATTAATAAAGGGGGATTAGCTCAGTTGGCTAGAGCGCTTGCATGGCATGCAAGAGGTCGTCGGTTCGACCCCGATATCCTCCACTTTTTTTGATTGCAAAATAATTCAAAGGCTATAATTTGTTTATAGTTTTTTTTATTTTAAAACCATCCGGAATAACTAAAGGAGAGTTAAAATATAATATTATGAATTAATATTCCGTCTCAAATTTGCTTTCATAGCTTTCTTTATTTTGCGACAATTAATAAAATGCCTAATTTTCAAAAACTAAAATGCTAACAGATAATCACGGAAGAACCATAAATTATTTAAGGCTTGCAGTAACAGACAGGTGTAATCTTCGTTGCTTTTATTGCATGCCCGAAGATGGTTTATACTGGCTTTCACGTAAAGAGCTAATGACGTTTGAAGAAATTTTTCGCTTGTGTTCTTTACTGGTTTCAATGGGCTTATCCCTAATAAAATAAAAAAAGTATCCTGGCTTATTTTTACTGTTGCTCCTGCAAAGGCCATCGGCACACTTACCAGCACGAGGGGAAGAATTTTTTTGAAGTTCACTTGCTTGTTCCTGATAAAAATAATGGAACCGCCTGTTACTACAATAATATTGCAAATAAGGGCAATCAACCGCATCTCTTTAAACGGTAATGCATACAAAGCAAGTATGGCAAGATAACTTGAGCCCCCGCCGAAACCAACGGATGAATATATAAAGGCAATTATTAAAAAGAAAATAAAAATTTCCCAATGCTCCATTTATTATTTTTTGTTTGGTTTTAAATTGAGTTTTATCAAAATGAGTTAATAAACTATTTTTAAAAATCACTTGTACAAAAGTAAAGTCTGTTTGGCTCCTCGCAAAGACGAGCGTTTAGCTATAATAAGATTGCGCTTATTCTACATAATCCTATTAATTTATTTGTAGTCTTTTTTATTTCATGTTTATTTCATGCAAACCTTTAAATGAAATTATATCAATGGAGATAATTTATAGAATGTCTTTCTATCTTTTTCTGATTAATTGTGATTTCAAAATATTATAAAACGCAGCTAAAACAAAAACAATTCCTAATATGGCAACAATAGAAGAGCCCGCCGGAAAATCGTAATGAAATGAAAAACTCAATCCAAAAAAACTTGCCAGTATGCTTATGATAAATGCAATTATAATTACAACGATTTTATTTTTTGAAATCAATATTGCAGACACTGCAGGGATAATAAGAAAAGAAAACACAGGTATTACCCCGTTCACTTTTACTGCAAAAACAATTGCCAACCCGATAGACATATAGAAAAGAAAATTCCAGATATTGAATATGCCTACTAAATGATTTTCACCGTTTTCAAATGATTCGGTTAATGCAAAAAATTTTCGAAAGAAAATTAAATGCATCAATGCAATTGCGCCAAATACAATTCCAATCAATGATATTTGTTGCCAGCTTATAGATAAAATATTTCCAAACAAAACTTCCTGGATGTCGGAATCGCCATGCGGTGTTTTTGAAATAAGCAACACCGTCAGTGCTGAAGCAAATGCATACAGTATCCCGATAATTGCTTCCTGCTTTAAACGTTTATCGCGAATATTAATGAACGACATAAGCAATGCGCCCACCAAAGTAAATATAAGAGGAATAGAAGTAAGACCTGTACCAATGAAGGCTGCAAAGGCAACACCTAATGATGATATTTGGCCAAGTGCCAAATCAACAAATACAATTCCGCGCCCTACCACATGCACACCGAGGTAAGATAATAAAATGCCGGTAATTACCGCCACTGTAAAAGCCTGCACCATAAATGGCAATTGGAACATATCAAACATATTCTATCAGGTTTAAGTTATGAGATTCTATTTAAGCGCTGCACTTAACTGGTTTATATCATAATCAAATACATCAAAATAATTTTTTATTGATGGAAATGCGCCCACTGAAGTAGCTAGTACCAACACTTTAACTCCTGTTTGCTTTGCCACAACATCTGATGAAGAAGTGCTGAAATATGGCGATGAAATAATTACTTTAATATTATTTGGTTTTATTTCACCAATTACTTTTACCAATTGTGAAGGCGTTGGCGGAATGCCTGGTTTGGGTTCCATAAAATCAACAATCTTCAATCCGAAACGTGTTTCAAAATATACCCATTCATTATGGTAAGCAATTATTTTTGATCCTTTAAAAGGAGCCATGGCAGCTTGCCATTGTTTCATCTTTATATTTATATTATTAAAGAATGATTGCAGGTTATTTTCATACAATGATTTATTGGAAGGATCAATTCTTTCTAACCCGTTGGCAATATTTCTTGCAATTACTTTTCCATTTAGCGGATCGAGCCAGTAATGCGGATTACCAAAAATATGAATATCACCTTCTCCGCGGTTTGCAGATGTAGGGACCTGTAACAAACCAATTCCTTCTGAAGCATCTACATAACCAGCAGATCCTTTTTGAATTTTTGTATTTCTTGAGCTTGACAATAATTGCGGTGACCATCCTGTTTCAAGATCGAGACCTACTGTTACAAACATATCAGCATTACTTAAGCTGATAATATAACTTGGTTTTGGGTCTACAAAGTGCGGATTCTGGTAGCCTGTTGCAATTGAATTAACTGAAACTTTATTACCGCCAATTAATTCAGTGATGCTCTTCATATCTGTTGTGGTCGTTACCACTTTAATCGTTCCGGCAGTTGCCATTGAAAAAGTATAAAGCATTAATGAAATACAAACAACTAATCTTTTTTTCATCTTCTTAATTTTATATATTTATTTTTAAAACCTTCGCAAACCAGGAAGGCTTTTTTAAAGCATTTTTTTTTAAAGTCTCTTTGATAAAACCTTCCTGGTTTTATAATTCATTTTTAATTTTCAATATTGATGTGCGCCATGTGCACCTATTACAAATATCCATCGCAGCCATCCCTGGTAAAATCTTTGCCCAATATTATCATCTGTTGTTTTTCCTTCAACTTCAATTTTAGAAAACTCCGTTGCATACCAACCTGCAGTTAATGAATATGCCTGTTCTGTAATGGATTTATCGAAAGGTTTTTGTGCATAATCATATCTGCCTGTAAGAAACCATCGCTGTGCTAACTGATATTCAAGAAATGAATATAATCCATAAGAATTAATTGTACTGTTAACTGTATTATGATTGTTGCTAAAATAAAATTCACTCTGCCAAGTAAGCGAATGATAAGTATTCATTTGAACAGGTTTCCATTTGTAAGTGAGATCACCGGCAGCAATATTGGTAGTACGCGAAGAATCATTTGGTCCTGAAATTCCTGTGAGGCCAAATTCTAATGTGGCATTATCACTAAGCGTAAAGAAATTTTTTAGATGAGCAAGATATACAAGATGATTTCCTTCGCTGCGTTCAAAGGCAGGTGATGCTGAAAAACCTGAAGTGGTTTGAAATACAAGCTCCTGGTAAAATGATTTTGTAGGCAGTAGCCAGCTAAGCGATGCACCTTCATCATTCAATCCTTCTTCGCCAAATAAATTTACATAAGCATTTGGCAAATCAATAAAAGGAAGCGCATGAGGATGGGTGGGATTTATTCTGCCTACTGCTTCACGAAATTTCCCCACCTTCAATTGCAATTTTGCAGGCAAAGAAAGTGTAGTAAGATATCCTTCTTCTACTGACGCGGCATACTTACCGGTTACAGGATCTCTTCCGAATGTAAGAAAAAAATCTGCTCGTATATAAGGATCTACTACTGCCTGCAATGAAACTTCTGTTTCATTCAAATACATATCAAAGTTCTTTTTACCACGGCTGATGTAAGATGACTGGAAATCACCAATGACACCGATATCAGGATTGAAATTAAGGCTGGAACGGGGTTGCGCAGCATTGGGTTGATCATTAGAAGTTGATTTCATTTGCTCTTCAACCTGTTTTAGTAATGCTGAGTCTGCCGAAGTACTGTCTGCAGGAACCTGGGCTAAAGTTGTTATACTAATAAAAAATGTTGGCAGAAAAAAAAGAGTGATAAAAATATATTTCATCTTGAACTGTGAAATTAAGAATGCTTGTTTAAATTTTTTTTATTGATTATTATGGAGATTATTAAAAAAATATTTTTGCAACATGGTTTCAAAGTTATTGAATAATGGCTCAAAAAAGTTAACAGCATCGCCTAACAAATTTAATTACAATTTTTACAACAGTATTTCATATAAGAAGTTGAAAAGACCAAATAAAAGTTTACAATCTTTTGACAATGGGTTGCAGAATTAGACACTCATTATAGAATTTCTTTTTTAAATAAAAGAAAACGCAAGTTGAGAAGCGGCAGGCTGACGGAAAATAAAGGGATGGGTATTTGAATTATGAATATGATAAACTGCGGTTTCGTGGTACCTTGATGCTACTATAATTTTTATTCCGTTAGCATGCTGTGTAAATAATTGCTCAACAAGAAGAGGACAATTATTATTTTTTGAAAGATGCGACAACAATAAATGGCTCATGAATTTAGGTTTGTGTGTTACAAATAACTCCAACGCCTGCTTGTTGCTAAGATGGCCATTGCCTCCACGAATACGGTTTTTTAAAAATAAAGGATAGCGGCCCTGTTCAAGCATAATATCGTCATAGTTGGTTTCAAGAAAGGCCGCATGGCATTGCTTAAAATGATAAATTAAATGCTTGCAGGGAGCGCCAATATCAGTAAAAACACCAACGTTTATTTTGTTGCAACTAACGATAAAATTATATGGATCACATGCATCATGAAACTTTGGGAAAGCCGTTATGTTAAGGCTTCCGATAACAGTTGATTCGTGCGCACTAAATGGCATGACTAATTCTTTCTGAAGTGTAAGCCTGGAATGGATCAATGTGGTTGCGGTAATATAAACAGGTAGTCTGTATTTTTTAACGAGCACCGGCAAGCCGCTGATATGATCCGCATGTTCGTGTGATATAAAAACGGCTTTTACTTTATGAATAGAAAGCCCAAGTCTTTTGATACGTCTTTCTATTTCCCTGCATGATATACCGGCGTCAATGAGTATGGCTTCCTTTTCATTGCCAACATAATAGCAATTTCCGTTACTGCCGGAATTTAATGATGTAATAAATAAAGACATAATCGATTGACAAAGTAAAGATTTTTATAAATTAAAATAGGAGATAAAAAATTATTACACGATTTACAAACAATCCTCGTTGAAGTTCCAGTATTAAAGCTTATATCATTTCAAATTTACTTTTGTATCTTAATTATTTTAAATTAATTAAATAAGGTTCATTTTTATCTGAACTTTTATTGAAGAAGTCCGCAATTACAGTCAGGAAACCAAAAGGCAATCGTATTGCGAAGTTCTATAGTAAAGATAGTCATTGATGAAAAAAATAAACTTATATTGTCTTATATAAACTAAACATGCCTGCTAACAAAGAACTTTTTCTCCATTATATAATGCTGCAACTGAAGAAGAAGTTCAGGAAGTAATTGATAAATATCCGGAAATTTTTCTTTCTGCATTAATAAAGTCGTACCCTTTTTTAAGCCAGAAGTGCTTACAAATAAAGCTCTCGTGTCCGGAGAACTGTAATTTCATTATTGGCATGGTTAAATACAAATATAAATGAGTTATTAGAAAATTATTGCCCTATTTTAACAACATTGTGTGAACAAAGGAATGTGGTATCTCTTATAGATCGCCAATTAATTCAAACTATAAATTAGATTTCAAAATCAATAAATATTATTATTATAACTGTCACTTCCCTATCTCATATTTATTTCCTTCTGTAATTCCTCTCCATTCATCTGTTCTGAATGGTGCTGCAGGAAAGCCTTCTTTATTATATAAGTTATCATCGCCTGCATCATCGGCCCAGCCATAATGAATAGCAACAGGATTGGCCACACTATCATTATAAACCACAACTGTATTGCCTTCAATGAATGCTTTGGCAAAATGAAACTGCTTATCTGCACCGGCAATTTCAAAACCTTTTATATAACCATACTTATCTTTCACCATTAAGCCGCTGCAAATATTTGTAAAGCTGATTACTGCTTTATTACTTTCTGTTTTCATGGATTGATACATGGGCCCGCTAAACACATTATTTTTCCCGTATAAATTATGCAATGCAATTGCCGCGAGGCGTTTACCAACATCCTGTTTATCTTTTGGATGAATATCTCCGGGATCACCAATATCAGTTGTAATGCTCATTCCCGTATTAGGCAGCGATAAAGTTTTTGCCTGTGCTTCGCGAAGTTCGCCCCATGTGCTTCCATTTTTACTGTTTCCATTTGCTGCATTGAAAGTGGCTAACTGTACAAAATAGAAAGGAAAATCACCTTCGTTCCAGCGTTTACGCCAATCCGTTATCATTAATGGAAATGCTTTGCGATATTGGTAAGCACGATCTGCATTCGCCTCGCCCTGGTACCAAATTGCTCCTTTAATGGCATAAGGAATCAGTGGGTTGATCATAGCATTAAATAATAAAGTCGGAAAACTATTAGGTCCAACAGAGCCCGAACCACCGGTTAATTTTTCAACTTTATAATGCCACTCACCTGCTAATGGAACAACCTGATCGCCGACGGTTAATTTAAGATCAGAACTATCTCCATAGATTCCACCACTGCCTCCTGTATCTTCCACACGAACAGCAATTACATTTTTTCCTTCTTTCAAAACGCCAGCAGGGATAGTATAATTTCTTTTTGTATTATAACTATTGATACTTCCCACTTTTATTCCATTGACGTAGGTAATATCATTATCATCAATCATCGCTAATTTAAGCGTTGCTGCTTTGCCTGCTTCTTCTGTTGAAAGATTAATTGTTTTGCGAAACCATACTATGCCATCGAGATCGCCTAACTGCTGGCTTTCCCATAGATTGGGTAATTGCATTTGCGGCCAGTTGCTGTCATTTATATTTGGTTCTTTCCATGTGTCGGAATTTGCAGCATCTAAAGATCCCTGTAAGTCTTCTATTCTTTTTTGGGTTGCTTCTGTTCTTACTTTTATTAATGAATCAAGACTAAGGGAAGGCATTCCTGCAATCATGTTTTTAAATTCATCGCTGTTTTCAAAAGCTTCACGGCTCGTCCATGTTTCAACCATTGTGCCGCCCCATGATGTATTGAGTAAACCAATAGGAACTTTTAATTGATTGTATAGTTCTCTTGCAAAGAAAAAACCTACAGCAGTAAAATCACCTACTGTTGTGGGACTGCATACTTTCCAATCACCGCCGGGTATATCGTTTTGGGGTTTTGAACTTAAAGAGTTGGGAACATCGAAATGGCGTATCATGGGATAGTTAGCATCGGCCATTTCTTTATCAGCATTTATTACAGACTGAACCGTAAACTCCATGTTTGACTGCCCGGAACAAATCCATACGTCACCTGTTAAAACATTATTGAAAGTAATGTTGTTATTTCCTTTTATTATAAGTTGGTAAGGGCCACCTGCATTTTCTTTATCAAGGTTAATCATCCAGTTACCACTTTTATCTGCGTTTATTTTTTTTATTTGATGATTAAATTGAACAGTTATTTTTTCATTTGCATTTGCCCAACCCCAAACAGGAATTATTCTATCTCTTTGCAATACCATGTTATCACTAAAAATTTTTGGCAATTTCACGTCAGCATATAAAAAATGATAAGCAAATATTGTAATTAATAGAAGAGATATTTTTTTCATAGCAGGTAAGAGAAAAAATTAAAGTTTATTGCCTTCTTTTGGAAAAACAATTACAGGTTTATATGATTTTGCATTTTCAAAATCCATCAACGCATACGATATAATAATTACCACATCATCTTCTGCCCCTTTTCTTGCAGCAGGACCATTTAAGCAAACAACACCACTTCCTCTTTGCCCTTTGATGATATAAGTTTCAAGGCGTTCTCCATTATTCACATTTACTACCTGTATCTTTTCATTTTCAATTAGATTAGCTGCATCCATAAGATCTTCGTCGAGTGTAAGGCTGCCTGCATAATTTAAATTGGCTTCGGTAATTACTGCCCTGTGTATTTTTGATTTAAGTATTTGTATCTGCATGTTGCAAAATTACTAATTAGCATAGTTTATAGATGATCAAATTAATCACCTAAAAAAAAATGTAACTTCATCAGAAAATAATTGTTTCAAAAATCTTTCAAAAAAAATTATCCATTTGTAAAGACAAAGCCTATGCATCTTAAGAAATATTTGCTTCCGTTGTTTTTATTCTTTACTGTAAATATAAATGCACAAAAAAAAGATCGAAAAGTAAATGCCGTAGTAACTGGAAAAGTTTGGTCAGTTGAAAAAGCCAATGCATGGTATAAGGAACATAAATGGATTACAGGAGCAGATTTTTTACCAAGCACTGCCATCAATCAATTAGAAATGTGGCAGGCAGAAACATTTGATTCGGTTACTATTGATCGTGAATTAGGATGGGCAGAAAATATTGGCTTCAATACCATGCGTGTTTTTTTACATAGCGTTGCATGGAAACAGGATCCTGAAGGGTTTAAGAAAAGAATGGATCAGTTTTTAACAATTGCAGACAAGCATCACATTCAGACATTGTTTGTTTTTTTTGATGATTGCTGGAACAAAATTCCATATCCTGGTAAACAACCCGATCCAAAACCAGGGGTTCATAATTCAGGCTGGGTACAGGATCCCGGCCAGCCCGCTTCTAATGATACTACTATTTTCCCCATGCTTGAAAAATATGTAAAAGATGTAATGGCCCATTTTGCAAAAGACAAAAGAATTCTATTATGGGATTTATATAATGAGCCCGGTAACTCCGGAAAACTAGATTCATCACTTAATTTGTTATCAAAAATATTTCAATGGGCAAGAGAAGTAAATCCTGATCAACCGGTAAGCGCTGGCTTATGGGCATGGGAACTGGAAAAGCTAAATGCATTTCAGTTGCAGAATTCTGATATAATTACCTATCATGATTATGAAGAACCGCAATCGCATTTGAAAGTAATTCAACTGTTGAAAGCTAACGGTAAGCCATTAATTTGTACAGAGTATATGGCACGATTGAGAAATAGCAGGTTCTCTAATATTTTGTCTTTATTAAAAAGAGAAAATGTAGGTGCTATTAATTGGGGGTTTGTTTCCGGTAAAAGCAATACTATTTATGCATGGGATACACCAATACCCGATGGAAGCCAGCCCGATGAATGGTTTCACGATATCTTTTTTAAAGATGGGACACCTTATCGCCAGGATGAAGTGAACCTGATTAAAAAACTCAATAATGAAAAATAAATTTGCATTAATAATAACCTTTAAATGAAACCAGGAAATTTTTTATCAATATCCATTCTAATTATAGTAGCCTTAGTGGCGTGCAACAATAGAGCGAATAATACAACCTCTTCTGATATTAAAACTATAAATGCCTCGGCGATGATACCGGAGAAGAAAACTTTTGAAGATTCAATAGATGGCAAAGCAACAGATTTGTATATTTTAAAAAACGCGAATGGCATGAGAGCCGCGATTACCAATTATGGCGGACGCCTGGTAAGCCTTTTAGTGCCGGATAAAAATGGAAAGCTTACTGACGTGGTTGTGGGTTTCAGCAGTCTGAAAGATTATATTAATTCAACAGAGCCATATTTTGGCGCAACGATTGGGAGAGTAGGGAACCGCATTGCCAAAGGAAAATTTTCTATTAGCGGTAACGTGTATACGCTGTTTACAAATAATGGCCCGAATACTTTGCACGGCGGAAAAAAGGGATTTCAGAGTGTTGTTTGGAATGCTGTACAGGATAATGATTCCACATTGACCCTCACTTATCTTTCAGAAGATATGGAAGAGGGATTTCCCGGCAACCTCAATGTGAAAGTAATATATTCTCTAACGGCTGATAATGGCTTTAGGTGTGAATATGAAGCCACTACTGATAAAAAGACCATAGTTAATTTAACCAATCATGCATTCTTTAATCTTAACGGAGAAGGAAGTGGCACTATTAATGACCATGTGTTGCAAATTAACGCTGATAAATTTACACCGGTAGATTCTACATTAATTCCTACCGGCAAAATTGAAGCAGTGGAAGGAACGCCTTTTGATTTTACAAAACCAACTACCATAGGGGCAAGAATAAACGACAGCACTGAACAATTAAAATATGGAAAAGGCTATGATCATAATTTTGTATTGAATAAAAATAAAGATAGTGGCTTAGATAATGCGGCTGAAGTAACAGGCGATAGATCAGGAATTGTAATGGATGTTTTTACTGATGAGCCAGGGTTGCAATTTTACAGCGGCAATTTTATGCAGGGAAAAAACACGTTTAAATCCGGAAAGAAGGATGATTACAGAACAGCATTTTGCCTGGAAACACAACACTTCCCTGATGCTCCGCATCATCCTTTATTTCCCTCTATAATTTTAAAACCGGGGGAAATGTATCACACAGTTTCAATTTATAAATTTTCTTTAAATAAATCTGTGCAATAGAAAAGAGACGCGAATTTATTAATTTTTATATCTCACGGCCAGGATAAATTTTTCTATTGCCTTCCTGATATTAGCAGCGCTGCCTGTATGATTATTTACGAGCACAGAAAAAATCAGCAGCTTATTTTTCTTTGTATATAAAAAGCCACTAAGCGCTACAACTCCGGAAAGAGTTCCTGTTTTGGCAAAAATAAAACCGCTGTCTGCTTTATAAAGGCTGCTTAATGCTCCTCTTCCTCCTGTTGGTAAAATATTTTCAATACGCTTCATCCCAAATTCATTTTTCATTTTATTTAAAATGCTAACCATATCCTGCGGGCTAAAAAGATTGAAGCGACTAAGTCCTGAACCATCTACCCAGATTGGTTTTTGAGGTAAATCACTAAAGTCCGTTTTTAATAAGGTATCAATAATTTTTATATCGCTCATTACACCTAATAATTTATTGCTTACCATTAGTAAATTTTGCTCCGCAAAGAAGTTATCGCTACGGTGCATCATAGGTTTCAATACAGAATCTGTGAGTTGCGAATAAATTTCTTTGGTAGTATCCTTATTTTTTAAAAAGGAACTTTCGTAAACGGTTTTATGTAAAGTATCTTCTAAAAGTTTTATCAATATCGAATCCTCTTCGGTATAAAAAGGAACTTCAACGTCATTGAAAAAAGAATTCATTTTTGTTACAAAAAATTTATTTAAAGCGATCTCACGCTGTAGCGTATTCGAAAAATTATGAAGTTCATGCGACGTGCCAATAACAACAGATTTCAAAAAATATGGCGGGGATATTTGTAAAGAACCTGATTCATTATTAAATCTCGCTACGTTACCATACAGAGGCATAGCACTTCTTTCTGCCATGTAATCATCATTATAGTCATCCCATGCCCATCCCGTTCCCCATCTTTGTTCCTGCCATGAAGAAGTGCTTACAACAATTTTCTTGTTACTGTTTTTAAGAAAAGTATAAACATTATTATTTTTAAAATCATGGTGCAAAAGGGTTGGATCACCTGTGGGAAAAACGAACAAAGTATCGCCTTCTTCCTCATAGTTTATTCCAACAAGGCTATCGCCCAAATATTTCATGGCAGCATAACAGGTAGGAAGTTTTGTATTACTTGCAGGTGTAAAATATTTATCCCCCTGGTAATTGTACCAATATTTTCCGGTAGCCGGCTCATAGATGCTGATGCCTGTATGGGCTGAAATAAAAGATTCATTACTTAACAGATTTTTTTTTGCGACAAGGTTAATTTTTTTGGAAACTGAGCAGGAAATGAAAAAAAAACATAGAATTAACCCCAAAAACAAAAAATTATTTTTCATGGCTACAAATTACAAACAAATGATTTTATATAAGCTGCGTTAATACTTTTTTGAAATTGTTTTGAGCTGGAAAAACTGGTTTATCTTGTCGGAAACTGAATTCTTAAATTTCTTTGCATCGTAAGAGTTACTGTTTTCTATTTAGTAACTTCGCTTCCTCCAGAGGAGTCCTTTGGACTGTCATTTTGGCTATAGAATTTTTTCTGCATCAAATTTGACAAATAGTATTTCTCAATAAATTTTTTATTTAATCAGAACTATATGTCCGGTTTTCTTTCTAAATTATTTGGCGGTAATAAAAGCGAAAAAGATGTAAAGATAATCACGCCTTATGTAGCTAAAATCAATTCATTTTTTGATCAATACCAATTTCTTTCTAATGATGAGTTGCGTAATAAAACTGTTGAGTTTAAAGAGCGCATTAAAAGTCATCTTATAGAAATTGATAATGAAATAAATTTAAAAAAAACTGATGCCGAACAACTCGATTCAGCCGATATCGGCGGCCGCGACAACATTTACCAGGAAGTAGATGCAATGGGTAAAGAAAGAGATAAAAAAATTGAAGAAATACTTCTTGAAATTTTACCAGAAGCATTTGCTGTTGTAAAAGAAACTGCACGCCGCTTTAAAGAGAATACTGAATTGGTATCAACTGCTACCGAGATTGATAAAACGCTAAGCATTACAAAAAAATACATCAGCATAGATGGTGATAAAGCAACTTATAAAAATACCTGGCCAGCAGGTGGAAGCGAAATAAAATGGAACATGCTGCATTATGATGTTCAGCTCATTGGTGGCATCGTATTGCATGAAGGCAAGATTGCAGAGATGGCTACCGGTGAAGGTAAAACGCTGGTATCAACCTTGCCTGCATACCTGAATGCATTGGCCGGTGAAGGGGTGCATATTGTAACCGTTAATGATTACCTCGCCCGTCGTGATAGTGAATGGAATGGAACTTTATTTGAATGGCTGGGCCTTACTGTTGATTGTATTGACAAGCATGAGCCTAACAGCGATGAGCGCCGCAAGGCTTACAACAGTGATATCGTTTATGGTACTAATAATGAATTCGGGTTTGATTACCTACGTGACAATATGGTGCATTCACCTGATGAAATGGTGCAGCGCAAACATCATTTTGCGATGGTAGATGAAGTGGATAGTGTATTGATTGATGATGCGAGAACACCTTTGATAATTTCAGGTCCTGTGCCGCGTGGTGATCAGCAGGAATTTGACCAGATGAAACCCCGTGTCGAAAAAATTGTTGAAGCGCAAAAAAAAGTAACCAGTAGCTTTTTAATTGAAGCAAAGAAAAAAATAAATGAAGGGAATGATGATCCAAAAGATGGCGGGCTTGCGTTGTTTCGTGCCCACCGCGGGCTTCCTAAAAATGGGGCTCTTATAAAATATTTGAGTGAGCCTGGTATGAGAGTAAAGCTTCAGAAAACTGAGAATTATTATCTCTCCGACCAGCAAAAGAATATGCCTAAGGTTGATGAAGAACTTTATTTTCATATTGATGAAAAAAATAACCAGGTAGAGCTCACAGATAAAGGAATTGCATTAATTACAAAGTCTGGCGAAGATCCTGAATTTTTTATTTTGCCTGATATAGGTGTAAAGCTTTCAGAAATTGATAAAAGCGAATTATCACCTGACGAAAAGCTTCATCAAAAAGAAATTTTATTGAACGAATATTCTGTTAAAGCAGATAGAATTCATACGGTTCAGCAATTATTAAAAGCCTATACATTGTTTGAAAACGATGTGGAGTATGTAGTAATTGAAGGGCAGGTAAAAATTGTAGACGAGCAAACGGGTCGTATCATGGAAGGCCGCCGCTATTCTGATGGATTGCACCAGGCCATTGAAGCGAAAGAAAATGTAAAGATTGAAAGTGCAACGCAAACATACGCCACCATTACCTTACAGAATTATTTCAGGATGTATCATAAGCTCGCAGGCATGACGGGTACAGCAGAAACAGAGGCCGCAGAGTTCTGGGATATTTATAAATTGGATGTGGTTTCTATTCCTACTAACGTACCGGTTATACGAAATGATACACAGGATTTGGTTTATAAAACCAAGCGTGAAAAATTAAAAGCAGTAATTGAGGAAGTAGAAAAAATGCGTGCAGCAGGAAGGCCTATTCTTGTTGGTACAACATCAGTTGAAGTAAGTGAATTGCTCAGCAGGATGATGAAGCAAAAAGGAGTTCCGCATAATGTTCTCAATGCAAAACAACATGCTAAAGAAGCGCAGGTAGTTGCTGAAGCAGGGCTTACAGGTGCTGTAACTATTGCAACAAATATGGCTGGCCGCGGTACTGATATTAAACTTGGAAGCGGCGTTAAAGAAGCAAATGGCCTTGCAATTTTAGGAACTGAAAGACATGAGAGTCGCCGCGTGGACAGGCAGCTTCGGGGACGTTCCGGAAGACAGGGAGATCCGGGAACTTCACAATTTTTCGTATCCCTTGAAGATGATTTAATGCGCATGTTTGGCAGTGAAAGAATCGCTTCATTAATGGATAGAATGGGCTATAAAGAAGGTGAGGTAATTCAGCATAGCATGATTTCAAAAAGCATTGAGCGTGCACAAAAAAAAGTAGAAGAAAATAATTTTGGTATTAGAAAAAGATTGCTTGAATATGATGATGTAATGAATAAGCAACGCAACGTAATATATGGAAGGCGCAATCATGCTTTGTTTGGAGAAAGGCTTGCGCTTGATTTAGATAATGCTTTTTATTCAGTTGCTGAAGGCCTCATTATTTCATTTAAAGAAATTAATGATTATGAAGAATTTAAGCTTGCAGTAATTATGAATTTTGGCATTGATACAACCATTACTGCCGGGGAACTTGATAAAGACGATTTGCATTCGCTTTCTAACAGGTTATATCATGAAGCAAAAGATCATTACAACCAGAAGAACAGTATGATGAATGAGCAAACGCTTCCGGTAATAAAAAATATTCGTAAAGAACAAGGCTCTCATATAGAAAATGTTGCCGTGCCTTTTACTGATGGTAAGAAGGCAATGCAGGCCGTTGCCAATCTTGATAAAACTATTGAAACCAATGGTGCAGAACTTACCAATGCGCTGGAACGCAACATCACACTGGCTTTAATAGATGATGCATGGAAAGAACATTTGCGTGCAATGGATGATCTAAGGCATAGTGTGCAAACTGCAGGCTATGAGCAAAAGGATCCGTTAGTAATTTATAAGATTGAAGCATTCAACGCATTCAAGCAGATGGATGACGAGGTAAATAAAGACATTGTAAGTTTCCTTTGTCATTGCAGCATTCCGGTAGAGCAAAACCAAAGTGATAGAATTCATGAAGAAAGAAAAAGGAAAACTGACATGAGTAAAATGCGCCAACGTAAAGAAGAGTTTGCTTCTGCAGGCGGCGGCCCTGAATATCTTTCACAGGAAAATGAGTATAACGATCCTTCAGAAAATGTAAAACAAGAACCTATAAGAGTAGGCCCCAAAGTAGGCCGCAACGATCCATGCCCATGCGGTAGCGGAAAGAAATACAAACAGTGCCATGGAAAGGAAGCATAATCAGAATTGCTATTTTATTACCGGTATTTCTCAAGATTAATTTGGGCAGCTTCTTTATATCAAAAAAAATAAAATTGGATATTGCAAAATATATCGATCATACTTTATTGAAACCAACCACCACATGGCCTGAGATTAAAAATTTATGCGAAGAAGCAATTGAATATGGATTCGCCACTGTATGTATTCCGCCTTTATTTGTAAAAAAAGCAAAAGAGATTTTGAGAGAGTCGCAGGTAAAAGTATCTACAGTTATAGGTTTTCCTTTTGGTTACGAAGCTATCGAAGCAAAAGTTGCAGAGATTGTTTTAGCAATTGTGGATGGTGCAGATGAGCTTGATATGGTGATTAATATTTCAGCAATCAAAAATAATGACTGGAATTTTATTGCTAATGAAATCAATACAATAATGCCTATTGTAAAAAGCAAGCATACAATTTTAAAAGTTATTATTGAAAGCGGCATTTTAACTGATGATGAAATTATAAAGTGTTGCGATATTTATGGCGCTGCAGGGGTAGATTATGTAAAGACCTCAACCGGTTATGCTGAAAAAGGCGCTTCGGTTCATGCTGTAAAATTAATAAAGGCGCATCTTAGTGATGCTGTAAAAATTAAAGCCAGCGGCGGAATTAAAACCTATCAGTTTGCAAAAGAATTATTAGATGCAGGCGCCGATAGGATAGGATGCAGCAGTAGTGAACAAATTGTAAAAGAAAGTCTGAAATAATATTTTTTTAAAATACAGGTAGCTTACAACCGCATTTATTAAAATGCAATCTTTATAATTGAATAACGGTATTGTTTTTTGCCCAATTACTATTCTTAAATTATGAAACAAATATTTAGTTTAATTTTTCTTCTTATAAGTTCCCATTCATTTGCACAATCAGATAGTGCTGTTGCAAATAAAATAATTGTGCACAAAGATTTTCGTCTTGATATTTTAGCAAATAAAGAATCAGATATTAATACTGCCATTTTGAAAGAAGAAGCGAGAATTGGAAAAGGTTACCGGTTAATGATACTCAATACTAACGATCGCGAGTATGCGATGAAAATTAGAGGCGAGCTTCTTCAAAAATATCCTGAACAAAAAACGTATATGTGGTTTGCCAATCCATACATTAAAATAAAATTTGGCAATTTTAAAACAAAGCAGGAAGCTGATACATACAAAAGCCAGATAAGCCGCCTGCTTAATGGCGCTTCCATATATTACCTTTCAGAAAATATTGAAGTAAAACCTGATAAAGATTTTAATCCGGATAATCCCAATTAGGTATCAACAAATATTTAGTATTTTTAAAAAGAGTTTCGCTAATGAAACTCTTTTTATTTTTGACTGAAACAATTTATAAGGAGATTAAAAGTTTAGAATGATAAAAGAAAAAATAAAAGAACTGGCTGCAAAATATGCTGAGGAATTTATAGATGTTCGGCATCATTTACATTCACATCCGGAATTAAGCTTTCATGAATTTGAAACTTCCAAATACATACAGAAAAAATTAGAGGAGTGGAATATTGAATATCAGGTGATGGCAATTACAGGGGTTGTTGGAATGATTCAAGGAAAAAAAACAAATAGAATTATCGCCCTGCGGGCAGATATGGATGCATTACCAATTAAAGAAAAAAATGAAATTAAATACCGTTCCCAAAACGAAGGAGTAATGCATGCCTGCGGCCACGATGTGCATACAACATGCCTTCTGGGCGCTGCAAAAATTTTGAATGAATTAAAAGATGAATGGGGCGGAACTGTAAAATTAATCTTTCAACCGGGCGAAGAAAAAAACCCCGGCGGAGCCAGCCTCTTAATAAAAGAAGGGGTATTGGAAAACCCTAAGCCTGATGCAATTTTTGCTTTACACGTTAACCCGTCTTTAGCTGTTGGCAAATTAAGTTTTCGTGGTGGAATGGTTATGGCCAGCGCTGATGAAATTTATATAATGGTTAGAGGTAAAGGCGGACATGCAGCTGCACCTCACCTTACCGCAGATACGATTCTTGCCGCATCACAGCTTGTAGTAAATCTTCAGCAAGTAATAAGTAGAATGAATGATCCTTTCAATCCGTCAGTTTTATCTATAACATCAATACAAGGCGGCAATACTACGAATGTAATTCCTGCAGAAGTTAAGTTAATCGGAACTTTCAGGGCAATGAATGAAGAGTGGAGGTTTAAAGCGCATAATCTTATCAGGAAGATTTGCAATAATACAGCAGAAATGAGCGGCGCTGAAATTGATGTGAATATTGATGTAGGCTATCCATTTGTTACCAATAATGAGCAGCTAACAGTAATGGCTAAACGCAAAGCAGCAGAGTTTGCCGGAGAAGAAAATGTTGAAGAAACTGAAATGCGTATGGGAGCGGAAGATTTTGCTTTTTATTCGCACCTTATACCTGCATGCTTTTTTAGATTGGGGGTTGGCAACAAAGAAAAAAATATCACTTCCGGTGTTCATACACCCACCTTCAATATTGATGAAAACGCTATTGAAAACGGCATGGGTATTATGGCGTGGCTTGCAGCAGCTGCATCAATTACATGAATTCAAACATTAGTACCTTTACTCACAATAAATAAAAAACAGTGGCCTGCATCAGGCCACAGGTTTTAATATATATTATGCAAAAAAATCTTCGTAAGCAGGAAGCGCTGGATTACCACTCAAAAGGAAGGCCCGGGAAAATAGAAGTAATTCCTACTAAGGCAACAAAAACACAAAGAGATCTTTCACTTGCCTATTCTCCAGGTGTAGCCATTCCATGCCTTGAAATTCATGAAAGCCCTGAGAAGGTTTATCAATATACTGCCAAGGGAAATCTTGTAGGGGTTATAAGTAATGGCACTGCAGTTTTGGGATTAGGAGATATTGGGCCTGCGGCTGGAAAACCCGTAATGGAAGGAAAGGGAGTTTTGTTTAAAATTTTTGCCGACATTGATGTTTTTGATATTGAGATAAACGAAAAAGATCCGGAAAAATTTGTTGAAATAGTTGCCGCATTGGAACCCACTTTTGGAGGAATTAATTTGGAAGATATAAAAGCTCCTGAATGCTTTTACATAGAAAAGAAATTAAAGGAACGACTTCAAATTCCTGTGATGCACGACGACCAGCATGGCACAGCTATTATAAGTTCTGCAGCACTACTAAATGCATTAGAGATTCAAAGAAAAAAAATAGATCGTGTAAAATTTGTAGTGAATGGGGCAGGTGCAGCAGCAATGGCTTGTGTACAACTCTATGAAGCGTTAGGTGCTAAAGCATCGAACTTTTTTATGTTTGACAGAAAAGGAATTATTCATGCAGACAGAGATGGGCTTAATGAAACTAAAAGAAGATTTGCAACAACAAAAAATACAAGTCTTACACTTGCTGAAGCCATGAAAGATGCAGATGTGTTTATAGGCCTTAGTGTGGGAAATGTAATTTCTTCTGAAATGATAAAAAGTATGGCAAAAAACCCTATTGTTTTTGCAATGGCTAATCCTGATCCTGAGATCACTTATGATAAAGCAATTGCGGTAAGAAAAGATATTATTATGGCAACCGGTCGAAGTGATTTTCCTAACCAGGTTAACAATGTCTTAGGATTTCCATATATTTTTCGTGGTGCCCTTGACGTTAGAGCCACTCAAATAAATGAAGCCATGAAACTGTCTGCCGTAAAGGCTTTGGCCGATCTTGCTAAATCTGCGGTTCCTGATATAGTTATCATGGCTTATAATGAAAAGAGTATTGTTTTCGGTCCTAATTATATTATTCCAAAGCCACTTGATAACCGGCTTCTTTCAACAGTAGCGCCTGCTGTTGCAAAAGCTGCAATGGATAGTGGCGTGGCAAGAGAACCTATTACAGACTGGCATGCTTATACTAATAAATTAAATGAAAGACTTGGCATAGATAACCAGCTATTGAGAGTGATAGGCAATAAAGCCCGCAAAAATCCAAAGAGGGTTGTATTTGCTGAAGCAGAAAACCAAAAGATACTGAAAACTGCACAGCTTGTGCAAGATGAAGGTTGCGCTTACCCTATACTGTTAGGTGACCCGAAAAAAATTCGAAGGATTGCAGCAGAAAATGGTATTGACATTGATGGGATGCCCATTATTGATCCCAAGAGCGATGAAGCTGAAGAAAGAAGAGTACGATATGGAGACTTATTTTTTGAGAAAAGGCAGCGTAAAGGATTCAATTATTATGAATCAAAGAAAATAATGAGAGACCGTTTATATTTTGGATGCATGATGGTAGAAACCGGTGAAGCAGATGCTATGATTTCCGGCCTTTCTAAAAATTATCCTGACACAATACGGCCCGCATTACAAATCATCGGCCTGGAAGAAGGATCTAAAAAGGTAGCGGGGATGTATATAATGATGACAAAAAGAGGACCTTTATTTCTTGCAGACACAACAGTAAATTTTAACCCAACTACAGAAGAGCTGGCAGACATTACACTAATGGTTGCCAAAGAAGTGAAAAATTTTGGGATTACTCCTTGCATTGCTATGCTCAGCTATTCTAATTTTGGCAGCAGCAACTCTCCTGAAGCAAAGCTTGTAGCACAAGCGAGGGAAATTGTAAAGCAAAAAAATCCAACACTAATTGTTGATGGTGAGGTACAGGCAAATGTTGCATTCAATAAAGAAACGCTAAGAGATAATTATCCATTTAGTGAACTTGTAAATAAGGATGTAAACGTTCTTATTTTTCCTAATCTTGCCGCAGGAAATGTGGCGTACAATCTTTTGCAGGAAGTGGGCGGTGCTGATGCAATAGGCCCAATATTGCTGGGCCTAAGTAAGCCTGTACATATTCTTCAACTTGGGAGCCAGGTAAGCAGTATATTTAATATGGTTTTGATTGCTGTAGTAGATGCGCAAATAAAATGCAGCAATAAAAAAGGAAACGAAGAATTGACTTCGCATAGATGGAGAAAAAATAAAAAAATTTCTCCTGAAGTTTAGATAATTAAACCTCACAGGTTTTAAAACCTGTGAGATTTATAGAATATGCGAGGTTTTATAATAACGGCAACGCATAAATGTTTTGTAAAAAACAGAGCTATTTAAAATAAAGATGTATTAATGAAAATATTTTCTTCTATAGGCAGCTATCTTTTGATGATAAAAGGAATGTTTACCAAACCTGAAAATTTTAAAATGTACTGGAAAGAACTCATGCATCAATCAGCCGAAATCGGTATGGGTGCATTGGGTATTGTTGCTGTTATTTCAGTTTTTATGGGTGCAGTAAGTGCAGTTCAAACTGCTTACCAGCTTACAAATCCTCTTCTTCCAAAAGAAACGCTTGCCTATATTGTACGTGATACGGTAATCCTCGAATTTGCCCCAACTCTTGTATGTATTGTGCTGGCTGGCGTTATAGGCAGTAAAATTGCCGGAGAACTGGGTAACATGCGGGTGAGTGAGCAAATTGATGCTCTTGAAATTATGGGTATCAATACAAAATCATATTTAGTTGCACCAAAAATTTTAGGTGCTCTTATTACGATTCCCTTGTTGGTAATACTTGCCATGGTTTTAGGAATTTATGGGGGCAGATTGGCCGGAAGTCTTGGCGGTATTCTTTCTACCGATACCTATGACCGTGGATTGGTTCAAAACTTTGTTCCAAAAAATGTATGGTTTGCACTTGCTAAAGCATATACATTTGCATTTATAATAAGCAGCGTTTCGTCTTTTTACGGTTATAATGTAAAAGGTGGCGCTTTAGAAATTGGCAGGGCAAGCACCACTGCTGTAATTACAAGTTGCATACTTATTTTATTTGCTGATTATATACTTGCATCTTTTTTACTATGATACTTTTTATAATAAAAATTTATAGTAAAAAATATTGTAAAAATAATTTTGATTACGTTTAATAACAACTCCGCAGGTTATGATAGAAATAAAAAATGTAAATAAAAGTTTTGGTGACAAGGAGATTCTTAAAGATGTAAGCGCCGTAATGGAAACCGGCAAAACAAATCTCATTATCGGAACTAGCGGAAGTGGCAAAACAGTTTTACAAAAATGCATGGTAGGTTTATTTGAAGTGGATAGCGGAGATATGATATTTGATGGAAAAGATTTAACCACTATGCCGCAGGAAGAACGTAAAGAATTACGGCAGCAGATAGGAATGCTTTTCCAGGGCTCTGCGCTTTTTGATAGCATGACTGTTGAAAGAAATGTAAAATTTCCTCTTGATATGTTTACTAACTGGAACCATGCAAAAAAAATGGAAAGAGTAAATGACGTTCTTGAAAGAGTAAATTTAAAAGACACCAATAAAAAATTTCCTGCAGAAATAAGTGGCGGCATGAAAAAAAGAGTGGGCATTGCCAGGGCAATTGTTTTAAAACCTAAATATTTATTTTGCGACGAACCTAATTCCGGGCTTGACCCGCAAACATCTATGGTTATTGATAAATTGATTCATGAAATCACGATAGAAAATAATATTACTACGGTTATAAATACGCACGATATGAATAGTGTGATGGAGATAGGTGAAAATATTCTTTATCTCTATCATGGAAAAAAAGAATGGGAAGGCAATAATAAAGAAATCATTTTCAGCAAGCATGATAAGCTAAATGAGTTCATTTTTGCCTCTGAATTTTTACGTGATGCAAAAGATATGCGTATGCTTGAAGAAAAAGGTATTGTTGACAACGACAGGAATATGGAAGAAATTATGCGTGATGGCGGCGCCAATCTTGTAATGGGGGAGAATGATAAAGATAATCCCGGGGAATAAAGGGAGAAAGAAATCAACCAATGATGAATATGCCGATTAAATAAAGTTTCATTTTCCCACCGATGTACCTTTTACAATACTATAATATAGCTATAATATAGCCTTTGCAGTGTTGGCGGTACTTTCAATCCATGCAATCATATTTCCTTTCTTTACTTCGTCACCATTTTTTACAAAAAGTTTTATGAGCCTCCCACTTTGCAAAGCGATCATTTCTTTAGACGCGTCGTTAGCGGTAAGTGTTCCATGGGTTTCAATAATAGCAGGATAGCGAATAAACCATGTACCTGCAAATAATAAAAGTAAAATATATAAGAACAACAGAAGCGCCCATTTTTCTATAAAGCCCGGACGACGGCTTATGATCTCCTGTGCCGCATCAGAGCGATGGTGAAAACTTTTGGAAACAATTTTTAAACCAATATAACAGGGAAGTATAAACGTAAATAGATTTTCGATTTTATATTATTGAAAACTCTCTTAGTGAGTGGGATAAGTCGTATGAAATCGAAAAGCTTGAAATAAAACGATGGGAAGTTTATGAAGGTGAATTGCTAAAAAATATTTGCAGCCCGGAAAAATCGCTCAAGGCTTTATTGCAATTTCTTCAGAATAAAAAAACGGAAAGGCTTTTTATAAGAACTCAGATTATTGCGCCGGTTATCAGTTTAAATGTGAAAATTATTTTGGAGCTTCATATCATAAGTATTTTGTCATTTGCCACCAATGTTTAAATCATCGCAACTTCATTCTAATTATAATTATTGTGCAATAGGCTAATATAACAGATTGCTGCATCTATAAGAAATATAATTTATCTGAAAGTTTGAAAAAAGGAATAAAAAAACTTATTGCTCAATAGTAACCGGAGTGCCTACAGGAATGTAACTATACAAATCTTTAGCTTCAGAATATTTTAATGAAACACATCCGTCTGTCCAGTTTTGATAATAGTCAACTGTCCATTCTTCCTGCGGTCTTGTTGCATGGATGGCAATACCACTGCCAATCCGGGCATTGTGTGGAACAAGCCCTTCTTCAATTCTTTCTTTGAATTTATGAATACTTTCTTCATTGGGATAATCAAGCAAAAGTTCAAAACCCCATTTGGGATGAATTTTTTTAAGCAGCACTTTAAATTTTCCTTCAGGAGTTCTTTTATCGCCTTCCATAAATTTATCACGTAAATCATTGCTTCCAAAAACACATGGATAGGTTGCATACCAACCTTCATCATCATATACCTTCAACTCATAACTTTTTTTAGAAATAACAATGGAATATGGATTATCGCTGTGTAATTTTTTAAAAGATTTTTTTGCAATAAGAGGCAAATGTGTTTCTGTATAATTTCTTTCAGGTGGAATAAAAGAAAAAAATAATAGCGAAAATAAAATCGCAGCGTATAAAAAGGAAGTACGGTTATTCATTTGGCGAAAAGCTTACTGCAATATATTTCAAACGTTTTTTCATTCAAAATTATTTTGCAAAATATGTCAACGTTTTAACTTTTTTTGAACAGCGTTTTTACAAACGTATTAATCCCATTGCGCTTCTGTTTTTTCGCGTTGCTTATCAACTCTTTTACTAATAAAAATGCTTATCTCGTACAAAAGTATTAAAGGTACAGCTACTATGGTCTGACTTGTCCAGTCAGGAGAAGGTGTTATAACTGCAGCTAAAATTAAGATTACCACATATGCATACTTGCGGTAATCTTTTAAAAATTTTGGTGTAATGATTCCCAGCTTGGAAAGTACATACGCTAAAACGGGAAGCTCGAAAGCAATGCCGCAACCTAATATTATGTCAGTAAGCGTTTCTATAAAATCATCCAACGTAGGAAGATATTTGTAAACACCTAAGGTTCCTAATTGAAAATTGGCAAGAAAATTAAAAGTAAAAGGCGCAAGCAAATAATAGCCAAAAGCCGCACCGTTAAAGAAACATACAGAAACCCAGCCAATGCTGCCGCGTGCATATTTCAATTCTTTTGCCGATAATGCAGGCTTTACAAAGCGCCATAGCTCCCAAAATAAATAAGGAAATGCAATGATGATGGCGCCCATGAACGAAATAGAAATAGCTGACATAAATGGGCCGCTTACTGTGCTTCCTAACAGCGTAATATCAACCGGCGGCATGCAAAGTGAATTACCTAAATGAAGCGTGTGGCTTAAGTTGCAAAGGCCTGTATAAGTAATAAAATCTTTACGTGCCGGGGCATAAATAATGTTATCAAATACCCAGTCAATGTAAATAAAAATTACAATAGCTACAACCAGCAAAACGGCTGCTGAGCGAACGATGTGCCATCTTAAAACTTCAAGATGGTCAAGGAAACTCATTTCAGCATCAGGCGTTTTGCCACCTCGTATCTTTTTAAAAAATGCTTTGCGTTCTGAAGTTGGATTGCTCAACGGATCATGTTTCTGTTATGAATTTGCAAATATAATATTAAGGCGCCGATTGAGTTTTTGATTTATAGAATTTTCATGATAGACATATTGAACAATTATTGTTTAATCTTTAAAAACACAGCCTTTGGTTTTAGATTTTAAGGTTGCATTTATTGCTAATTGTCTATTGCATATTGTCAATTGGATATTGTTAATGCATTGCTTCAGCAATATTCACTTTCTTTTTTTTATTTCCTTTTACCAATAAAACGAATGGAGCACAAATTAAAAATAAGATGCCGAGGTAAAGAAATACATCTATGTAAGATAATACTGAAGCTTGCTTAAATACTGCAAAATCCAAAGCTTTGTAGGCGCTTTTTAAAGCAATATCCGGTGTCATCCCTTTACTCATAAAGGTTCGTTGCATTCCTGCAACTCTTTGCTGCACTGCCGGGTTATTTACATCAAGCTTGCTTATAAGATCAACGCGATGCACCATATTTTGCGTGGAAAGAAAAGTAGTAATTATGGCAACTCCAAATGAGCCGCCGAGCTGGCGCATCATTCCTGTGAAAGCAGCACCCTGCCCTATTTCCCGGCCATGCAAAGTAGAAAGTGAAAGAGTAGTAATGGGTATAAATAAAAGGCTGAGGCCTAATCCCCGTACAATGAGCGGCCACCAAAACGCATCAACATCTGTATCAGGAGTAAGCAGTTTGGAAGACCAAAAACAATAAACAAAAAATAAAATAAGGCCACCTGCTGTAAGGTATTGATGCTTGATGCCACGTTGCAGAAGCCGCCCAATAACAGGCATCATTAACGCAGTGGCTATGCCTGAAGGTATGAATAGCATTCCAGATTCCTGTGCTGTCCACCCAAGTGTAGCCTGCGTGTATAAAGGAATTATAAATACAGAACCATAAAGCCCGAAGCCAAGAAAAAATGTAAGGATGGTGCCTACCCGTAAGTTTCCATTTTTGAGCACCCGCAATTCTACAATCGGAGTTTTATAAGTAAGCTCGCGCCATATAAAAAAAAATAAACCCAGCACTGCTGTTACTGATAAAAAGATGATGATATTATCATTGAACCAATCATCATCATGCCCCTTTTCTAAAACATATTGCAGCGAGCCTACGGCTATAGCGAGTAAAATAATGCCTGTAAAATCTATATGTTTCCTTAAAGTTTTTTCAGAATATTTCGGACTGCGTACAAACTGCAACGTTAGTAAGGTGGCCACAATACCAATAGGAATATTTATGTAAAAAATATAGGGCCAGCTAAAGTGATCAACTATATAACCTCCCAAAACCGGTCCTAGCGTGGGACCGATGATTATACCAAGTCCGTAAATGGCCTGAGCCATACCGCGTTTTTCAATCGGGTAACTTTCGGTAATGATTGTTTGAGAAGTAACAAGCAAACCGCCGCCGCCAAGCCCCTGTAAAAAACGAAAGATTACCAGTTCCCAAATCCCTGTAGCATTTCCGCATAAAAAGGAGCATAATGTAAAAATTATAACCGAAGCTGCAAAATAATTGCGACGGCCAAATTGCTGTGAAAGCCAACTCGTCATAGGAATTATTATTACATTGCCTACTGCATACGCCGTAATCACCCAGCCTATTTCAGTAAGAGTAGCGCCCAGATTGCCCCGCATGTCATTGATGGCAACATTCACAATGGTGGTATCAACAATTTCAAGCAATGCACATAATATTGCTGTGATGGTTATAATCGCCCGCCTTGCGCCATACTCTACTAAAGAATTTTGATCCTGCATGTTTAATTTTCTTCCTTTAAAAAAATAAATTAATTGAGATGCACATCAGCAGTAACATTCATGCCCGGCCTTAATCTTTTTAATAATGAATCGGCCTGGTTAGTAAATTCTATTTTTACAGGAACCCGTTGTACAACTTTTACAAAATTTCCACTGGCATTATCTGGCGGAAGCAATGAAAATTGTGCACCGGTTGCGGGTGAAAATGAGGAAAGGATTGCTTCAAAATCATGCTTCGGAAAAGCATCTGCATGTATAGTTACTTTTTGCCCGATGCTCATTTTTTTATATTGTGTCTCTTTAAAATTAGCTACCACCCATATATCGTTGTTGTGTACAATGCTAAAGGTTGATTGCCCGGCTTGTAAAAATTGTCCTTCCTGAACATTTACTTTTGAAACTTTTCCATCTTCAGGCGCAATAATAACAGTGTATGATAAATTTAATTTTGCATCTTCCAAATCAACTTCACGTTGCTTTACCATTGATTCTGCAACACCAATAGATTGCGCTGTTGCATTGCTTTGTGATGTTACAACTCCCGTTTGTGTTGAAGCCTGGTTTTTTTGCTGCTGTAAAATTTGTAATTGTTTTTCTGCAGTTTCTTTTGCAGCCTGTGCCTGTTCAAATTGTTGTTGTGTAATCGAATGGTCGGTTATAAGATTTGCATAACGGTTATAATCCTGCGTTGTTCTCGTTACATTTATTTTGGCCGCTTCAATTTGTGCAGCCACGGTAGATACTCCGGCTTTTGAAGTTGCAATGCCTGAACGTGCGGCATTAGTATTGGCGCGTGCTGCAGCCACATTGCTTTTGGAAGTTAATAATGCAACTTCGGCCTGATCAACTTTTAATTTCAAATCACGGTCATCCAGTAAAATCAATGTATCGCCTTTATGTACAAATTGGTTATCTTTTACTCTTAACTCTTTTACATATCCGGAAACTCTTGGAATTATAGGACTAATGTCTGCCTGTATCTGTGCATCATCTGTTTCTTCATTATGCTGCGCATACGTGTATTTTGTAATTCCAAACCAGCCACCCAATAATATCATTATAATTAGAATAATGATAAAAACTTTACTGCGTTTACGTGGTTCAGCAGCACCGTTAGTTTCTTCTGATATTGCTTCAGTGTCAGGAATATTTTTTCCATTTTCTTTTGATTCCATAAAAAGTATTTGTTCTTTTAAATTTTTATTTTTTATTGCACTGTTAGTAATCCTGCTGTCTCAAGTAATTTATTATATGCCAGTATCACATCAGCTTTTGCAACAGCAAGATTTATTTTTGATTGCAGCAATGAAACATTTGCATCCAATAAATCCGTTGTATTTACAAGACTGTTGTCATATTTATTTTTTGTAATCCTGTAATTTTCTGTTGCCTGTAATACTGCTTTTTGATAAACCTCAGTTTTCTTTTGACTTAATAAAAGGTTTTCATAATCCTGGTTTATTTTTAACCGCACCATATCATCAAGCTGTGCTTCATTAGCAGTTATTTCTTTTTCCCTTGCCTGTGCCTGCGAAACTTTCGCTTTTGTTTTCCATAAAGAACCAATGTTGTATTGCAAGCCAACACCAAAGGTTACTGCATTGGTTATTGAAATAAAATGTGGAATATCAACAGCGATATAACCACCGGTTAATGCGATAGAAGGATACATTTCTGCTTTTGCAGAAGAGATGCCTGTTGTTGCTGCTTTTCTTCTAAATGAAAGTGCAAGAATATCTTTCCTGTTTTGTAATGCAAGCTGTTCATATTCTTCTAAATTTTTAAGGCTGATATTTTTTTCGATGCTTGCAGAATTTGTTATTAATAAAGTTGTTTCCGGAAGGCCAATTATAAGGTTTGTATTTACATTAGCAATCTTCAAATTGTTTTCTGCATCAAGAAGTGACAACTCAATATTAGAAGTTTGCAATTGAGATTTTAATAAGTCATTTCTTGCAAGCAATCCATTTTGTTCAAGCCTTGAAAAAACTGAGTCACGATGAGAGGATTGTTGTAAATTTTCTTTAACCACATCCACTGTTACTCTTGCTTTGTATAGATTGATGTAAGCATTGATGGCATTTAAAATCACCGACTCTTTATCATTTTCTGCATCCAGCATTACAGCCTGCTGCAAATATTTTGCTGATTCTATTCCATAACGAATTCTTCCACCGGAATAAATAGGGAGTGATACATTAGCGATGCCATACATTGCCTGGCTGATAGAAGGGGTGCCGCCGCCATTCCCGGTACTGTCCTGGCTTCCGCCACCAAATGCTTTTGTTTTGAAAGATACATTTGGAGTGGCTAAGCGAAGGTAAGAGCCACTTACCCTCGCATTGGGAAGGCGATTATCCTTTGCTTCTTTTAAAGCTGCTGTTGCCTGCTCGTTGCGGGCTTCAGAAGCTTTTAATTGATGACTGTTTTGTATGCTTAATTGAATGGCTTCTTCTAAAGAAAGCGATTTTGTATCCTGTGCATTTGATACTAACGGACACGTAAACGTAGCTAACCCAAACAGCCCAGCAAAAAATATCCTGTAAAAATTCTGTGCATATATTCTTAAATCCATGTCCATCTTTATTTGTTTTACTTTTTCAATAAGTGAGAACGCATTAATTGTTTTAAATGTTCACTCAATCTTTCTTTTAATTTTTTATTTTGAAAGGGATTGAAATCTTTATTTTTTTTCAACAGCTTCCGGCACATCCCTTCTGATGTTAATAAGTAACTTATTGAGCCAATGAGTGTGGTAATAGTAAGTTCAATATCCACAGCTTTAAATTCTCCTGATTCAATTCCTTTTTGTAAAATTTCTTTTATGAAAACCACATTCCTGAAAAGGATTTCAATGATAGCCTCTTTCATTTGCGGCCTGTTGTCAAGTGAGAGCTCACGATGCAGTAAGTGATGAAACTGCGGGCCGGCAAACAGTCTTTGTATATAGCTGTCAATGATTGTATCTATCTTTTCTATTTGTGTAATGGAGGGATTTTTTTCCAGTTCTGCAAACACTAATTGTATTCCTGATGTTTTATATTCTACTACGCTTTCAAGCAATTTCTCTTTTGAACCGAAATAATAATTTATCATGGCGATGTTCACACCTGCCCCAGCGGCAATGTCGCGTACTGATGTGGCTTCATAACCATTTTGCCCAAAGAGTTGTAAAGCGGTTGATAATATATTTTCTTTTGCATCCATTTTTTTAAAACAGGAAGCAAAGTTAAACACTTGTTTGAAATTAAACAAACGTTTAATTAAAAATTTTGGAAATTAAATTTAATCGTATTATTAATAAAAAAGCCGGTATAAAACTTAAATTTATACCGGTCATGTAAAAAAAAGTAATTCTTTTTAATCCAATGTTGCTTTCATTGAAATATCAATACTTGAGTTCAATGATTTAGAAACAGGACAATTTTCTTTCGCATTTTTTGCGCATTCATCAAATTTCTCTTTACTGATGCCTGGCACTTTTGCATGTACAGTAAGATGCGATTTTGAAATAGCGCCTGCACCAAAAGTAATATCACATTTTGTTTCAATTTTATCAGCAGTAAATCCTGCTTCATTTAAAACGATAGCAAATTTCATAGAGAAACAACCGGCATGTGCAGCCGCTATTAATTCTTCCGGATTGGTGCCGTCTTTAGCATCGCCAAATCTTGCTGCGAATGTAAATGGCGCATTATCCAGCGATTTTGTTTCAGTTGTTATTTTTCCTTTTCCTTCTTTGGCGCCTTCCCATTCGGCGTTTGCATACTTGCTCATAATTATTATTTTTTACTGTTTAAGAAATTTGTTTCATTAATTGGTTATAAGTTGAAAATGTAACAAGTTAAAAAAGTATAACGAATGTAAATGCAAAGGTGTTTTTTTTTCAAAAATTATTCAGGAAATTCTGTTGAACTTATACGCACTAACCCTCTGCCATTTATAATGTGCCAGCTTTTAAAATCCTGTGGAGCATCAAGCCCGTCTCCATCAATTATTTGAGAAGCAGTTCGTATCCTTACTGGCTTGTCGGTATAAAATTCATGCCCCGGTTTTGATCGATCCCAGTATAATTCATTACAATATAGTGTATCACCTTTTACATTAAAAACTACAACACTGTCTCTCAGATAAACTTTGCTTTCAGTTTCCATATATTTTCCATAATGGGCATCCATCTTGCTTTCTATGCGTAAGCTGTCGTCATAAAAATCGGTATGTAATGTTTTTGTAAATTCAATATATGGCACCGTATCCTGGTGGCGAATCATGTACGGTGCGCTAAGTCTTGCCTTGGTTTTTTCACCCAGGCTGTAAACAATATCAACTCCCTTTGATTCTTCTACGCCAATTCTTTTTGAAGTTATTTTTTCAATATCTTCTAAAGAATTTTCGCAGCCAGCAATAAAAAAGCAGCCCGATATAAGAGCTGCTTTTAATAAAGATTTATGGAAGTTATTAGAAGTCATTGTTCATTTTACATCAAAATTATTGGTATTTCTGCCTACGGAACCAGTTGATGTCGCTTAATGAAAAGCCAACACTTACTCTAAAAATATTTTCTGTAATATTATTATTGTTATTTCCCCTGTTGCCGTATTCAAGTGCGAGGTTCATTATGCTATATTGATAATCGTAAAAATTATGTTTTAATTTTAAAGGAAAGCTGCCTCCAACAGATACCGTATAAACCGGAAGCTTGTTATCCGCTGCAATATAATCTCTTCCAAAAGAAACGCCTGCCCTATACTTTACGAAATTGAAATATGATTTTGAAGAAGAGGTTGCAGGCAGATATTGAATTCCGAATTTAGCCAGCCAACTGTTTTTTACTAAATCCTTTTGTCCAAAAAAACGATAATTATCCCAGTTAGTGGTTTCAAAATCTGCACCCAATAAGAGGTGTTCTTTTTCTATGGTAAAGCCGCCACCTGCAGTTGCAGGTAATTGTACTTGTCCCTTCTGGCCTGTATTTTCAAACACACTATCTATTTTATCAGTGCTTCCGGTACTGGTATTGTAAGTAAATGTTTGCCGTACCTCATCTTTTGTTGCATTATATTTTTGTTGCAGATTTCCATATCCTCCAAGGCGAAAAGTTCCTCCTTTTATCTTGAAAGCATATTGAAAGCCAGCATTTACAAAAGCCCCTCCAAACCTTGTCTTGGTATCGTAGTTATCTTTGTAATAATTAACCGTATCATTTATAAAAATAAGCTTGGTGTTGTAATCTTTTTCTCCAAAAAGATAACCTGAATTTATACCAATACTAAAATTTTTTATTTTTAAAGCGGTGCCAATAAAAGCTTCATTCACTCCACCGCTTCCTTCATATATTGTTTCAACACTATCTATAGAATTGCGGCTTGTATTATTTAATTTATAATTTATTTTACTTATTGGTTTCAATCCAAAAGCAATAGCCCATGAGGTTCCTTTTTTTTCAGCTTTTTTATTACCATTCAGCAAAGGAAAACCAATTTGCAGATAGGAGATGATACCGTTATTAGATTTATAGCTACCTGCTGGATTATTGCTTTTTAAATTTCTACCATCGTATTCAACACCTACATCAAGCGTTGTCCACACAAGATTGCTGTAAGTGGCCGGATTGACTGAATTAATTGTTGCAGGATCTGTATGACCTGCAGAGATACCTCCCATTCCACGGTTAAGAATATTGCCCGATGGAACGATATTGCCAATGCCGTATCTTGAATAAGGTGAATTTTCCTGGGCAAAGCAAAACAGCGGTAAAGCAGCCAGCAATAAGCAGGTGAGTTTATATTTTGGCATCATGATTATGTTCGCTAATTGCATACAGCCCTTTAAAAATAAGGTGAGGGTCGGCAAATATCTTATTTTTAAGGTGCCGGGCAAAATAGCCTGCATCTCCCCCGGTTAAAAGCACGTTAAAGTTGCTAAACCTTTCTTTGTATTTATCAATGATTCCGTCTATTTCTGCTGCCATTCCTAAAATGACTCCACTTAAAATATTGGTATTAGTATCATAACCCATCAAAGGAAAATTCCACCCGATAGTCATCGGGTCAGCTTTTACAAATGGAAGTTTTGCAGTAAAAGAATTTAAAGACTTGAAACGCATTTCCATTCCAGGAGAAATACTTCCGCCAATAAAGCTGCTGTATTTATTTATGAAATTGTAAGTAATGCAGGATCCAAGTCCAATCACCAGATTATTTTTTCCTTTATAAAAATAAACTGCGGCGGCCGCTAACGCTAACCTGTCGGCGCCAATAGTTTCCGGCTTACTTACTGATGTTGTGAATGGTAAAATGGTTGTAGCGCTTAGTTTATGAAAAGAAGATTTTTTTGAAAGAAGTTTTTCTAAGCCAGGATTGTGATCAATTACTGAGGAAAGAATTGATTTATCTGGCTGATATTCTTTAAGAAGCGCTTTTGCAGTTTCTTCACTATCATTTTCTAAAGTTATTACTTCAGTTAATTGTCCATTAATAAATACGCCACATTTAAGCCGTGTATTTCCGAAGTCAAAACAAAGTGTTGTTTTATTCAAAATTTTTATTCAGATTTTTTTGTAAGAAAAGTAAAAGTTCTTTGCCATAATAAATAAAATAGTTTTGAATAATACTCACTCTAAAAGTCCCCCTTTGGGGGATTTAGGGGGCTTTAAGAAAGATTAAAGCCGCTGATATTTTTAAAGTGGCCGTTCAATTTAATTTTTTCTTTTAATGATTCCATTTCTGCAACTACAGGCAACACTTTTGCCAAATGCCTTTTTAAATATTCCTGCCTTTGCAATTCATTCATTAATGAAAGAAATTCATATTCTTCTTCCAAAGTAAAGCCTGCATGATGCGCTACATCGTAACTTATTAATTGCTCTTCATTTTTGAGAAAAGGCCTGGTTACTTTAAGCAGCTTATGCAATTCTTTTATAGCAGCAATTACTTTATTCATCAGCAATTTTTTCCCATGCCCTGTATTTGGTGGATAACTAACTATTGCGCCGCTATATAATTTATCAGGTACCTCATTGATAATTTCTAAAATTCTAAAAACCTTTTTCCCTTTTGTTTTAATATCCATTTCACCTGTTTCGTACATTTTAGAAATCTCGGTAATTTCAAGAAGAGTACCCAATTCACTTATTTTATTATTGATCACTACCGGCATGCCGAAAGGTTTTTTTTGCTTAAAACATTCGTTGATTAATTGTTTATATTTTGGTTCAAAAATATGCAGGTTTAAATCTTCGTGCGGATAAACAACTATTGATAATGGAAATATGGGAATGAAATTGGTCATGGATTATTTCTTTAAAATAAATTCAGCTTGATAAGCCACAAAAAAAATATATGCAAAAATAAAGGTTCAGCAAGATATTTTTTTATTGTCTTCTTCGGTATGCAACTATCTTTAGTATAAAATGTAAGTTGTGCAACCTGCGTAGTGTATTGCCATAAATGTGCAGCTGCATAATAAAGTATCTCACTTGTATTTTCTATTTTATTTATGAAAAAAGTTGCTTTCTTTATTACATCAACAGGATGGGGCGGATTGGAAATGAATACTATTAAACTTGCGCAACAGTTTGTAAAGCTTAATTATTTTGTATTATTTATAGCAGCAGAGAATACTAAGTTGCATGAAGAGGCCGCAGCAATTTTCAGTTCAATAAAAACAATAAAATACCCTAAAAAATATTTTGATTTTAAAAGTGCATACAGGCTTTCTAAAATATTAAAGCAGGAAAAAATTAACAACGTTCTTATCATCAATAACCGTGACATTGATTTGCTTTCCATAACAAAAAGATTTTTCCTCAACAACTTAAAAATTATTTACCAGCAGCAAATGCAGATTGGCGTAAATAAAAAAGATATAATTCATACAACCCGTTATAAGAATCTTCAATATTGGATAAGCCCTTTGCCTTATCTTAAAAAGCAAGTGATTGAAAAAACAAAATTTCCTGCTGAAAAAATAAAGATAATCCCACTGGGTATTGAGGTGAATAAATTCGTTGAGCGAACTTATACCAAAGAAGAAGCGTTACAAAAATTAAATATTACAACAAAAGCCATCCTAATAGGGATTATTGGCCGTATAGATCGAAAAAAAGGCCAGGATTTTTTAATAAGAGCTTTACATGAATTACGAAAAAGTAATGCTGATTTTGAATTATTAATATTTGGTTCGCCAACCCTTCATGAAAGCGATGCTCAATTATATTTTGCTGAATTAAAAAATCTGGTTGCAGCAGAAAAAATGGAAAACATAATTCATTTCAGAGATTACAGTAAAGACGTAAAATTATTTTATGATGCCATTGATATTTTTGTGATTGCTTCGTATGGTGAAACCTGTGGAACGGTTATTATAGAAGCGATGGCATCGAAACTCCCTATAATTGCTAGTAATACAGGTGGCAATCCTGAATTATTGGGTAACGGAAAATTTGGATTGCTTTATAAGTACGATAACATCAATTCTTTTTGCCAAAAAGCGGAATGGATATTTCTGCATAAAGAAGAAGCTAAAGAAATGGCGGAACTTGCACAAAAGAATGCGGTTAAAAATTATTCTCAAACAGGTGTGGCTACCCAAATAATTGAACTGATAAATAACAGTTAACTAAATAAATTTTTCCATAACAATTTCCATTCAGTTAAACGGGTTTGAATTTTATCATTTATGTTTGGAAGAAATATATTTTTGCGTACGAATACCGTATCGCTTCCATCTTTATACCAGGTTATATAATTTTCACGCATCATCCAGTTTTTTATTTCATTAATAAAAGGATTTGTGTAATATTTTCCATGTGTTTCAACAGAAATAATTAACGGACGGCTTTTCAAATGTTTTATAACATACCATTCGCTTCCTTCAATATCAATACTAAGCAAATCAATAGTTCCCTCATCAATATCAGAAAAAACCATGCAGGGAACCTCAAAAGTATTTTCCTTATTAACCTTGTATTTATCGTTTATAATTGCAGGGCTCGATTTTAATGCGGTAACAAAAGTGGATGCTGCTGCTTTTGATAATTTTATGGTGCCATTAAAATCCCAAACCGCTACAGGAAATACTTTAATGTCGTATCCTTTAAAATAATCTTTTATTTTCTCAACCGTTACAACATCTGCTTCTACAAGAGTTGCACGTATGCCATCCTTTATAAAATCAATGATGTTGGAAGTTTCAGGAAGATACACCCCAACTTCGCATGCATGATGGAATGTAATATTCCTGTTTTTCAATTTTCTGTATATTTTTTTAAGCGGCTTATGATTCATAATATAATTGTAATTAAAAAGAGCTAATGTAAAATGATAATATACTTTAAATTCCCATATCAATGCAGGCCTTATCCAAAGCTTTTTTAATCCATACAGGCGGTACTTCTTTTATACAATGGCAGGGAATTTTATTATGTCTGCAATCGCTGCATTCTTTATCTAAAACAAATGCCTGTACTTTATTTCCTATAGGCGCCCACCTGCCCGGGTGAATGGGACGCATGGGCGCATAAATTCCAAATGAATATTTATTTAATGCAGCTGCAATATGAAGCGGGCCGGTGCTATTGGCAACAAGGCCATCGCATTGATTGATAAAAGACATGAATTGAGTTAGATCCATTTTCCCTGAAATATCGATAACCTTTTTTCCAACTGCTTCAAATATTGGTTGCAGCAAAATGCGTTCTTTTTCTGTTCCTGAAATAAAAATATGGTACCGTTCCATATTAAGTGATCGCACAAGTGAAATAAAATTATCCATTCCCCATTCGCGGGCACTTCCCTGCGATTTTGGATGCAGGATGAGATTATATTTTTTGGGATGAAGCAGTTGAGAAAACTCAGGCTCCAATGGTTGTACTTTTTCTAATCCGAATGATGCAGCGATTTCTTCGATAGAAAATATTTTATCAATCCCAAAAGATTGAAGCAATTGTAAATTAAGCTGGGCTTCATGTAAATCCGAATTTTTTCTGCTTAGCCTTACCAGCTTATTACAAGTGAACCAATGATATACTCTGTTGGTAGTTCCGATGCGTAAAGGAATACGTAATTGTTTTGCTTTTTTTGCAATGGCAACAACAGGAAAAATATGCAATATTGCTTCTGGTTTTTGATTGCAAACGGTTACTTCTTTTTTTAAAAAATCCGCAATGTCAATAAATTCATCAACATATTTACAAGCCATAATGAGGGGCTTTGTATATTTCCTTCCCATGAAAGCAATTTTTATTTGAGGAAAAAATTCCTTTAGAATTTTTGCCACGGGCAGCGTCAACACAACATCGCCGAGGCTATCTGTGCGACTTATGATGATATTTTTGGGTAGATAATTCATTGATGGCTTCAGGTGTAATATAAAAAGTATTATTTGTATAATGTCAATATTAATCCATTTTGCTTTCCATTGCATTGCATCACGGAAAGTTTTTAAAGCAAGCCTCTGATTAATGAAGTTGCCCTTAAACAATTACAAAAATCCTATCTTTAATTTCATCACATTCTACCAGACTTTTTAAGCTTATGTAATATTTATATAAAGGATAAAACAATGAGATTATCTGTAGGAATAATAACCTTAAATGAGGAAAAAAATTTAGACAAGACCTTGCAATCTGTTCAGGATATAGCTGATGAAATTGTAATAATAGATAGTGGTTCAACTGATAAAACTTTTGAAATAGCAAAGCGATACAATGCAACATTTATCTTTAATAAATGGGAAGGATTTGGTAAACAAAAAAACTTTGCAATTACAAATTGCTCCGGTGACTGGATACTTCTTATTGATGCCGATGAGGTATTATCAAAAGAACTTATCATTAAAATAAAGCATATAAAAGAAAATGAAAATGAAAAAAAAGTATTTAGCATAAACAGATATTCTGTGTGTTTTGGAAAAATACTAAAGCATGGTGGATGGAGCAATCAATATGCTGTAAGGCTTTGGAGAAAAGGCACAGTTAGCGTTAACGATAACCTTGTACATGAAGAGTTTTTGACCAAAGAAGAAATCTACAAAATACCTGAAAAAATTTACCATTATTCCTATAACACATTAGAAGATTATTTTGTAAGATTTAATAAATACACAACTCTTGGATCACAAGAATATTTTAGGAAAGGGAAAAAAACATCATCCTTCAAAATCATATTTAATCCAATGTATAAATTTATAAAAATGTATGTCATTAGACTTGGATTTTTAGATGGAATAGAAGGATTTACAATAGCGTGTACCAGCGCCATGTATTCTATGGTAAAATATTTTAAGCTAAGAGAAATGTATAAAAATGATGCTTACAGAAATAAAAATTGACTATAGCTTAATAATACGAATCTTATTTTTGAGAAGAAGTTTCACATCGCATTATATCAGGAATTCGTTTAATTAAATACATTATGCATCAGATTTCTTTTTTTGAAAAAGAAAATATTATTCTTTTAGAAGGAGATTTTCATTCCCTTGCACGGTTTATTTCCTTGGTTGAAAATGAAGCGGATGGTTATGAAAATTTTCTTAAGCAATTGACTTCTTCTTCAACAAAAATTATTGGAGTAACCGGCGCACCAGGCTCAGGTAAGAGTTCATTGGTAGATGCGCTTATTGGAGAAATGGTTAATGAACAAAAAAGAGTTGGTGTGCTTTGTGTGGATCCATCTTCGCCATTCAACAGGGGAGCTTTATTGGGAGATAGAATAAGAATGAGTGAATGGTACAATCATTCCGATGTATTTATTCGTTCATTGGCCAGCAAAGGCTCGCTGGGTGGGCTTCACCCAAAAATTATTGAGATTACTGATGTAATGAAGGCTGCAGCTTTTGACTATATAATTATTGAAACAGTTGGTGTTGGGCAAAGTGAAGTTGACATTGCTGCGCTCGCCGATATTACTATTGTGATGCTGGTTCCGGAAGGAGGAGATATTATCCAAACAATGAAAGCCGGTCTTATGGAAGTGGCTGATATTTTTGTTGTAAATAAATATGACCGGCCTGATGCAGATAGTTATTACCATAGTCTAAAACAGATGCTTGCGCCTGTTTTTCATAATTCACAAAAAGAAATTCCAATATTAAAAACAATTGCATCTCCAAAGGTCAGAAAGGACTCCTTAGGAGAGTGCTCACGGACAAAAAAAGTAGGTGTTGCTGAATTGTATAAAATAATTACAGCGTGGAAATTTGATGAATTACCAACACAAAAACTTGAACTCATAACAGAAAAGGTGTGGTCAATCATTCAAAATAAAAAAATGAAAAAAATTGATAAAGAAAAATTGAGAGAAGATTTGTTGAAGGAAATATCAAAGCCTGATTTCAATATGTATCATTTTGCAGAAAAATATTTATAAAGAGAAGATTGAAAATCTTAACGATTTGCTTTCCACCATTTATATCCAATTACACCAATAGCAGCATAAGGAACAAGCATTAAATAAATAATTCCTGAGTTGAATCCCTGGGCAGGTTTTTCACCCATTTGCATAACTGTTTTAGAACAAATAGAACATTGCGCCCAGCTTGGTTGGGTAAAAATAAATGAAAGAATAAAAACCGACAGTAATATGAAAATTATTTTCTTCATTAGTCCTGCAAAGTTAAATGAAAATAAAATGCAGCAGTTATAAAATGACTGCTGCATTTAATATTTTTTATTAAAACAAATTAACTTACCTGCTCAACCTGTTGCGACTTTTGAGTTTTTTTTCTGTCATCTTCGTTAAGAATTACTTTACGCATGCGAATTACTTTGGGCGTTACTTCTATGCACTCGTCATGCTGAATGTATTCCATACATTCTTCGAGGCTCATTTGCGTTTTAGGTGCAATGCGTGAAGCATCGTCACTGCCGCTTGCACGATGGTTGGTTAATTTTTTTGGCTCAGTTGCATTCACAACCAAATCTCCGGGCTTAATATGCTCGGCAATAATTTGTCCTGTATAAACCTCTTCTCCCGGGTCGACAAAAAATGTTCCCCTGTCCTGTAATTTATCAATTGAGTAGCCGGTAGTTTTTTCCTGGTTTTTTGAAATCAAAACACCATTGCTTCTACCGGGAATATAACCTTTCCATGGTTTATATTCCAGGAAACGATGCGCCATTACAGCTTCACCTGCAGTATTCGTAAGCATATTAGAACGCAGGCCAATCAAGCCGCGGGAAGGAATTTCAAATTCAAGATGCTGCATCTCGCCTTTGCTTTCCATAATCAGCATTTCACCTTTACGCTGCGTTACCAAATCAATCACACGTCCGCTATATTCAGCCGGTACATCTACTACAAGATTTTCATAAGGCTCACATTTTTTTCCATCAATTATTTTTGTAATTACCTGTGGCTGGCCAACTGTAATTTCATAACCTTCACGACGCATGGTTTCTACAAGAATGCTTAAATGCAAAATTCCACGTCCATAAACCATAAAACTTTCCGCACTACCGGTGGGGGATACACGAAGAGCGAGGTTTTTTTCCAGCTCTTTTTCCAGCCTGTCCTTTAAATGTCTTGATGTTACAAATTTTCCATCTCTGCCATAAAAAGGAGAATTATTAATGCTGAATTGCATGTTCATGGTAGGCTCGTCAACGCTTATTACCGGCAATGCTTCAGGGTTTTCAAAATCAGCAAGTGTTTCGCCAATATTAAAACCTTCGATGCCCACCACTGCACAAATATCTCCTGCAGAAACTTCACTTACTTTCTTTTTACCCAATCCTTCAAACACATACAATTCTTTCACTCTGCTTTTTTGAACTGTGCCATCAAGCTTCATTAATGATAAAGGCTGGGTTTCTTTTATAATACCTCTTGCAACTTTGCCAACTGCAATTCTTCCTAAGAAAGAAGAATAATCAAGAGAAGTAATTTGCATTTGAAGATTTCCTTCGGGTGTTGATGGTGGCGGAACTTTTTCAAGAATAATATCTAATAAAGGAAAAATATTATCCGTAGGCTCAAGCGTTGTATTCATCCAGCCTTGCTTGCTCGAACCATAAATAGTTGGAAAGTCAAGCTGTTCTTCTGTAGCATCAAGATTAAAAAATAATTCAAATACTGCATCATGCACTTCGTCAGGACGGCAATTGGGCTTATCGACTTTATTTATAACAACTATCGGGTGCAAATGAAGCTGCAATGCTTTTTGTAATACAAAACGGGTTTGCGGCATAGGGCCTTCAAAAGCATCTACTAATAAAAGAACACCGTCAGCCATTTTTAAAACCCGCTCAACTTCACCACCAAAATCACTGTGACCGGGTGTGTCAATTACATTTATTTTTACATCCTTATACGTAACCGAAACGTTTTTACTGAAAATGGTAATACCACGTTCTCTTTCAAGATCGTTACTGTCCATTATCAGTTCGCCGGTTTCCTGGTTATCTCTGAAAATATTTGTACTGTGTAAAATTTTATCAACCAATGTAGTTTTACCGTGGTCAACGTGTGCAATAATTGCGATGTTTCTAATGTCCATAATTTTTTTTAAACCCATGGGTTTTAATGCCCGATTTTTTTAAGGGTGCAAAGGTACGTCAAAACAGGCTCATGGCAAGGATAAAACGATAGCTTAACATTAATATTATGATATGCTTCATAACATGTCAGAATTGCATTGAAATGTTTTGGAGAGTAATTTGATAAGAATAAATAAATGAAATGAAAATGAAAAGAAAGTTCCCTGCTCTTAAAACCTGTATCATTTTGGATTTGATTGGATGCGTAAGTTATATAGTGCTTCCTTTCGGGCCGGTATGGGCTGTCATATCAGGTATTCTTTTTTATTTTTTATTCGGAAAAAAATTCGGTGTACTCGGTGGTATATTTTCTTTTATTGAAGAGTTATTTCCCGGCATAGATTTTATACCCACATTCACCATTGCATGGTTTATCAGGAAACATGAGATAGAAAAACTTTTAACAACATAAAGCAGATTAGGCAGGTCTCTCACTTTGCAATAAAAAATAATTAGTTTTAGAATCTAAATTATTGCAATGAAAATTCTTTTCTCATTTTTATTCTTTGCTGTTTTCTCAAATATTTGCTCTGCACAAGATAGTATAACGGTAAACGATATTCGCTCCGCAGAAAAAATTATCAGCCTTCATTTTACAGAAGCTAAAGAAGATTCCTTACTGCAAAATGTACAATCAAATGCAAAACTGTATGATAAAATGCATAGCTTTTCTTTGGATAATTCAATTCCCATGACGATGGCGCAAAGCCCGCTATTGCCTTACATGGATCTTAATAAAAAACAAAACCCTGTAAAATTTAATATCCCTTCTGGTGTAAATCTTCCTGCAAATAAAAATGACCTGGCATTTTATTCAATACCTCAATTGGCTTCTTTAATAAAAAATAATAAAATCTCATCGGTTGAATTGACGAAATTCTTTATTGACAGATTAAAAAAATATGGCGACACGCTTCAATGCGTTATTTCATTTACAGAAAATATTGCGATGAAAGAGGCCGCACAAGCAGATAAAGAAATTGCCGCAAAAAAATATCGCGGCATTCTTCATGGTATTCCTTATGGCTTAAAAGATTTATTTGCAGTAAAAGGAACAAAAACAACCTGGGGAGCAGAACCTTACAAAAACCAGGTAACTGATTATAACAGTTATGTATATACGAAGTTGAAAGAAGCAGGCGCAGTATTGATTGCAAAATTAACTTTAGGCGCTTTGGCTATGGATGATTATTGGTTTGGCGGGCGCACAAAAAATCCATGGAATATGCTGGAAGGTTCCAGCGGTTCCTCCGCAGGTTCAGCAGCAGCAACGGTTGCAGGGCTTGTACCATTTGCAATCGGAACAGAAACTTATGGTTCTATTATTTCTCCATCAACAGTTTGCGGCGCAACAGGCTTGCGTCCTACATTTGGTTCGGTGAGCAGGAGCGGTGCCATGACGCTTTGCTGGAGCCTTGATAAAGCCGGGCCGATATGCAGGAGCGCAGAAGATGCAGCAATAGTTTTTAATTATTTGCATGGCACAGATGGAAAAGACGCTGCTGCTGTAAACATGCCATTTAATTATACAGGCAAAGCTGATTTGTCAAAAATGAAAATTGCTTACGCTGCAAATTATTTTGGAAAAAAAGATACATTAGGAAATGAAAACCCTGTGCTGGATGTTTTCATAAAAGCAGGCGCTAAGCTTATTCCCGTAAATTTTCCTGATTCGGGTATTTATAATTTTGATATGATTAATATTGTTATTGCTTCAGAAAGCGCCGCTGCTTTTGATGGATTTACAAGAACAGGTCTTGATGATAAAATGACGCGGCAGGGAAAAGGAGAGTGGCCCAATTATTTCCGCTCTGCGAGATTTATCCCTGCTGTTGAATACATCAATGCTAACAGGCATCGTTATACGCTGATACAAAAAGTAAATGATGTAATTGAAAAGTATGATGTAATTATTTGTCCGACATGGGTGGGGAACCAGGCTGCGATTACCAACTTAACAGGCCATCCTGCAATCAGCATGCCTACAGGTTTTGATAAAAACCATTCTCCTACGAGCATAACGCTTGTTGGTAAATTATATGATGAAGCAACCATTCTTGCCATTGCAAAAGTTTACCAGGATGCTACGCAATGGAATAAAGTGCATCCTGATTTTTTTAAATGATAAACAGATTAAACCAATACATTAAACCAGGAAGGTTTTTTACAAACTTTTTGAGTAAAAAATTTATATTATAAACCTTCTTGGTTTTTCTAAATATTTAAATGTTATATCAGCATCAAATAATTAATGATTGGGTTATGTTTTCCATTTTGAGTATAAACAATAAAATAAAATCATGGGACATATCAGAATACTCTCCGGTGCAAAAAATATAGCGTTGGTTGCACACGATAATAAAAAGAAAGACCTCATCGAATGGGCTTTCTATAACCGAACAGTATTATCTCAGCATGAATTAATTGCTACAGGAACTACCGGAAAATTGTTGGAAGAAAAATTGAAAAGACCGGTAAAAAAATTATACAGCGGGCCGTTGGGTGGTGACCAGCAAATGGGTGCATTGATTGCAGAAGAAAAACTTGATCTGCTGGTCTTCTTTTGGGATCCAATGGAGGCACAACCACACGACAGTGATGTAAAAGCCCTGCTGCGCCTTGCAGTAGCCTAGAATATTTTAATTGCGTGCAACCGTACCACAGCCGATTTTATTCTTACTTCTGTTTTAATGCAGGAAGAATATCCCATTGTTGTTCCAGATTATTCGGGGTATTTAACGAGAGAATTAATTGAGTAGAAAACAGAAAAATTATTTTATAATTTATAGCGCAGTCTGACGCCAGGCGTACCGACTGCATACATGCGGCTGTTACCGCAGACGCCAGTAAATTTTTTATTCTTTCAGTTGTAAATTGCATACCGTTATGCTTTTTCAACTCAACTCATCATATCAGCCGGCAGGCGATCAACCACAAGCAATAGAGCAACTTACAAAAGGAATTTTAGAAGGAGAAAAATACCAAACTTTATTGGGAGTTACCGGCAGTGGTAAAACTTTTACCATGGCCAATGTAATCCAAAATGTGCAACGGCCTACGTTAGTGCTCACGCATAATAAAACACTTGTAGCCCAGTTGTATGGCGAGTTCCGGCAATTCTTTCCTGATAACTCCGTAGGTTATTTTGTTTCCTATTATGATTATTATCAACCTGAAGCTTACATGCCCGTGAGTGATACTTACATTGAAAAAGACCTTAGCATTAATGAAGAATTGGATAAATTAAGATTAGCCGCAACCTCACAATTATTAACAGGCCGCAGAGATATTATTGTTGTTGCCAGCGTAAGCTGCATTTATGGAATAGGTAATCCAAAAGATTTTGCTGAAGGTGTTGTTCGCATACAGGAAGGGCAAGTCATCAGCCGCCAGGGATTTTTACATTCGCTCGTTAATGGTTTGTATTCAAGAACACAGGGCGATTTTGCAAGAGGAACTTTTCGTGTGAAAGGCGATACCGTAGATATCAATCTTCCTTACATGGATAATGGGTATCGCATTACTTTTTTTGGCGATGAAATTGAAAGCATTGAAACGCTTGAATTAAGCACCGGCAAGAGAATTGTAAAAGTGGATAATGCCGCAATTTTTCCTGCTAATTTATACATCGCCCCGAAAGATAAGCTCCAACAAATATTGTATGAAATTCAGGATGAAGCTGCCCGGCAAACAGAATATTTTAAAAGCGCTGGAAAATATATTGAAGCGCAAAGAATTTCCGAACGTGTAAATTATGATGTTGAAATGATTCGTGAATTAGGCTATTGCAATGGCGTAGAAAACTATTCAAGGTTTTTTGACAGAAGAGAACCGGGAACAAGACCATTTTGTTTGCTTGATTATTTCCCTAATGATTTTTTATGCATCTTAGATGAAAGCCATCAAACCATTCCGCAGGTAAGCGGTATGTATGGCGGCGACCGTTCAAGAAAATTAGTTTTGGTGGATTATGGTTTTCGTTTACCCTCGGCGTTAGATAACCGCCCGTTGAATTTTAATGAGTTTGAAAGCATGCTCAATCAAACTATTTATGTAAGCGCTACTCCCGGTGATTATGAATTAGAAAAAACCGGCGGCATAGTGGTTGAGCAGGTTGTAAGGCCAACAGGCTTATTGGATCCGCCAATTGAAATTCGCCCTTCTGTAAACCAGATTGATGATTTGCTTGATGAAATTGATAAAAGAGTTACGAAAGGAGATCGCGTACTGGTAACTACATTAACCAAGCGCATGGCTGAAGAGATGGACAAATATTTGCATCGCATTAATATAAAATCAAAATATATTCATAGTGAAGTGCATACATTAGACAGGATAGAAATTTTGCGTGAACTGCGTCTTGGAGAAATTGATGTGCTTGTTGGTGTAAATCTTTTGCGTGAAGGACTTGATCTTCCTGAAGTTTCACTCGTTGCTATTTTAGATGCAGATAAAGAAGGTTTTTTGCGTAATGAAAGATCGCTTACACAAACTGCGGGTAGGGCTGCCCGTAATGTTGAAGGCTTAGTAATTTTTTATGCTGATAAAATTACAGAGAGCATGCAAAAAACCATTGATGAAACCACGCGAAGAAGAGAAAAACAAATTTCTTATAATATTGAACATAACATAACCCCCACTACAATTACAAAATCCATAGAACAAATAATGGGGCAAACTTCTGTGTTGGATATTAAAGGAACAACGGCATCGCCTTATGCTGCTGCTGACGACTTCAATACTATTGCGGCAGAAGACGAGGTTGACTACAAAACCATTCCGCAAATGGAAAAGGCCATAACGCAAATAAAGCGCATGATGGAAAAAGCCGCCCGTGATCTTGATTTTATGGAAGCTGCAAAATTGCGTGATGAGATGTTCAGGCTACAAAAAGAATTGGGTGAAATGAAAAAATAGGGTTGCTGTATTATTTAATTATGCTATCTTATTAAACTGGGGACATTCTTTTCTTTTATAGAAATACATTCTTTGACTTGTTACAAACCTATTTTTATGGTTATTGCTGGTTGTGTTACAAAATCAATACTATTTTTCTGAGGCAAAAAAATAGTTTGATTACTAATTGCAAGAGCCGCGGCTTTCTTTTTATTCTTTGATGAACTTATAAAAAATGGAATACTAACTATATCAGCAACAATGCCACCCAACGCAATGAAACCAGAAATATCTGTAGCTGAATTTGAACCATAGTAATAATTATGACTGAAGCTAATCAGTCCTCCCACTGCCATAATTGTTCCGCCACCAAGCATAACCCAACCTACTGTTTTCTGCCATTTACTTTTTTTCAAATAATAATCTTTGGAAAATGCCTGACTTGTTGTTTGCCCAAATGATGATATAACAAAAAGTAAAAGTGTCAGAGAAAAAATAATTTTTTCAAATGAAATTTCAAGATTGACTATTTAAAAGTTTAAAATAAAATCAAAAGTTTTCAAGTAAGCGGAAGATTTATCGTGTTTTCTTAAAAAACTACAAACTAATTCTTACTGAAACAGCCGGGTATAAGCGTTGTGCAAATGAATGTGATTGAATAGCCTGTCTTGTTTCTATCTTAAAAAAAGTTGTTGCTGTATTTGCTTTTCTTTTATTTTTTGCAGAAGCAATAAACAATGGAATGCTTCCTATAGCTGAAAGAAGCCCAATTCCTCCAACTATGCCGCCAGTGGCGGCATCGCTAAATGATGAATTTTTATTATTGCCTATTAATAATCCTGTAATGATTAAGGCTGATCCACCTCCCAACAAACTAAAGGCGGCCGATTTTTGGTGCTTGCTTTTTTGCAGATAGTCTGTTTGGAGAGATGGCGTTGGCTGGCTCAATACTGAAGTTGCTATAAGCATCAGCAGTGCGATACAAATTGTTTTTTTCATTGTAAAAAGTTTAGCGATTAAAGAAATTTTCCAGGCAGGCAAAACGGGCGTTTGAATAAATTATTTAATTACACGTTGGTAACGGTGAGGGGTAGCTGCTAGTGAATGTATTATCTTTCCAACAATTATTTGTACCGCTTCCATCCCATAAAAGATCAACACCTGGTAATGGCAATCCGGCAGGGGGATTAGTGCCATTATTTGTAAGTATGTTATCAGTGATCTTTGAATTATCAGGATTCGGCTCTATATCAGCAAATGCTTCCGGGGGAAGACCTGCCAATGCTCCTAATACCAGGTCGCTTACAGTTGCAATGCCGGTAAAATTGTTATTGGTTATTTTATTATTTTTTATGGTAACATTATCGGCACCTACATTAAGAATGCCTGTGCCACTGGGTATCAATGCTTCAAAGCCCTCTGCCGGATTACCAAAATTTACATGATTGTTATTTTCAAAATTGTTCTCTGTAACTAAAACTCCGGAAGCTGTTTTAATGGTAAGTCCCGGTAATAATATTACAAGCAGGCCTGCTGTATTATCATAAGAATGATTTTTGAACACCACTACATTTCTGCAGTTTTCCACTTCAAGCCCGTTTACATTTCCATAAGCCACATTATACTGCATTGCTACATTATCTGACTGGCCTACATAAATACCTGTATCATCATGGCCGGTAGCAGAGCAATATTCAACAACACCGTTATTACAAAATACGGGGAACAATCCATAAGCGCCATCATTAACAGCAGTTACATGGCTCAATAAAAAATTATCAACATGTGTAAGATAAACGCCATTCTCTTTAAAATTTTGTACCATAACATTTTTTAAAATAAATCCATCGCCTGCATCATTTACGGTAATTCCATTTTCAGCATCGCCTGGGTTTTGAATAATTACTTTTTCTGATGGATTGCATGAAAAACCGATTAGCGCGATGCCAGGTTTGTTTACAACAATGGCTTCGTTATAAATGCCGGCTTCTATACGAATAACATCCCCGGCTTTTGCTGCGTCCACAGCAGCCTGGATAGAACCGCCATGGTGTACTATTGTGCCGAAATTATTCCCTTTTCCTCGATGAGCATCATTATCGCAAGGTGGCTGGAAATCTCTTTTGCAACCTGTAAAAATTGTTGTAACTGTAAAAACAATTACAAGTAGCCAACCGGGTTTTTTAAATAAAAATTTAAGCCGGTTTAATTGTAGTAAACTTTTCATTTTGACCTCCTTTTTAAATAATTAATAAATATGGTGAAGACTTTTTGATTATGTAACGCTCATCTAATTGCATGGTAAATGTTTTTTATAAAATATTTTTTTATTAATGCGTATATAATTTTTCTAAAATATTTTGTTTCATTGCCTGAAATTTTTCTCTATTTCTTCCAATTATGAATTTCTTTTTTACCAGGGTTCCAACTAATGCACCTATAAGGGCGCCCGTAGCTGCCCCACCAAAACCCAGAGCCATTGCTTTTTCACCTGCCGTCAAGCTCAATGAATTGGAAATACCAGTGAATAAGGTGCCAAAAGGGTCATTCGGATTATTATATGTTGAAACCGGGTCATCTCCGGAGGCAAAGCCCGCAATGGCTCCTGCCGCTAACCCAATTAGTGCACCTTGCCAGGCACCGCGTCCTGCTCCAGCTTTTCTTTTAATCTCAATTTTTTCCAAATGATCATAAGAATAAGAAGATAGATAGTTATTTGAATTATCTAAACTTAAGCGAAGAGGGGATGGAGACAAATACAAATTTGAGTCGGATAAATTAGCAAGATAGCCGTTGACTTTTGTTGAGTCAGAAGTTATAATTGATATTTTGTAAATTCTTTTTTTTAACGAAATGGTATCATCAGAAGACACTTTTTGAGCTGTCATACTTATATGCATGGTCATTCCCAGCATGCACAACCCTAAAAATTTAATTGACTTTCTCATAATTGTTTATATATAGGAATTTATGTTTTCAAAATGGTACTATTATAAGAATGCTATTCGCATTTTTTTTATAATTTATTTTTTTAAAGTAATCGTTACTTCGTAGAAATCCTCAGCTCCCGTTATTTCTTTATTATGAAAAATGAATGAATTTGATGTAAGCGTTATAATATCGAATGGTGTTCCATCTAATACAATTTTGGTATCGCTTGATAAAGTATATGTTGTTGTGTCTTGTTCACCCTGGATACTGGTATACACTTTTCCATCTGTTCTAAAATCAACAATATCGCCGGGGCCTCCTGTATCTGTGGTAATATCGTCCTGGCCTCCAATATGATCATTTTGTACATCAGTAACGAGTTGCCATTTACCTTGTATTTTTTCAATGGTAGTTTGCTTCTTATCTGATTTTTTACATGCCGGTAAATAAAATATTACCAGCGAAACAAGCATTGCGGAAGTGATAAATTTTTTCATTTTGGTTTTGTTTAAAGTTTTTATTATCAATTGTAAAATACTAACAGCTTATGCCCTTATCCTAATTGATAAGTACTATGCATTGGAATTTTTTTGTAAATAATAATTGTGCAGGTAGAAAAAATCAGGGAGAAAATAATATTTGCAAAATTCCTTTGAAAAGAATTTAGCTATATCAATAATTGCAAAAACTAAAATACTATTAATTGGTTGTTACTAAAAATATATTTGAATTCGGTAAATGGAAACACCGCAGAGACTGCAAAAACTTCTTGGCTTGAATACAATTATTTTCTTGCAAATGCTGGCTTTGTCTTCAGCATTTTTTTATACACCGCACAACTTTCAATATGTGCACCGCTCAAATAACCCGTGCTCATTAAAAATTCATTTACAATTTCACCACCGGTAAACCGGAAAGTGTTTTTAAAAATTTTTACCCATTCATCTTTTGTTTTTGGATGATGATGGTCAAGCCATTTTTTAAATGAACCGAATTCTTTTTGAATTTGTAAAAGGGTTTTTGCATTTTCTATTGCGGCATTTATTTTTAAACTATTCCTAATAATGCCGGCATCATTCATTAAACGCTCAAAATCTTTTTCATTAAATGCAGCTACTTTTTTTATATTAAAGTTTTTATAAGCCTTCTTAAAATTTTCCTGCTTGTAAAGAATAGTGGACCAGCTAAGCCCGGCCTGGTTTATTTCAAGAACTAATCTTTCAAAAAGCTCGTCATCATTATCAATGGGGAAACCATAAAAATTATCATGATAAATGCGGTGAACATTATTTTTATCCATTGTGATTACTGCTTCACAATAGGAAGAAGGCTTGTCCATAATTTTTTAAATAAAATTTAAAATAATAAAATTAAACGAAGTTGTGTTGATGTAAATTAGCTAAACAAATAAATACATTCTTCAAAATTAAAATTCATGATCGAAAAATTTAATATAAGCGACCATTATGTTTTAGAAGATGATTGTGTGCTGCTACGGCCTTTGCAAAAAGATGATTTCGGTAATTTATTACCTTTTGCTTTGAAGGAGCCAGACACCTGGAAGTATTCATGGATAAGCGCTGCAGGCGAAAGCGGATTAAAAAATTATTTGAATATTGCTTTAGAAAGCAAAGCATTTGGTAATGAATATCCTTTTATAGTTTTTGATAAGCGCACTAATGAATATGCAGGCAGCACACGATTTTACGATATCAATATTCCTTTCAAAACATTGCAGCTTGGCTATACATGGTATGGGAAAAAATTTCAGGGAACAGGTTTAAACAAACATTGTAAATTTCTTTTACTATCATTTGCATTTGAAAAAATTGGGATGGAAAGAGTTGAGTTCAGGGCAGATAATAATAATGAAAGAAGCATAGCTGCAATGAAATCTATTGGCTGCAAGGTTGATGGAATACTTCGAAAAAATATGCCCAACAGGGAAGGTGGCAGAAGAGATAGTATTGTATTAAGTATTTTAAAAGACGAGTGGTCTGGAAGTGTAAAAAAGAAGTTGTTCAAGAAGCTGCAGTAAATATTATTCTTTCCAATTAATTCTTATTTTGTGTGCGATAATAAATAAAATATTTTCAAATGAAAAGAGAACTTACTTCGTGGTATAGTCCGTCCCTCGATAAAGAAATGCCCATCGCAGTTTATGGTGATTTTGGTTTTGCACTTTTGCTGGTTCCCACGGCAGCGGCAGATTATCTGGAGTATGAGCGTTTTCAATTAATGGATAGTCTTGCTCCTTATATTGATTCCGGTAAAGTGAAAGTGTTTTCTATCAACAGTATTAATAATGAAAGCTGGCTTAATAATAATATGCCGGGCGAACACAAAGCAATACGTCATAACCAGTTTAATCAATATGTTTTTAATGAAGTACTTCCTTTTATAAAAGTTAATACCTCAGGTGATACGCCAATAATTATTTCCGGAGCCAGCTTTGGTGCTTTGCACAGCATGAATTTATTTTTAAAACGCCCGGATATTATTAATGGAGTTATTGCTATGAGTGGAGTGTATAACCTGCACGAGTACACGAAGGGATTTAATGATGACCAGGTTTTTTTTAATTCTCCAATGGATTATATGCCCGGCCTTGAAGATGAATGGTATTTGAATCGCATCCGCAGAAGCAACCATATACATATTCTTTCCGGCAGCGGTGATTATGAAGATCCTGATGCGTCAAGAGCATTTGCAGGAGTTTTATATAACAAAGGAATCAATTATGAACTCGACATTTGGGGTACAGATATGAAACACGATTGGCCTACATGGCGTGCTATGCTTCCCTATTATATTGAATCAAGATTTTGAATTTGCGAATTCAAAAAAAACCTGCATCAATAAACATTTAGCATTTAAATTTCAACATTCAAAATTACATTTGCAGAATGGAGAAAAAATTATTTTTATTAGATGCGATGGCGCTTATTTATCGTGCTTACTATGCTCTTATCCGCAGTCCGATAATTACTTCGAAAGGAAAAAATACCAATGCACAATTTGGTTTTACCAATACATTATTTGATCTTTTAAGTAAAGAAAAACCAACACATCTTGCCGTAGCTTTCGATACCTGGGCCCCCACAGAAAGACATACTGATTTTGAAGCCTACAAAGCCAACAGGCAGGAAGCGCCTGAAGATTTATTGGTTTCTATTCCTGATATAAAGAAAATTATTGAAGGTTTTAATTTACCTGTTGTTGAATGTGATGGATATGAAGCTGATGACATCATTGGCGCGCTTGCACAGCAGGCAGAGAAAGAAGGATATGAAGTTTTTATGGTAACGCCTGATAAAGATTTTGGGCAACTGGTTACAGATAAAATAAAAATTTATAAACCGGGTTACCAGGGCGGCAAAGTTGAAATTATGGGCGTTAAAGAAATTTGTGAAAAATGGGGAATAAAAAACGTGAGCCAGGTAATTGATATCCTTGGATTGATGGGAGACGCTGCCGATAACATTCCCGGCATTGCAGGCATTGGTGAAAAAACTGCAGCAAAATTATTAGCACAATATGAAACAATTGAAAATGTTTTAGCCGATGCTGAAAATATAAAAGGTGCATTGGGTGAAAAGATAAGAGCCGGAAAAGAAGCCGCTATCATGAGCAAAAAACTGGCAACAATTATTACAGAAGTTCCCTGCAAATTTCATGAAGAAGATTTTAGAGTGAAGGCATACAATACCGAAATTCTAAAAGATCTTTTTGCAGAGTTTGAATTTAAAACTTTAGGCAAAAGAATTTTGGGTGATGAATACAATGTTTTTGTTGTAGAGAAGCAGGTAATACAAACTGATTTGTTTGGCAATGCGATGGAAATGCCGATTCCAAAACCTGAAGAAGAAAAAATTATTAAAGAAGAAAAGGCTGGCCTTGCTGCTGATAAAAATATCAACAACACACCACACAATTATTATTTGGTAGAAGGTGATGAAGCCATCAATGATTTAATAAAGAAATTATCGGCAGAAAAAGAAATTTCATTTGATATAGAAACAACTCATGTGGATGCGAATGAAGCGGAGCTGATTGGCTTAAGTTTTTCTTATACTAACGGTGAAGGTTATTATGTTCCTTGTCCTGATGATGAAGAGCAGGTAATTAATTTATTAAATCATTTTAAAGAAGTATTTAATGATGAATCCAAATTATGGATCGGGCAAAATATAAAATATGATATGCTGGTATTGAAATGGTATGGCTTTGAATTGAAGGGAAAAGTTTTTGATACAATGCTGGCGCATTATGTGATAGAAAGCGAAGGCAGGCGAAATATGGATGTGCTTAGCGCTCAGTATCTCGGTTATGTTCCCATTGCTATATCTGAATTGATTGGTAAAAAAGCCCGCCTGAATGACAAAGTCGGGCAGGGAAAAACACCGGGAACCATGCGTGATGTTGATGTTGAAAAAGTAAAAGAATATGCCGTTGAAGATGCAGACATTACACGCCAGTTAAAAAATATATTTGTCTCTTCTTTAAAAGAAAAAAAGGTTGAAAAAATTTTTAACAAAGTTGAAACACCGTTAGTAAAAGTATTGGTAGATATGGAATACGAAGGTGTGAAAGTGGATATGAATTTTTTAAATGTTTATTCAAAGGAATTAGAAACCGAAGCTGCGAGGTGTGAGCAAAGTGTAATTGAACAGGCTGGCATAAAATTTAATCTTGCTTCACCAAAGCAATTAGCTGAAGTATTATTCGGAAAGCTGCAATTAGATAAAGGAAAGAAAACAAAAGGTGGCCAGCATTCTACCGGTGAAGATGTATTGTTGAAATTGGCAAAAGAAAATCCTATTGTTGAAGATATTTTAAATTTTCGTGAGCTTACAAAATTGAAATCTACCTACGTTGATGCTTTGCCATTGCTGGTAAATAAAAAAACCAATCGTGTGCATACAACTTATGGTCAGGCGATTGCGGTAACAGGAAGACTTAGCAGTAACAATCCTAATCTGCAGAATATACCTATAAGAACAGAGAGAGGCCGTGAAATAAGAAAGGCGTTTATCCCCCGTGATAGCAATCACTTAATTGTATCTGCAGATTACTCACAGATTGAGTTGCGTATTGTAGCTGCTATCAGCGGTGACCCTGCGATGTGTGAAGCATTTAAAGAAAAAAAAGACATTCATACAGCAACTGCGGCAAAAGTTTTTAACGTAGAAGAGGATGGTGTTACAAAGGAAATGCGTTACAAAGCGAAGAGTGTAAACTTTGGAATTATTTATGGGCAAGGAGCTTTTGGCCTTGCAGAAAATCTTGGTATTGCACGAAGCGAAGCAAAAGAGATTATTGAAAATTATAAAAAGCAGTTTGCCAATATTCAAAAATATATGGATGAAACTATTCAGGTTTGTAAAACCAACGGCTATGTACAAACGCTGATGGGACGCAAGCGGTGGCTGAAAGATATTAACTCATCCAACTTCACCGTTCGTGGCTATGCTGAACGCAACGCTATTAATTCACCCATACAAGGCACAGCCGCTGATATGATAAAACTTGCTATGATTAAAATTCATGATGAATTTAAAAAGCAGAATTTCAAATCAAAAATGATTATGCAGGTGCATGACGAACTTGTGTTTGATGCACATAAAAGCGAAGTGGATATTATAAAGCCTATAATAATTGAATGTATGCAAAATGCTTTGCAGCTTCCTAACGGTGTGCCCGCAGATGCTGAAATAGGAGTTGGGGAAAACTGGCTGGAAGCGCATTGATTGTAACCTGGCGGCAGATGTTCTAAAATTGATGAAGCAGGTGTACAAAAGCCTTTCAATAGCTTAAAGTCAGATTTATCAACCTTTAAAATAGTTTCCTTATATGAATCATGAATTTTATAAAATCTAAAAACTAACATTATGCAACTACAATGGCCCATTCTTTCTTACGAAAAAGGAAAAGATACTTATGATACTTTGCACATGTGGACGCAAGTTGTTGGAAAAATAAAATTAGCAACACTGCCATGGGTTAATCATTCATGGCATGTTGCCTTACACATCACCACGTATGGTTTAACATCGCGAGTAATGCCTTACAAAGATCAAACCTTTCAAATTGATTTTGATTTTATAGAACATAAATTAAAAATTATCACAAGCAAAGGAGAGCTTAGACAATTTGATTTGCATGGAATTTCTGTTGCTGATTTTTATAAAAATATTTTCGAGTTACTTAATGATTTAAAAATTAATTTAAAAATAAAGCCTGTTCCGTCAGAGATTCCCAATCCAATTCCATTTCAAAAAGATACCGCGCATGGAAGTTATGATGAAGAACAGGTACAAGCATTTCATAAAGCATTACTTAATATTCAGGATGTTTTTATGCAGTTTCGAAGTGAATTTAAAGGTAAGTGCAGTCCGATACATTTTTTTTGGGGAGGTTTTGATGTAGCTCTTTCATTTTTTTCAGGAAGAAAAGCACCCAAACATCCTGGGGGTGTTCCAGGTTTGCCCGATTGGGTTGCCGAAGAATCTTATAACCGTGAATTAAGCAGTTGCGGATTTTGGACCGGGAACGAAAGTCTTCCGGAAGCTGCATTTTATTGTTATTTATATCCGGAACCTAAGGGATATATAACTGCGAAAGTGCAAGCAGAGGAAGCATATTATAATACAATACTGGGAGAATTTATTTTGCCATATTCAGCTGTACAACAATCGCAAGAACCAGAAAAAAAATTGCTTGAATTTTTAAAAGGCACTTATCATGCCGGTGCAGATTTAGCAAAATGGGATAGAGAAATATTAGAAGGGTAACAGTTTTAAAAAATTTTTATGCAGGATCAATCAATAAAAAAAGTTGTGATAGTTGGCGGCGGATTTGCCGGTATTAACTTTATCAAGCGTTTGTCAAAAGATCAGCAATTTCAAATAATACTGGTGGATATTAATAATTATCATTTTTTTCCACCCTTGCTATACCAGGTTGCTACTGCTTTTATTGAGCCTTCCAATATCAGTTACCCTTTTCGCAGGATGTTTCAGAAAAAAAAGAATCTGCGTTTTTATTTGGGCAAATTAATTAAAGTAAATCCTGAAAGCAATACGATTGAAACTGATACAGGCACTTTGGATTATGATTACTTAGTGCTGTCTGTGGGCACTCAAAGTAATTACTTTGGAATGGATAATGTGAAACAAAATTCATTGCCCATGAAAAATATTAATGATGCCCTCAACCTGCGCAATCATTTATTGCTAAGTATGGAAAAAGCAGTACGTTCAACAGACAAGAATGAAAAAGAAAAATACCTGACTATTGTTATTGCAGGCGGTGGCCCAACCGGTGTAGAAATAGCAGGAATGCTTGCCGAATTGGGGCGCAATATTGCAGTAAAAGAATATCCCGAAATTACAGACCTGCAAGGACATATTCATTTGATTGATGCTTCGCCTTCACTGTTAGGCCCAATGAGCAAAAAAGCACAAGCAGATGCCACTAAAGTATTAAGTAAATTGGGGGTAAAAATAAAGTTGAATGTAGCTGTAAAAGATTATAGCGATGAAAAAGTATTACTTGCTAATGGTGAAACCATACCAACCAATGTATTGATATGGACTTCGGGTGTCACTGGAAGAGAAGTATCTGGATTACCTGCAGATGTTATTGGCCATGGCAAACGGATATTGGTAGATGAACACAATAAAGTAAAAGGAACCACTAACATTTTTGCCGTGGGGGATATTTGCTTACAAACCACCGATAAAAATTACCCGGAAGGGCATCCTCAATTGGCACAGGTAGCTATACAACAGGGAACATTGCTTGCATCAAACTTTAAAAAAATGGTGGCGGATAAACCCCTGAATCCATTTAGTTATAACAATAAAGGAAGCATGGCTATCATTTCCAAATACAATGCAGTTGCTGACTTGCCAAAATTTTCTTTCACAGGATTTTTTGCTTGGCTTGTATGGTTATTCATTCATATAATACCGCTGGTAGGATTCAGAAACAAACTGAAATTAGCTTTTAGTTGGTTCTGGTCTTTTATTACCAACGACCCAACTTTAAGATTAATTATTAGGCCAAGGAAAGAAGATGTAGAATAGAAATTATGCACTCCCTGATTTTGCCAATTCTATTAGTGTAAGAAAATGCGCTTTTGAAGTGCTGGCATTAGGTCTTCTATTTAACTTTAATCATTAAATATAAAATAACCGTTAGGTATAGGTGCTGTTGTATATTCCGTTGATTGCTAACATTGAAAATTTATATACTTTACATGATTAAACCCTGGTGCAGTATCAATGTCATCTATACTTAAGCATGAGACATAAGCCATAAATTTTCAAATGATCATTACCCAATCTTTTTTATAGTTAATGAAAAATAAGAATACAGCATTTCTTATCCGCTAATAAAATAGAGTTGTCTATACTGGCTTCTGGAATAACAAAAATATATTGACCACAGCTTCGGGCACAGAAACCAGTAAAGATGTTCTCAAAATGCGATAGTTACCGAAATATTTTTATCGTAAACTCTAAAGTTGGTTTTTAAGGGTTGACTAAGTAAATCGAAAAGTTTAGTGTTTATATATAGTGTTTCTTTCCAAGCCTGTAATTCTTGAAATATCTAATCTTTCCACAACGTAATCAATTTCGCAATAGGGTTGTCAGGTAAAAAGTTTTCTTCTCTTTACTACAATTTATACATCGATACCCTAACAATAATGAAATTATAAAAAGGCTAACGGTGACCCATACTTGTTTATGGAAATAATGAATATGCTTAATTTCATTTTCTCCAGAATTATTGTAAAGAGAAGCATTCCACGAATTACTCCATTTATGGAGCAATAAATGGAGTTAATAGAGGTAAACTTATGAAGTGAAAAATGCTGAAATCCATGATTTTACTGGATTTCTTATTTTCACTTTATGTTAAAGAACTGATTTCTGCGGAGACTAAGGGATTCGAACCCTTGATACAGTTTCCCGTATACACACTTTCCAGGCGTGCTCCTTCAACCACTCGGACAAGTCTCCAGTTTTTTAACTTATTTTTTAAAAGGAGTGCAAATCTACAACATCATTCCAAAACTTTTTCCATTTGCATACTACGTGAACCCTTAATAAGAATATGTGAATTTTGAATGTGTTGTCTTTGCAGCCATTCTCTAACCTGTAGGGCATTATCATAGTTTATATAATTATGTTTTACATTTTTGAAGTTGCTGCCAACGAGAATTACATCTTTCCATTTATATTTATCAATCAGAGAAATTATTGCTTCATGTTCTTTTTCATTTTCTGCTCCAAGTTCCATCATAGCGCCAAGCAATAAAATTTTTTTATCACTTTTTATAGCAGCAAAATTTTCAATGGCTGCTTTCATGCTGCCGGGGTTTGCATTATATGCATCCAATATTATTGTGTTGCTTTCTTTTTGTATAAGTTGTGAGCGGCTGTTGGAAGGTTTGTAATTTTCTATAGCCATTTTTATTTTTTCATCTGACACTTTAAAATATTTGCCAATGCAAATAGCTGCTAATACATTTGGTAAATTATAAGCCCCAACTAAATTTGTTTTAATGTCCATTGAATCAATCCAACTGATATTTATTTCCAAAAAAGGATCGCTTTTAATTATTTTACTATTGACATTACTGCTACTACCGTAACAAATAATATCTTTGATTCCTTTGCTCAATTCTATTATAGCATCATCATCAATATTTACAAATGCGGTTCCATCATGTTTTTTTATGTACTCAAATAATTCTCCTTTTCCCTTTTGTATATTTTCTATACTTCCGAAACCTTCGATGTGTGCTTTGCCTATATTGGTAATTAATGCATGAGTTGGCATTGCATATTCGCAATAGCCTGCAATTTCCTGAAGATGATTTGCACCCATTTCAATCACTGCTATTTCTGCGTCAGGTTTTACTTTTAAAATGGTAAGCGGAATGCCAATGTGATTATTTAAATTTCCTTCTGTTGTATAAGTTTTAAAAGTGGAAGATAGCACGGCGTGCACAAGTTCTTTAGTGGTGGTTTTTCCATTGCTTCCTGTAATAGCAATAAAGGGAATATTAAATTGTTGCCTGTGAAATTTTGCAAGCTGATGGAATGTTTCTAATACATTGTCTGTGTAAATAATACGGTCATGGGTAAACGAAGTTTTTTCATCTGCAAATACAAAAGTAGCTCCTTTTTCAAGGGCTTGTTTTGTAAAAAGATTTCCATTGAAGTTGGGTCCTTTTAAGGCAAAGAATAAATCGTTTTCCTTTAGCTTTCTCGAATCTGTTTGTATCGAAGGATGTTGCCGATATATTTTATAAACTTCTTCTATTTGCATTTTTACAAATGTATTCTGTTTAAACTTTAAGAAACTAAAATAAAAAAACCTCTCATTTTACAATAAGAGGTTTTGATTTGTAGAAAATATTTTTAAGCTTTTTTCTTTTTGTTTTGCTTGCGCTTTCCAAAAATATTACCTTCTTTAAAGCCGTTGCCTTCGGGACTTCCAAGCCTTGTCATGGCGCAACGGAAACCTACCGTGCTGCTTGCCTGGTCCTGCTCCATATAACGTCTTGCTCCGGGAGATAACCAGTAAGGCATATCATTCCAGCTTCCACCTTTTATAACACGTGATTTATCACTTATTAATGAAGTAATGCCATAACCATAAGTAACATTTGAAATTGAGTCACCATCAAGATAATTTATCACATCACCTTTCTGATAGTTACGACGGTTAACAGATTCAGAATCGGTAACAGCTACTTTTTTCAAACGGCCTAATGTATCTCTTTCATAATCTCCCTGGCCATTTTTATAAAATTTAGAAAATTTATTACCGCGGTAAGGATTTACATCATCTTCATCAAGTGGTGTCATAGGACGATAAACATCTCCAACCCATTCGCTAACGTTTCCACTCATATTATATAATCCGTAACCATTGGGATAAAAAGATTTAATAGGACCTGGTATGGCAGCACGGTCATTTAACCCGCCAGCAACACCCATTACATCACCATTACCTCTTTTAAAGTTGGCAAGAAACTGACCCTGCCAGCTTCCACGACGATTGTCACGCAATCCGTTTACATTTTTACTCCATGAATATACTTGCTGGTTAGAAAGTACTTCTTCACCATGATTTTTTTCTTTTGTACGCGGGCTTGGGTTTTGTGCAATAATACCGTAGGCGGCATATTCCCATTCGGCTTCTGTTGGCAGCCTGTAACCAGGCAATAGCAGGCCATCTTCAAAGGTTATTACTTTTCTTGTTTTGCCAGTTAAATCTTTCAGGCCACCTTTTTTAGGAGCAGTCTTATTATTAATCATATCCGGGTTCATCAGGTAAGTATCTGTATTGAATGTTTGCTCACCTTGGCCGCCCTTCATTTCAGCAAGTGGCGCTTTTTTATTTAGATAACCTTTGTCAATTAATATTTTTTCATTTACCCTGTCGCTTCTCCAAATACAAAAGTCATGTGCCTGCTCCCAGGTAACTCCTACAACCGGATAATAATTGTATGCAGGATACCGGAAATAATATTCAACGTAAGGTTCATTAAAAGCAAGCTCACTTCTCCAAACTAAAGTATCTGGCAAAGCCAATCTCATTATAGCAGTATCATTGTCAAATGTATTGCCCAGCCAATATAAATATTCACGATAGTGAACATTGGCAACTTCTGTTTCATCTATATAAAAAGAGTTTACACTTACACGGCGTGGTATATTGTTCCAGTCACCCATTACATCTTCTTCCTTGGCGCCCATAGTAAAGGTGCCCCCTTGCACAAAAACCAAACCGGGACCAGCTTTTTGTTCTTTCGCTTTTAGTACGTGGAAATTCCCGTAGTTTTTATCATCGTAATTCCATCCGGTTACAGAAGATTTATCTTTCTTCTTATGACAGGAAGTAAAGGCAAGGGAAGCGGCAGTAATAATTAAAATAAATTTGCCGGCAGACATTGATTTTAGCATGTGCATTCGTTTTTGCGTATTATTTAACGAAAGGTTTTCTTTCTTATTGTGTTAGGGTTACAAATTTGTAATTGCGAATATAATTACTTTATTTGATTTTGATTTATCAATAAAACCATTTTTCAGAAGCATAAAGTAATTTTGCATACTTTTCACAAATGCAGTAATGGGAATGCCTTATTAAAAAAACTATGAGCTAAGAACTTAAAAACTGCGAAGCATTTAATACAATAATTATAACATTAAGCCGTTCGTATGAAATTGAATCTTACTTAAATGAATTATTTGAGATATCCTATATCTTACCATTAGCCTTCGCGAATTAATTTTGTGGAAACTATTTAAACTGTAATAAAACAAGACATTTTATATTTTAATTGCCCTTTTCAATAAAAAATTTATTTTTACAAATCCAAAAAACTCATTTCTATAAAGTTTAGCTCTACCTAACCAAGCAAAAATTACACATGAAACAAGCAACTTTGAGATTAACGGCATTAATGATGCTGGCAGGGAGTTCATTTGTCGTTAACGCACAAAGCAGCACCAACCCAATTAATGTTGTTACAACGGCTGTTCCTTTTTTAAGAATTTCGCCTGATGCCAGGTCCGGAGGTATGGGTGATGTAGGCATTGCCACTATTCCTGATGCAAATTCATCTTTCTGGAACCAGGCAAAATATCCATTTGCAGTGAGCAAATCAGCTATTGCAGTTACTTATACTCCATGGCTTAAAGGCCTCGGCCTTAATGATGTTTACCTTGCTTCATTGGCAGGATATTATAAATTAGATGACCTTCAGGCAGTATCCGCTTCTTTAAGATATTTCAGTCTTGGTAATATACAGTTTACTGATAATTTAGGTAATGATCTCCAAACGTACAGGCCCAGGGAATTTGCATTTGATATTGGGTACTCACGTAAACTTTCAGACAAGCTTGGTATCGGCATTGCATTAAGATATATCAATTCAAATTTGGCCAGTGGACAATCTTCCAGTGGTTCTACTTATAAAACAGGAAGTGCTGTTGCCGGCGATCTTTCCTTATTTCATGATGGTACTGCAGGAAGCAGTAATGGCTCTGGTTTAAACTGGGGGGTAACACTTTCAAACCTTGGTTCAAAAATTTCTTACACTAATGATGCGAGCGAAAAAGATTTTATTCCGGCCAATCTCGGGTTAGGTCTTGCTTATGTAGATGCTGTTGATGAAAGCAATAAGATAACGTTTGGATTGGATATTAATAAGCTTTTGGTTCCTACTCCGCCAGCTCTTGGTGACTCTGCAGGTTTAGCAAATTATCATAGCAAAGGTGTTGTAGGCAGTTGGTTTAGTTCATTTGGAGATGCACCCGGCGGCTTTAGTGAAGAAATAAAAGAATTTCAAATATCAGTTGGTGCAGAATATATGTATAATGATCAGTTTGCTTTCAGGGCAGGTTATTTTTACGAAAATCCCACAAAAGGCGATCGCAAATATTTTACGATCGGTGCAGGTTTGAACTATAATATGTTTGGTTTAAATTTTTCTTACCTCATTCCTTCCGGAAGTGGAATTAACCGTAATCCTTTATCAAATACTTTGCGTTTCAGTCTTATATTCAATCTTGATAAAGAAACTGCCGTAGGAACTACGCAGCAATAATTAAAAATTAATAATTAAAAATTAAGACACCTCTATTAAGTGAGGTGTTTTTTTTAGTTCATAGTTTGTAGTTGGTAGTTTAAGTTTGTAAATTAAAATCCATAAGCGATTCAACAATAAAACAATTTAGCAAAAAAACAATTCGACAATAATTTAATAATTAAAAATGCAAACATTCAGAATAGGATTTGGAATTGATTTTCATCAATTGGTTACCGGAAGAGATTTATGGATCGGAGGTATAAAGATCGATCATATAAAAGGAGCATTTGGTCATAGTGATGCAGATGTATTGTTGCATGCAATGTGTGATGCTTTACTTGGAGCCGCATGCTTAGGAGATATTGGATTGCATTTTCCTGATACATCCGATGAGTTCAAAAACATAGATAGTAAAATATTATTACAGAAAACTTCAGTTCTTATTGGCGAAGCAGGTTACAAAGTGGGTAATATAGATTCTACAGTATGTCTTGAAGAACCTAAATTAAGAATATACATTTCTGCAATGCAAAAAATAATTGCATCAATACTTCGAGTAGAAGAAAACGCTGTTTCCATTAAAGCCACCACATCAGAAAAGATGGGATTCGTTGGAAGGGAAGAAGGAATAGCTGCTTATGCTACTGTATTGCTTTTGCCAATAGAATAATTAAGAGAACTTTATTTTTTTAAGTGCTGAATTGCATTCCTATCTTTGCCCCAATGCATGATGTAGTAATAAAGATCATTAATACTTCAGGAAATCAATTACCTGAATATGCAACAAGCGGCTCTTCCGGACTGGATATAAGAGCAAGCCTTGAATTTCCCATTGTATTACAGCCTTTTGAAAGAGCTATGATTCCAACCGGGCTTTTTCTTGAAATACCTTTTGGCTATGAAGCACAGGTAAGGCCAAGAAGCGGCCTGGCATTAAAAAATGGGATCACTTGTTTAAATTCTCCCGGAACGGTTGATAGTGATTATCGCGGAGAAATAAAAGTAATTCTTATAAATTTATCGCAACAGACGCAAACTATAAATAATGGTGAGCGCATAGCCCAGGCCGTTATATGCAAAGTTGAAAAAGCATTGCTGCAAATTGAAGATAATTTGGAAACATCTGTAAGAGGTGAGGGCGGTTTTGGACATACCGGTAGTCTTTAATTGTAAATGAAATATTGAAAAATGAATTATTTGATTAAGATTTTAATAGGTGCTATTTTGTTATTTGGAGTTGCAGCCTGCCGGTCTACAAAAAAATTACAATCTGCTATAAATAGAAAAGATACAGCCATAATATTGAGCAACAATATTTCTAATGTTGATTCTCTGAATAGTGCTTTAAGCATTTTAAAATCACTTGAAAAAAACAGGATAAGTTTTAAAACTTTTTCTGCAAAAGTAAAAGTTGAGTATGAAGATCGCAACGGTAAGCAGCCCGATTTTAATGCATTTATACGATTGCAAAAAGACAGTGCATTATGGATTTCTATAAGCGCCACATTTTTAAGTATAGAAGCTTTTAGAATTTTTATTACACCCGATACTATTATAATCATAAATAAATTTGCCAAAACTGTAGAATATCATTCTTTCAGTTATATTGAAAGCATTGCGCACATTCCTTTAACGTTCTCAACACTTCAGGATCTTATTGTAGGAAACCCTATTTATACAAGTGATAGTATTGTTGCATACAGGCAAACAGAAAATCATATTTTAATAGGAACTGTTGGAAAATTATTCAAAAATCTTCTTACCATTTCTGCTGATAATAAACTTTTAGAAAAAAGCAAGCTTGATGATATTGATATCGGGCAAAACAGAACGGCAGATCTTACTTATGATAATTATGAAAATAATAACCAGTTTTATTTTTCAACTTATCGTGAAATTACAGTTGCTGAAAAAACTAAAGTGGACATTAATCTTCAATTTAAACAATATGAGTTTAACAAGGAATTATCATTCCCTTTCGCCATTCCACGCAATTATAAAACAAAATAATTGTTACTTTAATTTATCGTTTATTGCATAGATGTAAACCCATTATTCTTTTACTAAAACTCTTCTTCATGCAAAAAACAATTGTAACCATTGTATTTTTTCTTTCGTTTATTTTAAATGCGGCGGCCCAACAATCTGCAGATAAAGATGTGCTTCAGAAACAGCGGGAGCAGCTTAAAAAAGAAATAGCCGAAACAGAAAAAGTATTAAATGAAACCAGGAAGACCGCAAAGGTAAACATAGGCCAGCTTTCGCTTATCAATAAAAAAATGGATTTGCAGGGAAATGTAATTGAGAATATTCATGGGCAAATAAAAAATCTTGATAATAACATTTACCTGTCGCAAAAAGAAGTATCAAAAATGTCACGCATATTAGATACACTCAAGCAAGAGTATGCAAAGAGCATGGTATATGCATATAAAAACAGCAGCAATTACGATTATATAAATTTTATTTTTTCAGCATCAAGCTTTAATGATGCTATCAAGCGGGTTGCCTACTTAAAATCGTATCGAAGCTACCGCGAAATGCAGGCCGAAAATATTTTGCGCACACAGAATATGCTTGAAAATAAAATTCAAATTCTATCAGGAACAAAACAAAAGAAAAACGTAGTACTCCAGGAGCAGGATAAAGAATTGACCCAGCTCGAAAAACAACAACTGGAAAAAAAAGGAATAGTTGCCAAGCTTAAAGGTCAGCAAAAAGAACTTACTGCGCAGGTTAATGCAAAAAGAAAACAAGATGCAAAGTTGAGAAGCATGATAACGGCCATGATTAGACGAGAAATTGAGATTGCAAGAAACGAGGCTGCAAAAAAGGAGAAAGCAAGATTAGCAGAATTGAAAAAGAATACTGCTGCCACAAAGGAAAATACAGCAGAAAATAATCCGAACACAAAAACAACAAAAGCAATTGTAAGACCAAAATCAACCGGAAGCGTATTGGTAAGTTCTGATGCTGATAAGGCTCTGGACGCCAGTTTTGAAAGAAACCGGGGCACTCTTCCCTGGCCTGCATCGGGATATATCATTGCTCATTTCGGACCAAATAAATTACCCGGTGGTATTGACTATGATAACCCCGGAGTAACAATTGGTGCAAAAATCGGCGAGTCGGTTAAAGCAGTATTTGATGGTGAAGTAACACTGGTTAGTTATATAGAAGATAAGCAGGCAGTCTTCATAAAGCACGGAAAATATTTTACGGTTTACAGCAATCTTGCATCAGCAAATGTGCAAAGAGGGGATAATGTAAAAACAGGGCAGCTAATAGGTAAAGCCGGTGCAAACGATGAAGGTCAGGGGCAGGTTGATTTTATTATCATGAAGGAAAGTAACAACGTAAATCCTGAGCAATGGCTCAGGCATTAATATTATTAGTCATTAAGTCATTGGTCATTAGTTAAAAATATAATCCTTTGTTCAATGACCGTTATTTATCCCACAACTTTTTTATAGAGCATTTCATATTCAGGCACAATAGTATTTATGTCAAATTTTTTTGCCTGTGCTAATGCATTTTTTTTCATTTCTTCAAATGCCGTTTCATTTGAAAGTATGTTAATAATCTTATTACTCATACCATCAACATCACCTACATTACTTAAGAACCCGGTAACACCTTCAATATTTATTTCAGGCAAGCCGCCAACGTTTGTTGATATAACAGGAACTCCCGCAGCCATAGCTTCCAATGCAACAAGGCCAAAGCTTTCATATTCGCTGGGTAATATAAATAAGTCAGATATGGCAAGTATATCTTCCATTTGCTCCTGCCGTCCTAAAAAACGAATATCAGCATGAGCGCAGCTTTCCCTGCAAAGCCCTTCAATATGCGACCTCTCAGGCCCGTCACCTACAAATAAAAGTTTTGATGGAATTTCCTTGTTCACTTTTGTAAATACCTTCACTACATCGTCCACTCTTTTTACTCTTCTGAAATTGGAAGCATGCAAAAAAATTCTTTCATTATTGGGAGCCAATACCTGTTTAAAAGCAGTAACAGGATTGCGGTTAAAGCGTTTTATATCTACAAAATTATAGATGACTTCTATCTCCTTCTCCATTTTAAAATTCTTATACGTTTCATCACGCAGGTTTTTTGAAACGGCAGTAATGGCATTGCTTTCATTCATTGAAAATGTAACTACAGGCGAATAGGTTTTATCTCTTCCTACCAATGTAATGTCAGTTCCATGCAGCGTGGTTATCACAGGAATTTGAATTCCTTCTTTTTCCAGAATTTTTTTTGCCATATATGCAGCAGAAGCATGAGGTATTGCATAATGCACATGCAAAAGTTCAACATTATTATTGAGGATTACATCTACCATGGTGCTCGCCAAAGCAGTTTCATAAGGTGGATAATCAAACAAAGGATAAGTAGGCACTCTTACTTCATGATAAAAAATATTTGCATGAAATGCGTTCAGCCGCACCGGTTGCTGGTACGTAATGAAATGTATGTTATGGCCTTTATCTGCAAGAGCTTTTCCAAGTTCTGTAGCCAGTACACCGCTTCCGCCATAAGTAGGGTAGCAAACAATTCCTATATTCATATTTAATTTTTTTAAAAAAATCCAAAAGCCCGGCACAAGCTTTTGGACTTTAAATGTTGCGCAAATTACGATTTCTTTTATCAGGTGTTTAACCGTTTATGGAAACATTTTTTTATATGGATTGTTTATGTTTGTGTAAATTATTTTCTAATGAAAAAGTTTTTCCTGATGCTGCTTACAATTATTATTGTAATCTTTATCATTTACATTTTTGTCAATATAACTTTTACATATAGTGAAGGTACCCGTGCAGGAAGGCTTATCAAATTTTCAAGAAAAGGATATCTTTTCAAAACCTATGAAGGCGAGCTGAACCTTGGTGGAATTAATTCAGTTAATGGCGGGGTACTTGTAAATAATATGTGGGAATTTTCAGTGACAGATAAAGTGGTCGGAGACACATTATTAATGCTCGAAGGAAAAGATATTAACCTGCATTATAAAGAAAAAATATCTACGTTACCATGGCGTGGAGATACCAGATATATTGTTGATAGGGTGGTTGAGGTAAGATAATTCCTGAAAAATTTATTTTCTTTTTATGAAAAAAAATGCGTTTGCTTTTTTATTCTTTTTTATTGCCATAGCCGCATACTCTCAGAACAATGATTCTGTTATGGTGAAAAGAATTGTGGATGAGGTCATGACTAACGGCACAGCCTATACGAATCTTAAAATGTTATGCAAGCAGGTAGGCCCAAGACTTTCAGGTTCTGAAAATCATTTCAAAGCGGTAAAGCTTACGCAACAAATGCTAAAAGATATTGGTGCAGATACAGTTTATTTGCAGGCCTGCATGGTGCCTCATTGGGTAAGAGGAAAAAAGGAAAGAGGAGAAATTACGACTGCATATAATACTAAATTTTCATTGCATTTAACAGCACTTGGCAATTCAGTTGGTACAGGGCCACATGGAATTTCTGCTCCCGTAATTGAAGTCCGCAGCATGGCAGAACTTGACAATCTTGGTTCAGCAATTAAAGGGAAAATTGTATTCTTTAATTTCAGAATGAATCCAACTTACATAAATACTTTCAGGGCGTATGGGGAAAGCGGCGTATCAAGAACAAGAGGACCGGCAATGGCAGCAAAGTATGGAGCAGTTGGTGCTATTGTTCGTTCTCTTGCGATTAACTTTGACGATTTTCCTCATACCGGCGTAACCATTTATAATGATTCATTTCCAAAAATACCTGCTGTTGCTATTAGTACAAATGATGCAGAAGGATTAAACAAAGAATTAAGGAAAAGAAGCGTTAGTAAAGCATGGTTTTTTACAGATTGCAAAATGCTTCCTGATGTGAAAGCTTATAATGTTATTGGAGAAATAAAAGGCTCAACATTTCCAGATGAAATCATAACTGTTGGTGGCCATCTTGATAGTTGGGATTTGGCAGAAGGCGCTAATGATGATGGATCTGGTGTAGTACAAAGCATGGAAGTTTTGAGAACTTTGAAAGCGCTCGGCATACATCCTAAACGAACTGTTCGTGCGGTGCTATTTGTAAATGAAGAAAATGGCGGACGTGGTTCCGCTGCCTATCTTGCAGAAGCAAGAGCAAAAAATGAGCATTACATTTTTGCTCTTGAAAGCGATGCTGGTGGATTTACTCCACGCGGATTTAGCCTTGAGGTAACAAATGAGCAACGTGATAAAATATTATTATGGAAAAATCTTTTTTATCCTTATGGTGTATATGATTTTTCAAATGGAGGTGGTGGTTCTGATATTGGCACATTAAAAACAATAGGAGCAGCACTTGCAGGCCTAAGTCCTGATACGCAACGCTATTTTGATATTCATCATGCAGCAACAGATGTTTTTGAAAATGTAAGTAAGCGGGAATTAAAACTTGGAGCAGCAAATATGACTGCGTTTATCTACCTCGTTAGTGAGTATGGAATGTAATTATGAGATGTACGATGATGAATGTACGATGTGTCTAAATTCTAAACTATAAATCTATTTCGCACTATCCCCTTCATTAGAATCTTCTTCATTATAATTCGGTTCATTTAATTGCACTAATCTTTTAACTTGTTTTTTTCTTACCCTCATATTAAGCAGCTCAACAAGAAATGAAAATGCCATTCCGAAATAAATGTAATTTTTTAAATGAAGCTCTTCCGCTTTTTCAGCATCCCATCCTTCAACAACAAGGCTAAGGCCAATCATTACTAAAAAAGAAAGAGCCAGCATTTTAAAAGTTGGATGCTTATGAATGAACGCCGCAATTTTAGGACTGAATAAAAACATAAGCATAAGCGCAATAACAACTGCTGCTATCATAATTTCAACATGCTTTGCTGTACCACCCGCGGTTATAATGCTGTCAAATGAAAACACCATATCTACTAACATAATTTGAAAAGCAGCCTGAGTAAAGCTGAATACTTTTACACTTCCTTTCATTGCATTTGGATCTTCACCTTCGAGCTTTTGATGAATTTCATGAACGGATTTATAGATAAGAAAAACTCCGCCGGCAAGCATTACAATGCTTGCAAGATCAAAACCTTTTTCAAATAAAGTAAATATTGGTTTTCCTTTTTGTGATAACAGCCATCCCAATCCCAGCAGCATAATGCTTCTTACAATCATGCCTTGTATAATCCAGAACAATCTTGCTTTTCTATGTTTTTCTTCAGGAAGCCGGTTAATAATAATGCTTACAAAAATTACATTATCAACACCCAAAACTATTTCCAGTATTACAAGAATAAAGAAACTTATAATGCTTTCGCTGGTAAATAAATAACTCATCTTTGATTGTTTGGGGGTAAATTTACAATAATGATTTACAAATCTTTTTTACAATTGAAGGGCCTTCATAAATAAAACCAGTCCATACCTGAATAAGACTTGCGCCTGAGTTAAATTTTTCTTTAGCATCATCATCAGTAAAAATTCCACCACTGCTTATTAATAAAATTTCTCGTTTTGTTTTTTCAAAAATATAATTTGTAATTCGTGTAGATTCATTTTTTAATGGTAAGCCGCTCAACCCGCCTGCTCCTGTTTTATTTATTGTATGTTGAGAAGAAACTAAATTATTTCGGCTGATAGTTGTATTTGCAACAACAAGCCCATCCAGCTTTATCTCCATTGCAAGATCAATTATATCATCCAGTTCAATTTGTAATAAGTCAGGAGAAATTTTTAAAAGCAAAGGCTTTTCATTTTTTTTTGTATTATTCAATTCCTGCAAATGTGTAAGTATCTTTTTTAGAGAATCCCTTTGTTGAAGATCTCTTAAACCCGGCGTGTTGGGCGAGCTAACATTCACTACAAAATAATCTACCCAATCATGCAAAGTATTAAAGCATATTTCATAATCTTTCCATGCATCTTCATTTAAAGTATTTTTATTTTTGCCAATATTACCTCCAATGATTAATTGATTATTGAAGACATAATTTTGAATTTTATTTTGCCGGAATTTTTTTAATCTTTCTGCAACAATGTTTGCACCATCATTATTAAATCCCATGCGGTTTATTAATGCTTTATCTTTTGGCAAACGAAACAATCTTGGTTTGGGATTTCCTTCTTGCAGTAAAGGTGTAACGGTTCCTATTTCAATAAAGCCAAAACCTAACATTTCAAGTTCTCTAAGGTATTTTGCATTTTTGTCGAAACCTGCACCAAGTCCCACAGGGTTTAAAAATTTAAGACCGAAAAAACTTCTTGAAAGACTTTCATTTTTTGGCCTGTATTTTTTTTGCAAATAATTTTTTATGAAAGAAAATTTACAAAAAAAACCAAGCAGGTTCATGGAAAAATAATGAGCATCTTCTGCATCAAACAAAAATAAAATACTACGCAGCAGCTTATACATTGCAGCGAAGATAAGGAGATACAATGTACCATGCGGGATGTGAGGTGTACAATGTTTAATTGCTTGGTTTAGGGTTTAGAGAGTTTCGGGGCATAGAGATTAGGGTAGATAGTTTAGGAAGTTTAGTTGGGACATCGTACATCTCACATCGTACTTCGTACATTTCAAATCACTCCGTATCATACCTGTCAACGCTTTCAATACCGGGCAGGCTTTTTAAATGTTCTACGAGGTCTTCCAATTCATCTTTATCATGAACATACACTTTTATGTTGCCTTCAAAGAGGCCATCTTTTGCTTCTATAGTAAGTGCATTGATATTAATTCTTAAATCGCCGCTTATAAGATTAGTTATTTTATTGATGACGCCTACATCATCAAGGCCAATAATTTTTATACCGGTTAAAAAAGAAATTTCTTTATTCTTAACCCATTTTGTTTTCACAACCCTATGCCCGTAATTTGACAACAATCTTGCTGCATTGGGGCAGTTGGTTCTATGAATTTTAAGCCCTTCGCCTTGTGTTATAAATCCAAACACATCATCACCGGGAATAGGTTTGCAACAATTGGCCAGCGTGTACATTATCCTATCGCTGCTTTCTCCGAAAATGATTAGCTCGCTATCTTTTTTATTATAATTTTTTTGGTCAGTTTCGTGTTTTTCTTCAATTGCAGGTTTATGAACTTTGGGCGCAAAAATTTTATCGCCTGATACATTGAATTCTTTTAATTCTTTGAGCTCAATTTTTTTTGTGGCAATATCATACAGCAAATCCAGTTGGGAAGGAAGTTTATAATAGGCGCTAATCTCTTCAAGATTTGCCTGGTTCATTGCAGCGCCCAGGTTATCGAGCTTGCGTTGCAATATGTATTTTCCCTCTTCTGCAATTTTTCTTTTTTCTTCTTTAAGAGAATCTTTTATTTTGGTTTTTGCTTTGGTTGTTACAACAAATTTTAACCATTCTAAATTGGGTTTTTGTTTTGTTGAAGTAATAATTTCAATCTGGTCTCCGCTTCTTAGTTTGTGGCCAATAGGAACCAGCTTATGATTTACTTTAGCGCCTATGCATCTTTCACCAACAGCCGTATGTACTGCAAAAGCGAAATCAAGTGCAGAAGCACCGATAGGCAACATTTTTACATCACCTTTTGGTGTATAAACATAAATCTCTTCTGCTAAAAATGATATTTTAAAATCCTGTAAAAAGTCAATGGAATTAGTGTCCTGGCTTGCCAGCATATCTCTTATCTGGTGAAACCATTTGTCGAAGCGGTTTTCATCATTGGTACCTTCTTTATATTTCCAATGAGCAGCGAGACCTTTTTCTGCAATATCATTCATGCGTTTGGTTCTTATCTGCACCTCCACCCATTTACCCTGGGCACCCATTACCGTTGTGTGCAGCGCTTCATAACCGTTGCTCTTGGGATTACTCAGCCAGTCACGTAATCGTTCAGGAGACGGAATGTATTCATCTGTAACTAAGCTATACACTTTCCAGCAATCTTCTTTTTCTCTTTCAGGAGGCGAGCTTAAAAGTATTCTTATAGCAAAAAGGTCATACACTTCATCAAATGATACGCCTTTCTTTTTCATTTTATTCCAAATAGAATGAATGCTTTTGGGCCTGCCGTAAATTTCAAAATCAAAATTTCCCTGCTGAAGTTTTTCTTTTATAGGTTTAATAAATTCATTGATATATCGTGTTCGTTCTCTTTTTGTATTATCAAGTTTTTCTGCAATGTACCTGTAGCTATCCGGTTCCATGTATTTCATGGCCAGGTCTTCTAATTCAGTTTTTATATTATACAAACCCATCCTGTGAGCCAATGGAGCATATACGTAAACTGTTTCAGAAGAAATTTTTAATTGCTTTTCACGCTTCATGCTGTCAAGTGTGCGCATGTTATGTAGCCTGTCTGCCAGCTTGATTAAGATCACTCTTGGGTCATCCGTGAGCGTTAGTAAAATCTTTTTAAAATTTTCCGCCTGTTGCGAAGTATTGGCGTCAAGCACATTGGATATTTTTGTTAAGCCGTCAACTATTTTTGCAATCTCACTTCCAAATTCTCTTTGTACATCTTCGAGAGTGACATCAGTATCTTCTACTGTATCGTGCATTAAGGCACAAATAGTGCTTCGCACACCAAGACCAATTTCTTCAACGCAAATCATTGCAACAGCTAAAGGATGTAATATATATGGCTCACCACTTTTGCGACGCATAGTTTTATGAGCATCCACTGCTATTTCAAAAGCAGTTCTTACCAGTTCTTTATCTCCGGATTTTAATTTTGGTTTTAATATTCTTAACAGCGCACGGTAATGCCGTAGAATTTCTTTTTTTTCTTCAGCTTCGTTAAGCGAATATTTAGGTATGTCGAGTACAGTTTCCATTCCGTAGTTATCTGAACGAATTTACATCGAAAATTTTTTAATTGATTTTATTGATAAATTGTTAATACAGATACCAAAGCAGAGCTACTATTAACCAATCTCTGCATTACAAATCCATCAAGAAGCCATTCGACAATGAAACAATTCAACAATGCATTAATTTATAAAAAATTCCATTACTTTTGCCGCCCCAAAAGCGCATGTGGTGAAATTGGTAGACACGTCAGACTTAGGATCTGATGCCGTAAGGTGTGGGGGTTCGAGTCCCTCCATGCGCACATCCTTCCAAAAATTTTCTATGAAGAAAATTAAAACTGCCGTTTTCGAACGGCTTATAAAATTTGATTAATGGCAACAATAACAAAAGAGAATATCGGTAATCTTCATGATAAATTAACGGTAAAAGTAGTTAAGGAAGATTACTATCCTTCATTTGAAAAAGCAATAAAAGAGTATAGCAAGAAAGCAACTATTCCTGGTTTTAGAAAAGGAATGGTTCCGGCTGGCATGGTTAAAAAAATGTATGGCGCTTCTATTTTTTATGATGAAGTGATAAAGGCTGTTGAAAAGGAAATCCAGGAATACCTGAATAAAGAAAAGCCTGAAATTTTTGCGCAGCCTTTGCCTATGGAAAGCGATCTTAGAAATTTGGATATGTCAAATCCTTCTGAATATGATTTTCCTTTTGAAATTGGGTTGAAGCCTGGAGTTTCTATTGATGCTTTAAAAACTTCAAAACCTGTTTTGTATAAGGTAAAAGTAACAGATCAAATGGTAGAAGAAGAAATTGAAAAGCTTATTACCAAGTATGGTGATATGAAAGATGCTGAAACTATTACAGGCCCTGAAAATGTTTTGAATGTTTTGTTTGAAGAAAGTGATGCAGAAGGAAACCCTGTACCCGATGCTATTTCAAAAGATAATTCAATTCTTGTAAAATATTTTGCTGAAGATTTTCGTGAAAAGCTTAAAGATAAAAAGAAAGATGATTTTATTGTTCTTCAATTAAAAAATGCATTTCCTGAAAAAGAACGTAAATGGATTTTATCTGATTTGAGACTTGATAAAACAGATCTTTCATCAGAAGAAAAACATTTTAAAATGACTATAACCAAAATTGGTTTGGTAGAAAAGAAACAGATTAACGAAGATTTTTTTAACCAGATATTTCCGGGAAAAGAAATTAAGGTTGAAGAAGATTTTCGTAAAGCTATGACGGAGCAATTACAACAACAATGGGATAGTGCAAGCCGCAGCCAAATGCAGGATCAACTATATCATATTTTATTAGAAAGTCCATTGCAATTTCCTGATGAATTCTTAAAACGCTGGATTGCTATTGGTGGTGAAAAGAAAAAAACTGCCGAAGAAGTTGAGGCTGAATATCCTTCATTCACCAATCAATTAAAGTGGACATTAATAAGTGATAAAATAATTAATGAAAATAAGCTGGAAGTTTCTGAAGCCGAATTGAGGGATTATATGAAAGAAGAAATCATGAGATATTTTGGCCAAATGAATATGGGAGAAGATACGCAATGGATTGATAGTTATACTGACAGGATGATGAAAGATGAAAAGCAGGTTGACAGCAGCTATAGAAGGATTATTACAGAAAAATTATTCAACTGGCTCGAGACACAGGTAATACCTGTAGAAAAAGAAACTTCACCTGAAGAATTATTATCTCTTCAACACCATCATAACCATTAGTCAATAAGTCAATAGTCAATAATTGACTCAATGACCAAATAACTAAAATAAATTAAATGATTTTCAAGGAACTTTTTCTCCCTGTCCTTTTGTCTCATTTTTTTTGTTAGCATAATATTTGGGAACTTCACGCCAGTAAATTGCTTTACACTAAATTTAATTTATGAATACAGGAAAAGAATTTGAAAAATATGCTGTGAATCACAAAGGTATTAGCAGCAATACTCTCCATGGGTATATAAATCATAATATAACCAGCCTCACCCCTAATATTATTGAAGAAAGGCCCATGAACGTTGCGGTGATGGATGTTTACAGCAGGTTAATGATGGACAGGATAATATTTCTTGGCTATCCTGTAAATGAAGAAGTAGCCAACATCATTACAGCCCAACTCTTGTTTTTAGAAAGCACTGATAGAACAAGAGATATTCAATTGTACATCAATTCGCCAGGAGGCAGTGTATATGCGGGTCTTGGCTTGTATGATACCATGCAATTTGTAACTCCTGATATTGCTACCATTTGCACCGGTATCGCAGCAAGCATGGCTGCTGTTCTAATGAGTGCGGGGGCTCCCGGTAAACGAAGTGCTTTAAAACATTCCAGGATAATGATGCATCAGCCAAGCGCAGGTGCCGCAGGGCAGGCATCAGATGTGGAAATAACAGTGAACGAGGTAAGAAAAGTAAAACACGAACTATATGAAATACTTAGTAACCATACAGGTCAAACAATTGAGAAAGTTACAAAAGACAGCAATCGAGATTACTGGATGACATCCGACGAAGCAAAAAATTATGGCCTTATTGACGAAGTGCTGTTAACCAATTCCAAGAAGACAAAAAAATAAAAAAACCATTCAAATAGTAAGACAATGAATCTTTATAAGAAAAATATAACGCGTCTTGATGAGGAAGAGGAGCCTGAAAAATCTTTGCCGGAAAATCCGATGGAAAAAATGATGGGTGGAATGATGTTCGATAAAAAATTTATTGAGCAACGAAAAATCTTTCTTTGGGGAGCTGTGGATGATAAAACTGCAAAGGATATTACTAATAGGCTTCTGTATCTTGATGCAATTGATCCGAGTAAAGAAATTACATTCTATATAAACAGCCCGGGCGGTGTTGTTACCAGCGGTATGGTTATTTATGATACCATGCAAATGATTACATCCCCCGTAAGTACGGTGTGTATGGGAATGGCTGCCAGCATGGGCAGCATTTTATTAAGTGGCGGAGAAAAAGGGAAGCGCTTTATTTTTCCACATGGTGAAGTTATGATACACCAGCCAAGTGGTGGCGGCCAGGGGCCCAGTGCAGACCTTGAAATTATTGCAGTGCAAATTTTGAAAGCCAAACAATTGAGTGCAAAAATACTTGCAGAAAACTGCGGCCAAACGTATGATAAAGTAATGGAAGACTTTGACCGCGATTACTGGATGGATGCTGATGAAAGTAAAAAATATGGCATCGTAGATGGAATTCTTAATAAATTATAAGCAACTTTTTTACCTTTTTATTTATCTTTAATAGTTTTCTTTTCGGTTTAAAAAATTGTTTATCAGAAAAAAAGTGGTAACTTAATATAGATGTATAAGCAATTATACAAACACATAATATAATGGCTAAACAACAATCTTTACATTGCTCATTTTGTGGCAGAAATCGTGATGAAGTTAAAATTCTTATTGCGGGCCAGGAAGGTCATATTTGCGAGAACTGTGTAGAGCATGCCCAGGAAATTATTACCCAGGAAATTTTTCCGATGCCTGAAAAGAATTCACAAAATTCAAATTATAAGCTTTCTGTAAAAAAACCGGTTGAGCTTAAAAAGTTTTTAGATGAGTATGTGATAGGCCAGGACGATGCAAAAAAAGTATTGGCAGTTGCTGTTTATAATCATTATAAACGTTTGAATCAAAAAATTGATAGTGATGTTGAAATTGAAAAAAGCAACATTATAATGGTTGGTGAAACGGGCACAGGTAAAACACTTCTTGCCAAAACAATAGCCAGGATTCTTAATGTTCCTTTTGCCATTGTAGATGCTACAGTTTTTACTGAAGCAGGTTATGTAGGCGAAGACGTGGAAAGCATTTTAAGCAGGCTGTTGCAAGTATGTAATTTTGATGTAAACGCTGCACAAAGAGGAATTGTATATATTGATGAAATAGACAAAATCGCCCGCAAAAGCGACAATCCAAGTATTACCCGCGATGTAAGCGGAGAGGGCGTTCAGCAGGGATTGCTTAAACTGCTCGAAGGTACAGAAGTGCTGGTACCACCACAAGGCGGCCGTAAACATCCTGAACAAAAACTCATAAAATTAAACACCAGCAATATCCTCTTTATTTGTGGCGGTGCCTTTGACGGAGTCGACAGGCTTATTGCCCGCAGAATAAATACCCATGCGATTGGATTTAATGTTAATAAGGATCTGCAGGAGTTTCAGCGGAAAAATTTATTGCAATTTGTAAATGCACAGGATTTAAAATCATTTGGCCTGATACCGGAATTACTGGGAAGGCTTCCGGTGATAACTTATCTCAATCCGCTTGATAAAATTACTTTGAGAAATATTTTAACCGAACCTAAAAATTCCCTTATCAAGCAATATAAAAAATTATTTGAGCTTGAAGGAATAGAACTTGTTATTGAGGATGATGTTTATGATTTTATGGTTGACAAAGCTATGGAATATAAATTGGGTGCACGTGGCCTTAGAAGCATCTGCGAGAGCATTTTAACTGATGCCATGTACGAACTGCCATCTCAAAAAGTAAAAACTTTTGTGCTTAATACCGATTACGCTGAACGAAAATTCAAAGTCAGCAAATTGAGCCTGCTTAAAGTTGCTTAAGCTTTACAAAAAAAATCTTCATTTATTTATTTTCATTTTACTTTTACGCAAATCATTATTAATTGAATAATGTTATTTGTACTTAAAAAAATATTTATCAAATGGTTGATGTTATTCTTGGGCTTCAATGGGGCGATGAAGGAAAAGGGAAAATTGTAGATTATTTTGCTTCAAAATACGATGTTATTGCCCGCTTCCAGGGCGGCCCTAATGCAGGGCACACTCTTTATGTGGAAGGGAAAAAAATTGTGTTGCATCAAATTCCTTCCGGCATATTTCATGATAATAAAATAAATTTAATTGGTAATGGTGTTGTGCTCGATCCTATAACTCTTAAAAAGGAATGTGAAGAAGTAGAGGCAATGGGCGTTGATTATAAAAAAAATCTTTTTATAAGTGCAAGAACGCATTTGATTCTTCCTTCTCACCGGGCTATTGACAAAGCAAGTGAATTGTCGAAAGGCAATGATAAAATTGGTTCTACACTTAAAGGGATAAGCCCCGCTTATATGGATAAAACCGGTAGAAACGGCTTACGTGTAGGAGACCTGCTTGATAAAAATTTTATTTCTCAATACATAAAGCTTCGACTAAAGCACCAAAAGCTTTTAGATAACTTTTCTTTTAATGAAGATATTTCAACATGGGAAGAAGAATTTTTTGAGGCGCTTGATTTTTTAAAAAAATTACAGATTGTAAATGGAGAGTATTTTGTGAATGATGCTATTCAAAAAGAAAAAAAGATTCTTGCCGAAGGTGCACAAGGCAGCATGCTTGATGTTGATTTCGGAACGTTTCCTTATGTAACTTCATCAAGCACTATTACTGCAGGTGTAGGAAGCGGGCTTGGTATTGCGCCTCAAAAAATCACGGAAGTATTTGGAATTACCAAAGCGTACTGTACCCGTGTAGGAAGTGGGCCATTTCCAACTGAGCTTAATGATGAAACAGGTGAACTCATAAGGAAAACAGGAAATGAATTTGGCAGCACAACCGGAAGGCCAAGAAGATGCGGATGGATAGATCTTGTTGCATTAAACTTTGCCTGTATGATTAACGGCGTTACACAATTGGTAATGACAAAAGCTGATGTACTTGATATACTTGACACGCTTGAGGTATGTACTAAATATAAAGTAGACGGTAAAGAAACAGATCAAATTCCGTTTCAAATGCAGCGAATAAATGTTGAACCTGTCCTTAAAAAATTTGTTGGATGGAAAACGGATATTACTTCAACAAAAAATTTTAATAACTTGCCCTCAGAAATGAAAACTTATATCAACTATATAAATAAAACTTTAGGTGTTCCTGTAAACTTTATTTCCAACGGGCCAGGAAGCGATCAGATTATTGTGGCATCATGATTGCGGATTATCGAAAAAAATATTTAAAAAAATACATATTTTTTTGGCTATTTAAAAATCTAATAGAAATTTACATAATTAATCCTTAAGAAAATATGAAATCAAAATCCGAAAGGGAAAAAGAATTTCCTGAAAAAAAACCGGCAGCAGCTTTAACTAAAACTTCAGCAAAAAAAACATCTGAGGATTCTGACGATGAGGATGATGATGATTTTGAAGATGATAAAAAACCATCTAAAAAAGCAAAGGCTTCTTCATCAAAAAAAAGCAAGAAAGCAGGAGACGATGATGATGACGATGATGATGTTGAGATTGAAGATGATTGGGAAAAAACCGAAGAAGAAGATTACGATCCTGATTTTGAAGAGTTTGACATTCCTAAATCAAAAGTAAAAAAACCTTCATCAAAAAAAGATAAAGTTGATGATGATTTTGAACTTGATGAAGATTTTAAAGAGCTTGATCTTTTTAATGACGGAAGCGAAACTGATGATGATGATGATTTTTAAACAGCAACAACTATTTTTTTATTGTTGCTGATAAATAATTTTGAAAAGGAAATTCACATCATATCCCATACATGATTTTTTAAAATTAAAATTTAAAATACTGAACTTTGGAAAAAAGTTCGGCATTTTTTGTTTTCTCGATAATCATGAATATGATTTCAATAAATCTTACGAATGTATAGCCGGTGCAGGTTGTATACGATCTTTTTTTTCTAATGAAACTAACTGGATACAGCAACTTAATCAATTTCTAAAGGAAGATAAGGAATGGCTTTTCGGGCATGTTTCTTATGATGTAAAAGATGAAATTGAAGATTTAACATCATCAAATTATGATGGCATTCAGTTTCCTGATTTACATTTTTTTGTTCCTGAAATTGTTTTTATTGTAACTAAAAATAAATTGCAAATAGGAGTGTACCAAACGCATGATACTGATGCAATCTTTCATGAAATAATTAATTCTAAAAACACAGAAGACTTCTTTTACAAGTCCCCTGATCTTAAAAACAGGTTTACAAAAAATGAATATGTTGATACTGTAAAAAAATTGCAACAACATATTTTAAGAGGCGATTGTTATGAAATAAATTTTTGCCAGGAATTTTATTCAGATGTGGCCGTTATAAATCCGGTTGAGGTATATAAGAAGTTAAGTGCATTATCGCCAAATCCTTTTTCTGCTTTTTATAAATATGAAGATAAATATCTTATATGCGCCAGCCCGGAAAGATTTTTAAAAAAAAAAGGGACCACTATTATTTCTCAACCAATAAAAGGAACAATAAAAAGAATTCAAACTGATGAAGAAGCGGATGAGCAGCAAAAAGATGAGTTACTGAGAAATGGAAAAGAGCGTTCAGAAAATATAATGATTGTTGACCTTGTGCGGAATGATCTTACTAAGATTTGTACAGAAGCATCAGTAAAAGTGAAAGAGTTTTTACAAGTTTATTCTTTCCCCCAGGTGCACCAAATGATATCAACCATTAGTGGAACGCTTAAGGAGAATATTACTTTTTCTGAAATACTTTATGCGACCTTTCCTATGGGTTCTATGACGGGCGCTCCTAAAAAAAGAGTAATGGAATTAATTGAAAAGTATGAAAAAACTAAAAGAGGATTGTTTTCCGGAACAGTTGGTTACATAAATCCTGATGGAGATTTTGATTTTAATGTTGTAATAAGAAGCTTGCTTTATAATGAATCAAATAACTATTTATCCATACAGGCAGGTTCGGCTATTACATTTAAAAGCATTCCTGAAAATGAATATGAAGAATGTTTATTAAAAGTTGCCGCTATGAAAAAAGCATTGGAATAAATAATTATTTCCTTTTGGAAGTTGCTGCTTTCCTTTTTTTGTAAACTGTTTTTGTATCAACATTTACATCACCTAATAATTGTTGTACACATTCGTTAAGTATAGTATATTTATTAGCAACGAAAAGATCCATTTTATCATTAGGCAATCTTAAATCATAAGTTCCACCTGTTGCCAACATATCATCAAATCCCGGATTATAGCGATTAAAATCTTTAATATCCATATCAAGTTTTTTTGCAATTACTGAAGCAATATACCGACCTGAAAGAGCCATTGAATCAGAATTTGCATTTTCATCGTTTGAAATATCAGCCCTTGTGGCAATCCCCACACCGTTTAAACTTTTATAATCAAAATTTCCAGCTAAAGCATCGCCATTATTTCCTGTCTCCATAATATAATGGGTAGCTATAAATTTTTTTACATGGTTTCGTGATTCTTCAGGAAGGTAATATTGCAGGCTCCAAAAATTGCGGCTGCCGCTTTTTTTAATTGCACTGTAAACACGGCCGGGGCCACCATTGTAAGCAGCTATAACTAAAAGCCAGTCTTTAAAATCTTTATAAAGACTTAATAAATATTTAGCAGCAGCATTAGTGCTTTTATAATAATCAGTACGGTCATCAACAAACTGGTTAACCTGTAGACCATAACCTTTAGCTGTATAGCTCATAAATTGCCATGGCCCACGTGCTCCGGCAATTGAAAGTGCATTTGATTTTAAATCACTTTCTATAACTGCCAGGTATTTTAATTCTTTAGGCAAACCATATTGAGTAAGTATTCCATCTATTAAATTGAAATAGGGCAGCGCTGTTGCTTTCATCTGCTGCAAATATTTCCCATGTGCCTTAAGATAGTCCTGCATATAAGTTTCTGCATAAGGATTTACCTGAGATGAATAAGGTATTGATGGATTATAAGAATAATTTTTGAAAAGATTTTTAAATCCATATTTGGTTACCTGGCTAAAATATTCAACCTTTTCTTTCTTTGGTGGTTTTGCAGATTTGATAACTTCGTCTATCTCCTTATCTTCCTCCTTATTATTTTCTTTTATGGTATCAATAATATTTTGTTGAAAAATTTTATCATACACTCGCAGGGATTTTGCAAAACCTGTTTGAAAAAATATTGCCAAAATTAATATGGAGTAAAATTTCTTCATTTCTTTTAATACCTTTTGTAATTGTTCATCAGCATCTCCGAAATTTTAAACAAAGTTAATTCATTGTGCTTATTTGTAATCACCTGTACCCCGAATGGCATACCATTGCTATGTTTAAACAATGGCAATGAAATCGCGGGTGTGCCGGTAAGATTCGCATAAACAGTATATATATCTGCCAGGTACATGGTAACGGGATCTTGTTGCAAAGTTCCTGCTTCAAATGCAGTTGAAGGTACTGTTGGAAGAATCAAAGCATCGTACTTATTAAAAATTTCTGTAGTCTGGTTTACCAATAATCTTCTTATTTGTTGTGCCTTGGTAAAATAAGCATCATAATAACCTTCGCTTAATACAAAAGTACCCAGCATGATTCTTCTTTTTACTTCTTTTCCAAATCCTTCACTGCGTGTTTTTTTATAAAATTCGATGAGGTCTTCATTTGTATTTGTATGCCTATGGCCATACCTTACACCATCATAACGGGAAAGGTTACTCGAAGCCTCAGCAGTTGTAAGAACATAATAAGTAGGAACAATATAATCTATCAGGTTAAATTCAATTTCATCCACTTCATGACCTTCGTTTTTTAAATCTTCTGCTAATTCATAAATTTCTTTTTTAATTTCCGGATCTAAGCTTTCATGCTCCATTGCATTTTTAAATACTGCAATCTTATATTTTTTTGATCGAAGAGACAATTTAAAATTCCTGTTTTCTTCCTGGTTTACTGTACTGTCATAATTGTCTATACCATTTATTACCTCTAAAACTTTTGATGCATCTTCCACATTATTTGAAAAAATTCCTATCTGATCAAATGAGGATGCATAAGCTATTAGCCCATGTCTTGAAACGCAGCCATAAGAAGGCTTGATGCCTGTGATGCCACAAAAATCGGCGGGCTGCCGTACTGAACCGCCCGTATCACTTCCAAGGCTTGCCATGCAAAGCCCGGCCTGTACTGCAACTGCAGAGCCTCCGGATGATCCGCCTGGTACTTTATTTTCATCCAAAGCGTTCAATACGCGTCCATAGACTGAATTCTCATTAGTACTCCCCATCGCAAATTCATCGCAATTGCAATTCCCAATAATTATTGCATCTTCCTTTAATAAATTTTCAATGGCAGTTGAATTATAGACTGAAATGAAATTTTCTAATATACCTGAAGCTGCTGCTACTTTATGATCTTTATAGCAGATAACATCTTTGATTGCTATAATAACGCCATGTAGTTTTCCGCAAGCTTGCCCATTGTTCCTTTTCTCATCCAGAAATTTAGCTCTTTCAATGCTTTCTTCTACATATACTTCTACAAATGCATTCAGGTTTTTAGAGCTTTCAATTTTTTTTAAATAATGCTCTGTTGCAATAAGGCAGGTAGTTTTGCCAGAATAAAGTTGTTGCTGATACTGTGCTATAGTATTGTATAAAAACAAAAAAATAGATTTATAAAAAACGGCTAAGGTGCGTTCGTCTATGTATAGAAAACGCACACCTTAGCCGATGATGAATTTGTAAATTAGTTTTATTCAGGAAGCTGTGTTTCTCTTACAACTTCTTTACGGGGAGGTGTTGGCGGAGTATCTTTTTCTTTCATGCCAGCGTCAATTTCATTTTTCACATTTTCTTTAGCATCATTAAATTCTCTTACGCCTCTGCCTATTCCTCTCATAAGGTCAGGAATTTTTTTACCTCCAAAAAAAAGAAGAATTACCAAAAGGATCAATATCCATTCAGAACCACCTGGCATCGAAAGCAACAAAACTGGTTTTAAAAAAATATGTGTCATTGTTAATGAATTAGGAGATCAAAGATACATTATTAATAATTATGAGTGGCAAGACTTGCTTATTTCAAATTTGTTTAACAATCAAAATAAGCTTACCTGAGATAGCGACCACATTTGGCTTTACCGTTTGCAGCTTCATAGGGAGTAATTCCCCTGGCACAGGAAGCAAATATTAGGGATAATAAACAAATAATAATGCAGGCTTTTTTCATTTTAATAATAATGGTTAGGTACAATTATATCATTAAGTAGGATTAATTTGGAGTACAAGTATAAAAAATAAAAAACCGGAAAACAATAGCCTTCCAGTTTTTTATAAAAAAATTAATCTTATTTCATTCTTTTTTCCTGAATGCGGGCGCTTTTTCCACTTCTTTCACGAAGGAAATACAATTTTGAACGGCGTACCTTACCAACCTTATGTAGTTTAATACAATCAATATTAGGGGAAAAGAGTGGGAATAAACGCTCAACACCTACTCCGTCGCTTATTTTACGTACCGTAAAAGTTGCTGTTCCGCCTTCGCCCTGGCGTTTAATAACATCTCCTTTAAAACTTTGAATACGTTCTTTATTGCCTTCCTGTATTTTATAATTAACCGTTATATTATCACCTGCCTTAAATTTGGGCATCTCTTTTTTTTCTGTCAATTGTTCGTGAACAAATGCAATTGCATTCATGGCTTTTTATTTTAGGAGTGCGAAGGTAAGAGATTTTTTGCTAAATTATTTATTGTTGAATTGTTTTTGCCAATAAACGAATTAACTCATATAACGAATCAACAATAGCCAATTACCTCGCCATATTAACTGCTCTCTTTTCCCGAATAACCGTTACTTTAATTTGACCAGGATAAGTCATTTCAGTCTGAATTTTCTGAGCTATTTCAAAACTTAATTTATCACTTTCACCGTCACTTACCTTATCAGCTTCTACAATTACTCTCAATTCACGTCCGGCTTGTACAGCATAAGCTTTCTCAACACCTGTATAAGCTAATGCAAGATTCTCAAGATCTTTAATTCGCTGTAAATATTGCTGCATAATTTCACGCCTCGCACCGGGTCTTGCGCCACTCATAGAATCGCATGCCTGTACAACTGGCGAGATTACATATTGCATTTCTACCTCATCATGGTGAGCCCCAATTGCATTACAAACTGCCGGATTTTCACCATATTTTTCAGCAAGCTTCATTCCCAGCAATGCATGGCTTAATTCAGTTTCATCATCCGGAACTTTACCAATATCATGAAGAAGTCCTGCACGTTTGGCAAGTTTTACATTCATTCCCAGCTCTGCAGCCATAACTCCGCAAAGATTCGCCACTTCACGGCTATGCATTAATAGATTCTGACCATAAGACGAACGAAATCGCATTTTGCCAACAATTCTTACCAGCTCTTTGTGCAAGCCATGAATGCCGAGTTCAATAACGGTACGCTCACCAATTTCTATTATTTGCTCTTCAAGTTGTTTGCGGGTTTTCTCCACTACTTCTTCAATTCTTGCCGGATGAATACGTCCATCAGCTACGAGACGTTGAAGCGAAAGACGGGCAATCTCGCGGCGTAGCGGATCAAAGGAAGAAAGTATGATGGCTTCTGGTGTATCATCAACAATTAAATCAACACCTGTTGCGGCTTCAATAGCCCTGATATTTCGGCCTTCTCTGCCTATAATAGAACCTTTAATTTCATCACTTTCAAGATTAAAAACAGTAATTGCATTTTCAATTGCCTGTTCAGCAGCCGTTCGTTGAATAGTTTGTATAATTATTTTGCGTGCTTCTTTATTAGCCCTAAGTTTAGCATCATCAACAATTTCCTGTTGAATCACAAGTGCCTGGGAGTTGGCCTCATTCCTTAAAGTTTCAACAAGTTGCGCTTTAGCTTCTTCAGCAGAAAGTCCGGATACTTTTTCAAGTCTTCTTATATGCTCTTCCTGGTGTTTTTCCAATTCGGTCCGCTTAATATTTACAATTTCAATTTGACGATTAAGCGTTTCCTTGATACTCTCATTTTCTTTAATAAGGCGCTCTACATTCTGATCCTTTTGGTTTATGGATTGCTCTTTTTGCTTGAGCCTGTTTTCAGAATCATTGATCTTTTGATTTCGCTGAAAAACTTCTTTGTCATGCTCAGATTTAAGCTGAACAAAACGCTCTTTTGCTTCGAGTTGTTTTTCTTTTTTTAATGTTTCAGCCTGAATCTGTGCATCTGAAATAATCCTTTGAGCCTGATGTTCTGCGGTTTCTACTTGTTTTTTTGTGTTTTTGGCAAATAAAATTTTACCCAGGATGATGCCTGCTATTAAAGCTACAACACCAGTTATTATTGGGATGAGTTGTTCCATTGTTTTTTAATAATTTATTACGGTTCATAATCTACAATTCATTTCTATAGAGCAATTTCATTTAAGAAATTGGGAATAGACGAAGATAGCAAAATTGTGTGGAAAATTATGGACGCCTAAGGGCAAATGATATTCAGGAAATATTGAACGTTAGATTTTTTTTTAAATTATAAAAGTATCCAATTGCTTTTCAATTTTTTGGAGACCTTCTGTAATTTCTTTTTTTAATGCTTCATTATTGATATCAGATTGTGGTTGGGTAGCATACCAAATTAAAACCATAGCAATATAATCCTGCATATCTTTTCCTGCAAATTGTGAACGGAACTGCATGATTTTATCATTTATAATCTTTAAGGTTGCTCTTACTTTTTCTTCATCTAATGGAAGTATTTTTATGCGGTAAGTTCTATCGCCAATTAAAATATTTAAGGGTATGAGGCTGTCTGACATAATTAATTATTTAGCATTCCAATACATTTATCAAGATCTTTAATATACTGGTTTATTCTTTTATCAAAATTTTGTTTTTCTTTTTCATTCAGTTTTCCTCCTGAAGCTTTAAGAATAACGACCTGTATTTCAAGAGCATTAATTTTTTCAATTGAGTTTTTTTCGCTGGTTTTGCATTCTTTCACTTCACTGGTAAGTATTGCATTCTCTTTTTGAAGAGCAGTATACCTTTTATGTAATTGCTGCAACTTTTGATTTATAGAACTTATGTACTCTTCAACTGTTTTCATATCAGTTATTTTTTCTTATTTCAGCAGCATGATCTTTTTGAATTATCTGGATTATCTGTGCCATCATTTTTTCAGTTTCATCATCTGTTAATGTTTTTTCTTTGTCAGAAAATATAAGGCTTATGGCCAGTGATTTTTTATCTTCTCCCAATTTTTCATTTTGAAAAACATCAAATAAATTAACTGATTTTAATTTAGATAATTTCAAAGATGCAACTGAATCTTCTAATGATTGATAATTAAATACCTTGTCAACTATTATAGAAAGGTCTCTTTGAACTTGAGGAAATTTGGGAATTTCTTTAAAAAGAATTTCTTTATTTTTTGAAATTGAAATTAATTCATTCCAATTTATATAAAGAAAAAAAACGGGTTGGTTTATAGAAAATTGATCCAATGTTTTCTTATTTATCTTTCCGGCTTCGGCAATTATGGTTTCGTTTATCACGGCCGTTATGTATTCATCCAACTCTTCTTTTTGCCCGGGAGAGAACCTGTAATTGCTTACGCCTGCCATTTTAAAAATGTTATTACATACTCCTTTTACAAAATAGATATCTGTTTTTTTATCATCATTATTCCAACTTGTTTCTTTTTTATTACCTGAAAAATATAAAGCAAGATTTTCTTCTTCTTTATATTTTCCCGGTTTTGCGGTTGAATATATTTTACCAAACTCAAAAAACAAAAGATTAGAATTTTTCCTGTTTAAATTATAAAAAATATTTTCGAGCCCGGTTGGTATCATGGAAGGACGCATAACATTAAGTTCTTCACTATGACTATTAATAATTTTTACAGTGCTTTCTAATGTCTTTTCGCTAAAGTATTTACTGTTAGTTATGGAGTTGGTAAAAATTTCTGAAAACCCATTTCCCGTTAACCATCCGGAAATCTTTTCCTTCAATACTGCTTCATCTGCATTGGTTTCAACTACTGGCGACATTTTAATTGTGGATGGGATTTCAATATTATCAAGTCCGTCAATTCTTAAAATTTCTTCAATAATATCTGCAGGTAAAGTAATATCTGGATTACTAAAAGGAACTGCCACTGTTAATTCATCAATACTTTCTTTTATAATTGAAAAATTCAAGCTCTTCAAAATATTTTTTACATCATCTTGCAAATATTTTTTCCCGCTTATTTTTATTAGATAATCATTATGCAACGTAACTTCAGTTTGTCTTTTTGGAAAAGGATAAACATCTATTATTTCCGATGCTATTTTGCCGCCGCAAATTTCCTTGATAAGTAATGCAGCACGTTTTAAAACATTTACTGTATTACTTATATCTACTCCTTTTTCAAAACGAATTGCCGCTTCAGTTCTTAAATTATGCCTAAAAGAAGTTTTTCTTATTGATGCAGGGTTAAACCAGGCACTTTCTAAAAATACCGTTGATGTGTTTTCAGAAACCCCACTGTCAAGGCCGCCAAAAACGCCACCAAAGCATATCGGCTCTTCATTTCCATCACATATCATTAAATCTTCGCTGCTAAGTTTGCGAAGCTTTTCATCAAGCGTTATAAATGAAGTATTTTCGGAAAGTGTTTTTACAATTATTTTGCTCCCTTTTATTTTATCCGCATCAAAGGCATGGAGTGGTTGCCCTGTTTCGTGTAATATAAAATTGGTAATATCAACAATATTATTAATCGGCCTTACTCCTATACTTTTCAACCTGCTTTGCATCCAGCCTGGAGAAGGAGCAATTTTAATACCTTGTATAGTTACACCCGCATACCTGCTGCAGGCTTCCGGGGTTTCAATGATGACATCAATTTTTTGAGAAGTATTATCAGGCTTAAAATTATTTTTAAAAGGAGAAATCAATTTTATTTCCGCCTTATTATGATGGGATAGGTATGCACAAACATCTTTAGCGACTCCCATATGGCTCATGGCATTCATCCTGTTAGGAGTAAGCCCTATTTCAAAAACCCAGTCACTGTAAGGTTTATAGTAATCATAAGCTGTTATTCCCGTTTCTGTATTTTTCGGCAGAACTATAATTCCAGCATGGCTTTCTCCTATACCAATCTCATCTTCAGCGCATAACATTCCTTCGCTTTCAACTCCCCTAATTTTAGATTTTTTAATGGTAAAAGGCTCGTCTTTTAGGGGATATAAAGTTGTACCAACCTCCGCAACAATTACTTTTTGACCTGTAGCTACATTTGGAGCTCCACAAACAATTTGCAGCGTTTCACCTTTACCGTTATTTACCGTTGTAATTTTTAATTTATCTGCATCAGAATGTTTTTCACATGTTACAACCTCCCCAATTATCAAGCCTTGTAAATTGTTTTTTAGCTCCTCATATTTCTCTAAATTCTCTACTTCAAGCCCCACGGAAGTTAGTATATCTGCAAGCTTTTTGGGGTTTTCCACGCATTTAGAAGTTGTCTTATCTCCCGGCAGGTATTCATTGAGCCAATTGTAACTAATCTTCATATAGTTTTTTGAAAATGTTCTTATTTCTGATCTAAAAAGATTCAAAAATAAGAAAGAAGAGTAAGAAATCTTTTGAAGTTTTTAAAAGCTTTTGCGGTTGCGGATTTGGGAAGAAAGACAATTTTTTCAGATCAAAAACTTTGAAATTTTTTCAGATAACGTTAATAAATTTTGAGTTATATCACAAAAAAAAAGCGACTTATTTTTCTCACACCAATATGTGCATTACTATCTAAAAATAACTGAAAAATAATTTGAATTGTGCAAAATGTAAATATTTATGTTGAAAACCCAAGTAAATTTGTGCATTGAAATGTGAATTGAGGTGGTATAAATATAAAGGCTTAACAATTTCTTTAAATGGCTTTTTGTACTTTACCTTAGCCACCCTTTTATCATAATTATCAAAACTAATTTTGAATTATTTAACCTTACTTGTAAAAAAGAACTTACGCAAAAAATGGATCTTACCAACCTAAATAAAGACAGAAAATTAAGACGGAAAAGTGGCTCACTGGAGCTGGGAACTATGATGTTTGGTAAAGTGCCTCCCCAGGCAAAAGATTTGGAAGAGGCAGTACTTGGAGCTATCATGCTGGAAAAAAATGCATTTGATGTTGTAATAGAAATTTTGAAACCAGAATGCTTTTACGTAGAAGCCAATCAGCGAATTTTCAGGGCAATGCAGGGATTGCAGCAGAAAAATTCTCCTATTGATTTACTAACGGTTGTAGAAGAATTAAAATTCAGAGAAGAACTTGACCTTACAGGGGGCCCTTTTTATGTTACAAAACTAACTAATTCAGTCGTTTCATCAGCCAATATTGAAGCACATTCTAGAATTGTTCTTCAAAAATTTATTCAAAGAGAACTTATTAGGATAAGCGGGGAAATTATTGGAGATGCTTACGAAGACAGTACAGATGTGTTTGACCTGCTTGATGACGCAGAAACAAAATTGTTTGAAATAACAAACAATCACCTGCGGAAAGATTATGCAAGCATAGACACTGTGCTTGTAAAAACCATTCAACGCATAGAAAATCTCAGAACCAGGCAGGATGAAATTACCGGAGTTCCTACGGGATTTGTAAAACTTGATCACATTACTTATGGCTGGCAACCGTCAGATTTGATAGTGCTTGCTGCACGCCCGTCTGTAGGTAAAACTGCATTTGCGCTTAACCTTGCCCGTAATGCTGCGCTTCATCCTACTAAACCAACAGTAGTAGGCTTTTTCTCCCTTGAAATGAGCGCAGGCCAGCTTGTTCAAAGAATTTTGAGTGCCGAAAGTGAGATATGGTTGGAGAAAATTGCCCGGGGCCGGCTTGAAGATCATGAAATGAAACAGCTTTACAAAAAAGGAATTGAGCGGCTTGCTTCAGCGCCCATTCATATTGATGATACTGCTGCGTTAAACATTTTTGAACTAAGAGCAAAATGCCGCCGATTAAAAAACAAGCACAATGTTGGGCTTATAATAATTGACTATTTACAACTCATGAGTGGTACCGGTGAAAATCGTAATAGTAACAGGGAACAGGAAATAAGTCGTATTTCAAGAGATTTAAAAGGGCTTGCAAAAGAATTACAGATTCCTATAATCGCTCTTAGCCAGTTAAGCCGAGAAGTGGAGAAAAGAAAGGAAGGTAATAAAATGCCACAGCTAAGTGATCTTAGAGAATCAGGTGCCATTGAACAGGATGCAGATATGGTTATGTTTCTTTACAGGCCCGAATATTATGATATTACTTCTAATGAATTGGGCGAAAGTAATAAAGGTGAAACTTATGTACGCATTGCCAAGCATCGTAATGGCCAGCTTGATAATATTAAATTGAAAGCACTGCTTCACATACAAAAATTTGTAGAAGATGATGGAGATGATTTTAGCAAAAGCCTGCCTCAGGGAGGAAGCTGGAAACCTGTAAAAGACATAGACGGCGATGGTGCAAAACTTTATATACAAAAGGGCAGTAAAATGAATGATGGTGAATTTGATGATGAAACACCATTTTAAATTCCATGCACTTACCATTTTTTTTCGAAGAAAATTTACCGGTTACCAATCAGTTTCTTTTGAGTGAAGAAAGTTCAAAACATATTGTGCAGGTATTGCGTATGCATGAAAATGAACAATTGCTTATAACTAACGGTAAAGGTGAAACGCTAACAGCTTCTATTATTATAGCTGACAAAAAAAAGACAGAAATAAAAATCACAAAGAGGATTTTTTCTGCAAAAAACAGCACTAAAATATCTATAGCTGTTTCACTTATTAAAAATATGAACCGCTTTGAATGGTTTTTGGAAAAGGCCTCTGAAATTGGTTTATCAGAAGTTATTCCTCTTATTTGTTATCGCACGGAAAAACAACATTTCCGGCATGATAGAATGAAAAATATTTTAGTGAGTGCGATGCTTCAATCGCAACAGGCCTGGTTGCCCACATTACATGAGCCTGTAAAATTTACAGAGTTGATAAAAAAATATTCATGTCAAAATAAATTTGTTGCTCATTGTATGGACGCTCAAAAAAAGCAATTGAACAATGAAGCAATACAAAAAGGTGATACGTTAATACTAATTGGCCCAGAAGGCGATTTTACAAAAGATGAAATTGATATAGCTGTTCAAAATAATTACATTCTTGTAAGCCTGGGAGAAACAAGATTAAGAACAGAGACCGCAGCGATTGTAGCTGCGGTCTTGCTCTTAAATAAATAAGTATAGAAGTTCTCTTAATTATATTATTCCTGAACAACAAGCCTGAACCCATTTCCATGAATATTTACAATTTCGATGCTGGTATCGTTCTTCAGGTATTTACGCAACTTGGCAATATAAACATCCATGCTGCGCCCGTTGAAATACGTATCGCTTCCCCATATTTTTTTAAGTGCCGTTTCCCTTGGTAGCAAATCATTTTTATATTCGGCAAGCATTTTTAATAGTTCATTTTCTTTAGGCGATAAAGTTTGTACATCTTTTCCTACACCTAGTTGGCGTAATCTTGGATTAAAATGATATTGGCCTAAATCATATTCAGCATTCACTTCTTCACGATGTAATTCTTCATTGCGTTTTAAAATTGCTTTTATTTTATGAAGAAGAACATCACTATCGAAAGGTTTGGTAATATAATCATCGGCCCCAAGTTTATAACCTTTAATAATGTCGTCCTTCATTGTTTTTGCACTAAGGAAGAATAATGGCATATCAGGATCTACGTTCCTTATTTCTTCTGCAACGGTGAAACCATCCATATTTGGCATCATAACATCCAGCAAACAAATATCAAATTTTTCACGCTGAAAAGCAGCAAGGCCCAATCTTCCATCTCTTTCCAGTACAACATCATAATCGTTAAGCTCCAAATAATTTTTTAAGACCATCCCAAGGTTTGGATCGTCCTCACAAATTAGAATTTTAGGTTTTTTATTCTCCATAATAATTTTGTATTTTTCTGAATAAAGGTATTTAGTTTTTATTAAATTGATTTACATATTTAATGCCATAAGTTATTTAGGATAAATGAATAGGCGAAAAAGTTAAAACAATCCTATGATTTTCAATTTCACTTTGTAACTTTCCAAAAAAATAAAATGGCTAACAAAGATGCTTTTATACAGGCAATAAAAAACGGTTACACCTTCAAAGGAGAAACAATAAAAATAGGTGCGGCTATGCTTGACGGTGAGGTAATTCCCGAAGCAGAAATTTTTCTTCCTTTGGCTACATTAAATCGTCATGGACTGGTGGCTGGCGCAACTGGCGGTGGTAAAACCAAATCTTTTCAAATGATTGCAGAAGGATTAAGTGATGCCAGTGTGCCGTGCTTATTGCTGGATATAAAGGGCGACCTGAGCGGAATAGGCGCTGCATCAACTGTCAATGACAAAATCACTGCACGGTATCAGAAATTAAAAATGGAATTTAAACCCGCTGTATTTCCTGTTGACTTGCTTACATTAAGCGAACAAAAAGGAGTAAAGCTGAGGGCAACGGTTTCTGAATTTGGACCCATATTAATGTCAAAAATATTAGGATTAAATGATACACAAGGTGGCGTTGTAGCAATGATTTTTAAATATTGTGATGATAATAAATTGCCGCTTCTCGATTTAAAAGATTTTATAAAAGTATTGCAATATGTGGGTAATGAAGGCAAGGCTGAATTACAGTCAACCTATGGAAACATTTCTACAACTTCCACAGGAACCATTTTAAGAAAAGTGATAGAATTGCAACAGCAGGGTGCAGATTTATTTTTTGGAGAAAAAAGTTTTGAGGTAGAAGACCTGATGCGTATGAATGATGATGGACGGGGAATGATAAGCGTGTTAAGAGTTACCGATATACAGGATAAGCCAAAGTTATTTTCAACATTCATGTTGCAAATGCTTGCAGAGTTGTATGCGGTATGTCCTGAAGTGGGTGATTTGGATAAGCCTAAGCTGATCATTTTTATTGATGAAGCGCATCTTATTTTTGATGAAGCAAGCAAAGCATTACTTGACGAAATAAACACTGTTATTAAATTAATCCGTTCCAAAGGAATAGGTATTTATTTTTGTACACAAAACCCAATGGATGTGCCCGCAAGTATTTTGGGACAATTGGGTTTAAAGATTCAGCATTCATTAAGAGCGTTTACTGCAGCAGACAGGCAGGTTATTAAGCAAACAGCACAAAACTATCCTGAAACAATTTTTTATAAAACTGAAGACCTGATAACTCAATTGGGTATTGGGGAAGCATTGGTTACGCTATTAAATGAAAAAGGAATTCCATCGCCGCTTGCTCATACCATGATGTGTACGCCAAGAAGCAGGATGGACGTGCTTACAGCAACTGAAATTGATAGCATAGTGAACCATTCAAAATTAGCAACGAAGTATAACCAGGTAATAGATAGTAACAGCGCTTATGAAATGCTTACCGCAAAATTACAGGAAGCAGCAGCAAATCCGCCTGTAGCTGCATCCACACAAAAAACTGCCAAACCTGAAGAAAGTACTTTTGAAAAAGTGGCTAATAATACTATTGTAAAAAGTATGATAAGGACTGCAGGTACTACCATCGTTAGATCTTTATTGGGATCTCTTGGCCTTGGAGGAAGAAGCAAAAGCAGTTCAAAAAGCTGGTTTTAATTTTGAATAATAATTTCCCAACTATTTGCCTTAAGGAAAGTATTAATAATATTATTCCTATTAAACCCTAAACATCGTGTAGAACTTACATTATTTACCTATTACTCAACGGGATTAACCATTCAATAAATTAAGTAAGAATTTCGTAAGTATAACTACTTATTTTTTAAAAATTCTTATAAAAAATATTGCTTTATAGTAATTTCCACATTATCTTCGTTTCGGTTTTTCATAGGATATTGGATTTTAAAGCGGGACTAGATTTCTATCTGGGTCCCTTTTTTTTTATTAAGCCTTCGCTTGTAATAGTTACCAGGTTCTCTTCCTGTAAAAAATGTAATATTTTCCAAACTTTATTTTTTTTGAAACTTTTAAGGCTTTGCATTAATTGTTCCGAATTTACAGGATTGTAGCAAAGAGTTTGATTTATCTCTTTACGTATCATCTCAAATTCCTCTTTTGAAACTGAAATATTTTTTTCTTTAAGGCAATTATCGCATATTCCGCAAGGCTTTACATTAGTGTCATTAAAATAGGTTGCTATTATTTTGCTTCTGCAAAAATTATCTTTTATATAGCTTATAATGGCTCCTAATCGTTTTTCAAATGCCTGTTTTCTCTTTAATAAATTTTTTTGATTTATGATAAGGTCATTTGCGTTTACCCTGTTTTGCAGAAATCGTATTTGGGGCTTTTCTTTTTGAGGCGAGTACTCTATTATGCCTAAACGTTTAATTTCGTTAAGATCTGCAATGAGCTTTTCTTTTTTTACAGAAATAAATTTTGCAAGTTGAGTTTCATTAATTGTGCTGGAGTAATCAAATATTCCTTCATAAGAACGAAGAAGTGCTTTTATAACAGGATCAAATTGTGGATGGGTTTTTTCAAATTCTTCCATTTCTTTTTTGTCAGTAGTAAAGACAACAGTTGATGGTGAAAAAAACTGATTATTGTAAATTATTAATTCTTCTTGTTCCAGTATTTTCAGCACATTGTTTACAACATACGCATCCAGCTTAAATTTTTTTACAAAATCATTTATGTCAAAATCAAAGGAAAGTTCATCACCCGAGCCGGAAGGCAATTGAAAATAATTGACGAGCGAACCGTAAACATTTTTTATAGTTTGCACATCAGGGAATCTTATTTCTGATTGCTTTGTCAGATCATTAATTTCCTGTTCATTAAAACATAATATTGCATAAGCTTTTTTTCCATCTCTTCCTGCACGCCCCGCCTCCTGGTAATAATTTTCAAGCGCATCCGGCACATCATAATGAATTACGGTTCTTACATCGGGTTTATCAATGCCCATTCCAAAGGCATTGGTACAGGAGATGATGCGTGTTTTATTATTTATCCAATCTTCCTGCCTGCTGATTCGTATGTCATTAGAAAGACCCGCGTGATAATGATTAGCATTAATTCCATTAAGTTGTAAAAGGTCTGCAATTTCTTTTGTTCTTTTGCGGCTTTTGCAATACACTATGCCACTGCCAGAAACTTTTTTTAAAATATCAACAAGCTTATTTTGTTTTGAAGGAGGATCAAAAACACTATAAGAAAGATTGCTTCTTTCAAAAGATTGTTGAAAACGATTATGATCCTTTTTAAAAATAAGTTTGTCGCAAATATCGTTTTGCACTTCCAGTGTAGCCGACGCCGTTAGTGCGAGAACAGGAACGTTTTTTAATTGCTCACGTATAATTGCGATTCGAAGATAGGTTGGCCTGAAATCGTAACCCCATTGAGATACGCAATGCGCCTCATCAACAGCAATAAGATTAATATTTATAGCAGGAAGAAATTCTAAAAATAATTCAGTTTCTAATCTTTCCGGTGAAACATATAAAAATTTAAAGTTCCCATAAGCAGCATTCCGTATTGTTTTATTTACTTCTGCATAGTTCATTCCCGAGTGTATAGATAAAGCCGCAATACCTTTCCTTTTTAAATTAAAAACCTGGTCTTTCATTAAGGCAATAAGCGGGCTTATAACAAGACATAAGCCTTCCTTAGACACTGCAGGAACCTGGAAGCATATAGATTTTCCACCACCTGTTGGCATCAAAGCGAGTGTATCATGGCCGGTTAATACAGAAGCGATAATTTCATTTTGCAATGGCCTGAAAGCATCATAACCCCAATATTTTTTTAAAACATCAATCGCCGCATCCATTGCAAAGAATTTTTTTTATTAACTGTAAAAAAGCAATTCATACATTTTGCAAATCACTTTTTGAAACTTTTGGAAAGTTAGGTTTGAAATTTTGGAAAAGTTAATTTTAAAATTTTTCCAAAATTTAATTAGCCTGCTTTTTAAAGTTAAATGGATGTTTATAAAAATATTCTCATAAGAAAATCTAATTGTATTTATAATCTCACTTTCTTTTAAGTATTATTTTTACAAAAACACTATTGATGGAAATAATTTTTAAACTGGATGATATTGAAGAGGTGGCAAAAAAATTTATTTCATTTGTCGCAAATTATAAAGTCATAACTTTTAGTGGTGAGTTGGGTGCAGGTAAAACCACATTCATAAATGCTGCAGGTAAAGCGCTTGGAATAAAGGAAAATGTTACCAGTCCCACGTATGCTTTAATACAACAATACACAACCGGAAGCAATAAAATTCTTTATCATATAGATCTTTATCGTATTAAAAGTATTGAAGAAGCTATAGATGCAGGTATTGAGGATTGTCTATTGAGCGGCGAATTATGTATGGTAGAATGGCCGGAGAAAGCCATTTCTATTTTTCAGCCAGTAACAGTTTCAGTTACTTTACAACCTATTGAAAATAATTATAGAAAATTGGTTGTTCAACTTCCCTAATAAAAAATTATTTTTATATTCCTTTTCATTAATACAATTTCATGGCAACATCGAAACCATTTGTTTCTCCTTCCTTTACTTATGAAACCCTAGAGGAAACCCTTGATGTAAAACCACGCGGGGTAGAATTATTTATAGGAATACCAAAGGAAACATCTTTTCAGGAAAACCGGATTGCACTTACTCCTGAAGCCGTAAGCGTATTAGTAGCCAACGGACATAGAGTTGTAATGGAAAGCAAAGCGGGAGATGGCGCCAGCTATTCTGACAATGATTATAGTGAGGCGGGGGCAAAAATTGTAAACGATAAAAAAAAGGTTTTTGAATGCGATATTCTTGTAAAAAGCGCACCTGTAGGTGAAGAAGAACTTGATTTATTAAAGCTGCACCAGTTTATTATTTCCCCCATCCATCTTTCGGCAATGAAACAGCAGATACTGGAAAAAATGATGGATAAAAAAATAACTGCTCTAAGTTTTGAAAATTTAAAAGACGATAGCGGGCATAATCCAATTGTACGCAGCATGAGTGAAATTGCCGGTAGCGCTGTAATGCTCATTGCGGGGCAATACCTGAGCAATGCTAATAACGGAAAAGGGGTATTAGTAGGAGGCATCTCAGGAATTCCCCCCACGAAAGTAATTATAATAGGCGCCGGCATTGTGGGGGAGCAGGCAGCAAGAACTGCTCTTGCCATGGGAGCCAGCGTAAAAGTTTTTGACAATAGTATTTATCGTTTAAAGAGACTTCAAAATAATATTGGAGTGCGTTTATACACCTCCGTTATAGAGCCTGGTATTTTATCGAAACAATTAAAAACATGTGATGTAGCTGTTGGTGCTTTATCATCTTCAGGTGGAAGAACACCTATAGTAGTTACTGAAGAAATGGTAAGCAGAATGCGTCCTGGCAGTGTAATAGTTGACGTAAGCATTGATCACGGAGGTTGTTTTGAAACTTCTTCAATCACTTCTCATAAAACACCCGTCTTTAGAAAATACGATGTAATTCATTATTGTGTACCCAACATACCGAGCGGTTTTGCAAGAACGGCATCACAATCTATAAGCAATGTATTGATGCCGCTAATGCTTGAAATGGCCGATGACGGCGGATTTGAAAACCTCGTATGGTATAAAATAAATATCCGCAGCGGAATATATTTATTTAAAGGAGCACTTACTAATTTTCATCTTAGCCAACGGTTTGATTTAAAGTTTACTGATTTGAATTTATTGATTGCAAGCAGCAGGTAAAGTCTAATTAATAAACTATTTTATTATTTATACTCCATCATATCTATCACTTCATTACAAAACTCATATTCTTTTTTATCATTGCTGCTTATAATTATCAAACGATTATTATAATAATTTCTTATTAAGGAATGATATAGTAATATTCCATCTTCATCAAGATTAGTAGCAGGTTCATCAAGAAGCACCACTGGAACATCGCTAAAAATTGCCTGAGCAAGTTTTACTCTTTGTTTCATTCCACTGCTGAAATAACGGAGTTGCTTATGCGTAGATTTTTCAAGGTGCAATAAAAAAATAATTTGTTTTGTATCAATTGAAGGAAGTAAGCCCTTCATTTTTTTGTGAAAATTTAAAAATTCATTTAGTGTCATTTCTTCAACGAGATCAAGATAGGGTGCAGCAAATGAAATCTTTTTAAAGATTTTTTCTGAATCAATTAATTTATTAGCTTCTTCGCTAAAGCTAATATTCCCTTCATTGTAAATAGTTGAGCCAGCAATAATTTGAAGTAGTGTAGATTTACCCGAGCCGTTAGGTCCTGTAATAGCGTAGCTCTTATTAATATCAAATTGAAAATTAAGATTTCTAAAAATCCATTCCTTGTTGTAGCGTTTACCCAGGCTAGTTAGGTTAATATTCATCATTATTTCCTTTAGCAGAAACTTTTAGAATACCCCGCTTGCTCTCCCTGATAAATGTAATAATCTCTTTTTTTTCTTCTGTTTCCGGTAATTCTTTTTCAATAAAATCTGTAGCCTGCGTAATATTTAACCCACGCATATAAATGTTGCGGTAAATTTCAAGAATGCTGTTTATTTTTTCTGATGAAAAACCTCTTCTTTGCAATCCAACAGAATTCACGCCAACATAGCTTAAAGGTGAACGTCCTGCTTTTATATAAGGAGGCACGTCTTTTATTACTTCAGTTCCCCCGGCAATATAACAGTGAGCACCTATTTTTGAAAATTGGATTGCTGCAGCCAGTCCTCCGATAATTGCATAATCACCTATTTCAACATGGCCGGCAAGTTGTACTGCATTTGCAATAATTACATTATTTCCTACAATACAATCATGTGCTATATGAGAGTAAGCCATTAACAGGCAATTGCTGCCCACTACCGTTTTCCATTTATCTTTTGTTCCGCGGTTAACTGTAACGCATTCTCTTATGGTAGTATGATCTCCTATTTCTACTAAAGTATCTTCACCATCAAATTTTAAATCTTGTGGAATAGCGCCAACAACAGCGCCTGGAAATATTCTGCTTGATTTACCAATCTTCGTGCTTTTCATTATAACGGCGTGAGACATAATATGTGTTTCATCGCCAATTATTACTCCTTCTTCCACAACTGCAAAAGGATCAATCTTTACGTTGTTGCCTATCTGCGCAGCAGAATGAATATGGGCAAGCGGGCTAATCATAATCAATCTTTAGGTCTTTTTACAATTTGAGCAATTAGTATAGCTTCTGTAACAACTTTATCGCCCACGTACACAGTTCCGCGCATTTCGCAAATGCCGCGACGAATGGGATGCAGCAATTCCATTTTTAAAATTAGTGTATCGCCTGGAACAACTTTTTGTTTGAATTTGCAGTTATCTATTTTTAAAAAATAAGTATCATATTTATCGGGTGAATTTCTTGGAATTGCAATAAATCCACCAGCCTGTGCAAGGGCTTCTGCCAGTAAAACACCCGGCATTACTGAGTTTCCCGGAAAATGCCCCTGGAAAAAAGGCTCATTATAAGTTACATTTTTAATAGCAACTACATGGGTTTCTGAAAGTTCTATTATTTTATCAACCATTAAAAAAGGATACCTGTGTGGTAATGTTTTTTCAATTTCCTGGATGTCGAGAAGTGGTGGTTGATTGGGATCGTATTTTGGAATGTCCTGCCTGTGCTTGTATTTCTTTATGTGTTCTTTTATTTTTTTTGCAAAATTTATATTAGAAGAATGTCCCGGCCTGTTGGCAATGATGTGTGCTTTAAAAGGATAACCTACCAAAGCAAGATCGCCTACTACATCTAATAATTTATGCCTTGCAGGCTCATTAGGAAAACGAAGCGTAAGATTATTTAAAATACCTGCTTCGCTAACTTTTACATCTTTTTTATGAAATATTTTTGAGATGCGTTCAACCTGATCTTCATCTACAGGTTTATCAACCACAACAATTGCATTATTAATATCACCACCCTTTATTAAATCATTTGCAATAAGAAGTTCAAGTTCATGAAAAAAACAAAAGGTACGGCTGGGGGCAATTTCATTTTTAAAGTCTGCAATATTTCTTAAATCTGCATGTTGGGTTCCAAGAACTGGAGAGTTAAAATCAATAAGGGTATTTATCCGATAACCATCGTAAGGCAGCGCTACCATCTCTACTTTTTTTTCGTCATCAACAAAATTGATGTTATGTTGAATAGTATAATAAATCTTCGCAGCATTTTGTTTTTGAATACCTGCTTTGGATAAATGCTCAATAAAAAGTTGCGAGCTGCCATCAAGAATAGGAACTTCTTCACCATCAATTTCTACAAGAGCATTATCAATTTGCATTCCGGTTAAAGCTGCCATAAGATGCTCAATAGTGCCTACCCTTGCGCCATTCAATTCAATAGTAGTGCTCCGGTTTGTTTCAATTACATTATCAACATCAGCTTTTACAATTGGCTTTCCCGGAAGATCGGTTCTTTGAAAATTAATTCCTGTATTAGGGGCTGCAGGTTTTACATGCATGGTTACAGATTGCCCGGTATGAATACCGGCACCTGCAATAATTACTTCTTCTTTTATGGTATGTTGAAAATATTCTTCTTTAGAATTCAATGGCTCCATGAGTACGAAAGTATGAAAACTATTGCTTTTAAAAATTGCGACTATAAGCATGAAATTTTGGAAGAGTATAAAAATAAAATCAACCTGCTACCTTTTCATTTAAAAGTCTTTCAAGGCACTGCTCAAGGTCTTTGACTCTTTTTTCGAGTTCGGGTAAATTACGGTTTAATATCTGGCTACGTAATGCATGTGCATAATCAAAAGCCGGTGAGCCGGTTACTGCGGTATTTGGAGTTTTAATAGATTTGCTTACGCCGCTTTGTCCATTGATTTTGCTTCCATCTGCAATATGAATGTGACCAACAATCCCAGCCTGGCCGCCTATCATAACATTATTACCAATTTTCGTGCTCCCGCTTATTCCTGATTGCGCTGCTATTACTGTATTATTTCCTACCTCAACATTGTGAGCAATTTGAATAAGATTATCCAGCTTAGCGCCTGATTTTATAAGAGTAGAACCAATAGTAGCACGATCAATGGTAGCATTGGCGCCTATTTCAACATTATCTTCCACAACAACATTTCCAATCTGCGGCACCTTTTTAAAGCTGCCATCCTGCTGCGGAGCAAAGCCAAATCCATCACCGCCGATTACAGCCCCTGCATGAATAGTAACATTTTTACCAATAGTACAATCGTGATGAATTTTTACTCCCGGAAATAAAATTGTATCATCATCTACTGTAGCATTATTGCCAATATAAACTTGTGGAAAAAGTTTTACATTATTCCCAATAGTTACATTGTCTCCTACAAAAGTAAAAGCACCAATAAAAACATTTTCACCAAGCTTTGCAGTTTCAGAAACATAAGAAGGTTGTTGTATTCCCGTAAGATTTGCTGTGGCCATTTTATCGTAGGCGCTTAAAATTATGGCAAATGCTGAATAAGCATCAGGCACCCGAATAAGCGTGGCATCTACATTTTCTTCAATTTCCTGTGTATCGTTGACTATTACGATAGATGCTTTTGTTGAGTATAAAAAATCTTCATATTTAGGATTTGCCAGGAATGCAAGCTGACCATTTTCTGCTCCATCTATTTTACCAAAAGATGAAACGGTAACATTGGGATTACCTTCAATTTTGCCATGGATAAGAGAAGCTATTTGTATTGCGGTAAACTGCATTTTATTTTTAATTGTCTATACAAACATTCATTTTATTCAAAAGTTAAACTATACCGTTATATCCACATTCGGAAAACAAATGTAAAATTTTTTTACCGTGCCAAATAATGTTTCATTTATAAGCGGGTTATCCACTTCTGAAATATCTTTTACTTCGCCGTTTTTAAAAAGAATATGAATATGTTCATCATCAGTGTTATAAGTTTCATTTCCTGTTTCCCCTGCAAATACAAGGTATCCGGCTTGCTCTTCATTAATATTAAAAAACCGTTTCGCTAATTCTTTCTTTTCGTTCAATAGTTCTTCAGAAATTTGATCAGCATAATATTTTACCTTAAGAAGCCTTCGGTTTACAATTCCTTTGCAAAGAACAGATAAGACTTTATCAGGATGATTGGACCATAATTTTATTGCGCTAAGAACATCATAATCATCAAGGGCGCAAAAGTCATCTAAATGTTTTTCTATTTCTTCCTTTCCAAATTGATGTTGTAAAAAAATATTAAGCACCTCAGATGGGGCGATTGCTTTTACAACCTTTGCTCTTTTAATAATATTGACAAGCATTTTTTCTCCACATAAAACAGTTTTGTGGAGATACACCTGCCAGTACATTAATCTTCTCGATATTAAAAACTTTTCTATAGAATAAATCCCTTTTTCTTCAATCATTAATTCTCCATCATGTACTATAAGCATTTTAATAATCCTGTCGTAACCGATTACCCCTTCATTTACCCCGGTAAAAAAACTATCCCGGGTAAGGTAATCCATTCTATCAACATCCAACTGGCCACTTATTAATTGATGAAGAAATTTTTTAGGATATTCATCTTTAAAAATATCAATTGCCATCTGTATTTTTCCAAATAGCTCTTCATTCATTTTGTGCATTAACATCAATGAAATTTCCTCATGACCTATGCCCTTGATTAAAGTATTCTCAAGCCCGTGAGAATAAGGCCCATGACCAATATCGTGTAAAAGAATGGCGATTTTTGCAGACTGATCTTCTTCTTTGGTAATAGAAATTCCTTTTCCTTTTAATTCATTTAGCGCATTGCACATTAAATGATAAGCGCCCAAAGAATGATGCAGCCTGGTATGTACGGCTCCCGGATATACTAATTGTGCTAATGCCATCTGGTGAATACGACGCAAACGCTGATAAAATGGATGCGATATAATTGTATAAACCAATTCATCGTCAATAGTGATAAAACCATAAACAGGATCATTGATTATTTTTCTATATGCCATCTATTTGAAATTGTTAAAATGCTTATGGAGTTATGCAAAGGTAATTTTTAGAAAGGGAATAAATTACATTTGTAAGAATGCGCATAGCAAAACATCATCATGTTTTTCATCGTGTATTCACAAATTTTATTAATGCCGTTTCGGCAAAAAAATAATAAATGAACGCAGCAAAAATTTTATGGGTAGATGATGAGATGGAAAGCCTGAAGTCTCAAATTATGTTTTTAGAAAACAAAGGCTATGAAGTAAAATCACTGAGCAATGGCTTTGATGCAGTTGATTATGTAAAAGATAATGCAGTTGATGTTGTATTGCTTGATGAAAGCATGCCGGGTATCACCGGCCTTGAAACGTTACAAAAAATTAAAGGAATCAATAGCCAGATACCCATAGTGCTCATTACTAAAAATGAAACGGAAAATTTAATGGATGAAGCTATTGGCTCGCAAATAACTGACTACCTGATAAAACCTGTAAATCCAAACCAGGTGTGGCTTTCATTAAAAAAAATAATAGATAATCGAAGGCTGGTTGCAGAGAAAACAACTTCTTCTTATCAACAACAATTCAGGGATTTATTTATGGCGCTTAATGACAACCCTGATTATAATGAATGGATGGAAATTTATAAGAAGCTTGTGTATTGGGAACTTGAAATGAAAAAAAGTGACAGCCCCGAAATGCAGGAAGTTTTTCAATCGCAAAAAAATGAAGCCAACACGGAGTTCTTTAAATTCATTTCAAAGAATTATTCAAAATGGATGACAGACCCTGCTGCTGATGCGCCAATAATGAGCAATACTTTAATGAAGTTTAAAGTGTTTCCGCATGTTGAAAAAGGAACGCCTACTTTTTTTGTGTTGATAGATAATTTAAGATTCGATCAATGGAAAGTTATTCAGCCATTGTTTGCAGAAAACTTTCGCATACATGAAGAAGAAACTTTTTATTCAATTTTACCAACTGCTACACAATATAGCCGCAATGCAATTTTTGCCGGAATGCTTCCCATTGAAATTGAAAAGAAATTTCCTGTTGAATGGAAAAATGATGATGAAGAAGGCGGTAAAAATTTATTTGAACAAAACTTTTTTAAAGAACAATTAAAAAAGCTTCGGAAAGAAGATCTTAAATATTCTTATACAAAAATTACCAACCACCAGGATGCTCAAAAGCTTGTTGATAATATCCACAACATGCTTACCAATGATATTAATATTATTGTGTACAATTTTGTAGATATGCTTAGCCATGCACGCACGGAAATGGAAGTGCTTAAAGAATTAGCAGCAGATGAGGTGAGTTACAGAAGCCTTACTGCATCATGGTTTGAGCATTCACCTTTGCACCAGGCATTAAAGAAAATTGCTGATAAAAAGATTAATCTCATTGTTGCAACAGACCATGGAAGCGTAAGAGTAAATACGCCGCATAAAGTTGTGGGCGACAAACAGACAACTGCTAATCTTCGTTATAAACATGGGCGCAATCTTAATTATGATCCTAAAGAAGTTCTTGCTTTTCGGGATCCAAGACAGGCAGGTTTGCCGACTCCTAATGTAAATTCATCATTTATTTTTGCAAGGCAGGATGGCTATTTATGTTATCCAAATAATTACAATCATTTTGCTAATTATTACCGTAATACTTTTCAACATGGTGGTGTAAGCCTCGAAGAAATGATAATTCCTGTTATTAGAATGACCAGTAAAAATGTCTAAACCAGGATTTTTGAGATTTTAGGATTAATAGGATTTGATAATATAAATTTGTTTTTCATTTTTAATATGTAAAAGTTGTTTAAGGCTTTATGAAATACAATCAAACAAACTTAAAAAAATTAGAAAATATTCTTGAAGAATGCGGCTACATCGTGCGTTATGAACGTGGTTCTTTCCAGAGCGGTTATTGTATTCTGGAAGAAAAAAAAGTGGTTGTCCTTAATAAATTTTTAAATGCTGAAGGAAGAATTAATACTCTAATAGATCTTATTCCATCAATTACCGTTGCTTACGATATGCTTACAAAAGATTCTCAAAAAATGTATGATGAGATAACTATGCAAAAAGAGACACTTCACAAGTAAGAAATTTATCTATAAAATACTCTTTATATTTTTTTAGCTTTGATAAGTGAGCTACCCGCATTTAAACATTACATTTCTTGGAACCGGAACAAGTGGCGGCGTTCCTATGATTGGCTGTAGCTGTTATGTTTGCTCATCTCCCAACGAAAAAGATAAACGTTTACGAAGCAGTATTCTGGTCCAAAGCAGCACAACCACTTTGGTGGTTGATACCACACCCGATTTTCGCACACAGATGTTAAGAGAAAATGTAAAGAAGCTTGATGCGGTTATTTTTACTCATTCTCATAAAGATCATACGGCAGGGCTCGATGATGTAAAGGCTTTTAATTATTTTCAAAAAAAGCCAATGGATGTTTATGCAAGTTCACTAACCCAGGAAGCGTTAAAGAGAGAATTTTCTTATATATTTTCTGATAAAAAATATCCCGGTATTCCCAGCATAAACCTTCATACCATTTCTGAAGAAACTTTTATGGTAGGCGATATTCCTGTAACACCCATACTTGTTTATCATTTACACATGCCTGTTCTTGGGTTCAGGTTTGGAAGGTTCACGTATATTACTGATGCAAACAGAATTGATGAAATAGAAAAAGAAAAAATTATCGGCAGCGATACAATTGTTTTAAATGCACTTCGCAAAAATGAACACATCTCTCATTTTAGTTTGTATGAAGCCGTTAATCTCGTTGAAGAAATGAAAATACCGAATGCTTATTTTACGCATATAAGCCACCAGCTTGGCACTCACGATGAAATAAACCAGGAGCTTCCTCAAAATATAAGGCTTGCATATGATGGATTGAAACTAAATTTTTAAATATAGTTTTCATTATTTCTCCTGCTTCCTTTTGTTTATGTATTTATTTTTTTACTTTAACAGAAAAGCTGCTGATGTGGAAACAATTTATAAAAGACTATTTTATTTTTACCAAAAAAGAAAGAACAGGAATAATTTTTATTGTTTCCATTATATTTATTTTAATAATAATTCCATTTCTCTATCCTTTTTTTTCAGGTAAAAAACAATATAGCCATGCAGAGTTTGCCAACGAAATTGCTCAACTAAGTTTGGAAAAACCTGATTCTTTTGAAAGAAAAAGTTATTCAAAAAATACAGATTATAATTTTGATGATTATTCATTACAGAATAAACAAAATTATGAAACGATAAAAGCTGAAGTTTTTTATTTTGATCCCAACACTGCTTCTTTTGCTGATTGGAAAAGACTGGGCATAAAAGATAAAGTAATACATACAATTCAAAATTATCTTTCAAAAGGAGGGAAGTTTTATAAGCCCGAAGATATTGGTAAAATTTGGGGATTGAATCCATCAGATGTTAAGCGTTTACTCCCTTACGTTAGTATTAAAAACACTTCCAAAGAATATATTGCTTTTGAGAAAAAAGAATATCCTACGAATTCGTCTTCCTATACATCCAAATCAATTCAGCCGGTTGATGTGAACCTTGCTGATACATCTGCATTTATAAATTTACCGGGAATTGGAAGTAAATTATCGCAGAGGATTATTGCTTTTCGCAATAAGCTTGGTGGCTTTTATTCCATCAACCAGGTAGGAGAAACGTATCTTCTGCCGGATTCAACTTTTCAAAAAATAAAATCACGGCTAATAATCGGCAATATTTCTGTAAAGCAAATAAATATAAATACCGCTTCAATAGATGAAATGCAAGCACACCCATACCTGAGATATAATCTTGCCAATGCGATTTTTCAATATCGCCAGCAACACGGAAATTTCAATTCAGTTGAGGGAATAAAAAAAATAATGTTAGTTACAGAAGAAATCTTCATAAAAGCAGTGCCTTATCTCTCAATACAATAAATATTTATCATTAATATTCTTTAACCTGTTTACAAAACTAACAACTGTTAGTATTTGTTTTTTTCGTTTTATCTTGCAGCGACATAAATTAAAAATATGGATTTTAAAAATAGTGAGCTTACTGATCAGGTAGCTCAAACAGCAAGAGATTTTGCGCAGCAATATATAAAACCTTATGTGATGGAGTGGGATGAGGCACAGGAATTTCCCCTGCACATATTTAAAGAATTGGGGAAGCTTGGTATGATGGGCGTATTGGTACCGCAGGAATATGGCGGAGCAGGATTAGGATACCTCGAATACAGTGCTATCATACAGGAAATTGCTAAAGTCTGCGGCTCCATTGGGTTATCTGTAGCGGCACATAATTCTTTATGCACAGGCCACATACTTACTTTTGCAAATGAAGAACAAAAAAAACAATACCTGCCCAAGCTTGCAACAGCAGAGTATCTTGGCGCATGGGGATTAACTGAACCCAATACAGGAAGCGATGCTGGAAACATGCAATGTATTGCTGAAAAAGATGGTAACGAATGGGTAATAAACGGAACAAAGAACTGGATAACTCATGGAAAGAGCTGTGATGTGGCAGTTGTAATTTGCAGAACAGGACCACCCAGAACAAGAGATAATTCAACTTCGTTTATAGTTCCCCGTTATACTCCGGGTTTTGCCGCCGGCAAAAAAGAAAATAAGCTGGGGATGCGTGCAAGCGAAACAGCCGAAATGATTTTTGATAATTGCCGGGTTCCTGATTCAACCATTATGGGCAATGTTGGCGATGGATTTAAACAAGCAATGAAAGTGCTTGACGGCGGGCGTATTTCAATTGCTGCACTTGGACTTGGTATGGCAAAGGGCGCTTATGAAGCTTCACTTCAATATGCAAAAGAAAGGCATCAATTTGATAAGCCTATTGCAAGCTTCCAGGGAATTTCGTTTAAGCTGGCAGATATGGCGACAGAAATAATGGCCTCAGAATTATTGATTAACCAGGCCTGTGACATGAAAATGCGTGGAGAAAATATTACCAAAGAATCTGCAATGGCAAAATATTATTCCAGTGAAATTGCAGTAAAAATTGCTACCGATGCTGTGCAAATATTTGGTGGTTACGGATACACAAAAGATTACCCGGTAGAAAAATTTTACAGGGATAGTAAATTATGTACTATTGGCGAAGGTACGAGTGAAGTACAAAAAATGGTAATAGCCAGGGAAGTATTAAGATAAATGAATACAATCTGGATCTCTATGTTATCAATTAAACCTTTATTTTACAAAGCCTCATTGTGATTGTACGCATTCAAGAAAATTGCACCAAATCCTGCAGCAATTTTATTTCTTTTACTTGATTATGACAATCCAGCTTAATAAGCTTATCATTGCAGTTAATTTTAAACCTAAACCGAAACCAAATGAAAAAAATATTTCTATTTACTACTGCTATCATTCTATTAGCCTCAGTTTTCTCTTCATGCAAGAAGGATAAAGCCCAAACTGCTACACAAAAGGTGCAACATAACTGGACGCTTATTGATGTAGTAGATAACTCTCATGATGCTAGCGGAGATAACATTACAACTACAAACGCCATCGCTGGAGATTTTATGAATTTTAATTCAAATGGAACAGTGACTTTTCAAATTGACGGGCAACGAGATAGTGCTTCTTATTCAATGGTAAGTGATACCCAAATTTTACTTGCTACTGAAACTTTTACAATTAAAACTCTTACAGATTCACAATTGGTGCTTTATATAAAAGATGTTATCTCTGCTACAGATTATGACGAGGAAACAATTAATCTGAAAAGATAATAAGAAGAAAAGTTAATAATTAAAAAAACCGGAATGAATGCTCCGGTTTTTTAATTATTTTTTTAAAATATTACACCCTTTTATCTTTTCCCAAAAAACCGCCCAGCTTGTCTTTCGCAAACTCTTCAATTTTCTCACCGGTAGCACCGGGGATAAAGTCTGAAATTTTATCAAGAAAATCGCCTCCGCCTTGTGCAGCGTTAGCAGTAGTCGCCTGTGTATCGGCAGGTGTAGTGCCAGTTGCTGAAGGCGTTGTTCCAGATTGAAAAAGATTATCTATTGCGCCGCCAACCATTGGAAATTTTTCTTTTATAAAACCTGTTATGGTATTTAAAATTCCATGAGACTGATCAGCGCTAAGGCCATGATCGTTTTGCAATTTTTGAATTAGCTCTTCCATGATTGTTTATTTTAAATTTTTTGTTACACAAAGTAATGTAATGTATTTATAATAGAATATCTTTTTTGAAAAAAATATTACTTTTTAATTACAATTCAAAAAAGAAATAGGGTCTTTTTTTGTTGATAGCTAATTTTGATTTTCTTTGATAGTATAATTAAATCTCCTTAAAATGAAAACAATTTTTCCCCGTTGGTTAATCATTCCTGTTTGCTTAATTTTTTTCTTGCTAAATAACAGTAACACGTATGCGCAGGATCAAGGTGTAAAAGCAATGCAAGCGGATGCAACCAAAGAAGTAAAGAAACAAAAAATTGATAGCGGTAAAACCTGGAAAACAGGCGGCCAGTTTGATTTGAATTTTGCACAAGGCAGTCAAACCAACTGGAGTGCAGGTGGCGATGATTTTTCTTTTTCAATTAATTCTTATCTCGGCTTTTATGCTTTTTATAAAAAGGACAAGTACAGCTGGGACAATACACTCGATCTCAATTATGGATTTTTAAATACAACCAGTCTTGGAAGCAGAAAAAATGATGATCGTATTGACCTTTTATCTAAGGTAGGATATGAACTGGCGCCAAAATTAAGTTTAGCAGCATTATTTAATTTTCATTCGCAGTTTTCAAACGGATATAAATATAACAATGATGGCACTAAAGATCTTTTATCAGATTTTCTTGCTCCGGGTTATGTGTTACTAAGTCTTGGGTTAGATTATAAACCTGCAGATGGGTTATCAATTTTTGTATCACCAATTACTTCAAGATGGACTATTGTTCGCAATGATACTTTATCTGCAAAAGGAGCGTATGGAGTAGATCCAGGCAAAAAAAGCAAGAATGAAATAGGCGCTTTTGTAAGTGTGAATTATTTGCACAACTTCACTAAAACAATAACCTATAAAGGAAGACTTGATCTTTTTTCAAACTATCAGCACAATCCTCAAAATATTGATGTAATGATGAACAATATGTTTACCGCAAAACTTTCTAAAATACTTACTGCAAGCCTTGGGCTTGATCTTATTTATGATGATGATGTAAAACTTTTTGGAAAGAATAGCAACTCTCCGGCTTTGCAATTGAAATCATTGATAGGAGTGGGATTAAGTGTGAAGTTGTAATTGCCCTAACTGTGAGGCAAATAATATTCTTTTCTTTATTGTATTTTTTTAATAATAATTGAAACCAGGCTGTTTTGAGTTTGCAAACTCAGGAAACCAATAGCGCTCATGCAACTGACAAAAAAAACCCGGGGGTAATCAAGCCCCGGGTTAAGTTATCAACAAGCATACAAAAACTATTTCATCTTTTTAAACATAATTATATATCCGCAAATATTTTTCTTTTTTTGTTTATTTACCTGTACCGGTTTTATTATATGGTATTCAGTAAATTGAGGAATGTAAGAGTAACTTATAATGTTATTTTGTTCAGTGCCACCATAATTCTTTTTATAGACCACCTGTTTTTCATTATAATCATACATTCGCAATTCATACAATTTTGAAGTCATATCTCCTATAAAAACAAACTGGTACCAGCTTCCCTGGGTTAATGGAACTATCACAGGCATTTCATATTCACTTTCCATGGTCATGGTGGCTTCTCTAACCACTATAAAACCTTGTTTAATTAAACCTGACTTTAAACTATCTGCTTCTTTTTTTAAAGTGGAATCAAAACATGAAACCTGGTGAATAACCTCCTGACTATATGCACATAACTGGAGTGTCATTAAAATCAAAATCAATATGGGATTTTTCAAGAAGTTTTTCATGAGGATTGCAAGGGAATCGGATAAACAATATTACTAAAAATAACTGATTTGCTAAAGTACAGTTCACATTTTTATATTAAAAATGCCTCTGGATTTATCTTTTAACTAAATCTTACTAATAGTTAACGCATAGCTATAAAATTTGTTGCTGAAACTAACCATTACGGTTTAAAAAAATAGCATTTGCCTGTGATGTGCTTGTAATTTCCAACTCATTTATGCACACATTTGGAGATAGGGAAGCACAATATAAAATTGACTCTGCAATATCATCTGCTGTAAGCGGGGTAAAACCATCGTAAACTTTAGCAGCTTTCTCTGCATCTCCCTTAAACCTAACCAATCCAAATTCTGTTTCCGCTGCCCCGGGTTTTATATTAGTTACTTTAATGCGGTGTTTCAACAGATCAATGCGCATCGAACGGCTTATAACATCAACAGCGGCTTTTGTTGTGCAATAAATATTTCCTTTTTCATACACATCATCACCGGCAACAGAGCCAAGATTAATAATGTGTCCCCGGTTTTTCTTAACCATAAACGGTATTACCGCTTTACTTATATATAGAAGCCCGTTAATATTAGTTTGTAGCATCGTTTCCCAATCATCAAGATTTGCTTCATCAAAAAAATCTCTGCCAAGTGCAAGCCCTGCATTATTTATAAGAATATCAATTGGTTGCCATTTTTCAGGAAAAGAATTAATACAATCCTGCACTTCCTTTTTATTCTGTACATCAAAGTGTGCACAAAGAACTTCAATTTTATATTTGCTTTCCAATGATTGTTTTAATTTCTCCAGTCTTTCTTTTCTTCTTCCATTTATAATTAGATTATCGCCTTCAACAGCAAATTTTTCTGTACAGGCTTTTCCAATTCCGGACGTAGCACCAGTAATAAAAACAATACGTTTCATGAATATTTTTTTTAAACTTAATAAATAATAAATTTTTATCTAAAGAAATAAATTCAAACAAATAAAATTATTAATCAAGCACCAATTCTTCCGGTGAAAAAATAATTGTAAGCTTATCAACAATTTTATGATACAAAAAATTTTGATCTTCCATTTCTTTCAGGTGCAGAATAAGATGATCATAAAACCCGGAAGTGTTCAGTATAATTATTTTTTTATCATGAATGCTTAATTGATTCCATGTAAGCATTTCAAAAAGCTCATCCATTGTACCATAGCCACCTGCAAGAATAAGCGCTGCATCACATTTTTCATACATCATGCGCTTGCGGCTATGCATGTCCTCTACTTCATGAAGCTCTGTGAGGTCTAAATACTGATGCTCCCATTCAGTTAATACTTTGGGAATAATGCCAATAACTTTTCCATCGTTTTCCATAACAGCATTGGCTAACGCACCCATAATGCCTTTACTGCTTCCGCCATAAATTAATGTAATATTTTTTTGCGCCAGCAAATGACCTAATTGTTTTGCATGTTCACAAAACAATGGATTATTTCCTTCTTTTGATCCACAAAAAACTGCAAGAGATTTAATTATCATATTTTTATTTATCTTCAATAAAATTCAAATTAAAAATATTGAAATCCTAATTTTCAATTTTAATTTAAAACCAGCCTGCCGGGGGGCAGGTTACTAATCCCTATTTATGTCTCCTGTAGTTTTGCTTTCTTTTATTATCGGGTATTTTTTAATGCTGATTTTTATTTCTTATGTTACTTCAAAAAAATCATCAGATAATGCTACTTTTTTTATAGCCAACCGATCCTCAAAATGGTACCTCGTTGCTTTTGGAATGATTGGCACTGCATTAAGCGGCGTTACATTTATTTCAGTTCCGGGTGAGGTGGGGAACCTTGCCGGTTCTCAGTTTCGCTATTTTCAATTTGTGCTGGGCAATGCGGTTGGTTATTTTGTTGTAGCCGGTATTTTACTTCCGTTATATTATAAAATGCATTTGATTTCTATTTATGAAGTAATAGAACGAACGCTTGGAAAAGTAAGTCACAAAACTGCAGCAGCCATTTTTTTATTATCAAGAACAATTGGTTCTGCTTTCAGGTTATACCTTGTTGCAATAGTTTTACAACGTTTTATTTTTGATGAAATGGGTGTTCCCTTCTGGCTCACCATTGTTATTTGCCTGATGCTTATTTGGGGTTATACTTTCAGGGGCGGACTCAAAACAATTATTATTACTGATACATTACAAACTGTTTTTCTGGTTACTTCCGTTTTTCTTTCCATATATTTTATTTGCAACAGCTTACATTTTAATATAGGGCAGGCATTTGATTCAATTAAAGAAAGCAGCTATTCAAAAATATTTTTTACGGATAATTTTGTTACCAATAAATTTCATTTTACCAAACAATTCCTTGGCGGATTGTTTGTAACCATTGGCATGTTTGGCCTCGATCAGGATCTCATGCAAAAAAACTTAAGCTGCAAAAACTTGAAAGATGCGCAAAAAAATATGTTCACTTTTACCTTTGTATTTGTAATCATCAATTTATTTTTTTTAAGCGTTGGCGCCCTGCTTTATATTTATGCAAATAAAAATGGAATTACTGTCCCTTTGGATGCAGTGTCTCACCAGCCAAGAACAGATTATTTATTTCCTGAAATTGCACTGAATCATTTTAAAGGAGTTCCGGCAGTAGTTTTTATGCTGGGGCTTACCGCTGCAACCTTTGCCACAACTGATTCTGCGCTCACAGCTCTTACGACTTCATTCTGCATAGACTTCCTGAATTTCGATAAACAAAAAAATGAAAATGCTTCGCAAATGGTTCGCAAACGAACGTATGTTCATGTATTTTTTTCTATTTTAATTTTGATTGTAATTTTATTATTCAATGCAGTGAATGACGCCTCGGTGGTAAGTGCAATATTTAAAGTTGCCACATTTACTTATGGGCCATTGATTGGCTTATTTGCATTTTCTTTGTATGCAAAAAAAAGAAACGTGATGGACAAGGCAACACCTGTAATTTGTATAATGGCTCCTCTTCTTTGTTTTTTTATTGACAAGTATTCTGCACAATTATTTGGCGGTTATCAATTTGCCGAAGAGCTTATTATTGTAAATGGTCTGCTTACTTTCCTGGGGCTTTTGCTGGTTTCAAAAAAGAAAACACCTGAAGAAATAAATTTTGCAAATGATAGAAATAATAAATAGCCAAGCTGAAAAATATGCTGCAAAATTTTCAAGCAGCACTGATAATCTTTTACAGGAAATTGAAAAATTTACTTTAGAAAATCATGCTAATGCACAAATGCTTAGCGGTTCCGTGCAGGGTAAGTTGCTTGAGATAATAAGCTGCATTATTCAGCCAAAAAGGATTCTGGAAGTTGGAACGTTTACAGGATATAGCGCTCTATGCCTTGCAAAGGGACTTTCAGCCGACGGCAAGCTGCATACACTTGAAATAAGAAAAGAAGACGCTGAAATTTCAAGACAATACTTTAGCAAATCATTATATGCTAAACAAATAATTTTACATGAAGGCGATGCGTTAAATATAATTCCGCAATTAGATGAAGAATGGGACCTTGTATTTATAGATGCTGATAAAGTAAACTATATTAATTATTACGAATTAACTTTGCCGCATGTAAGAAACGGTGGAATTATTTTGGCTGATAATGTTCTTTTTCATGGCGAGGTGCTGGAAGAAAATATTAGCGGAAAAAATGCCAAAGCCATTCATTCATTTAATGAACATCTTGCAAATGACGAAAGAGTGCAGCGTGTAATGCTGACCGTTAGAGATGGGCTTATGTTGATTCAGAAAGGACCTTACCCCAACCCCTCTCTAAAGGAGAGGGACTAATCTCTTTGTCGAAAGAGTTTAATAAAAAATACTGATGAAAAAAATATTATTCTTTTTAATTCTTTCAATTGGTTGTTTCCCTTTGTTTGCTCAATACATAACAGTTGCTCAATACATAGATCAATATAAAGACATTGCCATACGTGAAATGAAACGAATGGGTGTGCCTGCTGCCATTTCACTGGCACAGGGAATTTTAGAAACTGAAAACGGCAATAGTGATCTAGTAAAAAAATCAAATAATCATTTTGGCATAAAATGTAAAAGCTCATGGACTGCCCAAAGTGTCAATCATGATGATGATGCACCCGGCGAATGCTTTCGCGTTTATAAAGATGCCGACGAATCTTACCGCGATCATTCTAATTTTTTAAGAGGAAGCGATAGGTATGCTTTTCTTTTCAAGCTCAACCCCAAGGATTACAAAGCATGGGCTTATGGATTGCGTAAAGCGGGCTATGCTACCAATCCACGCTACCCTGAAATTCTTATAAAGAATATTGAAGACAATAACTTAGAGCAATACACTTTGGAAGCTGCGAGTGCGGTTCCTGTTTTTGATGCATCAAAATATTCGGATGATAAAGAAGATAAAAGTGTAAGTGATGTGGTTTCTTCAACCGGGCAAAATGTTTCAGATGATGGCCAGGATATTTCGCAACCTGCTAAGCTTACTATTAATGGATGCAAAGCATTGTTTGTTTCTAAAGGAACTTCTTTATTGGCTATAGCATCTCAAAATAACATCAACCTTTCCCGCTTGCTTGATATAAATGATCTTGTAAAGGATGGCCTTCTTGAAAAAGATCAATTTATTTTTCTTGAAAAAAAACATGCAGAAGGAAAAAGTGATTATTACATTGTACAACAAGATGAAACCCTTTATGATGTTGGGCAAAAAAACGGTGTCTTATTACAAAACCTGTACGATTATAATAAACTATCTGCAACAGATAATATTTATCCCGGTACAAAAATATTGCTGAGGCCGGAAACCAATAAGCAATCAACAATGAGCAATGAACAATCAGATATTAAGTATCTTAAAACTAATACCTCATACCCAAAACCTATAATTCATGATGTAAAGCTTAAAGAAAATCTTTATTCGATTTCAAAGAAATACAGTGTATCAGTAGATCAATTAAGAGAATGGAATAATTTAAAAACCGATCATTTACACATTGGCCAGCAGCTTATCATTTCAAAATAATGTATGTCCACTATAAAAGTTCATGATAAAGAATTTGTTTCTTATATAACCTCCAAAGAAATTGAAAAACAGGTCAAGAGAGTGGCTGAAGAAATTAACAGGGATTACGAAGGAAAAAAACCATTGTTTATTGCTATTTTAAATGGCGCTTTTATTTTTGCAGCTGATCTTTTCAAATATATAACCCTTGAAGCTGAAATATGTTTTATAAAGCTGGCATCTTATAAAGGTGTAAAATCTACCGGTAAAGTAATAACAGCAATTGGCCTTGATGTAGATTTGTATGGAAGAGAAGTTATTATTGTAGAAGACATTGTTGATACCGGAAAAACGTTATTTCAATTCTTGCCCCAGCTTGAGCACCATCATCCTGCGTCCTTGAAAATAGCTTCTCTTCTTCATAAGCCCGATGCTATGGTACATCCAATAAAAATTGATTATTTAGGATTCACTATACCCAATAAATTTGTAATTGGCTATGGCCTTGATTATGACGGACTTGGAAGAAACATTAAAGAAATCTATCAATTAGTATAAGTCAATTGCAGGTAACATTTCATGAAGGGGTTGTGTTTTTTCAGTAGAAGCCTATATCTTACAAAATAAACTGCCTTTTTTGCCAAAAGTAATTTTTAGTATTTTCTTTTTAACCCTGGTTTGCCATGCAACTGCACAATATTACATCAGGGGCGACGTAAAGGACGAGAAAAACCAGCCATTACAGAATGTAAAAATTTATATGCCGGCCAACCGTACATTATATTACAGTGGCGTTACCGGTGGCTTTGGTATTCCAAGTTCGCATTTATACGATTCACTTATTTTTAGCGCTGAGGGATATGAAACAAGATCTATTAAAGTTAAATCCGATGTTTATCAGGAAATAACTTTAAAGATTCTTTCCGCTTCTGTAAGCACACAAAAACAAAAACTCATTTCAATTACCATCGGCCCGGAAGGTCATTTATTTCCAACTGCTTTTTATAAAGACGAAAGCTATTCTAATCTTATTGAAAACGATTTTATTAAACCTGCAAAAAATCAGAATACCAGTTTTGCTATGCGTATTGATAAAGCATCCTACAGCAATATTCGCAGGTTTCTTAACCAGGATAGTAAAGTGCCGCCCGATGCTGTAAGAATAGATGAGATGCTTAATTATTTTAACTTCAATTATAAAGAGCCGTCAGCAAATGATGTTTTCAGAATTGAATCGCAGGTAACAGATTGCCCCTGGAATAAAAATCATCGCCTTTTATACATCAATCTTTCAGGCAAAAAATTAAACCTTGATAAAGTTCCTTCTTCCAATTTTGTTTTTTTGATTGATGTATCGGGCAGCATGGATTTACCTAACAGGCTTCCTCTTTTAAAAGAAGCTTTCCAGTTGCTGGTAAAAAATTTAAGGAAAAAAGATACTGTTTCAATTGTAGTATATGGCGGCACTGTAGGCATTTGGCTACAGCCAACAAGCGGCGGCGAAAAGCAAAAAATTATTAAAGCGATTGAAGAACTAACGGCATCAGGAGATACACCTGGAGAAGCAGCAATAAGGTCTGCTTACAAGCTGGCCGGAAATACTTTTATAAAGGGAGGAAACAATCGCATAATACTTGCTACAGATGGCGATTTTAATATTGGCCAAACCAGTGAAAAAGAATTGGGAGAATTAATTACCAAAGAAAGACAGACAGGAGTTTACCTTACTTGTCTCGGTGTGGGAATGGGTAATTATAAAGATTCAAAAATTGAAACGCTTGCTAAAAAAGGCAATGGAAACTTTGCTTATTTGGATGATATACGTGAGGCCGAAAAAGTGCTCGTAACAGAGTTTACGCAAACCCTTTATTCAATTGCAAACGATGTATATCTTTCGTTGAAATTTAATCCGGATGCAGTAAAAGAATTCAGGTTGATTGGATACGATAATAAAAAAAATGTGCTTGCCCAAACCGGGGATGAGCTTGAAGGGGGAGAAATAGGAGCAGGCACCGGTAATACTGCTCTTTTTGAAATAGTTCCTAACAACAATGACACTGTTCCATACTTAAATTTAAATATTGCTAACCTTACTTTACACTTCAAATTGCCCGAAGATACATCACAGCACATTGTAAAATACAATTGCCCGCAAAACTATGTTCGCTTTGATAGTGTTGACAATAACTTACGGTTTGCAACTGCTGTATCTATGTTTGGCTTGAAGTTGAGAGAATCAAAATATTTTCCTGATGTTGATTGGGATGTTATTAAAAATATTGCAGTATCGGCTGCACTTCCCGGAGATTATTTGCAAAGCGAGTTTATAACGCTTGTTGATAAATGCAAAGTAATTTATTACGAAAAGAAAAAGAAAAGAAAGAAAAAGTAAGAATCGTAACTTTTAAAGAGGAATGAATATCCACTTTCAGTACATTACCTAAAAGTATGTTTATTAAAATTTATTTAGTAAAAGCTATAGAAACCAGGAGAAATAACGTGTACGTATAAACGCAGTTAATAGATAGTTAACTCAACTAAATTTTTCACTTTTGCATACTGTTTTTCTTTACCATTCAAACCCTCTTTGGCAGCAGTCACAAGCGGACGCTTGAGCGGCACAAAGGAGGAATTGAGTAATTCAAAAGAGGAATGGGGATAGAATGAGATTGTGCATTAGTGTATCTTTAGAGAAGTTCAACTATTTAAATTGAAACCTTCTGTAAATTTATTTACACAACAGTTCTCTTCATGGAGAAACAAAATTCCAAAACATAATAAAGTTGACTGGACAGAACAGCTCCATATTTTAAATAACATCGCAGACCTTATAACACCACAACTTTCTCTGGAAGAAATTGCAAAAACCATTTATGAAAATGTAAATCATCTTCTAGATGCCTACCAGTTTTCTTTAGGATTGTATGATGAAACAGAGGGTGTGATTTTGTATAAAGGAATAATAGAAGATGGCAAAAAAATTCCGGATTTTGTTGTGAATGCTATTGATGATAACCGTCTTGCTTCCTGGTGCATCCGTAATGAGCAGGATATTTTTATGAATGATTTTGATAAAGAAGTAACTAAGTATGTTGCGAATAAACCTATACCTATAGTAGGTTTCAGCCCCAAGGCAGCAATTTATACTCCGCTGAAACTAAATAATAAAGTTGTTGGATTGATAGTGGTTAGAACAATCCACAAAAATATGTACGAACCACATCACCTGTATATTTTAAAAACCGTAGGCAACTTTGTAATACGTGCATTGGAACTTTCAAAAATGTCTTCAAAGGCATATGTAAAAACAGAAGGTCTCCAAAAAGAATGGCGCTGGTGCAATTCTGCACAATTATCTGTCAGATCAAAAAAAACATTGGAGCAATTAACAGAACGTGAAAAAGGAGTATTGTTTTTATTGGTAACAGGTTTGCCAAATAAAGCAATTGCTGAAATACTGTTTGTATCTCCGGGAACAATAAAAACCCATACGCTAAACATTTATCACAAGATGGAAGTTGCCAACCGTACCTCAGCTATTTTAAAAGCTATAGAGAATGGATGGTTTTTATAAAATCTACCATTTGGTAGAGATGAACAGCATAACCAGGATGTAGGTTTGTGGAAATTTATTATATGTATGAAATAATTTACCACACCTTTGTCTCCCCAAAACCAACATCTGAAATCCATTTCATTTCTTCTTACACTTTATTCATCATTACTAAAAAAATTAAAATGAAAAAACAACTTTCAGTTCTGCTAACCTTATTTGCATGTTTCTATTTTATTTCATGCAAAAAAGAATCAGTAACTACACCAGACAGTCAATCGATTTCAAATGCAACGCTTTCCAACAAGATTGATATCGGAAGCAAAATTAATTCCGCAAAAGTGCCTTTTAAAGGTTTATATTCCACTACAGCGCAAATACAACATGGCCCGCCTATATTGCACCAAACAATTACCGGTACAGGTAATGCAACCCATTTGGGAGAAAGCGGTTTTGTAGCAACCGTTACTGTAAATTTAACTACGCCACCTCCCTTCCAGGTTAACGGAACAACAACTTTTACTGCGGCAAACGGCGATCAATTTTATACGATTGTAACCGGAACAAACACTCCTACCGGTAATGGCACATCAAGGGCTGATTTACTTCAAACCATTGCAGGTGGTACGGGCAAATTTATAAATGCCAGTGGGAGTTTTACAGGTATTGCTCTGAATAATCAAGCTAATCCTACAAACACTGTTACTTTCGAAGGATATATTAGTTATTAAAAATAATGCAAAAATCCAGGAGATTGAGTATATACATGTCGGATTATTCTGCTAATTCTATTTCCATGGTTGATGGGGACAACCACTGGAAAGAGAACACAAAGGCAGAGCCTTGGAATGTTACCGCATTTTTACTCTCGTTGGTCGGAGACCTGATGACGGCTCAATTTGCCAGAATGAGAAATATAACGGGGAGGGATTAAACGCAGTTGTCTTAATAATAAGTATCCTTAACTAAATGTCTCTCTTATCTTCTCCCAGAAAGTTTTATCGTTTTTATCGGGCTTTGGTTTAAAGTTTTCACTTTGCTGCATTTGTTCCAATGTCTCTTTTTCATCACCTGATACGTTTTGTGGTGTCCACACATTTACATGAATAAGCTGGTCGCCTTTATCATGAGAATTAATTGAAGGAAATCCTTTTCCTTTAAGGCGGAAAATTTTACCGCTTTGTGTTCCGGGCGGAATTTTAATTTTTGCCCTGCCATCAATGGTGGGCACTTCTGCCTGTGTACCAAAAACCGCATCAGGAAAAGAAATATATAAATCAAAGGCAACATTCAGGCCTTCTCTGTGTAATTGAGTATTGGCTTCTTCTTCAATTAAAATAATCAGATCACCAGGTCCACCGCCACGTTCACCCATGTTTCCTTTTCCACTCATGCTTAATTGCATTCCATCCTGTACACCTGCGGGAATATTAAGTGTTACCGTTTCTTCTCCATACATTCTTCCTTCACCTTTGCATGTAGTACACTTATTAGTAATTACTGAACCTTCGCCATTACAATCAGGACACGTATTTACCGTTTGCATTTGCCCCAAAAAAGTATTTTGAACCCTGCGAACCTGCCCGCTTCCACCGCAGGTATTACAGGTTTGCATACTATTTTTATCTTTGGCTCCTGATCCATTGCAGGTATTACAAGAAATGTATTTTTTAACTTTTATAGTTTTGGTTGCGCCTTTGGCAATTTCTTCATAATTCACTTTTATTTTAACCCGAAGATTGCTACCCCTAACGCCCCTGTTTCTTGAAGAACGTCCACCACTGCGACCTCCGCTAAAAAAACTGCCGAAGACATCATCACCGAAAATATCACCAAACTGGCTAAATATATCTTCCATATTCATATCATGGCCAGAGAATCCGCCGCCGCGGCCAGATGCAAAAGCGCTGTGGCCATACCTGTCATATTGAGCTCTTTTATCAGGGTCGCTAAGTATTTCGTATGCTTCTGCAGCCTCTTTAAATTTTTCTTCAGCAGTATGATCACCAGGGTTTCTGTCAGGATGAAACTGCATAGCCACTTTTCTGTAGGCCTTTTTTATTTCATCTGCGCTAACAGATTTGCTTACGCCCAGAATTTCGTAATAATCTCTTTTTGAAGCCATTGAACTTACCATACAATTTTATTGTGATCTGCGAAAGATATCACCTCTCCGGTTCGCAGTTGCCGGTATTTAAAAAAAAATTATAAAAATTATTTACCTACAACCACTTTGGCAAACCTAATCAATTTGTCATTCAGGTAATATCCCTTTTCAATTTCATCTACTACCTTTCCCTTTAAATTTTTATCACTTACAGGAATTTCTGTAATAGCCTCATGTTTTTCAACATCAAATTCAGTATGTAAACTTTCCATCGGCTTAACGCCTTGTGCCTGCAAGGTTCTCCTGAGTTTATTAAACACCAAAGTAACTCCTTCTTTTATTTGATCCGGATCATTGGAATCCTGCATTTGTTTTTCGGCTCTATCGCTATCATCTAAAACCTGGAGCATGGAAGTAATTACTTCTTTTCCCGCAGTTTGAATTAATTCCATTCGTTCCTTGGCACTGCGTCTTTTATAATTATCAAATTCAGCAAACAAGCGCATGTACTTATCTTTTTGCTCGTCTAATTCAGATCTCAGCTTTGCAATTTCTTCTTCAGGTATTATTGCAACAGGTTCTGATATATCTGAATTTTCAATATCCTGATCATCTTCTTCAACTGAAAAATCTTCTGCATTTATATGATTGTCTTTATCGGTATCAATCATTTCTTTTTTATTTTTTTCCATATTATAAAATTGGCTGCAAAGGTAGATGTCAAACTTTTTGCCAACAATAAAATATTAGACAAATTGACACAGAAAAGAAAGGATTAAGTTAAAAATGCTGGTTCAACCAAAATGAATTTTATAACTGATAAAATAATTTGAAAAAATACTTTCTGCAAATTTTCTTAAATTACATACCGATTATTATTATGGAGACTTACGGAAAAATATTACTTTTTGCAATGCCTGCTTTTCTTGCATTGGTACTTTTTGAAAAATGGTATGGCTGGTATAAAGGAAATGATACTGTACGGCAAATGGATATGATATCAAGTCTCAGTTCGGGCATTACCAATGTAACTAAAGATGTGCTGGGGCTTAGTTTGGTTATTATAAGCTATGCATGGCTTGCAAATAAAATTGCTGTTATTCATATTAAACCGGGCATTTTGGTTTATGTTATCGCTTTTATTGCTCTTGACTTTGCAGGCTATTGGGTGCACCGCATAGCACATCGGTATAATTTATTTTGGAATAATCATATTATACATCACAGCAGCGAAGAATTTAATCTTGCCTGTGCATTAAGGCAAAGCATTGCAGAGATTGTAAAAATATTTACCGTATTCCTGTTGCCAGCTGCATTATTGGGTGTTCCAGCGCAGGTAATTGCTATTGTTGCTCCTATTCAGTTGTTTGCCCAATTCTGGTACCATACGCAACACATCAATAAAATGGGCTGGCTCGAAAAAATTATTGTAACGCCTTCGCATCACAGGGTTCATCATGCAATAAATAAAGAATATATTGATAAAAATTTTTCTCAGATTTTCATAATATGGGATAAGTTTTTTGGAACATTTCAGAAAGAAATGCCGGATATAAAACCGGTTTATGGAATTACCCGGCCTGTAAGAACATGGAACCCTGTTAAAATAAATTTTATTCATGTATGGCTTTTGATAAAAGATGCATGGCATACTAAAAGCATAAAAGATAAATTCAGGATTTGGCTGATGCCTACGGGCTGGCGTCCTGAAGATGTTGCTCAGAAATTCCCTGTTTATAAAATTGAAGATGTCTATAACTTTGAGAAATATTCTCCGGTATATTCTTCTGCATTACTTACCTGGTCGTGGATACAGCTATCAATGCTTTTGCTTACTACAAGTTATCTTTTCGCAAATATTGCAACAATTGGAATGCCCGGTATTTTTGTTTACGGTCTTTTTATTTTTTTAACTGTATATGCTTATAGTGAATTAATGGATAGAAATCGTTTTGCCTTTGTTTGGGAAATTATTAAGAATGTTTTGGGATGCGTTATCATTTATAAAACAGGAGGCTGGTTTTCTTCTTCACCTAAGTTAGTGTTGATGAATTTTCCAATTGTATCCTGGTTTTTTATATCAACGCTGGTAACAGCATGGTTTGTGTTCATCGAATTTAAAACTGAAGAAAAACTTTCTGTAGCATTGAAATAATTTATTCAATGAAGCATAATTTATAACATTTGGTTTTTAAGAAGGTCTTCAAAAGAATCTCTTGTTCGTATGAGCGTTGCTCCACCATTTTTCATTAAAACCTCGGCAGGTTTTAAACGTGAATTAAAATTTGAAGACATTTCGAAACCGTAAGCGCCTGCATTATAAAATACAATGTAATCTCCTTCATTAACTTCATTAATTTTTCTATCCCATGCAAAAGTATCGGTCTCACAAATATTACCTACAACAGAATATATTTTCTCTTCACCATCAGGATTGCTGATATTTTCTATGCGGTGATATGCATCATAAAACATAGGGCGAATGAGATGATTAAAACCACTATCAACACTTACAAACGTGGCTCCTGCAGTTTCTTTTATTACATTTACTGTAGTTACAAAATAACCGCATTCACTTACTAAAAATTTACCAGGTTCAAACCATACCTGCAAAGGCCTGCCGCCCGGATTGGGATGTGAAGCAAATAATTCATTTACTTTTTGAGCCAGCAAATTAATGTCAGTTTCAGTATCACATTTTTGATAAGGCACTTTAAATCCTCCGCCAAGATCAATAACCTGAAGTTCTTTAAAACGTGGAATAATATCAAATAATATTTCAATTCCTTTTACAAAAACATCAACATTTTCAATTTCACTTCCTGTATGAATATGTAAATCGTTTATGTAAATATTATATTTATCAACTACTGCAAGTATTTTGTCTACCTGTTCTATTGGAATTCCGAATTTACTTTTCTCATGCCCTGTAGAAATTTTAATGTTGCCACCAGCCATAATATTTGGGCGTAAGCGAATACCAGCCGGATAACTGTGCCCAAACTTTTTTCCAAATTTTTCGAGGTTCGATAAGCTGTCAATATTGATAATAACTCCAAATTCTTTTGCTTCTTCAATTTCACTGAATGCAATTCCATTTGATGTGTATAAAATTCTTTGAGGCTGGAAACCTGCATGCAGAGCCAGCTTTACTTCATTAATAGAACTACAATCAACATTGGCGCCCAGTGATTTAATATACCTGAGAATATTGATATTGGTTAATGCTTTACATGCATAAAAAAAAACGGTGTTGGTATTTTTAAATGCAGTGGTAAGCTTAATATATTGTTCTTTTATTTTTTCTGCATGATAAACATAAACAGGTGTCCCAAATTCTTTGGCTATTGTTTCCAATCGTTTATGAGATAAGAATTGTGACATGAATCGAAATTACAGTATTCTGATGTACGATTATCAAGTGAGGAAGTGTCTCGGTTTGAAAATAATTTAGTCTTGATTTGGAAAGCCACCCGAATTCAAAAATAATAAAAGAAGCCCCCAATATATTATCAAGATAAGTATTAAACTGCTACCTATGATTGCAACTAGATTATAAATGAAACTTTTTTCCTTTATTTTAATTTGCTTTAATCCCTTAATTAAGCCCAACAATGAAAACAAAAAGGATAGAAATAGTCCCGATTAAGTGAAACCAATTCGATACACGAAGTAGGTAAAATAGAATATAATCTGCTCCTCCAAATACTAAGACTAACAAAATAAGGCCAATCAAAAAATTACTTATCGCTTTATTAATCATCTTTTAATCATCAGCATTTAGATGCAAAGAATTATTCTTTTATTTCAACAGTTTCTTCCTGTATTGTTTCTGAAAAATCTGCATTCTCAATCTTTGTTGCTTCCATTATTTCCTGGTTAAGCACTTCTCTTATTTTAGGCAAATCATCAGGGCTGTTAATTCCAAAATAATCCATAAAAGATTTTGAGGTAGCATAAATTAAAGGTTTGCCCGGAGAATCCTCATTTCTTCCTGCAATAATTATCAAATCTTTTTCGAGTAATTTTTGTACAGCATAATCGCAGTTAACCCCACGTATAATTTCAATTTCAGATTTGGTAACCGGTTGCTTGTAAGCTATAATCGAAAGCGTTTCCAGCGATGCCACTGAAAGCTTTTTTAAAAATTTATCACCGTTAAGCTGTGCAATTGTTTTATGAAATTCTTTTTTGGTAAGAAACTGAAGACCGCCGCCACTTTCCACAACTTCAAAGGGATAAAATGCTGATTGGTATTTTTCTTTTATAGCATTAATTGCAGCATCCACCCCATCTGGTGTTGCACGATCTTCAATAAATCCAAGAGCATTATTAACGAGATCAACTAATTCGTTACCGGCCAAAGGTTTTTCACTGGCAAAAATCAGCGCTTCTATATGTGGAATTATAACACTTAAGTCCATACCCCAAACCCCTAAAGGGGATTTAATAATTTTAAATTTAAAATTCCCAATTTCCCTTTAGGGATCAGGGGTTTATCCCTGCAACGCCGCAGCCCCACTTACTATTTCGGTAAGCTCTGTTGTAATAGCAGCCTGCCTTGCACGGTTGTAACTTATTTTTAAAGATTTTAAAAGTTCCTCCGCATTGTCTGTGGCTTTGTCCATTGCAGTCATTCGGGCGCCATGTTCACTTGCATGTGCATCAAGCACTGCTTTATACAATTGCGTGTTCAATATTTTTGGCATCAGCTCTTGTATTAAAACATCTTTATCAGGCTCAAAAATAAAATCAGCCCTTGATACACCTTTCTTTTTTTCTGATTTTTTTACCGGCAAAAATTGTTCAGCAGTAAACTTTTGTGTAGCCGCATTTTTAAATTCACTGTAAACCAATTCTACAGCATCTACCTCGCCCTTTGCAAAAGAATCCATTGCAAATTTTGCTGTTGCCGCTACATTTTCAAAACTCAAATCAGAAAAAATATTCCAGTAATGTTCAATTACCTTAAACTTGTTTTTTGAAAAATGTTCATATCCTTTTTTACCTAAAGGCAGGAATTCGGCATTGCCTTTTGCAGTCTGTTCCGCATATTTTTCTTTTATAACCTGCTTTGCCAGCTTAATAAGATTACCGTTATATCCCCCACATAAACCTCTGTCACTGGTTATAACAATTACCAAAACTTTTTGTACAGGCCTTTCTGCGGCAAGGGCCATGCTAATATTGCCATCAGCATTGCTTAAAATATTGCTCAGCATTTCCTGCAACTTTTGAGCATAGGGCCTCATTTGTATTATAGCGTCCTGAGCTCTGCGTAATTTAGCAGCGCTTACCATTTTCATCGCTTTGGTTATCTGTTGCGTGCTTTTTACACTTTGAATCCGGTTCCTTACTTCTTTTAATGCACCACTCATATTTTTTGTTTATGGGGTGCAAAGTTAAGTGAATGAGTGTACAAAACCACGTGCTGCAGTTATATTGCAATTCACAAAAATAAAATATTCGAGTCACCAATTATGTTGTAACGTTTAAAAAAACTTCTTAAAAAAAATTAACTTGTAATAAATATTTTTATTAAAGGGAGGGATTAACAAAAAAGAAATTTCACAAAAAGTTTTATCCTAATTTTGCCTGCACAAAAAGCAGCTAATTTCAAAAACAAAATCAGCATAAATGAAATTTAAGTGGTGGAAAATATTATGTATTGTGCTGATGTTTTTCACGTTTTCGGCTGGGTTTTTAGTTAAGGTTCCCCAAGTTGGCAATCTTCATGAAAGTATCCGTAATTTTTTCTTTCATGTACCTATGTGGTTTGGGCAAATTGTATTGCTTACTCTTTCTCTCGGTTATTCCATTTCTTACCTGCGTACTCAAAATATCAAACATGATATTTATGCATCAGAATTTGCAAAAACCGGAATTATATTTGGAATTTTAGGATTGGCCACCGGTTCTATTTGGGCTACTTATACATGGGGAGAACCCTGGAGTAATGATCCCAAACAAATAGCGGCTGCAATAGCTGTGCTTATTTACCTTGCTTATATTGTATTAAGAGGCTCAATGAATGATATTGATAAAAAAGCAAGGGTAAGTGCAGTGTATAATATTTTTGCCTACTTCATTTATATACCCTTGATAATGATTTTACCAAGGTTGGTTCAATCTCTTCATCCCGGTGGTATGGAGGGAGCTAAAGGTGGTGGTAATCCTGCACTTGGCGGTGGAAGTCTTGATGCAACAATGAGAATGATTTTCTGGCCGTCGGTATTCGGATGGGTTCTATTAGGAATTTGGATTAGTAACCTTAAAATAAGATTGAGCGTGCTGGCCCATAAAAATTTAATTAAATGATTAATAAGTTTTATAAGCGTTTATGCCTAGCCGTTATATTTCCATTTTTAAGCCTTTTATCATTTGCACAATCTTCTGCAGATTCTGCCGGAACAGGAATGAATAGTATCATGAGAAGCAATAATAAAATATATGTGGTCATGGCTGTTTGCATTACCATCCTCGCTGTTCTTTTTTTATACCTGATAAGGATTGACAGTAAAGTTTCGAAAAAAGAAAAGGTTTTGTAATTCTTATTGAATAAATATTAAACCAAAAAGTGTTCAAAAAATAAATTATAAGTTTGATTCATTAATAACTCAAAATACATTTTATGTCAGCTGTAACACCATATAGTTTTTTCCAAAATGTTGAAAGGAGTTTTGATAAGGCAGCTATTTTCACAGATTGGGACCCCGGTATTTTAGAACAGATAAAACAGTGTAACAGTGTTTACCAGATGCGTTTTCCAATTAAAAGAGAAAACGGTGAGATTGTAACTATTGAGGCGTATAGGGTTCAGCACTCACATCATAAAACACCCTGTAAAGGCGGTATTCGTTTTAGCCTTGCAGTTAACCAGGATGAAGTAATGGCGCTGGCAGCGCTTATGACTTATAAGTGCGCTATTGTAAATGTACCCTTTGGCGGCGGTAAAGGAGGTATTAAAATTAATCCAAGAGAATACACACCTTATGAACTGGAAAAAATAACCCGACGCTACACTGCAGAATTAATCAGAAAAAATTTTATAGGTCCCGGAACTGATGTACCCGCCCCTGATTATGGAACGGGTGAAAGGGAAATGGCATGGATACTGGATACCTATGTTGCCATGCATCCTGGTGAAATTGATGCCGCAGGTTGTGTAACAGGTAAACCGGTAACTCAAGGTGGCGTTCGGGGAAGAAAAGAAGCAACAGGTCTTGGAGTTTTTTATGGATTAAGTGAAGTATGCAAGATGCCTTCTGTTATGGACAAACTTGGGCTTCCCTTAGGTGTGAAAGGCAAGCGAATATGTGTACAGGGGTTGGGTAATGTTGGCTACCATTCTGCTTTATTTTTTCAACAGGCAGGCGCTATAATAGTTGGCCTTGCAGAATATGAAGGCGCTATCTGGAATAACGATGGGCTTGATGTTGATAAGGTATGGCTGCATCGTACCAAAACAGGCTCTATCCTTGATTTTCCCGGTGCTGAAAATTTTGCTAAAAATATGGATGCATTGGAAATGGATTGCGATATATTAATTCCCGCTGCTTTGGAAAATGTAGTTAACGGTGAAAATGCATCACGAATAAAAGCTAAAATAATAGGTGAAGCTGCTAACGGGCCGCTAACGCCGGAAGCAGATGAAATTTTAAATTTAAAAGGAGCATTGGTAGTTCCCGATATGTATTTGAATGCAGGAGGCGTTACCGTTAGTTATTTTGAATGGTTAAAAAACCTTAGCCATGTACGTTATGGGCGGCTTGAAAAAAGATTTACTGAAAATATGAATCATCATATTCTTGGGCAGCTTGAAGAACTTACAGGTAAGAATGTAAGCGCTTTCGAAAGAGATTTTATAATGCATGGTGCTGATGAAGTTGATTTGGTGAGAAGCGGACTTGAAGAAACGATGATAACTGCTACCCGTGAAATTGTTGATATCTGGCAAAAAACGCCTGCTATACCCGATATGCGTACTGCTGCTTATGTGTGCGCAATAAATAAAGTAGCCACTTCTTATGCTGAGTTGGGGATATTCCCATAAATTATTTTACACCTTTTGGAAAGCTTGAAAAAGTTTTGCGGTTAAAATAATTTTTCATAATTCATACTCAGGAAAACGATCAATCTCCAAAAATTGATTCCCTGTTTTTTGAAAACCAAAACAATAACTTCCATTGGTTATAATTAGATATGTTGCTGGCAATGTAATATGATAACGAAGAATTTGCTCCAAAGCTTTTTCAGAAATAGTAATGTTCATTTCTTTACATTCAATTATCATAAAAGGAAGTGAATCTCTTGTATAAATTACAACATCGCAGCGCTTTTTTAATTCGCCCAATTTAATTTCTTTTTCAACAGCTATTAAAGAGGCAGGATATTTTTTCAGAAGAAGATACTGAATAATATTCTGACGAACCCATTCTTCCGGTGTAAGTAGTAGCCATTTTTTTCTGATTGCATCAAAAACTTCGTTTAGCCCTTCCCGTTGTCTTGTTTCAACCCGCTTTTTTGGAAATTCGATTTTTATCATTAATTGTATAATTGATTAATTCGTGCAACCTGTCTGCAGTCAGGCAGGTTCGTGATACTAATTCGTGTTATTTAAAGTTTGGTAATTCACAATCTAAAATCGCAAATCTAAAATCTAAAATCGTATTTTTATTCATAGCAAATAAACAACTATTGATCATATAAGAATATGAAAACAAAAAAAGAAATAGTGAACAACTGGCTTCCAAGATATACCGGCGAAAAGCTGGCGAACTTTGGAGAGTACATTCTTTTAACCAATTTCAGCAATTATGTAAAGCTCTTTGCTGATATGCACAATGTAAAAATTGTGGGGCTGGACAAACCGATGGAATGCGCCACCGCAGACGATATAACCATAATAAATTTTGGAATGGGAAGCCCTGGTGCCGCAACAATAATGGATCTTCTTAGCGCTATTGAACCCAAAGCGGTTTTATTTTTAGGAAAATGCGGCGGTTTAAAAAAACGCAATAAAATCGGGGATCTTATTTTACCCATTGCAGCAATAAGAGGTGAAGGTACTTCCAATGATTATTTTCCAGCTGAAGTTCCTGCACTCCCTGCATTTGCATTGCAAAAGGCAATATCCACAACTATTCGCGATTATGCTTATGATTACTGGACAGGAACTGTATATACAACCAACCGGAGAGTTTGGGAGCACGATGAAGAGCTTAAAACTTATCTGCGTAAAGTAAGAGCTTATGCAATCGACATGGAAACTGCAACAATTTTCACTGTTGGATTTTACAACAAAATACCTACTGGCGCTTTATTGTTGGTAAGCGATTCGCCCATGGTTCCGGAAGGCATAAAAACTACTGAAAGCGATGTAAGTGTAACGGCACAATTTGTAGAAAGACATTTAAAAATTGGCATTGACTCGCTCAAACAATTGATTAATGATGGCCTTACTGTTCGGCATTTGAAATTTTAAATAAATAGATTTTCATCAAAAAAATTGAATTGTAATTTTTGCAAAAGATTTTATAGCAATAAGCATAAATGCTTTAATGACTTATCCTCTTCTTCAAATAAAAAATTTAAGTGTTGATTTTGAAACAGATTCAGAAAGTATTTCTGCAGTTAAGAATATTTCACTTGAAGTAAATACAGGTGAAACCCTCGCTATTGTTGGTGAATCCGGTTCGGGTAAAACGGTAACTTCTTTATCAATATTACAACTGTTGACTTCGCCTCCCGCGATTTACAAAACAGGAGAAATACTTTTTTCAGCAGACGGAAGTACTCAAAAAAATTTACTAACGCTGGATGAAAGATCTTTACAAAAGATAAGAGGAAATAAAATTTCAATGATCTTCCAGGAGCCGATGACTTCGCTAAATCCTGTGCAAACCTGTGGCAGGCAAGTTATGGAAACGATAATTCTTCATGAAAAAATATCAAACAAAGGAGCAAAACAAAAGACAATTGATTTATTTAACATGGTAAAGTTTCCCGACGCTGCGTCTATGGTTAACCGTTATCCACATCAAATAAGTGGTGGCCAAAAACAAAGAGTAATGATAGCGATGGCCATGAGCTGCAATCCATCATTGCTTATTGCCGATGAGCCTACTACGGCATTGGATGTAACTGTTCAAAAAACCATTCTGCAGCTTATAAAAGATTTACAGCAGAAGCAAAAAATGGGTGTGATTTATATTACCCATGATTTGAGTTTGGTTGGAGAAATTGCAGATAAAGTTGCCGTAATGTATAAGGGGGAAATTGTAGAAACCAACATCACAAAAGAAATATTTTCAGATCCAAAACATCCATATACCAAGGCATTGATAAGCTGTCGACCTTCGGGATCTTCCAAAGGGAAAAGGCTTCCGGTAGTTAGTGATTTTTTTAATAATACTTATAAAGAATCTGATCTATCTATCGATGATTCTTTCTTACAACAAAAAAATGAAATAAATGATATAAGAGAAAATCTATTACTGAAAGTTGAAAATTTAAAAGTGTATTTTCCTTTAAAAAAAAGTCTTACGGGTAAAATACTTAGCGAATTAAAGGCTGTTGATGATGTAAGTTTTTCTGTAGGAAAAGGAGAAACCCTTGGACTTGTTGGTGAAAGCGGTTGCGGTAAAACCACGCTGGGCAGGGCTTTAATAAGATTAATTGAACCCACAGGAGGAAATATTTATTTCAATAAAAAAAATATTGCTCACATTCCTGAAGAACATTTTAGGAAAATGCGTAAAGATATCCAAATCATTTTCCAGGATCCTTATGGGTCATTAAACCCAAGAATTACTATCGGGCAAGCAATAAGCGAACCCATGAAAATTCATAAAATATTATCAACCTCAAAACAACGAAAAGAAAAAATAATGGACCTTCTGCAAAAAGTGGATTTAAAGCCCGAACATTTTAACCGGTATCCTCACGAGTTTAGCGGCGGCCAGCGCCAGCGCATTTGCATTGCACGGGCGCTTGGCCTTAACCCTGATTTTATTATTTGCGATGAAAGTGTATCAGCGCTTGATGTAAGCGTGCAGGCACAGGTTTTAAATTTATTGAATGATCTTAAAAAGGAACTTGGCTTTACAACTATTTTTATTTCTCATGATTTGGGTGTTGTACATTATATAAGTAACCGCATCATGGTTATGAACAAAGGGAAAATTGAAGAAACCGGAACTGCAGATGAAATTTATTACCATCCTAAAAGTACTTACACACAAAAATTAATTGAATCAATTCCAAAATTGAGTTTCTAAAAGTCTCATTGATAAGTAAGAATATTTTAACCGAATATATTATTTAAAAGCATTACCTTCGCACACTTAAAAAAATCATGCCGTAACATGATAAGTGGCCCGCCCCGGCAGGCACGTATCTCTGTAAAACAGTAATGGCATGTGACAATTAACTTTAAAATTATAATTGCACATGAAACTTAGTCAATTTAAGTTTGACCTTCCTCTCAATCTAATTGCTCAAAACCCTACCAAACGAAGAGAAGATAGCAGGCTGATGGTAATCGAAAGAAAGACCGGTAAGATCGAAAACAAACATTTCAAAGACATTCTTGATTATTTTGATGACAAAGACGTTTTTGTAGTAAACAACACAAAAGTTTTTCCTGCACGTATGTATGGCCGCAAAGAAAAAACCGGCGCAAAAATTGAAGTTTTTCTTTTGAGAGAATTGCATAAGCAAAACAGGTTGTGGGATGTAATCGTTGATCCGGCACGTAAGATTCGTGTTGGCAATAAATTATATTTTGGTGAAAGCGATGAACTGGTTGCGGAAGTAATTGACAATACAACCAGCCGCGGAAGAACGATTCGTTTTTTATGGGATGGCCCCGAAGAAGAATTTAGAAAAATGCTTTATTTAATGGGTGAAACCCCTTTGCCAAAATATATAAAACGTAAGCCCGATGAAGAAGATAAAGAAAGATACCAGACTGTTTATGCGAAGCACGAAGGAGCAGTAGCAGCGCCTACTGCGGGTCTTCACTTCAGCCAGGAATTAATAAAGCGGCTCGAAATAAAAGGTATTCGTTTTGCAGAAGTTACTTTGCATACAAGCTTAGGAACCTTTCGACCTATTGAGGTTGAAGATTTAAGCAAGCATAAAATGGATGCGGAATATTATCATATTGATGAAGAAGCCTGCCGCATTGTAAACAAAGCAAAAGAAACCAATAGAAGAATTTGTTCAGTAGGAACTACCACTATGCGAGCCATGGAAACATCTTTCACTGCGCAAAAATTATTAAAACCTTCCGAAGGATGGACAAACCATTTTATACATCCGCCGTACAATTTTAATATTGCCGATTCACTGGTTACTAATTTTCATTTACCCAAGACCAGCCTGCTTATTATGACTTGCGCATTTGCAGGTTACGATCTTATTATGGATGCTTATAAAAAAGCTATTAAAGATAAATACCGTTTCTTCAGTTATGGAGATGCGATGTTGATTATTTAAATTCTAAAAAATATTTAGAAATGATACTCTTCGGAAATGGAGAGTTTTTTTTTATGATATAAAGTTTCTATTCTTATTAAAAGTTTTTAAAACTTATCAAATAAAGAAATATTTTAAAAAATTAGAGAAACATTTTAAATGAGAACACTCAATCAATGGCTGGCTGAATACGGGGAAAGCCATACCAATGACACCAATAAGCTCATTCACTGGATTTGTGTTCCGGCTATTTTTTTCTCCATAACAGGATTGCTTTATTGCATCAAGCTTCCCTGGTTCATCATTGATAACCTACAATTGAATGTGGCAATGGTTATTTTATTATTTACTTCCGTTTATTATCTATTACTATCAATCTCAATAGGCATCGGCATGTTATTTTTTGGAATTTTTTGCCTCGCAATTTGTTATGTGGTGGAAAATTTTCTTCCTGTTTCTTTGTGGGTTTTTTGTATAATCATTTTTATCGCTGCATGGATCGGCCAGTTTTATGGGCATAAAATAGAAGGGGAAAAACCTTCTTTTTTAAAAGATATACAGTTTTTATTAATAGGCCCGGCGTGGCTTATGAGCTTTATCTATAAAAAGCTTGGAATAAAGTTTTAAGATTACATTCCAAACAAACCTTTATTTAGTTGCTGCAATGTTTTCTCTTTGTATTCCCGCGAAATGAGGATAGAAATATTGTGCTGGCTGCCCCCATAACTTACCATGCGTACAGGTATGCCCGTTAGGTTCGTAAATATTTTTGCAATTACATCTTTCGTTTGCGTAATTTGATTTCCTACAATCGAAACTATAGTCTGATCGCTATCCACTTCCACTGTTCCAAATAATTCTAGCTCTTTTACAATTTCACTTAAGTAAGCATCATTATCAATCGTAAGCGATACGGCCACTTCAGAAGTTGTAACCATATCAATAGCCGTTTGATATTTTTCAAACACTTCAAATATTTTTCTTAGAAATCCATAAGCCAGCAACATTCTGCTGCTTTTTATTTTTATGGCCGTAATAAAATCCTTTGCAGCTATTGCTTTTACGCCTACGCTTCCCGCTTCACTTTCTATAAGTGTTCCGGGTGCATCAGGCTGCATCGTGTTTAGTAATCTTACAGGAAAATTAAAATACTGTGCAGGCCATATACTTGCAGGATGCAGAATTTTTGCGCCAAAATAAGCAAGCTCAGCGGCTTCATCAAAGCTAAGCCTGCCGATGGGTTTAGTTTTTTTTACAATACGCGGATCGTTGTTATGCATGCCATCAATGTCGGTCCATATTTCACAAACAGATGCACCGATGGCTCCTGCAATTAAGGACGCAGAATAATCACTGCCACCACGTTTAAGGTTATCAACTTCACCTTTGGCATTACGGCAAATATATCCCTGCGTTAAAAAAAGTTTTGTGTCTTTATGACGTTGCAAAATTTGTGACAACTTTACTTTGATGCTTCCAACCTGCGGCTCGCCCGAATAATCAATAGTCATGAAATCAAGTGCAGCAAGCCAGATATGCGGAATCTTTTTTTCTTCTAAATAAACGCTGAAAAGCTTCGTGCTTAACAATTCGCCTTGAGCAAGAATATCTTTATTTAAAGCTTCGCTAAAAGATATTTTTAAAATGATATTCAAAAACTCAAAATGCTCGGCTAATATTCCTTTAGCCTTATTATAACTTTCTTCAGTTTTTATCAACTGTAGAATAAAATTCTGATAGTGTTGCTCAAGCGCATCAATACGTTGTTTTGCAGATATACGATCGCCTTTCGCCAAACTGTGGCTTATTTCAGTAAGTGAATTGGTAGTGCCGCTTAAGGCACTTAATACCACTACTTTTGCTTCATCATCTTTTGTGATGAGCCGGGCAATCTCAAACATTCTCTCAGGCTTTCCAACACTGGTGCCGCCAAACTTCATTACTTTCATTTCCTTAAAACTATTTTAGATTATTTACTACGGCGCAAATTTATGAAACAGAAATCAACATTGGCTATATGAGTTCAACCGGAATATAATTATTGAATTTTTATAAGCCAAGACCAAACCTGTCGCCTAATTTTTTCAAGTCATCCACTACGCGTAGTAATAATGGTATACCATGTTGCCTCCTTTCATTTTCAATTTTCGTTTCAGGTTCTCCGGGTATATAAACCTTTTCCTGTCCTTGAATGGTTTTTGAAAAACTAAATCTTTGTATCCATTTATCCATGTGAAATTTGAATTCTTCCGCTGGTCGAAAAGCATCAATTCTCATAGCGCCAAAAAAATGGCCGATACCTTCTCCCGGCATATTTTCAGGCATTGGAACATAAGCCGGAAAAGGAGGAACCCATGGACCATAATTTGCGCCGCTTAATATGGCTGAAAAAATATCAACAATAGAACCCAATGCATAACCTTTGTGACTGCCATGTTCTTTATCGCCGCCAAGCGGTAACAAAGAGCCGCCATTCTTTAATTCATTGGCATTTACTGATGGCTCACCATTTTTCGTTTGTACCCAACCGTTAGGAGCACTTTCTTTTTTGCGCTGAAGCATTTCAAGCTTACCATTAGAAGCAGTTGTTGTTGCAAAATCGGCCACAAAAGGTTGCTCTTTTCCTGCGGGTATAGCCACCGCAATGGGATTAGTTCCCAGCATTCTTTCTGTAGAAAATGTAGGCGCAACCAATGCAGAAGCATTTGTCATGGCGATGCCAATCATATCATGCTGCAACGCCATCATCGCATGTGAACCTGCAATTCCAAAATGATTACTGTTTTTTACACTTACCCATCCTGTGCCCACATTTTTAGCTTTATCAATCGCCACCCGCATAGCAAAAGGAGCAACTACTAATCCTAGTCCAGCATCTCCATCAACAACTGCAGTGGAAGGTGTTTCATGAACAATTGTTATTTCAGGAGCAGAGTTAATTCTTTTTGCATCCCATAAGCGAATATAACCGGAAAGCCTTGCGACACCATGACTGTCAACACCTCTTAAATCTGCAGCAAGCAATGAATCTGCAGCTATTACTGCATCTTTTTTACTACAACCAATTTTTAAAAATATTTGTCGGGCAAAAGAATGTAAAGTTGAATAGCTATAAATTTCCGGCATGTGGCAAAAGTAAGAGATAAAGAGACAAAGAAAGTTCAGCCCTCATTTAGATTTTAGATTTTAGATTTTAGATTTTAGATTTGCGGAAATGCATTTGCATATTGGCTATTGTCCATAGGACTCATTTCGAGATAATTGACTATTAATATGGGAAGAATATTTGAAGTTAGAAAATCAACCATGTTTGCCCGGTGGGATAAAATGGCAAAGCAATTTACACGCATCGGCAAAGAAATTGATATAGCCGTAAAACAAGGTGGGCCTGATCCGGATAATAATTCAGCTTTGCGCCGTTGTATTATAAATGCAAAAGCAGTGAATATGCCGAAAGACCGTGTGGATGCGGCTATCAAGAGGGCAATGGGAAAAGATAAAACCGATTATCATGAGATGTTATATGAAGGGTATGCCCCACATGGAATTGCGTTGCTTGTAGAAACTGCAACTGACAATCCTACAAGAACTGTTGCTAATGTGCGTATGCATTTTAATAAAGCAAACGGATCATTGGGAACCAGCGGAAGTGTTGCATTTATTTTTAATCACATGGGTGAATTTAAAATAAAAAAGGAAAAGCTTGATATTGAAGAGTTGGAACTGGAACTCATAGATTACGGCCTTGAAGAAATTGGTGAGGATAGTAATAGCAATATTATTATACGCACGCCTTTTAATGAATTCGGGCACATGAGCAAAGCGCTTGAAGAAAAAAAAATTAACATCATAACGGCAGAGCTTACACGAATTCCGACTAATACAATGGAATTGCCTGAAGATGAAGCAAACGATGTGTTAAAACTTGTTGATCACCTTGAGCAGGATGAAGATGTACAAAAGGTGTATCATAATTTGAAATAAAAAAACCGCTCCAATCTCACTGGTAGCGGCTTTATCGAAAAACCCACTTATTTTATTTATTGTTATTTTCACCTAATCTTCTCCGGAGTTATGTATCTGCTGCTTTTATATTACAATCATCAACATCAATCTTTATAAAAATTTAATTTACATTCTGACTTGTGTACATTCAGAAGGTTTAAAAAACATTCAAAAAAAAAGTGCAAAACAATTTATTTATGCAAAATTGATTGAAACAGCATCTAATGATTAAACTGATTTTATCGTACAACCACTTGGCTTAGTTTTTTATCTTTAACCAAATTCATTACATGTGTAAACAATTTTTATTATCGCGGGGTCTATTTATTTTATTGTTGCTCTTTTGCTTTTCTTCCATAAATGCTCAAAAACAAATGGACAATTATAATAGTCAATGGAAAAAAGTTAATGACTTCGTAAGCAAAGGCTTAACAAAATCTGCACTTGCTGAAGTAGATAAAATTTATTTTTCTGCGAAGAAAAACAACAACAACCCACAAATTATAAAATCATTATTATTTAAAATAAGCCTGAAGCAAAATATTGAAGAAGATGCTTCTGAAAAAAGTATTGATTCTTTAGAAAGAGAAATTGTCGTTTCAAAAGAACCTTCTAAATCAATATTGGAAAGCATTACAGCGCAAAAGTATTTAGATTATTTTCAGCAAAACCGCTATAAGCTGTATCAAAGAACCAACACTATTGGCTTTAATAAAAAAAATATTGCTACATGGACGGCCGATGATCTCCATAAAAAAATAGGGGATCTATATGTAGCTTCTATAGAAGATGAAAAACTTTTACAGCAAACAAAGCTTGAATCTTATGATGCAATCATTATAAAAGGAAATGTTCGCTACCTGCGACCTACTCTCTATGACTTGCTGGCACACCGTGCCCTTGATTATTTTAAAAGCGATGAACGTGATATTACCCGCCCTGCTTATTCTTTTGAGATAAAAGATAAAGAAACTTTCGCAGTGGCAAATGAATTTGTAAAATATAAATTCACAACAAAAGATTCTGCTTCACTTCATCAAAAAGCATTATTAATTTTTCAAAAACTGTTGAATTTTCATGCGAATGGTGCCAAGCCGGATGCATTGATTGATGCAGATATTGAACGCATCATTTTTGTGAATCAATATGGCGTAATGGAAAATAAGAATGAGCTATACATGAATGCATTAAAGAATATTAGTAAAACATATAATAACAATCCCGCAGCAGCGCAGGCAACATTTCTTGTAGCACAAACAATTTATAATAATGCGCTTATTGCAAATCAAAATAATGATTCAGTTTCAACCTATACTGTAAAAAAAGCAAAGCAGATGCTTGATGATATTGCTCAAAAATTTCCGGATAGTGAAGGCGGCATCAATGCAAAAAACCTTTTAAATCAATTGTTGCATCCTTCAATAAACTTAACTACAGAAAAAGTAAATGTTCCCGGCCTTCCATTTCGCACGTTAGTATCTTATAAAAATTTTAATACAATCTATTTCAGAATAATTGAATTAACTCCTGAACTTAAAAAAACAATTACTGATAATAACAACAACGATCAAATATTTCAAAGATTAACTTCTCAAAAAAATATCAAAAACTGGAAACAGGATTTGCCTGTAACAGATGATTATCTTTCACATTCAACAGAAGTAAAAATTGACGCCTTACCAGTTAGTGAATACGTTTTACTTGGCAGTGCTTCGGCAGATTTCAGCCTTAATAAAACCCCTTTAGCGGCTCAATATTTTTATGTTTCTGATATAAGTTTTATCAATAGTGGTCAACAATATTTCGCGCTGAACCGAACAACAGGCCAGCCTCTTGGCGGGGCAAAGGTGCAGGTGTGGAAACAGGAATATGATTATAATAACCGCATTTATAAATTAGATAAAGAAGAATTATTAACTACAGATAAAAATGGTTATTTCAAATTAGCGGTTCCAGATAAAAATGAGAATAGGAATATAAGACTTGAAATAAATTATAAAAAGGACAAATTATTTTTGGATGATCTCCAATACATTTATAATTATTACAACAATGGCAATAAAGGAGAATACGCTGATCAAAAAAAATATGAGAAGGACAAGGCCAAAGTTTTTTTATTTACCGACAGAAGTATTTATCGTCCCGGCCAATTAGTTTATTTTAAAGGAATCGGCGTTACTAAAGATTTTAAAACGAAAAAATCAATTCTTCTTCAATCAAAAGATTCTTTAACGATTACTTTTTCAGATGCCAACAATCAGAAAATAGATTCAGTAAAAGTTTTTGCAAATGAATTCGGATCATTCAATGGAAAATTTAAAATACCTGAAAATAAATTAAACGGCGAATTTGAAATTGATGTTCAGGATTATCAAAATTCTTCTATTTCATTTTCTGTTGAAGAATACAAGCGCCCAAAATTTTATACAGAATTTGAGAAAGTAAAAGGAAGTTATCGCATGAATGATACCGTACAAATTGCAGGATTTGCAAAAGCTTATGCAGGAAATAATATTGTTGGCGCAAAGGTTTCTTACAGGGTAACAAGAGTTGCCAGGTTCCTTTATCCATGGATGTTTTGGCGTAAAGGTTTTGCGCAAACAAATCCTTTGGAAATAACACATGGAGAAATAATAACCGGTACAGATGGCAAATTCATTATAAAATTTGCAGCCATTCCTGATCTAAGTATTGATAAAAAAACTGATCCCGTTTTTGATTATAAAGTTGAAGCCGATGTTACTGATATCAATGGCGAAACAAGAAGCGGAGATATTACCATTCCTGTTGGCTATAAGGCATTGGATTTGCAAATCAATTTACCACAAGGCGATATTGTAAATGCAGACAGTCTTAAAAATATTTCTATCAGCAGTAAAAATCTTAGTGGTGAATTTTATCGGGTAAAAGCAGATGTAAAAATTTATAAACAACAGACCCCGGATAGATTAATCCGTCAAAGATTGTGGGGGGAACCCGATAAATTTATTTTAAATAAAAATGAATTCATTCATTACTTTCCGCATGATGAGTATAAGGATGAAAGTAAAAAAGAATCATGGCCGAAAAGTGAAATGGTTTATGAAAATAATGATTCAACTAATGATAATTCACGATTTACCATTCACCATTCACAATTGCAACAAGGTTGGTATGTTGTAGAGGCAACTGCAAAAGATCAATATGGGCAGGAGGTAAAAGATGTAAAATATTTCCAGGTGTATGATTCTAAATCATCATCATTACCAACTACTGCATATCTATGGAATCATTTGGAAAAAAATTCTTTAGAACCCGGTGAAACTGCGCATCTTACTACAGGCACTTCTGCAGATTTATTTTTAATACAGGAAGTTGATAAGCAAAAAACAACAGGCAACGGACAAGAGGCAAATGAAAAGCAGTCCGATGATTTCAATTATTATACTTTAAATAACAACAAAAGAACTTTCGACTTTAATATTTCAGAAAATGATCGCGGGGGTTTTAGAGTGAATAGCTTTTTTGTAAAAGATAATCGTTTTTATATTGCTGCTAATACGATTTATGTGCCGTGGAGCAATAAGCAACTCAATATTTCTTTTGATACATACCGTGATAAAACATTACCTGGCAGTGAAGAAAAATGGAAAGTAAAAATTAGTGGCAACAAAGGCGAAAAGGTTGCTGCAGAAATGCTCGCATCTATGTACGATGCATCGCTTGATCAATTTAAGCCACACTCCTGGAGCAGCCTTGATGTATGGCCGAATTATTATAACAACAACACATGGGGAAGTGCACTAAATTTTTCCACTGTTCAATCTTTTGAAAAATATTGGAATGAAAAATATATTGAGCAGAAAGAAAAGATTTATGATGTATTATTATTCAATATTAATAATAGAATTTTTATTCGTGGGGATAATAAGTTGGCCAGTGATTTACAAGGCGCAATACAAGGTGTGGCTGTAAGAGAATCAAATCCAGATGTAGTTGTGACTGCCAATGGAATGCAAAAAAAAGTATCAGCACAAGTTAATGATAGTTTAGTGAATACAATAGGTTATAAAGAAACACCTTCAATCGAAAAAATCCCTTCGCCACTCGATCAATCCCAAATTCAAATTCGTAAAAATTTCAATGAAACTGTTTTCTTCTTTCCCGAGTTAAGAACAGATAAAGATGGAAACATCGAATTCAGTTTTACAATGCCTGAAGCGCTTACACAGTGGAAGTTGATGACGCTGGCTCATACAAAAGATTTGGCAAACGGATATGCAGAAAAAACAGTTATTACCCAAAAAGATTTAATGGTGCAGCCCAACGCGCCACGCTTTTTACGGGAGGGAGACAAAATGGAATTCAGTGCAAAAATTGTAAACCTTAGTGATAAAGAAGTAAGCGGTCAGGCAGAGCTTCAATTATTAAATGCTTCCACTATGAACCCTGTAGATGGATGGTTTAAAAATAATTCAACTCTAAAAAGTTTTACTGCGGCTGCAGGACAAAGCACTCTTGTAAATTTCAGCATTGAAGTTCCAACCAATTTTAATAACGCGGTTGTATATAGGATTGTTGCAAAAGCAGGAAACATAAGCGATGGAGAAGAAGCAGCAATACCTGTAGTTACCAACCGCATGCTGGTAACAGAAACAATGCCTTTGCCAATGCGGGGTAATGGAATAAAAGATTTTAAATTTGACAAATTAATCAATTCTTCCTCTTCGTCTACACTTACCAGTTATGGCCTTACAGTGGAATATACAACTAACCCGGCATGGTATGCTGTGCAGGCTTTGCCTTATTTAATGGAATACCCGTACGAATGTGCAGAGCAAACTTTTAACCGTTATTATGCAAACAGCCTTGCACAAAAAATTGTCAATTCATCGCCTAAAATAGAAGCTATTTTTGAAAAATGGAAAACAACAGATACCGCGGCTTTGCTAAGTAATCTTCAAAAAAATGAGGAATTAAAATCTGTTCTGCTACAGGAAACTCCGTGGGTTTTGGAGGCTCAAAATGAAGAGCAGCAAAAGAAAAATATTGCATTGCTTTTTGACATGGTAAAACTGAGCAGCCAGTCGGAATCATCTATCAGCAAACTGAAGGACATGCAATCATCCAATGGCGGGTTTGTATGGTTTAAAGGTGGGCCGGATAATCGTTACATGACACAATACATAGTTACCGGAATCGGGCATCTGAAAAAATTAAATGCATTGACTTCAGAACAAAATGAAAAATTAAAATCAATATTAAATACTGCTTTACCGTACCTCGATAAAATGCTGAAGAAAGATTATGATGAGTTGATAAAATATAAAACCAATCTGAAAGAAAATAATCTTTCCACAATCGCTATTCAATATTTATACATGCGCAGCTTCTACCCTGAATATACAATTGCAAAAGATAATCAAACTGCGTTTAACTATTACCGTGAGCAATCAAAAAAATACTGGCTTAGTCAAAGTAAATATATGCAGGCAATGATTGCAATATTTCTTAAGAGGGCAAATGATAACAAAACTGCGCAATCCATTTTGAAATCATTGAAGGAAAATTCCATTAACAATGAAGAGTTGGGAATGTATTGGAAAGAATGGGACAATCACGGTTATTGGTGGTACCAGGCACCGATAGAATCGCAGGCATTAATGATAGAAGCATTTTCAGAAATTGAAAAAGATGCAAAAACAGTTGATGACCTGAAAACATGGTTATTAAAAAACAAACAAACGAATAACTGGAAGACAACGAAAGCTACAGCAGAAGCCTGTTACGCTTTATTGCTGCAGGGAACTGATTGGTTGTCGCAAGAAAAAACTGTCACAATAAAACTTGGCAATACACCCATTAATAGCAAAAATGAAAAGCAGGAAGAAGGCACAGGATATTTTAAGAGAAAAATTGATGGAGATAAAGTAAAACCTGAAATGGGAAATATTAATGTGATGGTTTCTTCATCGCCAAATCAAACAAACAATAAACCAACCAATCAGTCAGCATCATGGGGTTCTGTTTACTGGCAATACTTTGAAAATCTAGACAAAATTACTTTTTCAGAAACACCATTAAAACTTTCTAAAAAATTATTTATTGAAAAAAATTCTGACAAAGGTCCAGTGCTTATTCCCATAAATAATGGCGACAAAATTCACATTGGAGATAAAATAAAAGTTCGTATAGAGCTTAGTGTAGATCGTGATATGGAATACGTGCACATGAAAGATATGCGGGCATCGTGCATGGAACCAAACAATGTTATAAGTGGATACAAATACCAGGGTGGGCTTGGCTATTACGAAACGACAAAAGATGTAAGCACTAATTTTTTCTTTGGCTATTTAAATAAAGGAACTTATGTTTTTGAATATCCAATGTTTGTAACACATGCCGGAAATTTTAGCAACGGAATTACTACTATTCAATGTATGTATGCTCCAGAGTTTACGGCACATAGTGAAGGGGTGAGAGTGGGAGTAGAATAAAGTTATGGTGGAAAATTACAAGTAGGTGATTGCCGATCGTGGGTTATATATTTACCTTAAGATGTACTATTGTCAATACTTTTTCGTTATCATTGCCAAAAACCAAATTATGCTTATTAAAAATAAATTTTTCGTTTTATGTTTCCTGTTATTTTCTTTCAATATTTGTAATGCCCAAATTGAAGTAGCCTATGCAAATTCAAAGAATTTCAATGCTGTAGGTTTTGGAGGGTTCTTAAATTTTAGCTTTCCGGTTGCCGAAACTAATTATGTAACCATCGAAGGAGGTGTGCAATATTTCAAGAATAAAGATGATGAAGATTTAGGATTGATTCCTGTTTTAATAGGCTACCGCTATACATTAAATCAAACCGGCGAAGGGCTATATGTTGAACCTGATGCCGGTTACACCTTTGGTGCTTCAAGTATAGGAAAATACGATGAAAACGGTGTTTGGCAGGGTAGCGATGAAAAAGTTGCCGGGCCTACAGCAGGCATAGGTTTTGGGTATCTTTTTGAATTAGGAAATATTCCGTTTAATGTAGGACTCCGTTATGAACATAATTTTGGAAATTACTCAACAAATATATTTGCATTTAGAATCGCACACTCATTTGGCGGCCACCGAAGGGATAACTGATTTCAACATTTAATATTTTTTTAAAACACCATTCAATTTTGCTATGAAAGAATTGCTTCTATGTTTATTTACAGTTACGTTTCTTAATTTGAAAGCACAAACTAAAATAAATAAATATTACGATGCCAATTGGACGGAAACCAGTGTGGCGAAAGCAACATTTTATGCTGATTTTGTAAAAGATGGAAGTACTTATGTTTGCACATCTTACTGGGTAAATCCCCATATCATAAGAGGTAAATCTACCTATCCCGATACTGTGATGGCGTATCCTATTGGGTCGCAGGTTTTATATTTTAAGAATGGCCATATAGAGGATTCTTCTTTTTTTGAAGATAAAAAATTGGAATATTCCTATCATTTTTATCCAAACAGTCAATTGGCCATGCACTATTATTTACCCGATAATAAAAAAGAAGGAATTGCTGAGGGGTATGATGAATCCGGCAAAAAAATTAAAGATTATATTTTTGAAAAAGATGCAGAGTTTAAAGGCGGCCAAAAAGCATGGGAATCTTATATCAACAAAAATGCTACAAAAGACTTAACTGTGAAAGGTGATACGCCCGTAACTGCAACGGTAACAATAGAATTTATAATTAATGAAGACGGTGATGTTACTAAGTCAAAAGTTTATAAATCATCCGGCTATAAAAATGCAGATGATGATGCACTGCGGGTGATTTCTGAAAGCCCGTCCTGGAAAAATGCCATTCAGTATAATAAGCAGGTGAAGGCTTATAGAAGACAACCTTTTATTTATATGATGAGACCCGAGAAGAAATAATTTCTAAAATAAAAGGCACATAAAAAATTAAAATCAAGAATTAGAACTGCAATTAAAAATCACCCACCACTCCAATAAAAGCTAATAATTCAATTTTAGAAACTACTTGCTAAATAATTATTAAACCAGAAGTTTTTCGAAGGAATTCAATACGAAAATTGATAACCTTTATCTTTGCAGCCACTTAAAAGAAATAGTAAATTATATGTATAGAACTCACACGTGCGGTGAATTAAGAATAGCAGATCTCAATATAGAAGTAACAGTAGCAGGATGGGTACAAACAATTCGAAAATTCGGGTCTATTACTTTTATAGATTTAAGAGACAGATATGGAATTACACAATTACTATTGAATGAAAAGCTCACTGAACATCTTGATAAAAATCCTTTGGGGAGAGAATTTGTTTTGCAGGTAACCGGAACCGTTAGTGAACGCAGCAATAAGAATAAAAATATTCCAACAGGAGAAATTGAAATTCTTGTTTCTGAATTTAAAGTTCTCAATAAATCTGCATTGCCTCCCTTTACAATCCAGGATGAAACAGATGGCGGTGATGATATAAGAATGAAATACCGTTTTCTTGATTTGAGAAGAAATGCAGTAAAGAAAAATATTGAATTAAGATATGCTGTTAGCAGGGCAACAAGAAATTATTTGCATCATCAGAATTTCATGGATATCGAAACTCCATTTCTTATTAAATCTACTCCTGAAGGCGCAAGAGATTTTGTAGTACCGAGCCGCATGAATGCAGGCGAATTTTATGCATTGCCTCAATCGCCGCAGACCTTTAAGCAATTATTAATGATTAGTGGTTATGATCGTTATTACCAGATTGTAAAATGCTTTCGTGATGAAGACCTGCGTGCAGACAGGCAACCGGAATTTACGCAAATAGATTGTGAAATGTCGTTTGTAGAGCAGGAAGATATTTTACAGATGTTTGAAGGCATGATTAAATTTATTTTCAAAGAAGTTAAAAATATCGAGTATGCCTTACCGATAAAAAGAATGACATGGGAAGATGCCATGTGGAATTATGGAAATGATAAGCCCGATATAAGGTTTGATATGAAGGTAAAAAACCTGAAGTCGGAAAATAAGATTTTTTTTGAAACACTTGCAAATAGTGAGTTTGCTGTTTTCAATGAAGCAGAAACCATTGTCGCTATTTCCGTTCCTGGTTGCTGTGATTATTCAAGGAGGCAAACCGATGAATTAGTTGAATGGGTAAAGCGTCCACAGATTGGAATGAAAGGCATGGCATTTATAAAACATTTGCCTACCGGACAGGCAGGCAATACAGATGGCATTTTAAAAAGCAGCTTTGATAAATTTTTTAATGAAGATCAATTAAAACAATTCTCTTCTTTTTGCGATTCAAAACCTGGTGATCTTATTTTGATACTTGCAGGTAAAGAAGAACGCACAAGAAAAGCAATCAGCGATCTGCGTTTATACATGGCAGATAGGTTAGGGTTGCGCAAGCCGGAAGAATTTAGATTACTTTGGGTTACAGATTTTCCATTGTTTGAATATGATGAAGAAGAAAACCGGTGGGTAGCCCGCCACCACCCGTTTACATCGCCAAAGCCTGAAGATATAGAAGTGATGATTAATAACAATCCTTTGATTGAAAATGCTGAAAAATATTTAGAACATCCTTATTCAAAAATTAAGGCGAATGCTTACGATATGGTTTTAAATGGCAATGAAATTGGTGGCGGTTCTATAAGAATTTACCAAAGAGAATTACAGGAAAAAATGTTTGCAGCACTGGGCATGAGCAAAGAAGAAGCGCAACATAAATTTGGATTTTTGTTAGGCGCATTTGAATACGGCGCTCCGCCGCATGGTGGTATAGCATTCGGTTTCGACAGGCTCTGTGCAATCTTAGGCGGCAGCGAATCTATCCGGGATTTTATTGCATTTCCAAAAAATAACAGTGGCCGGGATGTAATGATTGATGCGCCATCAACGATTGATGAAAAGCAATTGGAAGAGTTGCAGATAAAGTTGGATTTGAAATGAGATGCTTTTATTTTTAAATAGAATATATGATTCCAGATTATCAAAGTTTAATGTTGCCCTTGCTAAAATTTTCTGGCGATCAACAAGAACATTCAGTTTCCGAGGCCATTGAATTTTTAGCAAATAAATTTAAATTAACCGAAGATGAACTCAATGAGTGGTTATCAAGCAAATCACAAAAACTCTTCTATAATAGAGTCTATTGGGCAAAAGCCTATCTAAAAATGTCAGGGCTTGTTGAAAATGTTCGCAGATCATATTTTAGAATAACCCAACAAGGTCTTGAAACATTAAAAGAGAATCCTGAATCAATAAATATAAAATATCTCAGAAAATTTCCCGCGTTTATTTCTTCAATAGCGGGCGACAAAAAGATTGATTCCAAAGAGGAAAGTATAAATGTTATAAATGTCTCTTCTTCCAAAACACCTGAAGAAATATTAGAAGATGCATACCAGAAAATTAAAGAAACTCTTTTAAACGAAATCCTATCAAAAGTAAAAAAAATACATCCATCTGAATTCGAAAAATTAGTAGTAGAACTCCTTGTAAGAATGGGATATGGTGGCTCTATTGCGGAAGCAGGTAAAGCAACCCGTTACAGAAATGATGAAGGAATAGATGGAATTATTAAAGAGGATAAACTTGGTTTGGATGTTATTTATATACAAGCAAAACGATGGGAAGGAACTGTTTCAAGACCTGAGATACAAAAATTTGTTGGCGCTCTTGCAGGACAAAGAGCTAAAAAAGGAGTATTCATAACTACATCTGATTTTTCAAAAGAAGCAATAACTTATGCATCGCAAATGGATACTAAAATTGTTCTCATTGATGGCGAAACTCTTGCCCAATATATGATTGATTATAGCCTTGGCGTTTCTGTGCAGAATAGTTATGAAATCAAAAAAATTGATTCAGATTATTTTGAAGAAGAATAAAATATTTAAATTTTTCACCTACCCTAAACATTTTCTTTACTTAACTTTTCGTCATAAAAATTTTTATCTTGTTCAGTAAATATTTTTATTTTTTATTCATTCTCATTTTTTGTTCACTTGAACTTTTTGCTCAGTATGATGCCCCATTATATACATCCTACACCACAGCATCGGCACGCACAAAACTTTATGAGCGGCTTACAAAATATTCAATCACAAAAAATTTATCTTTTCCATTAAACGATTCTACAGAAGAAAAATGGGAAGAAGCTTTTGGAACAATAGAATTTTTGCTGTCTAAATCTCCCTCTACTGATGCAAAAATTCACGAGGCATTTAACGAAATCGAATCAAGAAGCATTGATTTTCAAAAATCATTATTAGAATTAGTATATACAAATTACCAGGGCGTTTTTATATCCGAAGTAAAAAATTTATTAAACAATACAACTGATCCAAAAGTATTTGCCATGTGTGCAGAATATTTAGTACAAGAAAAAAACGATCCGTTACTTGCAACCAGTATTACAGATTTGCTTAATAAAAAATTTGCTGAGCATGCAATTATTAATCCAGTTTTGTATATGCTGCAGCTTCATATTGCAGAAGAAAAGAAACCAATTGAAGTCCCGTCAAAAAAAATTCTCACTGAGCTTTTCAGTAAAAAAATTCTTCGCGATCAAATAATTATGTACAGCATTCAACGAAGAAACCGTGACTATCCCGGGCTTGTAATTATAAGAGACAGAAACGGAAATTTTATTACTGACAGCACGGGCAATATTTTTAATATTCCACAACTTGCACGCAGCATTACAAATCTTCCATCTTATTTAAGAAACGGAAATACGCCACAGGGAATTTTTTTAATGTATGGCTTCGGAGTTTCCATGAGCAGCTTTATCGGGCCTACTGCCAACGTACAATTATCAATGCCGATTGAAACAAGCCTCCAAAAATTTTTGGGCGATAGCAGCATTTCAGATTCATTATGGACCATTGATTATTATAAAAACCTTATTCCGCAATCATTACAGGAGTATTTACCGCTCTATTATTCTTACTATGCCGGGCTTGCTGGCCGCACAGAAATTATTGCACATGGTACTACGATCGACCCTAATTTTTATCTTAATAAACCATATTATCCGCTCACACCATCGCAAGGTTGTCTTTGTACAAAAGAAATATGGAATGGGAAAAGAGTAGAAAGCGATCAGCAAAAATTGGTGAATGCTTTGCTCAAAGCAGGTGGCGCAAATGGATATTGTGTTGTTATTGAATTGGATGATAAACAGGCTCCCGTTATACTTCAGGATGTGCTTTCTTTTTTGCAAAAATGATAGAACAAATAGTTCTTAAATTTGTAAGATGATAAATTATCGCGGACAGAAAATAATCTCAATAATAATTTAATAATATTAATTGTCTCAACCTCCATTAGCAGAAAGGCTTCGTCCAAAAATTTTAGATGATCTTATAGGGCAGGAACATCTTACCGGCAAAGGAAGCATTCTTCGCAACTCCATTGAAAATGGGAAAATTCCATCAATGATTTTGTGGGGCCCGCCAGGTGTAGGCAAAACAACGATTGCCAATATTATTTCTCATACTTTAGACGTTCCATTTTATACATTGAGCGCTATTTCTTCTGGTGTAAAAGAAGTGCGTGAAGTAATTGAAGAATCGCGCAAAAAAGAAAATGCTATTTTATTTATTGATGAAATTCATCGCTTCAATAAAGGGCAGCAGGATGCCTTGCTCGGTGCAGTTGAAAAAGGAATTATTACTTTAATAGGAGCTACCACAGAGAATCCTTCATTTGAAGTAATCAGTGCGTTGCTTAGCCGCTGCCAGGTATATATTTTAAAGCCGTTGGAAAAAGAATCGCTTATAAAATTATTACAACACGCTATAAAAAAAGATAAATTTATTTCAGCAAAAAATATTGAATTAAAAGAAACGGAAGCCCTAATAAATTTATCAGGTGGCGATGCAAGAAAGCTATTAAACCTTTTAGAGCTTGTTGTTAATTCAGCCTCCCCTAAATCCCCTTCAGGGGAGGGGACTTTGACGACAATAACAGATGATGTTGTTATAAATGTTGCGCAGCAAAAAGTTGCCTTATATGATAAGAAAGGCGAGCAGCATTATGATATTATTTCTGCATTTATAAAATCGATTCGGGGCAGTGATCCTAATGCAGCAGTGTATTGGCTGGCACGCATGATTGAAGGCGGGGAAGATGTAAAATTTATTGCAAGGAGATTGGTTATACTTGCCAGTGAAGACATTGGTAATGCTAATCCTACTGCATTAGTATTGGCTACAAATACTTTTCAGGCAGTAAATATGATTGGGTATCCTGAATCGAGTATTATATTATCGCAATGTGTTACCTATCTGGCTTCATCACCAAAAAGTAATGCAGCAGTTGCAGCTATCGGTAAGGCACAAACGCTGGTGAATCAATATGGAGATTTGCCTGTGCCGCTGGCTATACGAAATGCACCAACAAAGCTTATGAAGAAATTAGATTATGGTAAAAATTATCAATATGCCCACAGCTATGAAAATAATTTTGTTGCTATGGAATTTCTTCCGGAAGAAATAAAAAATACACTTATTTATAATCCTGGTAAAAATGCAAGAGAAGAAGAAATAAGAAAATTTTTAAAAGAAAGATGGAAAGAAAAATATAAATATTGATTTCATAATGATTAACTGGCAATGCAAATCTTTTTCAGAACTAACCAACATTGAGCTTTATAAAATTCTTCAATTAAGAAATGAAGTTTTTGTAGTAGAGCAAAATTGTCCTTACCAGGATTGTGATAACCAGGATTTAAAATCATATCATTTAACTGCAGCAAAAGAAGAAACAATTCTTGCTTATGCTCGCATTCTCCCACCCGGCTTGTCATATACTAATGCTGCTTCTATCGGAAGAGTAGTTACTTCACCTTCGGTGAGAAGAAAAGATTTGGGAAGGCAATTAATGTCTAAATCTATAGAAACTATATATCATCTTTTCGGGAATGTTCCAATCATTATCGGGGCACAATTGTATCTTAAGAATTTTTATCAATCTTTTTCTTTTGAGCAACAAGGAGAAGTTTACCTCGAAGATGGCATCGAACACATTACAATGGGAAAATTTATTTAATCCCTTCAAAATACAATAAAGCTTTATTGTGTATCGTTATTGATTCATTACCCATGTAAAGAGGTAATAAATAAATCCCTTACCTGTAGTAAAACAAAAAATCTGATCGGCTTATGAAAAAACGTTTACATACCCTAAAGTGTACGTGTTTCATATTAACTACACTTAGCTTTTTAATTTCTGCAAAGAGCTTTTCTCAATCTATAACTGTTGATAATGAAAAAACGAGAGTTGAAGTCGGTATAAATATAGGCCCTTCATTTTTTCTTGGAGACCTGGGAGGTAACCGGGGTAAAGGAACTACATTTATTAAAGACGTAAACCTTTCTTTAACCAATATAATGAAAGGTGTTTTTTTAGCTGTTTATCCTAATGAATGGCTCGGCGTGCGTGCTGCTGCTGATATTGGTAAAATAGAAGGAGAAGATAAATTAATCCATACTAAAGGGAGAGATGAATTATTCAGAAAGCAGCGCAATCTTGATTTCAGATCAAATATTTCAGAAGCATACATTGCTGCAGAAGTTTTCCCTTTCATGTTATTGCATAAAAATGATAATGAATTTAAACCAAGGTTAAGACCTTACGGAGTATTAGGAATCGGAATTTTTCATTTCAATCCGCAGGGATCATTAACTGATGCCAATGGAAATAAAACATGGTATGATCTTCAACCTCTTCATACTGAAGGCGAAGGCTTCCCGGAATATCCGAAGAGAAAAAATTATTCGCTTACACAAGTAAACGTACCGATGGGATTTGGTGCAAAATATTATTTATCAGACAGGGTAAATGTAAGTATTGAAGTATTGCACAGGAAAACATTTACTGATTATGTTGATGATGTAAGCACTGAATATATTGATCCGAAATATTTCGACAAATATTTAACGCCACAAAATGCAGCAATTGCAAGACAGATTTCCGATAAAGTTTTTGCAATTGTAAATCCGGGTTTGTCAAGAAATGAACCGGGAATTCAAAGAGGAAATCCAAATCAGAATGATGCTTACTTTACTTTCTTCATGAAGTTTGCGGTAAGGCTGGGAGCAATATTTGATAACGCTTATAGCAGGAATGCTACCAATCACCTGAAATGCCCTCATAGATTTTAAAGATACAGAATAAAAATTTTGCCTCTGAACAGCGGCAAAGTATATAATAAAAGTTAACCACGGAAAACAATGCTCAGTCATGGCAATGTACACCCCTGAAACCACTATTTTTTAACTTTGTTATTATGCTTTGCCTTTTTTTATTTTTTATTATTGGCAAGCTCTTCTTTTAAAAAAGGCGCAGTAAAGCTTTCTTTATTTTCTGCAAGCGCTTCCGGTGTGCCTTCAAATAAGATTCTACCGCCACCTTCGCCACCTTCGGGGCCAAGATCAATAATGTGATCAGCAATTTTTATTATATCCATATTGTGTTCAATCACCAGAATAGTATTACCCCTGTCAACAAGCTTATTTAATACATCCGCTAAATGTTGAATGTCCTGAAAATGAAGCCCCGTCGTTGGTTCATCAAGAATATAAAATGTTTTTCCTGTATCTCTTTTACTTAATTCAGTTGATAATTTTACACGCTGTGCTTCACCTCCGCTTAATGTAACAGCACTTTGCCCAAGCGTTATATAACCAAGACCGACTTCCTGCAACACTTTTATTTTTCGATAGATATAAGGAATATTTTTAAAAAATTCCACTGCTTCATCCACTGTCATTTCAAGCACATCACTTATTGATTTTCCTTTGTATCGTATTTCTAAGGTTTCGCGGTTATATCTTTTTCCATTGCATTTCTCACAATGAACATATACGTCCGGTAAAAAATTCATTTCAATAACACGCATGCCTCCGCCTTCACACACATCACATCGGCCACTTTTTACATTGAATGAAAAACGGCCCGCTTTATATCCTCTTATTTTTGCTTCGGGTACAGATGCAAATAAAGTTCTTATATCAGTAAAAAAACCACAATAAGTAGCGGGATTGCTGCGTGGCGTTCTGCCAATAGGCGATTGATCAATTTCAACCACTTTATCAATATACTCAAGTCCCTTGATGCTTTTATAAGGAAGTGGATTCATTTTACTTTTGTATGAATGAATGCTTAAGATGGGATATAAAGTTTCATTAATTAAAGTTGACTTTCCACTGCCACTTACACCTGTAACGCATATAAATTTTCCTAAAGGAAATTCGGCATTTATATTTTTCAAATTATTACCGGAAGATCCCTTCAGAGATAATGTATTTCCATTCCCCTTTCTTCTTTCAGATGGAATGGCTATTTTCTTTTTACCATTTAGATAAGCTGATGTAAGTGTATCAAGTTTTAATAAATCTTTAGGAATACCACTGGCTACGATTTCTCCACCATGCTTACCTGCCATTGGCCCAATATCAATAAGATAATCGGCTGCCATCATAATATCTTTATCATGCTCAACTACCAAAACACTATTGCCAATATCTCTTAAATTTTTTAATGCGTCTATAAGGCGATGGTTATCTCTTTGGTGAAGACCAATGCTTGGCTCATCAAGAATATATGTAATTCCCTGCAACTGAGAACCTATTTGCGTAGCAAGCCTTATGCGCTGAGATTCACCGCCACTAAGGCTTTTAGAAGGCCGGCTTAAAGTAAGGTAGGTGAGGCCCACATCTAATAAAAACTGAACACGTTCTTTTATTTCTTTTAAAATATCTTTTGCAATTACATTCTGGCGTTTGTTTAAACGCTTTTCAATTCCGGTAAACCATAATAATAATTTATCGAGATCCATATCGTTCAATTCTGCAATATTTTTTTCATCAACTTTAAACCATAAGCTTTCTTTTTTGAGGCGCTTACCATCACAGGCGTTGCATTTTTTTAATTGCATAAATTTTTCAACCCATGATCTTAGCGCATCACTTGTACTACCGGAACTAAACCAGCGCTTTATCATATTTACCACACCTTCATATTCCTCATTGATATAAGAATATTCTTCTAATGTATCCATATCCACATTTATCAACTTCGTGTAGCCATCACCGTTATTACCATCGTTGATATCTTCTTTTCCATAAAGCAAAATATTTAATGCACGCTTTGGTAAATCGGCAACGGGTTTATCGAGACTGAATTTATATTTCTTTGCTATTTGTTGAACCTGTTTAAAAACATATGCTTCCCGTTCTTCACCAAGAGGAGCAATAGCGCCTTCATTAATACTAAGTTTAGAATCGGGAATTATACTATCAGGGTCAACCTGGTAAACATTACCAAGCCCTTTACAAACAGGGCATGCACCGTAAGGAGAATTAAATGAAAACATGTTGGGTGAGGCTTCTTCATAACTGATGCTGGTATCTTCACACATAAGCTGGCGACTGTACTGCACCTGCTCACCGCTATCGTTTAATATAATAAAGAGCAAACCATTTCCTAACTGAAGTGCTTTTTGAATACTTTGCCCCAATCTTATTTTATGTTCTTCAGCTACCTGCAGCCTGTCGACCACTAATTCTATATCATGAATTTTATACCTGTCAACCTGCATTTTCGCAACAAGGTCTTTTATATTTCCATCAATCCTCACTTTTAAAAATCCTTTCTTTCTTACTTCTTCAAATAATTCCCGGTAATGTCCTTTACGTCCACGAACCAATGGCGCCAGCAGGCTTATTTTTTTATTCTGAAATTTTGATAAAATATTTTCAACGATTTCTTCTTCGCTCCACTTTACCATCTTTTTTCCGGTATTATAACTATACGCCTCGCCTATTCTTGCATATAGCAAGCGAAGAAAATCATATACTTCTGTTACAGTTCCTACTGTGCTCCTGGGATTTTTATTGGTAGTTTTTTGCTCAATGGAAATTACCGGTGAAAGCCCGGTTATTTTATCTACATCAGGCCTTTCCATATCGCCCATAAACTGGCGTGCATAAGCAGAGAAGCTTTCCATGTACCGGCGCTGACCTTCTGAATGAATAGTATCAAATGCAAGAGAAGATTTACCACTTCCGCTTATGCCTGTAATTACAACAAGTTGATTTTTGGGAATAGAAATATCAATGTTCTTCAGGTTATGCTCTCTTGCGCCAAATACCTCGATAGATTCATCTTCTGTAATAATTTCTGCTGAATTTTGCTGCTTTGCTTTCGCCATAATGGGGTGCAATTTAGCATTAAAAAGTTTTTGATTTTGGATTTAATGGTCTATCTATGGGTTATAGCATTCTATAAAAGTGAAAAAAGCCGTGTCATTTATTAAAGAATGGCTCCTTAATTTTTTTTACAAAGTGGCCCTTTATAAAAATCATGGTATATTATTGGCACTTTTGTTGACAGTTTAAATGGAACTAAATATTTAGGATTAGGGCAAAAGAAAAAAATGTGAATATCTTTAACGCAGTTTTTTGAAAATTACTTTCCGGAATAGATCCTTTATATTATGTTTTATCGTAGCTTTATTTTCCATTTAATCTTTCATAATCACGTATTTTTTTTGGAATTCAATTCAAAAATTTGACCCTTTTTTACAATAATTAAAATATTTGTCCGTTTGATATAATTAGGTGGCCGTATTTCTTTATCAAAATTTAGAAAACGGAAATATCACTTGTTAATTTTAAATAAAAATTATTATTACATTTGCCCTTACCCTCAAAGTTAAAAATATGAAGAGCACTTTGTTCGCCGTAGTATCTGTTTTAGCTATTTTCACCTTAGCTGGTTGTGGTAAATCCGGTAAATCCGGTAAATCCAAAGGCCTCCCAAATGATGGCCAGGTGCATGGTGTAGCGCCTGCAAGCCGTTACAGCTTACCTAAGCCGCCGGGTATGGTTTATATTCCACCGGGAACTTTTCACATGGGCCCCAGTGATGAAGATGTAAACTATGCTTTTACTGCACGTAATAAGCAGGTTTCCATTAGCGGTTTTTGGATGGATGCCACAGAAATTACTAATAACGAATACCGACAGTTCACCAATGATGTGAGAGATTCTATTGCCGGCAAGCTCATGGGTTTTGTGAAGCAAGGCTCTGATGGCAATGAATACCTTGATTGGAAAAAGGTATCAACAATAAAATGGAGTGATAAAGCAACTATGGAAAAAATAGACGCTATGATTATAACTCCTGATAACAGGATTTTTGGTAAGAAAGAAATCGACCCTCTTAAAATAGTCTATCACTCAGAAACTTTCGATTTCAAAGAAGCTGCAAAAAGAGAAAATGCAAATGTACCCCGTGGAAAATTTATTGTCAAGTACGACATCCCTGTTTACCCTGATACTTTATGCTGGGTAAGAGATTTTGCTTATTCTTATAATGAGCCAATGGCAAAACAATATTATAGTCACCCGGCTTTTGGTAACTATCCCGTAGTAGGTATAAACTGGAAACAAGCTACGGCTTTTTGCGAATGGCGCACACATCTTTTAAATTCATTTTTAGGTAATAAAAACAGGGTAACAGAATCTCCTTTCCGTCTTCCAACAGAAGCACAATGGGAATATGCTGCAAGAGGCGGAAGATCTCAATCACCTTATCCTTGGGGCGGCCCATATTTAAGAAATAGAAAAGGATGTCTTTTAGCCAACTTTAAACCAGGTCGTGGTAATTATCCTGAGGACGGAGGATTTTATACAGTGCGTGCTGATGCTTATTGGCCTAATGATTTCGGATTATATAATATGGCCGGTAATGTAGCTGAATGGACATCATCTTTATATTACGAAGGTGGTTATAATTTTCAGCACGATATGAACCCTGATATTCGCTGGAATGCAAAAGATCAGGATCCACCACGTATGAAACGTAAAGTAATTCGCGGCGGAAGTTGGAAAGACGTTGGATATTTTTTACAAACAAGTACAAGAGCATACGAATACCAGGATACATCTAAATCTTATATTGGATTTCGTTGTGTGATTGACTTACCACCAGTATCCGGCAAAAAAAGATAAAATAAACATTACCCAATAGAAAAAATTTTAGCTCAACATTTTACTGCCTGTATTAATAGTAATTAATATGGGCATTTTATTTGTCTGAACTGAGAAAAATAAAATAAAAAAAATACAAAACCCTCAAAATCTAAACTATCATGGCTCAACCAAAAAGAAACTTTTTAACCGTAGTAGATGTATTTGTAAGTGCCGGCGCTGGTGTAGTAATATTCGCAGCATGGGCAAAATTAACCCACCAATCTTATGCAGATACAATGCTCACACTCGGGATGTGGACAGAAACCGCCATCTTCCTTATTTATGCCTGTATTGAATGGGTAAGACCAAAAAGGCATGACGAAATTGAACTCGTTGAAACGCCTGCAGGCAATCCTGCTTTGCAATCAATGGATAAGATGTTGCTTGAAGCTGATATTACTCCGGTAAACCTGAAAAGGCTTGGCGATAATTTTCAAAAATTAGGCACTACAGTTTCGCAAATTGGCGAAGTAGGTGATGTGGTAAAATCTACAGGAGATTTTTCAGCAAAAACTAAAGAAGCAACCAATGCACTTGGTTTAATGAAAGATGCTTATACCAATTCAGCTAATACCATGAGCAGCTTTAATAATGCTGCTGATAGCGCTAAAGGATTTCATGAACAAGTGCAGGTGCTTACAAAAAATCTTGGTTCATTAAATACCATTTATGAACTCGAATTAAATGAAAGTAATAATCACCTTAAATCATTGAACAGTTTTTATGGAAAAATGGCAGAAGCCAGTGAAGTAATGTTATCAACTGTAGGTGATGCACAAAATGCAAAAGAACAAATAGGTGCTTTGGCAAGTAATCTGGGCAAACTTAACCAGGTATATGGTAATATGCTAAGCGCTATGCAGGGAAGGCAATAAATTTAAAACAAAATTCACAAACTAACACAGTAAATCTAAAATATCATGGCATTACCCAAAGAACCACGGCAAAAGATGATTAACGTGATGTACCTGGTACTTACAGCTATTCTTGCCCTAAATGTATCTGCCGAGGTAATTAATGCATTTAAAGTTGTAGATAACAGCTTAATGGTCTCGAATGATAACATTAATTCTTCAAATAATACTTTGTACACATCTCTTGCAGATAAATTAACAAAGCCTGAATCTGCTGAAAAAGCAAAAATTTGGGCACCCAAAGCAATGCAGGCAAAACAATATTCTGCAGAAATGATGGTCTACATTGACAGTTTAAAACTGGCTCTTAAAAAGGGAGCTGATCTTAAAATGAGATGGGACGAAGTAACTAAAGATAGCGTACAAGATTATAGAATGGATAATCTCGATGCTTCTACCAGATTGTTTGAAACAAAAGGAGAAGGGAAAAAACTGGAAGATCGTTTACAAAAATATAAGTTGGATATGCTTTCAATTGATCCTTCGATCAGGTCACAATTCGAAAGAACTTTTCCGGTAAACATTGTGCCACCTATTTCACAAGATGGCAAGAAAAAAGATTTTACGCAATCCTTCTTTCACATGACACCTACTATAGCAGCACTAACTATGCTTAGTAAGTTTCAAAATAATATAAGGAATGCTGAAAGTGAAATTGTTACCTATTGCCATAGCCAAATTGGAAAAGTTGAAGTCCACATGGATCAGGCAGCTGTATTGGTGGGTCAAAGTTCAAATTATTTGATGCCAGGTCAGGAGTTGACCGTTACTGCTGGCGTGGGTTCTTATAGCTCTGCAGCTTCACCTACTATATCTATTAATGGTAGTAATGTGCCTGTTTCAGATGCACAAGGAATTTATAAAACAACCGTAAGTGGTGGGGGAGAACATTCTGTAACAGTAAATGTATCTTATAAAGATGAAAATAATATCACCAAAACAGAAACTAAAACTGTAAAATATACAGTGGGAACACCTGGCGGTGCAGCTGTAATGCTTGATAAAATGAATGTATTTTATATTGGTGTTCCAAATCCAGTTAGTATTTCATCTGGAACAGGTTGGGACAAAACCCATGTTTCAATGTCAGGCGGTACATTAACCCCATCAGGCGGCCCTGGTAAATATATTGTAAAAGTAAGTGCAATAGGTCCGGCTTCTATAACTGTTAACGCAGATGGCAAACCAAGTACTTATGGATTTAGAGTAAAAAGAATTCCTGATCCAATATTAAAAGTTGGGCCAAGCAGTGGAGGAAGAATGCAATCAGTTATTTTTAAAAATCAGCAATTCTGCCGTGCAGATCTTGAAGGCTTTGATTTCGATGCAAGGTTTAGTGTTATTAGTGCAACTGTTTATTTTTCGGGCGCTAACTTCTCAAGCGTGCAGACTGCAACTATTTCCGGTGGTAGTCTTGGAGGACTTTCTTCACAGCTTGCTAAATGCATTCCAGGAACTTCAATTACATTTGATAATGTAAAAGTTCAGGGACCTGACGGAACAGTAAGAACTATACCTGGCCCAGGTTTCATATTATTTTAAAGAAAAAGAATAAATAAATGGCTATGAAAAATATAATTGTAAAATGCTTAATGCTTGCCTTGTGCTTTGGATTCATTGGCAATTTTGCTAATGCGCAAACAAAGAAAAAAACTACCCGTACGGTAAAAAAGCGCACTACTGCGAAACGTACTACTAACTCTAAAACAAAAGCAAACATTAAGCCGAGTGCCAAAGTGGATACTGCCGTTGTGATAGCGCCGCCTAAGATTGACAGCCTTCCCATAGAAGTAGTTAAAAAATCTTTGCGTCCGGATGATGCGGTGGAACGTAATCTTGTAAAAGAGAGGACACCACTTGCTTATGAAAACCTGCGTGAAGACGATGCTGTTTACCGCGAAAAAATATGGCGTGAAATTGATGCAAGAGAAAAAATGAACCTTTCCTTCCGGTATTCGGCAAGTGAAGATAATGGCAACCAGCGTTTTATTTCTATACTTTTCAAAGCAATACAAGATGGCCCTGATAATGGTGGCGTTACAGTATTTAATCCAATCGATGACAGGTTTACAACTCCAATGACTGTTGCAGAAGTTAGTGAAAAAATTTCAGGAGGTGCCGTTCAGGTTCCAATAACAGATTCATTGGGAAACGTTACTTCTTATAAAACTGTTACTGCAGAAGTAAATCTTGATTCATTTTATAAATTTCAAATAAAAGAAGAGGTAATTTTTGATAAAGAAAGTTCAAGATTATTTTGGAGGATTCTTGGAATAGCCCCTGTAAAAAATGTTATTACATCACAGGGTGTAAATTTAGGAGAGTCAGCACTTTTCTGGGTTTATTATCCTGATATGCGCCCTATATTTGCAAAGTATGAAGTGTATAATGGTAAAAACTTTGGAGCTAGAATGAGCTGGGAAGAGCTTTTTGAAAGCCGTATGTTTTACGGGCGTATTATAAAGAGTACATTAGACAATCCTCTTGACCAATATTTATCTGAACAGCAGGGCTTAAAAGATAATCGTATTTTGCAATTGCTGGAAGGCGAAAATATTAAAGATAGAATATTTAATTACGAACAGAATTTGTGGAGTTATTAATAAAATCTCATAATATAATTTTTAAAAAGGGAAGCAGAAATGCTCCCTTTTTTATTGCATCTATTGTTTTGATATTGCATCTTATTATTTTTTTATATCAGCAATGGTTGAAAAAAAACAATCATTGCAAATTGATTTTCCATTGAGTTTTAATGAACTAAAAATATAGCCTGTAATACAGCAATTAGTAAATGCAGGTTTAGTGATTATGTCAATTGTATCCACTTTTTGATTTTGTATTTGAATAAAAAAAGTATATATATCTTGCATTACAATCACTACAAAATGTTTTGGTGCAATAATCGAATCTATATAAACAGGCACATGAATAGTATCAATGCTATTTTTCTTTTTAAATATTGTAAGATCTTTTAATTGGAATTGCGGAGGAGCATTAAAAAATAAATCCTGGTTAGTATCATTAGAATTGTTTTTGTTAAAGGCAAATCCCAGAAATACGATAAGAGCAATTATTACCGATTTTTTTTATAGTATATTTTTGAGGCTGACACAAATTTTTTAAAAAACGTTGCATTGAAAACATTTTCTTCAGGGGCTATAATTTGTTTTTATCATTTATATTTATCATGGTTTTCATAGGATATTGGATTTTAAACAAGGCTGGATTTCTATCCCGCCTTTTTTATTTTAAGTATTAGCTTCAATTTCTTTTCCATTGTTTTCTATAGCATTAAAATACTTAAGAATAATAGTTGCCTTTGAATTTCCTACAACTGTTGCAAGTTCTTCGTTAGAAAGATCTTTTATTTTTTTTACCGATTTAAATTTTTTTAAAAGAGTATCAGCAGTATTTTTTCCAATACCTTTTATCATTTCCAATTCATTTACAAATGTGCCCCTGCTTCTTTGATTACGGTGAAAGTTTATTCCAAAACGATGTACCTCATCTCTTATTCTTCTTATGAGTTTGAGGCTTTCGCTATTCCATGGTAATTTAATTGATTGCTGATCGCCGGGGAAAAAAATTTCTTCTTCATTTTTTGCAAGGCCAATAACTGTAGTCTTTCCTTGTAGTCCCATTTCGTTAAGGCCTTCAACTGCAGCATTCAACTGTCCTTTCCCTCCATCAATAATTATAAGTTGCGGAAGCAAGATATTTTCTTTCTGTAATCTCTTATACCTTCTGCTTACCACTTCTCTCATGCTTGCAAAATCATTTATGCCGCTTACTGTTTTAATATTAAATTTTCTGTACTCATTTTTATCAGGAAGTCCGTTTCTAAAATAAACCATGGCAGCTACAGGATAACTCCCCTGGAAATTGGAGTTATCGAAACATTCAATATGATTTGGCAATAATGGAAGATGCAGATCTTTTTGCAATTGCAATAAAACTTTTTGTTTTTCTTTATCAGATTTTCCTTCAAGCTGCAGCATTTTTTTTCGTTTCAACTCATCAATAAAATAGTTAACATTTTTTTCAGAAAGCTCAAGTAATTTTTTTTTATCACCTGCTTTGGGAACAATAATATTTATATCATTGCCGGGATATTCAATTTCAAACGGAACAATTATTTCTTTTGATTCACTTATAAATGTGCTGCGGAGTTGTGCAATGGCAAATAGCAAAACTTCCTGTGCTGTCTCATCTAGCTTTGGCTCCAGCACAATTGTTTTGGTAAGTATTATTGTTCCTTCGCTTACCATTAAATAGTTAACATAAGCAATGTCGCCGTCTTTCAAAATTGAAAATACATCTATATTACCTACGTGTTCATTAACCACTTTTGATTTTGATTTGTAATTCTGCAGGTGATCAATTTTTTTGCGAAGCAACTCTGCTTTTTCAAATTCCATTGCCTCTGCATATTGTTCCATTTCATTTTCAAAATGATGAATAACTGGATTAAGATTACCCTTCATAAGATTTTTAAGCTGCGACAATCCTTTCGCATAATCTTCAGCAGTTTGTAAACCTTCGCACGGGCCTTTGCAATTGCCTAAATGATATTCAAGGCAAACTTTAAATTTTCTTTTGCGTATATTCTGCTCCGTTAGGTTGAGCTTGCAAGTACGCAATTGTACATTTTGCTTTATGAAAAGAAGCAATTCTCTCACTCTGCCTACAGAAGTGAAAGGACCAAGATATTGGGAACCATCATTGATCTTAGATCTTGTTAAGAATACCCTGGGATATGGTTCATTTTTTATAACGAGGTAAGGATATGATTTATCATCTTTAAGATTGATATTAAACTTCGGTTGAAATTGTTTTATTAATGAATTTTCAAGTAAAAATGCATCCTGCTCGCTATCAACAATAGTAAATTCAATTTTATGGATGCGGCGTACAAGTTCATGTGTTTTATAACCTGTAAACGTTTTAGTAAAATAAGAGCTCACTCTTTTACGAATGCTCTTGGCCTTTCCTACATAAATCAATTCGTTTTGCTGATCAAAATATTTATAAATGCCCGGCTGATTGGGCAATGTTTTTAATATGGGCTGAAAAACATCCGATGTCATATAAATTCATTTCTTCTTTTAATTGAATGAGAAATTTTTTAATCAAAATCCCATTTCATTATTTCTTCCTTTATTTCAGGCTCTTTATCTTTTCGCTGGGTTATAGTTCTTATACTGTACCATTTATTAACCTCCCATGTAAGTTGTTCTGTTACATCTGTGCCGTTAATTACATCATTCTTCACTAAATAAATACGCTGAACAGTATTCTTTTGAGGATTAATATATACATCCCAGTGATTCAATTTTATTGAATCAGGTAATGCAGGTTTTGCATCGTAAGAAAAAGTTACTGTATTAATGGTTTGATCCATAAAAGACACTCCTGTATAAAATTTTTGTATAAAATTTGAATCAATAACAGGATGAAGAAATGGTATTGCAAAAGTCCTGATATCTTTTTTCTTTAGCCATACCGAATCGCTCTTATTTTCGGCTACAATTATTTTTAAGGGAGTAACGGGCAGGCTGTCAATTTCATTTAGTTGTCCAAGAAGAAAATCTGTAACAGGAAAATACGGCTGTTTTTCTTCAGTAGTATTAATTGGTTGAGCCTGCTTTTCACGTGTATTATTGCAGTTACTGAAAATAATAAATGCTACAAAACAAATAGCTCTAAAAAAATTTTGCATCAGCAAAATTACGAATAAAAAAAGCCGCTGCAGAGTACGGAGCAACGGCTTTCGAAAAGGTAATTAAAAGATAAAAACGATAAAGCGATAAATTTATTGCTTACTTATTTTTGCTAATGCCAATCCTGATTCCGTAATCAATTAAATGCTCTTTTACAATGTACTCTTTTTGATAGGTTGATAACCATTGATAACGCACATTGGGGCCAATCTGCCATTGAAATTTGCTGGAGTTAAAAGTAATAAAGGTTCCAAAATTACTGCTGAAGTTCCATTTACGTAAAAGGGAAGGATCATTCACATAGTTCTTTCCATCTGAAGAAAGGATAAAGCTATTTGCTTTAAGCACAAATGAAGGTTCAATATTAGCAGCAAAAGAAAATTGCAGTTTATTTTTTTCATAAAAAGCATATTGCAACCCAACGGGTATTGAAGCCTGCCAGCTATAATTGCGAAGAGTGGTTAGCGCCAGGCCGGTACCATCTCCATAATGAGTATAGTAGCTTTTTATATAAACCATTCCTGTTGATGGGTCTCTTAGTGCAAGTTCCGAAGAAGTAGGATGTACATCATTGGAAATTATATTATAGCCAGAGTAGGCTAATTGCAGTCCGGTAGTAAATTTCAATTTTTTCGCAATAATATAATTCATTTGCGTACCAGCTTCAAAGCCAAGAGCAGAGTTATGCAGCACTTTATTTTCTTTTGGATTAGCCTGAGCCAGTGGCAATGCCGGTGAAAAAGTCGAATTTGGTAAATTCAGTTTCAGAGCCTCTCCACTAAATGATACGCTGCTAACAACAGGTGCCGCATAATAAACCCAACTTATATTTTCATTCCTTTTTTTATGTTTTTTCATTGATGTTTTGGCTATATCAGAAGACTTGATATTTGCTGATGTTTTATTAATATTTTTAACCTGAGGAAGGGGTTCAATATTTAAAATATTTTTATCTGCAGAAGTTATTACAACCTGCTGATCATTAAAATTCTTTATAGCTACATTTTCGGCAACAGGTTCATTTACTACCATTGTTAATCCTTTATAATCCTGAAGACCACTTTGCCTATCGTCATAAACACTTCCTGTTATTTTTGTTGCATCAGCATTTTTGTTTTGATGTTCTGGTAAAATCGAATTCTTTTCTGAGAATGATGAATTCAAAGTATTTTCCCTGGGTGAATTAACAGCAAGTAAAGATGTATTTAATAAATTATTATTTTGAGGGTTATCGTTTATTGCTAATCCGTTTGGCGAAGCCGTATTACTTAATTGTTTTGTAACAGTAATAGTTTTTGGATTATTCTTTTGATCATTATTTCTTACAATGGTTTTCTGATTATTCTTTTCTGTTCCAGCTTGATTTGAATTTTCAGTTGTTGCATTTATTTCAGCAATTTTATTCAATGCGGGTGCAGTACGGTGCTCATTATGAGTATTGAGATGACTAATAAAAACCAGCGTAAATATCAATGAAAGCGACATAGCAATGGAAGGCCATTTTCTACCCGGATGCAAGTCATTATAAATTCCATGCCACACCTTTTTAGAAGGAACCATTTGAAATTGATCTGACTGCTCTTTCAAAGATTGCTCAAACTCGTTTATAAAAAATCTTTGTTCCATTGTTCACATCATTTCAGTTATTGGTAATAGAAGTTAAAATTATTCTCATAGCATTTTAATTAGAACCCGATGAAACCATTTTTATCCTTTCTCTTGGTTGCTGAAGTATTTTCTTTTTCAAAAGAACATCTTCAAGCATTGACTTTGCCCGCGTGTACTGAGACCTGCTGGTACTTTCTTCAATATCCAAAATAGCAGCAATTTCTTTGTGCGAAAAACCTTCAATTGCATAAAGATTCAATACAGTTCTATATCCAATCGGCAATAATCTTATACATTCAACAACCTGCTTTGCCTGCAATATGGAAGGAATATTATTTTCGTTTAAGTGCATACTACCTGCATGAAAAAGATCTACACTATCAGTAAATTTTTTATTCTTTTTTAAAATATTTATACAAGTGTGCACTATAATTCTTCTTATCCATCCTTCCAATGCTCCATTCCCGCGAAACTGATGAATTTGAGTAAATACTTTAATAAACCCTTCTTGCATCATATCTTCAGCATCTTCTCTGTTACGGGCAAATCGATAGCATACACCTAACATTCGTGGGCTAAAACGGTTATACAATGCCTCCTGCGCAGAAGCTATGTTATCAAGACAACCTTGAATCATAAATTCTTCTGTCATATTTTTTGCTTGGTTTAACCCATCTAAGATATGACAAAAAATAAAGATAAATGCTGCATCTTCCTGGAAAATAATCTTCTCCTCTTAAATAAAACAATAAATGATTTCTCCTGAACATAAATAATTTTAAGCGGGATGATTATTCTACATGGGGTTAACGGGCTTATTGGTTTTAAGACTGTCAGGCGGATAACGTGTTTCGAGTTCTTTTCTTGAAGCGGTAGTCCAGGTCGCAATAGTCAATTTTTGAGCAGGATTTAATATTGCATTGCGGTGTATTAAAGTATAAGAACTAATAGGCATGTCGCCATTCTTTACTTCTTTATTAATATCATCAAATGATTTGTATTGTTTGCGTATGCTATAAGTGCTGAAAGTTGAAAAGTTCAATTTCCTTTTGGCATCCTGAATATGACCATTCATAAACCAGGTTACCGGTTGAACTTGCCAGTACCATGGGTAGAAGGTATTATTACTGTGGCAATCATAACAGGATACTTTTAAAATATGCTGAACGTCATCTGGAACCTTGTAAGTTACCGTTATATTGTTTACAGGAATACCCTCAGCAATATTTTTTGGCGGCCTTATAAATTGAATTACAATTAATACTATTAATAAAATAATTAAAATGAACCTGATTATTTTCTTCATCTCTTTTATACCAATTTATGAATTAATTAAAACATTGCCTGTCATTTGTGGAGGTATGGGTAATTGCATCATCGTTAAAATAGTTGGTGCAAGATCTGCAAGCTTTCCATTTTTTATTTTCCCTTTCCAATCTTTATCAATTATAAAAAAAGGAACGAGGTTTAATGTATGCGCAGTATTAGGTGTGCCATCTTCATTAATCATATAATCGGCATTACCATGATCAGCAGTTAAAAAAATTGTATAGCCATTTTCGATACCTGCGGTAACAACTTTTTCCACACATTTATCAACTGTTTCGGCTGCCTGGATAACTGCATTCCAAACCCCTGTATGCCCCACCATATCAGTATTTGCATAATTAAGACAAATAAAATCTGTAGTCTTTTTTTTTATTTCAGGAAGCAATGCTTCTGTTACTTCATTGGCGCTCATTTGCGGCTGCAGATCATAGGTGGCTACTTTAGGCGAAGGAATCATTATTCTCTTTTCTCCTTCAAATGGAATTTCACGGCCACCACTGAAAAAAAATGTAACGTGCGGATATTTTTCAGTCTCTGCTATACGGATTTGTTTTTTGTTTTGTTGTGATAAAATTTCACCCAATGTATTTACCAAATCATCTTTTTCAAAAATTACATGAATGTTTTTGAATGTATGATTGTACATCGTCAACGTGGTATAATGAAGCTGAAGTGGTTTCATCTTGTAATCAGGAAATGCAGTTTGGGTAAGAACCATTGTAATTTCCCTGCACCTGTCTGTACGGAAATTAAAACAAATAACTGCATCTCCATCCTTAATACCTGAAGCTGGCGTATCGGCGTTTATGATAGGCAATAAAAATTCATCTGTAATATTTTTTTCATAAGAAGATGTAACTGCAGAAAAAATGTCACTTGTTATATTTCCAATCCTGTTTACAAGAGCGTCATAAGCTATTTTTATTCTTTCCCATCTTTTATCCCGATCCATTGCGTAATAACGGCCTGTAATAGACGCAATTTTTCCCGTAGTTTTTTCAAGATGGTTTTGTAAATCCTGTAAAAAATGAATTCCACTTTTAGGATCAGTATCACGGCCATCTGTAAACGCATGTACGTATACTTCTTTAATATTTTTTTCTTTGCAAAGCGCAGTGATAGCTTTCAGATGATTTATATGCGAATGAACACCACCATTGCTCACAAGCCCTATAAGATGCAAAGGTTTATTATTTTCTCTTGCGTAGTTAAGGCTATTGAGAAGTATTTCATTCTTTTGAAACTCTCCTTTTTTTATAGCAACATTTATCCGTTCCAGCTCCTGATAAACAATTCGGCCGGCTCCTAAATTTAAATGGCCTACTTCACTGTTACCCATCTGGCCTTCAGGCAAACCAACTGCCTCGCCGCATGTAACCAAAGTACTGTGCTGATATTTTTTATATAAAGAACTTACAAAGGGAATATTTGCATTTTGAATTGCATCACTCTCTTTTTTTTTGCCAAGCCCCCATCCATCCATAATTATTAAAATCACTTTTTTTGCTTCCATTTTTCAAAGCTAATTATTCAATCTTAACAATTTGTAAATTGTTTAACTTCATATCATATTTTATAATATTCTTATCAATAAAAAATTAATTATCGTGTTGGCACGTTTTTAGCAAAATATAGGCTATACAACTATTTTTACAATGAAAAAACTTTTACTTTTTTTAGGGATATTCATCATGGTTACTTCTTTTATTTCTCTCTCATTCAATGAAGTAGTTAAGGCCATTAAATCAGGTAATGCGGCTGAGGTTTCAAAATATTTTGACAACACAGTAGAAATTACATTGCCAGAAAAAAGCCATTCGTACAGCAAAAGCCAGGCAGAATTGGTATTGCACGATTTTTTTGCTGCAAACAGCGTAAAAGATTTTGAAGTTATTCATAAAAGTGACGGCAATGGCTCTCAATACTGCATTGGTAATTTACAAACCAATAACGGAGTTTTTCGCACTACTATTTTTATGAAACAAAAAGGAGAGAAGCAACTTGTACAGGAACTACGATTTGAAAGATAGAATATGTACATTAACTAAAACAAAATAAAAAGCCCAAAATTACCGGATACCTCATTTATAAAAGTTTAATCTTTTTTGCATCTGCTCTTTTTTGCAGATCTGCAATTGGCATTGAAATCATACGGCCTATTGGCTCTTTTCCTCTATATGTTATAATTTTAAGCATTACTGCATCCTTTGGCGCAACCAATGTTTCTGTATATTTTGGATAAAAATTATCCGGGAAAGAATTATCAAAACTGTAATAAATATCTAACCCTTTTATTTCTGTACTTAATTCAATTTTTAATTGTTTATCATCTGTTTTACTAACGGTAAAAATTGGATCATACATACTTGGGGCATATTTAATTTCAGCTTCATCAAATCTTTTAAATTGTTTTTCAACCCTGCTTGCAAAATCATCCCATTCTCTTTTATCTTTTGGAGACCAAAGCGCTTCTGATATAGCGAGTGCTCTTGGCCAAACCATATATTCCATGTGCCTCATATTGTACACTTGTTCTGTCCATAAATTAGCCTGTCCGCCTTTAATATATTTACTATCCACTCCTTCGGGAACTGGCTCAAACTGGTATGCTTTGCTCAACCTCAATGTTGCGTAAACATGTGGTTCAATAATAGGATCACCTTGCATATAATCCAGGTAAGCAAAATCAGTTGGGCTCATCACAACATCGTGTTTCATTTTAGCTGCTTCAATTCCACCTTTCATACCACGCCAGCTCATAACAGTAGCACTTGGTGCAAGGCCTCCTTCAAGTATCTCATCCCATCCCATAAATTTTTTGCCTTTTGATTCTACAATTTTTTCGAGCCTCTTTTCAAAATAGCTTTGTACTTCTTCCATATTTTTTAATCCTTCTTTTTGCATTAAATTTTTTATTGCATCACTTTTTTCCCAAAAGTTTTTAGGACATTCATCTCCGCCAACATGTATGTATTCAAAAGGAAATAACTGTGCTACCTGTGTAATTACTTTATCTAAAAATTCATACACTTTTTCATTAGCGGGACAAAGTGTATTGTCTATTAAAGCTATTGGTGGTGCACCATGAGACCAATCCATAATTTCTTCACCAGACCGAACATGATAATTTTCTGCACCGGGCGTACACGATAATTCAGGATAAGAAACAATGGCTGCAAGACTGTGCCCGGGAACATCTATTTCAGGCAAAATATTCACAAACCTATCTTGCGCATATTTCACCAATTCCTTAATATCATCCTGGGTAAAAAATCCACCATAGTTACGTGGCTCATCCGGCGCAGGTGGAGTAAAAGTTCCGAAATAACCCACCTTTTTTACATTCCATGCTCCTACTTCAGTTAGTTTTGGCAAACCTTTAATTTCTATTCTCCATCCTTCATCGTCGGTAAGATGCAAATGCAACAGATTGTATTTATATTTTACCATTTCATCAATAAATTGCTTCACTTCATCCTTCGTGAAAAAATGACGGCTCACATCGAACATTAAACCGCGCCATCCAAACCGCGGATAATCAGTTATACTACAAACAGGCACTATCCACCTTATATTATTCTCAATTGTTTTGGATTCAATTTCTTTTGGTAATAATTGCAGTAAGGTTTGCATTCCATAAAATAAGCCCGCTGGTTTATTGGCAGAAACTAAAATTCCATTGGGGGTAACATCAAGCTTATATCCTTCATTGCTTAGGGTTTCATTATTTATCAAAGAAAATTTTATACTATTATTTGCAATAAGATTTTTTGAACTTGCTTTTACTGAAAAAGAATAACCCAAAACACGTGTCAATGTTTTAGAAAGAAATTCACCAACACGCTTTGCCGAAACATCAGAAGATAAAACGTAAATATTTGTTTTATTATTCAATACAAAATTACCTGTGCCTGATTTTATTGAGGCAGGCTGTGGTAATAATAAATCTTCAACATTATTTTTTTGACTGAAAGCCACAAAACAAAAGGAAACAAAAAATAAAACGAGAAAACAATTTTTCATAAAATAAATTTGAAGATTGTAAAATATTTTTTAATGAAGATATTCAATTTTGCAATTTAAAATTATTAATCTAAAGACTCCTTCATTTTTATCTCTTATTCAATATTGATATGGAATGATGCAATTACTTTTATTTTCAATTTATAGGATTAGGTAGAACGAGCGCAATTTGTATTAATAAAAAAGGCTTGTCTTTGCGAGGAGCCAGATAATTTTTTCTTCTATATTAAATCGTCCGGCGACGAAGCAATTTCCTTGCTAATATATCAAGGAGATTACTTCGAAGTTTCTGCAAAAATCTCCGAAAACTTCTCGCAAGTACGAACATTTTTTGTTACTTCGATGTAATAAATAATTTTGTCATTTACTATATTATTTTTGTTTGCGCTCGTTTCTATCAGGTTGCTCCAACATTTTTGTTTTAATTAAAAATCTTCATCATGTTATATTTGCCTACATGAATAATTTTGAAAATTATGAAGAGCAATTAAATCATCTTATCAAAAATGCTTTAGAAGAAGATATTGGAGATGGTGATCATTCTACTCTTTGCTGCATCGATCCTGATGCAAATGGAAAGGCAATTCTTAAAATAAAAGACACAGGAATTTTAGCAGGTGTTAATGTAGCTGAAAAAATATTTGCATACACAGATACTTCATCAATTATAAAAAAATTTAAAGAAGATGGAGAACCCATGCAGTCCGGAGAAATAGCGTTTGAAGTGGAAGCAAAAATTTATACTATTCTCACATGTGAGCGTCTTGTGCTTAATTGTATGCAACGCATGAGCGGTATTGCCACTCTTACTAAAAAATATGTTGACAAGCTGAAAGGTTATCATACAAAACTTCTTGATACGCGTAAAACAACTCCCAATTTAAGGTTGTTGGAAAAAGAAGCTGTACGCATTGGTGGAGGATATAATCACCGGTATGGTTTATATGATATGATTATGCTAAAAGATAATCACATTGATTATAGTGGTGGTTTTGAACAGGCTATAACAAAAGCATGGCAATATGTTCAGAAAAAAAAACCGGGATTAAAAATTGAAGTGGAAACACGCAATATTGAAGATGTAAAAAAAGTAATGAGCATTGGTAAAATAAATAGAATTATGCTCGACAATTTTACACCAATACAGATTACTGAAGCATTAAAAATAATAAAGGGAAAATACGAAACCGAAGCCAGTGGCGAAATCAATTATGAAAATCTTGAATTGTATGCTGCAACAGGAGTAGACTATATTTCAAGCGGAGCAATTATACACCAGGCAAAAAGTCTGGATCTTAGTTTAAAAGCTGAAATAATACAATAATATGTCAAAGAAAAAGTTATATACTGGTGGCATCGTTTTCTCTACCGATTCAAATTTTAAGCTGGAAGAAAATAACAAATATGAAAACACATTACCTCCACAAGAACAACTACTAAAAATAAAACTGGATACAAAACACCGCGGCAGAAAAGTGGTAACGTTGGTCGAAGGATTTATTGGCACAGAGGCAGATCTTGAACGGCTGGGAAAACAATTAAAATCGTATTGCGGAACAGGGGGTTCAGTTAAGAATAATGAAATAATAATACAAGGAGATAACAAGGAAAAGATTTTGCAATGGCTTATAAAAAATAGTTATGCCAAAGTAAAAAAAATATAGTGTTTTTGTTTGGATAAACAAACTAAAAATTTCCATTAGAAAATTATCCTGACATTCGATAACTTTATAACCAAGCACCGGTATATGATTTCAAAAATATCAGAAGGCGTTACAATAAGTGTTGAAACATTTTATCAGCCTGAATATAGCAACCCTATTACAAACGAATTCATGTTTGCTTACCGCATTACTATTGAAAACAACAACACCTTTCCTGTTCAATTATTAAGAAGACATTGGTATATTTTTGATAGTAATGCAGAGCACCGGGAAGTTGAAGGCGAAGGAGTAATAGGTGTACAACCTCAAATTAATCCCGGCGAAAAATACCAGTATGTTAGTGGTTGTAATTTAAGAAGTGAAATGGGCAAAATGCATGGAGTTTATTTTATGGAAAATAGCCACAATAAAAAAACATTTCTTGTAAACATTCCCGCTTTTGAAATGATTGTTCCTCTAAAGCTTAACTAACTCCTCGGCTTATATTTCGTTTTATTATAAATCTCTCTTGCATCTGTTTTCATCAATCCAGGTAAAGTTGTTTCCGGAAATTTTTCCACATATTTTTTTACTATTTGCATTCCGCTAAAAGCGCCGATATTACCTGGTGCATCTTCCCCAAGCTCCTGTGTCCTGGGGCTTTCGCCTATATAATTTTTTATGATATTTTGTTCTGCATTATTTACTAAATCATTGTTTAGAAAAAAATTCCAAATAATTGCTTCGTTGGTATAAGCGTCTTTCAATTGTTTTTCAGTGTATCCAAAGCAAATATATTCAGGAGTGTTCGGTAAAAATTTGGTGAGCAAATAAATTCTTTTCCCTTTTTCAACCATTTGCTCTATCAATGGTTTCCCGTTAGTACTGTCAGGAAAAAGGTCATCAATAATATTTCGCATACAGTTAACCGTTATATGCTGTGCATCAAAATTATTTGAAAGATAATCAGGATATTGTTCTTGCCCTTCCATGCTTTTATACAATGAAAAATTTTTTCCCAGGTGAAGCTGAAGCCCTATTGCCAGGCCTTCCGGAGTAATAATGTCACCTTGTGTGCCAAATGAAGTTTCAAAATTTGCATTAATAGGCCCTATAAAAGTTAAAATCGATTTGGGCAACTGGTATTGAGAAAAATAATATTTAACAAATTGGAAACCTCTTTTTATTTCATCGGTTTCCTTGCCGAAATTTTTATAAATTAAATCTGATGAATCTTTAACGGGCATGTAATCATGAATAAATAACCTAACGGCACTATCCTGCAAATTGCCGGGAATTAATAAGCTGTCCATATCAAGCCCTAAAATATTTTCAACAAAATCATGAGTAAACCGCGGATATTCTTTTAAAAGATTTTTAAATGAAGAGGCAATATTCAAAGTATCTATTGAAAAAAAATCCTGCTCAAATCTTTTCGTTTCCAAATTTACTTGTATGCCTGAAACATCAGGAATTTTTTTATTGCTTTTGCAGGAAAAGCAAAGTACGATGCAGCTCAAAGGAATTATTAATTTCATACCCCAAATAAAAGAAAAAAAAGAAACAGTGCTTTGTTAATTTGAAAAATGAGTTGACAATTATTCAAGTAATTTTGTAAAATGAAAATTATTCTTGCGCAGCAAAATTATCATATCGGCAATTTTGAAAGAAATACCAATAAGATTATTGATGCAATAAAATTTGCAAAAAGTAAAAATGCAGATCTTATTGTATTCAGTGAAATGTGCATCTGCGGCTATCCTGCAAGAGATTTTCTCGACTTTAATGATTTCATTAATAAATGTTATGAAAGCATTGAAACAATAAAAAAATATGCAGATACAATTGGTGTAATTGTAGGCGCACCCGATCGCAATCCTGTACGCGAAGGCAAAGATCTTTTTAATGCTGCATTTTTTTTATATGAAAAAGAAGTAATAGGAATAGCACATAAAACCTGCCTGCCTAATTATGACGTGTTTGATGAATACCGGTATTTTGAACCGGCCTATAACTGGAACGTCATTGAATTTAAAGGAAGAAAAATTGCATTGACCATTTGCGAAGACATCTGGAACCTGGGCGACAACCCGCTTTACCGCATTTGCCCAATGGATATTTTAATGCAACAACAGCCCGATGTTATGATAAATATTTCAGCATCGCCTTTTGATTATACTCACATTGAAGACAGGAAAGCTACGATAAAAGCAAATGTGTTGAAATATAAACTACCGCTTATTTATTGCAATGCAGTAGGCAGCCAGACAGAAATTATTTTTGATGGAGCATCATTGGTATTTGATAAAGATGCAAACCTTTGTACGCAACTTTCGCAATTTAAAGAGGAGATAACAGAAATAATTTTAAATTATAATGGCACAATAGATGGGCCTGTATTGGAATCGGCTCTTGTAATGCCTGATGAACTTCTTGACCCTTTACATTTTGTTCCTGACCTAAATATTTCGCAAGTATATAATGCTATCATTATGGGAATAAAAGATTACTTCCAAAAAATGGGATTTACAAAAGCAATTGTAGGAAGCAGCGGTGGCATTGACAGTGCAGTAACACTTGTGCTGGCATGCATAGCATTAGGCAAAGAAAATGTAAGAGCCATATTAATGCCCTCAGAATTTTCAACATCACATTCTATTGTTGATGCGGAGCAACTCAGTAAAAATCTTGGAAATTCTTATGATGTTATACCAATAAAAAAAATATACAATCAATTTATAAAAGAATTGAAACCTGTTTTTGAAGACTCACGGTTTGGCATAGCCGAAGAAAATATTCAAAGCAGAACAAGAGGAAATTTATTAATGGCCATCGCTAATAAGTTTGGATATATTTTGTTAAATACATCTAATAAAAGTGAGCTGGCAACGGGCTATGGAACCTTATATGGAGATATGGCAGGTGGCCTTGGCGTGCTGGGAGATTGTTATAAAATGCAAGTGTATGAGCTTGCTAAATTTATTAATTCAGAAAAAGAAGTCATCCCAAAAAGTATTATATCAAAAGCGCCATCAGCAGAATTGCGGCCCGACCAAAAAGATAGCGACAGTCTTCCGCCCTATGAAATATTGGATAAAATTTTATATCAATATATTGAAAGAGTAAAAGGTCCGAATGAAATAAAAGAGCAGGGATTTGAACCGGTACTTGTTGATAGAATTTTGCATCTTGTGAATATGAATGAATACAAACGCAATCAGTTTTGTCCTGTCATACGCATTTCACCAAAAGCATTTGGCGTTGGAAGAAGGTTGCCTATTGTTGCAAATTATTTGGGATAAAAAATTTGAACATAAAAATACTTCTATATAAAATCTTTTATAAATTCTTTAGGAGTATAAACCGGTAAAACAGGAATACTTTGTTTTTGTAATTGCTTATCCCTGGAAACGAAATAATCCAACCTATGATGTATGGCTGTGTAATATTGCAAGGCATCTGCAATATCATTTATTTTGGAATGTAAAGCATTTAAAGTGGTCTCATGTGGTATATCAATCACTTGTATATCTACCAAAATTGTTAGCAGCAACTCTTTTGCTTTAACCACGCCATAAGCTTTGGTTAACCAGTAGCCTGTAATATGAACAATAGAAGGAGTAATGAATGCATGTAGCTGACCATTTACCGCTAATTCAAAAATCTGTTTCGCTTCGGGATAGTCTGCCCGTTTCAAAGTAAAATCAAGTAAAATATTAGCGTCAATAAATACTTTAGAAGCCATATTTCTTTGCTTGATTTTTATAGAATAATTCTTTTAAATCTGCCGCTCTATCTATTACCGGGGTTTCCAATTTTTCAACTAAACTGATAATGTTTTTTCGTTTAGCCGGCTTAGTTACATTTTTAAAATATCCTTCTACCAACTCCGAAATGCTTGTTTGTCTTCTGTTTGCATATACCTTCATATTGGCTAATAAACTATCGTCAATGGTGAGATTTAATCTTGTTTTCATAAAACAAATATACGCATTAATTATTTTAATGCGCATTAATCCTAGAAATAAACAATCACTGCATTTTTATCAAAGGAAATTTTAATAACTGTTCAGCCAACATGTCTCAAATTTTTTAGACAATTTTTTAAAAGATAAAACTTAAATTGCTTACATGAATTTCACTAACATAAATCTTTTTATTTTTTATGGAAGCATATATAATCGCAGGTTGTAGAACAGCCGTAACAAAATCAAAACGGGGCGGATTCAGATTTTACCGCCCTGATGATTTAGCCGTTGATGTAATTAAAGGCCTTTTGGCAAGCGTACCGGAACTGGATAGTAAAAGAGTAGATGACCTTATAGTAGGAAACGCTGTACCTGAGGCTGAACAAGGCTTACAGGTAGGCCGTATGATAAGTGTAAGAGCGTTAGGTATTAAAGTTCCGGGTATGACGGTGAACCGGTATTGTGCCAGCGGACTTGAAACGATTGCTATTGCTACCGCAAAAATAAAATGCGGCATGGCAGATTGTATTATTGCCGGCGGTACAGAAAGTATGAGCATGGTTCCTACATCAGGATGGAAAACAGTGCCTGCCTATTCTGTAACATCGCAAACGCCGGATTATTATCTGGGAATGGGATTAACTGCAGAAGCAGTTTCAAAAGAATATAATGTAACACGTGAACAGCAGGATGAATTTAGTTTTCAATCGCACCAGAAAGCAATGAATGCAATTGCTAATGGTTATTTCAAAAGTGGAATTTTGCCAATGCCGGTTGAAGAAATTTATGTAGATGAAAAAGGAAAAAAACAAAAACGAAATTTTGTAGTAGATACTGATGAAGGGGTACGTGCAGATACTTCGATAAAGGCATTGGCAAAATTAAAACCTGCATTTGCATTAGGTGGTACCATTACTGCCGGTAATTCTTCACAAACGAGTGATGGCGCTGCTTTTGTAATTATTATGAGCGAAAGAATGATGAATGAATTAAAACTTAAACCTATTGCACGATTGGTTTCATGCGTAAGTGCAGGCGTTCATCCGCGTGTTATGGGAGTGGGGCCGGTGGAAGCCGTTCCTAAAGTTTTAAAGCGTGCCGGAATGAATCTTTCACAAATAGATTTGATAGAGCTTAATGAGGCATTTGCATCACAATCATTGGCAGTAATTAAAACTCTTGAGCTTGATTCAGCAAAAGTAAATATCAATGGAGGAGCTATTGCATTGGGCCATCCGCTGGGTTGTACCGGTGCAAAGCTTACTGTTCAAATCATCAACGATATGAAAAGGCTTTATAAAAAATATGGAATTGTAACTGCCTGTGTTGGCGGCGGGCAGGGCATTGCAGGGATTATTGAAAATTTGGCCTGACCCCAACCCCTCTCCTCCAAAGGATTCCTTTCGGACAAAGGAGAGGGAGCAATATCCGGAGTATCTTAAATTTTGAAATTCATTTCAATTATTCAGAAAGTAAGATTTCATTTCTTTATATCACAGGAATACAATAAAAAATAGACGTCTCTAACAATATTACTTGTAACAAAAAATTATTACAAAGATTTAAAACTAGAAATCAAGTCCCATGCTGAAATAATAAATTGGTTTTCCTTTAAAGAAACCATTCATTGGCCATCCTGCATCAAATTTTAAAAAATATCCAAGCAAAGTACTGCGGGCACCGAATCCATATCCTCCAAGAAAAGGGCCAAAGCCCGGCGCTGTAATTTTAATCTGTACAGTAGGATTATTAGGATCTGAATATGTAATTGTAGGACGTTTAAGTTTATCATAAGCGCCGTTCCATGCAGAGCCAAGATCAATAAATTGTATGAGCTGGAAATTTCTTACAAATGCATTATTTATTGGTTTGCTAAATAAAGTTGTAAATACCGGCAACCTGAATTCGCTGTTGATAACGGCTGCATTATTACCATTTGCTGCATTTTGTATAAAGCCCCTGAGATTAACTGCAAGAGATTGAAATGCATAATCTGCATCAGGGTCCGGTTTATTATTGGGATTAAAATAACGATACGTTTGTTCACCGTTTTTATCGGTTTTTATATTATCGCCCAGCATAAACCAATTGTCTATACCACCAAGGTAATAAATAAGCTTTTGATTGCCCCAGCTAAAATCTGCTGCAACCCGGCCTGCCCAGATGAAGTTGCGGTAAATAGGATAATAAGCTCTTGCATCAAACCCGAAATTGAAAGTATAACGGCCTTCCGTAGTCGCTAATTTACTTATCTGCCCGTTCCAGTCTATGTAAGCTTTATACCTGATGCCATTCCAAATATTCTGAGCAGGGTTTATGGTATTATCATATACATATTCAGCATGTAATAATCCATACGTTTTTGAAAAATCAGGAGCGGGTAAAGATGATATGTCATTAATATTACTACTTATTACCGCGCGGTCTCTCCTAACGCCAACGCTTACACGCACACTCTTTGTAACATCAAATGGATAACTTAGGTTAAACTGGTAAAGATTTGAAAATATTCTGCCTGAGGCAGATATTGAATCAAAACCAAAATCAATCTGCTGAACATTCCTGTAATAAGTAAGTCCCCAATCAATCCTTTTTCGAAGGTTTGCAAACTGCATTAGCCAGTCATTATCTTTAAGATTAGTTGAAAGCCTATATCCGCCGGATATTTTTATATCTTCCATAATATCCGCTGTTCCCAAACGCACAGTTCCATTCAAGCCATTATTGGAAGTAAGTGTAACAGGCCCATTTCCTCCCTGGTATAATTGATATTTTGTACCCAAAACATTATTACTAAAACCGGCAACTATATAATCTGTAGCAAATTTCAATGGCTTGTATGGATATAATTTTGCCGTAGATAATATAGTAGGTTCACCGGGCACTTCACCGCTATAAAATTTTCCTGTAGTAACAGTATCTTTCTTTTCATCTTTAAATTCATTCTGAAAAATATCTTGTTGCTTTGATGTATCTGCAGGCTGTGAAATGATTTCTTCACCTCTTGATATTTTATCAATTTCCATAAGTCGCTTCATATAAGCTGTAGGAGTAGCGCTTACATTTCTTCGGCGCAAAGTGTTCTCATCTATTTTAAGCTTATACAAAATTTTATCATCGCTTTGCCTGGTTACTTCACTTACCTGGTGATTGTCTCCTGCTTCTCTTGTTTCGCGAAGGCTGCTTGCATAATTCGTTAAGGGAAATACATAAGCCGAATCGTTGGAAACAGAAACGACTGCAACAGAATCCACATCCTGTTTTTTATAAACCTTTAGTAGAGAATCTACTTCTTTGGCAGAAGGATTTCTAAGAATATCGTCTCCTATAAGAACTAATGTGTCCAGTCCTTCTTTTTGTGTTGTAAAAAAACCTGCATAACGATTGCCTACACCATTTTCATCACTTACAAAAGTGAAATGATTGTTGTTATATTGAGTTGGAAATCTTGCGTTGCCAAATTTTAAATTAGTAAGCTGCGTTATTTGATTTAGCTCAGGCCTGTTTGTTGTAAAATCAGTAATTAGAAAAACATTGTAATTATGATTAAGCAAAGCAGTATCGGAACTTTTAGCATTTGTTGAAGGCCGGTTACTTGAAAAAATAATTCCGTCTTTATTAGGGAATGCTACAAAAGAAGGATCAAGATCATCATACACATCGTTCGTAACCTGCTTTACTTTATCGTTTTCAATATCGTAAGTATAAATATCTGAATGGCCATTTTTTACAGCGCTGAATAGCAACGTCTGGCTGTTGATCATATACTTCATATCCTGCACCTGGTCAAAACGATCAGTAAGATCTCTTTTATAAGGTTTTACTCTTGTGATAACATCAAACACAAAAAGTTTGATGCGTCCTTCCTCACTGTATAATACGGAAAGTCTTGTTCCTTTTGGATCCCAGGCCATCATTGGATAATTGGGATTTATTTCATCAATCTTACTTTTTGCACCAAATTTCAACAATGTTTTATCCTTATCTTCTTCATTTAGCAATAACCTGTATTGCCCTTTTTTATATTGAACCACTGCAAAAGAACCATTGCGTTTATTAGGGTTTACATTAAAATGAAAATAATCAATACGTTTACCAACTGTATAGCTGGTTATCTCACTTCCTTTAGGATAATTTCTTCTTCGCGAAATATCTTTATCATATTTATCCTGCTCATATTCCATAAAATCAGCAAGCACTTCTTTAAACTTTCTTTTTTTGGTAACCTGCTGCGATGCCCTGTTTAAATTTTTATACACTCTTGCCAGGTATAATAAATAAGTGGTGTTTTCTTTTTTATACCTTTCTTCAATATAATACCAAAAGGCATGACCGGCAAGCAATGGTTTTTCAAAAGCAAGCTGGTAAAAGTTTTTATAATTGCCACTTAAGATTTCACTTTTTAAATCATCATCAAGCTCTGTGCTCCAGTTTTGCCCCACATAAGCAACATAGCCATCAATAAGCCATTGAGGCAAATCAAGTAAAGCCTGGTTGCCGGCAACTTCGCCAAGGTCTTCACCAAATAAAAGATTTTGTACCAGAACTTTTGCTATTCCTTCACGAATTTGGCGATGAAGATCTTTATGATTACTATTGTAATAAACAATCATTTTATTATTAACCAGTTTGGTAAGTCCGCCTGCGCTTTGCCAGTCAGTACCGAGGCCAATATTGCTTTGCTGGAGATCATTAAAGCTATTATAGATTACAATGTTTGCCCTGCGCTGTAAACTGTATTCCACAAATTTTTCAATGCCTGCAAGTTCTTCTTCAGCTATCTGTGCTACATATTTTGCAATCTCCTGCCCGTTTTGATTAAAATAAGAATTGAAATTTTGTGTTTGATAGTATTGCCATGTAAATTTTTTATACTGCACCCTGTTTTTACCAAACTCTACACTGCTTACTTGTGCATTTGCAATTATGCCAAGAGAGATAAAAAAAGATAAGAAGAGAAAAATTTTTTTGTCAGTATGTTTCTTGTGATCTTGCATGTGAGTACGAAATTATATACATAAAATTAAAGGTTTCAAACTAATCGGTGAAATGAAATTAATTGCTTTTTACATACGCCATGCTACAAATTAAAGTTTTTACTTTTAATCCTGTTCAGGAAAATACTTACCTGCTTTATAATGAATATAACGAAGGCATTATTATTGACCCGGGTTGTTATTTTGACCAGGAAAAAGATGAATTGAAAAATTTTATAAAGAAGAATACAATAGAGCCCAGATTGCTGCTTAACACGCATTGCCATTTGGATCATGTTTTTGGAAATAAATTCGTTGCAGAAGAATACAAGCTTACACCACAGCTTCATAAAGATGAAGAAGAGCTTTTAAAAATGGCGCCTGCATCAGGTTTAATGTTCAATCTTCCATTTGACAATTATGAAGGAGAACTGATTTTTCTTAAGGAAGACGATGTGGTTACTTTGCGAAATGATACCTTAAAAGTAATTCATGCGCCGGGGCATTCACCTGGAAGCATTTGTTTTTATTGTGAGAAACAAAAATTTATAATTGGCGGAGATGTTTTATTTCAAAACAGTATTGGTCGTACTGATTTACCGGGTGGAAGCCACGAAGACCTTCTGAGGAATATTAAAAAAAAACTTTTTACATTACCTGGAGATGTAAAAGTGTATCCGGGCCATGGACCTGAAACTATAATTGGAAATGAGATGAAGTATAATCCGTTTTTGAATTGATTATTTTTATATTTCTGAAATGGTATTAAAAATGATTTTACATTACTGTGATGAACAGTAAACAATAAAATCATCCAATCTAAAGTTATTATCCCGATTTTATTTGCTTGATTTATAAATTACTTAACTCACTACAAAATCATGAATATTCTCTGCACATTTAACTTTATTCTCAAAAATTAAATCTACAATTACTAATATGAAATTTCAAAGAATTATTGCCTGCTTACTTTTCATTATTTCAATATATTTTCAGGCAAATGTTTATGCCCAAAGTGATTCCTCAAATAATAAAAAATCTTATTTCAAAGCTTCAGCCAATTATCTTTCAAACGCAGTTTATTCCGGGAGAAAAGATTCATCAGTAGTTTCTTATTTAAGTCCTTCAATTGGTTATTTTCATAAATCAGGTGTTTATGTAAACGGCAGCATGTCCTTTCTGGCAAACTCCGCCGATGCCGGCAGGATAGATGAAATGTCGCTTGGAGCAGGATATGATTTTAGTATTAAAGATAATTTTGATGGTGGCTTTTATGCAGAAAAATATTTTTACAGCAATAGCAGTTATGCAGTCACTTCTGAATTGCAAGGCGACGCAGGAACTTATTTCAGCTACAATACAGGTGCCCTAAAGCTTGGAGGCGGTGCAGATTTTCTTATTTCAACTAATATTGATTTTACGCTGAATGGTAATTTGTCACATCCTTTTTCTTTTGGAGATGACAATAATACATGGACTATTTCTCCCACTGCCGAAGTAAATGCAGGCACGCAATCTTTTTACAGAAGTTATTATAAAAACAGAAAGTTTAATTTTTCCTCAGGCTCAAAAGGTAAAGGCCATAACACCGGAAAAAACAATACGAACAGCAATAAGGTAATCAGCTTTCCACAGCAAAATCATTTTTCTATCTTAGATTATGAATTTTTAATACCAGTAACTTATGATGCAAAAAAATGGGGAATATTCGCTACTCCAACATTAGCTATACCTGAAAACCCTGCTACTTATGCAGTTGATGGCATTTTACAAAAAGAAAATTTGTCAACAAGCTTTTATGTGAAAGTGGGTGCTTATATTAAGTTTTAAAATTTTTATAATATTTCAACTGTTACCATTGATTTTTTTCTCCATTACTAACTCTATCAAAACTCCATTGGTATCTTTTGGATGAAGAAAGCAAAGGATTTTATTATCTGCTCCCTCTTTCGGTATTTCATTTATTAAAGTGAAACCTTCATTTACCAGGCGTTTTATTTCAGCTTCCATATCATCTACCTCAAATGCTATATGATGAAGCCCTTCTCCTTTTTTTTCAATAAATTTATTGATTACACTTGCCGGCGCATAGGCTTCAACCAATTCAATTTTACTTTCACCTTTTTGAAAAAAAGCTGTATTTACCTGTTCGCTTTCTACGGCTTCAGTTTTATAACAAGGAGTGTTTAATAATTTTTCAAAAAGTGGAATAGAAACAGAAAGTTTTTTGACAGCAATGCCTATATGCTCAACTTTTTTCATTATATATTTTAATTCAAATTTACATTATGTGTACAAAAAGAGAAAAGTTACGGGTTTTCGACTTTGGTAAAAATTATTTTTGTCTAAAAGTATAACTTCATTTTAAAGGCTTTTAATGTAAATTTGTAAGAGTTCTAAAAAAATTATTTATGTTGAAATTACCGGTATATCTTGATAATAATGCCACTACTCCAATGGATCCAAGAGTTTTGGAAGCTATGACTCCTTATTTTTTGGAACATTTTGGCAATGCAGCCAGCCGTAATCATCCTTTCGGCTGGGAAGCTGAGGAAGCAGTTGATTATGCACGTGAGCAGGTGGCAAAGCTTATTGGAGCTGATCCTAAAGAAATCATTTTTACATCCGGGGCTACCGAAGCTGATAACCTTGCACTGAAAGGAATATATGAAATGTATGCATCCAAGGGCAACCATATTATTACCGCAACTACAGAACATAAAGCTGTATTAGATACTTGTAAGCATATTCAAAAAATGGGTGGCGAGGTTACCTATCTTGAAGTACAGGAAAACGGTTTGATTAATCTTAAAGAACTGGAAGCAGCTATGAAGCCAACAACTATTTTAGTTGCTATTATGTATGCTAATAATGAAATAGGAGTGATACAACCTGTAAAAGAAATAAGTAAAATTGCTAAAAAGCACGGCGCTCTATTTTTTACTGATGCAACACAAGCTGTTGGAAAAATTCATGTTGATGTAAACGCTGATGGTATTGACTTGATGGCATTCAGTGCACATAAAATGTATGGCCCAAAAGGTGTTGGTTCGTTATATGTTCGCCGTAAAAATCCCAGGGTAAAGGTTACCGCACAAATGGATGGTGGAGGACATGAAAGATCTATGCGTAGCGGTACTTTAAATGTGCCGGGTATTGTAGGGTTTGGAAAAGCCTGCGAACTTTGTCGTTTAGATATGGAAAGCGATACTGCCCACATTGCAAAATTGCGCGATAAATTAGAAACCGAATTATTAAAGTTGGAAGAAGCTTATGTAAACGGTAGCACAGAACATCGCTTGCCGCATGTAAGTAATATCAGTTTTAAATATGTAGAAGGCGAGGGTCTTATGATGGGTTTTAATAAGAATATAGCGGTAAGTTCCGGCTCTGCCTGTACCTCTGCTTCATTAGAACCTTCTTATGTTTTAAAAGCGCTGGGCCTTGGCGATGATTTGGCACATTCTTCGCTGCGTTTTGGATTGGGACGATTTACTACTGAAGAACAAATTGATTATACTATTGATCAGGTGAGTTCAACAGTTTTAAAATTGAGAGAAATGAGTCCATTGTGGGAAATGTGGAAAGAAGGAATTGATCTTGAAAAAATTGAGTGGGCAGCTCATTAATTGCTTGAAGATAATCGGGTTCAAAATTTCGCAATTGTTTAATTAAATCGTAAATTTAGAAAAATACAAATTTTAAAATTAAAAATCATGTCATATTCAAATAAAGTTATTGACCACTACCAGAATCCTAAAAATGTAGGAACTTTGGATAAAAGCAAAAAAAATGTAGGAACCGGTTTAGTGGGTGCACCGGAATGTGGTGATGTTATGCGTTTGCAAATAGAAGTGGATGATGACACAGGAATGATAAAAGATGCTAAGTTTAAAACATTTGGTTGCGGTTCTGCCATTGCATCTTCATCTTTAGCTACAGAATGGCTTAAAGGAAAGAGCGTGGATGATGCATTAAAAATTGATAACATGGATATAGTGGAAGAACTTAATCTTCCCCCGGTTAAAATACACTGCTCCGTGTTAGCAGAAGATGCAATAAAATCAGCTATTAACGATTACCGCGTAAAGAACGGCATGGAGAAAATAAGTTTTAAAGAAAGTCTGGTACATTAATTAGCTGATTAGATAATGTGATAATTTGCTAATTCAAGCTGAAGATTCATTAGCACATTAGTCCTATAAGCACATTACCACATTATTATGATTTATGTAAGCGATAAAGCGAAAACTAAAGTTTCTAAGCTAATGGAAGATGCAGAACTTCCCGATAATGATTATTTTTTAAGAGTAAGCGTTGTGGGAGGCGGATGTTCAGGCCTTAGTTATAAAATGGATTTTGATAATGAAAAGAAACCAATGGATCAGGAATTTGATGATAATGGGATTAAAGTAGTTACCGACCTGAAAAGTTTTTTATACCTCGTAAATACAACCCTTGATTTTAGTGATGGATTAAACGGAAAAGGATTTTATTTCAGTAATCCAAATGCAAGCCGCAGTTGTGGTTGTGGAGAAAGTTTCGGAGTTTAATTTTTTCATTTTGATAGATAACAACGGGCTTTCTTTTTAGAAAGCCTGTTTTATTTTAATAGCAGTCCTTAGTTTCTGAATTTTAGTTTGAATGTATTTTACAGATGCAAATTTTAATATAGGGAATTGGTTACTTTATCAAAATAAAAAACTCCCGGATATCGGGAGCTTTCCAGTTGGTTTAGGTAAATTTTTGAAACAGAATCCTTGAAAGATTACTTTTTAGTGCTAAAAAGAATATTCAACTTTTATTCGTTTTTTCAAAGAATCTAAATTTAAAAAAATATCAGGCAAGGTTAGTGGTATAACACAAGTATGACAAACAATTATACAAAAACGCTGCTTAAAAAATAAATCAAAACTTTTTAATTATTTTTCAACACTTAAATTGCACTTTTTTATATCGCATGATATCTATTGCCAAAAAAGAATTACGCCAGTATTTCAATAGCCTTGCAGGTTACATTACTATAATTTTATTTCTGCTGGTAAACGGGCTTTATCTTTTTATATTAAAAGACAGCAATATTTTTGATTTTGGTTATGCAACACTCGATGCGTTTTTTAATCTGGCTCCGTGGGTATTTATTTTTCTTATTCCCGCTTTAACCATGAGAAGTTTTTCAGATGAATATAAATCCGGCACTTTTGAAATTTTACAAACAAGGCCGCTTACCAATTGGCAAATTGTAACAGGAAAATATTTTGCAGTACTTTTAGTTATTCTTGTTGCATTGCTTCCTACGCTATTGTATGTTTATACTATACATTCTTTGTCTGCTGCCGGAAGTATTGACAGCGGCGGTATTACAGGTTCTTATATTGGATTGGTATTACTCGCTGCAGTTTTCGGGGCAATATGTATATTGTGTTCCGCACTTACCTCCAATGCTGTAATAGCATTTTTAACGGGCGCTTTTGCCTGCCTTATTTTATATTTCGGATTTAATGCTATAAGTAGATTGCCGGTATTTACTGGTAATGCTGATTACTATATTGAAATGGCCGGCATTGATTTTCATTACCGCAATATAAGTCGTGGTGTGGTAGATACGCGTGATATTATTTATTTCCTAAGCATCATTTTTCTTTTTCTTTTTGCTACACAAAAAAAAATAACCAAAAAATAGCACCACATTCTAATGAACGTTATTTCAGAAAAAAATAAAAATAAAAAATTGGGATGGTTTGTGGTAATTGCTGCTGTAATAGCCGTTAATTTATTTGCCTCTGTTTTTCATATGCGTGTTGATCTCACCAACGAAAAAAGATTTACTATTTCTTCACCAGTTAAAAAAATGCTACATAGCCTTAATGACGTGGTGCAAGTGCAGATTTTTTTAAGGGGAGATCTACCCTCGGGTTTTAAAAAATTATCTGCATCTGCCCAGGAGCTTTTACAGGAATTTAAAGAATATTCAAATGGTAATGTTCAGAATAAAGTAATTTCTCCCGATGACCAAATGCGGGGCACATCAAGAACCTACGCTGATACACTTTCTTCATTAGGAATTGTTCCAATCAACCTAAAAGTACAGTTAAAGTCAGGTGAACAATCGCAATACATTTACCCGGCAGCGTTAGTTAATTATAAAAATAAGGTATTAGCAGTTAACCTATACTCAGGCCCAAGAGCTATTGATAATAAAGAGTTAAACAGTGCAGATGCCTTACTTGAATATGAATTTGCGAATTCAATTTATAAAGTGATGGAAGATCACAAACCTATAGTTGCATATTCGGTTGGAAATGGAGAACCTACAGGAGCTAACGTGTATGACCTTGTGGAAAATGTTTTGAAAAAGAATTACACTTTGTTCATGATGAATATTGAAAAAGAGCCTGTAATCCCTGATACTTTCCGTCTTCTTTTAATTGTAAAGCCAACTATTCCTTTTACTGAAGCTGAAAAATTAAAAATTGACCAATATGTTATGCGTGGGGGTAAAGTGATATGGTTTATTGACAGGCTGGAAGCAGAAATGGATAGCCTTCAAATGAAAAACCAGGTAATTGCTTATGACCGTAATTTAAATCTTGAAGATCTGTTGTTTAAATATGGAGCAAGAATCAATCCCGATCTTTTGATGGATCTTCAATGTGACTTTTTGCCTTTTAGCGTTAATAGTAAAGACCAGTTTGAATTTTTACACTGGAATTATTTCCCATTATTTGAATCAAAACAAAATAGTGTAATTAATAAAAATGTAGGGCTTGTAGCGGGCAAGTTTGTAAATTCAATAGATACGGTAAATGCGCCGGGAATTAAAAAGACTCTTTTACTTACTTCATCTGCAAATGCAAGAACCATTGAAACACCTGCATTAATAAGTGGCGAAGAAAACAGGAATGCGCCTGAAGACGAAGCATATAAAAAAAAGGATATTTCTGCAGGTGTATTGCTTGAAGGGAAATTTAATTCTTTATATAAAAATCGAGTAGGCCAGCCCGTTATGGATTCTCTTGCAGGCTATGGTACGCCATTTTTAATGCAATGCATCAACGATAATAAAATGATTGTAATTGCTGATGGTGATATAGCTCTTAATGGAATTGTAAAAGGGCAGCCAATACCAATGGGCGTAAATTCATATACGCTGGAAACCCAGTATGAATACCAGTTTTCTAATAAGGAATTTGTGGAAAATTGCCTGGAATATCTTGTAAATAATGCGGGCCTTAGTGAAGCGAGAGCAAAAGATTATATGCTTCGTCTTCTCGATCCTAAAAAGACCGCAGAAGAAAAAACCAAATGGCAGTTTATTAATCTTGTATTGCCGGTGTTATTAATTATTCTTTTCGGAATTATATACCAGTGGTGGCGCAGAAAAAAATACAGTATGTAATCAATTGCTAAAATGGAATGCCGTTTGACTATAGCTCCTCGCAAAACATATCTTTGCAAGAATACTTTATAAATGAATGCAACAGAATGGACTTACCTGATATTTGGAATTGTATTGGCGCTTGCATTAGTTTTTGATTTGGGTTTGCTAAGTAAGAAGGCAACAACTATTTCAATTAAGAAAGCGCTTCTTCAAACTATATTTTGGGTAAGTCTTGGATTAGGTTTTTTTGTATTTGTTTGGATTGAAGACGGGCAAACTAAAGGGCTTGAATACATAAGTGCTTATCTTATGGAATGGGCATTAAGCGTAGATAATATTTTTGTATTTATTCTTATATTTTCCTATTTCGGTATTCCTAAAAAATATACGAACCGTGCACTTCTTCTTGGTATTTTGATTGCAATAATTTTAAGAGTCATTTTTATAACTGTAGGCATTGCACTTGTACATGAGTTTAGATGGCTGCTGTATATATTCGGGGCATTCCTTGTTTATACAGGCATTAAAATGTTTTTAATTGACAATGAAAAGGAATTCGATCCCGAAAAGAATGTTGTATATAAATTGCTAAAAAAGGTTGTGCCCATAACTCACGATTTTAATGGTGGTAAATTCACAAAGATGACCAATGGTAAAAAACGTTTTACTCTTCTCTTTGTAGTTATTATTATGCTGGCGACTACAGATATTGTTTTTGCATTAGATTCTATACCAGCTGTATTTGCTATTACACAAAATAAAATGATTATATATACTTCCAATATTTTTGCCGTGTTAGGGTTACGTTCTTTATTTTTTTTATTGAAAGGCGCAGTAGATAAATTCAAATACCTTAAAGAAGGTATTGCCATTGTACTAATTTTTATTGGAACAAAAATGCTGATAGAATACCTTGATATTCATTTGCAGGTATGGATATCTTTATTGGTTATTGTTGGCTGCATTTCCGGCTCTGTTTTATTTTCTATTTATAAAAAAGATAAAAAAGGAATTATTCGTTCAAATAAAAGCTGAATAAAAGTGAATGTAAATATCCAATATACTATATATCAAATTGCAAAATTTACAGGAGGAAGATTAGTAAATAAAAATACAGGTTTGCCGATGCCTGCTTATCTTTCACTTGATAGCAGAAAAATGATTTTTCCTGAAGCATCTGTTTTTTTTGCATTAAAAACTTCTCATCGTAACGGAAACGAATTCATCGAAGGCTTATATGAAAAAGGGCTGCGCAATTTTGTAACCGATAATAAGAAAATTGATGTAAAAAAAATTTCCCTCGCAAATGTTATAATGGTTGATAATACAATTGTTGCTTTGCAAAAACTGGCAGCACATCATCGTAGCCAATTCAATACAACGCCTGATAGCAGTGAGTTTCCTATAATTGGCATTACCGGAAGCAATGGTAAAACAGTTGTAAAAGAATGGTTGAATCAATTACTGGAACATGATTTTTCAATTGTAAGAAGTCCCCGCAGTTACAACTCTCAAATAGGAGTGCCACTAAGTGTATTGGAAAAGAATTCATCGCATAACCTGGCAATTTTTGAAGCAGGTATTTCACATCCAGGTGAAATGGAAAACCTTGAAAAAATTATTAAGCCGACTATTGGGATACTTACAAATATCGGTCAGGCACATGACGAGGGATTTGAAAATAAGATTCAAAAAATGCAAGAGAAATTAAAATTATTTATAGAAGCAAAACATCTTATTTTTTGTGCTGATGATAATGATGTAAAGAATGAAGTGTTGATTTTTAAGCAAAAAATTAAAAATGAAAATAACGCATTGCAATTATTTTCATGGGGAAAAAATAGTGGTAATGCATTACAAATTTTATCAATAAAAAAAAATAAAGGCTATACAAAAATTGATGCACTTTATAAAGAAAAAAATATTTCCATTTCTATTCCATTTACAGATGAATCTTCATTTGAAAATGCCATCAATTGCTGGTGTGTTTTGATGATATTAAATAAGACTGATGAAAAAATCACACGAAGATTTTTATCTCTCTATCCAATTGCCATGCGGCTGGAACTGAAGCAGGGCACGAATCATTGCACTATTATAAATGATAGCTATAGTAATGATTTACATTCTTTATCAATTGCGCTTGACTTTTTACAACAACAAAAACAACACAAAAAACGTACAGTTATTTTATCAGATATTTTGCAATCTGGTATGAAGCAAGATGAACTGTATTCTCATGTTGCCGATCTTATTTTACAAAAAAAAGCAGACAGGCTTGTTGGTTTAGGACCGGATATATTTTCTCATCAAAATAATTTTTCATTTATTAAAGAAAAATATTTTTTCCTTACCGTCGAAGACTTTTTTAAGCATTTTCCGTTGCTGCATTTTCATGATGAAACTATTTTAATAAAAGGTGCACGCAGTTTTGGCTTTGAACAAATAAGTCACGCACTTGAAGAAAAAATTCACCAAACAGTACTCTCAATAAACCTGAATGCAATTATTCATAATTTAAAACAATATAAAAAACTGCTGAGGCCAGCAACAAAAATTATGGCTATGGTAAAGGCGTTCAGCTATGGAAGCGGAAGCTATGAAATTGCATCGCTGTTAGAATATCATAAAGCAGATTACCTGGCTGTGGCTTATGCAGATGAAGGAGTTGAATTGCGCAAAGCAGGAATCACTTCGCCAATAATGGTAATGAATGCTGAAACCAATACTTTTGATTCTCTTATAAATTATAACCTGGAACCCGAGATTTTTTCATTCGGTATTTTAAATGAACTTCAAAAATTTTTAAAATCGTCAGGAATAAATAATTATCCTGTTCATTTAAAAATTGATACAGGAATGCACAGGCTTGGTTTTACTGCTGATGATATAGATGAATTGACTCAGATTATTTCAGGAAATTCTTTAGTAAAAGTAATGACAGTATTTACGCATCTTGTTGCGAGCGAAAATAAAAATGAAGATAATTTTACATTTCATCAATCAAAAATTTTTGAACAATGCTGCGAAATTCTTGGGTTAGGGCTCGGCTATAAATTTGATAAGCATGTTGCTAATACTTCTGCAATTAGCCGCCATCCTCAATTACAAATGGATATGGTAAGATTAGGAATTGGCCTTTATGGAATTGACAGTAATCAAGAGATTCAGCAACAATTAAAAAATGTTAGCACACTTACCACTACTGTATCACAAATTAAAAAAGTAAAAGCAGGTGAAACGGTGGGTTATGGAAGAAATGCAAAGCTTGAAAGAGATAGCATTATTGCAACAGTTCGTATTGGTTATGCAGATGGCTATCCCAGAAGCCTTGGAAATGGAAAAGGAAAAATGTTTATTAAAGGGAATCTTGTTCCGGTAGTTGGAAATGTTTGTATGGATATGACGATGCTTGATGTGACAGACCTGGAAATAATTCAGGAAGGCAATGATGTAATTGTTTTTGGCGAACCTTTGCCGCTATATTTATTGGCAGAATGGGCACAAACAATTCCTTATGAAATAATGACCGGTATTTCACAAAGAGTTAAGCGTATATATTTTGAAGAATAAATTCTTCTACACAATACAGAGTTTTAATAGGCGTTTTCTAGGAATTGTTTACTAATAATTAACGTATTTGATTTAAAGCCTTCTCCAATTTTGCTATCTTTACCCACTAAATTTATTACGTGAAAGGAAGAAATATTTTTTTAATAATATGCCTCATTGTAATTGCAGACCAGGCATTGAAAATTTATGTAAAAACACATTACCATGCGGGTGAATCACACGCAATGATTGGTAACTGGTTCAGATTGTATTTTATTGAAAACGAAGGCATGGCTTATGGCTGGAAGTTTGGCGGCGAATGGGGTAAAATGCTTCTAACCTTATTTCGCCTTGCCGCAGTTATTTTTGGTATATTTTATATCAAAAAAATTATACAAAAAAAATACTATCCGGGATTTATTGTTTGTGTGGCGCTTATTTTTTCAGGTGCACTGGGCAATTTGATTGACAGCATGTTTTATGGTCTCATTTTCGAAGATAGCAGCATGATGACTTATAACATTGCGAAAATTTTTCCTGCCAATGGCTATGCAGGATTTCTGCACGGAAAAGTAGTTGACATGTTATATTTTCCGGTTATAAGAAATGCACATTTTCCAGTCTGGATTCCTGTTTGGGGTGGGGAAGATTTTGAATTTTTCAGACCAATTTTTAATTTGTCTGATGCCTGCATTTCGATAGGGATAATTACCATTCTTATTTTCCAAAAGCGTTTTTTTAAGAGCCATGAAAAAAATGTAAATTTAAAAAGCATAGAAACCGAAACGTTAGTTAATGATGAGATGCAAGTTTCTTAATATGCAACGGAAGCTATTAAATTTTAAATTCGTATAATGAAGCTTATCAAAATCACTGGTTATATTTTTTTGATAGTATTGTTGCTAAATGCGTGCAAAAAAGAATATAGCATTGAGGGCGGCAATTTAAAACTTTCTTCAGGTACCTGGGAATTTAAAGATGGGCAAACACAATTTAAAGGTGATATGGACTCTGGCTATATTATTTCCGGAGGCGTCTTAAATACAAAAGAATTAAATCTTGTGGGACATTCAAAAGATGGTTCGCAAATTTTTAATTTGCATTTATATGCCGATACTTTCAAGACAGGCACGTATAAAGCTTCATTGTTTCAAAGCTCTTTTGAATACACTGAAGGCACCAAAACTATTTATGAAGCAAGCCAGCTTATTGGAGAATTTATTGTGAATGTAACCTCTTATAGTAACAATAATATTTCGGGTACATTCACAGGTAAGGCAACAGATTCTGTGGGTAATTCAAAACTTTTAACCCAGGGAAAGTTTACTTCATCAATTGGAGGCAGTAGCTCCAATAATGGAATTTCTAATGGCGTTTTGGGCGAAAGTTCAGGAAATTGTAAACCTGTTACTATAAATGGAACTTACTCCAAAGGCATTGCATTAACAACAGATAATACTGTTCAGGCCCAGGTAATTGTGGCATCTCCGGGCACTTACACCATCACTACTAATACAGTAAATGGAATAATGTTTTCAAAAACAGGAACATTTACATCTATTGGAGTTCAAAATATAATATTAACCGGCTCGGGCACGCCAACAAATTCCGGTGATCAAAATTTTACTTTAAGTTATGGAAACAGCCAGTGCAGTTTTACAATAAATTTTGGAATACCTGCAGACGGAACTTTAGGCGGAGGTGGTGGTGATTGTACACCATTTACAATAGCAGGAGTATATCAGCAAGGGCTTATTCTTAATGAATCAAATACTGTTGAAATCCAGGTAAATGTTACCACTGCGGGTAACTATAATATTACTACCAATTCAGTTAATGGTGTAATCTTTTCCACTGCCGGTACTTTTTCAACAGCAGGTGTACAAACAATTACGCTTATAGGAACCGGCACACCCTTAGACCAGGGAGTGCAAAATTTTTCAGTAACATTTGGAATAAGCACCTGTAATTTTAGTATTACGTTTACGCAAGGCGTTATAAAAGATTATTTTCCGGTTACATTAAATTCTAACTGGACTTATAGTCTTGCGGGGGGTACTGCTTCTGATGATGTTCATGCTGCTGTTATAAATTATTCACCCGTTTTTGGAGGTGAAACATATAATACAATCGCCGCTTATGATGTGCCATTTACAAATGCTTTCGATTCACTTTACTACCGTAAGCCGGGTGGAGATTATTACCAATACCTTGATTACACAAATTATATACCTTTTGACCAAAGCGTATCAGGTGAATTTATATTTTTAAAAGATAATGTACCATCAGGTACAACATGGCTATCGCCAAATGTGAATGGGAATATTGGCGGCCTGCCTCTTTCAGGTTTTGTAAAAATGACTATTCTTGCTAAAGGAGTTTCTGTATCAATAGGCAACCTTAATTTCCAGGATGTAATTAAAGTGCAGTACGAATATTTTATCACTGGCGTACCTATCGCTGTAGAAACGGATGAGCGTTGGTTTGCAAATAATGCCGGAGAGATACATTCAAGTTTTAATACAGGTGTTACACAGACTTATGATATTAGTTCTTACCAAATTTTTTAAAAGTATTAAATAAAGCCACAACAATGGTGTAATGATAAATTAAATTAAATTAAATTAAATGTTGAGGCTTTTATTAAAGTCCTTCATCTGGAAGAATTGGGGAGGAAATCAGGTTGCCAACCATATTTTCAGGAACCACCCATTCATCAAATTGCTCCGGTGTAACATAGCCGAGCTTTACTGCCATTTCCTTTAACGTTGTATTCTCTTTGTGAGCTTTTTGTGCAATTTCGGCGGCTTTGTAATAACCAATTTTTGTATTAAGTGCAGTTACAAGCATTAGTGAATTATCAACATGCTTTTTAATATTATCCAGTATAGGTTCAATCCCTTTTGCACATTTTTCATTAAAGCTATTGCAGCCATCTCCAATAAGCCTTGCGCTATGCAAAAAATTATAAATCATCACGGGTTTAAAAACATTTAATTCAAAATGACCGGTAGCGCCACCAATACTTATAGCAACATCATTACCCATTACCTGTGCAGCAATCATTGTAAGCGCTTCACATTGTGTTGGATTTACTTTGCCAGGCATTATAGAAGAACCTGGTTCATTATCTGGTATATGAATTTCGGCTATGCCACTCCGTGGGCCTGACGAAAGCATTCTGATATCGTTTGCTATTTTCATAAGGCTTACCGCTGCTGTTTTTAAAGCGCTATGAGTTTCTACAATTGCATCATGTGCGGCCAGGGATTCAAATTTATTTTTGGCAGTTTTAAATGGAAGGCCGGTAAGTTCTGAAATTGTTTCTGCAACATTTACTGCATAACCCGGTGGTGTGTTGATGCCTGTACCAACAGCTGTACCACCAAGAGCCAATTCACTCAAATGTGATAATGTATTATTAATTGCTTTAATTCCATGATCTAACTGTGAGGCATAGCCGCTAAACTCCTGGCCAAGTGTTAACGGGGTAGCGTCCATGAAATGCGTGCGGCCAATCTTAACGATATGCATAAAAACTTTTGACTTTTTATCAAAAGTATTTTTCAGATTTTCTATTGCCGGTAAGGTAAGATCATGAAGAATTTTATAAGCAGCAATATGCATGGCTGTAGGGAAAGTATCATTACTCGACTGAGATTTATTTACATCATCATTAGGGTGAAGTACTTTTTCTTTATCAGAAAGTTTTCCGCCGTTTAAAACATGGCCGCGGTATGCGATTACTTCATTTACATTCATATTGCTTTGTGTTCCGCTTCCTGTTTGCCATACAACAAGAGGAAATTCATTATCTAATTTTCCTGCAAGAATTTCATCACAAACTTTACTTATAAGTTCGCATTTTTCTTTGGATAAAATACCTGCATCAAAATTTGTAATAGCAGCGGCTTTTTTTAAATAAGCAAACGCACGGATGATTTCTTTGGGCATCCTGTTAATATCCTGTGCAATCTTAAAATTTTCAATGCTTCGTTGTGTTTGTGCTCCATAATATGCTGCAGCAGGCACTTTCACTTCGCCCATTGTATCTTTTTCTATTCTATATTCCATAATCTTTTTTACTTATTATTTTGGTTTTCTTCAGGAATCTTTCTCTTAAATATTTTATGATAAAAAAATCCAGCAATATGATAATTATCACAATAATTATCATATAGAAGATGGCGATATAGTCTTTGGAAAATCCTCCTTTCCACAACCCGGTTTGTATTGTATAAGAGAAACGTGCATCATCTAATATAGCTAATGAAATAATACCGGCAATGAAATAAAGAATGCTGCACAAAAAAAACATTCCATTACCCGTACGCCAATAAAAAATATTTGAAAGCACTAATAAAATCATGGAAAAAATCGTGACAATATTATACAGCAAATCATTATTGATATTAAATAATCTTACGACGGAATGAGGAGAACCTGTATCCTGTAATATTGTATGCGTGTGAAATATCCAATAACCAGTAAATAAGCATACTACTATAAACAGCAACAAAAAAATCCGGTGAGTTATTGCAGTTTTCATTTTTTCAAAGTTAACCCAATTATATTTTATCAATTTCCTTTAAATACAGGTTTTCGTTTTTCAATGAAAGCGGTGGTTCCTTCCTTCTTATCATTAGACGAAAAGACTTCTCCAAACAATTTTATCTCTTCAGAGAACCCATCGTTATCATGCCGGTAAAATGCATTCACTGCGGCAACTACTTTGGAAATTGCAACAGGCGATTTTGTATTTATAATTTGTAATATTTCTTTTGATTTATCCAGAAGTGTTTCAGGTGAAGTAATATAATTTACCAACCCCAGATTTTTTGCTTCGGCTGCATCAATCATGCTGCCGCTCATCATCAATTCCATTGCTTTGCCTTTACCAACGAGCATGGGTAAACGCTGAGTGCCTCCATACCCGGGAATAAGACCGAGGTTTACTTCCGGCTGTCCAAATTTTGCATTTTCACTTGCTAATCTGAAATGACAAGCCATTGCCAGCTCACAACCTCCACCCAATGCAAAACCGTTCACAGCAGCTATTACAGGCTTAGGGCAATTCTCAATTTTAAAAAATATTTCCTGTCCTTTTTTTGCAAGTGAAGTGCCTTCGTCATCTTTTACAGAAATAAATTCAGCAATATCTGCTCCTGCAACAAATGCTTTTTCCCCGGCTCCTGTTATGATGGCTGCTTTAATATTTTCATCTTCATAAACATTTTTTATTGCAGCATCAAGCTCTTGTAAAACTGTTTGGTTTAATGCATTTAATTTATCGGGCCGGTTAATGGTGATGATAAAAATATTATTTTCAATTACTATTTTTAATGTAGAAAAATCCATAAGAATTATTTTTTATTTTTTATTTCATCTAAAACGAGTCACATCCACAAATCTTTATGGACATTTTTTGCATCATGTATAATTTCCTAAACCGGTCTTCAATAGTGGAGTTCCTTATTAATTCTAAATTATATGCCTCCTGTTCTTCAAATTTAAAAATCCGAATAGAGTTGCTCATAAAAAATAATTTAAAAATTCCTGTTTTCTTTTACCCATGCTTTAATATATTCTGCAATTTCCGTAGTAGGCGTTCCGGGTGGAAATAATTTCCCTACACCCAACTCATTCAAAGTTTTCATATCATCATCAGGAATAATACCACCACCGGTTAAAAGCACATCATCCATTTTTTTTTCGTTTAATAGATGTAATATTTTAGGAAATATGGTATTGTGTGCTCCTGATAAAATGCTGATGCCAATGGCATCTACATCTTCCTGCAATGCAGCATTCACAACCATTTCAGGAGTTTGCCTTAATCCTGTATAAATTACTTCCATCCCTGCATCGCGTAAAGAAGTTGCAATTACCTTTGCACCCCGATCATGTCCATCAAGCCCAACCTTTGCAACCAACACACGTATAGGCCTTTGTTTTGTTGAAACTTTATTTACGGACTTATTTTTTTCTGTCATTGTGCATAAAAGTAATGTAATACAAAATTAAGTTTTGGATTCTGTATTAAGTAAAGATAAACCATGCTCTATCCGATTTACAGTTTCAGGTTTTTCTAATATTGCTGCAATATCAAATACACCAGGTCCATATTTTCCTCCTACTAACATTATGCGTAACGGCAGCATGAGTTCGCCGGTTTTTAATTGATTTATTGAAGCGATTTCTTTGAAAGCATTTTCAAGTTCTGTTGCATTCCATACATCAGTAAGCTGGTAAGTACGTATTAATTCAGTAAAGAAAAGATTTTTTTGATCATTCCATTTAGAAAGGATAGAAGCAATATCAATTTGTTGGGGCTTTACAAAAAAGAATTGTGCTTGTTCAATAAAGTCAGTAAGCAACGTACAACGATCCTTCACCAATGAAATTACATTTTCAAGTTGATGATAATCTTTTATTGTAATTTCTTTTTGCTCAAATAAATCTTTGATATAAGGAAACAAATGAGAAGGAGAAGATTTTTTTATCCATTCATGATTGAACCATTTTGCTTTTTCAAAATCAAATTTTGCGCCACTGGAATGTATTCTCTCAAGTGAAAATCTTTCGATCAATTCATCTTTCGAAAATATTTCTTTTTCAGTTCCGTCATTCCATCCGAGCAAAGCCAGCATGTTTATAAATGCTTCTGGTAAAAATCCCAATTCTTTAAAACCTTTCATAACAACTCCGGAATTTGCATCTTTCCATTCTAAAGCAAAAACCGGAAATCCAAGCCGCTCGCCATCTCTCTTACTCAGTTTTCCGTTTCCATCAGGCTTTAGTATTAATGGAAGATGAACCCATTTTGGCATTTGTTTTTGCCATCCAAGGTATTTCCAAAGCAGCACATGGACAGGTGCGCTGGGTAACCATTCTTCTCCACGAAACGCATGTGTTATCTTCATTAAATAATCATCTACCACTACTGCGAGATGATAGGTGGGCATTCCGTCTGCCTTTAATAAAACTTTATCATCAACCCCATTGGTATCCATATTTACATCGCCTCTTATAACATCTTTGAATGAAACAAATTCATCAGGGTTTATTTTTATTCTTATTACATGCGGAAATCCAATCTTAATTAATGCTTCAGTTTCTTCAGGAGATAATGAAAGTGAATTGCGCATATTAAGGCGCACGGCATGCCCATATTGAAGATTATTTTTTCCTTCGGCTCTCAACTTTTCTCTCAATGCTTCTATTTCTTCAGGTGTATCAAAAGCATAATAAGCATGGCCATTTTTTACAAGTTCTTCAGCATATTTTCTATATAAAACTTTTCTTTCACTTTGCCTGTAAGGTCCATATAGGCCTTCTTTATGCGGGCCTTCATCTGGCTCAATACCACACCATGCAAGGCAATCAATTATGTATTGCTCTGCTACAGGAACATAACGGCTTTGATCAGTGTCTTCAATTCTTAAAACAAAATCACCATTATTTTTTTTGGCAAATAAATAATTATACAAGGCTGTGCGAACGCCTCCTACATGTAATCCTCCTGTAGGGCTTGGCGCAAATCTTACTCTTACTTTATTCATTCTGCAAAGATAATAGGTGCTTTACAGATGAATTATTAAAAAGAAAAACCCGTGATTTTGTTCACAGGTTCTTCTTTAATTTTTTAAAATATTACCTTAACTGGAATGTTATTGGATTACTTCCATCAATAGATATGGTTGCTTCGTGGTCGCAAGTGCCATCTCCATAATCAATAATGGCATAGTGGTTGGGCCCCTGAATTTTTATTGAACCTTTATCAATATTTTCACAAGATGTTTTCTTCTCCAAAGCCTGGGTAATTTCTGAAGTTCTTGATTGCCCTGCTGCATTGGTAACAGTATGGCTGCCTGTAATAAAAAATACATCATCAAGTAAGTTATGCGGTGTTGCTGAGCCTTCAGTCTGTACAACATTTTGAGTGCCGCTGTGCAGCCAGTAATGTCCATGAGGAGTGGTTACTTTTCCATCAGTACATTGACGGGTCCAGCTTTTTATTCCATTCTGGCTTGTATTAGTCCATGTAATAGTTCCTTCTTTTTTAAAACCTCCAACATAGTAGTTATCAAAAGTCATAACAGCTATGCTTCCGGATTTCCTTAATGAATCACTTAGTGTAATATTAATTTTTCCTTTTCTTTCTACAGTTCCAGATTGTGAGGTACAACCTGCTCCAAAATCTATAACAATATTCTTTGGAAATCCCTGTAAAGGAGTTACTGTTACAGTTGCACAACCAAGCACATTCATTGTTTGAGTAATGCCAACAGGTGTGCTTCCGGCAACATTGTTGTCAATAGCTGCTTCATTTAATACATTTTCTGCGTCTGAATTCAGGTTGTCAGATATAGCCTGGTCTCCGCTAAGTTCTACTGTAGTAGCAACTTCATTGGATGATGAGTTTGAACCATCCTTTTTACAAGAAGAAAAGCCTGCAACAATTGATATCAAGGCAAAGCCAACCAGATAATTTTTTAATTTCATAAAGTATTTTTTTAAAAGTTTTGTTTAAGAAACCTAAGACCACTGTTATTTCTACGGGTTTAATTCGTAAAAAAGATTTATTTTTCTTAAATGTTTTATCTGGTTAAAACGCCGTGGGCTTTTAAAAAATTGTATCCCGAATGTGTTTGGGACATTCATGTGACAGAGAAAATTCTGTTTCTTACTTTTGATGATGGGCCTCATTCACAAGCAACTCCATTTGTTTTAGAGCAGTTAAAAAAATACAATGCGAAAGCAACTTTTTTCTGTATTGGCAAAAATGTAAAAGAGAATTTTGAAACGTATAAGCAATTGATTTTGGAAGGCCATAAGCCGGGAAATCACACGTGGAATCATTTGAATGGATGGAAAACAGCAGACAAAGAATATCTTAATGATATACAAATGGCGGCCAATATTATTGATAGCGATTTATTTCGTCCACCTTATGGAAAAATTACAAAATTTCAATTAAAGGCATTGCAGGGTGAAAAATTTAAATTAAAAACAATTATGTGGGATGTACTCAGTGGTGATTTTGATGAAAAAATTACACCTGAAAATTGTTATCTTAATGTAATTAATAATGCAAAACCTGGTTCAATAATAGTATTTCATGACAGTCTAAAAGCCTTACCCCGCCTGCAATACGCTTTGCCCCGCATTTTGGAATATTTTTCTAAAAAAGAATTTCAGTTTAAGATCCTTTCATAGATAAGGTAAAAAAAATTGGGCCAGGGTAGATACCCAGGCCCGTTTTTAATCCGTACCCTATGAAAACTGTTGTGAAGTTAATGAATAGTTTTTAACAAATCAACAACAATTTTATTCAATGCGGGATAATATAGTGCGAAACCTATTGATTGTTTTATTAAAGCATTAATTTTTTTTAATTTTCCTTTGCTGCATGAAGATGATTGATACACATACTCATTTGTATTTAAAAGATTTTTCTAAAGATATTGATGAAGTAATAAAAAGGGCTGAAATTGAAGGAGTTCAACAATTTTATTTGCCTGCAATTGATAGCGCTGAAACGGCAGCAATGTTTCACCTGGAAAAAATTTTTCCCGATAAATGCTTTGCTATGGCAGGATTACATCCTTGCTCAGTAAAAGAAAATTATAAAGAAGAGCTTAACTATGCTCTTGCCATGCTGAAGAAAAGAAAATTTGCTGCTATAGGAGAAACCGGACTGGATTTTTATTGGGATACTTCTTTTATGAAAGAGCAATACGAAAGCCTGCATACACAGGTTGGCTGGGCATTACAATATAATTTGCCACTTGTATTGCATACCCGAAATGCAATGCAGGAAACTATTGATGTTGTGAAAACTTATAATGCCAAAGGATTGACGGGTATATTCCATTGTTTTAGCGGCTCGTTGCAAAATGCAAAAGATATAATTGAACTGGGTTTTTTTCTTGGAATCGGAGGGGTTGCAACTTATAAAAATTCAGGTTTGGCAGAAGTTATAAAAGAAATTGATCTAACACACATTGTAGTGGAAACGGATGCGCCATATCTAACACCAGTTCCTTTTCGCGGTAAAAGAAATGAAAGCAGCTATTTAAAATACATAGCGCAAAAAATTGCAGAGATTAAAAATGTTTCTGTTGAAGAGGTTGCTCATCAAACAACCATAAATGCTGAAGAAATTTTTTCTTCTAAATTAAAATGAAAAAACAATAGTAGCGTTATAGTTCTGATTTTAAAGTATTTCGCCGGATGAAATTTTGTGATATATTTTTGCCATGCTAATTTAAATACCTGCTCTCTATAAAAACTTTTTTATCATATCAGCTTTTATGTGTCTTTCTTTTAAGCATGTGCTGTACCACTTATGCACAGGACCGTATTATCTCAGGTAAAATAATTGATGCTCAAACGAAGCTTCCTTTATTTTCCTGCAGTATTTATTCTTTAAATTCAGGTAATGGAGTTATTACAGATGAAAATGGAAAATTTACTTTTTCAATAAATGATAGAACGGACTCAATTGCCATTTCAATGATTGGTTATAAAACTATATCAAAACCCGTTGGAAAAGCATTGAAACAGGAAATTAATTTTGAAGCAGAACCATCATCGGCAGCTATGGCCGAAGTAATTGTTGCAGTAAAATCAAAGTATTCAAAAGCACAAAGACTAATAAAAAAAGTAATAAAAAATAAGAACTTAAATGATGTATTCAACAACCAGGCTTACCAATGTAAGGTGTATGATAAAATTGAAGTTGATCTTAAAAATATTCCGGAGAAAATACAAACTAACAGGTTATTAAAACCTTTGGCATTTGCATTTAATAATCTTGATACTACAGAAGATAATCAAAAAGCATTACCCGTTTATTTATCTGAAAGCAATTCGGATTTTTATTTTAAGAAAAATCCTGAAAAAGAAAGATATGATTACACGGCTATAAAAAGTTCAGGGCTTGATAATAAGTCCATGTTAACTTATGTGGATGGCTTGTATAAAAAAATAAATGTTTATGATAATAATATTAAGCTGGTTGATATAAATTTTGTAAGTCCCATATCAGATAATGCTTTGAATTATTATAACTATCACATACTTGATACCCTTTTTTTTGATAACCACAGGTGCATTCAGGTCCAGTTTTCGCCTATACAATTTGGAAGCAATACATTCAACGGTTACTTATGGATAGCAGATACTTCATTTGCCATTAAATCTATTGTAATGCACATGGATAAAAATGCCAATATAAATTTTGTAAACAAGTTCCAGATTTCTCAATTTTTTGAAGCAGCAAATCAAAACAAATTTTTACCCGAAAAAAATATTTTATACATTGATCTAACGGTGCCTTATATGAAAAAAACAGGTGTGATTGCAAAAAAAACTACCCTGTTTAAAGATGCCATTCTTAATAATAAAATGATAGATACTGCATTCGATAAAAAACCAGTGCAGGTTGCATCGTTGGAAATGGATACTACTAACTGGACGGATAAACGATTTGAACCTCTTAGTAAATCAGAAAATTCAGTGTATATTTTGATGGATACTTTAAATAAAATTCCTGCAGTTATTACTTATGGAAAAATTATTTCTGCCATAACCACCGGCTATTATACCACAGGCCACGTTGATATTGGAGATCTTTATTACATCTATACCAGCAACAGGGTAGAAGGTAACAGATTTACGTTTGGCTTAAAAACAAATTATTTATTTAACAGTAAAATTCAATTAAGAGGCTATGGCGGATTGTCAACAAGAGATAAGCAATTCAGGTATTTGCTCAGTTCAATGTTTGTATTAAATACAAAACAATGGACAACGCTTCAATTAAGCTTAACCAGCGATCTGGCAGGCACGTATGATCATAATGATGAGCTTGATCAAAATTCAGTTTTTGCTTCTCTTTTAAGAAGAGTAAAGTATTCTGAAATAAGATTGCTAAATGCAAAAGAGGGTGATATTATTTACAAAAAATATTTTACTAATGGTATTGGGATTGGCGCAGAATTAAGGCATACTGCACTTACGCCTTTTTTTAATGTGTATTACACTCATGGTGATTTTAAACCTTACATAGTAATTAAACCCGGAAGCAATAATGATTATGATGTAAACGAAGCAACTTTTTCATTAAGATTTTCACACAAAGAAAAATTTATTACAGAGCATTACCGCAGGGGAAGCCTCGGAAGCAATTATCCGATCGTTACACTTAGTTATACAAAAGGAATAAAAGTCAGCAACGGTTTTTTAAAAAGCGATTTTGATTATAACAAATGGAAGCTTAACATTCAACATGATTTTACTGATGGAAGAATCGGACAATTATCTTACACAATAGATGCAGGACTAACGGACGGTGTATTACCCATTTTATTATTGGATGTGCAAAAAGGAAACGATACTTATTATTACAACAAATATGCTTTCAATAATATGAACAGGTTTGAATTTGCAAGCGATAAATATGCAAGTCTTGCAGTTCAGCAATCTTTTGGAAGCTTCCCTTTTAATTATTTGCCATTAATAAAAAAATTAAAATGGCGATCGCTTGCAACATTTCGCGGAGTTATCGGTGGTATGTCGGAAGCAAATAAAATTGCAAATGGATATTACGATACTTCTATAAATTACCATTTTACTATTCCCGATAAGCATCCTTATATGGAAGCAGGTTTGGGGATTGATAATATTTTTCATCTTATAAGAATTGATGGAATATGGAGATTAAATTATTTAAAAAATCCAGGCATTCCTCATTTCGGTATTAAAGGAAGTATAGAGTTGAAGTTGTAAAAAATTTGTCGTATTTTTTTTCAAAAATTTTTTTTATTTGAAACAAAATATTTCCATGTGACAATTTTTCGGATCATAGTTTGTTAGTGAACCATTAAAACATGAACGCGCAAACGACAACACATCCTAAAAAATTAAGCCAGCTTGCTGCCACCGCTATTTGCGGAAATGATATTACTTCATCATGCCTGTATGTTGCGCCGCTTTGTATTTTGTATGCGGGTCAATATGCGTTTATAGCTCTACTGTTAGTTGGACTGGTTTTATTTTTTTTCAGAAAAATATATGGTGAGGCCGTAGGTGCCTTGCCACTTAACGGTGGGGCATATAATATTCTTTTAAATACAACCAGTAAAAGCAATGCATCATTAGCTGCTTGTTTAACTATACTTTCTTATATGTGTACAGCGGTGCTTTCTGCAACGGAGGCCATGAAATATTTGCATAGCATATTCCCGCTCTTCCCTGTAATTGTTGCAACAATGGTTATTCTTACTATTTTTTTATTCCTTACTATTAATGGTATATCCGAGTCGTCTATTGTAGCCATAATAATTTTTATTATTCATTTATCAGTATTGCTGTTATTAATTGGCAGCGGCATTTATTATATTATTCTTAATGGGTTAGATATCGCAAAAATAAATTTTCATACACCTTTAAAGGGAAGTTTATCCACTGCATTATTTCTCGGCTTTAGCACTGCAATGCTTGGTATTACAGGCTTTGAAACATCTGCAAATTTTGTAGAAGAGCAAAAGCCCGGAGTATTTCCAAAAACGTTGCGCAATATGTGGGTGCTGGTTATAATTATTAATCCCCTTATTGCATTAATAGGTGTTTCCATCACGCCATTGCAGGAAGTATCAAATCACGAAGCTGCATTTCTTTCATTTATGGGCAGGCAAACAGGTGGCGCATGGCTTGCAACCGTTGTTTCGTTAAATGCGGCATTGGTGCTTAGTGGCGCGGTTCTTACTTCGTTTATTGGTGTCAGTGGTCTTATGAAGAGAATGACACTCGATCGCGTATTTCCTCAAATGCTGTTAAAAGAAAATAAAAGATGTAGCTCGCCAAGAATATTAATTGTATTTTATATTTTATGCCTTTCAATTCTTTTTATTACAGAAGGTGAGTTAGGCCCGTTAGCGGGTGTATATACCATTTCATTTTTAGCGGTGATGGCCTTTTTCGGATTTGGAAATTTACTTCTTAAAATAAAAAGATCAAGGCTGCCGAGGCCTGAATATGCATCGCCTGTAATCGTGTGCCTCGGCATATTAGGTGTATTGATTGCATTATATGGAAACGTAGAACTGCACCCCGATTACCTGATTGTATTTCTTAAGTATTTTGTCCCGGCCATTCTTATAATTTATCTTTTTCTAAAAAGAAAGGTTGTAATTAATTACCTGCTTTTATATGCAAATAAAATTTTTGATAAAATACAGAGAGTTTCACTTTTCAGTAGGTTTCATCTCACCAAAGAAATGAGGAAGCTCAACAAGCAACCATTTGTTTATTTTACCAAAGGAGATAATATTGCCATTCTCAATAAAGTAATTATCTATGTGAAAGAAAATGAGATTACTCAAAAATTAAAAATTGTAACTGTATTACAGAAAGAAGAAACATTGAATGAAACTTTTGTCCGCGATTTTGAAGCGTTGGATCGTGCCTATCCTGATATCAGGATTGAATATATCCAGGTGCCCGGAACATTTGGCCCGGAGATAATTGACAAGCTAAGTAAAGAATGGAATATACCACACAACTTTATGTTTATAGGATCTCCCGGCGATCATTTTCCACACCGGCTTTCAGACTTAGGTGGCGTAAGATTGATCATTTAATAGTCAATAATATTTTTTCCCTCACATCTTTAATTCATGCAATTTATTATTTTCTATAAATGCAATTTGTATTGAAAAAGTTTTTGACATTTCATTTATAGTTGCAAACCAAATCCTGTTTTCAGGTACAATAACAAATAAACCTTCGTCATTTCCTATAGCCCTGAAATGTGGCAGTGGCGGCTGTTTATCAAAATAAGGAAGAGAAAATTTATTTCTTAGAGTATTTACATCTTTATCAAAAGTATCAACCGGAAATACTACTCCTATTTCACTTATATTACGGATATGTTCTGAAGAAAAAGACGTTTCAGATATATCATTCAAATCAAATCTTGCAATCATTTCAAGAATATTTCCCGCAGGATCTTTGAAATAGAAAGATTTTGCATGCCAGTTTACAAAATCGGCGATATAACTTTTATAATCATGTAGCCACAACAGTTCAACTTTGCTTTTCATCCATTGCAATGCCTCTTCAAATTTATTGGAAGGAATATTGAAAGCGAAATGATAGAAAGGATTTTCTTCATTTGTTACTTCATCAAAAATTAATTGTGATTCACCGGCTGTAACGTTGATACTTTTTTTAGAAGATTGAATTACCGGCAGTTCCAGTAAATCCTTATAGAAATAGTATAATGGTAAAAGATGCTTTGTTCGTAATCTTAATTCTTTTATCTGCATAATAAAATTTTTTTATTCAGGATGCAGTTTGCCTGTTCATATTGAGGCCTGTTCTTTTAAAGTCAATTCATAAAAATCTGTTCGCCTGTCTTTTAAATTTCTAACGCTGCCGCGTACGTGTAATTCATCAAGGAGTGAAAGATCAACGTCTGCAATTAAGATCATTTCGGTATTGGCTGTGGATTCACTTTTCACACCATTTGATGGAAAAGCAAAATCGCAGGGCGTAAAAACAGCGGATTGAGAATACTGAATATCCATATTTTCTACCTTAGGAAGATTACCAATGCAGCCGGTAATAGCAACAAAACATTCGTTTTCTATTGCCCTTGCCTGTGCACAATAACGTACACGGTTATACGAATTCTGAGTGTCGGTTAAGAAAGGCACAAATAATATTTGCATCCCCTGTTCTGCGAGCAGTCTTGGTAATTCAGGAAATTCAACATCATAACAAATTAAAATCCCAATCTTCCCCGCGTCGGTATCATATACTTTAAGTGTTTTACCACCGCTGATTCCCCAGAATTTTGCCTCATCCGGAGTAATGTGTATTTTTTCATATTGATCTATATTTCCGTTACGATGGCATAAGTAGCCAATATTTTTTAAAGTATTTTCCTCAATGCTGGGAACACTTCCGGTAATAATATTCACGTTATATCTTATGGCAAGATTTCTGAAGCGCTTTTTAAATTCAGGCGTATATTTTGCAAGTGCACGCATTGCATCCGCTTCAGACATTTCATTGAATTCTGCGAGCAATGGTCCGTTAAAAAGCTCGGGCAATAAAGCGAAATCACTTTTATAAGCCGCAATAGAATCAATAAAAAATTCGACCTGTGTAAACATCTCGTCCATGTTTTTATAAGGCCGCATTTGCCATTGAATCAATCCGAGCCGGACATAAGTTTTTGCATTAAATAATGTTCTTGCCTCACTGGTATAATATACATTATCCCATTGCAATAAAGTGCCGAATTCCTTGCTTTGCAAATCTTCCGGCATATAATTTTTCAAGACTTTTTTTACATGAAAATCATTTGCGAGCTGGAATGAAAGTACCGGGTCATAGATTTCTTTGTTTTTTACTTTCTGAATGTATTCCTTGGGGGTAAGCGTGTCAGCATACTTATGATATTCCGGAATTCTTCCGCCAAATACAATTGCCCTTAAATTTAATTGCTCACATAATTCTTTTCTTGCATCATACAGGCGCCTGCCCAATCTTAATCCACGGTAATCAGGATCAATAAAAATTTCAATGCCATAAAGCACATCACCATGTTCAGGATCGTGGGTGCTAAAGGTATAATTGCCGGTAATTTGTGAGTAGGTATGGGCATCGCCAAATTTATTATAATTCACAATAATTGAAAGTGCACAACCAACAACTACACCATCTGCTTTGATCACGATTTGTCCTTCAGGAAATTTAGTAATCAGTTTATGGATTGTATCAGAACTCCAGTAATTTCCACTCCACCGCGGGTATGCGGCTTTCATTGCAGTTAGCAGTTGCTGAAAGTCTTCATACTTTAAATGCCCGATTTCAATTTGCTTCATCTATAATGTTTTAAAAAAAGTCTAAAATTATTTGCAATTATTGCAATGGTGTTTTTCGAAAATGGTTTACGCTGAAAATTAATAAGGTTTTATTCAGTGTGAGGTCACATTATTAAATAAAAAAGATTGATTTTAAATTTTCTTTATTTGAATGTTGTTAGAAAGATCCTTAACTCTCTTTCTTCTTTTGCTCTTCCTCATTTATTTTCATAAATGGTTTTAAGATATCAATAGGGACGGGAAAAATAGTTGTTGAATTATTTTCGGTTGCAATTTCACGAAGTGTTTGCAGGTATCGTAACGTAAGAGCGCTAGGTTGTTCGCTTAAAATTTTTGCTGCATCGCTTAAGCGTTGTGAGGCCTGGAATTCGCCTTCTGCAGAAATAACTTTCGCCCTACGTTCCCTTTCCGCTTCAGCCTGTTTGGCCATAGCACGCTGCATTTCCTGTGGTAAATCAATTTGTTTTACTTCTACATGAGTAACTTTTACACCCCAGGGTTCCGTTTGCAAATCAATTATCTGCTGTAACCTGATGTTAATTTTTTCTCTTTGTGAAAGAAGTTCATCCAATTCAGATTGTCCTAATACACTTCTTAAAGTTGTTTGAGAAAGTTGAGAAGTACCTACTAAATAATTTTCAATTTCTATAATAGCTTTCTGGGGATCAACAACGCGAAAATAAATTACTGCGTTTACTTTAATAGAAACGTTATCCTGTGTAATTACATCCTGCGGTGGTACATCCATTACTACAGTCCGCAAACTCACTTTTACCATTTTATCAATAATGGGAATAAGAAAAATAATCCCGGGCCCTTTAACGCCACCACCGAGAACCCTGCCCAGCCTGAAAATTACGCCTCGCTCATACTCACGTAAAACGCGGATAGCGCTTGCAAGGATATATAAAACAAATACTACGATAATTACGGGTGCTAAAGGAAACTGTTGCATTGTGGTTGTTTAAAATTTAATTGATAAAATTTTTATTTGATTTATGATTAAATGATGCCTCAACATATAGAGTTAGATTTTTTATTTCTTTAACGACAATTTTTTCACCGATATTTATTTTTCCTGAAAGAGATTCAGCTTTCCATATTTCTCCGTTCACTTTTACCGAGCCAATAGGGTCCAGTATAGCATTAACTTCCCCGGTTTTACCAATTAAAGTCTGTAACCCTGTTGCCGGCCGTAACCGTTGCGCCCGTAATCCCATACTTACTATAAAAAGAAAAAATAATGCAGTTACGGTGGTGCATCCAATTATTATGCTCCATGAAATAGATTTAAAATTTTCAGTAGAACTTGTTCTGAATAAGAACATAGAACCTAACAGAATTGATATAATTCCTCCAATAGTTAAGATGCCGTGACTTGTTATTTTTATTTCCAATAAAAAAAGGAGGATACCAAAAATAATTAAAGCGAGCCCCGCATAATTTACAGGCATTGAGCTCATTGAATAAAATGCAAAAATAAGAAAGATAACGCCGGCAATTCCGGGAAATATTGATCCCGGGTTAAACAGCTCAAACATAATTCCGTAAAAGCCAAGCATCATGAGCATGTAAGCAATATTTGGGTCGCTTAACCTGTCCAGTATCTTTTGAAAAAAGCCCATTTCACTGGAATGGATAGACGCATTTTTGGTTTGAAGTATTTTAGCCCCTCCATTGACCTCAACTTTCTTTCCATCAATTTGTGCAAGAATTTCCCTGTCATCATTAGCGAGATAATCAATCACATTTTTTTCCAGCGCTTCCTGTTCAGTTATGGAAACACTATTACGTACTGCATCTTCAGCCCATTCAACATTCCGGTTACGTTTTTCGGCTATCGTTTTTATAAAAGCGGCTGCGTCATTCGTTCCTTTGGCATTCATAATGCTATCCGGCGAGTCTTGCATTGAAACCGGATGCGCTGCCCCAATATTGGTTCCCGGCGCCATTACAGCAATATTAGCAGCCAATGTAATAAAGACACCTGCTGAGCCCGCATGGGCACCCGATGGAGAAATATATACAATTATGGGTATAGAAGACTTGAGCATGTCGCTTACAATTTCTCTCGTAGAAGTTAATAAACCACCGGGGGTATTAAGATGAATAAGAAGGCATTCATCTTTTTCAGTTGTTGTTTTTTCAATGGCTTTATGAATATATTCTGCAGATGCAGGATTTATACCTCCATTAATTTTTATAGAGAGAACTGTTTGAGCAAAAAGGATTGCAGGCAAAAAAAACAGTGCGGTAATAATTATATAAAATCGCTTCATAAAAATAATTTCAGGATGAAGCTTTTATTGCAAAACCATATATGTAATTTACTCAAAGTTGAAGGCCCAACAAAATTAAAGATAGAATGAAGATTATATATGAATTAAATCTTATACAGTGCTTCAGATAAATTAGTAAGTACCAGGATTTCATATAAAGCGGATATAGGCCTTGCACTATGCAGCAGAATTTATATATTGCTTCATAAATACAAATTCCCTGAACTGGAAAGACAACATTGGCAAAATGATCTTGGGGAATAATTGACAACTCTTATAAACTTCCACCAATGAGAAAATCAATTCAAACAAAAGCGGTATTGTTTCTAATAATATTTTCAATCTGCGAAAAAGGCTTTACGCAATCACCATCAACACAACAGGAAAAAATTACGGACAGTATTTCACAAAAACTCATTCGGTTTTTTAACAATAAAAATGCTGACAGCGTCTATGCGTTACTGAATCAAGACTTCCAAAAAAGACTTCCATATGCAACATTTAAAAATATTTCAGAAAGCCAGCTTTTTCCTGCAACACCATTTTATAATATCGTTTATAAGCAAAGCAGGAATGGGCTAAATAAATACAAAGTAGAAAGCAAGAATGGTTCACTTCAATTTATTGTTAGCCTCGACAGTACGAATAAAATAAAGACATTCAATGTTGATTCTTATAGCGATGAAGAACTGGCTCCGGATAAATACAAAAGGCAGGAAGTAATGATACCAATGCGTGATGGAATAAAATTGCATACGGTAATTTTCGCACCTATTGATCAAAAAGAGGCATTGCCGTTTTTACTTGAGCGTACACCCTATGGAGTAAATGGATATTCAAGTCCTGAAAAAAATGGCTATGTGAAAGACATGGCAGATGATGGCTATATTTTCGTATACCAGGATATCCGCGGCCGTTATTTGTCTGAAGGAAAATTTGAAATGCAGCGTTTTACCCGTAATAAAAAAGATCCTAAAGCGATTGATGAAAGTACAGATACTTATGATACGTTTGACTGGCTATTAAAAAATATTCCCAACAATAACAGAAAGGCAGGTATGTACGGAATTTCTTATGATGGCTGGACCGCTGTTATGGGAGCAGTTGATCCGCACCCCGCGTTGATTGCCGTATCTGAACAGGCAACTCCCGCCGATATGTTTTTAGGAGATGATTTTCATCACAATGGCGCTTTTCGTTTAAGTTATGGTTTTGAATATTCGTTTATGGAAGAAGCGACCAAAACAGATTCATTATTTCATTTTGATAATTATGATACATATGATTGGTATTTAAAATTGGGGCCGCTAAGCAACGTGAATAAAAAATATTTTTTTAATAAACTACCCTCTTGGAATGATTTTACAAAGCATCCAAATTATGACGACTTCTGGAAGAAACAAGCTTTGGCGGCGAGCCTGGATTCTCCCCGTGTTCACATTATGAATGTTGCAGGCTGGTGGGACCAGGAAGATTTTTATGGCCCCCAAAAAGCTTATGCAACATTGGAAAAAAATGATAGAAGTCATAAAAATTATATTGTGATAGGCCCATGGAACCATGGAGGCTGGGCTCATGGATTGGGTAATAAACTAGGCAATATTAATTTCGATTCTTCAACAGGTCAAACGTTCAGGAAAGATATCCAGGCGCGTTGGTTTGCTTATTATTTAAAAGGTAAAGGAGATGGAAATTTTGCAGAAGCTACTACCTTTCAAACAGGTTCTAACCATTGGGAAACTTATAATAGCTGGCCACCAAAAGAGGCAATACAAAAGAGTTTATATTTTCATGCCGATGGAAAATTATCTTTTGATAAACCTGTTAACGGAGAAATCGCTTTTGATAGCTACATCTCCGATCCCGCACATCCGGTTCCTTATCGCAGCCGGCCAATTGAAGAAACATATGGCCCCGGATCCCGTTGGTACACGTGGCTTACAGAAGACCAAAGATTTGTTGATAACCGACCCGATGTAGCGACCTGGAAAACAGAAACACTAACGCAAGACGTAACTGTCACAGGAAATATTTTTGCAAAATTGTTTGCCTCAACAACTGGCAGTGATGCGGACTGGGTCGTAAAGCTCATAGATGTTTATCCCGAAGATTATCCTGCAGAACCGACTATGGCTGGCTATGAATTTATGGTTGCAAATGATGTGTTTCGTGGAAGATTCAGAAACAGTTTTGAAAAACCCGAAGCAATAACTCCAAATAGAATTGAAACCTACACCATCGATTTGCATAGCTTGAATCATGTTTTTAAAAAGGGTCATAAGATAATGGTGCAGGTGCAAAGCACATGGTTTCCTATTATTGATCGCAATCCACAAAAATATGTTCCGAATATTTTTGAAGCAACAGAAAAAGATTTTCAGGCAGCCACACAAAAAATATTTCACTCAACACAAGCGCCATCGCACATAGAACTATCTATTATGGAATAAAAAAATTTAGTTTCATTTATGATTTGAGAATGAAAAAAAATTTTTTCAATTAAATCTTTCAGGGTTAAATGCACTAATATCCATAGAAAGTTTATCTCCATGTATGATTTGGCTTACAAGTTTGCCCGTGCCTGCGCCAAGGCTTAAGCCTAGCATGGAATGGCCTGTAGCCATTGTAAGATTTTTATAAACAGATGAGTTACCAATATACGGAAGCCCGTCTCCAGAGCATGGGCGATAACCCGACCAGATATCTTCTTTTTGTAATTCAGGAATTTTTATAGCAGGAAAAAATCTGCGAACCGATTCAATAATCCCGTTAACCCTGTTAAGATTTAAAGGAGCATTTTCAGAAGTAATTTCCATCGTTCCGCCAAAACGAACTTTATCATCCATAGGTGTTACGGCTACTTTGCCTTCATGTAAAATTATAGGGTAATTGATTTTATATTCAGCGTTATCCAGGTTGAAGGAATAACCTCTCCCGCCAACCATGGGTAAATTAAGTTTTAATTTTTTAACAAGATCTCTGCTCCATACACCACTTGCAACAACAAAGTGATTGAAAGAAATTTCTTCGTCTATGGTTGAAACTGATGTTATTGTATTTTCTTTTGTATTCAAATTAATTACTTCTTTTTCCGGTAAAAATTTTACTCCTTTCTCCTGTAATATTTTTAATAAATCTTTCATTAAAAGATTTGGAGTTAAATGTGAATCGCATTTAAAATAGATGGCGCCTTTAATATCCATTGTAAGGTTAGGCTCCATTTGCTCAACTTCATTTTTAGTTAAGAGCAATGTTTCAAGGCCTAAATCACTGGCAGCTTTCACAAACTGTTCAGCATGATGCTCACCTTTTTCGGTTTGAAAAGCATCAAGTAAACCTTTCTCTACATAAGAGAAATTAAAGCCAGGAAGCGAGGCCCATTTTTCATATTCATACTGACTTAATAAAGCAATATCTCTTAATGGTACAGCAGATCGCCTGACATTTTCTGCAGAAGAATTTTTAATAAAATGGATTGCCCAGTTAAACAAATCTTTATTTATTCTTGGCTGAATATAAAAAGGACTTTTATTATTAAACATCCATTTCAACCCTTGCTTAACAATACCAGGCGATGCCAATGGCACGAAATGGCTTGGGCAAACATAGCCAGCATTTCCGTAAGAGCAATTGTCGTTTAAATTGCCCTTATCAATGACCGTTACATCATAAGATAATTGCTGAAGAAAATAAGCGCTGCTTAAACCTATAATTCCGCCGCCGATAATTACTACTTTACTCATGTACTAAAAATTTGTATTACTATTTTATGTTTTAAATGATTAGATAACTTGGAAACCGTATGCGTAAGGATCATCATCGGGATCAATTGTAATCGTGTTATGGCCAAATATTTTTGCCCAACCTTCGATGCTTGGCCTGATAGCAGATTTATCTCCAATAAAAGTTTCTTCTTCAATTCGTCCGATAAACTTAGAACCTATAAAGCTTTCATGAATAAATTCATCTCCTTTTTTAAGCTTGCCTTTTGCATACCATTGCGCCATCCGTGCAGATGTGCCGGTACCACAAGGTGAACGATCTATCGCTTTGTCTCCATAAAAAACGGCATTCCGGGCAGTAGAATTTTTATCAATCGTTTTGCCTGTCCACAAGATATGGCTGCATCCTGTAATATTTTCATCTTCCGGATGTATAAAAGAATATTTTTCGTTTATGCGTTGCCGTAATATACGCGACCAGGTAATAAGCTGCTCTGCTTTAAAATGTTCAAGACCCGGAAAATTTTCCTGCACGTCCACAATCGCATAAAAATTTCCACCATAAGCTACATCTGTTATAAGCGTACCTAAACCGGGACATTCTACTGCGAGATTTTCTGAATGCAGGTAAGATTTTATATTGGTAAGCTTTACGCTTTTTACTTTACTATTTTCTTTTTTATATTCAATCAGCACGAGGCCTGCAGGTGTTTCCATCCTAACCTTCCCCGGAGTTTTTGGAGTAATTAAACCTTCTTCAATTGCAATTGTAATCGTGCCGATAGTGCCGTGGCCGCACATTGGCAGACATCCGCTGGTTTCAATAAATAAAACAGCAATATCATTTTGAGGATCGTGCGGCGGATATAAAATACTTCCGCTCATCATGTCGTGACCGCGTGGCTCAAACATTAATCCTTTTCTTATCCAGTCATATTCTTTTAAAAAATGCAAACGTTTTTCAGCCATGTTATTACCTTCAAGCGGAGGGCCTCCTTCTGCAATTAATCTCACAGGATTTCCGCAGGTATGTGCATCAATGCAGGAAAAAGTTTTTTTCATGAATTCTTTTTACAAAACAAAACGAACAGAAATAAAAATGTTTTGGGATTTAAATTTTATTTTTTGTCCATTCATTGTTAATCATTCTCCAGATATTAAGCGGGTTGTTATCTTTTAATTCTTCCGGCAATAAATCCTGCGGAAAATTTTGAAAACATACAGGCCGCACCCAACGGTAAACGGCATTACTTCCCACTGAAGTAAAGCGACTGTCGGTCGTTGCAGGGTAGGGCCCGCCATGAATCATGCTTGCGCAAACTTCTACACCTGTCGGCACACCATTAATTATTATTCGCCCGGCAACAGAGATGGCAATGTCAATCAAGTCTTTATTATTTTTTAGATCTTCATCTGTTCCGACTATTGTTGTAGTGAGTTGGCCTTTTAAATTTCCCCAAACTTGTTTTACCTGCGCAATATTTTTGCACCTAACGACAAGTGAAGAAGGCCCAAAAATTTCTTCGGCAAGCATATGATTATGTAAAAATGTTTCTGCGTCTACGGTAGCGATAGTTGGTGCGGGTGTTCCTTTCGCATTATTTTTATATTGATCTACCAACTCTATATTTTTTTGTAATAACAATTCAGTAAGTTTTTTATCATAAGAATTTTGTATTCCTTTATGCAACATAGGCGAAGGGATTACTTCCATCATTTCTTTGCCAAGTTGTTTGATGAATGCATTTAAATCTTCAGAATCAATACCAATCAACAACCCGGGATTTGTACAAAATTGCCCCATGCTTTGCGTTATAGAAAACGCATATTGTTTGGCAAGGCTTGTCTTATTTTTTTCTAAAGTTCCCGGTAAAAAAATTACAGGATTAGTGCTTCCCATTTCTGCAAAAACAGGTATAGGTTTTTCTCTTTCCTGTGCATATTTATGCAGGGCTTTGCCGCCAGCTAATGAACCCGTAAAGCCTACCGCTGCAGTATTTGAATGTTGTACTAATGCTTTGCCGGCATCATTCCCTGTTTCTGTTACATGCTGAAATACATATTGTGGAATGTTGCAATTTTCAATTGATTTTTTAATTGCATCACTTACCATAATAGAAGTTTTTAAATGTGCCGAATGTGCTTTTACAACCACTGAACAACCTGTGGCTAATGCCGAAGCAGTATCGCCACCGGCAGTTGAATACGCAAAAGGAAAATTGCTTGCGCCAAAAACTATAACAGGGCCAACAGGTACTAACATTTTTCTAATATCAGGTTTTGGTAAAGGCTTCCTGTCAGGAAGCGCTGTATCAATACCGGCCTGTATCCACGATCCTTCTTTTAATAAATCTGCAAAAAAATATAACTGAAAAATAGTTCTGTTTATTTCTCCCTGTAGTCGTGGTGCCGGAAGATTTGTTTCTGCATTTGCAACATTTATTAAGTCATCGGTTATAGAACTTATTTGTTTTGCAATCTCCTCTAAAAATGTGGCTCTTTTTCCCGAAGAAACTTTTTTATATTTTTCAAATGCAGTTAAAGCATTTGCCATTACAGTATCAATATTTATTTCGTCTATGATTTTTAAATCAGATTTTTCTTTGGTTAACATATCAAATTATTTAAGGTTTAGCATAATTATAATGATGCTTTTGACATTGATTTTTTGAAATCGGGTAGTTGAGGACGGCTTGCAATTCCTTCTTCAATAATCTTTAAAATTATTTGCCGTTCGGTTCCTTCAAGAGTAAGCCTTGGGGCACGAACATATTCAGAACCTATACCTGTTTTTTCTTCTGCAAGCTTTATATATTGTACCAATTTCGGATGAATATCAAGCTCAAGCAAAGGTATAAACCATCGGTATATTTTTGTTGCTTCTGCAATTCTTCCATCTTTGATTAATTTATAAATTGCAACTGTTTCTGCAGGAAATGCGCAAACTAAACCAGCTACCCAGCCGCTGGCGCCTAATAATATTTCTTCCATTGCAATGGTATCAACACCGCATAGAATTTTGAACCTGTTACCAAAGCGATTAATCATGCGTGTAACATTAGTTACATCTCTTGTAGATTCCTTAACTGCCTGAATGTTTTCAACTGAAACTAATTCTTCAAACATATCTAAGGTAATTTCTGTTTTATAATCAACAGGGTTATTATAAAGCATTATAGGTAACGAAGTTGATGCAGCAATCGTTTTGAAATAAGTAACCGTCTCCCTGTGATCTGATTTATATCGCATAGGCGGTAGCAGCATTAATCCATTACAGCCAAGATTTTCTGCCATGGCTGCTTGTTGCAGCGCTGCGCTGGTAGCACCTTCTGCAATATTTAATACAACAGGAATTCTTCCATTAATTTTTTCAACAGTAAATTTTACCAACCCTTTTTTTTCTTCATCGGTTAATACACTTGATTCGCCAAGTGTTCCTCCCAAAACAATCCCATGAACGCCTGCATTAAGTTGGGCTTCTAAATTTTTTTCAAATAGTGTAAAATTAAGCTCATCGCTTTTTGTAAATTTTGTTGTGAGAGCGGGATAAATTCCTTTCCATTCAGGTCGCATAATTTTCACTTTAATTTAATTGTGAATAAATATTGGTATCAAAAAAAGGTTGATAAAATCTAATGCAAACTTAAACTGAAATTTAGTATCGCACTAAATTTCTAAAAAGTCTTTTAGAGCGATTTTCTTTAGATAGTAGATTTTATTTTTTAATCAAATGATTAAATTATTTGTTTAAATAGTAGAATATTTTTAGCTTTGTCTTTTAACTAATGATAAATGGCTAAAAAAGTAAAAGCGGATACCGACGTTTCTACAGAAGAAAAGATAAAAGAGGCAGCAAGGAAAGTTTTTAGTAAAAAGGGATATGCAGCTACACGCACAAGGGACATAGCTGAAGCTGCAGACATCAACCTGGCCTTATTAAATTACTATTTTAGAAGCAAGGAAAAATTGTTTGAAATAGTAATGCTTGAAAAAATGCAAAAGTATTTTGGCGTGCTAATTCCAATATTGAACAATGCAACAACAACGCTTGAAAATAAAGTGGAAAGCATTGCTTCAAAATATATTGACCTGATTTTAGAGAATCCCGAACTACCGCTTTTTGTATTAAGTGAATTGAGAAACAATCCTGAACATTTTGTAAGGCTTACACAAAAAACAGATTTCCTGACTAATTCTGAATTTATAAAGCAAATGCAAAAGAAACGACCCGATATTCATCCGTTACATTTTTTTGTTAGCCTGCTGGGCATGTGCCTGTTCCCTTTTTTAATGAGGCCGGTGTTGCAAAAATTGACGAATATGAAAGACAAAACATTTAATGAAATGATGCTGGAACGAAAAAGATTGATACCCGTTTGGACAAAAGCGATGCTAAAAGCAAAATAATTTTTTTGAAAAATTTTATCATGTAATTAAAATAAATGAGTTAGCTATGATTAAGAAACTCACAAAGATTATTGGGGTTTTAGTTTTGTTAGTAACTGCAATAAAGCTTAATGCACAAACAAAACAACTTACTATTGAAGAATGTTATAAACTGGCGAAACAAAACTATCCACTTATAAAAAAACATGATTTAATTGTAAAGGCAACGAATTACTCTTTGGAAAATACATCCAAATTGTATTTGCCACAATTCACTGTAAATGGTCAAGCAACTTATCAATCGCAAACAATCAATTTTTCAGATGCATTGCCACCAATCCCCGGCATTAAATTTCCAGCACTCAGCAAAGATCAATATAAAATGCAAGCAGAAGTTAGCCAGCAAATTTATGATGGCGGCGTTAGTAAAAATCAAAAGGAATTGATTCGTGCAAACGATTCAATACAGCAACAAAGTCTTGAAGTGAGCTTGAATACATTAAAAGACAGAGTAACTCAAATTTATTTTTCTATTCTGTTAATGGACGAACAATTAAAACAAAATGAAATCAGAAAATCAAATTTACAAGGCGCTTTCGACAAAGCTAATGCAGCATTTCAAAATGGAACAGCTTTTAAAAGTAATGTAGATGAATTGAAGGCGGAGATAATTAATACAGATATGACTGACATAGAATTTAAAGCTAACAGTAAAGCCTATACGAATATGCTCTCTTTATTAATAGGGCAGCCAATTGATGAAAGTACAGAATTAATACCGCCACCACCAACGCTAGTCATTTCTGAAATAAACAGGCCTGAACTAAAACTTTATGACCTTCAGAAAAAAACTTTTGATATACAGGAGAAGCAATTGAAATCTGATTATACGCCGAAGCTCAGCGCCTTTGTACAGGGAGCTTACGGACGTCCTACATTAAATATTATTGAAAACAAATTTGGAGCCTGGTGGCTTGGCGGACTTCGGTTGAACTGGCCTTTGGGTAATTTATATACTTTAAAAAACAACAGGAGTATTTTAAATATTAATCGTCAGAACCTGGATATTGATAAAGAAACTTTTCTTTTCAATACTAATCTTAACCTCAGTCAGCAAAATGCAGATATAAAAAAATATACAGATCTTATTGAAAATGACAATGCAGTTATTTCACTTCGTTCCTCTGTAGTGCAATCTGCAAAAGCACAATTAGATAATGGCGTGATAACCGTGCATGAATACATCGCTAAATTGAATGAGGAAAACCTGGCAAAGCAAGCCCGTATCGTTCACAATATTCAATTATTACAAGTTCAATACAATTACAAAAACACATCAGGCAACTAATTGCAAATTTATTTTTTATGAAACAAAACATTATAAAAGGATTTATAGCAATGTTGATTTTTGCATCCTGCAATAGCAATAAAAAAAATTTTGATGCATCAGGAAACTTTGAAGCAAATGAAGTAATTGTATCGGCGCAGCAAAATGGGGAATTGCTTTCTTACACTGTGAATGAAGGACAACGTTTGCAGGAAGGTGCTGTAGTGGGTCAGATTGATGTAACGATTCCGAAACTTCAAAAGGAACAAACGGAAGCATCTATATCTGCACTTAAAGAAAAAACAACAACTTCCAATGAACAGGTTAATGTAGTAAAAAAACAATTGGCAGTACAACAATCTCAATTAAATCATTTGTACAATGAACGCCAACGAACACAAAACCTTGTAAAGGCAGATGCGGCTACACAAAAACAATTAGATGATTTGAACGCACAGATTGACCAGTTGCAAAAACAGATGGCAGCAACCCGTGAACAAATTAATCTTTACAATTCCAATACGACTACACAAAACAGAAGCATTCTTAGTGAAAAAGCTCCATTAGAAAAAGCAGCACAGCAAATGCAGGCACAGGTTGATAAAGGACAAATTGTAAATCCAACCAACGGAACAGTGCTCACTAATTATGCATTGAAAGGTGAAATGGTTGTAGCAGGAAAACCTCTGTATAAAATTGCTAACACTGATACATTATCACTAAGAGCTTATATAACTGGCGAACAATTACCCATGATAAAATTGCAGAAGCAAGTGCAGGTGCGAATTGACCAGGGCAATAAAAAATATAAAACTTATTCGGGGACTATAACATGGATTTCTGATAAATCAGAATTTACTCCTAAAACAATACAAACAAAAGATGAACGGGCCAATTTGGTGTATGCGATAAAAGTGCGTGTAAAAAATGATGGTTATTTAAAGATTGGAATGTATGGAGAGGTGATTTTTAATCAGCCTAAATAGATCATTGACATGAGCGTTGTAATATTAAATAACATTACTAAAACATACGACAAAGGCAAAGTGCTTGCTGTTGACAATGTATCATTGAATATAGAGAAAGGTGAATTGTTTGGATTAATTGGCCCCGATGGCGCAGGAAAGACTTCTATATTTAGAATTCTTACAACGCTTTTACTTGCTGATAAGGGAACGGCCTCTATAAATAATTTTGATGTTGTAAAAAATTACCAGGCAATTCGTAATTGCATTGGTTATATGCCGGGAAAATTTTCACTCTACCAGGATCTAACGGTAAAAGAAAACCTGAATTTTTTTGCGACACTTTTCGACACTACAATCGAAGAAAATTATGATTTGATAAAAGATATTTACGATCAAATAAAACGATTTAATAACCGAAGGGCAGGTAATTTATCAGGTGGCATGAAACAGAAGCTGGCATTATGTTGTGCTTTAATTCATAAACCAGAAGTATTGTTTTTAGATGAACCCACAACAGGTGTGGATGTTGTATCAAGAAGGGAATTTTGGGATATGCTAAAAAAATTAAAAAAACAAGGAATCACTATTTTGGTTTCTACACCTTATATGGATGAAGCCGATTTGTGTGAAAGAATTGCGTTGATTCAAAACGGGAAAATAATGTCGGTAGATACACCGCAAAATATTATTGCTGCTTATCCAACAAAATTATATGGAGCAAAGGCGGATAATATTTATAAGCTGTTAAATGATTTTCGCAAGAATGAAAAAATTGACAGCACCTATGCCTTCGGAGAATATTTGCATGTAACCTTAAAGGATGATAGCGGGGAAAATATTAATCAGCTAAAAGAATATGCAGAGCAAAATAATAATGAGCATGTAGAAATAAAGCTTATTGAGCCAACTGTTGAAGACAGCTTTATCAGGTTAATGAATTCAACAATTGATAATTGATAATTGGCAATTGACAAGGAAATTCATTATTTGCAAAAAAAAGAATGGAAGAAAAAGTCATCATTTGTAAAGATTTAACAAAGCAGTTCGGCGATTTCACTGCAGTTGATAAAATTTCGTTTGATGTAAACAAGGGCGAAATTTTTGGTTTCCTTGGTGCTAACGGTGCCGGTAAAACGACGGCTATGCGAATGCTTTGCGGACTTTCATTCCCTACTTCCGGAGAAGCAACTGTTGCAGGGTTTAATGTATATAAGCAACAGGAAAAAATTAAAAGAAATATTGGTTACATGAGTCAGAAATTTTCACTGTACGAAAACCTGAGCATTGTTGAGAACATTCGTTTTTTTGGTGGAGTATATGGTGTACCTGAAAAAGAAATCAAAAAACGCACTGATGATATTATTAGAAAACTCGGCCTTCAAAATGAAACAAAAAAAATGGTAGGCGATTTACCATTGGGCTGGAAACAAAAGCTTGCTTTTTCAGTTGCTATTTTTCATCAACCTAAAATAGTTTTTTTAGATGAACCAACAGGAGGTGTTGATCCTGTTACCCGCCGCCAGTTTTGGGATATGATTTATGAAGCGTCAGCATCAGGCATTACCATTTTTGTAACTACACATTATATGGATGAAGCAGAATACTGCAATCGCATAACGGTGATGGTTGATGGAAAAATTGAAGCATTGGATTCTCCAAAAAATTTGAAAGAACAATTTTCCGCAGATACAATAGACGAAGTTTTTTATCAGTTGGCGAGAGGTGCAAAAAGATCAGCAGATTAAAAAAATATGAAGCAATTACTGGTATTTATAAGAAAAGAATTTTATCATGTGTTTAGGGATAGACGAACATTGTTGATAATGTTTGGCCTTCCAATAGCGCAGATATTATTATTCGGATTTGCATTAACCAGTGAAGTAAAGAATGTAAAAATTATTATTGCCGACAATGCAAAAGATGTAAACGCTCAACAAATCATCAATAAAATAAAAGCATCTGCTTATTTCATTGTTGAAGAAGCAACCCTAAATTATAATGACATTGAGAAGGCATTTAAAAAAGGAGATATAAAATGTGTGGTTATTTTTCCAGCAAATTTTGGTAATGATTTGTTGGGTATTGGTAAAGCGCAAATACAAATTATTGCTGATGGTTCTGATCCAAACACTGCAAAAACTTTAATCAACTTTCTCACTGCAATCATTACTGACTATCAACGGCAAATAAGTCCTGTGGCGGATTTGCCTTATACCATTATTGCTGAAACAAGAATGTTGTATAACGAAGAAAGTAATGGTTCATTAAATTTTATTCCCGGAGTATTGGCCTTAGTATTAATGATCGTTTGCACGGCGCTTACTTCAGTTGCTGTTGTGCGTGAAAAAGAATTGGGCACAATGGAAATTTTATTGGTCTCGCCTTTTAAGCCTGTAATGGTATTGATCGCAAAAGCAATCCCTTACCTGATCTTGTCGTTATGTAATTTTATTTTAATTCTTTTACTATCAGTGTTTGTTTTGAATGTTCCTGTACAAGGAAGTATTTTATTATTATTCCTGGAAAGCATGTTGTTCATTTTAGCATGCCTTTCTTTTGGATTGCTTATTTCAAACACAACCAATTCTCAGCAAACTGCATTGCTGCTTTCTATGATGGGTATGATGTTGCCTACACTGATTTTTACCGGCTTTATATTTCCTCTTGAAAACATGCCGTGGATATTTCAAATTATTTCCAATATCATTCCTGCCCGCTGGTATTATTTAATTGTAAAATCTATAATGCTGAAGGGACTTGGGTTTCAGTACGTATGGAAAGAAACGCTTGTGTTGGTTGCAATGACGGTAATTCTTTTATCCATCGCTTTGAAAAATTTTAAAAAGAGATTATCATGAGAGTGCTGCGATACATATTGCAAAAAGAATTTCTCCAGATATTCAGAGACAAAACAATTTTGATAATGATGTTTGCAATGCCAACTATTCAATTGGCGATTATTCCATTTGCTATAAATTTTAATGTAAAGAATATTAATATTTCTGTGGTAGATCATGATCACAGCAGTCTTTCTCAAAGGCTAATAACGAAGGTGGGTTCATCCGGTTACTTTCGATATGTAAGTGCAGATCTTTCTTATAACGATGCTTTACAACATATAGAAAAAGGACAAGCGGATTTGATAATGGAAATTCCCGCGGGGTTTGAAAAAAATCTTGTAAGAGAAGGTGTGCAAAAAATTGCTCTTACAGTTGACGCCATTAACGGAACTAAAGCGTCTCTTGGCGCAGGTTATCTAAACTCCATCATTGCTGATTTTAGTAAAAACATTCAGCTAAATATTATTTCAGATCCAAAAGCCTTAATGCCCCAGGCAACTATTGAAGTTACTTATTCCAACTGGTTCAATCCATCGGCTGAATATAAATATTACATTGTTCCGGGGGTGCTGGTATTGCTGTTGACATTGATTGGTGGATTTATTTCTGCTGTAAATATTGTAAAAGAAAAAGAAGTAGGAACTATTGAGCAGATTAATGTAACACCTATAAAAAAATGGGAATTTATATTAGGAAAGATGATTCCATTCTGGGTAATAGCAATGGTGGTATTTACTATTGGATTAATAGTAATGTGGCTGGTGTATGGAATTATTCCTAAAGGAAATTTTGTTGTGTTGTATTTATTTGCATCGGTTTATTTAATTGCAATTTTAGGAGCCGGTTTATTGATTTCTACTTACAGCGATAACCAGTTGCAAGCCATGTTCATTGCTTTCTTTTTTATGATGATCTTCATGCTCATGAGCGGATTGTTTACTTCTATTGAAAGCATGCCTGCATGGGCAAGAATGATTGCCAATCTTACTCCTATCACACACTTTATAAAAGTGGTAAGAATGATTGTGCTGAAAGGAAGTGGGTTGAATGATATAAAAATAGAATTACTTTATGAAGTGCTATTTGCTGTTGTTTTGAATGGCTGGGCAATATGGAATTATAGGAAGACAACTTAGTTTATATCCCAGGATTATTAAGCAATACAAGCTTAAAAGAAAAGAAGAATATATTGAGCGGTATCTTTGTGAATTGGCAATCGTGAATGGTGAATAGTGAATGGTGAATCGAAACAAGAATCAAGTATCGAGCATGACTCCAACTTTAATATATTGTTACGACGCATACTGTGGGTGGTGCTATGGGTTCAGTGAAGTAATGAAAAAAATAAATTCAGAATATAAAAATAAAGTAGAATTTGAAGTGCTTTCGGGCGGAATGATATTGCCTGAAGAACCAATACCCATCAGCACTACAGCAAAATACATTGAAGGAGCTTACAAGCATGTTGAAGAACTAACGGGAGCAAAATTTGGCGAAGATTATTTATGGCATATCAAACATCCTGATCAAAGCGACTGGTTTCCTAACTCTGAAAAACCGGCAATTGCATTGTGTGTGTTTAAAGAATATTTTCCTGAACAACAGGTAAGCTTTGCTGCAGATTTGCAATATGCTTTACATTTTGAAGGCCGCGATCTTACTGATGATGAAGCATACAGATTGCTTCTCGAAAAATATAATATTCCTGCCGAAGAATTTTATAAAAAACTTAATGATGAAGAATATAAAGAGCAGGCATATTATGAATTTGCATTGTGCAAGCAATTAAAAGTGTCAGGCTTTCCGGCAGTATTCATTCAAATAAGTGAAACAAAGTTTTTTTTAATTGCACAGGGTTATACTCCCTTTGAAACACTCAATGAGCGCATACAAAATGTTTTGAAAGAAAATAAATTGTAAAAAAAAATTAATCGGCTTTCTTTTCTGCCTTCTCGGCGTTCTTAACAATATCGCCGGGTTTTGAAATAACATTGTTGATGATAATTCTCCACTCATCTTTTTTTCTGAGTAAAAATTCGAGATCCATGCTAAAATGCTTGAACTCTTCCTTTTGAGCATTTTGCATAATAGCTTTTGCAGCTTTATCTTTTTCAACACTCATCCTTTGCTCGTACCAGTTAATGGCATCAGCTTCTTCAATTAATGATTGTATCATTCTTGCAAATGTTCTTATTACAGGCTTTAATTCACTTGCGGGTTCATGATATTGTTCTGTAGGCATGGTTAAAATTTTATTTTACTTTCATGCTACTACAAAAGCAAGGCCAGTCTGTTGAATTTTTTTTGCTGAATGAATGCATCGCAGGAAAAGCATTGACTTTCTTATTGCACTTTTTTATTCACAATTTAATTTTTTCCATTCTTGATTGAATAAATAGTATAAGGTGTGTTGCAATGAGGAGTTCACAAACAATTTCTTTAACGATCATAGGTAAGGATTTTGGATAATGTTATCAATTATCATACTAACGTACCTGTTGTAAATTTATTATGTGATTACATTAGCATATACGATTGACTAAACAAATTTTTTATCACCATTTTGGCTAAATGAAGACCTCACAGTTTTTATATTAATGTTTTAATTTTTTGATAAGAAAATCTCAAGTTTATTTTATGGGAAGATGAAAAACTAAGTAATTATAAGTAGTTTACTTTTTTCAGCCAATACTCACATCACAATTTCCTCACTTTTCTTGCCAACTCTTACGTTCCACCAATATGTAAGTTTTAGCATCAATGCACGGTTGCGTACTAAAAACGGAGCCGGTAAATAATTATCTGTATATACAATAAAGAGATCAGATGCGGCTTTGTAGCGCCATTGAAACCTGGTGTTCAGGTTGATGTTATTGAGTTGTTCATTGTATTGGACAAAAGTAGTAAAGAATAATTTGTTGGTCATTGTTACATCTATTCTTGGTCCAATAAGCCAGAATTTTGTGAGGTTCCATGGAGCAGGTAAACTGATATTATTGTAGCTGGCATTTATTGCAAGAATTACATAAGGTTGAAAACGATAGCCCAAGTTAGCAATGAGATTGAACCGGCTGCCATTGGCATAGTAGCCACCGAAGCGGGTTGAGAAGTCATAAGTGAAAAGGCTTTGTGGTTTTGAAACAAAATCCGAGCCCCATGCATACCAGCGATGATGGGTACCTCGGGCCAATGTATCTTTCTTAAAATTAGTAGGATCAAAAGGCTGCTGAAGCTGTACATAATCGTGAGCTATCCAGAGAGCAAATGTACTTTGATTGCGAAAACTAAAATTATATGCAAAAATCAATTCATCATCTGTACGCCGGAAAGATTCTGTGTTATACAAAGTATAAAACAATTTCGGGCCATGCGATAAAACCTTTCCGCCTTTTGGGAAAAAAGTATAGCCTGCCTGCGGATTTATTTTGATGTATGCATTGCGGGGTACATATCCAACTTCTGCATTGTAGTTCTTGCCAACATATTCATGTTGCCAATACAGCAGCCATCTGCGGCTGTTATATTGCAGGTGTGCAGCCTGTACAAGATCACCCCCCTGCTTTCCAGGCGTAAAAGATTTTAAAATCATTACTTTACCTGTCCATATATTATTAGATGAAGCCAAATTATATTCAATGCCTATATTTCTATTATAATCTGAATAAACAGGTTTGCCGGAATCGGCCCCGGGCTTATATTGCAAAGATTGCTTATTAATGAAAATTATTCCAATGTTAGACCTTGAGAAGATCTTTCGCTGTACAGACGCCACTACAAAATTTTGGGCGGGCAAACCCGTTGCACTTACACTTCCTGTTTGCATATTCATGGCGCCTATTCTCCAGTTTTTATCAGGCTTGCCGCTTATTCTTGCACCAAAATTAATGGGTACACCCAATCCTATTCTTCTTGAAAAGAAGGGGCGGATAGTAGCATATCCAAAGTTGGCAAACAAGTCGCCGTTCTCTAAAAAGAATTGCCGCTTTTCAGGAAAGAACAATTCATAGCGATCAAGATTAGTTACCTGCCTGTCTATTTCGACTTGCGAAAAATCCGGATTAATAGTGAGGTCTATATTGAGAGAAGAGCTTACAGCAATCTTGGCATCGATGCCAAGATCTTTTCTGTAATTGGCCGCTGTAGAGGTTTCATAATCCTTGCTAAAGCCTCCCAGCATATAGGGTATTAGCGAAATATTGGCCCCTGTGGAAGGTGGCGGCTCATCCCATATAAGATTGCCGGTGTAAGCCAAAGATGCAGTAGGAAACTGGCGAGGCATAGGCGCCCATGAACTTTTCTCAGAAGTTCGGAGATCGTTACGGCTGAAGTTGATGCCCCATGTTGTAATACCTTTTTTATATCGTATGCTCGAGAAAGGTATTGCCATTTCCAAAACCCACCTGTCATCATAATTTTTTACTTTGGAAGTCCATTTATTATCCCAGTTCAAATCTACTTTGCCGCCTTCGTACATAGTGCCATCCCACTGTGCACCAGCCGCATTGGTACCGAAAGAAAAACCGTTGGTAAGATCGTTAAATGGATCCATGAACAATAGAAAATTATCATTCTTTCCAAATACAAAATCACGCCTGAGCGATTCTACAGAATAGGATCCCGGAGCGCTTTTAAAACATATAGCTATAAGATATAGGTTATGATCATCGTAACACATTCTTACTTCAGTCTTCACTCTGGCAAGTGACGTATCCATGGGAAGCACCATAAAAAATTTCGATGTTACATCAGCATTCTGCCATGCTGAATCATCCATCATTCCATTTATTTTTATAAGCGAAGAAGATTTATGAATATGCAACTGAAATGATTCATTTTTTTTTTGAGCGCATACATTAAAAGCACTCATGCAAAGGATGCCTGGGATATAAAATAATATCCAGTTGCAAATGCTTTTTAAATATTTTTTCAAATACAAATTTTTTATAAAATATCTATCAATTTTTTTTAAAAAGAATAATTAATAACCCCAGTTCTTCATAATTTTTAAATTCTCACTTGCACATTCAACAGGAGTTTTATCCTGGTAAGATTCCTGTTCAATAATGAATTCTTTTGTGCCACCCGATTTCCTGAAGAGATTCACTATTTCTTTTACAGGCAAAATTCCTTTGCCCAATATAGTGCTTTGGTAGCCATCATTCATTTCACCTTTATTCTCCACTTTAATCTCATCTTTTACATGCATGCTTTCAAATCTTCCGGGATGTTTTTTCAGAATCTCCAGCGCCCTGCCTCCTGCCCCATACATGTTACCGATATCTATTTGCTGGATCACTAATGCCGGATCAGTATGTTCCAATATTATATCGTAGATCTTTTTATCGTTCAAAGAATATTTGAATTCAAAATCGTGATTATGATATCCAAATTTTAACCCCCGATTTTTTACAAAGCTCACCGGATTTATTGAATACATCTACTGTATGGCCGGTGGGCATTTGTAGCCCAAGGCCATTCAAAACTTTTTTAAATTCACAGTATTAAGCCATGCAATTTTCTGTTCTGCTTCATGTGGCTTTCCTATAATCTTTGCATATAATTCAGGCCTTCTTGCTTTTTTATATCTGTACCCGCCGGCATTAATCAATTTAGTTTTATCAAAAGTTGCGGTTACTACATCATTTCCAAGTGTTCTGCATTCTGCTATAATATCGCCAAAGGGGTCTATGATCATAGAACACCCGTTTTTAAGCTGGTCATCATCCATGCCAATGGCATTAGAAAATACGGCATACAATGCATTATCATACGCCCTTGAAGGCAGCCATTTCAATAGCCATTTACGCCCTTTCATGCCATCAAATTCTAACCGTAATGATGTGGGATCTTTTTCTTTATTCTTCCATAAAGCAGGATCTATAAAGCCTGCACCGGGCCGTGGAGATGGAGTACACATGGTTACATGTGGCATAAAAATAATATCGGCACCTAAAAGATTTGTTGCTCTCACATTTTCAACAATATTGTTATCATAACAAATGAGAATACCGCATTTCCATCCATGCAATTCAAATATCGTGTATGCATTACCGGGAGTAATGTCGGGATGAATGAAGGGATGTAATTTCCGGTGCTTTGCGATGCATCCATTTCTGTCAACACATACATACGCTTTATATATTTTATCTTCTTTATCTTTTTCAAACAGACCGGCTAAAACTGTAATGTTATATTTGGCTGCTATTTCTGCAAGTTTCAATATACTTTCTCCATTCGGAATATATTCTGCTATATCCAGCAATTGTTCTTTTGAAAGATACCGTGCAAATGAATAACCTGTTATTGAACATTCATGAAAAGCTACCACCGATGCTTCTTGCTGAACGGCAGTTTCGCAAAGGGTTTCTATTATTTTTAAATTATAATTTTTATCCCCGCTTTTATGTTCAAACTGGACCGTAGCAATTTTAATATTATTCATTTAAATTATTATTTAGCATCCAGGGATTGCAGTTAATTTTTTTTTTACACATCAAAAAGTTTTCTTTTAATGATTTCTTATTAAATGGTTTCTTTTATTTTCATTTGAACCGGGTCCCAATGAATTATTTTGTTTTTAAAATAACTTTCGTTGCAGGCGAGGGCTGGCGCTGCTGCCCTGAAACCAAATACTGCATCTTCCACTACTGGTTTTCCTGTTCTTACACTGTCAAAAAAATTAAGATGATGCTGCAGGTGTGCATTATAGTTATCCGGTTGTCTATACGTTATGTCCGGTTTTATTTTTCTTGTTTGCTGGGAAGATGTATATTTCTCATCATACTGCTTTTTAAGAGATTCCTGCATCTTTTCAGGATAAGTAAACAAAGCATCCCATCCGCCAATTCCAGGGGCTTCGGGCAGTATGCTGTGATGTACAGTAAGCCCATCACTATTAATATTTATAGTTCCTTCATCACCTACAAAACGCGTCGTTTCGGAACCTCCTGTTCCGCTTACAAAATTTACCTGTAAGGTTAATTGAAAAGGAGAATGCTCAGGAGTTTCAGGATATTGCATAATACCCGTCATAACATCGGGCACATTGCGTCCATCTTTCCAATAACATAATTGCCCTGATGCATATATTTTTTCAGGGCCTTTCGATTCTGTAATTACATGCGTGCCCGACAGCAAATGAACAAATAAATCTCCTGCCACACCCGTACCAAATTCACGATAATTTCTCCACCAAAAAAACTTTTTAGGATCATAAGGGATGTGTTGCATGCCGGCTATATATCTATCCCAGTCAACTGTTTCAGGTGATGCATCTGTAGGTATTGTATATTCCCATGCACCTAAAGCATCCTGCCTGTCATACACTGCATTTACCATATTTAGCTTTCCTATTTCGCCGGACTTGTACAATTCATGAGCTTTTTGAAAAACAATATTACTTACATACTGGCTTCCTACCTGCATAACTTTTCCACTTGCTTTTTGAGCATTGATAATATCGAGACCTTCATTTATATAATGAACCATAGGCTTTTCGCAATACACATGTTTCCCGCTTTGCAATGCTGCCTTCGTGATGCGTGCATGCCATTGATCGCATGTGGCAATGATAACTGCGTCTACGTCTTTCCGTTGTAAAATTTTACGGTAATCATTGGTTGAAAAAATATCTTTGCCATATACTTCCTTTGCCCGCTCCAGCCTGCCTGTATATAAATCGCATGCAGCTACCAATTGAACACCGGGAACTTTTAAAGCAGTGATGACATTGTTGTTACCCATAATGCCTGTGCCTATTACTGCTATGTTGATTCTGTCATTAGAAGAAATAGTTTTTTGATATTGAATTATTCGCTCTTCCATTTTTTCTTCAGCAGCAAAGGAAGCAAGAGAGCCTATGCCAAGAGACAGAGTAGTTCCTGTTATTTGTTTAAGAAAATTTCTTCGCGATGATGGCTGTTTTTTCTTTTGCATGTTTATATTTTTTATAATGATGAAAAAAGATTTCTAAAAAAGATTGAGAAGAAATGATTGAGAAAAAATATATAACCAAAAAAATATTCTGAATAAATTTAAGAAAGTTTTTATAACTTATAAGACAAAGAATTTATATCAATAAATGCAGGCACATAAGAAAATATTGCAGATAGCAATGCATATAAATTAAAAAACCTGCAAGAAAATTATTCCTCCAGGTTGTATTAAATTTATCAAATTAAAATTTTAGAACCAGCTTCCTGTCCATCTTTCATCAACTTTATTTCCCATTTTTCTTTTTAGCCTTGCTGCTTGCCTTCTATGTATAAACATCGTAACCAACATCAATGGCATAAATATAAAAGTGAACGGAGGTATGCCAAGCATAGAAATCCATGTGCCTCCGTATTGCCGGCGCATAGGGCGTTTCAGCCTTTCTGCTATAAGATACATACTTGGTACGATTATCAGTGTCATAAAAAATGCAAAGGCAAGCCCGAATATAATGGTCCATGAAAGCGGTTTCCAGAACTGGGCGCTATCGCCTCCAAAAAATATATGCGGATTAAGATTGCTAAACAGTGTTACGAAATTAATATTGAAACCAATCGCCAGTGGAATTAACGCAAGTATTGCAGCAAGCGCAGTAAGCATCACTGGAATAATTCTTGTTTTGCCAGCTTGTATTACAGCCTCTCTTGTTTTCATTCCACGGCTTCGTAATTCATCAGCAAACTCAATTACAAGAATTCCATTCTTTACCACAATTCCTGCAAGGCCTACAATACCTAATCCTGTCATAACAATAGAAACCTCCATACCTGTAATTGCAAACCCAAGCAGCACACCAATAACACTAAATACTATTTCTGTTAATATGATTACAGATTTACTTATAGAATTAAATTGCAACACAAGAATAAAAAGTATAATCATAAGCGCCATGACCAATGCCTTTAAAAGAAAGGCGGCGGTTTCAGCTTGTTGTGCGCCTTCGCCTGTCTGGCTGATAGTAACGCCGGGCGCTAACTCAGGAAAATTATCAATGGCATTTTTAATTTTGGCATTTACATCCGTTGGTGTATAGCCGTTAAGCACATTGGAAAATATAGTGATAACACGCTTTACATTTTTTCGTTTAATGCTTCCATAAGTGCTGGTATAATCAACGTCAACAAGAGAGCTGATAGGAATTTGTTTTATTGCTCCTTTATTCGCCTGATCCCTAAATACAATTTTCATATTCAGCAATTCTGAAAGGCTTTGACGCTGCACTTCAAGATTGCGCAATTGAATTTTATATTCATCATTGCCATCTTTTATTTTTGATACTTCTCTTCCAAATAAAGCTGTACGTAATTGTTGACCAATTTGTGATGTTGAAACACCTTCAATCAATGCACGCTCACGGTTAACCGTAAGTGTAATTTCAGGATTGGTGAGATCAACATCAAGTTTTAATTCTTCTATGCCGGGTATTTGAAGACTGTCAAGATATTTTTTTAAATTTTTAGCAGTGGAAGTAAGCTTATCAAAATCTTCACTGGCCACTTCAATATTTATAGGCGATTCAGTTGGAGGCCCGCCGTTTTCCTGTGCAACAGAAATCTGTGCACCGGGAATTCCCTTCACTGCATTTCTTATAGAATCAAGATAAGGCTCAGTGGATTTGCCATTTCGTTTTTCATATTCAACGAATGAAACCTGCACCCGGCCAAGGTTTGGCTGTGTGCTTCGATCGCCGCTGCTGGGATCGGAAGCTCCTATGGCAACATTGGAAATAATACTTTCAACGATAGGATTAGGCTTTCCTCCAGGCCCATTAACAACTTGCGTTACTCTGTCTTCCAAGGTTTTTGTTATAGAATCGGTATAGTCAACACTTGTACCTACAGGCATTTTTAAATAAACATAAATAAAATTGGGATCGCCTTTTGGAAAGAAAACAACAGGAACTTTTCTTACTGCAAAAAATACTATTGAAAAAATAAATAATCCGAATGTTGCTAAAAGAAGTCCCACAGGTTTCCAGCCTGAAAGCGCCCATTTTAAAAGTGTTTCATAACGGTGCATGATAGCTGGCAACGCTTTATTTTGAAACGAATGTATAAGGCCGGTAAATACATACCTGTTTATTACAACTAAGATTGAAAAGAATATGAGCAGGTTTCCTAAAAAAGTAACACCTGCAAGATCAAATAAAATTCCTGCAGCAAGCGGTACCCAAAATGCAGGGCGTTTAAAAACATCAGACTTTTTCTTTACGCCTTCATCATCGGGATGATTCATAAAATCAACCGCAAAAACAGGGTTCATAATAAAGGCAACAATCAACGATGCAGTTAATGTGAAGATGAGCATTGTGGGCAGGTAAATCATAAACTTACCAATAATACCCGGCCAGAAAAGCAATGGAAAAAATGGCGCAAGCGTAGTAAGCGTTCCCGATAGTACAGGCGCGAAAACCTCTCCTGCAGCTATTTTGGCGGATTCGACAGCAGATAATTTTCCTTTGTTTTGTACAAAAATTCTATGCGTATTTTCAATAACTACTATGGCGTCATCTACAATAATTCCTAAGCCGAAAAGCAATGCAAATAGCACCATGAAATTTAAAGTAACATCAGAGCCTGTTATTAAACTTGCCACAGGTAAAAATAAAAATGCGACGAACATGCTTAACGGTACAGAGAGCGCCACAAAGAATGCATTGGTAACGCCCATGAAAAACATAAGAATAAGCAATACAAGAAAAAAACCTATCACAATTGAATTTACCAAATCATTGAACGATGTACGTGTTGGCCTGCTTTGATCGCCGGTGATAACAACATTTAAATTTGAAGGCAATATGTTGCCCTTCATTTCTTCAATAGCTTTTTTTACATCATCAGAAGTTTCAATTAAATTTTCTCCCTGCCTCTTAATGATATTTAATGTAACCACATTTTTACCATTGAGCCGTGCATAGCTCTCGCTGTTTTTTACCGTGTCTTTTATAGTGGCAATATCTTTTAAATAAATGGGAGCGCCACCGGTATTGCGTACAATTATTTTTTCAATGTCAAACGCAGTTTTAAATTGCCCTTTCACCTGCAGGGTACGCTTCATATTTCCTACATCAAGCAAGCCACCTGAGATGTCCGCATTTTCTCTTTGCACAGCGCCGGCAATATCATCAAATGTTACATTGGCGCTTTGCATTTTATAATTATCAACATTAATCTGGAATTCTCTTTCCGGCGCACCTACTATATCAACCCGTGTAATCTGGCTAAGCTCTTCAAGCTTGTCTTTAGCATCATCAGCAAATTTCTTTAAGCTTATCATATTATAATCGCCGCTAAGATTTATAAACATGATAGGAAATTCACTGAAGCTTACTTCCTGCACATTAGGCTCTTCGGTAAGATCGGTAGGTAAATCTTTTTTGGCTTTATCAACAGCATCTTTTGTTTTTTGTAAGGCCACTTCTCTTTGCACGTCGGTTTCAAATTCTACAGTAATGGCAGAAAAATCCTGGAGTGACGAGCTTGTGATCTTATTTATTTTTGCCCCGGTAATTCCTTTCAATTGCTTTTCAATAGGTTTTGTTACAAGATTTTCAATATCGCGCGGAGAGTTGCCAACATAAAGAGTTTGAACAAAAACGGTGGGTATTACAATATCAGGAAATTGTTCTTTGGGCAAAGTAGTAAACTCATATATACCAATTAACGATACAAAAATGATCACCAGGTAAATAGAAGTTTTGTTTTTTATTGACCAGCTCGTGGGCTTAAACTCCTTGAGTTTTTCTTTTAAAACTTTCCTTACACTCATAAATTTTTTATTGACTTTTTATCAAAAAAATATTGACAAATTTGTTTAAACATTTTTAGTAGTTATTAACTGGCCGTCGTATAAAGCCTGGTAACCTTCTGTTATTAACTGATCGCCTTCTTTTAATCCCTGCTTGATTTCAATTTGATCGCCGGATAATTCGCCAATAATAACCTGGCGTTTTCTTGCAATTAATTTATCACCTTCTTTAGATGCAATCAATACAAATTTTCCTTCTTCATCATTTTGCAAAGTGTTTACATTTATAACTGTAGCATGCGGAATTGCATAATCAAGAATTTTTACCAGAGCAATTTGATTAGGCCGCAAAGCTATGCCGGCTGGCACTTTCGCCTCAGCGGTAAAACCGCGTGAATCAGTTCCTATAGACTGGCTCATAAAAGAAATTGTAGTGCTGAAATTTTTATTTATGTCAGGTATCTGCACTTCAACGGCAGTACCTTTAGCAACTTTGCCTGCATAATTTTCAGGAACTATTGTTGTAATTTTTAGATCGGCTTTGTTTACAATTTTTATATAACCACCTTGTTGCGGGTTTCCATTAAAAGTTTCTCCTACATGAGCCGTTACTTCATCTACTACTCCATTTACATTACTGTAAACATTGCTTTGATTGGCCATAGCCTGTGCAGAATTTACATTAGCCTGAATTGCTTTCAACTGATTTTCGAGAGATTCAACATTAGTTTTTGCCTGGAGCAATTGCACTTCAGTTCCTATGTGCTGATCCCACAAATTCTTCTGCCGATCATATACTGATTTAGCAAGATCAAGCTGTGCTTTTACACTGCCTGTCTGTTGTTTTATTGCTGCTACATTTTGGATGGCTACATCATTATCCAATTTTAAAACAAGCTGCCCTTTTCTTACATTATCTCCTTGTTTTACATAGATGGATTTTATTTGGCCGCCTTGCCCGGTGGGTGTTATGTAAGAAATATTTTTATTATCAACGGTTCCCTGCAGTTCAAGATAATGTTTAAAATCCTGCAGCGTAACAGGAGCTAATGAAACTAACTTTGGTTTTTCCTGCGAGCCTGCAGAGGTATCTGTTTTAGCAATTTCTTTTTCAAGAGCAGTTATTTTTTCATCTAATTTTCCTTTATCAGTTTTCAACTTTTCTAAATCTGCCTTCTTATCATTTAGAGTGCCTTCTCTTCCTTTTTTGCTTGTATTCCCGCATGAAATTGCCATTGTCAGAAAAATGATCAGGAAGCTTAGTTTAATTATTTTTTGCATGGTATTTTTATTAATTGGTAATAATAATTTATTTATTAAAGTTTGCCTGCGGCTTTTAAGTAATCAATTTTAGAAATGATAGCATCATATAATGAACTGTAATAATTATTTTGAGCACTTACAAGATCAGCCTGTGCCTGACTTATTTCCTGGTTGCTGCCGAGCCCCTGTTCGTATTTTAATTTTGTTGTGTTGTAAACATTTTGAGCCAGTTCAATATTTTTCTTTTGGCTATCCATTGTAAGCAATGCCGATTTCATATTTATTCTTGATTGCTGCACATCATTATCAATGGATGCTTTTAATTGATCAAGATTATTGTTCATTTTACGAAAATCAATTTTTGCTGAAGCGATTCTTGCATTGCGTGCGCCGCCATCGAAGATGGGAACATTCAATCGTAATGCAACAAAGGAAGAGGTAAAATACGGACCTTTGAAAAAATCGAATTGTTGCCTCTGTGCACTTTTACTATAATTACCCGCAAGCGACAAAGTAGGAATTTTACTTAACTGATATCTTTTCACATTGAATTCATCGAGCTTCAATGCGGTTTGCAATTGCTGGTATTCTTTCCTGTCTTCATATTTATAATCTTCATCAAGAATGTTTGATTTTAATTCCTCATCCGATAAAGTATCTGTAAGAAGCAGGCTGTCTTTTTGCGGCATATTCATTAAAAATTTTAAACCTGCATTTCCTGCATCAATCTGGTTTTGCGCTTTTAATTTTTGAGTGGAAAGATTATTAAGCTGCACCTGTACTTTATCAACGTCAAGCTTTTCAGCAAACCCGTTTTTATAAATTTCACGGGTATCATTAAGCAGCTTTTCATAATTATTAATATTTGCGTCTATGCTTCCTATTTGTCTTTTGCCCACTACAAGCTGATAATATATTTTATAAACATTGGCCTTTATTTGTTCTTTAGTAACATCAGCTATGAGTTCAGAGTTTTTTATAAGCGCTTTCCTCGCCATTAGTCCTACAAACACCTGCCCGTCAAATAAAAGCTGGTTAATATCTATACCGCCATTTACTGAATACTTTGCTCCAAATGCTGCGTTTATTAATCCAAAATCGGATGGAGCAGTAATGGGATTTCCATTGCCATCTTTTACATTATTTTGAACAAGCACACCATAAGTGCCCGCGGCAATAAAATTGGGAAATGATTGTACAGATACATTCGGATTGTAGTTGATGCTGCCGGTCCCTGTTATTTGTGGAAAGGCTGAGGCTGTAACTTCTTTATTGGTTTGTTTTTGTAATTCAATATCAAGCAAGGCATTTTTTACTGCAACAGCATTTTTTAATGCATAGTCAACTGCATCTTTTGCAGTAAAAGTAAAAGTGTGTGTTGCATTGTTTTGCTGCCCGCTTGCCATAAAGCCAAGGCTTAGAAAAAAGCTAAAAATAATTACAACTATGCTTTTTGTTTTCATTGTTCTCCGGTTTTATTCATCCGATTACTATCGGATCGTTCTTTTTGATATTTTAATATTAGCTTATAGCCTTTCATGCTTGCTATTCCAAACAAATAATATTCAATTAATTGTTGCTGTAGTGTTACCATTGAAAATCTATTTTTAGGAAATAAATTTTCATTAAAAGGAAGCATCATTGTTTCGAGACGTACTTTTGCCACTACATCAGGAATGATTTCAGCGCGGTATAGTTCTTCTTTTTTTCCTCTTTGAATATTTTCTTTTACCAAATGAAAAAGATAATCATACTTAAATTCTTTAAACTTTTCAAAAGTTACCGGATGATTTCGTTCAATGTCAAATAATATGGAAGGATTCATATTATCAAACATTACCTGTAGCATTTCCATCGCTAAAAAAACTTCGTGAACAGCATTTTGCGATTTCTGGTGATAGCTTTGGCAGCAGTTCTTGTTGAACTTCAACATGTCTGCAATCACTTCATCTACCAATTCATTTTTATCAGAAAAAGAATGATAAATTGTTTTTTTTGAAACGCCAAGCTGTGCGGCAATCTCATCCATGGTAACTGATTTTATACCATACCGGCGGTATAGTTCATCAGCCTTTTGTTTTATCCTGTCTTTTACTTCCATTGGGCGGCAAAACTATGGAAACTATTTACATTACCAAAGTTTCCGGTATTACTTTTTTATTAAGTTGCAAATTTTAAGGATGAGCGGTACAAGACTTACCTTTAATTTTAATTTTACTCCAATGCAAAAATCTGTACGTTACCAAAAAATAATTCAATATTTTTTACAAGGGTTACTGATCCTTGGCCCTGTGTCAATTACTATATATTTCATTTATGAAATTTTTGATAAGATTGATAACATTCTCAGGCCTGTTATCAATATTCCGGGAATTGGCTTTGTTACCATCATTGCCTTTATTATTCTTACCGGCTACTTAAGTTCTTTCTTTGTGATGAGCCGCATATTATCTGTAATGGATAAATACCTTGAGCGCACGCCGGGCGTAAAGCTTTTTTATTCATTTATACGCGACTTTTTTGAAGCCTTTGCAGGAAATAAAAAAAAATTTACTAAAAGCGTTTTGGCAAATGTGGATGACACTAATGTATGGCGTGTAGGTTTTATTACACAGGAAGATATGAGCAGTTTCGGGATGGAAAATTACGTAGCTGTTTATTTACCTATGGCATATTCAGTCGCAGGAAATGTTTATATTGTTCCAAAAGAAAGGGTGAAACCGATTACCAATATCAGCGCTGCACAATCAATGAAATTTGCCGTAAGTGGTGGTGTTACTGAAACAACAAATGAATCCCTTGACGATGCATTATCACAATAAACTATTCACTAAATTAATTTTCCATTGCTGAAAAAAATTCTGCTGCTTCTGTGCCTTGTTGCCATTACTTCTAAAAGTTATTGCTGGGGATTTTTTGGCCATAAAAAAATAAATTATTGCGCTGTTTTTTTGTTGCCACCACAAATGATGGTGTTGTATAAGCCCAATATTGAATTTTTATCTGAGCATGCAGTTGATCCCGATAAAAGAAGGTATGCTGTTGCCACAGAAGGGCCGAGACATTATATTGATATTGATCATTACGGAAAATATCCTTACACTGAATTACCTCATAATTATAAAGATGCTGTCGCAAAATTTGGCGAAGATTCATTAAGGGCAAACGGTATTGTTCCCTGGCATGTGCAGATAATGCTTAGCAGATTAACCAATGCTTTTAAAGAAAAAAACTTTTCCTTAATAATGAAGAACAGCGCTGAAATAGGCCACTACATTGCAGATGCTCACGTGCCGCTTCATGCAAGCAGCAATCACAATGGGCAGCTTACTAATCAAAAAGGTATTCATGGTTTTTGGGAAAGTCGTGTACCGGAATTGCTCGCTGATAAGCAATTCGATTTTTTTATTGGCAAGGCTGCGTATATCAAAAATCCCGGTGTATACATTTGGGACAGGGTGCTTGAAAGTGGGAGAGAAGCTGATTCTGTTTTGACCATTGAAAAGAATCTCTCCAATCAATTTCCCGGTGATAAAAAATATTCTTTTGAAAAAAGAAACAATGTTCTCATCCGCCAATACTCTTCTGATTATTCTATTGCATTCAATAATAAACTTAATGGCATGGTAGAACGCAGAATGCGGCAGTCTATATTTGCCGTAGCATCTTTCTGGTACACTGCCTGGGTTAATGCCGGCCAGCCTGATCTTTCCAATTTAGTTTCCCGGAATTTTTCTGAAAGCGATCTTAAAGCTTTTGAAGAGCTTAATGAAAAATGGCAAAGTGGTAAAATAAAAGGAAGGGGAGAAGATTGAGTAAACCACAAAACACAAAGTGATAATTAATTACTTTTGCAATCAAAATTTATAAATTTCATGAGTGTAGTTAATGAAAATATTATTGTAAAAAATTCTCACATACATAATTTTAACGCAGGCCCATCTGTGCTTCCGCAAACTGTTTTTGAACAGGCATCAAAGGCAATTTTAGATTATAATAATACAGGTGTTTCTATTTTGGAAATGGGGCATCGCACAAAAGATTTTCAGGCTATAATGGATGAAGCAAGATCGTTGGTAAAGGAACTGATGAACCTTGATAGCGATCATGAAGTGTTGTTTTTACATGGCGGCGCATCCACACAGTTTATGCAGGTACCTATGAATCTTTTGAATGAAAAAGAAACCGCAGCTTATGCAGATACGGGTATATGGAGTTCCAAAGCAATTAAAGAAGCTAAAATTTTCGGAAATGTAGATGTAGTATGCAGTTCAAAAGAAACTAATTACAATTTTATTCCTAAAGATTTTGCGGTTCCTAACGATGCAAAATATTTTCATATTACTACCAACAATACTATTTATGGAACACAATGGCAAACTATTCCTGAAGTAAGCATGCCGTTGGTTGCCGATATGTGCAGCGATATTTTCAGCAGGCAATTAGACTTTAATTCATTTGCACTTATATATGCAGGAGCACAAAAAAATATGGGCCCCGCAGGAGTAAATCTTGTTGTGGTAAAGAAAAATATTCTTGGAAAAGTAAAGCGTGCATTGCCAACCATTATGGATTACCGCAATCATATAAAAGAAGGAAGCATGTTAAATACGCCGCCTGTTTTTGCTGTGTATGTATCAATGCTTACGTTGCAATGGCTTAAGCAACTGGGTGGCATAGACGCAATTGAAAAAATAAATAATGAAAAGGCTGCAACGCTTTACGATGCGATTGACAACAGTTCTCTTTTTAAACCTACAGCCGTTAAAAAAGACAGAAGTAAAATGAATGTATGCTTTGTTATGGAAGATCCAAATTTGGAAAAACAGTTTCTTGATTTTGCAGAGCAACATAAAATTTATGGAATAAAAGGGCATCGTTCTGTAGGGGGTTTCAGGGCTTCCATTTACAATGCGTTACCATTGAGCAGTGTTGTATATCTTATAGATGTTATAAATGAATTTGAGAAAAAATTCTTTTAAATATCTATAAAAACCAATACAATTTGATTATTTATATTTGCATCCCTTGCAAAAAATTATTGCCTTAGTATAATCAATATAATATGATTTCTATTTATCCCTTCAAAGCGTTGAGACCTGAACCCCAGTTTGCCAAACAGGTTGCATCAAAGCCGTATGATGTATTAAACAGCAAAGAAGCTAAAGTGGAAGCGGAAGGAAATCCTTATTCTTTTTTGCATATTACAAAAAGTGAAATAGATCTTCCGGCAACTATAGATGTACACAGTAAGAAAGTATATGAAAAAGCGAAAGAAAATCTCGATGCGTTTATAAGCCGTTCGGTACTTTTTACTGAAAGCAAACCATGCTATTATATTTACCGGTTGGTGATGAATAATAAAAGCCAGACCGGGCTTGTATGCTGCAGTTCCATTACTGATTTTGAAGAAGGCCTTATTAAAAAACATGAATTAACAAGGCCTGAAAAAGAATTGGATCGTATTAACCATATTAAAGCGACAGGTGCGCAAACGGGGAATGTATTTCTTGCTTTTAAGGATGTAGATGACCTTAATGAAATTATTGAAAAATGGAAAACAGAAAAAAGTCCTGTGTATAATTTTACTGCAGATGATAATGTGCAACATTCTGTATGGGTTATAAGCGATGAAAAAATAATTGATGCCATTACAGAAATTTTTAAAACACAAGTTGACTGTACGTATATTGCCGATGGGCATCACCGTGCAGCTTCTGCTGCAAAAGTGAAATACCAGTTATCAGATAATGAAAGTGCAGGTTATTTTCTTACCACTTTATTTCCTGCAGAACAATTGCATATAATGGATTATAACAGGGTAGTTACAGATTTAAACGGATTATCGAAAGAAGAATTTTTGGACAGGATTAACAAAAATTTTTCTATAGAAAAATTAAAGGAAGCTTATTCACCACAAGATATACACAATTTTGGAATGTACTTCGATGCAAGCTGGTACAAGCTTACGGCGCTTGATGGTACTTACTCTACCGATCCTATTGGCATACTCGATATTACCATATTACAAAACAATTTGCTTGAGCCTATATTAGGAATTAAAGATCAACGTACTGATAAAAGAATAGATTTTATCGGTGGAATAAGGGGACTTCAGGAACTGGAAAAAAGAGTTAACAGTACAGAAATGGCTGTTGCATTTAGCTTGCATCCTGTAAGTGTGCAACAATTATTTGATATAGCAGACAGTGATAATGTAATGCCTCCCAAAAGTACATGGTTTGAGCCTAAATTAAGAGACGGATTACTTACGCATCTTATTTCTTAAAAGGTTTCTTTAAAAGAATGACAACCTTTCATTCTATAGAATCCTCACCAAAAAGTATTTTTTATCTTTATCAAATGAAAAAATTTTTGTTAGCAGCTTTCTGTTGTTTTTTTGCCATATCCGTATTTTCTCAATCTGACGATGCAGATAAGCTTCATGAAAATGCAAAGGTGTTTATGCGCCAGGGTGATTATGCCAATGCTTCTCTTATTTTAACCAGGGCTCTTACCCAATCGCCCGGCAATATTGAAATTGCCAAAGATCTTGCTTTTGATTATTATCTTCAAAAAGAAAACGAAAAGGCGCTTGAAACTATTAAGCCTTTGTTGGAAAAAGATAATGCAGATGACCAAACCTACCAGATTGCAGGAACAATTTACAAGGCTTTGGGACAACAAAAAGATGCTGAAAAAATTTATAAAAAGGCAATTAAAAATTTTCCTAAAAGCGGGGCTTTATATAACGATTATGGCGAAATGCTTTGGAGCAAGCAGGACTTTGGTGCCATAAAAATTTGGGAAAAAGGTATTGAGCAGGATCCATCTTACGGCAACAATTATTATAATGCAAGCAAATATTATTTTTTAACTACTGATAAAATCTGGTGCCTTATTTACGGTGAAATTTTTCTAAATATTGAATCCTTCACATCACGTACTGCTGAAATAAAAAATATTTTATTAGATGGATATAAAAAACTTTTTGCTGACCAGGATTTACTGGCAAATGCAAAAGATAAAAACAGTTTTGAAATTGCATTTCTAACTATAATGAACAAGCAAAACAATGTGGTAATAAATGGACTGAATGCTGAAACACTTACCATGATTAGAACAAGATTTATTCTTGATTGGGATCAAACTTATGCAAGGAAATTTCCTTTCAGGCTTTTTGAAAAGCAGGAACAGCTTTTAGAAGAAGGATTGTTTCCTGCATACAATCAATGGATTTTTGGCGCTACACAAAACCTTTCCAATTATCAAAACTGGACCAGCACACATGCTGAAGAATATGCTGCATTCAATAAATTTCAGCAGGGAAGAATTTTTAAAATTCCTGAAGGGCAATATTATCATTGATTAAGTTTAGAATTTTTAATTCAAAAGTTGTTAGTTTAGAGTTTAGAAGTTATAGCTTGAAAGTATAAAATTATGAACTCCAAACTATTAACTTTAAACTATGAACTTAAAATTATGACTACACCCACACGATTGTTTGATTGTATTGAAATGCATTTAAAAGATGCTCCTTCAAGAACCATGATGGCTGCTAAAGAAAATGGTAATTGGAAAAAATATTCAACACAGGAAGTTGCAGATATAGTAAATAAATTAAGTGCAGGTTTGTTGCAAATGGGTATAAGCAATAGGGATAACACTCCTGAAGGAAGGGATAAAATTGCTGTCATTTCAAAGAACCGTCCCGAGTGGGTGTTGCTCGATCTTGCCGTTCAGCAAATAGGGGCAGTGCTTACACCTGTATATCCTACCGTTAATGTAAGTGAGCTTGAATTTATATTTAATGATGCTGCTGTAAAACTTGTTTTTGTAAATGACCATGAATTATTTGAAAAAATAAATGGAATAAAACATAATCTTCCGGCACTACAGGAAATTTATTCATTTGAAAAAATAGCGGGAGTAAAGCATTGGAAAGAAATATTATCTTTTGTAAACGATGATCTTATTTCGCAGGTAAAAATTATTTCCAATAAAATTAAATACGAAGATCTCTTAACTATTATTTATACTTCAGGAACTACGGGCAAGCCAAAAGGTGTAATGCTGTCACATAAAAATATATTAAGTAATGTACTGGATAGCATGCCCTGTTTTCCACCGGGCGAAAACATGAAGGCATTAAGCTTTTTACCGCTTAACCACATTTTTGAACGCATGATCGTCTTTCTCTATTTGTTTAAAGGCGCTTCCATTTACTTTGCTGAAAATCTTGAAAGCATTCCGCAAAATTTAAAAGAAGTACAACCTCAAATGTTTACAACCGTACCCAGGCTTCTGGAAAAAGTGTATGAAAAAATAATGCAGAAAGGGAAAGAACTTAACGGCATAAAAAGAAAATTATTTTTTTGGGCTCATGGTTTGGCTGCCAAATTTGAAATCAATAAAAACCAGGGCATGTTGTATGATCTGCAACTTTCACTTGCCAATAAATTAATTTTTAGTAAATGGAGAGATGGCCTTGGCGGTGAAATAAAATACATAATCAGCGGGGGCGCAGCTTGCCCGGTAAAGCTGATACGGATTTTTACTGCAGCTGAAATTATTATAATGGAAGGATATGGATTAACAGAAACTTCCCCGGTAATAAGCGTTAACCGTTATGAAGAGAAAGGCAGAATGTTTGGAACAGTAGGCCCTTTAATAAATAATGTGCAAGTGAAATTTGCAGATGATGGAGAAATTTTATGTAAAGGCCCAAATGTAATGATGGGCTATTATAAACGTCCCGATCTTACTGCGGAAGCTATGGAAGACAGCTGGTTTAAAACAGGCGATATAGGAATGATGACAGATAATAAATTTCTGAAAATAACTGATCGCAAAAAAGAAATGTTTAAAACAAGCGGGGGTAAATATGTAGCTCCGGTTGTAGTGGAAAATGCATTAAAAGAATCGACATTCATTGAAAATATAATGGTAATAGGTGCCGATCAAAAATATGTAGGGGCATTAATAATACCTTCATTTAATAATTTAAAAAACTGGAGTAAAGAGCATCATATTGATAATGCCACTAATGAAGAAATTATAAAAACCCCGCAAGTGCTGGAATTATTTAAAAATGAAGTAGAGCATTATAACCGGCAATTTAATAATGTAGAGCAAATAAAAAAATTTGAATTGCTGCCCCATGAATGGAGTATAGAAACCGGAGAGATGACTCCCAAATTAAGTCTTAAAAGAAAAGTAATTATGGAAAAATATAAGGATGCTGTAAGTAAAATTTATGATTAAGCTTATCTATTAAATTAATAGGATTAGGTAGAATGAGCGCAAAACAAAATTGAAAGCGAAATGATGAATCGAACAAGTGTACGTCATTGCGAAAAGTTTTCGGGGATTTTTGCCGAAACTTTGTGGCAATCTCATGTGGAAACCTTTTATGAGATTGC
>JBBRTG010000002.1:0-285271 GCA_038244655.1 Chitinophagales bacterium
CCATGCTTGGTGGCACAAACCCTTCAACAAGCAATCCCCAGTATTTATCATTTTCGCCAAAGTTTATGGGGCCGTCCATTGCCTTTGCATTATTCTGCTGCAGCCAATGTTTTGCCGTATCGAAAAGTTTTTTTGCGGCAGCTTCATCATTTATACATTCAAAAAAGCCAATTCCCCCAATTATAAATTCAGGGGTTTTATTTTTTTCGAAATTGATAAAAGCAGCTATTCGGCCAACAGTTACTTTACCTTTTTTAAGAATCCACCTCTTACAAATACCGTGAGTATGAAAATGATTTTTTTTTAGATCAAAAATGGATTCAATATTATTATTGAGAGGAGCAATATAATTAGGATCGCTCTTGTATAAATTGCGGGGTAGCAAAAGAAATTCTTTCCGGAATTTTTTATCGTTTACTTCTGTAATAATCATAAAAGACTAAGATACAAAATCACGATTACCATTCTTCTTTCCCGGAAGCATTATTCTCTTTGCCAAATTGCTTTCGTGTTGACATTTTTTGTAATTGTCTTTTGATGATTATGTCTGCAATAACAGGCGCTGCATCAGTTCCTGCCTTTTCCTGTAAGAGTTTTTTCAGTTTCTTTTCATCAATATCAATACGATATAGAAGTTGTACTAAAGATGCAAAGTCATTTTTTATAAGTTCATTAATAAGATTAATTAGTTGATATCTTATATTATCATCAGGAACTTCATCAACTGTATTTGCTAAAGCAAAAAGCTTATCGGGAATTGATATTTGGTTTTCGGAATTCATTTAATTTGATGTAAAATTAAATGTTGTCCCTGATCGAATTTCAAAACTTTTCTAATACGTCCAATCCAAATAAAGCAAAATCATATTTAACCGGATCGTGTTTATCAAATTTTCTTAACTCATTGGTTAATTCAACAGCCGCCTGCCAGTCAACAACTTTTCTTTTTAATAAATTAAAATGCCGGGCAACTCTTGCCACATGAACATCTATCGGGCAAATTAATTGCGATGGGGAAATTTTTTCCCATAGTCCAAAATCAACACCTTTATTATCATTGCGAACCATCCAGCGCAAAAACATATTCAGTCTTTTGCAGCTTGAATGCTTTGCCGGAGAAGCAATATGCTTTTTTGTTCTTGCAGGCACATGTTCCAACGAAAAGAAATATGGATAGAAATAGTTTAAAGAATTTTCAATCGTGTTGTTTGATTGCTTAATTGTTCTATTGTTGAAAAATGCTGGTTCTAATGAATCATGTTTTGAATAATGAAATTTAAAGAATGAAATAAAATAAAGCAGATCAGTATCATTAAAGGTGCGATGACAAAATCTTTCTAATCTTTTAAGATCTTTTTCTTTATGATGCAGGCAAAAATCATACGGTGCATTATCCATTATTTGCAAAAGCGATTTGCATTTATTGATGATAGTTTTACGGGTTCCCCAGGCAAAAATTGCAGCAAAGAAACCGGCAATTTCAATGTCTTGTTTTAATGAAAATAAATGTGGAATACAAATGGGATCGTCTTTAATGAAAGAAGGATTATTAAATTCGATTACTTTACGATCGAGATATTTTTTTAGATTATTTTCTAAATTCTTTTTCTCCATTCACGCGGATTTCTTGAATGATGGAATATTGCAATGATTTGAATTTTTGAATCATTAACTCTGTAATGAATATTATAAGGAATTTTTTTTATTTTAGAAGAACGGATGTTTTTATAAATAAATGAATAAGCCTGTGGATTTTGCTGTAACAATTTAATTTTTCAATCTACTGATGCTTTAAAATATTCACCTAATCCCTTTTTTATATTTTCATACCAGAAAAAAGCTTGTAATGCTTTCATTTCCGCAGCAAGGAAAATTTCAACGGAAAGATTAATCACGCGGTTTCATTTTGGCCTTAACTTCTTCCCAACTTATAACTCTTTCAGGATGTTTCGTGATCTCATCTATTCGTCTATCCAACTCCTCTTCAATATTTTTTTGAGCCAATTTATTACCTAATCGCCTTCTCCAAATCTGCAATCAAATCATCTGCATCTTCAATACCTACGCTTAATCTTATTAAAGAATCAAGAAGCCCGTTTTTAATTCTTTCTTCGCGCGGAATGCTTGCATGTGTCATGCTTGCGGGATGTCCGATAAGGCTTTCAACTCCGCCGAGACTTTCTGCTAATGAAAAAAGTTTTGTAGAGGAGAGTACTTTATTCGCCGCATCCATGCTATCATCTTTTAGTGTAAAGCTCATCATGCCTCCAAAGCCCCGCATTTGTTTTTTTGCAATTTCATGATTGGGATGATCTTTAAATCCACACCACAATACTTTATCAACTTTAGAATTTTTTTTTAGCCAGCGTGCAATCTTTTCTCCGTTTTCACAATGGCGCTGCATGCGCACATGCAATGTTTTCAATCCTCTTAAAACAAGGAAGCAATCCTGCGGACCGGGTACAGCGCCGCAACTGTTTTGAATAAAAGCAAGCTTTTCATTTAGTGATGAATCATTCATAATTAAACAACCGTGAACGACATCGCTATGCCCACCTAAATATTTTGTTGCTGAATGTAAAACAACGTCGGCGCCAAGGTCCAAAGGGTTTTGCAAATAAGGCGAAGCAAATGTATTGTCAACACAAAGCAGCGCTTTATTTTTCTTTGCAATAGCCCCTACAGCTTTAATATCGGTTATATTCATCATGGGGTTGGTGGGAGTCTCTGTCCAGATGAGCTTTGTCTTTTTATTAATATATTTTAAAATTTCATTGGCATCCTGCATATTTATGAAATGAAATTTTAAACCATACTTTTCAAAAATTTTTGTAAACATTCTGTAGGTGCCCCCGTACATATCGTTAGCTGCAATTACTTCATCACCGGGATTTAATAATTTTATAACTGCATCTGTTGCTGCACTTCCGCTCGCAAAACACAATGCATGTTTACCATTTTCTATTGCTGCCAAAGCTTTTTGCAAAGCATTACGTGTAGGGTTCTGCGTTCTTGCATATTCATAGCCTTTATGATTTCCGGGGCTTTCCTGCACATAGGTAGAGGTTTGATAAATTGGAGTCATAATGGCCCCGGTAGAAGGATCGGGTTCTACACCTGCGTGAATTAATTTAGTTGCGAGCTTCAATTGATTTAAGATTTAGAATTTACTATTTAGAATTTAGAAGTTGATAGTTATAAGATAATGGACCAATGACTATTTTTAAAAAACAATCGGCAAAGTGACTTTTACATTTTCCCAATACATATTCATATCAGCGCCGGTTGCAGATTTATCAAAAATAATTGTCATCGCTTCTGTAGCTTCATTTTTCATAACGGGTAAATTCATTCGCACAATATCTTTTGTTGAATCGTAACGAAAGCTTCCCCATATATCAGTTTCTTTATTTACAATAAGCGTCCATTTATCGGTATAAGGAATAGCATACAAAGTATAACGACCCTTTTTTATTTTTTTCCCGTTAATTTTTACATCTTTAAAAAATTCAATCTCTGTAGCTTCATTAGCGCCAAGCCTCCATACATTTCCATATTCCTGAAGATCACCAAAAATTTTACGGCCATTAACCTGCGGCCTGCTATATATAACCCGCATTACAACTGGCTCTGATGCTTTATCCTGGATTTTAAGTATAGGATAATTTGCAGGATAATAACTCATATCCATTGGCGATTTATCAAGAGGTGGAAGATCTGAAGAATTTATTTGTGAGGACGCCTGTAAACTTGCGAATAAAAATAAAATTCCAATAATTTGTTTCATAGTTTTCTTTGATTTGCAAATATAGATGGATTTATTCAGCCGAAAGGTTGCGTAAAGTATAGATGGCAAATTTCTTTAGTTCAGGGAAAAATTCGTTATAACAGTTTTCAAGTTCATAATAATATTGATTAAAAATTTTATACGCAATGGCAGATTCATTTAAATAAGCAGCTCTGAAAGCAAGTCCCTGAAAGCTTTTTCGTATCCCTTTTTTCAACCGGTAATTGTATAACCAGTTTTGCGATTTCATGTATGGAAACATTTTTTGAAAGCGCGGAGGAAATAAAGAATAATTTTTTTCTAGCAATTGATAAATATTTTCTACGAAATTTTCCAGGCCGTTATATTCGGTAAATTCTTTTTCATCTCTTGCAAGAAAATGATCGTATACTACATCTACAAATGCGCCGGAGTATAAACGATATTGTGGCCTGAAAAAACTTTTTGCTTTTGCAGTTACAGAATGCCCGTCAGTAAATTCATCAATGGAGCGATGGAGAGAAATTCCTTTTTGAATGTTCAAAGGGAAATCAAATTTTGTTTTCCCTTTTACAAAATCACTGATAATATTTCCTGTAAGTATATCTACTTCATTAAACGACAGAGATGCATGCGCCAGGTAATTCATTTCCAAAAATAGCATCATATATGCAGAAGTATATTATCAGAATCGCAATTATATAATTGGCATATAATTTTCATATCTAAAAAATACTTTATCACATTTAAAAAAATTTATCATGGCAGATGCAGAAAAAATAACACAGCCATCAGTCGGCAGCAATGAGCTTGGCGCTGAGACAAACGATGCGCATCTTACAAGCGGGGTTTCTGCCGGAACAGATACCCAGCTTCATTTAGCTGCAAAAGGTAGCAAAAAGCATAAAAAAAATATTAATGATGATGAAAAAGTTGTAAAGAATCAGCATGGTGAAGAAGGATTTTTAAAGACAGGAGAAACTGATGAATAGTAGTCCTAATTGTCATTGATATTTCAGGCAGGCACGGGAGTCTGCCTTTTTTATGGAAATAAAAATTATTGTAGAATAATTTCCTCATAAAAGATTGAAAAATTTTTTATGCAAAGTAATTCAAATAAAAAATACATGGGCAATGTAGCAGAAGAACTTCCGAAATTTTCAAAAAAGAAACTAAAAAGCATTGTAAAAAATGAAGAGAAAACCGCACGGGCAGCTAATCTTATATATGTATCCGATAAAGAACCCGGTATTGAAAGAAAAAAGAAAGGCGAAAAATTTGAATATTATTTTAAAGATGAATTAATAAAAGATGATGATGAATTTCTTAGAATAAAACATTTGGTAATTCCGCCGGCATGGGAAAAAGTATGGATCTGTAAAAAAGAAAACGGTCATCTTCAGGCAACAGGTTATGATGTAAAAAACAGGAAACAATACAGGTATCATCCCCATTGGAATTCATTAAGAAACGATACTAAATTTTATCGGCTTCTTGAATTTGGAAAAGCACTTCCTGCTATTCGTTTGCAACTTGAAAAAGATTTAAGCATACCAGAATTGACATTAAAGAAAGTGCTGGCAGCGGTGGTAAGTTTAATGGAGCGAACCAATATAAGAGTGGGCAATAGCTTTTATGAAAAGACCTATGGTTCTTTTGGGCTTACAACATTAAAAGACAAGCATGTAAAATTTAATGGAAATGCCGTTAGCTTTTCATTTACAGGTAAAAAAGGAGTTTCACATAATATCACATTAAAAAATAAAAAACTTGCGGGCATTATTAAAAAATGCAGGGACGTTCCGGGCAAAGAACTTTTCCAGTCTTATGATGAAGAAGGAAATCATCAATCAATAGATTCAGGATTGGTAAATGCTTACATAAGAGAAATAAGCAATGCAGATTTTACTGCAAAAGATTTTAGAACGTGGGCCGGCACTGTGCAGGCTTTTCTTGCATTAAAATCTATTGGTTGTTGCGATACTATAACCGAAACTAAAAGCAGGATTGTGACAGCGCTTGATATTGTTTCAGAACAATTGGGTAACACCCGTACAGTTTGTAAAAAATATTATGTGCATCCGATTATTATTTCATTATACGAAAGTAAAAAGCTTGAAAAATATATTGCAGAGCTTGATACAGTAGAAAAGAATGATGGCAAAAGTGATCTTACGCCTGAAGAAAAAATCGTTATGAAAATTTTAGAATCCAACTAAAAATTTCTGTAATTTGAACCATGTTTTCCATTCAAAATAAAAAAGAAAATGGTTTTAAAATAGTTGTTTTAAAAAATGACGAAACAAATAACTATGCAGAAATAATTCCTTCATGCGGCGCTATTCTTCATGCTTATATTGTAGAACAAAATGGTCAAGCTGTTAATGTTATTGACAGTTATGTAAGCGCTGAAGAATTCAAAAACCATGTTGCAGAAAAAGGCTTTTTGGGTTGTAAGCTTTCTCCTTTTGTTTGCCGCATTAACAAAGCGAAATATCAATTCGGTGAAAAAGAATATCACATTGAAAAATCTTTGCCTGCAAAACATGCCTTGCATGGCGAGTTGTATGATAAGGCATTTACAATAACAGCGCAAACCGCCAATGAACTTCATGCATCTGTTACGATGAAATATGAATACAGGGCAGATGATCCTGGTTATCCTTTTAATTATGATTGCATCATTACCTGGCAGCTTGAAAGTGAAAATAACCTTTCGGTAACAACGGAATGTATCAATAAAGATGAAGGATTAATTCCTATGATGGATGGATGGCATCCGTATTTTACACTGGGAGATAGAGTGAATGAGCTGCAATTAGAATTCCAGTCAAAAGAAATGGTAGAGTTTAACAGTGAATTAATTCCAACACAAAATCTTATTCCTTATTCAGAATTTATTTCTCTTAAAAAAATTGGGGATACATTTTTTGATAATTGTTTCACTTTACATGTAGATTCGTGCCAGCCATTGTGTGTATTACGAAACCATGAAAAAAAAATTGAGATAGAATTTCATCCCGGTAAATCATATCCGTATCTGCAAATTTATATACCCACGCATAGATGCAGTATTGCCATAGAAAATATAAGCGGTGCCCCAAATGCCTTTAATAATCAAATGGGTTTAATTACGCTTGAGTCCGGCCAATCTGCATTATTCAATGTTTCCTACAAAATTGTGTTCCTAAAATAATATCATGAATGAAACTGCATTGAATGTAAAAGAGGTTTTCAAAGAAAATTTTAAAGAAGATCCACATCTTTATTATTCTCCCGGAAGAATTAATCTTATTGGCGAACATATAGATTATAATGATGGATTTGTAATGCCTGCTGCTATTGATAAAGGAATTTATTTTGCCATTGCACTAAATAATTCTAATCAAATTAATTTTAATTCTATTGATTTTAATCAAACCATTTCCTTATCGCTTCCTGAAGTAAAAAAAATGGATAGCTGGAAAAATTATGTACTTGGTGTTGTGAATGAATTTCAAAAATTAAACCTTTTTGCAAAAGGTTTCAATTGTGTTTTCGGAGGAAATATTCCCATAGGCGCCGGAATGTCTTCATCGGCTGCACTCGAGGGTGGGGTTGCATTTGGGCTTAATGAGCTTTGCAATTTTGGTTTAAGCAGAAAAGAATTGGCATTGCTTTGCCAGCGTGCAGAACATAATTTTCCGGGAGTAATGTGTGGAATTATGGATCAATATGCCAGCATAATGGGCAAAAAAAATACAGTGATTTTATTAGACTGCAAAAGTATTACTCATGAATATATTCCGCTTAATATGGAAGGTTATGAAATTGTTTTAATCAATTCAAAAGTGCATCATTCGCTTGCTTCATCAGAATATAATGTAAGGAGAAAACAATGTGAAGAAGGATTGGAAATTTTAAAAAAAGAAATAAAGATTAATTCTTTCAGGGATATAAAAAATCCTGATGACATTCTTCCATACAAAGAAAAAATAGGTGACAAAGTTTTTGACCGATGTAAATATGTTGTTGAAGAAATTAAAAGAACAAAAGAAGCGGCAAAACTTCTGCAGCAAAATAATTTAATTGAATTTGGCAAGCTCATGTTTGCAACGCATGAAGGGTTGAGCAAGTTGTATGAAGTGAGTTGCAAAGAATTAGATTTTTTAGTGAGACAAGCTAAAGAAAATGAAAGTGTAATTGGCTCAAGGCAAATGGGTGGAGGGTTTGGTGGCTGCACCATCAATATTATAAAAGAAGAAAGTGTAAAAGATTTCTTATCACAAATATTACCTGCTTATAAAAAACAATTTAATATAGATGCAGAATTTTATGAGGTAAATGTTGTAGATGGAGCTCATGAAATTGAATTCAATAATTCATAATTAAAGCTGCTTACACCTTAACATAAATTCTCTTCCTATCCATCCACCAAACAATCAGCCAATAAAAAGTGATCATGCAAAGCGCATATAACAATGACCCATTATTTAAATTAGAAGGAAAGACAGGTTTGCAAATATGTTCATAAAACCATCCGAACGGCGATGTGTAGATTTGTTTTCCTAATAAATCTACCCCATCAGGAATTCTTATTAAGCCAAGTGCACGCGGCAAAAAACCGCTTAGCACAAAAATGAACAAAGGATTTTTACCAAAAACATCAAAAAATTTACTTAACCATCCTCTTTTATTTTTTAGTTCAATTAAATAAATCATAACTGCAAGAATTACCATGGCAAGCCCTGAAGTAAAAACAGTATAAGAGCTTGTCCATATTTTTTTATTAAGAGGAAAAACCATATCCCATACGTATCCTGCAAAAAGAAAAACTGCACCTGCAACAAATAAGCCGTTAACCATCTCAGGCGTCTTTCCTTTTTTTATAATATAATCTCCTGCTAAATATCCAAATATTACCTGCACTATTGAACCGAACAAACTCATGAAACCTTCAGGATCAAAAGCAATAGGATGGCCGTTTAAAGACTCCCCGTGATACATATGCGCTTCACCCAAAATTGCTTTATCTACATTAGTTCCAAACCAGCCTGTAAGACTAAAAGGATCTGATGGATTTCCCGCAACACATAAAAACCAATAGCCCAAAAGAATAATTGCAGCAGCTACAAAAGCGCCGCGAAGCTTTAAAAAATAAATAATAATGGTGGCAAAAAAATAAGCAAGCGCAATACGTTGCAATACTCCCAATATTCTTATGCCTGCGGGCTCGCCATCAGCATCACTATAATTCCATTGCTTGAAAACAATATGATTATTATCCCATTTAAAAAATGGCATCCAATTTAAAAAAAGGCCAATTATAAAAATCAGGAAAGCTCTTTTAATAATTTTCTTCCAAAAAACAGCCGGGCCTGCAACTTCAAGCCTTGGCATTACAAATGCAAGAGCATTACCAACAGCAAAAAGAAAAAAAGGGAAAACAAGATCGGTAGGAGTTACTCCATGCCACGGCGAATGATCCAACGGAGCGTAAATATGATCCCACGTTCCGGGGTTATTAACCAAAATCATGAGACATACGGTAGCACCGCGAAAAACATCGAGTGAATAAAATCGCTCTTTCATATTTGATTCTTAATTACGAATGTAATATTATTCATTATTTTATTATCCAAGTAAAGGGTATTTCTTTTATTTCTTCAACCTCTGCGCTGCTGAATCTTATGAAGAAAATTATTGCTCTAAAATAATTATTGGGACACGTTCTATCTTTTGAAACAACTTTTATAACATTAAGAATCATTCGTTATAAAAAACAAATTAGAAAATCAAAAATTGATCAACCTTCACCCTCTTCGTTTTTTATATCCAATTCTTTTTCAAATCTGAATAAATCTTTGTTTAATTTCCTCCGTTTGCCTTCTTTGACAATTACACTATATTTTATTTATTTTTCATTAATTTGAATCTTTATCTTTGGCAACAAACATTTTTTATGAAGTTTATCGTTTCCTCTTCCCAGTTATTAAAACACCTTCAACAAATAAGTGGTGTAATAAATGCGAACACTGTTTTGCCTATACTTGAAGATTTTTTATTTGAAATAGAAAAAAATAAACTTACCGTTGTTGCTACCGACCTGGAAACTGTAATGAAAGTACATATGGATATTGAGGCCAAAGACAATGGCAAGGTTTGTATTCCTGCAAAAATATTATTGGATTCTTTAAAAAATATTTCTGAGCAGCCACTCACTTTTAATATTGATAAAAACTTTGGTGTAGAAATTACCAGTGATAATGGTAAGTATAAAGTGATGGGTGAAAATCCTGATAACTTTCCAAAAGAACCAGCTGCCGATACAGCTACATCGTTTACAATGCCTTCATCGGCTTTGGTAACGGCAATTAATAAATGCCTTTTTGCAGTCAGCAATGATGACTTGAGACCTGCCATGACAGGCGTTTTCTTTGAACTTACTCCAAAAGGAATTACCTGCGTTGCTACTGATGCCCATCGTCTCGTGCGCTTTACAAGGATTGATGTAAGCTGCCCTAAAGCAGATACTTTTATTGTTCCAAAAAAACCACTTTCTTTATTAAAAAGCGCTTTACCATCAAATGACGATGAGCTGCAAGTTTCCTACAATAGCAATCATTTATTTGTGAAACATGGCGGCACTGAATTGGTTTGCCGACTGATTGATGCAAGGTTTCCTGATTATAAAGTAGTAATACCAACAGATAATCCATACAAGCTTACTGTTAATAAAAATGATTTTCAAAATGCATTGCGCAGGGTAAGTGTATTTAGTAATAAAAGCACCAACCAGGTTGCGCTTACTATAAATGGAAGCGAGCTTCAGCTTGCTGCACAGGATGTTGATTTTAGTTTTGAAGGTAATGAGCGCATGACCTGCCAATACGATGGTGAAGATCTGCAAATTGCTTTCAACGCTAAATTTTTAATTGAAATGCTTAGCGCTGCAGAATCTGATGATGTTACTATTGAGCTAAGCACTCCAACAAAAGCGGGTATTATTAAACCGACAGAAAAAGATGACAACGAAGTTCTTTTAATGCTGGTGATGCCGCTTATGTTGAACAGCTAAATGATTTTTTCTCAGCACTTATCTTCTTCTTTAATACATTCATTTTATTCTTTTTTAATGAATGGCATTTATAATATTATTTCATTAGTAATTTAAGCAGCCATTATTTCTGTAATTTTAAGAGAAGAAAATATTCTTTATAATTGATGGTAATTAAACCTGCAAATGGAATTAGTAACAATAAGAACTTTTGATAATTATTTTTTAGCCAATATTTTAATGTCAAAATTAAAAGCTTTTGGTATTCAGTGTTATTTAAAAGATGAATACACCGTTACTGTTGATCCTTTTTTAAGCAATGCCGTTGGTGGTATAAAGCTTGTTATTAATAAAGCAGATGAGCAGGATGTGTTACAACTGCTGCAGCAATTTGATGAAGATTACAGGCGCAATGCGGTTTGTCCTAAATGCGGCTCACACAACATTGAGCTTGTCCCTAAAAGAACCGCAGCAAATATGATTACAGCTATTTTAAGCTGGCTTTTTTCTGATTATGCAGTTTCGGCAGAAAATATTTACAAGTGCAGCACCTGTGGATGTGAAAGCAAAACCCTGCCGGAACCTCTGCAAAAAGACAATGCCCTTTTGGAATCAAAAAACCTGAATTAATCTTTTTAGAATGAAAAAGTTTGAATGAAATCAATTGCGCTTATACCTGCCCGTTATGCTGCTACCCGCTTCCCCGGAAAGCTTATGCAAAATCTCGGCACCAAAACTATCATCAGGCATACTTATGAAAATACGGTGGCTACGCGATTGTTTGATGAAGTAATTGTAGTAACTGACAGCAGCATTATTTTTAATGAAATTGTAGAAAACGGCGGCTATGCAATTATGAGCCGTCAGGAATATGAAAGTGGCAGCGACCGTATTGCTGAAGCTGTTGCAGATATTGATGTGGATTTAGTTATTAATGTACAGGGCGATGAACCCTTTGTAAAAAAAGAGCTTCTTCAAAATTTATTAAACGCTTTTGAAAATGACCCGAAACGCACTGTAAAAGCAGCTTCCGCCATGTATCAAATAACGGATGACGAAGCAATTATAAATCCCAATCATGTAAAAGTGGTTGTAGATAATAATATGAATGCCCTGTTATTTTCACGAAGTGTAATTCCTTTTCATCGTGATAACAACATCAATCCTGTTTATTATAAACACATCGGAATTTATGCACTAAGAAAAAATGCTTTAATGAATTTTACACAATGGAAAATAACGCCGCTTGAGGCAATAGAAAAGCTGGAACAGCTTCGTTACCTCGAAAATGGAATTAAAATTAAGATGGTGCTTACAGGTGAATCGCCAATTTCTATCGATACGCCTGAAGATTTGGAAAGAGCCAAAAAATTAATATCCGCTTTATAAAAGTTTTTCAGATGAACCCAAGCAAATATTTATCTCTTATAAAATCTCCGCTGGATCTTATCAGAACACAAAAAGTGTTGCAGGTAAATCCAACCATAGCTCCGGAAAGAAAAGAGCCCGAGTTTACAAAAATTGCTGTTTATGATTTTAATGTTGATGAAGTACATCTTCACGAAGTAAAACAATTAGAAGATTGTTATAAATATCTTGAAACTTCTAATGTAAGCTGGATTAATGTTGATGGATTAAGAAAAAATGATGTAGAAAATATTTGTAATCATTATGGAATTCACCCGCTTATTGCTGAAGATATTTTAAGCATTGGACAGCGCCCAAAAATGGATGAATTAAATGGTTTATTATTTTGCTTAATGAGCATGCTTTATTTTAATGAAGAGTATAGCTCTGTGGAAAGAGAACAGGTAAGCATTATCCTTGGTAAAAATTTTGTAATCAGTTTCCAGGAAGATGCAACAAAAGATGTGTTTAACCCGCTGCGGGAAAAAATAAAAATTGCAGGAAGTAAAATAAGACAAAGCGGTGCTGATTATTTATTCTATTCATTAATAGATATGATCGTTGATAATTATTTTCTTGTGATGGAAAAATTAGCTGAACGAATTGAAACACTGGAAGAAGATATTACGCGCCGGCCCGATACCAGAACGCTTTCTAAAATCAATACGCTTCGCAAAGAAATGATCGTTTTAAAAAGAAATATCTCTCCCGTTCGCGAAGTGATTAATGGAATTTTGCGAAGCGAAAGCAATCTTGTAGAAGAAAAAACTGAAAAATATTTTAAAGATGTTTATGATCATATTGTGCAGGCAAATGAATTAGCAGAGAATTACCGTGATATGATGATCAACTTGCAGGATCTTTACCTCAGCAATGTAAATTTAAAAATGAATGAAGTAATGAAAGTTATGGCTGTGGTAACCTGCCTCCTTGCTCCGGCTACAGTTATCGGCGGTATTTTCGGAATGAACTTTCAAAGAATTCCCTGGCTGCATAATGATTATGGTTTTTTTATTGCAGTAGGTTTAATGCTTATCATACCAATATGGATGATATGGATGTTTAAGAAAAAAGGCTGGTTTTAATTATCGTTGCTTATAAATCGGCACAGTACTGCAAGGTTCGCCATACATAATACTCTTAGCAACGGGCCTTAATATTTTTGTAATTTCTACATAAGCCGCATCGGGTATTTTTTTTTCGCCACAGCCTTTTACTACAACTCTTTTCCCATCATATTCTTTTGCATCTATTTTCCATAAATTTTTCAAGAACAAAACTTCATGCAAAAAAGTTTCGTTTCCAAAAACTACATCCCGGGCGAGAGGTTGCAAATAAGTTGCAGCAAGCATGTATGCCCACACAGGTATTATGGCATCAGCGCTGCAGGTAATACATACATTTTTATTTTCATAAATATTCCAGTCAAGTTTTTTTAATGCTTCCCGGTAATCTTTTTCTTTCAATATTAATTCCATAAATAAATGATCTTTCAGATCAAATACGGCTGTTTCTCCTTTAGGAAAAAACTTTTCAAGATCAACTGTTACTATAGAACTTTGAGCTACTTTATTTATAATTACTTCTTCCATAATTTTTTAATTACTTACAAAGTTACAAATATCAAATTGTATACATTACAGCTTAACAAATCTTCAAAAAAAATGGCCACTTTTTAAATGGCCCTATAAAAATTTTAATAGTTAATTAAAAGAATTTACTTCTTTCATCCTTGATGGTTGCCATTTTTTTCAATGAATTGAAAGACTGTCCCAGCGCCGCTTGCATCATACGGTTTACCTCGGCTTTCTTTTGCTGGCTTAGCATTTGCGGAGCAAGCGGAGCTTTGGCCGCAATGCTATTTACTTTTATTACAAATACGCCGGTGTTACCAGCTATAGCCGGTGATACTTTTCCCTGGTATTCTTTATTAAAAGCTGCTCCGGCAACTTTTGGCTCGTTTCCTACACCATTAATTAATTGTGCATCGAAAGTTAATGTTGAGTCAGCTCCTGTATTTAAAACCTGTTGCTTATACGTTGCTGCTGCTACTTCAAGAGATGTAGGATTATTCAATTTCTTTTTTATTTCATCAGCCTTTTTCATATTTCTTATAGTTGATTCTACCATAGGCCTTGCGGTTCTTATATCAGGAACACCTTCTTTTACAACGCCATCAACAACGGCCACTACAAATTCATCTTTCATTGAAAAAGGCTCAGATACTTCGCCTTCTTTTGCATCAAATGCCCACTTCACTATCGTGCGTGCATCCTGTAATCCTCCTAACTGAAAATCATTTTCCTTAACAGCATTGGGAACAGAAATTTCTTTAAGCCCGTTTTGAGCAACATATTTATCAAAAGCTTTCTTATCTCTTGCTTGTCCTGAAAGCCTTGTTGCAGCACTATTTGCGGCATTAATAGTTTCATCGCTAGGTGCTATTTCTCTTGCCATGTAAGCAATTTTATACGCAGGCTCCAAATTCTTTTTATCTAATATTTCAATATAATGCCAGCCAAATTGCGTCTTTACAACTTTTTTTGTTTCTCCTTTTTCATTAAGCAAGAAGTCTGCAAACTCTTTGGCAAATCCTTCGCCTTCTATAGTCATAAGATCAAAAGACATAACGCCTTTATCTTTATCAGCAACTTTATCGGTTGAATATTTTGCTTCTAGAGAATCAAAATTGGCACCGCCCTTAATTGCTATATCAATACTGTCGGCTATTCTATGTGCAACACTATCGGGCATAATTGCCTGGCCAGATTGTGGATCATTAGTACCTAATAATATGTGCCTGCATTTTATAGAATCGGGTAATATTTTTGTAGAAATTTTCTTTGCAAGAACATAGTTTTTTGAATCAAGATATGGTCCAAAAACAACACCTTCTGGCAAAGAAAAAATTGAATCTTTATTTGGAAGCTGGATTTTCGATTTGGGCGTATATCCATCAAAATAATTTATAGCAGAAGAATTTCTTGCCAAAAAAGCTTTCGCATTGGAGTCTGCAGTAAACTGGGGTTTCATATCAAGAAGAGATTGCTTAATGTGCGCACTGTCCTGGCTATTTGCTGCTGCACTAAATGATACATAAGAAACCATGCGGCCTGCTTCCTGCCTATATTTTAATTTATTTTTATCAAGATAATTTTCAATTTCTTTATCGGCTACTTTCACGGTACTATCACTAATTGTTGAATAGGGAATTGCAACGTAAGAAATGGTTGCAAATTTTGTTTTTTCTTCTTCGTTTTCATTCATTAACCATTTGGGCATATAGAGGCTTGCTGAAATCATAGAAGTATATTTTGTATACAAACTATTAAGACGCATAGGTTCTATTACCTGCGAGTTTATCGAATTTCTTTGTTCTTCATTTTTGGTTTTCTTTGTTTGTGCCCACCACTGTTTGGCTTGTTCAATATCATATTGACCAGTTTCTTTATTAGTAAATGCCTGCTTCAATTGTTGTGGTGCGTCTTCACTAAACATGATAGAGCTCATTTCTTTTGGTGTAAAGGTTATGCCAAGATCATTAAATTGCGCGATTACTATTTTTTCAGCAACCATCTGGTCCCAAACTGATTGCATTATCTGATTTCTTTGGGCTGCGCCACTGTTAGGATATTGCTGTTCCATATCTTTTACTTTTGAATTGAAATCATTTGTTTCAATTGCTTCTCCATTTACACTACCAAGCGTTGTGGTATTACCGCCGCCAAATAATTTACCGGTGCCGCTCCTGGAATCCATTAATAAAAATCCAATAAGGCTTAATGCAATAATTGCAATTACTATTACAGCGCCTTTTTCCCGTATTGTCTGAATGATTGACATTTTGTATAATCTCTTGATTTTAAAATAAGGACGGCAAAAATAGTGTAAAATAAAATAGGAACAAAAGACGCAAACATTAGGACAGGCAAGACATTCTTAGAAAAATGATTGCCTCATTCTTTTGCAAAAAATATTAATATTTTTTTTATCAACTTAACGCTGGGGGGAATTTACATTTCCTGTTAATAAGCCAATGTTTTACAAATTAATTTCTTCATAAGACTTTGTAAAAAAACAAACCTTTTTAAAAAACAAACAAATGAAAGAAAAACAAACAATTTCTCCTTAATAGATTCACAAATATTTTTTTAAAATTTTTCATATTTTTTTCCCCATAAATATTTATCTACCTATGTTTATAAAGCCTCCATATAAAGCACTCTGTTTTACATGCTGATGTTAAATACTTGTGGAATAGAGTGTATAAAATGTAAGTTTTAACTTTGCATCAACCACAATAAAATTACTATCCACAAATTCACATACATAATAGTAATAGACTATTAAATAAATAATGTATTAATATTAAATACTATGGCAGATATACACATTGCAGAAGCCCGCACCAACTTAGAAAAAAAAGGTTTTCTTGATATTGATATTGATGTTAACTTAGACCTCTTTGCAGAAATTGAAAGAATAAAAAAAGAAAAAAATGCCATCGTACTCGCACACTACTACCAGGAACCGGATATACAGGACGTTGCAGATTTCATTGGAGACAGCCTTGGGCTTGCACAAAAAGCACAATCGACAGATGCTGATATCATCGTTTTTGCAGGAGTGCATTTTATGGCGGAAACAGCCAAGATACTTAATCCACAGAAAAAAGTTTTATTACCCGACTTAAAAGCCGGATGTTCATTAAGCGATTCTGCGCCACCGGCACTTTTTAAAAAATTCAAAGATAAATATCCTGATCATGTTGTAATTACTTATATCAATTGCTCTGCCGGCATGAAGGCATTAAGTGATATCATCTGCACTTCATCAAATGCCCAGGCAATAATTGAAAGTTTACCTGAAGATCAAAAAATTATTTTTGCTCCAGATAAAAATCTCGGGGCATATCTAAAAAAGAAAACCGGTAGGGATATGGTGCTATGGAATGGTGCATGTATTGTTCATGAAATTTTTAGTCTTGAAAAAATTACCAAGCTTAAAATAAGACATCCAAAAGCGAAAGTAATTGCACATCCGGAATGCGAAGAGCCTGTGCTGCGGGTGGCTGATTTTATTGGAAGCACTACATCTTTATTAAAATATACAATTGAAAATGAAGCAGACCAGTTTATTGTAGCTACAGAAACAGGCATACTTCACCAAATGCAGATACAATCTCCGGGCAAAAGTTTTATTCCCGCTCCGCCAGATAATATGTGTGCGTGCAATGACTGTCCTTACATGAAACTTAATACTTTGGAGAAGCTTTACTTGTGTATGGAATATGAAGAACCGCAAATAATAATGGATGAACAACTATTGATTGCATCTAAAAAACCGATTGAACGGATGCTTGAAATAAGCCACAGATATGGATTGTAGAATTTTTTTTGCAATAAAAAAAGAGATGCACATTGATTGCATCTCTTTGGTGTGTGTTTCTTTATAAAAATTATTACATTTTAGCTTTAATATTTTGAATGGCATCTAAATGTTTTTGCAATGTTGGTAAAGTATTAGTTGCAAAACTTTTAATATCATTATCACTTACTTTACCTTGGGCGTCCTTAAATTCAGCAATATCTTTTTTATGGTCGGCCACCATCATATCTACATAAGTTTTATCAAAATCGGCCACCGATTTTTTACTTAACATATCTACATCCTTTTTTTGATCATCGGTTAGCGAAGCCGGAAGATCAATATTTTTTTTGGCTGCCAAATCTTTCAATTCGTTATTAGCTTTTGTGTGGTCATCTACCATCATTTTACCAAAATCTTTTACAGCCTGGCTTTTTCCTTTTTGCATAGCCATATTTCCCAACTCAACTTCTTCCATACCACCGGTAGCAGCGCCGGTAGCAAAATCTTTAGCATTTTCATCTACCATAGCAGTACCGGCTGAATTATTCATGGTATCCATATTTGCATTTTTCAGTGTTGTGGTATCTGTTGTACTTGTTGATGTTTCAGAATTGTTTCCATTACACGCAGAAAAAATAGCTGCTCCTTAAAATAAAAGAATCACGAGATGTAGCTTTTTCATAATGAAAAAATTTTATTAATGATAATATGTGGTTAATGGCATTGTATTATCAAAAGCCATTCCATTAACTTTTACAATATAATTTTACTATTGATTTTTAAAAGTGTTGAAAAAATGCAACTAATGATAAAGACTTACACGACATAAAAAATTATCATGGAATTAATAGTTAAACTTTAATAGTCTTTCTGCGGCTTCAGTAAGCGTACTTTCTTTTTTTGCAAAACAAAACCGGAGTACTTTATTATCTTTTCCGTTTTTATAAAATGCAGATGTAGGAATTGAAGTTACACTTGCTTTGCATGTTAGCCGAATGGCAAAATCAATTTCAGTTTCATCGCTTATGCCAGCATAACTATAAAGTTGAAAATAACTACCGTGCGAAGAAAGTGATTTAAACGGGGTTTGCTCCATTAATTTTTTGAAATAATCTCTCTTCTTTTGAAGGAAATTTCCTAATTGCAAATATTCATTTTTTTCTTTTAAAAATTCGGCTAAAGCATGCTGTAGCGGTGTATTGCAACTAAAGCAATTAAATTGATGAACTTTCCTGAATTCATTCATTAAAGAAGCAGGAGCAATACAATAACCCAATTTCCAGCCAGTGCAATTATAAACTTTGCCAAAAGAAAAGCAGACAAAACTGCGTTCAAAAAGATCGGGATATTTCAATATGCTCTCATGTTTTAGGCCATCAAAAATTATGTGTTCATACACTTCATCGCTCAAAATAAAAATCCCTGTATCGGTAACAATTTTAGTAAGTTGTTCTATATCATCTTTATCAAGTACACTGCCGGTAGGGTTATGCGGTGAATTGAGCATAATCATTTTTGTTGCCGGAGTAATCTTTTCTTTCACGAGATTCCAGTCTATTTTATAATCAGGATAAATGAGCGGTAATAGTATAGCCTTTGCTCCGTTGATTTCAATATTGGGGATATAGCTGTCATAAGCTGGTTCAAAAACTATCACTTCATCTCCAGGTCTCAAAACAGCAGTAAGGGAAGTATAAATTGCGTAAGTACCACCAGGTGTTATAGTAATTTCTGTTTCGGGATTAATTTTTTTTTGATATAAAAAAGAAACTTTTTCTTCAATAGATTCTCTTAATGATGTAAAACCGTTCATGTGTGCATATTGATTGTGGCCATCCTTCATTGCTTTGTTAACTAGTTCAAGTAAAACTTCATTCATTTCAAAATCAGGAAAACCCTGTCCAAGATTAATGGCATTGTGTTTTGCCGCCAAAGAACTCATAACCGAAAAGATTGTTTGGCCAATATGTGGAAGTTTACTTTTAATAAAGGGGATTTTCAAAATGTATATTTATAAAGTTCTATCAAAAGTATAGAATCATTATTTTAAAAAGATTGCAAACAAAAAAAACAGGAAGATTAAAGATTTATTAGATTGAAATTTCTGCTAAAAACTTTCTTGGTTTACGATTCAAAGTTTTGGAGTTATTACGTTTTTGCAAATAGAAAAATATTAAAGGAAAAAGCCATAATATTCTTGATAAATATTTTGTTACTAATTGAAAGATGAAGGCACGGGGTGCAGGGTCTGCATTCCTGTTACCGACTTTTACCTTTAAAGATTTTCCAAACCCCCAGTCAAGAAATTTACTGTTATCTGAGGTATAATATTTTTTTAGATTATCTGTAGATCCTTTCCAATTGGCCTCAATTCTTTCAATGTCAGGTATTGAAGGTTCCATATCAGGATCAAAAAAATACCAGGAGTTATTAAAACAAAGTTCGATGGCATAATGATGAGGAAAGCCAACACTTCTGTACGAAATATTTTTTCTTTTCATGGCTTCCATAAGAACAATAGCTTGTTGCGAACAACCTGCATAAGGGTATTGTAAAATTTCATCATGATTTACAGGACAAGCAAGACCTCTTCCGCAGAAATATTGAGAAGTAGCTGCAATCCAGTTTTGCCTTAAAGTGTAATTAGAAAAACCATGAAAAAACCGCTTTCTGATAATAAAGGAAACCATTATGGCGTATTGCAATGTTCCTGTTTTTAATTGATGCTTATATGCCACGCTATCTGCATAATCAAGAAGTCGCTGAACAGAATTTATTATTGATAAAGAAGGATCAAAAAGTTCTCTTTGATTAAAAACCGGTTTCTTTTCAAGTGTCACATTGAAAAAAACAGGTAAAAGCAGCAATGTAGCAAATGAAAACGCTAATAACTTCATTTATCACTTATTGAAAAAATAAACTCCGGGAATAACTAACGGTAAAGGTTAGGTTTTTATTATTTTAATAAGAGAGTAGTAAGCAGTTGGTAACAGGTAATTTAGGTGAAATTATATAGAGAAGGAGGAGTATTTACAAATATTTATCTCCCCTATTTCTTTTTATTTCTGCAACATATTCTTTAATGTGCTGTTCATTTTCTTTTTTGCAAACGAGAAGAACATCTTCTGTATCAACAACAATAAAATCATCAAGTCCCTGCAAAAGAATGAGTTTATCATTATGAGAATATATCACATTCTTTGTTGAATCAAATAAAATAACATTATTTCCTGTCACAGCATTTTCCTTATAATCTTTGTCAAGATTTTCATAAGCGCTGCCCCAGGTACCGAGGTCGCTCCAGCCAAAGGCAGAAGGAATTACGTAAACATTATCAGCCTTTTCAAGTATGCCATAATCAATGGAGATGTTCACACACAACGGGTATACCAATTCAATAGCTTCTTTTTCTTCAGAAGTTACTAACGCTTTCTTTGCACTATCAAAAACTTCGTGAAGCTCAGGAAGATATTTTTCAAAAGCCTTTATAATATTTTCTGTACGCCAAACAAAAATACCGGCATTCCATAAAAAATCGCCACTGATAAGAAATTTTTTTGCAAGTTCTATATCCGGCTTTTCTGTAAAAGTTTTTACCTTATAAATATTATCTGTAACGGCGTGTTCTTCGTGTTGTATGTATCCATAGCCTGTATTGGGAAAAAGCGGTTTTATTCCGAGGGTAATAAGCGCATTGTTTTTTTCTGTGAACTCAAGCGCTTCTATGCTTACATTTCTGAAAGAGGTATCATCCATAATAAGATGATCTGCAGGCGCACAAATTAAATTACTATCAGGATTAAGCTGGTGTAGCTTGTAGGAAACATAGGCAACACAAGGAGCTGTATTTTTCCGGGAAGGCTCACACAAAATATTTTGAGATCTCAACATGGGTAGTTGTTTCTCAACAATTTCTTTGTATTGAAAAGAGGTAACTACGTAAATGTTTTCATTCGGAATGTATTGGGCAAAGCGTTCGTAAGTTGCCTGCATCAGCGTTTTTCCAAGATTCAATAAATCAAGAAATTGTTTTGGATAATCCAGGCGGCTTACAGGCCAGAACCTGCTTCCGATACCACCCGCCATAATTGCTACATAATTATTCTTATTCATTTCATCTAATATTAAATTATACCCTCCCGCACAAGATCGTGCAAATGTATAATACCGACATACCTGTTATTTTCGGTTACAATAAGTTGTGTGATGTTTTTTTTGCGCATCAAATCCAAAGCATTTATAGCAAGTTCTCCGCTTTCAATTGTTTTTGGATTTAATGTCATGATATCCTTTGCCGTTACGTCTGCCGAAGAAAGATCTTTCTCAAGCATTCTACGCAAGTCCCCATCAGTAATTATGCCCAATAAATTCTCTTCATCATCAAGGACAACGGTAACGCCTAAAAGCTTTTTTGTTATTTCTATTATTACATCTTTCAACAGGGAACCGGGTTTTACGGCCGGCCTTTCATTATTAATAAAAAGATCTCCAACCCTCAGGTACAATTTTTTTCCTAAAGTACCGCCAGGATGAAATTTCGCAAAATCTTCTGTACCAAAACCTTTCATTTCCATAAGGCATATTGCCAAAGCATCTCCCATAACTATTTGAGCAGTTGTACTGCTCGTGGGCGCAAGATTATTTGGACAAGCCTCTTCAGCAACAGTGGTATTCAGTAAAACATCTGCGCATTTTGTAAGGTAGCTTTGCATATTGCCACACATAGCAATAATTGTATTTCCGAAATTTTTGATGAGGGGTATCAACACTTTTATTTCAGGACTGTCGCCGCTTTTACTAATTATCATAACAACATCCTGTTGCTGAACCATGCCTATATCCCCATGAATTGCATCAGCAGCATGCATAAAAACAGAAGGAGATCCTGTGCTGTTAAGTGTTGCAACAATCTTTTGGGCTACTATAGCGCTTTTGCCTATTCCGCTTACAACAAATCTTCCCTTGCATTGATTAATTATAGTTACTGCTTTTTCAAAATCTTCATTTATTAAATCAGAAAGCTCACTTATAGAACGGGCTTCCATTTCAATTGTTTTTTTTGCAGTTGCGAGAATATTATTGTTCATTCAAAATTGGTAAAAAGAGGTTTAAAAATTCAATAATTAAATTTCTTCAGCATAAAAAGAATGCAAACCTACTGTAAATGGATGGTTGAGCAAAGCAAAAGGATTTTTTCAGGACTAATATATTTCTTCGTATCTTAACTACAATAAATTTATAAAGAGAGGGCTATATTGTTAAATCACTCCCGATATAAAATTTTAGAACTCAATTGAATTAACTTTGAAATCCTTAAATAAATAACGTGGATTAGAAAAAAACTCATGCCTACAACTAAAATAAAAACAAAAAATAAACCTGTCAAAGCATCTCCAAAGAGTAAAACACTCAATCAAAAAGAACCCGGAGCATTAATCACACATCTTCAAGAAAATTTCGGCTTTGATTCTTTTAAAGACCCTCAGGAAGAAATTATTAATAATCTTTTAGCAGGGAAAGATACATTTGTAATTATGCCTACCGGAGGAGGCAAAAGCCTTTGTTACCAGTTACCTGCCATTATAAGTAAAGGTTGTGCTATAATAGTGTCTCCTCTTATTGCATTAATGAAAAACCAGGTTGATCTTGTGAGAGGTTACAGCAGCACCGATGATATAGCGCATTTTTTAAATAGCACTTTAAATAAAGGACAGCAAAAAGTGGTGAAAGATGATCTCATTTCCGGGAAAACCAAGTTGCTTTATGTAGCGCCGGAAACACTTACTAAAGATGAAAATGTTGAATTTTTTAAAGACCTTAATATTTCATTTTTTGCTGTTGATGAAGCCCATTGTATAAGCGAGTGGGGACACGACTTCAGGCCCGAATACCGCAGGCTTAGAGAGATAATGGATAAGATTAATGAAAAAGTTCCTGTTATAGCGTTAACGGCCACAGCCACGCCAAAAGTTCAAAGCGATATTGTAAAAAATCTGGGATTGAGAGATCCTAAAATATTTATATCCTCTTTTAACCGTTCAAATCTTTATTATGAGGTTCAGCCTAAAATGAAAAAAGAACAGGCAGTAAAGAGTATCGTAAAATTCATTTCTCAGAACATGGGTAAAAGTGGTATTATTTATACGCTTAACCGAAAAACAACTGAAGAGCTTGCGCAGATGCTTATGGCAAACGGTATTAAAGCTGTAGCTTATCATGCAGGCCTCGATTCAAAACTTCGTGCAAACAGGCAAGATGAATTTTTAGGAGAAGAAGTGCAGGTGATTGTTGCCACTATTGCATTTGGAATGGGGATAGATAAGCCAGATGTACGATTTGTTATTCACTATAACGTACCAAAGTCTATTGAAAACTATTACCAGGAAACGGGTCGTGCCGGCCGTGATGGGCTTGAGGGTAAATGTATACTTTACTATTCACATAAAGATGTATCAAAACTTGAACATCTAATGCGAGATAAATCTTTAAGCGAAAGAGAAGTAGGCGGCCAATTAATAAATGAAACAGTAGCCTATTCAGAAAGTGCGGTGTGCAGAAGAAAAATTTTGCTTAGCTATTTTGGAGAAGACTATGAAAGCGATGATTGCGGCGGCAAGTGCGATAATTGTAAAAATCCGAAAGAACTTCATGAAGCGAAAGTTGAAGCTCTTTTGGCGTTAAAGACAATACGTGCATTGGATGAACGGTTTCCGATTACTTATGTGATTCCCGTAATTTTAGGAAGGCCTAACCCACAAATTAAAATGTACAGACACGATGAGCTTCCAGTGTTTGGAACCGGGAAAGAAAAAGATAATCATTATTGGAATTCTTTGATACGACAAATGCTTCTTAAAAATATTATTAAAAAGGATATTGAAGATTACGGAGTTTTAAAAATCACTCAAAAGGGAGAGGCTTTTTTAAAGAAGCCGGTATCATTTAAAATTGCCCTGAACCATATATTTGAAGATACAAATGATGAGGATGATGATAATGCAGGTACCGGAAACGAGAATTTTGCGGCTGATGACCAACTTTTTGAATTATTAAAAAATCTACGCCACCAGGAGGCAAAAAAAAGAAACCTTCCACCGTTTGTTATTTTTCTTGAAAATAGTCTTCAGGATATGGCAACATTGTATCCTACAACATTAAAAGAACTGGAAAAATGTCAGGGGGTTAGTGTAGGAAAAGCGATAAAATTTGGAAAGCCATTTGTAAACCTTATCGCAAAGTATGTAGAAGAAAATGATATTGAGAAACCCGATGATTTTGTTATGAAAAGCGTTGTTAACAAAAACAGCAACAAGGTTTTTATTATACAGAATGTAGATAAAAAAATGCCGCTTGAAACGATTGCAAAACATAAAACATTGAAGCTGGAAGAACTACTTGAAGAAATGGAAACCATTGTTGCAAGCGGAACAAAGCTAAATCTTGATTATGCTATTGAAGACCTTGTTGAAGAAGATGAGCGGGAAGAAATTATTGATTATTTCAAAGGATGCCAGACATCAAGCCTGGATATTGCAAGGGAAGAACTGGCTGACGGCAACTATACTTTTGAGCAATTAAAAATTATGCGCATAAAATTTTTATGTGAGTATGGGAATTGATTTTTAAAAAAATAAAACCTTTTTTATAAAGCAAAATTGAATTGTTATTTCAGGTGAATAATTCTATTTTTGCCGCCCACCGGTGCGGTAGCTCAGTCGGTAGAGCAAAGGACTGAAAATCCTTGTGTCGGCGGTTCGATCCCGCCCCACACCACTTGAAATAAAATAATGCCGTGTAAATTAAATTTTACAAGGCATTATTTATGTTAGGGAATAAACCTTATCAAATCTATTTAAAAATAAATGAATTCTTCAAAGCATAAAGACCAAAACGCTGCTTCAAACAATGCAAATGTCATCCGTCACTCAAAAAGACATTCACGTCATTCAAAAAATAAAAGGACAGCACTAAAGCGAATTTTTAAATGGATAAAAAGGAACCCATTTAAAGTAGTTGCTATTTTATGTAGCTGTATATTAATTTACATAACGGTACTATTTTTCTTATACGATAAAGGAAAAAAGACTTACAGCCGGGATCGGCCTATGGAAATTGAATCAAAATAATTTTTTTGATTGAAACCTTATCAGACGACAAGCGCATTATCTATACTAACCGTTAGGCATAAACGAATACAAGGTAAGGATTGGCTCAAATATAACGTCAATGGCTAAACGATTTATTCCAAAGTCATAACAGTAATAGTTAAACGAAATCATCTTCCCATATAAACCATTAATATTTGAACATCGCTGGGATTTACTCCGCTAATACGACTTGCCTGTCCCAGGGTTTGCGGTTTTATTTTATTAAATTTCTGACGAGACTCATTAGATAAAGATGAAATTTTATCGTAATTAAAATTGTCTGGAATTGCCTGGTTTTCCAGAGCACTCATTTTTTTAATCATTTCTTCTTCCTTTTCAATATAGACTTCATACTTTACTTGTATTTCTGCCTGTTCCAAAACATCAAACGAATAATTCTTTATAATTTGTAAGGAAGGAATTGTTGCAATCATGCTTTTCAGTGTAATGCCCGGGCGTAATAGTATTTGTGAAGCCTTGGTTCTTTGGGTTATTTCTGCAGATTGGTTCTCTTGCAAATAAGTATTTATTTCCTGAGGTTCTAATTTTTGTTTGATAAGTAAATCTATGATTTCGATAATTTCTTTTTTCTTATTTATTACTGTGTTCATTCTTTCCTGCGATGCAAGCCCAATCCGAAAACTTTTTTCTGTTAAACGTAAATCTGCATTATCCTGTCGTAACAAGGTTCTATATTCTGCCCGGCTTGTAAACATCCTATAAGGCTCATCAGTTCCTTTATTAATTAAATCATCTATAAGAACACCTATATAAGCATCATTTCTTTTGAGTGTTAATTGATTTTCATTTATAGTAGCCTGGTGTGAGTTAATTCCCGCAATCAAACCTTGGCAAGCAGCTTCTTCATAACCGGTAGTGCCATTAATCTGACCTGCAAAAAATAGATTTTTTATTAATTTGGTTTCAAGGCCTGACTTTAATTGTGTTGGAGGGAAATAATCATATTCAATCGCATAACCTGGCCGAAACATTTTGCAATTGGCAAAACCAGGGATTTTGGTAAGAGCTTTATACTGAATTTCTTCGGAAAGCGAGGAGGAAAAGCCATTTAAATATACTTCTATAGTTCCCCACCCTTCAGGTTCAACAAAAAGCTGATGCCTTTCTCTTTCAGCAAACCGGTTAATTTTATCTTCAATACTCGGACAATACCTTGGCCCCCGTCCTTGGATTCTTCCCTTGAACATGGGGCTTTCATGAAATCCTGATTTTAATATTTCATGAACTGCCTTATTTGTATAAGTAATCCAACAGCTTAATTGCTTTTTTGGCTTTTTTGTATTAGTAAATGAAAAACCAGTTATCTCTTCATCTCCCTTTTGTTCTTCCATTTTACAATAGTCCAGAGATCGGCCATCAATTCTTGGAGGTGTTCCTGTCTTTAAGCGGTTGCTTTCAAATCCCCATTCTACAAGCTGTTCCGTAATTCCTGAAGACGCTTTTTCGGCCATTCTGCCTCCTTTGGATTGATTTTCTCCAATATGAATTATACCATTTAGAAATGTTCCATTAGTTAAAACAACAGATTTTGAATAGATTTTGTGACCAAAGGCAGTTTTAATTCCTTGAATTTTGTCTCCGTTTCTCAGAAGCCCAACTACGGAATCCTGATAAAAATCTAATGTTGGTATTTTTTCCAGCATTAATCGCCATTTCGTTGAAAATAACTGGCGATCGTTTTGGGATCTTGGACTCCACATTGCAGGCCCCTTGCTTTTATTAAGCATTCTAAATTGTATCATTGTTTCATCGGTCACTATACCAGATAACCCCCCCATTGCGTCTATTTCCCTAATAATTTGACCTTTAGCAATTCCCCCCATGGCAGGATTACAACTCATTTGAGCCATATTTTGCATATTCATCGTAACAAGAAGAACCTTGCTGCCTAAATTTGCTGCGGCTGCGGCGGCCTCACAACCTGCATGTCCGGCACCAACTACTATAACAGCGTATTCTGGAAACATCTTACAAATTTACCTAAATAGAATTTGTTCTTTAAAAACAATGTTTCACGTGAAACTAAATTGAGATAAATAGAAATCCTCCTTACTTCTCATTTTTAATTTTTGCCTGGGAGTACCATCTGAATAGCCACATAAATGAAGAATACCATGAATTATAACCCTTAAAAGTTCATGCGAAAAATTTGTTTTGAAAAAAACCGCATTTTTTCTCACTCTTTCAATACTTATATAAATCTCAGAAATAATGGACGAAGATTTTTCAGATAATGTAAATGTCAGGATATCAGTTAATGTATTGTGATTTAGAAACGCCTTATTCAAAGTCAATAAATATGAATCTGTACAAAAAATATATGTAATTTTTTTACATTCAATACCTTCCTTCTTACAGACTGCTAATAAAAATATTTTTAATTGTTTCTTATTTTTAAGTCCAGACGATATGCCGTTATTTTTAAATAAAATTGTTGCCAAATATAGAATTTCTAAAATCGGAATAAGGTACAAAAGATGAATGATATATTTACCCCTAAGATGAATATGATGAATTTATCGCAAGTTAAAACTGGAACAAAAGTAAAAATTAAGTCTTTTAAAAAAGATGATATTATTTTAAAATTAATGGAGATGGGATGCTTACCTGGTGAAGAAATTACTGTTTGGAAAAAAGCCCCCTTTGGAGATCCTATATATATCTTGATTGCGGGATATTCATTAAGCCTTAGAGTAGATGAAGCCGAAAAGATAAACGTAGAATTTTTATAAAATATTGATAAACAAACTATTATATGAAAATTGGTTTATATTTTGGTTCATTCAATCCTATTCATACAGGACATCTTATAATAGCTAACCATATTGCGAACAACACTGATCTGGATCAAATTTGGTTTGTTATATCACCACAAAACCCTTTAAAGCAAAGCAATTCGTTACTTAATGAACAGCATAGAAAACATTTGATAGATCTTTCTATCGAGGGCGAAAAAAAACTTAAATCTTCCAATGTAGAATTTAAACTCCCCAAGCCTTCTTATACCATTGATACCTTAATATATTTGGAAGAAAAATATCCTCAAAATTCATTTACAATTATTATGGGAGGCGATAGTTTTAGTAATATAGTACGTTGGAAAAATTACAAGGTTTTATTAAAAAACTACCAGATTTTGATTTATGAAAGGCCAGGGTTTAAACTCAAAGAATTTAATGAGGCTAATATTATTTTACTCAAGACCCCTTTATTGGAAATTTCGAGTACCCATATCCGTGAGATGCTGAAGAAAAAAAAATCAATACGTTATCTTGTTCCCGATATTGTTCAAAAAGAAATTGAAATTCACGGATATTACAGTTAATTAAATCACAGTTAATTAAAAATATCATACTAAAATGCCTATCAGCAGGCATCCCAATACAATATAGGGCGAGCGTATTTTTGTAAAAGTGAGTAGTAAAAACGTTCCTATAATTACAAAAATGTTTACAAAGCTTACCGTATTAAATTCTGTAATAGAAATATCTTTTAAAAGATAGAGTGATGCTGCCCACATAATACCCACTACTACAGCATTAATTCCCTCCAGGGCCCTAAAGACTATTACATATTTTTTTAGATTATGCCATACAGGGTAGAAAAATAAAACCAATAAAGCACTCGGCAGAAAAATGGCAATAAATCCTATAACACAACCCAGCAACTGCATGTCTATGCCTTTATCTCGTAATACCATACCACCTGTATATGAAGCCACAGAAAATACCGGACCCGGAATTGCTCTTACTAATCCCCAGCCCGTTAAATACTCCTCTTTCGTCATATATTTTGTTTTTTCTCTTACCACATATTGTTCATACATCATTGGCATAAGAACATCCCCGCCTCCAAAAACAAGACTGCCAAAACGATAAATATTTTCAGTAAGATTAAAAGCGCGTTTGTGTTCCCAATTATGAGTTCGGGCAGCTTCGCTCAGAAACCCAAGTATAGCAAATAAGAGAACAAACACCCAGATATTTGTCCATTTTATTTGTTTTGGCCTGATAGCTTCTTTTTCAGGAATTCTTTTATCGCTAAAATTGGTAACAACCCCACCCAGAATTATAAGAATAGGAAATACCCATGGAGTTTTAAATAAAAGATAGGTGGCACAAAGCCCTACTAACATTATAATATAAGTAATAGTATTTTTTACTGAAATTTTGTACATCCGGTATGCTGCAAATGCAATAAAGCCAACAGCCATAGGTTGAACGTAAGAAAACACATTAAGACTTACATGATTTGTATTAACATAATGAACGAGAAATGAAAAAGACCCCATTAATATGCTTGCAGGAAGAATCCATATTATAAGAGTTAGAACTGCCAGGGGAACGCCCCCTCGTTTATATCCAATTAAGGTAAGCGTTTGAGTGGAAGAGGCTCCCGGCAATAACTGGCAAAAAGCAAGATACTCCATTAATTCTTCTTTGGTTACGTCTCTGCGTCTGTCAACAAAGGTTTTCATCATCATCCCTAAATGTCCTTGCGGACCGCCGAATGCAGAAATAGTATAAAAAAAAACAGCCTTTAAAAAGGGAACATGCCTGAACAAAACCATTTGTATCTATAAATTATAAACTTATACAGAAACTTTCAATATCTAAAGAGTTTTTATAAATAAACAACGTCCCTAAAAAAGAAGTTATCAAAAAAGGAAATAATACATATACTTTTATTATTCATATTTCTCCATTATTTTTTTAAACCAATTTCTCTCAACCTCTCATCAAGGTATTCTCCAGCAGTAAAATCTTCATAAACTTTTGGATGTTTATTATCTATGCAACTCTTAAGTGCTGTAAGGCTCATAGCCGATTTAGGATGAAGAAAAAAGGGAATAGAAAAGCGGGAAGTATGCCATAGTTCCCGTGGTGGATTTACAACACGATGTGTCGTACTTTTTAATTTATTATTAGTTAAACGTTGAAGCATATCTCCAACATTTACAACAATTTGATCAGGAAGTGAAGTAACGCCAATCCATTCATTTTTTTTGGTAAGAATTTGTAAACCATCAGCAGAAGCCCCTACCAGCAAGGTTATCAGGTTGATATCTTCATGTTGCTCTGCACGTATTGCACTTTTGGGTTCTGAAGTTATTGGAGGATAATGGATAGCCCGTACAATTGAATTTCCTTCCTCTACAAAATCATCAAAATAATTTTCTTGTAAACCAAGGTATAATGCGATTGCCTGCAAAAGTGATTTCCCTGAATTTTCAAAAGCACGATAAGCCTTAAATAATGTTTCATTAAAGCCAGGAATGTCATCAACTTTTACATTGTCAGGATATTCTGATTTTAATTTATGATTCTGCGCTACAACCTGGCCATATTGAAAAAATTCTTTAAGATCAGGCGCATCACTTCCTTTTGCATGCTCTTTTCCAAAAGATGTATAACCGCGCTGGCCGGCAAGTTCAGGTATTTCAAAATTTTTTTTCTTTTCAGAAGGTAGTGAAAAAAACTGTTGAACATTTTTATATAAATCAGCAATAAGTTCTGCCGGGATGCCATGATTTTTTACAGCAACAAAGCCTACATCTTCATAAGCTTTACCAAGCTCTTGAACAAAAGCGGATTTTTGTTTTGAATCTCCGTGTACAAAATCATCTAAATCAACTACAGGAATTGTCATAACGTTATTTTTTTCAATTTGAAATTGCGAATGTAGTTTTGAGCATGACAAATTACAAAAGATATTTTTTATTAAAGGATTTCGTAAGTGTTTTTTTATTTGTACTCATCTTTCTTACATCATCTTGCTCGGGTAAAAATTATATAGGCTCAATCAATTATCATTTTAAAAGCGATAGCAGTAAACCCGATTATAGCAATTTAAATTATTGGGCAGCACATCCTTTTAAAAAAGATCCTTCAGATAATGTTCCTGCTGATTTAAAAAATGAAACCAAAGATTCTTTAGCGGATGTATTTTTTATTTATCCTACAACCTATATTGATCGGTCTTTGCCAATGGGATGGAATGCAGATATTGATAATGAAGCAATAAATAAGAAAACAGATAACTCGACCATATTATACCAGGCAAGTGTTTTCAATAAATATTGCCGGGTATTTGCGCCGCGATACAGACAGGCAAATCTCCTTGCATTTTATACTGATGATAAAGAAAAAGCAACCGCTTCTCTTGATATTGCTTATGAAGATGTGAAAGCAGCATTTGAATATTATTTAAAATATTATAATCATGGCAGGCCGATTATAATCGCATCGCACAGCCAGGGGACTTTACATGCAGGAAGATTATTAAAAGAATTTTTTGAAGGAAAAGATTTGCAAAAACAATTGATATGTGCTTACATTATTGGGTTGCCTGTTTTCACTAATTATTTTTCTCAATTAGAGCCTTGTGAAGACTCAACAGCAACCGGCTGTTTTATTTCGTGGAGAACTTTTGAAGAAAATTATGTAGCTCCTTTTATTGAGAAGGAAAATTTAAAAGCCTATGTTGTTAATCCGCTTACATGGAAAACAGATACAACTTTTGCTTCAGCAGATTTAAATAAAGGAGGAATTCTTAGAAATTTTGATAAAGTAATTCCGGGACTTGTTCATGCGCAAGTTCATGGAAATATTTTATGGGTAAATAAGCCCAAATTTTTTGGAAGTGTTTTTCTTAAAACAAAAAATTATCACATTGCAGATTATAATTTCTTTTATGAAAATATAAGAGAAAATGTAGGCACAAGAATAAGGGCTTTTTTACAAAATAAATAAGCTCCAATTAGAACTCCGCATTCTTTGGAAACCTGGGAAATGGAATAACATCCCTGATATTTGTCATGCCTGTAATAAATTGTATTAAACGCTCAAAGCCAAGCCCAAAGCCAGCGTGAGGAACACTTCCGAATTTCCTTGTATCTAAATACCAATATAATTCTTCTACAGGAATATTCATTTCTTTCATTCGCTGTTCCAGTTTATCAAGCCTTTCTTCTCTTTGGGATCCGCCTACAATTTCACCAATGCCCGGCGCTAAAATATCAATTGCCGCTACTGTTTTTCCATCGTCATTTTGCCTCATGTAAAAGGCTTTTATTTCTTTTGGATAATTGATTAATATAACCGGTTTTTTAAAATGCTTTTCAACAAGATAACGTTCATGTTCACTTTGGAGATCTATTCCCCATTTATCAATCAAATATTGAAATTTCTTTTTCTTGTTATGATTCGATTCTTTTAAAATTTCAATGGCTTCGGTATAAGTAAGTCTTTCAAAATTATTGTTTACAACAAATTCCAGCTTTTCAATCAGGCCCATTTCACTACGCTCATTTTGTGGTTTTTGTTTTTCTTCTTCCAGAAGTCTTGTAGCTAAAAAATCAAGATCATCGCGATTATTATCAAGAGCATATTTAATGACATATTTAATGAATTCCTCTGCAAGATTCATATCATCTTCGAGATCAGAAAAAGCCATTTCAGGTTCAATCATCCAAAATTCTGCTAAGTGTCTTGCAGTGTTAGAATTTTCTGCACGAAATGTAGGCCCAAAGGTATAAACATCACCTAAGGCTATTGCACCCAATTCTGCCTCGAGTTGCCCACTTACTGTTAGGTTTGTAGGTCGTCCAAAAAAATCTTCTTTATAATTTATTGACCCATCGTCATTTTTTGCTGGATATCCAAGATCAAAGTTTGTTACATGAAATGTTTCTCCTGCGCCTTCAGCATCAGATGCTGTAATAATTGGCGTGTGGAGATAAACAAAACCTTTATCATTAAAAAACTTATGAATTGCAAAAGCCAAACTATGCCGGATTCTAAATATTGATCCAAAAGTATTTGTACGAAAACGGAGATGTGCTATTTCTCTTAAAAATTCAAGACTATGCTTTTTTGGCTGTAATGGAAATTTTTCCGGATCACTATCTCCCAAAACTTCAATAATATCTGCCTTTAACTCAACTTTTTGCCCTTTACCCAAAGAAGGAATAATTTCTCCTGTAATTTTTAAGGCCGCACCCGTTGTAATTCTTTTTAACAAGGATTCATCAAACCGCCCAAGTTCAGCAACAACCTGCAAATTATTATTAGTACTGCCATCATTTAAAGCAATAAACTGGTTATTTCGAAAAGTGCGTACCCATCCCATAACTTTTATACTATGGTTGGTCATATCGTTATTCAAAACGTCCTTAATTCGTATTCTATCGTTAAACATCTTTTATAAATTGTTGCAAATATAAAGGAACACTATAGAGTTTTAAGCATCAAAAAGACCTTTAATGACCATAAGCATCAAGTTGCATGCATATAAATTTTTGATAAAAAGTTATAAAGCCTTCATAAATCAATAATTATTTTTCTTTTTTTATAAAATTGGTGTAATATTGCATTAGAAAGCTGGCTAGCTCCTTTGCTACGGTCTCATCGGTATTAACAGAATCCATTCCATATAAATCATCAAATTTAGAGTTTCACAATTTCAAGTTTGTTTTTGACTATAATCTACACGCTCTTTTATGTATGACATTTTACAACTGAACGATATGCTCGTTCCGGAGTTGCTGGATATAGCGGAGCAACAAAACATTTCCAACGCAAAAAATTTAGAAAAACAGGAATTAATTTATAAAATTCTTGATAAACAAACGGTAATGAATAACACTGAAAAAAAAGACACAGAGGTTGAAAAGCCTAAGCGTAAACGCATTCTTAAACCTACTCCTACTGAAGGTAACGAAGAAATCAGTATGCCAGAAGAACATCTAAAGGAAATAAAGTTTAAAAAGACAGAAGAAAAGAGAAAGCCTTTAAAAAAACCAAAAGAAGACGAAACTGAAGTAAATGACGACCAGAAAGTACTTGGAGAAATGGAGCTTTCTGATCCGAAATCAATTGCGCCAGCTTTAGTAGAGTTATTAAATGATGACGAAGAAGAAGAGATTCCTGAGCCCCCATCAACTAATGAATATCAAACCCTTCAAAAACCATATCAGCATAAAAAAGAAGCTGCTTTCAATATAGAATTTGATGGTGTAATTCTTGCCGAGGGTGTTTTAGAAATGATGCCAGATGGTTATGGTTTTTTAAGAAGCAGTGATTACAATTACCTTTCTTCTCCAGATGATGTATATGTTTCACCTTCTCAAATAAAATTATTTGGATTGAAAACAGGCGATACCGTTTATGGATCAGTTCGCCCGCCAAAAGAAGGTGAAAAATATTTTGCCTTATTAAAAGTTGAAACCATTAATGGAAAAGGCCCGGATGAAGTGCGTGACAGGGTACCCTTTGATTACCTCACCCCGCTTTTCCCATTTGAAAAATTAAATTTGTTTTTAACGCCGAACAATCTTTCAACAAGAATTATTGATTTATTTACACCTATAGGAAAAGGCCAGAGAGGCCTCATTGTTGCGCAACCTAAAACTGGTAAAACAATGCTATTGAAAGAAATAGCCAATGCAATTGCCGCTAATCATCCGGAATGTTATTTAATGATTGTTTTGGTTGATGAAAGGCCTGAGGAAGTAACCGATATGGAACGCAGCGTGAAGGCTGAAGTAATAGCATCTACTTTTGATGAACCAGCAGAGAAGCATGTTAAGGTAAGTACTATGGCTTTGCAAAAAGCAAAACGATTGGTTGAATGCGGACACGATGTGGTGATTTTACTGGATAGCATTACACGTCTTGCACGAGCACACAATACAGTAGCGCCTGCCAGTGGTAAAGTTTTATCAGGAGGTGTGGAAGCGAATGCCATGCAGAAGCCTAAGCAATTCTTTGGAGCGGCCAGGAAAATAGAACATGGCGGATCACTCACCATCATTGCCACAGCGTTGGTTGATACAGGAAGTAAGATGGACGAAGTTATTTTTGAAGAATTCAAAGGAACTGGTAATATGGAACTTCAGCTTGATCGCAGGTTGTCGAATCGCCGAATTTTCCCCGCTATTGATATAGTTGCTTCATCTACCAGGCGTGATGATTTGTTATTGGATAAAGATACATTGCAACGCATGTGGGTTTTAAGAAACCACATGGCTGATATGAATCCTGAAGAAGCTATTAATATTTTGATGAAGAATATGAAAGGCACAAAAGATAATATAGAATTTCTTACATCAATGAATGGGTAAACTGTAAAACTTCTTCTGAATAATTTTATGAAACCACTGTTTACACGGTGGTTTTTTTGTAACAAAAGAATATCTTGCTTTTAATGGCAGTCGAACAAATTGATATTGATAAATTTTTAAATCTCTCTGGAGTGTGTCCTGTTTTTGATGTAAGAAGCCCGGGAGAATATTTGCATGCGCACATGCCACGAGCATTTCCCCTACCGTTATTTACTGAAGAACAAAGAAAAATTATTGGAACTGCATATAAGCAACAAAACAGGCAGGTTGCTGTAAAAAAAGGGCTGGAATTTTTTTCTGAAAGGATGAAAGCAATTCCAGGGGAAGTCTTAAATATTTTAAATCATTTGAAAGAAAAAAATAGTATTGATTCTTTTTCTTTTTTCCCTTCGGGAGATAGGAGGCTTTTGGTGCATTGCTGGCGAGGAGGTATGCGAAGCGTTGCCGTTGCATGGTTATTAGATTTGTATGGATTTAAAGTATATACTCTTAAAGGAGGATATAAGTCTTTTCGAAATTGGGTGCTGGTACAGTTTGATAATGAGTATTCTATAAATATTCTTGGGGGATTTACAGGTTCAGGAAAAACGGAAGTATTGCGAGAAATGAAGCAAAAAGGAAAAACTGTAATTGACCTTGAGGCGCTGGCCAATCACAAAGGCTCTGCGTTTGGGGCATTGGGAGAAAAACATCAGCCGGGCCAGGAAATGTTTGAAAACCTTCTTGCATTAGCATTGTATAAAGCAGGATTGCCAAAAGAAGAATTGCAAACTAACGGCGAAGCATATTCGAAAAATAATTTTCCTGAAATCTGGCTTGAAGATGAAAGCAGGCATATTGGATCTGTAGGTATTCCCGGATCATTATGGAATCAAATGCGAAAAAGTCATGTTTATTTTTTAGACATTCCATTTGAAGAAAGATTGAAACATATTATTTCCATATATGGAAAATTTAATCAAAAGGAATTGGTGAACTCAATATTGCAAATTCAAAAAAAATTAGGCGGCCTTGAAACCAAAAATGCTATTAATTTTTTATTGGCAAATAATGTAAAAGAAAGTTTCTCAATTTTGCTTCATTATTACGATAAGCAATACCAAAATAGTTTGTACAAAAGAGAAAATATTGAAACGATATTAAATAAAATTCCCTGTGCAACCGTTGATATAAATAATGCTAACAAATTTTCCAGCCAAAAAGCCCAGGCTGATAATTAAACAATCTTGAGATGAAATTTTTATTTATAATTTTTCTTTTACCCTTACAGCTTTTTGCCCAGGACATAACAGGTATTTGGGCAGGGACTTTGTATAATGATACTACAAAACAATATATTAAATATGAACTGGCAATAAGCGAGTATAAGGGGAAGCTTAGCGGCTATTCACATACCATTTTTGTAATTGACAGTATTGAAAATGTTGGCGTGAAATCAGTAAAAATTAAACAACAAGGAGAAAAATTTATTGTTGAGGATGAAAAATTTGTGTATAATAATTATACCGAACCCCCTGCAAAAGGAGTAAAACAATTAAGTAAACTGTTGTTATCTGAAAATGACAGCACAATGATTTTAAGCGGCTTCTGGAATACCAATCGCACCAAAGAATATTCCGAACTTACTGGAAAAATTTTTCTGCAAAAGAAAAAAAATATTAAGGAATCTTTGATAATTGCAAAGCTTGAAAAATTAGGCCTTACCCGTTCACTTTCATTTATTCCTTTTACTCCTGCTCCGACAAATGATTTGGTAATTGGAAACAGAAAACGATTAAAATCAATCGAACTTGAAAAACAAAATGCAACTGTTACCGAAGAAGAGATAGCTATTTCCGGAAAAGAAGAGAACAAACAAATAAAGGACCAAAAGAAAAATAAAAAAACTCCTGAACTTGCTTTGAACCAACAAAAAATTGATACTAATAAACCAGCAGTAAAAATTACTTCATCACAACCTTCGGAAGATTTAGCATTTGTAAATCATCAACAGATAAAATCATCTGACCCTGATAAACAAGATTTGGGTACTTCTAAAGATGAGAAATCAAAAACTGTTATTGTAAATAAACAAGGAGTCAAACAACAAAATAAAAATCAGGCAGGTATCCCTGAATTTATTGTTAAGCAACAGAGACTTGATAATATAAAGACACAAGTAAAAGTTGTTCCGCCACCAGCAGCAGAAATTGCTACACGAAAAATTGAAACCATAAGAACTGTTGAAATAAAACAGGACAGCCTTTTATTAACTCTTTATGATAATGGAGAAATTGATGGCGATACCGTGAGTATATTATTAAATGGAAAAGTAATAATGCCGAGGCAAGGTTTAATGGCAAAAGCAATAAATAAAACTATTTACCTTACACCTGAAATGGGAGATTCAATAGTGCTTGTAATGTATGCCGAAAATCTTGGCAGCATTCCGCCAAATACAGGGTTGCTTGTTGTTCATGACGGTGATGATGTTTATGAAATTCGCTTTTCAGGAGATCTGCAAAAAAATTCTGCCATTATTTTAAAAAGAAAAAAAGAAGTTAAAAAATAAAAGCGTTTACGCATGGCTGATATATCACCAGATGGGAAAATTGGAGACATAATTAAACTCACACAATATTCCCGCGGTGCAGGCTGTGGTTGTAAAATTTCTCCGCAGGTCTTGGAAGAAATACTTCATTCAGAATTTACTTTTCCGAACAACAAAAATTTATTGGTTGGAAACAGCAGCAAAGATGATGCAGCGGTTTATGATCTGGGAAATGGAAATGCTTTTATTGCCACAACAGATTTTTTTATGCCTGTTGTGGATGATGCTTTTGATTTCGGGAGAATAGCTTCTGCCAATGCGATAAGCGACGTATATGCAATGGGCGGCAAACCAATATTAGCAATCGCTGTACTGGGCTGGCCTGTTGAAAAATTACCAGCATCGCTTGCAAAAAAAGTAATGGAAGGCGCCAAAAATATTTGTGAGAAAGCAGGAATTCCTTTAGCAGGCGGCCATAGCATTGATTCCCCTGAGCCATTTTTTGGATTGGCAGTTAATGGAATTGTTTCGGTAAATAATCTCAAAAGAAATGATACTGCCAAAGAGGGCGATATTCTTTTTTTGACAAAACCAATTGGCGGCGGAATTTTATCAACTGCACAAAAAAGGAATGTTTTGAAAGAAGAACATGCAGCAATCTTTATTGAACAACTTGCGGCTTTGAATAATATTGGAGAAGATCTTGGAAAAATTAATGGAGTTTCTGCAATGACCGATGTTACAGGTTTTGGGCTTGCAGGCCATCTTGTTGAAATGGCAGAAGGAAGTGGCTTATCTGCCGAAATCAGTTATTTACAGTTACGGTTATACGAAGGTGTAACAGAATATCTTGCTCAGCGAATTGTGCCAGATGCAACCTATCGTAACTGGAACAGCTACAATAAAAAAATAGCTTTTGAGAAAGAGGTAAATGTTATGGAAGCATTTTCAATATTGCCCGATCCTCAAACAAACGGTGGATTGCTTCTTGCCGTTTCACCAGGTTCTGTTTCTGAAGTAAAAGAATTATTTATTCAGAATGGGCTTACTTCTTTTATAAATCCAATTGGAACACTTGTTTCTAAAGGCGAAAAAGTAATTTTTGTAAAAATATAAAATGATTTCAGCGACTGGATTGGCGGTATAGGAGTTGCCATTTTATTACTGGCTTTTTGTTCTAATACTGCTCAACAAAATTTCTAAAAGCGGAATGATTTATTTGCTTATGAATTTTATAGGTAGTGCGCTTGCAGGCATTGCTTCCTATCTCATGCATTACACGTCGTTTATAATTTTGGAACTTGCCTGGATGCTTGCATCACTCTTTGGAATCTCGCAGTATTATAAAGAAAAGAAGCAAAAGACTTTACATGAATAAACTCTTATAACTTATCAATAAGTTTTGCAAGCTTTTGATCTTTTTCGGTTACGATATTTCCTGCATCATGCGATGATAGCCAGATCTCTACTTTGTTATATTCATTAGTCCATTTCGGATGATGGTCCATCTTTTCCGCAGCAAGAGCTACACGCGACATAAAAGCAAAGGCTTCAGAAAAATCTTTGAATTCAAATTTTTTATGAAGAGTATTATTTTTTTCCTGCCACATAATAATTCATTTTTTAAGGTTATATAATTTCGTTATCGTCAGACGGAGACCGTCAGATCACTAAAAAATAAGATGTTGTTTATTTTTGATTTTTTCATTTGTCATTTCAATAATTAGTTGCACAGCAGGTATTGTTCTTATTGAATTGGTAAGTAATTTCATTTCCTCCTCCTCCATTATATCATCTTTTATAAGCCATAAAAAATCAAGATGTTTAAATTCCGGAAGAAGATATTCCCCATCATCTTCGTTGTTATAGAGATAATGTTTTATTGTACCTGATTGTTCACCATATTCATAAACAGGAAAGAAATATTTCCTGGCTTTTTTGTTTAATTGAATTTCAATATTATTATTTATTCTGAAATCAAAATTAAGCATTTGATTAAGGTGCCAGCAAAACCGGTATTGTTCAATAGGAGCTACAATGCCCAGCAGCCTTGTGCCCTGGAAAAATTCTTCAACCATTAAATCATTATCAATCCGTAGTTTCATTTTAGCGATGATGTTGGAATTTGCAAAATCAAAATATTATATCAAAAATTAATTCATCTTTCCCTCTTAATACAACAACTTTTGCAGGCTCCCCCTTTTTATATTTGCTTAAAACGCTCATGTAAGAATTAAGATCTGTAACAACATTATCTCCCAGTTTTATAATAATATCACCGGGCTGTAATCCTGCTTTTTGAGCAATCTTGCCATCTATAATCCCATCTGCCCTTACGCCTTTACCATTAAAAGTATAATCGGGCATAATACCTAAACTTACCGTGAAGCGTACACCGTTCATTGCAGGTTCCTTTGTTTTAGAAAAAGCAAGTTTACCAATATTGTTAGTTTCTTCAATTACATGAAAGATATATTTTATAACCTGTAGTTCACCTGTGAAGTTTATTTTATCTACATCATCAGAAGGTTTATGATAATCTTTATGTGTTCCTGTAAAGAAAAATAATACCGGGATATTTTTAAGGTAAAAGGAAGTGTGATCACTTGGACCTATACCACTCGAATCGAATTTTACATTAAATGCTTTTGTTTTTTGATTAAGAAGTTTACCCCACGATGGAGATGTGCCGTAACCTCCTATAGTTATAATATGAGTGCTGTCATTTAATCTTCCAACCATGTCTGAATTTATCATATAGTTTACTGAGGAAAGATCGATTGAAGAATGTTCTGTAAAATATTTAGATCCATATAAACCTAACTCTTCTCCTGAAAAACAAATAAAAAGGTAATTATTATTTTTAAGCTTTGAATTTTTTAGCATTCGGGCTAATTCAATAACAGATGCTGTTCCGCTGGCATTATCATCTGCGCCATTATGAATGGCTGGTGAGCCTGTCCATAAAGAATTATGATCTTCTCCATAGCCCAGATGATCATAATGGGCGCCAATGATTATCGTGGTGGCGGCACCGTTATTAATAAATCCTGTAACGTTATGCCCTTCCCTTTTTTTATCTCCTAATAAAACTTTAAGATTGATTTCAAGATTGGAAGAATTATCTCCCAAATATTTTTTTGCTGCATCTCTTGTAACAAATACAACAGGAATTTTTAAAACTTCTGTTTTTTCTTTTCCATCAAATTTTAATTCATCATCCTTATCACTGGTATTATAAACAATAACAGCCGAAGCGCCCTTATTTTCAAATTCCTGTGATTTATCTTTTATTGCTTTCTCAAGTTCAAAATGCGGGTTGTTTTTATTTTTCTCAATGATGTCTTTTATGTCCAAAAACCAGGGCATATTTTTTTCAAGAAGTGCCGGAGATGCATAAGCTTCTGTTGAACCATTTCCGCTAAATGCAAAAGGAAAAAAATCTTTTTCAATGATAAAATCATTACTGTTTATAATTAAATGCGTTGAAGGTAAAATTTGTTTTCCTTCATTTATTTCAAAAGCCTGTATAAAGGAATCATTGTCGCCTTTAGATGTGAGGCCAATATTTTTAAATTGTTCCGAGAGGTATTCATACGCCAGCTTTTCTCCTGGAGTGCCGGTTCTTCTGCCTTCCAGCCGATCACTTGCAAGAAAGCCGATCTCAGATTGAAGATTGGTAATAATATTCCTATCTGCCTTTTTAATTTTTTGTGCTGAAACAGATTGAGCAAAAAGCAATAGAATAAGAAGAGCGTTTTTCATCCTGATAAAAATTTTCTATGCAAATTTAGTATGAATAAACCAGTGAAGTAAATGATAAAAATATTATGCCTTGAATCTCTTTTCTTAATTCGTAAGGGGCTCATGTAAGTTCATTCTAAATTTACCAATTATATAAACTAATTGAATACACAGTTACATATCGCATTGGTAGGAAACCCGAATAGCGGTAAGAGTTCCTTATTTAATTCGTTGACGGGATTAAATCAAAAAGTGGGAAATTTTCCCGGGGTTACAGTTGATAAAAAAACAGGGATTAGTAAGATTTCTGAAAAGTTATCCGCTAAAATTATAGATTTGCCCGGTACTTATAGTTTATACCCAAAAAGAAGTGACGAATGGGTTTCTTATAAAGTACTTCTTGACATTGACCCGGATGTAAAAGCAGATATTGTTGTATTAATTGCCGATGCTTCTAACCTGAAAAGAAATCTCCTTTTTTGCTCCCAGATAATTGATCTAAAGCGGCCGGTAGTAGTGGCGCTTACTATGATGGACATTGCTAAAAACAAAAACATCCAGGTTGATGTGCCTGGGCTGGAAAGAGAGTTAGGAGTTTTAGTGGTACCCATTAATCCAAGAAAGAGTAAAGGAATTCTGCAGCTTAAAAAAGCAATAGAACAAACTGCAGAAAATCTTCACCGGGCACCCGAAAGAGATTTTATAAGTAATATAGTAATGGCGCCGGAAGCTATTGAAAAAGTGCAAAAAATATTTCACGGAATTAGTGATTATCGTGCCATTCATTATTTAATTAATCACGAAAGCTTTCCATTGGAAGCACCTATTCAGGAAGCCATTGAAAATATTGAAATTGAGACAAAATTTAATCCCACGAAAACACAGGCAGAAGAAATTTTGCAACGCTATGGAAAAATTAAAAACATAATGAAGCAAACTGTGGTGGAAGTTGACCCGCTGCAGAAAGCTTTATTTACGCAGAAACTTGATGATATTTTATTACATCGCACGTGGGGATACTTAATTTTAATGGGGGTTCTTTTTCTTTTGTTCCAAAGCATTTTTGTGATGGCACAATTTCCCATGAATGCCATTGAATGGAGTTTTGCAGAGGTTGGTGGCTGGCTAGGACATCTTTTACCCGAAGGCTGGTTCAGCAATCTTTTAATCAATGGTATTCTCGCAGGGTTGAGTGGGATATTAGTTTTTGTTCCGCAAATAATGATATTATTCGGGCTCATTACTCTCCTGGAAGATACAGGTTATATGGCGAGAATAAGTTTCCTAACGGACAGGGTTATGCGAAAAGCCGGGCTTAACGGCAAAAGTGTAATGCCTATGATAAGCGGCCTTGCCTGTGCAGTGCCGGCAATAATGAGCGCAAGGAATATTGAAAATAAAAAGGAAAGACTACTGACAATAATGTGCACACCGCTCATGAGCTGCAGTGCAAGGTTGCCGGTATATACAATTCTTATTGCATTAGTGATACCCCACAAATTTTTTCTTGGTTTTATAAGTCTTCAGGGCTTGGTAATGATGTCAATGTATTTGCTCGGCACTGTAATGGCATTGCTTTCGGCTTATGTTATGAAATGGTTTATCAAAAGCACAGAAAGAAGTTTTTTTATACTGGAGCTTCCCGTTTACAGGGCGCCTAGATGGAAAAATATGTTTTATACAATGATTGAAAAAGCAAAAATTTTTGTTGTTGATGCCGGAAAAGTGATTATGGTAATAAGTCTTCTGCTTTGGGTGTTAAGTTCTTATGGGCCGCCTCAAAAAATGAGAAACGTTAGTGAAAAATATGCAACACTTGAGCAGCAGCAACCTTCACAAACAAAGCGCCTTAATAAACTAAAAAATACAGAACTTCTCGAAAATTCTTATGCAGGTATTTTAGGTAAAACCATTGAACCTTTAATAAGACCACTGGGTTATGATTGGAAAATAGGAATTGCTTTAATTACTTCATTTGCTGCAAGGGAAGTTTTCGTAGGCACTATGGCAACATTATATAGTGTAGGAGGAGATAAGGATCAGGATAATGCTACCTTACGTCAAAAGATGAATGCCGCAGTGCGTAAGGATGGAACAAAAGTGTACAACCTTGCTACCGGGTTATCATTGCTGATTTTTTATGTCCTGGCTATGCAATGTATGAGCACACTTGCTGTGGTTAAAAGGGAAACCCGAAGCTGGAAGTGGCCTGCCATACAGCTTTTTTATATGACCGGGCTTGCTTATGTCATGAGCCTGGTAGTATATAATGTGTTTAAATGAAGATAGTAGCTTACCATCTTACTGCATTATGGATACCGCTTTTAACCTGCGGATATATTCTTTGATATAACTCGTTTAATATATCTTCTTTATTGGGCACCTGGTAATTATTGTTACTGAGCATTGCAATATCGCTGTTGCTTAATGCCCTTGAATCTCCGGTATAAGTGGCGTACTCCTGCTGCCAGTTAAATTGAGAAGAGTACCTGTTGGTGTTTACTATATTTCGTGTAGCAACATCCGTTATACGGCTTTCCAGATCCCCTGTTGCTGTAAAATATTTTTTTGTTATGTATAAAGTAGCAGAAATAGTTTGATAAAAAATGTGGCCTGATGTGTCTCTTCCTGTTTCTATTTGCTTTGTTACATTTCTTGAATATTGTGATGTGTAAGGTTGAGGAACATCGAGGTTTACCCAGGTAAGATCAATAATTAAATCTGGATTTATATGTGCACTTTGGGCTTCCCAATCTGTATAAAAACGGGCGGAAGCATTTTTAGTGTAATCACCTCCCAGATCTCTCACGAGGCTTCTTTGTAAGTAATCATTATTAAAACTATTGCCAAACCGGTTTCTGCCTATGTTATGATAATAAAATGAATTATCAGTTACGGGGTTTACAATTACATTAAGAACGCTTTTTTGGTAGGTTTTATCTATGAGTTTTTTAACGTCCTTATATCCGGGAACATAATCATTTGCTTTTTTAAAAGCATGATAAGCCTGCTGATAAGATTCCTTATCATTCGCATTTAAATAATCTAAAGCAATGTTGTAATAATCAGATGCTGCATTTTGTTTCGCTACCTGTAACTCTGCATCATAAGAAGGAACTTTTAATAGTCTTCCTATAGCATCAGATGAATGTATAATATTGGAAAGGTGTTGTAATGCGAGATATTCATTAATAATTTTATCCCATTTGCCGGCATCAGTAACAGAGTTATAAATTTCAATATTGTTCAGGTGAACTTTTGATGCATCATTGTACAATCCTGTTAGCGCATTTTTTAATCCTGTATCTCCAGGATTCTTGTCAAGTTTTTTTATTGCACTTAGCAAGGCTTTGTCCTCGGGTGTATTCGCTATTGAGTTTTTTGTGGTACTGCAGGAACTTACCAGCAGTATAAAAGCAAATAGGAAATAGTATATTTTCATTGCATAAATTTTATCATATAAGACGCAAACAAGGTAAAAAAGAATTTTAATAATTGTTTAATAAAAAGATAAAGTTAACGGAGACCTCATAAGTTATTGCCGATTATACCATAAAATTTTCCTTTTATAAAAAAGAAAATTTATTTTTTTAGTTTTCTATGGGTAGTTAAATCATTGATTTTAAATGATTTACGTTGAAATATCTCGATTCTCTATAACAGCTACTTTAAAAAAGCAGGTATTATGTATTGCATAGTATTATAAAAACATTTATCTTTGTACGGAGGAAGGAAATTAAAAGAAATTCATAAGAGCAAAAAAATTTAAAAATGAATATTGATAACACTGCAAGCCAAATGCGAAAAGGAGTTTTGGAGTTTTGCATTTTATCTATAATAAAACTGGGGGAGGCTTACCCGAGTGATATAATTGATAAGATGAAAGCGGCCAATCTTAATATTTTGGAAGGAACGCTTTACCCGTTACTTACCCGACTTAAAAATGCTGAGTTTCTTACATACCGGTGGGTAGAAAGCAATAGCGGCCCCCCAAGAAAATATTTTTCTCTTACAGAGAAAGGCGATGATTTTTACAAAGAACTTGAGACAACCTGGCTTGAGCTTGCTAATGCGGTAGAGGCTATAACCGTTAAAAAAAATTAAACCATAAATCAACTTCAACAAAAAATAAATAGAATTGTCATGAAAAAAGTAATCAATATAAATTTCCAGGGTACAGTAGTTCCCATAGAAGAATCATCTTACGAATTGCTGAAACAATATACGGAAAGCCTGAGAAATTATTTTGTTAATGAGGAAGGTAAAGATGAAATAATAAATGATATAGAAAGCAGGATTAGTGAATTGTTCCAGGAGCGCTTAAAAAAAGGATCAACCTGCATTACAGATGATGATGTAAATGCTATAATTAATAATATGGGCCGTCCTGCTGATTTTGAAGAAGCAGAAGGTGGGCAGCAATCTGGCTCTCATGATAGAGAAAATAGAGAAGGCAGTTTTCGATTTGCCACATTTGGAGATAAAAACAAAAGATTGTACCGCGATGAGAATAATAAAATTTTGGGCGGTGTTTCTAGTGGTATAGCTGCATACTTAGGAATTGATCCGGTTATTGTGCGGGTATTATTTATTGTTTCCGGAATTGGATTTCTTGCATACATTCTGCTGTGGATATTTGTTCCGGGAAGTAATATGATTGTAAATGGTGTAAGAAAAAGGCTTTATCGTAACCCTGATCAAAAAATAATTGGAGGTGTTTGCAGTGGCATGGGTAGTTATTTCAATGTTAATCCATGGATTCCAAGAGCGATCTTCTTAATTCCATTTATTTCATTTTTTTTCAGATGGGGGCATATTGGCCCGCTTACATTTCCTCATTTTCTAAGCTTTTCATTCAGCCCCGGCACCTTTATAATTTATGTGATATTATGGTTGGTAATTCCTGAAGCAAGTACAACTTCTGAAAAGCTTGAAATGAAAGGAGAGAAAGTTGATCTCAACTCAATTAAAAATTCAGTGGTTGAAGAAATGAAAGGAGTAAAAGAAAGAGTGAGTAAGCTGGGGAAAGAAGCAGGGAAGGCAGCGAGGGAAAAAGGAAGTGAATTCGGTGAAGAGGTACATTATGCAGCGAGGCGTACAAGTGGTGCATTAGGAAACATAATAGTCACACTCTTTAAAGTATTTGCCTATTTCATTCTGGGCTGCATTGCATTCTCTTTAATAGTGGCGCTATTTGCCCTTGCTGTAGTTTCTATCGGCCTATTTCCTTTAAAAGACTTTGTGCTTACTAACGGTTGGCAAAGTGTGTTGGCATGGGGAACATTAATATTTTTTATTTTCGTTCCCGTAGTTGGCATTATTACTTTTATTATTAGAAGAATTGCAAAAGCAAAAAGCCGTAATCGTTTAATGCGCTATTCTTTTTTCGGACTTTGGTTTTTGGGTATTATCTGTTTTGTTTCATTGCTATTCTCAATAGGTGGTGATTTTAGAAGAACCAGTTCTATTAATGAAGAAAAAATATCACTGGCAAATCCGGAAGTTGCCCGCCTTGAAGTAATTCCTTTTGCTAATAATAATTTCAGCAGAAGCAATAGCTGGTTACGGTTTGAGCCCTTTGCTACATTTGATGATGATACAGCATACATAGGAAATGTAAGAATCAAAATTGAAAAATCTTTAACTGACAGTTTCCAGGTAGGCTTAGTAAAAATGTGCAATGGCAATACAAGAAAAGATGCCGATACGTTAGCTTCACTTATTAGGTATAATATTTCTCAAAATGATTCTGTGTTTTTTGCTGATAGGGCCATTCCAATAAATACAACTGATAAATTTCGCAATCAAAGTGTTCAGCTCATTATTTATGTACCCGTAGGCCATCACATTAAAATAAATAAAAGCTTTGGCTATAATAATCATATACGAGTAAACGGTCCCTGGAATGATAACGAATGGTTTAACTGGGAAGATGATGATTTTGATTATAAATATGGCGTTGAATATATAATGCAGAAAGACGGCTTATATACATTGAATGGAATACGTGCCGGAAAAGAAAATAATTGGAACTCTCAGGATGATGATGAGAATTCAGAAAGCCCCGTACCTGGAGATCAAAATTATCGTTATGATCAAAACAGTAAAGCTGATTCATTAAGAAAACTTAAAGAACAACAAATACAAAAAATTCAACTTTCCATAGATTCATTAAAACAAGAAAAGGAAAAGGAAATTATCAAACAAAAAGATTCTCTTAATAATGCAAAAGAAAAGCTGGAAAAGAAAATTGAAAATTTAAATGAAAAAAGCAGCGCTTCTGCAGAAGCTTATATTCATTCAGGAAACGAAGGATTTAATTTTGTAATGCATATATAATTTTCAAATTTTTTAAGGTTGAAAGTTGAATAAAGGCTTCATGCAAAATGCATGAGGCCTTTTATAATAAAGCATTTTATACCAAATTTTTTATTGATTAAATAAAGAAAGAATATCCCCCCAATTATCTTCAAAAAAATCTAAACTGCTTAGCTGATTTTTCACCTAAATTTGCACCTCTCAAAAAAAGATAATGAAGAATACTCCTTTTACCCAAAAACATATAGAGCTTGGAGCAAAGATGGCCGAATTTGCCGGATACAATATGCCTATAAGTTATTCTGGAATAAACGATGAACATGCTGCTGTAAGAAAAAATGCCGGGATCTTTGATGTCAGCCACATGGGTGAATTTATTTTAAAAGGAGATGATGCACTCGATCTTATACAGAGGGTTACCAGCAATGATGCTTCAAAGCTTACAGCCGGAAAAGCCCAGTACAGTTGCCTTACAAACGATAATGGTGGTATAGTTGATGATCTTATTTTGTACTGCATTGAAGAAAATAAAGTGTATATGCTTGTTGTAAATGCTTCAAACATTGAAAAAGATTGGAAATGGATACAGGCTCACAATAATAAAGTTGTTGAAATTCATAACATATCTGATCATACCTGCCTGCTTGCTATACAAGGCCCAAATGCAACAAAAATATTACAGCCGCTTACAGATATTGATATCATGAATTTAAAATATTACACTTTCATAAAAGGAAAATTTGCAGGAGTTGAAAATGTTTTAATCAGCGCCACAGGATATACCGGTTCAGGAGGCATAGAAATTTATTTTGAAGATAAAGATGATGATGCAAATATTATTTGGAATAAAATTTTTGATGTTGGTACGCAGCAAGGTTTAAAGCCAATTGGCCTTGCAGCAAGAGATACATTGCGCCTTGAAATGGGTTATTGCCTTTATGGAAATGATATTGATGATACCACTTCTCCACTCGAGGCCGGACTGGGATGGATAACAAAATTTTCTAAAGATTTTACAGCGAAGCATTTATTAGAAGAACAAAAAGAAGAAGGGGTACACAAAAAACTGGTTGGTTTGGAGATGGTAGAGAAAGGAATACCAAGGCATGATTATGAAATTAAAGAAAGCCAGGGCGCTGCTATCGGACGGGTTACGAGCGGTACCCAATCACCCTCTTTAAATAAAGCAATAGCTATGGGTTATGTAGATGAAATTTATTCTAAAATAGATACCCAGGTTTATATAAAAGTAAGAGATAAGCTACTTACCGCAAAAGTGGTTAAAATGCCTTTTGAATGAAATCAGAAAAAAGCCTTCCAAAACTTACCACTTCCCTATCGCCTTCTTTATTGCATTTGTATGATGTAAGCAGCAGCATTGTTGTAATTATAGATGTTTTAAGGGCTACATCAACAATAGCAACGGCTCTTTTTAATGGAGCTAAAAGTATAATTCCTGTTGATAGTGTTGCAGATTGTATAAAATTTGGGAAGCAAATGGAAGTTATTACGGCCGGGGAAAGAGATGGTAAAATAGCAGAAGGATTAAAGTATGGCAATACGCCGTTACAATACAATGCTGAGTTTATTAAAGGCAAGACTTTAGTGCTCACAACTACAAACGGCACTAAACTTTTACACATGGCCATCTCTGAAGGTGCAAGAGGAATTATTACCGGTTCGTTTTGTAATCTTTCAGCAGTATGTGATTATTTAATTGCGCAAAACAAAAATGTAATACTTGCTTGTGCCGGATGGAAAGACCGTATTAATATTGAAGACACTTTATTTGCAGGAGCTGTTATAAATTGCATAAAAGAAAATTTTATTTTAAATTGTGATGCTACCAAAATTTCTGAAAGCCTTTATCTTCAGGCTAAAAATGATCTTTTCGGTTTTATGAAAGACCACAATGCCTCACATTATCAAAGACTAATGGGATATGGATTAGAAGAAGATATCAGGTTCTGTCTCACTATAGATAATGCAAATGTGCCCGTAATTTATGATACAGGCCGGTTAGTAAAAGGTAATTCAGAAAAATAATTTATTGTAAATTAACTATAGGTTTAAAGAAACACTTCTTTCAAAATTTCACCTGCTCTTATTTTTTATTTACATTTGCAAATTGCCCTTTTTTGAACTGTTAGCATTTATGAAACCATAAAGCGCTAAATCGAAAACTCAATATTTCTTGGCCCTACCTCATTTAATAAAATATGTTTACAATTCAGGAACTGATGAAGTAATTCGTCGGGGAAAGAAGATACATGCCTTTGGCTATGTAGAACTGGTTGAGCATGATGACCTCATGAATTCAGTAATCTTTCGGGTTAAAGATGATAGTTATTCCACTTATTATAAAGTGAATGTTCAAAAATATAACGATTCAAAAACGCTTTTAATACGTTGTACTTGTCCTTATAACTTAGGTGATATATGCCGACACGAAGCTGCTGCGTTGTTCCAGTTACAGGATCTTATTGATAAAAATTTGCTTAAAGCAAATGAAACGGTTGCGTACAATCAGAAGCACACGGTAATTAAAATGAAATTCATTGACCTGAAAACAATAAGGATGTTGGCGGGTCAGGAAAATTTCAATGAGGCCGAAGAAATATTTCGAGTGAATGCATCTAATATTATTCACGCAGCCAATGAAAAAGTGGAAGCTCTTCTTGAAACGGAAGAGAAAAAGTTTCACTTAATAATACAGAAAAACGAAGAGAAAAATTTTGATACATCATGTTTATGCAACGAAACTGCTCATGCATTATGTAAGCATAAAGCTTCTTTGTTTCTGCAGCTTTTAAATGCTTATGGTCCTTATTATTTCGATACAATAAGAAATTGGGAAAAAGAAAAAAACAAGCTGCTTGAAGGTTATGGCTACAGTTTAAATGAAGACTTATCAGGGAAATTTGAATTTATTTATAAAGAAGGCAAGCCGTTTTTAAAAGTTCTTGATCCATCAATAAAAAAAGTAATTTCTTCTTCAATCATAAAACCTGCAATACCTGTAAGAGAAATATTTGAAACAGATATTGACGTTGATATAAAGCAAAAAAAAGTTGCCATAATTTTCAATGCAAACGAAACCGGCTTTCCATATTTTTCTATTGATATAGTACAAGGTGACTTTGATGAAGAAAGAGCAAAATTTATCGGGAAGGTTGAAAAGCTCGATCTCAGTAAATTTATTAATACTGATTTATTCACAGAGAATGATAAGCAGATTATTCAACAAGCAAGAAAGCTTCAGCAAGTTGAGATCAATAAATATTTAAACCGCAATTCACCCTTTAGTGGTTTTTGGGAAAATATAATTCATAATGAAAAGGATGATTTTCCTGAAGAAACTAAAATTCTTATTGTGGAATTTCTTTATCCTAAACTTAAAAAGGTTTTTGAAAAATCCAATAGCAGCCTCTATTTACCTGCAGGTAAAAGATTTAATACTGAAAACCTGCAGCCATTATATACTTCACCGGAAAATCCATCTATTCAGTTTAAAATATCAAAAGCAGATGACGGATATATAACGGAGAGTTTTGTAATTGCTGATGATGAAGAATTAAAAATTTCCGACAATCAATGGAAAAGCTCTTTATTATTTTTATACGAAGGAGATATTTCTTTATGGGGAAAACCTGAAGATGCATTAATAGCTGAAAAATTTCAGAAAAAACTTCATATTCCTGCTGAGAAATGGCCTTCATTTTTGAAGGAGGTAGTAATGCCGCTTACAAATGATTATGCAGTTGCGTTTGACAAATCATTAATCAAAGAAACGAAAGAAGGTGAGCCGGATATTTCTTTAATGCTGGTAGAAAAGGGCGATTATCTTTTATTTCAGCCTGTTTTTAATTATAAAGGGTTTAATGTAAAAGCAAGCGATAAAGAAACCATTATAGTTCCGGATAATGATAAGGTGCTCATGGTGTACCGTAACAAAGAAGCAGAACAAAATTTTTTAAACAAGCTTGCCGGGCTTCATTCACAATTTATAACCCAAAAGCAAACCGATAGCCTTGTTTTAAAAGGATCAGATGTTCTTAAAAATAACTGGTTTTTTTTATTTGTTGATGCCATGAAGGAAATGAAAATTCCTGTATATGGTTTCGATGCATTGAAAAATTTCCGGTTTAATACAGCAAAACCTTCTACGCAAATTCATCTTAGCAGTGGCCTCGATTGGTTTGATGCTAAAGTTGAACTCTCATTTGGAGAACAAAGAATTGGAATTTCAGAAATTAAGAAAGCATTGACCAATAAGCAATCTTTTGTACAACTTAATGATGGTTCATTAGGTATTCTTCCAGATGAATGGATAAATAAATATTCGCTTTTATTTAAAGTAGGTGAAGGAAGAAATAATCAACTGAGGCTTTCGCGTTTTCACTTGAGTGTTATAGATGATTTGTATGATAAAAGAGATGAAACGGAACTTTCTTTTGAGCTTGATGAAAAATACGAGAAGCTAAGAGATTTTAAAAATATTCCCGAAATAGAAGTGCCACAGGAATTGGAAAACAGGCTAAGGCCTTATCAAACGTCAGGATATCACTGGTTAAATTATTTAAACACAGTTGGCTGGGGCGGCATTTTAGCAGATGATATGGGATTAGGAAAAACTGTGCAAGCACTTAGCATGTTGAGTCATTATGCAAAAAAGGAAGGTAATTTAAAAGCTTTAGTAGTATGCCCAACAACACTTATTTATAACTGGGAAAACGAAATTAAAAAATTTACTCCTTCGCTCACATGGTGCATACATCATGGAAGTATGCGAAAAAGAGATCCTAAAGAATTTGAAAACAGCAATATCATTATTACTACTTATGGAACATTAAGAAGTGATATACAACTATTGATGAAAATAGTATTTGACTATGTAATTTTAGATGAATCCCAGGCGATAAAAAATCCCTCTTCAAAAGTTACAAAAGCCGCTTCATTGCTGAAGGCAAAAAATCGTTTATGCATGAGCGGCACCCCTTTGCAAAACAATACATTTGATGTGTATGCGCAAATGAATTTTTTAAATCCGGGTCTGTTAGGTTCTGTAGAATTTTTCAGAAATGAATTTTCAACGCCTATTGATAAATTTGGAGAAGAAGAACAAAAAAATCATTTGCGTAAACTTCTATATCCATTTATATTAAGAAGAACAAAAGAGCAGGTTGCCAAAGATCTTCCGGAGAAAACAGAAACAATACTTTTTTGTGAAATGGAGGAAGAGCAAAGAGAAGTTTATGAAATTTTCCGTAATGCATACCGCGATAGAATTATGGGTGTAATAGAAGGCCAGGGAATTGATAAATCGCAGCTTACTATTTTGCAGGGATTAATGAAGCTAAGGCAAATATGCGACAGCCCAGCCATTTTAAATGAAGAAGAAAAATATCCAAATCATTCTATTAAGCTTGATGAACTTACTAGAGAAATAACAGAAAATATTGGTGAGCATAAGGCTCTTATATTTTCTCAATTTCTCGGAATGCTTTCTTTAATAAAATCGAAGCTTAAAGAAAATAATATTCCATTTGATTATTTTGACGGAAGCACGCCGCCTCATGAAAGAGAAAGAGCCATCCAGAATTTTCAAACCAACGATAATTGCCGCGTTTTTCTTATTTCATTAAAAGCCGGAGGCGTAGGGCTAAACTTAACCGCCGCAGACTATGTGTACATTGTTGACCCGTGGTGGAATCCTGCAGTAGAGCAACAGGCTATAGACAGAACCCATCGTATAGGGCAAACGAAAAATATTTTCGCCTATAGAATGATATGTAAGGACACGATTGAAGATAAAATTTTACAGCTCCAGGACCGCAAGCGTATTCTTGCCAAAGAATTAATTGCCGATGATCATACTTTTGTAAAAAGTCTTAGTAAAGAAGATGTAGAATATCTTTTCAGCTAAATGATTAAGAGGTAATAAAATCTTTTAATCTTTGAAATTCTCTTTTATTGCCTGATTCAAAAAGGGCAATAATGTTTTTAGAAAAATAATTGAAGAATAGAGAAATGGCAGTTTTCTTTTGATAAACTTGGGTTTTCATAAAAAGGATTTTAAATGGTTAAGAGATATTTTTCATACTTTAAAGTAAGAAAATCGTTTATGATTTTACAATAGCACAACCACTCTTTTCTCTAAATCGTAAATTCCGCAAACATATTCGTTTTAAAGTGTGCTATCACCAATTCTGTTGATGATTGCGGTATTTGCCTCTGCTTTTTGTGTAGTGCTTTATATTATAAAATCCGGGATTTTGGGTTAATCTTTCAAAAAAAGTCCGAATCAGGTTCTGAAACAAATTTGCTGAGATTTTGGTTTTAGTATTCATAAAGGAATATTGGAAAAATATAACGTATCACATTTAAAAATTATTGCATAACAGGAATAGGATTTTTTATATAACAGTTTCCAATTACCATTTAAGTGCGTAAACAGTATTGGCAGCAATAAGTACTGCAAATTTTTTTTATGAACTTCGTTTAATAAAAAAGCAATCTGAAAAGAATTAGCATCTTTCAAATTGCTGGTCAAACTATTCCAATAAAATCATTGTTCAGCTTTATGTAACTTACTTTCCAGGTTGATGTTGCCCGTAGCATCTGACTTTATATTGTACAGGTTTTTATCGTCTTGCAATATAATATGGTAGGTAAACTCTCCTTCTGAAGCAACTTCAGTAATACCAAATATTTTTTTGCCGGGATATTTTTCATTCACTTTTGCCTTAATGAAAGGAGAAAGAGATGAAGCTTCATAGTAACGTTTTGTACTCATTATGGTTCCATCGGTATTATAGTCAATCCTGCAGGATGAATTATCAGGATTAGTAAAATATACTTCATAATAATTATCGAATGTGTACCATGAAGGTTGCTTTACTTCAGGAAAAGCTTCATGAAAAACTTTTAAAACTTTTTCATTAACATCCCGGGGGGCTGCAAAAATTGATGTGGAAGAAATCAAGACAAAAAGGCTGGCAAAAAGAATCTTTTTCATAATTTTTATTTTTATATGGTTAAGGAATCGGATGTGAAATTAATGCGGGTATAAAGCGCTAACAAGCTAATTGTGATCGCCGGTAATGTAGTCTGGCAGAGGCTTTCGTTAATATAAAGTTAACAGGCAGGGTGAGGTATTGTATTCAAAAATTGAAGAATGATTTTTAGCTGCTGAAGCAATATTTTTTTTATTCCAAAATGAAAAAAATAATAAGCTTTTTTTATTTTTTTATGGATAAATGGCATTTGACTTTCTCAGAAGTACTAAATCTTTCGTAGTTATATACTGCAATTGAAGAGATTTTGTAATAACCATTCTTATTAAAAATGCTAACTAAATTTGTTTACAACATAATAATTATGGAAGCACTACAAAAACGCCAAAAAATACATGAATATATTGATGCGCTAATGATGAAAAAGTAAATGCATTCCTTATTTTAGAATCTGATAATGACAGGGACTATCAATATTCTGATGAAGAAATAGATATGTTTTACGAAAGAAGGGAAAAACATTTAAAAGGTGAAGGCAAAAATTTTTCAGTAAAGGAATCTTTTGACCAGATAAAGAAAAAAGTAACTAATGCCTTATACAAGACCCTTCCAAAAAGAATAGAATAATCTCTCTTTAAAATATTTTCTGATAACTCTTTTAAAATAGAATTTATCATAATTATTCCTTCACACCATTTACCCCACCTTCACTTTTCGTAAATTTACTACATGCAGGAATATTTACAGGGATTAAATGAACCACAGCGTGAAGCAGTATTACATCGCGATGGTCCTATTATAATTGTGGCCGGCGCAGGCAGCGGAAAAACCAAAGTGCTTACTACACGAATTGCGCACCTTTTAGCAACAGGTGTAGATGCATTCAATATTCTGGCGCTCACCTTTACCAACAAGGCCGCTGCTGAAATGAAAGAACGTGTTGAAAAAATACTCGGTAACAATGAAGCAAGAAATATTTATATAGGAACTTTTCACTCTGTGTTTGCAAGAATTTTACGGGCAGAAGCGGAGAAGCTTGGTTATCCAAGAAACTTCACCATTTATGATACGGACGATTCAAAAAGTGTTGTAAAAACTGTAGTGAACGAACTCAATCTTGATGATAAGCATTACAAGCCGAATACGGTTTATAATAGAATCTCTGCTGCAAAAAATGCGTTGATAACTCCAGAAGAATATAGTAATGATTATGGTTTACAACAAGAAGATATGCGCTCAAACAGGCCAATGATTGGCCAGATATATGATGCCTATTGTAAGCGCTGTTTTAAAAACGGTGCTATGGATTTTGATGATTTGCTTTTGAAATTTTATTTATTGCTAAACACACATCCCGAGAGCCTGAGCAAGTACCAGCGTAAGTTTAAATACATTATGATTGATGAATACCAGGATACCAATACAGCACAATATCAAATTATAAAACTGTTGGGGGCCATGCATGAAAATGTTGCCGTAGTAGGCGATGATGCACAAAGCATTTATAGTTTTCGCGGCGCAACTATTGAAAATATTTTAAGGTTTCAAAAAGATTATGACGATGTAAAAGTTGTGTTGCTTGAACAAAATTACAGAAGCTCACAAAGCATACTACACGTAGCAAATAATGTTATAGCCAATAATAAAGGCCAGCTTCCAAAAAAATTATGGACGAGCAATGAAGAAGGCGAAAAAATAAAACTGGTTCGTACCGCAACAGATAATGATGAGGGTAAATATGTTGCTGATGCCATTCAGGAACAGAAATTACGTAATCATTATCGCAACACCGACTTTGCTATTTTATATCGTACCAATGCCCAAAGCCGAAGCTTTGAAGAAAGCCTGCGTCGCATGAATATTGCTTACCGTATTTATGGCGGTATAAGCTTTTATCAAAGAAAAGAAATAAAAGATTTTCTAAGTTATTTACGAGTGGTTTTAAACCCAAACGATGAAGAAGCGCTTAAACGCATCATTAATTTCCCCGCAAGAGGCATTGGAAAAACTACAGTTGAAAAAGCAATTCTTTTTGCCAATGAAAATAATATTTCGATGTGGAATATTCTTGAAAGAGCTGCCCAGTTTGGTTATAAAGCATCCACGCTTGAGATTATCAACAACTTTGTTATCATGATTAAAATGTTTCAAAGTGAATTGCAGAAAAAAAATGCTTACGACCTGGCGATTCTTGTTGGAAAAAATACTGCTATTGTAAAAGAATTATTTAATGATAAAACTACAGAAGGCTTAGCCCGTTATGAAAACATCCAGGAACTACTTAACTCCATAAAAGAATTTACTGAAACACCAACTGAAGATGGCGAGCTACTTGATAAAAGCCTTGGAAGTTATCTTCAGCAAATAACTTTATTAACCGATGCCGATGATGATAAAGGTGAAAGTGATGTGGTAAAATTAATGACCATTCATGCGGCCAAAGGATTGGAGTTTCCCGTTGTATTTGTTGGCGGCCTTGAAGAAACACTTTTCCCAAATGCCATGTCAATCAATACCCGTGAAGAGCTTGAAGAAGAAAGAAGGCTATTTTATGTGGCGGTTACAAGAGCCAAGAAAAGATTATGGCTTACTTATGCGAATAACCGTTATCGTTTTGGAAATCTTACACAAAACGAACCCAGCAGGTTTATAGATGAATTGCCTGAAGAACGTCTCGACAGGGCATTTGCGGGTGGCAATATGCGAAACAATCAGACAAGCCATTGGAATCCTTTTGATAAAATAAAAAATTCATTTGGCAATAAAAACGAGACACAAAAAGAGAAACCGGCTTATCTTGTTTCAACGCCGGTTATAAAAATAAAAGAACATATTCCTTCCGCGGATTTTGCACCAAGCGATACCAGCAATTTACAACAAGGTCAGAAAATTGAACACCAAAAATTTGGTTTTGGTGAAGTGATAAAAATGGAAGGCGCAGCGCATAATCCCGTCGCCACTGTAAAATTTGAACACAATGGCGAAAAAAAAATTATGCTTAACTATGCGAAATTGAGAATAGTAGAATAAGAAGGCTAAGTTGCTCACTAATTTTTTGTAATTAGAGAGCTTCTTTAAATTTTAATTTCAAAACTAATTATATGCAGGTTTTTAGTACCGGTATTTTTTAAGGAATGAGGAGTTAATGGTTCAGACCATAATGCTGTCGATGGCAAAGGTGATTTAGGAAGATTTCGGGAATCAAGAACAATAGTACCATAAGTGTCATACCGGATAAAGCTTGACCAGCTAATGATATACAAAGATGCCGGCCATTTGTGAGTGTGTACCTGAGTAATTTCACCAGGAGGAATAAAGGCATCTATTACCCGTACAACTTCGTTTTCGAACAATAATTTATGATAATGTGGAGCTGCTGTTAATGCGTCCAGTTCTTCAGGCCATATCCATTTATTTTCATTATTGTTTTGCAACTAGTTTATCATTAGCTCGATTAATTTAGAAAAACCTGCAGGGTTAGTCAACTTGTAAATCGCCGCCACTAAAACTAATCAATTACTTCATTCTTCCAAAACAAGTGGCTTATTAAAATTCTTTCCTAATCCAATAACTTTACACAATGTCGTCTCTCACCATCACGCTTATTCAAAGCAATCTTCATTGGGAAAATAAAAAAGCAAATCTTGACATGTTTTCAAAAAAAATTGATAGCATACAGGAAAAAACAGAAATAATTATTCTTCCTGAAATGTTCAGTACCGGTTTTAGCATGAAGCCTGAAATGCTTGCAGAAGATATGAATGGCGAAACAGTACAATGGATGAAAAAAATTTCCTCGGATAAAGAAATTATTCTTACAGGCAGCATTATTATTGAACAAGATAAAAAATATTTTAACCGGCTGATATGGATGTTGCCAAATGGTGAATATGGTGTTTATGATAAGCGGCATTTGTTTGCTTACGGTGACGAACATACGCAGTTTAGCGCAGGCAGCAAAAGATTAATTGCATCAGTAAAAGGATGGAAAATAAATTTGCAGGTTTGTTATGATTTGCGCTTTCCTGTTTGGGCGAGGCAGACTCCCATCTCCTTTGTCCAAAGGGACTCCTATGGAGGAGAGGGGCTGGGGGTGAAGTCTGAACTTGAATATGATGTATTAATTTACGTTGCCAACTGGCCTGAACGCAGAAGTATAGCATGGAAAACATTAATACAGGCAAGGGCAATAGAAAACCAATGTTATTTAGTGGGCGTTAATCGTGTGGGAGATGACGGCAATGAAATTCATTATAATGGTGACAGTATGATTGTGGATCCGTTAGGAGAAGTATTATACCAGAAAACAAATGAAGAAGACATATTTACCTATACTTTGCAAAAAGGAAAATTAAATAAGGTGAGAAATAAATTTCCTTTCTGGAAAGATGCCGATGAATTTAAAATAAACATTTAGTTATGCTTCGAGCTTATTCTGCTGATACCATTTTTACGGGAGAAACTATTCTAAAAAATTCAGCCATAATTATTGAAAATGATTTTATAACTGATGTTATTCCATTGAATGAATTGGGTTCAGACATTACTGTTATACAACATGCCCATATACTGGCACCTGCATTTATCGATATCCAGATTTATGGCGCTTCTTCTAAACTGTTTTCAGCATATACTACCACAGATGCGCTTAACAAAATGAAAGAGCATTGCTGTAAAGGAGGAACAAAATATTTTTTACCAACTATTGCTACCAATACATTTGAGGTATTTAAAAAAGGCATTGATGCTATAAAAGAATATTGGCAAAAAGGAGGCGAAGGCGTTATAGGGTTACATGTTGAAGGTCCATGGATCAATAAGAAAAAAAGAGGTGCTCATGTTGAAAGTTTTATTCATTCCCCAAAACTTAATGAAGTGAAAGAACTTTTGGAATATGGTAAAGGCGTAATAAAAATAATTACACTTGCCCCCGAAATTTGCTCCAGAGAAGTTATTGATTGTATTAAAACTTATGATGTTATTATTTCTGCGGGCCATAGCAATGCTACTTATGATGAAATAGATAAAGCATTTAAAAATGGTATTCATTTAGCCACACATTTATTTAATGCCATGAGCCAGCTGCATCATCGTGAGCCGGGATTTCCTGCAGCTGTTATGATGCATCCTTCTGTAATGGCAAGCATAGTTGCTGATGGATTTCATGTTGATTTTACAATGATTAAGCTGGCAAAGAAATTAATGGGTGAAAGGCTTTTTCTTATTACTGATGCTGTAACTGAAACAACCGAAGGGCCTTATCAACACCAGCTTAGCGGAGATAAATATGAAGCCAACGGTATATTAAGCGGCTCTGCTTTAACTATGATGCAGGCAGTAAAAAATTGTGTTGAAAAATGTAATATCTCTTTAGATGAAGCTTTAAGGATGGCAAGTTTATATCCTGCAAAAGCTATTAGCCTTGATCGCCAAATTGGAAAAATTACAAAGGGATACAAAGCAGATTTTGCATTGATAAATGAAAAGCTTGAAGTACAGGAATGTGTTTGATCAATATTTTAAATTGGAATTTTATTTAATATTTTTCTCCTTAATCATTTTCTTCACTCTTTCCATTTTAGTATCTACGCCACTGATTACATCTTTCAACACAGGGCCAACATATATATCAGGCATAACACCGATTCCTTTTTCTGGAATATGATGGTATTGAACAATACGAAAAAAAGGAAGCCGTACACGCAGTTTTGTATTGGGTAAAATAATATCCGGAATTAAAATTCCTGAATTTCCATACCAACCACCACCCGTTTCTTCACCCACTAAAGTAATATTGCTTTGTCCTTTCAAGGCATTACAAAATAATGCTGATGCTGAAAAAGTAAGACCGTTAGTAAGCACGTACACATTACCATTAAAATGATTTTTGCGTTTAGGCGTGAACGTATGATGTTCCCAGAAACCGAAATGATATTTTCCATCCGGCTTTTTATGCCTTGCAAACAACAGGCCGATATTATCAAAAAAACCGGTTGAAATATGCCGGGTAAAAGGCCTAAAGTTTTTACTGATTGCATAAGCGCTATCTGCTACTTTAAAAGATGTGTTACGCAAAAATTTTGTAAGCAATACATAATTATTTATATCTCCCCCACCATTGGCTCTTATATCAATCACTAAACTTTGAGCGTTATTTTTTCTTAGTTGCCGGAAAGATCTTTTGAAAAAATTTTTTAAATGTGCCTTGGAAAAACTGTTTATCGTCATAAGCGAAAAAGAAGTATCAATTTTTAATGAGCGGATATTTTCAAGCTTTTCTCCTTTAGTAAATCTTCTTTCTTTGAAACCAGGCTCAATACTTTTTCGCAGGCTATCAGGCGGCGGACTATAATAAGGAAGTAAAAATTTTTTTTCTATCCCGCTGCTATCAATATATCCTACATTATAATTTTTATAAAGGCCGAAAATATTGCGATGGAAATACGGGAAGCTTGTGCTGAGGCGAATATAATTTACATTATTAGAGTATCCATCTTCAACCATATATTCAAACATTCGATTGATAATATCACTGCTGTTTAAACGATTTATAGAAGTAATAATAGTTCCACTTTTTATAACAGAATCTTTCTTATTCAGGTTGGCTGTAACCACCATTGTGTCTTTCCATATTTTCAAGTAAAGAGGAAAAGAAGGAATGTGCCTGTGCTTAATAAATTTATTCCATCCTTTGCTCATGCTAAAGCTTGTGTGCCCGCAATGAATGGTTGAAGTAAGCGGTGCGAGTATTTTCCAGCCAAATTGCAACTCTGTCATTGAATCAACAATGGCATTGTATCCTGCATCAAAAAAATAATCCATGCTGTCTTTCGGTGTATACCAGTAAAGTGAAGGGTGTTTTTTTTCAAGAATATTACGAAGCAAAGTATAATCCTGCCGTAATTCTTCTTTTGAATATTTTTTATTGGGATTATAATTTTTTGAAACCGAACAGGAAATAAAAAGGGTAACAATAAACAGGAAAATAAAAAGCCTCATGGTTTACAAAAATCTGTATAAAATTGTAAACAAGGTATTTTAGTTTGTAATGGATTTGATAAAATTTTTTCAAATATTTATTTAAATGCATTCCAACCCTGTGCTGTAAGCTCATGCTTATTACCACCTTTGGTAATTATAACTGATCCTTCCTGCTTTTCTGTAATATGACCAACAACGCTTACCTGTTCATTCACAGCAATTTTATTATAATCATTTTGATCAATGGTAAAGAGCAATTCATAATCTTCGCCGCCACTCAATGCACATGCTGTGGGGTCAAGCTCAAGCTTGTAGGCAAATTGCCTTGCAGATTCGTCTACAGGAATTTTTTCTTCATACAATACACAACCAACTTCACTTTGTTTGCAAATATGCAATAATTCGCTGCTGAGGCCATCGCTTACATCAATCATGGATGTGGGCATTATTTCATCTGCCGCTAAAAATTCAATAATATCTTTTCTTGCTTCAGGTTTTAAGAAACGCCCGATAATATAATCCTGGTTTTCAAGATCAGGCTGAACACCTTTTGTTTCCAAAAAAATTTTCTTTTCTCTTTCCAATAAAGTAAGTCCGAGAAATGCGCCACCAAGGTCGCCACTTACACAAATAAGATCGCCAGGTTTTGCACCGCTTCTTTTTACAAATTTATCCGGCGCTACTTCACCAATTGCTGTTACACAAATAAGAAATCCTTTTTGTGAAGAAGTTGTATCGCCTCCTACAAGATCCACATTGTATTTATCACATGCAGCATAAACGCCGTCATAAAATTCATCCAGCGCTTCGAGGCTAAAGCGGTTACTGAATGCAATGCTCATGGTTATTTGCATAGGTGTGGCATTCATTGCATATACATCGCTTAGGTTAGCAATTACACTTTTATAACCAAGATGTTTCAATGGAGTGTACATCAAATCAAAATGTATTCCTTCTACCAGCATATCAGTAGTTATAACTATTTGCTTTCCAAAATGATCGAGCACTGCCGCATCATCTCCAACGCCAAGTATGGTAGATGCATTTTTAATTTCATGATTTTTTGTAAGATGATCTATTAAGCCAAATTCACCGAGAGAAAATATTTCTGTGCGTTGTTCCATAACTATGAATTATGTACGATGTTTGATGTACGATTTCTTAACCAACTGTATTTCATTTTTTTCTTAAGGTTGTTAATGTAGAAAAAATGATTTTTAAAGTTTCTTTCTAAAAAAAATAAGAATTCATCCGATTCTTCTTCTACAATTAAATTTGTTTATGAAAATCAGCATTAGATTTTGCTCTTCTTGTGGCTCTGTAATTGACTCCTACAGAACTGCTTGATCTCACAAGCTGTCCGGAATATGCATTAGTTATAATATTTTTTGGTAATGATAAAATAAAATGCCACAATTAATTGCAAATTTTTTTGTTCTTTTTTTCATTTCGTCTGTATTGATAATAATAGTTTTTAATGAGTAATTGTTAATGATAAAAAGTATGAATCATTGCACATCGTACATCAAACATCGTACATCAAACATTATCTTGTACCCACTCTACCAGTTCATCATGCAATAAACCATTAGTTGCAATAATACCCGGCTGGTATGGAGAATAAGTATCTCCTTTTAAGTCGGTTACTTTTCCACCTGCTTCCTCAACAATTAAAAATCCTGCGGCACTATCCCAGGCATTAAGCTGGTGTTCATAAAATCCATCGAAGCGACCGGCTGCAACCCAACAAAGATCTATTGCTGCACTGCCCAATCTTCTCACAGGAATCCCTTTTCTTATTAGTCTTTCAAAAACCTGTAGCGGGCCATTGGGCTGATCTAAATAAGTATAGGGGAAACCAGTAACTAAGCAGCTTCTCAATACTTCTGTTTTGTTACTTACTGATATTTTGTTGCCATTAAGTGTAGAGCCTTTTCCTTTTTCTGCGAAAAAAAATTCATTCATAATCGGGTTGTATACGGCACCCATTAACATGGTGCCTTTATATTCAAGTCCAATGCTTACGCAACAAATGGGAATTCCGTTAGCGAAATTTACAGTGCCGTCAATAGGGTCAACAATCCATTTGTATTCACTTTTCGAAATAAGCTCTTCCGTTTCTTCACTTACAATTCCATGATGGGGAAATGCTTTTTTTATAACAGCCTGTATAGCTTTGTCTGCTGCATGATCAGCTTCAGTAACTAAGTTATTTATACCTTCTTTATTACTTATAGTAAAAGTGCCGTTAAAGAATTTTTTTAATTCTTGTGCTCCTGCCTCAGTAGCGTTGATGAGAGTTTGCTTGTACATGCCGCAAAGATTATAAATGTTTGTTTATTTAATTGTTTATTTTTTTGAGAGTTTTATTGGAATGATTTTCGCAGTGTTTTTTATTATGTTCAAAAAAACAGAACTTGTCAATTTAAGCAAGTATGCTATTATTCCTGCGGTATTGTATTGCATTCCTCTTATATTTTTTATAAAAAATGAAACTTATACCCAAACATGGCTTCTGTATTTTGGTAATGCTTTATTTCTTGCATGTATTTTCATATTCGGGGTTATAGAGAACCGTAAAAAAAATACTAATTCTTCAATACCTTACAATGGATGGACTGTGACCATTATCGGTGTTAGTTTTTCCTGTATTCTTATCCTGCTTTTCTTACTGGCTTTTTACATAGGCTCAACACGGGAAGTGCTGCAACAAACGCCTGCAGCCATTAGCCACAAAAACACTCATGGTTTATTATTCATGTTGTTTGCAAATGCGTTAATGGGAAATTTCGCTGCAGGCGCCTTTGCTACCCTTATGGCGAAAAGTGCCTCTCAAAAAGACCAGGTAGCCTCGTAATTTTTTTAAAAATTATTCAGTATTTTGAGAAACAAATGCCACACCTTAAGAAATTATTTTAACCCGATAATATTTTCTCTATATGGCACGATTATTAGGAGTATTAATAAATTTTAATTTATGAATAATTTCTTAAGAACAATAATCGCCGGCTATGGCGCAAAAAAAATAGGCGGCGGCTGTATAAGCACTATCATTGTATTCATCATCATTTATTATGCATTGGGTACATGCAATTCTCACCCTGTCCAAACTGTTCCACAGAATCATTCAAGCATATATGTCCCGGCTCATACACCTGAAAAAATTTCTTATCTGAAAATAAAGTAATTGAAAAAAAATCAGAATTTTTTAAAATGGTGAACTCCGATAAAAATCCTCTTCAACAAAATGTTCCCAACAAGGATGAGTATGTAAAAGAAGCGCATGATCAGGCGGAAAACGATATTGAAAAAGATCCTGATCTTAAAAATGAAAAAGTCAAAACTGATGACCTTGATGAAGGTGAGCTGGCAAGACTTGAAGGACATCCTTAAAGCTTTAAAAAAATTATTTGAAAAAGAAAAATTAAAAATGATTTTTTCTTTGCCTGCTGAAATTTAAGTGATACGAAGTTTTTTTAAAGTTCGGCTTAACCAGGTTATTCCACATTTTATTCAACCTGTTTTTTGAAAAAGGAGATGGGGATACATTTGTTCTGAATAATATTCTTAATTCACAAACCTGTTCTGCTTTGGTCCATTCTTCAAGTCCTGCGAACCAAATAAGAGTGTCTTTGTTTATTGATTTTAATTTCAATTGCCGCATGGTAAGCGGCCCCACTTCATTCCCTCCATCCCGGATGAAATAATTTGTCATACAATTTAATTGTGATTCAGAGTAAAAATCTTTATAGAACGTAAGAGAGATAATATTATTTTATTAATACTTTATTTCAACTGCAAATATAATGTAGTTGAATTGAGGCAATAATATTAGTTGCAGCAATATCGGCCAAACTCTTCAGTAAAAATTTCTACATTAAAATTTCTTTTCCACCCGCCTGAGATCTTCATCTGATGACGCAGATCTTTCCCTATTAGCCTTCAGGTTCTTGTTTCCAAAACTGTGAGAATAGGTGATAGAAAATGTGCGGGGAACAAATTGGAAATTTCCATGAGTAACTAAATTTTGAGCTGGAAAATTATTGGAAATTTTAATTACATAAGTATTGAATACATCCCTCACATTGAAGCTAAGCTTACTTTTATTATCCTTCATTTTTTTTTGCACCCCAAGGTTTAAAGCGCCTAAAGCTTTTGCTACAGATATACCAAACAAGCTGCCAGACCTATAAAATCCCTGCACTTCAATACTATAATCTTTAGGTAAAGTAAAAGTTTGCGTACTATTTATATAAAAATTTTCCTGCTCTATTTTTAAAGGAGTGTTATTATAAATTGCATTAACCTGCTGCCAGCGGCCACTTATATTGTTTTGCATGCTCCACCAATTGGTTATAGTAAACGGGAGCGCTATGGTGAATGCAAATGTTTTAAGGCTGGGCAAATTCTGTGATATAAGGTATTCTTTGTTCATTACCGAATCAATGCTCGTTTGAAAACTGGCGATGTAATTCTTTTCTTTATTGTAAGAAAGCGAAAATAAAAATTGTTTCAATAGCCAGGTAGCGCTTACTGAATTGGATATAGACGGTTGCAATGCAGAATTTCCAGAAATGAAAGTATTGGGATCTAAAAATAAAATGAATGGAGCAAGGTCATTAAAGGTCGGCCGGCTAATGCGCCGTGTGTATGATAGATTTAAAGAATTATCGTCATTGAATTTATGTGTTGCAAAAAAACTTGGAAACAATTCTCCATAATGCCTGTCAACAATATTTTTTTGAGTTGGCGTTCCTAAGTTGGAATTGGTGTATTCATACCGTAAACCTAACTTCATGCTGTTCTTTTCATTTACCGTTATATTAAAAGATGAATATACTGCTGGAATATCTTCTTTCAACTGGTAATTGGCAGTAAGATCATTATCAGGAACCCATTGGCCAAGTACAAACCTGTTTACAGATACATCATTAGTAAACCTGTAGCTTGATAATTTTAAACCTGCATCCATGTTTATTTTTTCACTTAGTTTTTTTGTATAATCCAGGTTGGCCACAAAAATAGTTATGAAAGTAACCTTGCCGCTGTTGGTTTTTTGATTATAAAGAGAATCACCCGTTCCATTATAATAGGTGTTCGAATAATTGTTGGGATTATTATCGCTGTAATGATCATAATTTGCCTCGAAGCTTATTTTTTCATCTTCATTAATATTATGCAAGACATTAAGACTTGTTCCATATTTACTCCAGTGGTCCAGGTTTTGGTTACTTACTTTTATTAAAGTATCTAATTGCTGATTTTTGAAAATAGCATTGGTATTATTGGCCTGCATTCTGAGGGCATCATCATAAGCAGAAACTTCTAAACCGATAATTGTTTTATTAGTTGCCTGATAATCGAATCCCAACCTTCCATTATAATTTGTAATAGTGGGGTCTCTTTCGGTTGTTGAATTGCTCTCCGTTATTTTTGCATTGTAATGTACTTTGCGGTAAAAATTAAAAGTTTGTTTTGCTTCAATTCTTGAAAAAGAGAAATCTCCATCCAGGTTTATTTTCCCCTTGCGGTGATTGAAGTTCATGCTGGCCATTGTAGTGGCGCCTCTTCCATAACCTATCGTAACTGAATAAGATCCATTGGTTCCAAAAGAAGGATCATTTACTAATACAATATTAATAAAGCCTGCATTACCTTCTGCATCGAAATTTGCTGGCGGAGTTGTAATCAATTCTATTTTTTCTATGTTGGCAGAGTTCATGCCAGCAAGCATTTGCAGTACTGCCGAAACAGACATGTGATTTATTTTTCCATTAATTATTATCACTACGCCATTCTTCCCGCCCATAGTAATAATATTATTTTGCCTGTCAATAATAATACCCGGCGATTTTTCTAATATATCCAATACTGTAGAGCCTGCAGCCGTAATGCTATTCTTTACATTGATCACCACTCTGTCAATTTTTTGTTCAAATAATGGCTTCATTACTGTAATTGCAACTGTGTTTAATTCCGTGCTGTTTTCTGCCAGGGTTATAGGGCCTATTTTAATATTTTCATTATTATCGCTAATGGTAAAATCTGGCGTGTATACCTGGCTGTAGCCCGTATAAGTTGAAGTGATTAAATATTTTCCGGGGCGTTTAGTGTCAAAAAAATACGTCCCCGATGCGGGGGTAATAAAACCTTTTACGAGGCTGGAATCTTTCGCATTTAATAATAAAACATTAGCATCAGCGAGAGCATTTCCTTTTGCGTCAATAACCTCTCCTCTTATTTTTGATTGAGCTATTACATGCGTGCTTCCCATGCAAAGCAGAAAAATAATAGCCGGTAAGGAATGACGACTATGTTTTTTCTCAAAAACAAATATTTTGGAAAACGTATGTTGCATATAGAATACGAAATGATATTAAATACCTACGAAATAGAATTAGCAGTGTTTGGTACAAAATATCTATTGTAGTAAAGATAATAGTTTTATTTTCTTCTGAATCGGTTATTACTTTTCTTCGTAACTTTTGTTCAAATTTTAAATTAATAAAAATGAATTTCAAATCAATATTAATAAGCCTAACGGTGTTTGCTGTTGCAGCTTCTTGCGGCAGCAACAAAAGCAATACAGCATCTAACAATATGAGTACAAAAAATGATTCAGCGAATGTGAAGACAGCAGCCATTAAAGAAGAGCCTGTAACTTATATTATTGACGGGAAAAATTATAATGGGTATGTAACTTATGATTCCAACCAGCAGGGCAAGCGCCCGGCAGTATTAGTGGTGCATGAGTGGTGGGGACTTACAGATTATCCCCGCAGCCGTGCAAAACAGCTTGCAGAGCTTGGCTACATTGCTATGGCAGTAGATATGTATGGTAATGGCAAAACTGCTGCTGATCCTAAAGAGGCGCAGGAAATGGCTACTCCATATTATAAAGATCCCACGCTTGCAAAAAAAAGACTAGATGCTGCCATCAATGTATTGAAAGGCTATCCGCAAACAGATACTTCTAAAATGGCGGCTATTGGTTATTGCTATGGCGGATTTATAGTTTTGAATGCTGCCAGGCTGGGTGCGGACTTGAAAGGTGTTGTAAGTTTTCATGGCGACCTTAGTGGCGTACCGGTAAATAAAGATTTATTAAAAGCAAAAATTCTTATATGTCATGGTGCGGCAGACCAATTTGTAAATCCCGAAGTGGCAGGTTTTAAAAAATCTATGGATTCTGCAGGCGTAGATTATACATTTAAAACTTACCCTAATGCAACACATGCCTTTACAAATCCAGGGGCAACTGAACTCGGCAAAAAATTTAATATGCCTATAGAATACAATGCAGCAGCAGATACTGCTTCCTGGAACGATATGAAAGATTTCTTTAAGAAAATATTTTGAAGAAAGGTTATTAGTTTAATTGATCAACTATAAAAGAAGCCCCTGCTATTTGTTGTGGTTTTTTATCGGGATATATCAAAATTATATAAAACCATATAGTATTGTTTCATTTCCTGCTCATGTAAATCTCTTTTTTACCAACTGCTCAATCAGAATCACCAATCATACTTCCCCGCATTTATCTGCTCATTCTTGATAGACCGGAAAGCTTATAAAAATTAGATACAGAATATTACAGCAAGCCAGGAAATAAATTTCTGGCTTGCTGTAATAATTTTTTTTAGGATGGATCAATCAAGTAATATCAACTCATTTGTTAGTGATTTTGAATGCTTACAAATTTATCCCCATTCAAATATTTTCTTGAAAAATCCTTGCATCTGTTGAATACAAACACTACTTTTACACAACTTACAAAAGGATCTCCCCTATCCTAATTCCTCTGAAATACTTATCTTAATTCATTTACTGTATTTTATCTTTGTTTGATAAATTTTGCAATTCACATCCTCTGAATTACTGTAACTTTTTATAGTTACCAAACATCCAATCCTTTGATGGCTTATTTAACCAAACCTTTTTTGCATTTCATTAAAATCCATTTCCAACGTAAGCCGCAATCAATTGCATGCTAAAACATTTTAATTAAAACCTGGCATCAAATTTAATAGTAAGAAGAAAAAGGCTTTCTAAAAATATTTAATCTTAACCTCAATAAAATAAACCGTATGGAAAATTTTTACAGCGCCTACACAAGAGTTGTTCAAAATACAACTTTCTATTTCGTAAAAAAATACCTAATCTTTCCTGAGTACAAAGATGTACCCGACGTCCTTGAAAACTACGGAATGCATACGGATTTCAACCGTGCATGCCGCATAGCAAAGATTAATCATGATGAAATCAGGAAACAGTTACTAAATAACCTGCAGAGTAATGCTATCAGTGCAAAAATTATTCACATGAATACAGAGAATGCACTTACCGCTATTCAATAATAAAACGTTTTTATCTATTATAATTTGCACGGCCTGAGCAATTAAATAGTCAATTCTAAATAAAAGTTACGGGCTTCTATAATTCTTTTATTTTTATGTTTTTAAACAATGCTTCGCTGCCATGATCCTGTAGAGCAATATGGCCTCTTTTTGATAAACCATAACCCGGTGCATCTTTCCATTTTCCAGCCATTTTCTTTTTTTCCCATTCGTCGGTCCATAATTCATACTCAACAATTTTTTTACCATTTAGCCAATGTTGCACATGGCCATTGTTCACAATAATTTCTGTATGGTTCCATTTTCCAACTGGTTTTGGAGAAGCTGTAGGTGCAGGATCCATTGCATAGTTAGCACCAGTTTTTTGCCATTCTCGAAGCTTCTCAGGAAAATTTTTATCGTCAATGATCTGGTATTCCGGGCCGCTTAAATAAGCAGCAGGAAATTCTTCTGTTACCATATACATAATTCCGCTATTTCCCTGTGGTGATATTTTCCAATCAAGAGATAAATCAAAATTTTCAAACTCCTCTTTTGTAATGAGGTCAGCCCTTTTATCAGATTTATTAGTAGTGCTGCCTTTGCAATACAGAACGCCATCGTTCACTGTCCATGAATCAGCGGGTTTGTTTTGATAAGTACGCCAGCCTTCCATTGTTTTTCCATCAAATAATAATTTCCAGCCTTTATTTTTTTCTTCTTTTGAAAGATTATTATAAGTACTTTTTTTAGAACCCGAACAACTTATAATTATAACTGGTAGCGTTATTAAAAACAGTAAAAGATTTTGCTTCATGAATTTTTATTTGCTGGCTATTATTTTAAGATTTTCAGGATCCCATTGCATTATTTTATTGTTGAAATAACTTTCATTGCACAACAATGCAGGAGCCGCTGCACGATAACCAAATAATGCATCTTCGGTTACATGGCCATTATTGCGAATTGCGTTTATCCAGTTATAGTGATGATCAAAATGGGCGCCTTTATAGCCTGCCTCTGCTGTATATTCCAGCTTATCGGGCGGCACCATTGTCTTGCGCTCATACACATATTCTTTTCCCACTGCTGTATTGTTTTTTGTTTTCATTAAAGGATCATTGGCATCTTCTTCAGTTTTATTTTTATACAAGGTTACTTTATCCCATTCCACGGTCATTGATCCTTCACTGCCTACCATGCGCAAATAATTAGTTCCACCTGTACCATCAACAAAATTTACACGTAATGAAAGATTAAAAGCAGGATGAATTTTTGTTTCAGGATAATCAAACATGCCGAGCATAATATCGGGCACTTCTCTGCCGTCTTTCCAATAACGCAAACCGCCTGTTGCCATTATTTTATCAGGTCCCATTGAGCCTGTTACAAAGTGAAGGCTCGAAAATAAATGCACAAAAAGATCTCCCGAAACGCCTGTTCCGTAATCACGATAATTTCTCCATCTGAAAAAACGGGTTGCATCAAAAGGTCTTTTTTTTGTATTAGCAAGATATCTATCCCAATCTACCGTTGCAGGTGAAGCATCCGCAGGAATTTGATATTGCCATGCACCTGTTGGCGACATACGAGCCCAAAAACCTTCAGCATAATTTAATTTGCCGATGGCGCCATCTTTTAATAATTCTTTTGCCTTTTCATTTCCCAAAGAACTTAAACCCTGGCTGCCCACCTGGAAAATTACTTTGTTATTATTTTGAGCAGTTATTATTGCAGGGCCTTCGGTTATATCATGCACCATCGGCTTTTCACAATATACATGCTTCCCTTTATTCATAGCAGCTACAGAAATATCTTTATGCCAAAAATCCGGCGTGGCAATAATAACTGCATCAACGTCTTTTCTCTCCAGTATCTCTTTGTAATCTCTTGTAGTTACAATGTCATTACCCCAACGCTTTTTTGCTTCTGCAAGGCGGCCATCATATAAATCGCAAACTGCCATAAGTTTCACTCCCGGTACAGTAATGCAGGTAGTTGCATCTGCTACTCCCATTCCGCCAGATCCTATCAGAGCAACCTGCACCTGGTCGTTAGCTGTATAATTTTCTTTGGAACGAATTAATTCTTCTATATGATGTTTCCTGTCTTTTGCTGTAACAATAGAAGGGACTATAGATGCTCCAATAAACCCTTTAGTAATATTGGTAATAAAAGAGCGGCGGGTATTTTGGTTTTTATTTTTTGACATAGCTTTTTATTAAGTATTTAAATTTAGCAGAACCATTTGTAGTGACCAATTTAAGTAAAAGTATTTTATCGGGTTAATTTATTCAGGATTAATTTTAAACAAAAAAATATGTATTCGAACAAATGCAGGAAAGATTTGAAAATTATTTCTTAGAAGAAATAATAAGCCAACTGCGAATAGCCATCACCGTTATACTGATAGTTATAGAGAATTTATTAATGATAAGCTTCCCTTTAATTTCCTAATTAAAGTATTACATAGGTGCAAAACTTTTTAAAATGGCAACAGCGTCGTGATAATATTCAGGAGCATAAGATACCCAGATGTAATAGCTGATATCAGGATAATCTGGATTTACCAGTAAAACTACAGAGGCGGAGAACCCTTGTTTAGTACCGTCAATAGCGCATCCCCAGTAACCATTTATATTTTTGAGGTAAATCGGTTGCGCATCGCCGCTGCTATTATAGGTATCATAAGCAAGGGATGATTGGCTTGCCCAGCTTATGATAGCATTTTTCATTCCGTCATAAGTAAGGTTTTCATTTTTACGCGGATAAATATCCAATGTTACTGACTTATTAGTTGCCTGGTAACCGTCTGCACTATTTTCCTGTACGACCATATTATCCGGAGCCTTAAACTTCATTTTGTAAGTATCCCATGTCCAGGTTTGTAAAGTTTGGGAATATAAAAACGGGCTTAAAGAAAGCAATAAAATGCTTAAGAGAAATTTGTGTATCATATAGCTTTGGTTTTAAATGTTACATAGTATTTTAAAAGCCTGACTAAAACAAAATTCAAAAGAAAATAAATGACAGAAAAGCCTTCATTTACCTGAAAACAAAATTAATATTTCCTTTAATAAGAAGAAATATTTTTCATGTTTATTCAAAATAAATTATAGAGTGAATGTAATGTAACAAGGCTGTATCTGCATCGGGTTTTACTTTAGATGAAAGTATAATTAAACCCTGGAAGTTTTCAATGCTTTTTTGCAAAAAAACAATTCCTTTATTTGAATAACGGCCATGAGCATCTCTTACGTTAGTTCTTTTTCCAAATAATACATCCGCTTCGTCAAAAAACAAGATCCAATTTTTGTCTTGAGCTTTTAAAAAAAGGTTTTTAAGATTTTTTTCTGTTTCACCAATATATTTTGATACAACCTGCAATAAATCTATCCGATACACATCTCTTTCCGCTTGCTTGCCAATTAATGAAGCAATGGTTTTCTTAAACGTTTTGGAAGAACCATAAAACCAGAGCTTTAATGAAGGTTCTCATTATTTAATTTGGTTGATTGTCTTCTTAATTTATTTTGTTGAAGCCATTTTATTACATCATCAAATTTTTTTCGTATATCATTTTGTAATGCAATATCCTCCCATGTTTTTTTAGTTGATATTTTTCTGGCCATAAAATTATATTTGGAATTGGCAGTATTATTTTCTGGATTTGTGCTTGTTGTTAATGCTGAGATAGCTAATTTATTTTGCTTCATTTTTTTGCTTCTGCTTTCTGAAGTATAACAAACAACAACCAAAGAAAAGAATTTTATGAGTTATAAAGGAATAATTTTTTTTTTTGCGCCTTCTTTATTTATTACATGAAATTTGTAATTCTTAAAACAAAATAAAATGAGCCTTTTATTAAACAGGAATATTTTTGGAAACGTTGCGAATAGCGGAAATGTTCTTTCAAAAGAAGAAGCTATGCAATTATTGAATGATTGGGTGCTGAACGACAAATTGCGGTTACATATATTACAGGTGGCGCATCTTATGAAATGCTGGGCGGCAGAAAGGGAACAACTTACTAATGAAGATCAATGGCGATGGGAATTGGCGGGTTTGCTTCATGATGCTGACTGGGATCAATGGCCTGATCAACATTGTAAAAAGATTATTGAAGAACTTGAACAAAGAAATATTGATCCTGAAATAATACATGCCATTGCTTCACATGGACCGAATCATTTTGGTGTAGAACCAGAAACTCGAATGGATAAAATGCTGTATGCTTTTGATGAATTGTCTGGTTTAATTCATGCTTATTCATTGATGCGCCCCGGTGGTTACAATGGTATGGAATTAAAAGGAGTTAAGAAACGTTTGAAAGAAAAATCATTCGCCGCCAATGTATCAAGAGAAGAAATTCAGGATGCGTGCGATAGAGCAGAACTTGGAATAGACGAGGTGATCCGGTTTATTCTTTTGCGCCAGGGCGGTTCTAAATTATAAAAGTAAAAAATAAAAAGGTCTCAACTTTAAATCGCTTGAAACCCTTTACTACCCTGCTCCCCCTCCCCGACTTGAACGGGGGACCCTCTGATTAACAGTCAGATGCTCTAACCAACTGAGCTAAGGAGGAATTTATGTTTCAAAGGACAAACCTTTAAAATGGGTTGCAAAAATAGAGATTTTTGCCTTGTTACAAAAATTGATTTGAAATTATTTTAACCAGCTAAATAAACCACTTTCTTCTATTCCTACAAATACGCCTTCATTATTTTCCTCTACGGGATAAATTTTTAAAAAATATCCTTCGCCTGTAACATCTCTTCCATTAGCAAGATTGAATACATAACGGTGAACAGGACAAACGATATTGCCATCTTTATCAAGGAAACCTTCAGCCATATTGCCACCCGCATGTGGGCATTTTGCTGTGCAAGCTGCAAGCCCGTTCCTTTTTCTTACAACACATATTTTTTTACCTGCAACTTCTACCTCGTAAATATTATTTTCTCCAAAAGATAATTCTGTTGATGCTTCAGCAATTTTATACCATTTATATTTTCTTTGCGGCATATTCTCTGATACATCTTTTATTAAATAAATGAGAAATTCAATTGATTAATTTTTATTCAGAAGTATAATGAAGTTTAATAAAAAAATTCTGCTTTATAGGGATATCGTACCTGGTACATGGTTCTCACATTATTGAGTAGAGTTTGTCTCAATCCGGTAATATTTGTTTTTTCAATAGCCGAAATAAATACACAATTACCACCTGTATCTTCCTGCCATTTTTGTTTCAGTTCTTCAAGCAACTGTTGTTTCACTTCCGCATCAAGCCATTCATCAAATGTATTTTTTTCATACTGATCCATTTTATTGAAAACAGTAATGGTGGGTTTTTCATTACTTACAATCTCCTTTAAAGTTTTATTTACAATAGCAAGCTGCTCTTCAAATTGCGGATGGGATATGTCAACAATATGTAATAAAATATCTGCTTCGCGCACTTCATCAAGCGTGCTTTTAAAGCTTTCAATAAGATGATGCGGTAATTTTCTTATAAAGCCTACGGTGTCGCTTAAAAGAAAAGGAGTGTGGCCGAGCACTACTTTCCGCGTAGTGGTATCAAGGGTTGCGAACAATTTATTTTCAGCAAACACATCGCTTTTACTCAGCAGGTTCATGATGGTTGACTTGCCAACATTTGTATAGCCAACAAGCGATACTCTTATAAATTCGTCTCTTTCTTTGCGTTGGGTAAATGTCTGCTTGTCAATTTCGTTTAGGCGTTTCCGTAAGAGACTGATTTTATCTTTCACAATACGCCTGTCTGTTTCAATTTCTGTTTCACCGGGACCGCGGCTTCCTATACCGCCACCTTGTCTTTCAAGATGTTTCCACATGCCTTTGAGCCTTGGTAAAATATATTGGTATTGTGCCAGCTCTACCTGAACTTTTGCCTGTGCAGTTTTAGCACGGGAGGCAAATATATCAAGTATCAGATCGCTGCGGTCAATTGTTTGCACCTGCAGCTCTTTTTCAATATTAGTAATTTGTGAGCCTGTAAGTTCATCATCAAATATAACGAGCTGCACATCTTTCCGTGATATGTATTTTTTTATTTCTTCCAGCTTTCCTTTTCCTACAAATGTTCGACTGTCAGGATGAGAGAGTTTTTGAGTGAAAATTTTAATGGCAGTAGCGCCTGCTGTTTCGGCCAAAAATTTAAGTTCTTCAAGATATTCTTTCGCCAGTTCCTCTGCCTGGTCTTGCTGAATAACGCCTACAAGTATTGCATTAATACCGTCAACATTATTTATTTTTTTTTCGATCAAATGAAAATCTTTATCAGCAAAAATAACAAACCATTTCCTGTAATGGAATGTAAATAAATCTATGAAATCAATTTTGAAAAAGAATAAGGAATTAGAGGCCGCTAATGGTTAAGCCCACCTGGTATAGTTTCATATTAGCGCCTGCACCGGTTTTTAAAATATTGCCAAGCTGGTACGAGCCGAAAATTGATAAAATACCATAGCCAATTCTACCTGTTGCCATAAAGCGGGTTCCATTTATAAGGCGCTTGCTGCTTTCTTTCTCGGTATAATTTATAAGTGTATTATTATTTTTATCCTGCAGGTCTTTGCCTTTAGTATGAGCATTAATTATGGTACCTATTTTTCCACCCAATGCAATTTTAAAACTCTTATTAGGTTCCAGTGGCTTGGATGTAAACCTGAATTCCAGGGGAACTTCAAGGTAGCCTGTAGCAAGTTTATATTTTTTAAAATGATTGGTTGAGTCAACTGCTGTAAAAGGTAATAAAGGTGAATTTGTTTTAAGATTTATATTTTCTTTTTTGAAAAAAATATTGCTGGTACTAACGCCAACGCCTATCCCAATACTGAATTTGGGAGCTGTTCTGAAAGGTTTATCAAGCATAAAATATGCATTGAAACCCCTGGAAAATCCTTTCTTATGGCTGCTGATGCTATCGGGCATGCTTGTCCAATGATCAGATGAAAGTTGTATCATCAGATGATCCCCGGGCCTGTTAGATAATTTAATTTTTTTAGTATTTGAAGAAGTTGAGGTTAATGTATCCTGTGAAAAAGCAAAAGAAAAAAACAAGCAGCTAATTATTACAAAAACAATTTTCTTCATAAATTCTGGTTAAGTTGGCAAATGTATTTGTTACATGGTTAAAGAAAGGTTAAACAATAAGCCTGCCGATGCAATCATGTATCGCATGTGTTTGGAACTTGCTTCCTGTAATAAATCGCTAAAGAATAAAATGCAATCAGCAACGAACCATCACCTAATGGAAAAAATAAATTGGCAATGTTTTCGGTGCGAATGATTTTAATTATTTGCGGAATCAAGGATAAAACAAGTAAAGGAAAAATGATGTATGAGAGTTTACCAACTTTACGATGAAGGGATTTTTTTATTAAAAACTAAAAAGGGTTGAACAATCAGCATCAGAACCCAAACGGAAGCGATAAAGACATGCAAGTAGTAACCGAGGTATTTATAAGTTTTGTTCATTTTTATTTTTCGCTTTACTATTTACCATTATTCCATTCATTATTCTTTCTGTTCACATCAGGCAATACATTTTCGGGATCAAGTATTACTTTATCAATTTTGTTTGTTGATGGATTTTTAAAAGTACAGGTGCCACCACGCTGCCATATTTCTACAGACAACTGAATCGTTGATACCTCACCGTTAGTTTGAATTACTTTTACAATTGCCGGTATGATCATTTTGAAATTGTTGCCGATAGTGATCAAGGCTCCTTTGGAGATCGTTGTCAACATAGGCTACACCGGGAATTGCCGGGTCCAGTTTCCATGTCGTAAAAAACCATTCTTTCCAAAACCAGTTTCTTTGTTTCCTGTTTATTTTTAGTTTCATTCTTGGCTATTTCAATTTTAATTCTCCACTCCATACTTCAATTGCCTGTTGTATTCATCTTCATCATAACTGCCTTTGGATTCGGTAATTAATCCATTGCTGTCAAACTGTAAGATTTCAACGCCACTGATATGTATCTTCTTTCCGGTTCCACCCGGGCCGGCATTAGTTCCTGTTAATGTCCAATGAAATTCATGACCCCTGAATGTTATTGGCAAACTATCACAAGTCACAAGCATATCGGGAAAGGCAGTCATAAAGCCTTGTGCCACTTTTGCAATGGCATCGCGGCCAACAGCAGGTGTTCCGTTATTGACGATTTGCGAGCCGTCAGCTGCAAAGAATTTTGCATGCTCTTGTGCGTTTTGCCCAGACCATGCGGCTGCATATTTTTTTCCGAAGCCTTGAGGTATATTTTGGTACATTATTTTTTCATTTTTTGTTTCAGTGTTCACAGAATCTGATGCAGATTCTTCTGATTGATTATTGCAGCTTGTGAACAAAAAAATGCCTGCAAGAAAAACTGCAAATATTTTGATTTGATAATTCGCTTTCATTTTTTTTGATTCATTGATTAGATGACAAATAAATAATTACCTGATAGCATAACCACCATCCACACGAATGGTTTCACCGGTAACAAAATCAGATGCATTCGATGCCAGGAACACTGCTGTCCCTGCTAATTCTTCGGGTTGCGCAAAACGGCCGGCGGGAGTCCTCATAATAATTTCATCATAAAAAGCCGGCATAGTTTTTACGGGAGCGGTCATATCAGTTTCGAACCAACCCGGCGCAATAGCATTCACCTGGATGTTGTGTGGCGCCAGCTCAACTGCCATTGATTTGGTCAACTGAACGACCGCTCCTTTGGCAGAACTGTAAGAAGGAATCAACCCTGACCCAAAGTAGGAGTACATACTTCCGATGTTGATGATCTTGCCCCGCTTGTTCTCAACCATTGATGGCGCAACGAGTTTGGATAATAAAAAAACAGCGTTCAGTTGCGTTTCTATTACAGCACGCCAATCTTCTTCTTTTTCATTAAGAATGCCACCGCTTAATGACGCAATACCCGCATTATTTACCAGGATACTGATGTTGCCTAATTCCTTCTCTACCTTTTTAACAGCAGCTTCTAATTCAGCGTGGTTGTTGATGTCAACCTGGATCGCCATAGCGGGAACTCCTGTTTCTTTTAATTCCGCAAGAGTCTTTTTATTTTTTTCTTCGTTGCGGCCAAATATGGCTACTGCAGATCCTGCTTTAGCCAAACCCAATGCTATACCCCGGCCAATGCCTCCATTCCCTCCGGTAATTAGAGCTACGTTTCCTGAGAGGTCAAATAAATGAGTTGTTGGCATGATTCTAATTTTAAGATGATTTATTCTTTTTATTTGCCGGCTATGTCCCAACCAATCAAGGCTTGATTCAGCTTTACCCAGTTGGTGAAGACAGGAATCGGGACGCAGGACCAAGCCTTTCTTATTTCAATTCAATTACTCCACCCGCACTACCTTTCTATATATTTCTACCGCTTTGATTTTATCATACAATGGACCGAGTTTTTCCGCTGCCTTTTTATATTCCGGGTCATCGTGTATCTTTTTGTAATCATCACCAGCCGGCCATACGCCTTCAAAATAATAGCGATAGGTCTTTACTGAATCGTCCTTCGATTTATAGAAAGCATAACCAGCGTTAGGATAACCAATTTTGGTAATCACTGCATTTATGTCTTTGATAGCAGCAGACCACTCGGCCTCCGTCACACCATTCGGCATATCGAAAATATGAATGCTTTTCTCGGTTGGAATTTGCGCTTGTAAATTTTGCATTTCCTTGTCCGGGGTTTTGTCCGTGTCTGTTGATGCAGCAACTTCTGTTGTACTCGCATCCTTGTCATTTTGAGCCTGGTTACAACTCAGCATCAAGCATAGTAAACAACAGATTGCAGCGACTTTAAACTTTATCATGTTTTAATTTTTTGGCGCCTACTTTAATCGGTTTTCGGCTTTCCCGTTTTATTCCTTTTTCTTTTATTTGTTATTTCCAAAGTGATTTTTTTAGCTTTTACTTCTTTTACTTCTTATTTCAACAATGCCGCATTGTAATAGGCTATCTCACGGAATATCTTACCGTTCTTGTCAAAATCATGTTCGTAATGCACAGGCAGGGTGATTTCTTTTTTATCTGATTTGCGAATCAAATGCCACGTCCACCAGGAATACACTACATCAGAATTACTGATTTCATAGTGTAAATAATCCGGGTAACCCACTTGTTCGAGATCAACAATTTCAAAAGCCTCCAAAATTTTCTTGTCCTGGGCTTTTTGTTCTTCAAAGGAAATTGACTTACCGTCCATGCTATTAATATCAAGGAATCTCGCTTTACCGTCAAAATATCCATAGCTCTTTTCAAGGTCTTTATGTTCAAAGGCATGCAGCATATTGCGCACGTCATTAATGTATTGATGATGGTTGTAAATAGTGCCATTTTTTCTTTCATTCATGCTCGCACCAATCTCATCATACACAGAAGGGTTGTCATATATGAACAATTGTTTTATCTTATTATTTTTATTGATAGTTGCCAGGCGGTGCAGCGGCATATCCATTTTTACTCCCGTTTTTTTATTAACTCCTTTTAGATCATCCCATGCCTGTATCCATACCACATCTTTTTGAGCAGTATCCTTGTACTGTATTGCATCAGGGTAAGCGCCGTTTGAAGTCTTTAAAGAAAAATAATCTATGCCATCCCGCCACGTCTTCATTCTTTTTAAAAAGGCTGACTTGTTCAGGCCTTTATCGAAAGGGCCAGCGCTGGTGGCATCGTATGCTACAAAATCGTCGGCTAAAAAACTGCCAATTTTGTTGGTGTCGCCGGTGGCGACAGCTTTTGTGTAATCTTCAAAAATTGTTATAGCAGGGTGTTCTCTATAAATAGTACCATTATCTTTTTTTTGTGCAAGGCCTATGATGGGAATCATCATAAAAAAACCAATTATTAAATTTTTCATTTTTTGTATCGGTGATTATAGTGCTGATGCCGCACTTTTTTATTGATTTGAATATTTAAAATTTTATATTTCCTCCCCGATCGCTTTAGAAAATCTACAAAGATAGTTCTACTATTATTTTCCATCTCTATTAAAATCATCAAACATCATCCCAACGGGGCTTGGCCGGGATATGACGTTTAGACTTTATCCAGCACACTAATAACCGGAGCGCTAATAACACCGCCTTTTTTCATTTCTTCCTGAAGGCGTGGATCGCTCATATAAGTATTCATAACATCAGCATCGGCCACTTCAAAAATCATGGTTACATCATTTGGGTTTTTAACTGATGTATAAAGCCCCAGTTGCTTAACATCCGCTTTTACGCGATTGGGTTCATCTGCATCAAATACTACTTTCCATTGTGCGAAGTCTTTCACTTCGTGTTGAACAATTACTGTTACCATTTTAGTATGTTTTAATTTTCCTACTCATCAGGCTTTTCGGAATTCGCCCCCACAATAAATGCCTTTGTGGGCAGGCTCATTTTTTAAAGTGATTGCCGGGCTTCACTATTCGTTTATAGGCTCCATGTCACAATGATTCAGCGTTTCTTTCGCTGCAATAAATGCAATACCCAACTCCTCCTTTGCCAATGCACTTTCGTAAACTATGGCAGCTTCTGCAAGCGGCTCTTCGTTATTAAGCATTCGCGAAATATCAGAAACGGCATAGCTCTCATTGGCTATTAGATAATTTTTACCATGAATGCCTTCCGTTGTCGCCGCCTGGTAAATGGCTTCCGCAACATCCCTTACATCTATCATAGAGAAAGCAACATCATTTGCATACAGCATCTCCACGAAAGGATTGGGCGCCAGTTTATTTTTGAACAAGTATAACATACCACCGGAAGTAGAATCTGTCCTGTTGGAAAGGCTGTTGCCAATTACAAATACAGGTGAGACAGAAGTAATTTCAAATGGCAGCTCAGGATGTTCATTAATAAATTTTCTTACTTCCTGGTCAGCTAAAAATTTTGCCTGCGCATAAGGATGATCCTGGTCACTCATGTAAGGCGTATCCTGTTCTGTAAAAATATGATCCGCAGAGTAGGTTGACGGACTCAAAGGAAAAGACGTATTCCATGCCGCAACAGAAGCAATAAACACCACTTTTTTAAGGTCTTTTGATTTTGAGATCACTTCTAAAAAATTTCGTGTACCCTGTACCGTTGGTTCAAACAATTCTTTCTGCGGATCTTTTAACTCCAGGATAAATGGCGTGCCTCCATGAATAACAATGTCGCAACCTGCCACAAAATCTTCTACCATTTTTATATCGCGTACATCTAAGGCGCACACTTCAAGATTTTTAGAATTGGTAAGCGCCGGCAGATGTTCATATTTGCTCTTGTTGCTAATCTCTGTAGAAGAAACTTTTACTTTGAAGTTTTCTTCCAGAAATATTTTTGTAACGTAACTCCCAATGAAACCAGAGCCGCCAATGATTCCTACTGTTTGCATGATATTTTAGTTTTTTGTTAAGAAATAATTTACTCTTCAACCCTTCCTGGTATAAAATGGAATCAGAAGATTAGCCAATCATTTGGCTTTGAGTGCTTCCATATCTATCTCAATCAACTGCCCCGGCAATGCCAATCCCTTTACTTCAAGCCAGGTACCTGTAGGAAATTGTTTTTTGTAAATACTGTTGCGAAAGCCTAATACTTTTTCCAGCCCTGCCATATCTGTGGTGTAGATGTTTTCCGCATATACATCATCAAAAGTGCAACCATAATGCGCTAAAATTTTTCCCAAATCGCTATAACAGTTTTTCATCTGTTGATCTAAATTACCGGGTGCAACTAAAACCCCTTTATCATCCATACTAACGGCACCAGATATTTTAATATGATTACCAATTCTTATAGCATGGGTGTAGCCATATTCCTTTTCTACTTCCGGGCGGAAAATATAATAATCCGGTTTTTCATCAGTGGCAGTAGTATCTTTTGTAACAATTGATGGTGTTTGTGTTGATGACTGATTGCAGCCCGTTGTAAAAAAACATATTGTAATAATGAGTGCAACAAAAAAAAACTGGTTGTAAAAAGTGAATTGTTTTTTCATTGTTTATTTTTCATTAATGTTTAAAAAATATTAGCTGTCAGTTTCACCTATCATAAATGTTGCGCCGCCGGTAGCAAAATTGGGAATATCTGCTGCGGCCGCCTGCCCTTCTGGTGAACTCATAGTTTTCTGCAACTCTTCTCCATTTGCAAACCAGAATTCCGCCATGCGGTACCACGCAGCTTTCCTCCATCGGGTGCGCTCATGAATTTTGTAAGTTCAACACGGGTATGCCCTTTCATTTGTAATGCAATCGGTGTATGTGTATTCACATAATATTCTTCAAATGCCACGGCGTCTGTCGGATGGCCATAAAGGACAGTTAGTTTGATCATAAAATTTGATTTTTAATGTTTGAAAAAAACCAGCTAAAATCAATTGTTTTAGCTGGTTTTATTTTTGCATATTACAAGGATAGTTCGGTAGATATAGTAACAGGTTCAATTACAGTGTGCCTGGCTTTTACTGCATCATGTATTGGATCGTTGATAACAGATGCCAGCTTTTCCACATCATCTGTTTCAATAATTAATACCACGGAGTTCGGATCGTCCATATCCTGGAAGGTTCTAAACCCCGATGATACAGGAGCAAATAATTCAACCCTGTCCTTGTGGCCCGCAAGCCATGCGTTGATGTCGCCTACTTTGTGGCGTCCAATGATTGTTGGCATAATGCAATTTTTTAAGTTTTTATAATTTGTTTATTCGATTCTTACTCCATTTTTGAAAAATCTCCATACATGTACTCTCTTATTATTTTACCATCAGCATTAAAATCGTCAAACACCACCATTGGAATTTTTAGAACGTCCCCTGTTTTCTTTGATTTGCCAGTCCATGTCCACCATGACTGCACTGTCATCCCATTATCTTTTTTGTAGTGCAAATAATCAGGATAGCCAAACTCGGCTTGCTTTATGTCATCGTATTTATCAAAATCACTCATCCACATTTTCATTGCATCTGCAATAGGAATAAATTTCTGCATGCCTGAAGCCCACCACTTTGCCGTGTCGGAATACATTGTTTTCAATGCTGCCAGGTCTTTAGCTTCATAAGCCTTTGCGGATTTATTTACCACATCAATGTATGGATGCTTGATGTAGATAGTTCCGTTTTCTTCCTGTTGGCAAAAAGCAGTTAATCCCAAAAGGAATAAGCCTGCTGTTACAATAATTTTTTCATTTTTTAGTTTTTATTTTCTTACTCGTTTGGCTTTTCAGAAAAACCCCTCCGCATGAAATGCCTGTGCAGAGCAGGTCCGTTTTTTTAAGTGATAACTGGACTTCACTTTTATTAACTCATTTTTTCATATCACATTGGCGAACTCAGGTCTGTCCGGTGCTTTACTACCATAGATTCAAATGATTTTTGTGTGCCGTTGAATTTTTTTACCCACGCCTTAAAATCTTCTTTCGGAAAAGCCGTTTTAAACAATTTGGACCAGTCAGCATTGGGATCTGGCTCAAACGAAGTCCACCCTTTGGCAAGTGGAAACACTACTGCCACCTGTGTGCCTTTATCAAATGCACTGGTTTGGATGATGTAATAGTTTTTAGAATTATTTTTCTTATACATTTCTTTAATCTTCTTTATCGCTGCAAAAAAATCTTCTTCCATGCCCGGATTTATAGCGATTAAATATACCCCCATCAGGTCGGTATGCATGTCTGCAGGGTTGGTGGAAAAATAACTGTCATCGCTTACTTCATAAATAAAACGGTGCGTTTCTCCAGATAGATGTTTGGCTACATTTTGGGTCCAGTCATCTGAATGGCTTTTCTGGTCTACTGCATTAAAGGCAGTTTCAATATCCGTCCACGAAGCCGGGTTACGATAAACAAAATGATATTCGCCGGTGCGGTTACCGGTGAGCACTTCATAAATGTCCACCGCTCCTTCGCCTGTGTGAAATTGTTTGTCGTGTTGTGCAAGGCCTTGTTCAAAGGCGTCACGATCTGTTGGTACGGGCTGGAGGACTATTACAGTAGTCTTATTTTTCTTTGGCGTAGTTTTCTGGGCGCTAAGCAGCATGGGCGAGAGTAACGCAAGTAATACTAATAACTTTTTCATGATTTTTTATTTATTGTTTTAAAAATGATTTGTTTGCAGTATCTTTTTAGGCTAGTGTTGTAACGTTAATGCTTACACGAAAAAAGGTGGTAAAAGGTATAATGCCAGTAAGCAAATAGCAGCTTGAATAATTTTTTTCATTTTATTAGTTTTAATTGTTAATGAATTGATACTTCAATAAAAGTAATGGATATTATAAGATAAAACGTCTTTGTTAGGACGAACAGATAGTATTATTGTCCGAATAGAGGAATTACTTATCGAAGGAGAGTGGGAAAAAAATTATTAATAGTAACTGTTATTCCCGCAGCAAAACTTTTTGCAGTTTAATCGCAATTTTCGATTAGGCTTACCTGTTATAGAAAGTTAACGGGTGTGCCATTACAGGAAGCAAATAAATTTATCAGGCCACTTTATCCAGCTTGAAATCAAAGAAGACACTCGTTCCGTTTTTTATTTCTTCTCTCATTTCACCGCTTAGCTGCCGGGTAAGTAAGGAAATTAATTGCCCGCCAAAACCAGTGCCCTGTGTAACGCCGGATTTACCAATGCCATTATCAGAAACTTCCAAATGCAAAATGCCATTGGTTTGTTTTTCTAATTTTATACGCACATTTCCATTTTGCCCCCCGGGAAAAGCATATTTAAGGGTATTAGTCAGCAGTTCATTTACAATTAAACCAAGAGGAACAGCCGTATCAATATCCACATCTAATTTTTCCATTGCCAGCTCAATTTTAATTCTTTTATCAGCGCCAAAAGAGTCCAATATGCTTTCGCTTAGGTTGAGAAAATAATCTTTCATTTCAACGGCGCCCAGGTTTTTCCCCTGGTATAATTTCTGATGAACAATACCAATAGAATGCACGCGGTTTTGTCCTTCAAGCATTGCTTCTTTAGTATTCATATCATCAATCTGCGCCGACTGCAATGCCAGTAAACTGGACACCACTTCAAGATTATTCTTTACCCGGTGATGGATCTCTTTCAGCAACAATTCATTTTCAATATTTTTTTGTGACAACAAACGATTGTTCTTACTTCTGTTGCGATAACTTATAAGCCCGAAAACCAAAAGACCGGCTAACAAAAAAACAATACCGGCGCCCAGCCACTGCACTTTTTTTTGTTGGGCAATTTCATTTTGCTGCGATGATATCGTTGCTTCTTTCTTTTTGGTTTCATATAACGTAAGCATTTTAGACATAGCTTCATCGCTTTTGACAGATGCAATACTATCTCTCATAACTAAAGCTTTTTTATGATACACTAATGAAGATTTATAATCTCCCAGGTGTTCGTATATAGTACTTACATGCAGATAGTTTTCTGTAATGTTAGATAAGTCTTTGTCCTTTTCCTGCAGCTGCACTGTTTCCAATTGATATGGTAAAGCTTCTTTATAATTTCCCATTAATAAATTTACTTCTCCCAGATTAGCGATGGTGGCAGAAATAGCATTGGGATAATTAGACTTCTTTGCGATGGCTAAAGCAGTTTGATAATCTTTAGTCGCTTCCGGATAGCGGCCTAAACGCTTTAAAGCATTACCCCGGCTATTGATAAAATCACAAATGGATATATCACTGAATTTTTGTGCACGCGCTAGCTGTAAAGTGCGGTTGAAATAATCAAGCGCCTGCTTATTATTACCTCCTTGAATTTGTACATCTCCGGCATTGGAAAGCGCATAAACCATTTCATCATTCAGATTATTTTTGTCACAAATGCTAATGGCCTTGTCCGCATAATTCATTGCTTCTTTAAGTCTTCCCTGCCGGGTAAGGTCATCAGAAACCCGTTCGTAAGCGCCCGCCATGCCTTGTTTATCGTCTAACGCTTCCATTAACCGCGATGCTTTTAAATCAGCCTCCATGGCTTTATCAATTTCTCCTTTCTTTTTGTAAACCCATGCTATTTTAAATAAAGTGGTAGCCTGTCCTTTTTTATTATTAACAGCAACATAACCTGCCATTGCTTTATTAAAAATTTCCATAGCAAAATCTAAATGCAACAGGTTGGCGTGCATTCTTCCTTCCATTTCATAAAATTTTGGCTGCCAGTTTTTGTCTTCAATTTTATCTGACAGGTTTACTCCCCGTTTGGCAAATTCCAAAGCTTTTTCTATATCTGTTTCGAAAGCTACGTCTACCAATTGTTTCAGGATTTCCAGTTTTTGAGTATCGGCTTTTGCAGCCACAAACCGCATTTCCAAACTGTCATAAGGATTCGGCTGCCCGAAAGCAAATTGTACCAAAAGGAAGAAAAGTAAATACATTTTTTTCATGCCATTCAACTATTATCGTTTATCCTTAGCCGTTATAATCTTATTTTTTCTTTTATAAGGTTTGAATGCGTTCGAGCAAATGTTCTTTGAGCCCTGCGCTAAGTGGTATTGCTTTTTGCCCGATAACCACATGGCTTTCTGCCACCTCATCTACATGTGCCAGGTTAATGATATAAGAGCGGTGTATCCTTACAAAAAGGTGCCCGGAAAGTTTTTCTTCAATTGTTTTCAGCGTAGTAGATAAAAGATATTCTTTATTGCCTGTAAATATGCGGCTATAATTTCTGTCGGCTTCAATGTACAAAATATCTGCAATCAGAATCTTCATCATTTTATCCCTGGATCGTACAAAAATCCGGTCACTTAAAATAACAGGCTGGTCATGAATATTACTATTTTCTATAGTGTTTCCTGTTTCATTTTGGGCCATGCAGCTGATGGTAAGTTCAATAGCCCTTTGCAAATCCAATTGCTTAAATGGCTTTGCAATAAACGCAGAAGGTTTAGTGACTTTTGCCCGGTTAAAGGTTGCATCATCAGCATTTGCTGTAAGGTAAATGATTGGGATATTTGATTGTTTTTGTATCCGGGCGGCTGTTTCTATGCCGTCTATTTTTCCTTTAAGATTAATATCAAGCAATATAATATCGGGTTTGTTTTCCTGAACATGTGATATTGCTTCTTCCCCACGCGATAATATAGCGCTTACTTCATAGCCGAGGCTGACAAGTTGCATTGAAATTTTTGCACCGATTATCATTTCGTCTTCTACTACCAATATTTTTATTAAGTTATTCATTGGTCAACTTCAAATTACAGTTACCGGGTGTTTATTTAAGACATCTGAAAAATTACTTGTTTTTTTTGAGATTAGTTGTTCAATCTATCAAACCAGGCAATAATTACTTTTTATACTTCGCGGTTGCACAATTATTAAACACAAAACCTACCTAAGTCCAAAAATGTTGTGACATTGTTGTGAAAATGAAAAAGGGCCTCAGAAATACTATCGTCTGAAACCCTTTACCAGCTTGTGGGCCCACCAGGATTTGAACCTGGGACCCTCTGATTATGAGTCAGATGCTCTAACCAACTGAGCTATAGGCCCGATACCGCCATACGGCAAAAAACAGGATTGCAAAAATAGAATAATTCGCTAAGTGAAAAGAAATAATTTTCTTTGAGGATGCAAAAAATTAATACAATCATATTTGATCTCGGTGGCGTAATATTAAATATTGACTACAATCTTAGCCGCATTGCTTTCGAAAAACTGGGTGTAATAAATTTCGATGAAATGTATTCACAATCCAGTGCTGACAAACTTTTTCAAAAGCTGGAAACCGGCAAAATTTCAGAAGAAAATTTTTATAAAGAACTTAATAAATGTACAGGGTTGCAATTATCTTCCAATGAAATTAAGAATGCATGGAATGAGATGCTATTAACGTTCCGTGAAAAAAGTCTTCAATTTCTGGATAAGATGAAATCGAAATATCAATTATTTTTACTCAGCAATACTAACCACATTCATCTGCAGGCTTTTCACAAAATTTATTATAATACAAAAAGAGAAAAATCATTTGAGGAATTTTTTAATAAAGCTTATTACTCTTTTGAAATAGGATTGAGAAAACCTGATGCGGAATGTTATGATTGGATATTAAAACAAAATAATCTTATACCAGGGAATACACTTTTTATAGATGATTCTGTTGCAAATGTAGCAGCAGCAAAGTTTGCAGGAATGCAAATAGTTCATTTAAAGACCGGGGAATTTATAGAGGACCTGCGCTTGTAGATTTATTTTACTTCTTCGAATTCAATATAATCACCTTCTTTTTTTTGCTGAGGTGCCTTAGTCTGTGGCCTTACAGTTTGCGAAGATTTTTGTTGCGCCTGGTATGCATTCATATCACCTTGCATTTTATTTTGCATATCACTAAACTGCTTTCTTATTTTTTTTGTAGATTGATAAACAGGAATTATAAATTCAAATATCAACTTGTACAAAATATAAATTAAAAAAAGTTCAGCCGCTAAACGAAAAATATTCATTCAACAAAAATAAATATTAAATTATTATCACAATTTTTAAAAAATCACTTTAACAATTTGGGGTGTATTTCTTATTTGTAGTATATTTGCATTGGCAAAAGAATCATTGAAGGGAACGGAAGCGTTCCCTTCTTCTTTTTCAAAAATTTTTGTTCAGTTATAATGGATATTGGAACACCTTTAAAAAATATTGAAGATTTTGTTGCTGGAATTACTTTGCGATCAAAAACAGTTTTTCCTGTAGAAATAAGGATGTCGCCTGCTAACGATATTAAAGTGTTTCTCGATGCTGATGATGGAATTACCATTGAAAAATGTACTGCAATTAATAAAGCTCTTTATAAATATATTGAAGATGCGGGGCTTTTTCCCGATGGAAATTTCTCATTAGAGGTTTCTTCTCCGGGTGTAGATGAACCTTTGAAACTTCATCGCCAATACACAAAAAATATTGGCAGAAAAGTTGAAGTGTTCTTAAATGATGGCAATAAAGTGGAAGGAACACTTTCTAAAGTAATCGATGATGAAATAACTATAGAAGAAAAAAAAGGTAAAGGAAATAAAATAATAACTAAACAAACATTAATATTATTTAATCAGGTAAAGCACGCAACCGTACTGGTAACTTTTTAAAAGACAAATAATGGCGAGTATAAATTTGATTGAATCCTTCCAGGAATTCAAAGACGCAGAAAACATTGACCGGCCAACACTCATGAAGGTAATGGAAGATGTTTTTAAAACATTGATCCGAAAAAAATACGGTTCCGATGAAAATTTTGATGTGATCGTAAACGATCAAAAAGGCGATTTGGAAATCTTTCGACGGAGAACTATTGTTGATGATGATGACCTGTATAACACGCTTACCGAAATTGAATACAAAGACGCCATTAAAATAGAACCCGATTACCAGGTAGGTGAAGAATTATATGAAGAAGTAGATATTCAAAAAGAGTTTGGCAGGCGGGCCATTCTTGCCGGAAAGCAAACCCTTGCAAGCCGCATCAATGATCTCAAAAAGAATATTCTTATAAAAAAATATGAAGACAGGGTTGGTGAAATTGTAAGCGGTGAAGTTTACCAGGTGTGGAAAAAAGAAATTTTATTGCTCGACGAAGAAGGAAATGAAATGCTGCTTCCTAAGTCTGAACAAATACCTTCTGATTACTTTAAAAAGGGAGAAACAATAAGAGCAGTAGTAAAAAAAGTAGAATTAAAAAACAGCCAGGCAGTTATTATTGTTTCCAGAACCGATACTTCATTTCTTGCCAAGTTGCTCGAAATTGAAGTGCCTGAAATTTTTGATGGCCTTATTGTAATCAGAAAAATTGTGAGAGACCCGGGTGAAAGAGCAAAGGTGGCCGTTGAAAGTTTTGATGATCGTATTGACCCTGTTGGCGCTTGTGTAGGTATGAAGGGAAGCCGCATTCATGGTATTGTCCGTGAACTAAAAAATGAGAATATTGATGTTATTAACTGGACCAATAACATTCAGCTTTTAATACAACGATCTCTTACTCCGGCAAAAATTACCAGCATGGATGTAGATCTTGAAGCCAAGCATGCTAATGTATATTTAAAGCCCGACCAGGTTTCATTGGCAATTGGACGCAGGGGAGTTAATATCAAATTAGCTTGCGAACTAACGGGGCTTGAACTCGATGTATTTCGCGATAATGAAGGAGAGGTGGAAGAATATGATGTTGACCTGGACGAATTCACGGATGAGATTGAAGGATGGATAATAGATGAACTGAAAAAAATAGGTTGCGATACAGCAAAAAGTGTATTGATATTATCTGATGAAGAATTGGAACGCAGAACTGATCTCGAAAAAGAGACTATAACAGAAGTGAAGAAAATATTGAAAGAAGAATTTGCAAGTGAATAAGGCATTTCTTTTATTTTAAAAGAAGATATCTTTTTTAAAACATAATTTTAAATATTAAAAAATCCTTCTTTATTAAAAAAAGAGGTAAGGAGAGGTTTAATGGCAGAAGTAAATACACCGCGGGTAATGGCAGCAGCCAAAGAATTTAATATAGGTACCGGTACCTTGACAGACTTTCTTGTGTCTAAAGGTTTCGAAACAATTGATCTTAAACCTAGTTCCAAAATTTCGGAAGAAATGTATCGTGTATTACAGGTAGAGTTTCAACCCGATAAAGTTGCAAAGCAAAAAGCTGAACAAATAGATCTTCCAAAAAATGCGGTCACAGATTTCAAAAAACGAAGAGACGAACAAGATATTTCTTTTACTAAAAAAGAACCACCAAAAGCAAAAGAAACCCTGCCTATAGCAGAAGCACATGCAAAAGAAATTCCTAAAGTGGAAAGCCCTGTTGCACCTGTAGCGGAAGCTATAATTGATGAGCCAACTGTACAACCAAAGCCGGAGATTATAAAAATTGAAGTGCCTGAAATTGAGGTACCAAAAGTTATTAATAAAATTGATTTGAGTACAATTGATTCTTCAAAAAGGCCCAAAAAAAGTACAAAGAAAAAAGAAACTGTTACACAAACACCCGAGGCAAAACAAAAAGAAATAGAAATACCTGAAGTTGAAATTATACCCGAAAATGACACTGCTTCAGGACCTCTTAAAATAGAACCTGCGATAATTACAAATATAAAAGCCGCTAAGCTGGAAGGTCCTAAAATATTGGGTAAAATTGAACTTCCAACAAACAATGAAACCAGGCCGAAACCCATCGATGAACGGCGTAAACGTAAACGCATTCCGGTTGATAAAAGACAACCAGGGAATTATCCCCCGGGCAATCACGCTCCCGGCAATCATCCTCCGGGAAATTTTCAGCGTCCACAGTCTCCACGGCCACCCGGCAGGTTCAACAGGAATGCTCCTGCACCTGTACGTCGTGAAGAAAAAGAAATTGATCAAAAAGAAATACAGGATAAAATAAAAGAAACCCAGGCTAAGCTTGCAGGTTCCGGTGGAAGAGGCAAAAGCCTAAAAGCAAAATACCGTAAAGCAAAAAGGGAAGAAGCCGCAGAACATGTTGGTGAAGAAACCACAGATAATAAACTACAGCTTACAGAGTTCATTTCAGTAAGTGAGTTTGCAAATCTTATGGATGTAAGCTTTGCCGATGTTATAAGTAAATGTATGAGCCTCGGTATTATGGTTTCCATTAACCAAAGGCTTGAAGCAGATGTAATAGAATTAGTGGCCGGCGAATTTAATTTTGAAGTTGAATTTATAGGTATTGATGATGAAGCAGAATTCGATGAGGAACAAGAGGAAGAAAATGAAGAAGATCTCGTGCCAAGGCCACCCATTGTTACTATCATGGGTCATGTGGATCATGGTAAAACTTCGTTGCTCGATTATATTCGCAAGGCTAATGTAATTGCCGGTGAAGCTGGTGGTATCACGCAACATATAGGCGCCTATGAAGTTACCCTTAAAGATGGAAGAGCCATAACTTTTTTAGATACTCCCGGCCATGAAGCATTTACGGCTATGCGTGCCCGTGGTGCAAAAGTTACCGACATTGCTGTGATTGTAATTGCAGCAGATGATGCTGTAATGCCTCAAACAAAGGAAGCGATTTCACATGCCCAGGCTGCAAATGTGCCCATGATATTTGCTTTAAATAAAATTGATAAGGATGGCGCTAACCCTGAAAAAATAAAAGAACAACTTTCTGCAATGAACATCTTGGTAGAAGACTGGGGTGGTAAATATCAAAGCCAGGAAATAAGTGCCAGGCAAGGCTTACATGTAGATGAGCTTCTTGATAAAATATTACTTGAATCAGATTTGCTTGATCTGAAAGCTAATCCTGCAAAAGGAGCAAGCGGTACTGTAATTGAAGCTTCGCTAGATAAGGGTCGCGGTTATGTAGCTACTATCTTAGTTCAGAACGGAACTTTAAAACAAGGCGATCTTTTGGTTTCAGGACAAAATTACGGAAGAGTAAAAGCAATGTTTAATGAAAGAAATCAAAGAACAGAAATTGCACCGCCTGCTACTCCGGTATTAATTCTGGGATTGAATGGCGCTCCGCAAGCCGGTGAAACATTTAAGGTATATGAAGATGAATCTGAAGCAAAAGATACCGCCAACAGAAGGGCTCAAATCCTTCGTGAGCAAGGCATTCGTGCCAAGAAACATATTACGCTTGATGAAATCGGCCGCAGGCTTGCGCTTGGAAATTTCAAAGAGCTTAACCTGATTATACGTGCAGATGTGGATGGATCTGTAGAAGCCTTAAGTGATTCATTACAAAAATTAAGTACAGAAGAAATTGTGGTGAGCATCGTTCATAAAGGCGTTGGACAAATTACAGAAAGTGACGTATTGCTCGCAACCGCTTCGGATGCTGTTATAATTGGATTTAATGTAAGGCCCGCATTGCAGGCATCAAAGCTTGCCGAACATGAAGGCGTAGAAATTAAAACATACTCTATTATTTATGATGCCATAGACGAAGTGAAGAGCGCCATGGAAGGCATGCTTGAACCAAAAATCCAGGAAAAAATCCTTGGCATTTTAGAAGTGAAAGAGACTTATAAGTTTGATAAAATAAGTGTTGCAGGCTGTACAGTTATTGAAGGAAAAATAGCCCGTAACAATCGCGTTCGTTTAGTTCGTGATGGCATTATTGTTTTCACCGGTGAACTCGGAAGTCTTAAGCGCTTTAAAGATGATGTGAAAGAAGTAACTACCAATATGGAATGTGGTGTAAGCATCAAAAACTATAGCGATACAAGGCCGGGCGATATGATTGAAGCTTTTGAAGAAGTTGAAGTAAAAAGAACTTTGTAATTTTTTCAACATTCATTCTTTAACAAAACCACTTCATCATTTAACTTTTCAAAAAAACATCGCACGCATTACATTTGTATTTTTGGCTGTATTTTTTTTGAGTTATCAAAAATTACCCTTCTATTAATAAACCGAATATTTACAGATGAAAAAAAGCCTGATAACAATTTGTTTCATTATCACTTCATGCACATTATTTGCCCAGACAAAAAAAGTAATGGCAGATAAAATAATTGCGACCGTTGGCGATAAAATAGTTCTTAAAAGTGAAATTGATAATAATATTTCAGATATGCAGCGGCAGGGAATTGATATTCCCCCAAATGGCAGATGTCTTTTACTTGACCAGGCGCTTGGCTTGAAAGCCTTGGTACTACAGGCTGAAATAGATTCTATTCCTGTTTCTGATGAAGATGTAGATGCAGATATTGATAATAAAATCAGGTATTTTATAAATCAATATGGCTCAAAAGAAGTAGTGGAGCAAATTGCAGGCAAATCAATTTTCCAGCTTAAAGAAGATTTCAAACAAACATTTCGTGAACAAAAGCTCGCCCAGGGCGAACGCAATAAAATTGTGGATGACATAAGAATAACGCCAAAAGAAGTACAGGAATATTATGATTCTATTCCAAAAGACAGTCTTCATTTTTATGAGTCAGAGCTTGAGATAGGTGAGATTGTTATTTACCCTAAAGCAAGCCGCGATTTAGAGAGCTATGCAATTGATCAATTGAAAGAATATAAAAAAGAAGTTGAAGCTGGTACAAAAAAATTTGAGGTGCTTGCTTCTTTATACACTGACGATCCGGGCAGTAAAGAAAGCGGAGGAAAGTATGAAATCAACAGGAATGAAAAGCAATGGGATCCTATATTTCTTGCAAAAGCCTTTAGCCTGAAAGACGGGCAGATTTCCAATGTTTTTAAATCAAGATTTGGTTACCATATTATTCAAATGGTAAGCCGGAATGGAGATGATGCAGTGATAAGGCACATTCTAAAAATCCCCCAGGTAAGTTCTATTGAAATTAACCAGGCAAAAGAAAAATTAGATTCCATACGCTCAAAGCTTATTGCCGGTACTCTTCAGTTTGGTGAAGCCGTTTCAAAATACAGCGAAGATGAAAACAGTAAGTTTACAGGTGGCCGCATTCCTGCCAAAGATGGCAGCACCTTCATTACAATAGATCAGCTTGATAAAGATTTGGTGCTTATGCTGAAAGATTTGAAAGTAGGTGAATACTCACAACCCACCGACTATGCCGATGAGCGCGGTAAAAAAGGTGCACGCATCGTAGAGATTTTAACCAAGACAGCACCCCACCGCGAAAACCTGAAAGATGATTATGATAAGGTTGCCCAAAGAGCATTAGAAGAAAAAAAGAATAATGTTTTGGAAAAATGGTTTATTCAAAAAATCCCCTCATTTTATGTAAACCTTTCTGATGAATATAAATCTTGCCCTGAGATGCAGAAGTGGCAGGCAAGTGCAACTGTTCAAAAATAAAATTCATAAAATTTTTGAATTGTTTGAATCCATGTTTTTAGAAATAACAAAACATATCACACCTCTCTTTGGCACGTCTTTAATAATAATGTAAATTTGCGCTTCATTTCAATAAATGAGTGACGAAATAAAACATGAATGCGGCCTCGCATTCATAAGATTACGCAAACCTTTTTCTTTCTACCGGCAAAAATATGGTACTGTTCTTTATGGGCTTAATAAGCTGTACCTGCTTATGGAAAAGCAGCATAACCGCGGCCAGGATGGCGCCGGTATTGCAACCGTAAAGCTTAATACTGAGCCGGGTTATCCCTTTCTTCATCGTATGCGCAGCACTGCCAACCAAGCTATAGCTGATCTATTTGCGCAAGTCGGCGCCCAGATAAATGAAATTGAAAAATACCATCCCGATATACAGCAACATCCGGGATTAATGAAAGGCCATATAGATTTTTTGGGAGAACTATTGCTCGGCCATCTTCGTTATGGTACTCAGGGAAAAAATAATGTACAGTTTTGCCATCCGTTTATTAAGCGTGATACCATACCTGCCCGCAACCTTGCTCTTGCAGGAAACTTTAACCTCGTAAATAAAGAAGAATTATTTTCCCTGATAAATGCACATCCTGATGAACTTGACAGGCAAAGCGATCTGGGCGCTATGATGGATGTTATTCATCATTTTTTGGTAAAAGCCGATGAAGCATCGCCCGTAACTATGGACATAGTTCAGGTGCTCAAAAAATCTGTTTCTTTATTTGATGGCGGCTTTACTTTTGGAGGCCTTAATGGCAGCGGAATTGGATTTGTAGTAAGAGATGCAAATGGTATAAGGCCATGTTATTATTATACAAATGATGAAGTTATTATTGCGGCAAGCGAACGTGCTGCTATACGCACCTCTTTGAATGTTGGTGAAAATGAAGTAAAAGAATTAATGCCGGGTACTGCTTTAGTCGCTTATCCTGATGGAAATTTTTCAATAGAACAAATATTGGAACCAAAAGAAAGAAAAGCATGCAGCTTCGAGCGAATATATTTTTCAAGGGGTAGCGATGAAAAAATTTACCGTGAACGGATTGCTTTAGGTTATCACCTCAGCGAAGCAGTTCTTAAAGCTGTTAACTACGATCTAAAAAATACCATTTTTTCTTTTATACCTAATACGGCTGAAATTGCTTTTTACGGTTTACTGAAAGGAGCAGAAGATTATCTGAATAAAACAAAAGTTGAAAGAATATTAAGCTGGGGTAAAGACCTGCCTGCCGGACAGGCAGGCTTTGATGAAGAGAAGCTAACGGCAATGATTAACCGAAAAGTACGAATAGAAAAAATTGCTATAAAGGATGTGAAGCTGCGAACTTTCATTACTGCAGATACCAGCCGCAATGAAATGGTACAGCACGTTTACGATATAACGTATGGCACCGTAAGAAAAAATGAAGACACACTGGTGGTTATTGATGATTCCATTGTAAGAGGCACTACGTTAAGAGAAAGTATCATTCGGATGTTGGCAAGGCTTGAGCCAAAAAGAATCATCGTAGTTTCTTCCGCGCCGCAAATACGGTACCCCGATTGTTATGGAATTGATATGAGCAAGCTGGGTGAATTTGTTGCCTTCAAAGCTGCGATGGCATTGATAAAAGAAAGAGGCATGGAGCATATTCTCAATGAGCTTGTTGAAAAGTGCCATGACCTCAAAAGAAATAACCGTCTGAATTGTGAGAATGTAGTCAGGCATATTTATAAACCTTTTACCGTTGCTGAAATTTCAAAAAAAATTGCTGAGCTTATAACTCCTGAAGAAATTACAGTTCCTGTTGATGTGATTTATCAAACTATTGAAGACCTTCATGAAAGCTGCCCTACTAATTTAGGCGATTGGTATTTTACTGGTAATTACCCAACACCCGGTGGCAACCGTGTAGTAAATAATGCATTTCTAAATTATATGGAAGGAAAGAATGTGCGAGGATATTAAATTAATAACACGAATTTTCAACCACGCCTGCCCGACTTAACCATTAAGGCGGGAATTACACAAATGAATACTAATTGTTCAATTAACTTCTTAACAAATTAACGAAAATGAAAACTCTCCTTGTTGTACGCCATGCAAAAAGCAGTTGGAATAATTTAAATTGTACTGATGAAGAAAGACCATTGAATGATCGCGGAAAAAAAGATGCGCCGGTAATGGCAAAAAGAGTAAAGGATGGAAAAATAAAAATAGACCGCTTTGTTTCAAGCCCGGCAATACGCGCAAAAAAAACAGCAACAATTTTTATGGATGAATATGATGAGAAAGAAAAAAACCTGGTTATTATTTCTTCATTGTATGAAGCGTCAATAAGAAATTTTAACGATGCAGTTGAAACATTTAATGATAAGGATGATGTCGTTGCCATGTTTTCACACAATCCTGGAATCACTGATTTTGTAAACACCCTTACTGATTTCAAAGTTGATAATATGCCCACCTGCGCTGTATTTTCTGTTACAATCAAAACCAAAAAATGGAAAGAATTCAGAACGGCTGAAAAGGAATTTGTTTTTTTTGATTATCCAAAAAAGCATTGAGAAAGCTTATTGTTTCAGATTCACATTTCATTAATTTTCATTCGCTTACTTTTATAAAAAAAATTTGAACCAAACTATTTACGCCAAAGAACTTACAAAGCATTATGGTAAGCGAACCGTTACCGATAAGGTTTCTTTTGAAGTAGGCCAGGGAGAAATTGTTGGCCTTCTCGGGCCTAACGGTGCCGGTAAAACGACATCTTTTTACCAGGTGGTAGGGCTAATAAAGTCTGATGAAGGAAATGTTTTTTTAAATGAAATTGATATTACAAAGTTGCCTATGTATAAACGGGCACAAATGGGGCTTGGCTATTTACCGCAAGAAGCCAGCGTTTTCAGGAAACTAACGGTAGAAGATAATATTTCAGCAATACTGGAAATGACAAAGCTTTCTAAAAAGGATCAAAAAGAAAAGCTTGAAACACTTATTGCAGAATTCAATCTTGGACATGTGCGAAAAAGCAATGGTGATGTACTGAGCGGCGGCGAGAGAAGGCGAACAGAAATAGCCCGTGCACTGGCAGTAGATCCAAAATTTATTTTGCTGGATGAACCTTTTGCAGGTATAGATCCTATAGCTGTTGAAGACATTCAAACCATAGTTACAAAATTAAAATATAAAAATATTGGTATCCTCATTACCGATCATAATGTAAATGAAACCTTATCAATTTGTGACAGGGCGTATCTTCTTATAGAAGGTAAAATATACAAGCATGGCACGGCAGAGGAACTTGCAAAAGATGAACATGTGCGGCGTTTATACCTTGGAAGAAATTTTGAACTCAAAAGAAAAGATTACCTGCATACTGATGCTATAAAATAATTAGTAAATTGTTTTATGGTTAAATTGTTTATATGTTTACCAGGATGGTGTTGCATCTGGCGAATCAACAATTAAACAATTTAGCATTTTAACTATTTAAAAATAATCACCAATAAAGTTTGTAATGAAGCTGCTGAGTCCTGCAATATCACGTTTAGCAAGACTGCGCCTTTGGCGGTTTGAGAACTGGATTAGTTATCCCGTTGCAGAACAAAGAAATATTTTGCAGCATCTCGTTACACAAGCTCAATACACAGAGTTTGGCCGTAAATATTCTTTTTCAAAACTGTTTACCGTCAGAGATTTTAAAAAGCAGGTACCTATTCACGAATACGATGATATAAAACCTTATATCCTGCGAATGATGAATGGAGAAGAAAATATTTTATGGAACACGCCCATTAATTGGTTTGCCAAGAGCAGTGGTACTACTTCAGATAAAAGTAAGTTCATCCCTATAAGCGAAGAAAGCCTTAAAGAAATTCACTTTAAAGGATCAAAAGATGTATTGACTAATTATTATAAAAATTTTCCGGATAGTGATTTGCTCACAGGCAAAAGCCTGGTTGTTGGTGGCAGCCACCAGGTACACGCCATAAACGACGAAATTCAATATGGCGACCTGAGTGCAGTGTTGATGCAAAACACACCGTTTTGGGGACATTGGATAAGAACCCCGGAGCTAAGTATTGCATTACTCGATGAGTGGGAAAGTAAAATTGAAAAGCTGGCGCAAAATACTATCAACGAAAATGTAACCTCATTGGCAGGTGTACCTACCTGGACCATTGTTTTAATAAAACGCATTCTTGAAATTTCAGGTAAAACAACATTAAAAGAAGTATGGCCAAATTTAGAATTGTATATTCATGGCGGCGTTTCGTTTACACCTTACCGTGAGCAATTGCAACGATTAGTAGGTGGCCCTATTAATTATCTTGAAATGTATAATGCCAGCGAAGGGTTTTTTGCTGCACAAAATATGCCGGGTGATGAAGGAATGTTACTCTTTGCAGACCATGGAATATTTTATGAGTTTATGCCGGTGGAAGAATATGGCAAAGCAAATCCAAAAACTTTTGGTTTAAAACAAGTTGAGCTTGATAAAAATTACGCCTTGATTATAAGCACTAATGGTGGGCTTTGGCGCTACCTCGTGGGAGATACCATACAGTTTACATCACTTCGTCCCTTTAAAATAAAAGTTACCGGCCGACTCAAACATTATATGAATGCTTTTGGTGAAGAAGTAATTGTTAATAATGCTGATAAAGCCATTGCAATAGCTTCTGCAAAAACTAATGCGGTAGTTAATGATTATACTGCTGCTCCCGTTTTTTTTACTGAAACGGAAAATGGCGCTCATGAATGGCTTATTGAATTTGAAAAACAACCAATAGATTTACACGCATTTATTCATGAACTTGATAATGCATTGCAATCAATTAACAGCGATTATGAATCCAAGCGATATAAAAATATTGCGCTTCGTATGCCTGTCGTGCATCAACTTGAAAACGGAACATTTAATAAATGGCTCAAAAGTAAAGGAAAGCTTGGGGGCCAGCATAAGGTGCCAAGGCTTAGTAATGAAAGGAAATTGGTGGAAGAAATACTTGCAATAATTAAGGATTGATTAATTGTTAAACCTGCCTGCCGGTGGCAAGTTGTTTTATTGTTGAATTGAATTTTTATAAATAAATATATATGAAACTTTTAGAAAATAAAGTTGCTATCGTTACCGGCGGTAGCCGTGGTATTGGAGAGGCCATTGTATTAAAGCTTGCTGAAAGTGGCGCACACATTGCTTTTACTTATGTAAGTAGCGATGAAAAAGCTAAAGTTCTTGAAGAAAAAATACTAACGCTTGGCGTAAACGTAAAAGCTTATAAAAGCAATGCCGGTATTTATGAAGATTGTGAGGCCTTGGTAAATGATGTAGTAAAGGAATTTGGAACTGTAGATGTATGTGTGAATAATGCAGGCATTTCAAAAGATAATTTATTGCTTCGCATGACACCGGAACAATGGGATGAGGTAATGACTACCAATCTTAAAAGTGTTTTCAATATGACGAAGCAGGTTATTCGCCCAATGATGAAAGCAAAAAAAGGAAGCATCATTAATATGAGTTCTATTGTTGGCATGCATGGAAACGCAGGACAGAGTAGCTATGCAGCAAGCAAAGCCGGCATTATAGGATTTACAAAATCAATTGCTGCCGAATTGGGTAGACGCAATGTAAGATGCAATGCAATTGCTCCCGGCTTTATAGAAACTGATATGACGTATTATTTAAAAGAAGGCGAAGCAGCAAAATCTTTTCTTGATAAAATTCCTTTAGGAAGATTTGGAAGTGTAGAGGAAATTGCGAATGTTACGCTCTTTCTTGCAAGCGACATGAGTTCTTATGTTACAGGACAGGTAATAAGCACATGCGGCGGATTGAATATGTAGGGTTCCATTTAAATAAAAATTATTGTACTGCGGTTATACCTACCGTTAGTAAATGTCTTACTTCACTTTTGGCTTAAACTTTGCAATTGCATTTTTACTGAATTCGCTTAGTATAAGCTTCCCGCTTATAGCAGCTCTTTCATTGAGAAGTGTATCCCAATTATCACTTCCTTGCCAGAACATTTTTTTCATCTCAGTCATTGCTTCCGGATTGGAATGTGCCAATGCAGTCGCAAGCCTGTAAATGGATTCATCCATATTTTGAATGGTTTCATGTACTTCAGCAAACAATCCTTTTTTCTTTGCCCAATCTGCATTTCTCCATAAGGTAGCATCCATAGCAAGCTGACCGAAAGCTGAAGCTCCAATCTTTCTTTCGATAGCGGGGCCTACTACAAATGGGCCGATACCAATTGACAGCTCACTTAATTTTATTTCGACTGGTTTTACTGCAATAGCATAATCTGTGGCTGCTGCAAGCCCTACACCACCACCAACACATTTGCCATGTATGCGGCCAATTATAAGCTTAGAGCATTTGCGCATTGCATTAATAACATTGGAAAAACCCTGGAAAAATTTCAATCCTTCTTTTTCATTTTTAATTGACATAAGTTCATTAAAGCTTGCGCCTGCACAAAATGCACCATCACCCGCGCTGCTCAATATCACTACTTTAGTATCGTCAGTAACACCCGAATAATGTATTTCCTGGGAAAGTTCTTCAAGAATTTTACCTGGTAATGAATTGCTTTGTGGATGAAAGAATTCGATAGTTGTAATGCCATGCTCCGTGTGAGATTTTACATAGCCTTCCATTTTTATTATTTTATTTATTTTCGTTTAGCCACCATTGTTAGTATTGTTGCAACACCTATCAACGGCTCTTCTGTTTCATCTAAAATTTCCACATACCATTTTACAATTCCTTTCGGTATATCCATCCCTTTTGTCATCGGCACATCAGGATTAATTTCTCTTAATTCCTGTTCAATTTTTTCTTTACAGGTAAAACGAATATAAATTTCGTGCCCGGGGTAAACAGGTTTTGTAAAACGTAAATCATCTATGCCATAGTTAAGCAGCACAGGATTTTTTTCAAAGCTATCAACAAACAAGCCTGCGGCTGCACTCATTATAAAATAACCATGTGCAACCTGCTGCTCAAACATGGTATTTGAAAAATCTGTTTCTTTTATATGTGCATAAAAATGATCTCCCGTCAAGTCAGCAAATTTATTTATGTCTTCGCTGGTAATAATTCTTTTTTTTGTAATGATTTGTTCACCGATTTTTAATTCTTCGAAATATTTTTTAAAAGGATGAACCGCATCGGTAATACCCTGCCCGTTCGACAGGCGTGCTTTTGCATTTGGCTGATAAACATTTGTAATTGCTGTAAGCATTGTAGGAGAGCCCTGAACTGCTACTCTTTGCATATAATGCTTCACACCCCTTATTCCGCCCATTTCTTCACCACCGCCTGCACGCCCGGGGCCTCCATGAATGAGCATGGGCAAAGGAGAACCATGCCCTGTACTTTCTTTTGCGCAGTCATTGTTGAGCACTAATATTCTTCCATGATAATTGCCAGAACCCAGTACATATTCTTTTGCAAATTTTTCACTTGTGGTAACAACAGAGCTGCATAAAGAACCTTTTCCTTTTTTTGAAAGTTCAATGGCTTCATCAATATTTTTGTACGGCATGATGGTACTCACAGGGCCAAACGCTTCCACATTGTGTGAGGCTTCTGATGCAAAAGGGTTTTCATTTTTTAAAAGAAGCGGGCTCATGAAAGCGCCTTTCTTTGCATCTGCATCAATCAATTCAACACTATCAAGACTGCCATAAATTATTTGTGATGATGCTAAAAGCTTTTGAACCTGTTCCACCACTTCCTGCTTTTGCGATTGCCCGGCCAAAGAACCCATTCTCACTTTTTCGTTTTCAGGATTACCAATTGTGGTTTGCGATAAAGATTTGCTCATCGCTATCCATACATCTTCCATTGTATTTTCAGGAACAAATATTCTGCGGATAGCCGTACATTTTTGTCCTGCTTTACTCGTCATTTCTTTTCTTATTTCCTTTATGAATATCCCCCACTCGGGCATTTCCGGTGTTACATCTTCTCCCAGTACAATGCAATTCAAAGAATCTGCTTCAAGATTAAAAGGAACATTTTCATTAAGTATGTGTGAATTCGATTTTAATTTCAAACCCGTAGATGCAGATCCTGTAAAAGTAATTACATCCTGAGAAATAACATGGTCAAGTATATCGCCCGCACCGCCACATATTAATTGTAAAGCTCCTTCCGGTAAAATTTTTGAAAATACAATTTCTCGTACAACCATCTCCGTTAAGTAAGATGTGATGGATGCAGGTTTTACAACTGCGGCTACGCCAGCCAGTAAGTTCACTGCAATTTTTTCAAGCATGCCCCACACAGGAAAGTTAAAAGCATTTATATGTATTGCTACGCCTTCTTTGGGAACTAAAATATGTTGTGCGGCAAATGTGCCGCTCTTGCTTAAATTAATATTATCTCCGTCCAATGCAAATATTTCATCTGGTAGTTTTCTTCTTAGGGATGCATTTGAAAACAAATTGCCAATGCCTCCTTCAATGTCAACCCAGCTATCGGCACGGGTTGCACCGGTTTTATAACTAAGTGCATAAAATTTTTCTTTATGTTCTAAAAGATGAAGTGCAAGGGCTTTCAACATTCTGCCTCTTTCCTGGAAAGTCATTTTTCTTAAAGCAGGGCTACCTTTAGTTCTGCCATAATGTAATATGGATGCAAAGTCGAGGCCTTTTGTTGAAGCAGCAGCAATTACATCTCCATTCACGGCATTGTATAATTCTTGTCCGTCTCCATCTCCTTCAATCCATTTCCCTGTTATATAGTTTCCAAGTTTCATTTAAAAATTTGGACAAAGTTATTTGAAAATACATTTATACAGAACCATTAGAGAATTGCGTTCTTTAATGGCTATCATGTTGCGCAGAACCACCGGAAAAAAATCATTTGATGAAATTGTCGCATGGCTAAAAGAAAATACAAATACTATATAATCATACCAAGCCAAATTGCTTTAAGTGATGCATTGCATGTTTGTGCAGCAATTGTATATTCATGTTATAATCCAATTCTCCAAAAAACGCATTACCGGTTTTTAAATCGGGATTATTATGAAACACTTCAAAAAAATAATCTAATTCTTTTTGTAACTTATTAATTGCTGATTGCATATCAGCCTGGCGAGTCGGAATGCCTTCTTCAGGAATTAAAACATTTTTGGTGTTTTCTCTAAAAGGAGCTTCAGTCATTAAAAATGCTCTCATCTTTTCAAGGGTTTCACCTTCACTTATACTATGTAAAATTAATTTACCGCTTGCATTTTTCACAGCGTCAGTAAGGTGCTCAACCATTTGTTGCGCATTCATTAGGCCCCAATTTTCTTTTTCATTTCCTTTCAATTTTTTCAGAAGCGAAATAATATCTTCTTTTAGAAAAATCTCTTTTGCAGCATTCATGTGAAAAATTTAAACCGGGATTTAAGATGAATTTTATTTTTTTCCCATAGAGGAATCAATTTCTTTTGAAAGTCTGCGAAAAATATCATCAATGCTTCCTTCCCCTTTTACAAGCACTACTTTATTTGCCTTTTTATAATGATCTGCAACCGGCGAAGTTTTTTTATGATATTCACCTATTCGTGTCCTTATTACCTGTTCATTATTATCATCTGAACGACCGCTGGTTTCGCCTCGCTTCACTAAACGTTTAACAAGTTCTTCTTCCGTTACATCCAAAGCAAGCATCACATTGATAGAAGCTTTTTTTAGCTCAAGTAATTTATCTAAAGCTTCGGCCTGTGTTGCTGTTCGGGGGAACCCATCAAATAAAAATCCTCTTATGGCAGGATTGGCATCCAGCGCAGAACTTATCATCCCAATAACAACCTCATCTGGAACAAGCTGTCCCATATCCATAAATTTCTTTGCTTCTAAACCTAAGGGCGTTTTCTGTGCAATTTCACTTCTGAGTAAGTCCCCGGTAGAAAGATGTTTTAGGTTATATTTAGCAATCAGTTTTCCTGATTGCGTACCTTTCCCACTGCCTGGCGGGCCAAATAAAATAAGATTAAACATTTTTCTTATAGCCTTGTGAAGGTCAAATATAATGGATGAAGATTAAAATTCCTTATCCATACTTATTAATGTTTAAAAAGAATGGAAGCGTACAAGTTTTCAATTTATACGATCACCTGCGATCCGTAAAAGCTTTTCGCAATAAAGCGACAATAAAAGTAAAAATGGCAGAGCCGATTATTGCCCATATAATTGGAAACGGCTTTCCGTCAATGGTTATTTCAAAAAAGCGGGGAAGGTGCATCTTTGCTGCAACCCACAAGCCTATGTAGGCTCCTATAAACCCTACAATAATAGATACCAGGCAGCCGCCTAAATCGTAACCTGCAATGGATTGGCCAATGCCGCCGCATATAGCTGCAATTAGTAAAAGCACGAGGAAACCAATGAGTGTCATAAGTGAAATTTTACTGAAATATAAAGAATTTTTAAATTATCATTTTCAATTAAACAATATTAATTTTCAAATAATAAAGAAATGGATAAAATGTCAAATATATTAATAGATTTTCGGCAATGGCTACACGCTAATCCGGAAGTATCAGGAAATGAAAAAAATACTGCTTTACATATACTGGAGTTTGTGAAATTGCTTAAGCCCGATAAAATAATTACCGGCCTTGGTGGGCATGGAATATTAATACTATTTGATTCAGGAAAAGAAGGGCCTTCCATTATGTTCAGAAGCGAAATAGATGCATTACCTATTGAAGAAATCAATACGTTTTCTCATCGTTCAAAATTTAAAAATATATCTCACAAATGTGGTCACGATGGTCATGCTGCGATTCTTTGTGGCTTCGCAAAAAAATTATCAGAACATAAAATATCATCTGGGAAAATATATTTACTTTTTCAACCTTCAGAAGAAACCGGTGAAGGTGCGCAAGCTGTAATGAAAGATGCCGCATTTAACATTAAACCCGATTTTGCATTTGCCTTGCACAATTTGCCGGGTTTCAAAAAAGGGATTGTAATATTAAAAGAAGGAAGTTTTTCTGCAGCAGTAAATAGTGTTATCATTCGCCTGCAAGGAAAAGCAACACATGCAGCCGAACCTGAAAACGGCATCAATCCATCAATGGCCATTAGTGAAATTCTTGCGCTGGCTGATACACTAAATAATAATAATATTTCATCAGCCGGTTTTGGATTGGTAACGCCAATTTATGTAAACATGGGCGCGCTGGCTTACGGTACTGCAGCAGGTTATGGAGAATTGCATTTCACTTTACGAAGCTGGGACAATGAAAGATTAAGGAAAATGGAGAATACTTTAATTGATTCTTCTAATGTTATCTCGAAAAAATATAATCTAAAAATGGATCATGAATTTTTACAAACATTTTATGCTAACAACAATGATAAAGAATCTGTAAATATTGTGAAAGAAGTTGCTGAAGAAATGCATTATGAAATGGAAGAAAAAAAATATCCTTTTAAATGGGGTGAAGATTTTGGATTTTTTACTTCAAAATTTAAAGGTTGTATGTTTGGTATAGGAGCCGGTGAAAATTACCCGGCTTTACACAATGCTGATTACGATTTTCCTGATGAATTGATTGAGCGAGGAATTAGGATGTTTTTTGGAATAGCAAAAAAAATAAATAACTTTCTATAAAAAACCTCCTAATGCAAATGCTCCCATACATTATAGCAGTTTATAAAAGCTACTAATAATAAGGCAATTCCTATTATATACTCATTTTTATTGTTAGCTAATTTTTTATTAACAAAACCTCCCAGTAAAGAGCCAATAATAAATCCAGCAACTACCGGCCACGTATAGCCGAAAATAATATGACCTTGCGTATAATGACTAATACCACTCGTAATGCTCGTAATAATAATCATAAACATAGCGGTGGAAGTTGCAATTTTTACAGGAATTTTAAATACCTTAATCATAATAGGAGTTTTCATAAATCCGCCGCCAACTCCAAAAAGACCTGCCAGCGTACCGGATAGCAAACCGAAAAAAGTTGCCAGCCACAATCCTATAGTATAATGAACATTTAATTCCTTATTGTATTTATGAATTACCGGGGGCAGGGCATTTAATCTTTTAAGACTTCCTGTTTCTTTTTCTAATGAATCATAATTCTCCTTTTTAGGTTTAAAAAAAGAATATGACAGTAAAAATAATAAGACTGCAAAAACAATTTCTACCGGAACTAACGGTACGTAATCAAGTAATACAGAACCTAACACAGCGCCAATCATTGTAGGAATTTCCAAAATAATTCCTGTTTTAAAATCTATATTTCCTTCTCTTTTATTAAAATAGGTAGATATAAGAGATGCAATCACCAGGCTGAATACGGTAGCGCCCACTGCATTTGAAAAAGGATAATTAAAAAATGCTACCAGAATGGGTACGACAAATACGCCACCGCCAAAACCTGCCAGGTTTCCAAATAAACTAATAACAATACAAATGAGAATTATAAAAGCGGTGAGCAAAGTCAGATGCATTTCAGTATTTTATTGCAAAGCCCATAATTAATATTCCCTAAAGTAATGGTTATATTTCTTTGAAAGTGCCTGAGGTTCCTAAAAATTTTATGAAATATGTAATTCGCTTGTAGCGGCTTCATCCAGAAACCAATGCAGTTCACCATTTGCTGGCTTAATAATTTGTGCAGGCAAAATAGAAGGCATATAAAATCCTTCTATAACTTGCTTTAATATTTTTGCTTTTTTTGTTCCCTCAATCATAAAAGCAATTTGCATGGCACGGTTTACAATTATGGGCATTAATGTTATACGGTACATTTGTTGCTCTTCATTGTACACGGCGTTTACCCAGTTTTCATGTTCTTCAATAATTGACGATCCGGGAAATAATGAAAGTGTATGCCCATCATCACCCATTCCCAGTAAAACCAGGTCAAAGCTTTTATTGGTATTATCAAAATATGTATGCAGAATTTTCTCATATTCTTTCGCAGCAAATATTGGTTCTATATCAGTACGCATTTTATGTATCTGTGCTGCAGGAATATCAATATAGTTAATTAATAATTCATAAGCATCTGCTGCATTGTTGCGTTTATCATTGAATGGAACCGCCCTTTCATCGCCCCAAAAAATATGTACTCTTTTCCAATTTATTTTTTTTATAAACTCTGCAGAAGCTAATTTCTTAAATAATATTTTAGGTGTTTCACCACCTGAAATTGCCAGTGTAAAAAACTCCTGGTTTTGCAAAGTGGAATCTATAACATCGCACATCCATATTGCGAGTTCCTCACACAACTTTTCCTTGTTTTTATAAATATGAAATTTCATTATTGTTCTTTTCGTTTAGGAGGCAGGTTTATCCAGTTATGCCCGTCTCTTGCAATAAGCGCTTCAGCATCTTCCGGCCCCCACGAGCCTGGTGAATAATTTGGGAAATCCGTTGGCTTACGGGCTGCCCATACATCAATTATGGGCATCACCACTTCCCATGCAGCTTCCACCTGGTCAGCACGCATAAACAATGTAGCATCACCTTCCATAACATCGTATAAAAGTGTTTCGTAAGCTTCCGGCTCATCTCCATTATATTCATCTTTATAATTAAAAACCATATCTACCGGCGAAAGAATCATAGCTTGCCCGGGGTGCTTAGCCTGGAACCGCAACCTGATATCCATTTCTGGCGATATGCATATTGAAAGCCTGTTTGGGCGCCAGGTTTCTGCAGCTTCTTTGGGAAATGCAAAAGCAGGTGCAGGTTTAAATTGTATGGTTAAAGCAGTTGTTTTTTCATAAAGATGTTTGCCGGTGCGCACGTAAAAAGGAACGCCCTGCCAGCGCCAATTATCAATAAAGAATTTAACAGCAGCAAATGTTTCTGTATTGGATTCCGGATTTACATCTTTCTCCTGACGGTAGCCGGGAACTTTTTCACCCTGCATCCATCCTTCAGAGTATTGCCCGCGTGCAGCACAGTCCTGTACTTCGTCTTTCGTAATCTTTCGAAGTGCATTCAGCACGTCCACTTTTTTATTTCTTATTTCATTGGCTTGAAATGATACGGGCGCTTCCATCCCAATCATGCATAAAATCTGAAGTATATGATTCTGTATCATATCTCTTAATGCACCGGCCTCTTCATAATAACCTCCACGTCCTTCTACACCTACTGTTTCAGCCGCTGTTATCTGCACATGATCAATATAATTCCTATTCCATATTGGTTCAAATAAGGCATTGGCAAACCGTAAGGCAAGAATATTCTGCACCGTTTCTTTACCGAGATAATGATCAATACGAAAAATTTGTTCTTCAGTAAAAAATTCATTCAGCATTTTGTTCATGTCCTTAGCGCTTTCCAGGTCATGGCCAAAAGGCTTTTCAACAACGATACGCGTGCATTTGGTATCGTGGCAAATTTCAAGCTTTCCTAAATTTTTTATTATTACAGGAACTAATTGCGAAGCCACAGCCATATAAAAAAGAATATTAGGATGCACACCAAATTCGGCTTCTTTGTCTTTAGCGATTTTTACAATTTTTTGATATTCATTTTCATCTTTTACATCCATGGGCAAATAGCTTATATGCTTAGAAAAATTTTTCCATTCTTCATCACAATCTTTTCTTCTTGAAAAATTATCTATGCCTTCTTTTAAATGTTTTTGATATTCACCCTCTTTATAAGCAGAACGGGCAATGCCAACAATGCTAAAATGATCGGGCATTGCTTTATCAAGAAAAAGATTAAATAATGCCGGGTTTAATTTTCTATAATTTAAATCACCGCTGCCTCCAAAAATGAAGACAAGCATGGGAGAAATTTTTTTGTAATCTAACATTGATTTTCCTTTTATTTAATCTACATTTTTTGTTGAAACAGTTTTTGGCACTGTTTCCCATTCGGTATGAAAAATTCCTTCAATATCAATTCTCTGGTAAGTATGTGCGCCAAAGAAGTCACGTTGAGCCTGTATTAAATTAGTAGGTAATAACTTCCGGCGATAGGCATTATAGTAATTAAGTGAAGACATAAGTCCTGCTGCAGGATAGTTATTTAGTGCTGCTATAGATACAATTTTTTGTGCACCCGCAAGTTTTTGTGACAGGAGTACTGCAATATTTTTATCTAATAATAAATTTTTGAGGTCAGCATTTTCATAAGCTTTTTTAAAATTATCAAGCAATGCTGATCGTATGATGCATCCGCCCCTCCATACATTTACAACTTCTGGCAATGGTATTTCCATCTTAAGCTCAAGTGAAGCAGTGGTAAGCATGGCAAGACCCTGGGCATAGCTTATGATGGTTGCAAAATACAAAGCATCGTATAATGTTTTTACAAACTCATCTATGGGCATGTCGATCTTTTGCAAAGATGTTTTATAAAGATCGGCGGCTTCTTTTCTTTCATTAATAAGCGAAGACAGGTTGCGCATCATAACGGCAGAATCTAATGTCGGTATTGGCATAGGAAGATCAAGCCCTTCCTGCGAAGTCCATTTACCTGTACCTTTGGCACCTGCTTTATCAAGTATCATATCTACTAAATACATGTCGCTTGATTTTTCATCTTTCTTTTTAAATACAGATGCAGAAATTTCAAGTAAAAAAGATTTCATTTCATCACTATCCCAGCTTTTAAAAACATCGTGAATTTCATCATTAGAAAAGTTCATTCCATTATGCATAAGATCATAACACTCGCTTATAAGCTCCATTATCGCATACTCGATACCGTTATGAACCATTTTTACATAATGTCCTGCGGCATCACGGCCTAAATAACCTACGCAGGGTTCGCTATTTACTTTTGCTGCAACCGACTTCAATATTGTTTCCACTTCTTTGTAAGCTTCAAGATCTCCGCCAGGCATAATGCTCGGCCCTTTGCGGGCACCTTCTTCTCCTCCGGAAATGCCAATGCCCATAAAATGAAGGCCAATACTTTTTAATTCAGTAATTCTTTTTAGGGTATCAATATAATGTGAGTTTCCGCCATCAATAATAATATCATCTTTTTGTAAAAGTGGCTTAAGCTCATCAATTACACTATCAACAGGTTTTCCTGCCGGAACCAGCATCATAAGTTTGCGCGGAACTTTTAAGGCATCAATCATTTCAGCAAGTGTGTTTACTCCTTTTACAATTGTATTTTTTGTAGCAGATGATTCAAACAGTTTTGTTTTATCAGGATTTTTATCGTAACCAATTACAGCAAATCCATGGTCAGCCATATTAAGTAAAAGATTGCTTCCCATAACACCGAGACCAATCATTCCAAAGTCATACTTTATTTCACTCATGTGATTTAATTAAGGTGACAAAATTAGTGAAATTGATTTTGTATGAGATGAATGCTTATAACTTTGAAGTAATATTTTATTACTAAAAAGAAAAATAATGCCAACACTTGTAAAAGAATTTAATGAGTACCGCGAAAAAATGAATGAAGTTATTTTAAGTAAAAATAATCTTGTAATGAAACGTCTTTGGAACCTTGACACAAATACTTATGAAGAAGGGGCTATTGATAAAAAAACAAAAGAAATGCTGGGCCTCGTTGCCAGCATGGTTTTACGTTGCGATGATTGCATAAAATATCATCTCGGTAAATCTCATGAGCTGGACGTTTCAACAGAACAGATGTATGAAATTTTCGCCGTTGCCAATATTGTTGGCGGTACAATTGTAATTCCGCATACACGCCGTGCTGCTGAATATTGGGAAGAATTACAAGCTGGGAATTAAAGATATTTCTTCATATTTTAATAATTGATTAGTACTTCTATTAAGCTTGTATGTCTTAACTTTGGCATACAAATATTATTTGAATGAGTGAAACCGCAACCACTGTTTCTGTACCATTAACCGCAAAAGATTTTGCCACCGATCAGGAAGTACGGTGGTGCCCCGGCTGCGGCGATTATTCTATTTTGGCACAGGTACAAAAAATAATGCCGGGCCTTGGCATTCCTAAAGAAAATTTTGTCATCATATCGGGAATTGGGTGCAGTAGCCGTTTTCCATATTATATGAATACTTACGGAATGCATAGTATTCATGGCCGGGCTACAGCAATTGCAAGTGGTTTAAAAGCCAGTCGTCCTGAGTTGAGTGTATGGATAGTTACAGGTGATGGGGATTGCTTAAGCATTGGCGGCAATCACATCATTCATTTATTAAGAAGAAATTTTGATGTCAACATTTTACTTTTTAATAATGAAATTTATGGCCTTACCAAAGGACAATATTCACCTACAAGCGAGCAGCATAAAATTACTAAAAGCACTCCCGTAGGAAGCATTGATCATCCCTTCAATCCATCGGCATTGGCTATGGGAGCCGATGCTTCTTTTGTTGCAAGAAGCATGGATAGGGATCCTAAACATTTGCAGGCAATGATTTTAAGGGCGCAGGAACATAAAGGATCTTCCTTCCTGGAAATTTACCAGAACTGTAATATTTTTAATGATGGTGCTTTTGAAATTTTTACAGAAAAAAAATCAAAGCCTGAAGAAGCCTTATTTCTCGAGCAAGGCCAACCGCTAGTTTTTGGCGCTGCAAAAAACAAAGGAATAAAGTTAGATGGATATCGCCCTACGTTGGTAGAGTTAAAAGATGGAATAAGCGAAAATGATTTATGGATTCACGATGAGAAAGATTTTTACAAAGCGCAAATTCTTACAAGATTATTTGAAGATCCATTTAAAGAAGGGCATTTTCCAAGACCGTTTGGAGTTTTTTACCAGCAGGAAAGAGGTTGCTATGAAGATGTAATGGCCATGCAAATTGAAGAAGCACTTACAACAAAAGGAAAAGGCGACCTTGATAAATTATTAAAAGGAAGAGAAACCTGGGTAATAAATTAATTCATATTAATTTTTATTATTCAAAAAAACAAATGGTTTTAGTTCTGTTTGTCGTAAGGTTTCACGGATAATATTTTTATCAGTAAAAACTTTGTATTTAATAAGATTAATGACTTCGTGGGCAACAATGAGGTTGTCCATTTTTTCAACGCAATACAACAGTTCGTGAAGCATTTCTACTTCGTGCTCTATTGCCTGGGGGTTCATTAGTTCTTCTTTGAACAATACCAAAAGATCCCGGTTAAATTTGTTCATTATAGATTTGGTTTTTTATAGTCTAATACCCTACTAATCCTTTTTTACTAGGACAACCACAATTGCTTTTTTTAGATGAATTACAACTTATCGCAAAAATAGCTATCACTATCAATAGAACCAGTAGGATTTTGTTCACGGCTTTCATAAAATGATTACCAAATTAAACTATTTTCACAAATAATTATTGCAATGTTTTGATAAATGGTAATAAATTTAACAAAAATCTGCTGAAGCCGAAGATATTAATAGCTCCTTTAAATTGGGGATTAGGGCATGCAACACGCTGCATTCCAATTATAAATGAATTACTCTTTCAAAATTGTGAAGTAATAATTGCAGCACATGGAAGTGTTTTTTCTCTTCTAAAAAAAGAATTCCCATCTATAGCATTTTTACAAATTCATGACTATCGAATAAAATATAGCCGAAATAAGAAATGGTTGCCTTTTGCATTATTATTCCAGCTTCCTAAAATTATTTTTTCTGTTTGGAGAGAGCATTCATGGCTAAAGAAAATTGTGAAAGATTATGAAATTGATGCTGTCATATCCGATAACCGTTTTGGAATGTACCACATCAGTTTGCCTTCTATTTATATAACCCACCAGCTTTTAATAAAAACAGGAAATTCGTATACTGAAAAATTTGCGCAGAGACTCCATTATCATTTCATTAAAAAATATAATTATTGCTGGGTTCCGGATTTTATGGAAAATGGTCTTGCCGGTAAATTATCTCATCCTGAAAATATTCCGGGCAACGTTTTATACATAGGCCCATTATCAAGATTTAGAAAACAGGTTGACCTAACCAAAGTATATGATGTTTTAATTTCTATCTCAGGACCTGAACCGCAACGAAGTTTTTTTGAAAAAATAATTCTTATGCAAATAAATAATTCCAATAAGAAAATTTTATTAGTGAGAGGATTGCCGGAAGAAAAAGAAAAGCTCGTTACTGAATTAAAAAATGTAGAAATTATAAACCATCTTCAGGCTCAAGAATTAAGTTTCGCTTTTCAACAATCTGAAATAATTATATGCAGAAGCGGCTATACCACTATTATGGATTTAATAAAAATAAATAAAAGAGCAATACTGGTGCCAACTCCTGGCCAAACGGAACAGGAATATCTTTCAAAATATTTAATGAAAAAAAAATATTTTTATTCTGTTGAACAAGATAAGTTTTCATTAAGTGAAGACATTGACAAAGCAACTTCTTTTTCACCTGTTAATGATGAAGTATGTATGGATAATTATAAAAAGGTGATAAACGAATTTGTACAGTCACTTAAATCAGGCAATTTTGCAACTCAATAAATTATTTTGACTTCACAGGCAAAAGCCCATCTGGGATTGTTGGGCACTAATCTTTTTTTTGCAATCAACTACAGCGCAATTAAATATTTTACGGGTAATCATTATGCCGGCCCTTTCGGAATTAATATTATCAGGATTGGCATCAGTGTTATGCTATTCTGGATACTATTTTTATTTGCCCCGGTAAAAACAAAAATTTATAAAAAAGATATTCCTGCATTTTTATTATGCGCTTTCACAGGGCTGGCTTTGAATCAAATGCTATTTATAAAAGGCTTGTCTTATACATTTCCTATTCATGCATCTCTTCTTACACTCATTACACCCATACTTATTACCATTATCGCAGCAAGAGTTTTAAAAGAAAAAATAACTGTTGCAAAGATTGCCGGATTATTATTAGCGATTACGGGTGCCGTTATATTGATAAGCACCAGGGAAATTATCATCAATGGGGAGAATATTTTTTTAGGCGATGCATTAATCATTTGTAGTGCCGTGGCCTATACTTTTTATTTTATTTCTGTAAAACCTCTTATGCTTAAATATTCAGCAATAGATGTTATGCGCTGGGTTTTTACTTTCGGTTTTTTTATGATTTTACCTTTGTGTGTAAAAGAATTTTCGCAAATTACCTGGCACGTATTTACTTTCAAAGATTACCTGCTGTTATTTCTCATTTCAGTTCCAGGAACATTTCTTGCCTACCTTTTTAATGTATATGGAATTAAAATTTTAAGCGCATCCGTTGCAGGAGCTTATATTTATTCGCAGCCTGTATTTGCTGTTGCCATTGCTATGATATTTCTTAAAGAAGAATTACTTCCTGCCAAAATTTTAGCAGCATTGCTGATATTTGCCGGCGTTTATTTATCAAACAGGAAAATAAAAAAAGATACCAATCCGGAAATTTGAACTTTCTGTTCAAACAAAAATTTCAAAAAAACTTTCAACATATTCTTACTTTGCTGTTATTGCATTACAACTTATGTTTGCATCTATTTTGCAAAAATGAAAGTTACTGATCATATAAAAGAAGCAACAGGTACTGCGGTCTCTTTTGAAATTTTACCTCCTCTAAAAGGAAAAACTATTGAATCAATTTACAACCATCTTGATCCTTTAATAGAATTTAATCCTTCATTTATTAATGTCACGTATCATCGTAGCGAGCAGGTTTTTAAAAAGAAAGCAGATGGCACTTTTGAAAAAGTAGAAATCAGAAAACGCCCTGGTACGGTTGGGATTTGTGCGGCAATAATGAACCATTATAAAATTGATGCAGTTCCTCATTTAATATGCGGCGGTTTCAATTTACAGGAAACTGAAAATGCTTTAATAGATCTTGCATTCCTGGGCATTGATAATGTATTGGTGCTTCGTGGCGATGCTCCAAAAAATGAAACGGTTTTTGAACCAGAACCTAACGGTCATGCCTATGCGCTTGATCTTTTGAAACAAGCGGTAAACCTTAATAACGGAATTTACCTTGAAGAAGATATAAGGGATGGTTACAAAACTAAATTTTGCATAGGTGTGGCGGGCTATCCTGAAAAACATTTTGAATCACCTAACATGGAAAGTGATTTGCGTTATTTAAAAATGAAAGTAGATGCCGGAGCAGATTATATTACCACGCAAATGTTTTTTGATAACAAAAAGTATTTTGAATTTGTAAAAAAATGCAGGGAAGCCGGAATTGAAATACCCATAATTCCCGGGCTTAAACCTATAACAAGTAAAAAACAACTTTCTGTTTTGCCACGCACTTTTTATGTAGATATACCTACCGAATTAAGCAATGAAATTATTAAATGTAAAACTGACAGCGATGTTGAAATTGTTGGCACAGAATGGCTACTGGCACAATCTAAGGAACTTAAAAAATCAGGCGTGCCTGTTTTACATTATTATACATTAGGAAAGCCGCATGTAATCGTTAATGTGGTGAAAGAGTTAGTGTAAAAAACAGAGGCTGCCCGCAATTGATGCAGGGGCAGCCTTTATCTGCCTTTTACTCAAAGAAATTTATTTAACTCCTGCTTAATGGAATTCCAAGAGATAAACTTATAGTGCGGTATTTATTTTTATCATCTGCGCCGTTATTGCTTTGGGTTGAATTTATTTTTGTAAGGCCAAATCCATAATTCACTTTTAATAAAACTTTTCCAAGATCAATTCCGCCGCCAAAATTTAATCCAAAATCAAATCTTTTAAGCTTATCATAAGCAGCATCATCCTGCTGTGATGTAAACGGGTCATCATTACTAAATTTTATATCAGCAGAAGAGTTTGTTGTGGTTCCAAAAATTTTTGTTTCCGATTTGGATTTTCCGCCAACACCAATAGCTGCATAAGGCCCGGCATGGAAAAATAAATTGGTTGTTTTTTCGAGTGGAACACGCAACACTACATTCAGAGGTACTTCAAGATATAACGGGTTAAATTTTGTCTTTACATAATTATCATCCGTTGTATTTGTAAAAAAAGTATTTGATTTCGATCCTCTTCCATCAAGCAATATCCCACTTTCAAGATCAATTGTTTCTGAAAGTCCGAAACGTCCCAAGATGCCTGCGTTAAACGTTGTAAGCAAATTGTTATCCTGCGTTGCTCCTGATTTAGTTTTGGTAATGTTGGCAAGGTTTACACCTCCCTGCATATATACCTGTGAATTAGCTTTTGTAAAAAAAGTTGTGAATACTGCAATTGCGATTAATTTTTTCATGGTTACATTTTTAGTTTTCAAATTTTACGTTTTAGTTTTTAAAATAGAAGTATTTGTAAATCATTACTGCACATTGTCAGAAATTTTGCCAGTGTGTAGATTTAAAATGATAAAAATAAGAGTGATAAAAAAAGGGTTAAGTATAAAAACTGCTTTTAATTTTTTATTTTTTATTCTACAACAATGATTGAAAAACTTTTTCGTTCACTTTTACGGGATATTTTTTCTTCAATTCCCCAATCCATTTTTGTTCAAGAAAATTTTGATATTCATTAATTACCAACCCACGAGCATCTTCAAAGCTGCGCTGTTGGTTTTCCGGATATGTTTTAATAATTATTGAGAATACAGCAGTTCCGTCACCTGCATTTATAACCGATGCAGTTACAAGGCCGGGAGTAAAGTTTGTTCTGTCAATTACCGGTAGCTGGCTCAATTCATAACGGCCGGAGTCTGCCTGTATTTGGGATGGGTTTTCATTAACGACATCTTTCCAACTTTTACCCTTTTTAATTTCTTCAATAGCATGTTCTGCTATTGTTTCATTGGCACAAGAAAATAACACAACATCTGCACTGGCTGTCCATGTATAATTTTTTTTATGCTGCTCATAATATTGTCGAAGACCTATACTATCTGCCGAAGCTTTAGACCATATTTGTCTTTCCATCACCTCAAAAAGCATATTACCGTCTTTAAATTCCTGTAGCTGATAATTGAAATCAGGATTAAAATTCTGCAACCTGTTTCTATAATTTTCAAGTGCAGCAATGGAAACATATTTTTTTAAAAGATCAGGATATGCCTGCGAAGAAGGTACCTGCTTGTCTTCGCTATTCCTTTTTACATATTGCAACCAGTCTCTCACAGTTACTTTATTATTATTAAAAGAAAATAAAACTGTTTTTTCATTAATGGTTCCAACTGTAATTTTTTTATCGGCAATGACAAAACTATCAGTAACTCTCCAGAGATCTTTTTCTTGTATGCTGTTATTTTTTTTATATCCTATTTTGGAAAGAATTTCTTTTACAAACTTTTCCTTTGCAGTTTCAATGCGGCTATCTTTGAGTACATCCTGCTTTAAGTTGTACATGTAAGCCTCATCATTTTTATTTGCAGGTATGGGCGACCGTGAGATGCGTTTAATAATGTGATAGCCGAATTCTGTTTGAAACGGTTCTGAAATATCGCCGTCTTTTTTTAATGAAAACGCAATATTTTCAAAACCGCCATCATATTTTGCAACGCCAAATTCGGGCAAAACGCCACCATTCATATAAGTCAATTTATCATTGCTGTATTGCTTTGCAAGTTCTGCAAAATCACCGCCGGTTTTTAATGCTTTGTAAACTGAATCTGATAATTGTTTTGCAAGATCTCTCAGGTTCATATTACCCGCCGGAACAGCAAATAATATTTGAGCAATTTTTATTTTGCCCACAGCAGGCCTTTCATTTTCATTTTTAAAAATGTGCCATCCTTTTTTAGATCTAAAAGGTTTGCTTACCTGGCCGGGTTTCAAGCTGTACACTATATTTTCAAATTCATACGGCAACGTAAAAACAGTAATGTATCCAATATCATTTCCATTAACCGGGGCAATTTTTTCTTTTATTTCTGCAAGAATATCTTCATAATCAGTTTTCCCTTTTTTTAATTCAGTGTATGTTTCATTAATTGCCTTATATAATTTAAGTGTGTCTGCGGGCAACATTTTTTCATTAAGGGAAACATAAAAATGCTGTGCATGAATATCTTTCTGGCTGCGGGTAAAGGCTTCATCAACTAATGCATTTACCTGCTTCTCATCTTTTAAATAACTCTCTTCTATCTGGCTGCGAAAATTTTGAAGGTCAGCTTCCAATGATGGAAGCGTATTAAGATGTAAAGTTTTTGCGGCCTGAACTTTCAATTTGAATTTGATATACAAATCAAGATAATCTCTCAATGCTATATCCTTATCGGTTTCAGTTGTTTTGTTTTTATTATATGCACGCAAAAAATCTTCTTTACTTACGGTATTACTGCCATAAGTAAAAAGTGTTTGGCAATAAGCAGAAGAAAGAATAGAGAAAAATGCAAGAAACAAAAACAGTTTTTTCATAAGATAACTTTTATTGCTAATAGCGAAGCCAAAGATATTTTTGCTGAGCTTTTTTTATCAATTAAAAAAAATTATTTACCAGCATTATTAATATTATTATTGATCGGTTTATTATTTATTTTCATGCTCAGCATATCATCCATTTGTTGCCATGTAAGTTTTTTTGCAATAATGTGCTTGTCTTTATCAAGTAAATACAAGGTAGGCGTTTGCGTTACATCATACAATTGTTTATACGATGGTTTTTTTTCTTCTTCATCAGCTTTCTTCTGCACATCGCTCTGGTAAACGTTTATCCAGCTTTGCAAATTGTATGTATGTATAAATTGCCGCCATTTGATTTGTTCCGCAGCTTCTGTAAGTACACCATATATTTTAACGCCTTCCTTTTTCCATTTGGCATTAAATACAGAATCGAGTCGCGGCACTTCCTCACGGCAATGGCTACACGTAGGATCCCAGAAACATACAATAGTATAATTGGCTTTTACATCATAAAGCGGCTGTGGCATTCCCGAAGTATCAGTCATTTCAAGGTTTGCCGCCTTTTCCCCTATAAGGTTCGACATCAGCATATAAGCCCGGTTTGAAATAGCAGTCATTTGCTTTTCATTAAGCCAGGAAGAAATTCCTTTTGAATGATATTTTTCAAAAAGATGAACAAACACTGCATCCTGCCCCATATATTTTGGATTGATGTATTCATCAGTAAGCCAGTTTAGCAGAAACTTGTACATTTCAGGTGCTATCCTTGCTCTCAGTAATAAATAATCTGCTTCCCTTATAATAGAGTCCGGCATTTGTGATATCACTTCCCTGAAAAATTTTTCAACCTTTGGCAAAAAAAAGGGTGTGCGCACTATGCGTTCATCCGTAAACGTTATGCCATCCCAGTAATGTTGTTTATAATATTGATAATTGTTTATTGAATCTTCTTTTGTTACAGGAATTTTATTTAAACCATTTGGTTGCCTCATGCTGGTAAGCAACGATGCCAGCATGGATTGTGGATTTTTGTTAATAATATTATCCCTGTAATCATTCAGCTCTTTATTGAGATTGTTATAATTTTTTTCATGCAAAAGGCTATCACTTTTATTTTTTGAAAGTTTAAATGCTTCCAGCTCTTTTTGCAAATGGCTGCTTTTTGAGTCAATAAATTTTTGATATTGCTGAAAAAGAATATTTTCTTTTGAACCGGTTACTCTGGTTTTATTAATCAGATCAGTGGTATCTGCCTTTATAGAAATTATTTGTTCTTTATCCACTAAAAAATCAAATAATTTATTTTTACCGGGAAAAACTATTGAATATATCCCGGGCAAAAGCTTTTCATTTTTTTGAAAAACAGCAACTCCTTTATCGTTAACAAGAGCAGAATCCTCAACGTTTATATTTTTCCCATAATAATAAGTAAGGTATGCAAGACCGCTTTTGTAATTGGGAGTTTGTAAAGTCACTTTATAACCTTGTGCATAGGTAGCTGAAAATGCAGTTAGAAAGATTACAACGCTAAAAAATAATTTCATTGATTTTGAGATAGGGCACAAAAATATTCAAATTGAATTAAAACAACCAGGCACGCAAAATACTTAACATTTTACCTACAACGAAATTATCCGTCATGAACAAGAACTATTTTTACCCTTCGATAAACTCGGGATGAAAAGAAAAAAAATAGTTCTGGAAAACTTACCCATCACCGGTTATGCCGCCGAAGGCAAAGCGCTTGGGCGAATAGATGGCAAAGTTATTTTTGTTGAAGGCGCAGTACCCGGCGATGTTGCAGATGTATTTATAACAAGAAATAAAAAAGATTGGGCCGAAGGAAAAGCAATAACAATTAAAGAATACAGCAAAGAAAGGGTTGAACCTTTTTGCATTCATTTTGGTGTATGCGGCGGTTGCAAATGGCAAATGCTTCCTTATGAAAAACAACTTGAATACAAACACCAGGAAGCAGTTGATGCATTTATAAGAATTGGCAAGCTCAATGATGTTTTTATTTTACCCATCATTGGTTCAGAAAAAACAATTCATTATAGAAATAAGCTTGAGTTTACTTTTAGCAATAAAAGATTTTTAACTCCAAATCAATTGGAAGAGCTTCGTGATGATGAGTGGCCCGGCGGTGCATTGGGTTATCATGTTCCAAAACTCTATGATAAAATTATTGACATTTATGAATGCTGGCTGATGGATGATGTAAACAATGTCATTCGCAATACTATCCGTAACTTTTCTTTGGCAAATAATTATAGCTTTTATGATATTAAAGAACACAAAGGCTGGCTAAGAAATATTATCATTCGTAATTGCACAACAGGTGAGCTGATGGTGAATCTTGTTTTTGGACATGATAATGAAAAAGAAAGAGAAAAAATATGTAATCATTTATTAGAAAAAGTTCCTTCTATTACAACATTGCTATATACTATTAACCCAAAATGGAATGATAGTATTTATGATTTGAATCCTCAAATAGTGCATGGCAAAGGTTATGCAATTGAAAAACTTGAAGACTTTAAATTTAAAATTTCTCCAAAATCATTTTTTCAAACCAATACCCAACAGGCTGAAAGGCTTTATACTATCGTAAAAGATTTTGCGGCGCTTACCGGAAATGAAATTGTATATGACCTTTATTGCGGTACAGGAAGCATAGGGATTTTTTTAAGTAAGAATGTAAAAAAAATTATTGGTGTAGATGTAATTAAAGAAGCCATTAACGATGCAATTGAAAATGCTGCCCTCAATAATGTAAGCCATGCTTCTTTTTTTACAGGTGATGTTATAGAAATATGTAATGATAAATTTTTTAAAACAAATGGCCGCCCTGATGTTGTAATTGTTGATCCCCCACGGGCAGGGCTACACGCAAAGTTGATTCAAAAGCTTCTTGAGATTGCTCCACAGAAAATTGTTTATGTTAGTTGTAATGTTGCCACACAGGCCCGTGACCTTCAATTGTTGAGTGAAAAGTTTACTGTAGAAAAATTACAGTCGGTTGATATGTTTCCGCATACGCATCATATTGAGTGCGTGGGGGAGTTGAGATTAATGGTGGATACCATAAAAAGGGATACAATTTTTTACTTGCCATTACAAAAGAAGTCCGGTCGGACATTTGAATTCTGAATATCATTATTATTTCAAATTTGTTTTTAATTCTCTCACGCTTCTTAGAAACCGTTCATTCAAAATCTATTTCTGCATTTGACACCTTATCCAATTCAAGTAAGACACTTCTTTTTATTTGGTCAATTTTATCATACAGTTTAGCTATATCTTTTTGCTTTGACACATCAAACTGACCGTTATCTTTTGTAGGAATAGGGATACTTAATTTAAGAACCTTATCCATTGAACATTTGACATTAAAACCAAAACCTTCTTCAAATAACCTGGTTTGTACTACATGCTTCAAATACTCATAAGACAAATCAGATTTGAACTCATCTTTGATTTCTAACAGCTTGACTTTTTCATAAGGCACAAATCTATCTTTCCTATAAAATACAAAACCTGCGCTTCCATCTTTATTCCACGTTAAAACATTTTCATATTTCTTCCATTTGCTGCTTTCGGACACCCAGCCAAATACATCATCTTCATTCATTGTTGCGGAATACACAGGGATTGTTTCTTTAGAAGTTGGTTCTAATGAAACATTTACTTTTTTTAATCCTGAATTTGTTGGCGGGGAATTTAAAACCAGCGAAATATTTTTCTCTATAAATTTTTCATCTATTAAAGAAGCAACAGAAACATTTAGTTCTTTAAGTTTTTGTTTATAGCTTGATACATCTTTTCTTACCTCTAAAATGTATTCATATTTTGATATAATTTCTTTCTGTTTTTCAATATCTATTTTATCATTTTCATCAAAGGGTATCTCAATAGATATGGCTTGCATGTTCTTTAGCGAGGCTCTTAATCCTCTGTCAAAACCATATTTGTGTTTTACTTTTTTAAGTTGTATCATTAAGTAATCAGGAAGAATATTATCATTTTTTATTCTAATTGTACCGCAATGGTCAGTTGAAACAAACGGAGTGCTTTTTGCAATTGCATTAAATTCAAAATCTCCATCAATACCCCATAAAACAAAGTTGTTTGAAAAATCTGTTATGTTGCTTTTGGTGTGATAACCAACAGGGTCTTTTACATTTGCGCTGTAAATAGGAATAGACCCTTTTAGATTTACAATATCTTTTTTGACAACTCTTTTACCAATACCCAATTCAAAATAATCAGTATCGGTCAGTAAAACTTCTTTAAACGTCCTTATTAAAATTTTTTTTTCAGACACTTCTTTTAATAGGATTGAAAAGTCGCTTAACGTATCAGAGACATCATTAATCAACTCACTAAAGCCCATTAAGTCAATTGTTTTTTCTTCTTCAATTGTTCCTAATTCAATCTGTTCTTCTTTGCTCCACCATCTATCAACAGACCAATGATTTTCAGGTTTAAATTTTTCAAACGGTTGAACTTTGCATCTCTTATCAGTATTAATCTTTGCAAAGCCTGATTTGTTTCCTTTGAAAAAAGAATATAACGTAACGGCTTCGCTCAAATCATCCTGTAAAATATCAAACCTGTATATATCCCTGCTTTCACCAATTTCACTAACCAAGTAAGTAAACACTGGGTCTTTTTGCACTACTTTTTTTGTTATGCAGAATATGTAAGTTTTTTTAGGAGTAGTAAAAAATGTTTTTATCGGCAATGAAATAATGCCATCTATGTAACATTCATCAATTAAAAACTGACGAAGGTTTTTATCGTTCTGCCGGTTAAAAATCCCATCAGGAACTATAACAAATGCTTTACCATTTGATTTTAAGGCTCTTATTATCCATTCCATAAATAAGCCTTCCACCCCCATCGCATTAATCTTATAATGATTAACTAAGTCTCCATCTTTTTTTATTTCATCTTTAAGATTGCTGCTGCCGCTTGTAACATAAGGCGGATTTGTCAATATCAAATCATATTCATCTTCTAAAGGTTCTGAAAGTGTACCTAATATTGAATTTGTTTTAAGCGTAAAACTAGCATTGAACAATTGCGAAAACTGTTCTGTAATTCCAGAGTTCTCTTTTAGAATGTCAGAGAAATAAATAAGCATGTTAGCTTTTGCGAGAATGATTGTTTTCTGTTCATCCTTATCAAACCCTTTGTCAAAGCCATGTATGGTAATTTTTGGTATTAGTTTATTTTTCTTAACCTCATAAAACTGTTCAAGTTTTGTAACAATCGGTTCAAGTAAAAATTTACCAACACCACATGCGGGGTCGCAAATTTTTATTCCCGATTTTATTTCATCTTTTGCCATTTCAACAACAGCACGAACAACTTTTAAAGGAGTGAAAAATTGCCCCCAGTTTTTCTTACTTATACTTTCTTTTAAAAAACTTTCAAATAGCTGACTTTTAAAATCGTAATCAATATGTTCAAGTTTGCCGTAATCTTTAAAGCGTTGTAAAACTTTTTTGAAAACAGTGCTATATCCCTTAACTGCTTTTTGGTCTTTACTTACGAAAATAGTTCCGTTGATAATTGTGGTTTTATCCAGTGGATTTTCAGGGAAAAGGTCTTTAATTTTAGGACGTATTGATTTTGCATAATCTTCTAATAAATCTTCGGGATTATTATCTTTAAAATCCTCAAGAAGCCTATAAAAATTATTTCTACCCTTTAAAACATCTAAATCGCTTAGGTATTTAAAAATAAAAAGCTCAACAAATGTGTACAGGCAATCTTCCGGTCTTGCACCGCTAACAGACCATATATCTTGCCAAATCTGTTTTGCTAATCCTGTCGGGTTTACAAGCTGCCTTGGTTTTAAGTTATTATTTAGTTCATTGATTGAATAGTTTATCTTTTCAATCAGTGCTACAATTTTTTCATCTTTTATATCAAATAGTGCTTTTATTTCCTTACCATTTTCGTCACATATTCTTTTGCGGGTTAAAGCATTGACCCAGACTGTATCTTTTGTATCTGTCGCAATAAGAATTTTGCTGCCAAGAAGTTTTGCTACTTCCAGTTCCTGTTTAATAGCCTTTTCTTGTTGCGCTTTAGTTTTAAATTCAGAAGGTTTTTTATATTCAACTACTGCAATGACTTTTTTTTGCTGCACTATGATGCCATCAACTTTTTTCTTTTCCACGTCACCATAATCTACATTTCTGATAATTCCATATTCTTTTAAGGCTTTGACAGAAGTAGCACCTATATTATAAAAGTCCCAAACACCGATTTTTTCAGGACTTTTTAAAAGGTTTCGTTGCAGTAATTCTTCACTCATTATGGTAGTTGGTTTGGTAAAAATAAAAACATAAGAGTAAAAATTTATTGAAACTATCCCCCATTCATCTCTGCAATCTTCGCTCTTATTTTTCCTTCAAGTTCTGCTGATAATTCTGGATTATCAACGAGGAGTTGTTTCACTGCATCACGGCCCTGGCCAAGCTTTGTGGTATCGTAACTAAACCAGCTTCCGCTCTTTTGAATGATATTCATTTCAACACCCATATCAATTATTTCGCCGGTCTTTGATATACCCATACCAAATATTATATCGAATTCTGCAACCCGAAAAGGCGGTGCCACTTTGTTTTTAGCTACCTTTACTTTTACGCGGTTTCCTATTGCTTCATCACCGTCTTTTATTTGTGCCATACGTCGAATATCAAGCCTCACAGAAGCATAAAATTTTAATGCATTTCCACCCGTTGTAGTTTCGGGGTTGCCGAATACAATACCAATTTTATCACGCAACTGGTTTATAAATATGCAGCAACAATTTGTTTTACTTATGGTGGCTGTAAGCTTCCTCATCGCCTGGCTCATGAGCCTTGCCTGCAATCCCATTTTGCTGTCGCCCATTTCGCCTTCGAGCTCGCCCTTAGGCACAAGCGCAGCAACAGAATCTACCACTACCACATCCAATGCACCTGAAAGTATTAACCTGTCGGCAATTTCCAAACCCTGCTCTCCATAATCGGGCTGGCTTATTAAAAGATTGTCAACATCTACACCCAGCCTTTTTGCATAGACGCTGTCAAACGCATGCTCAGCATCAATGATGGCACACATGCCGCCTTTCTTTTGCGCTTCTGCAATTACATGTATGGCGAGTGTTGTTTTACCCGAAGATTCCGGCCCGTAAATTTCAACAATTCTTCCTTTTGGCAGGCCCCCAATTCCCAAGGCAACATCAAGCCCTATAGAGCCGGTAGAAATTACAGCCTGCGGCTCCTGCGAACGTTCATTCATCATCATCACGCTTCCCTTTCCAAAATCTTTATCTATTTTATCTATAGTAAGTTTCAGGGCTTTTAATTTTTCAGAGATTTTATCTGTATTTTTTTCTGTGCTGGCCATAAATTATTGAATTGAAAATTTATAATGTTGTAAAGTTATTAGTTGTGTAAAGATAGATATTATAAGTTATCAACACTAATATTTTTAGCAAAAAATGTTAAATATTTTAGTTTTTAATCAAATGATTTTTTTATTAAAAAAGAAGATTACAATATTTCTAAAGTGCTATTGCATTTTTTAAATAGTTGACCTATTGCTCTATGAAATTTTAAATAGTTCTTCCCAATTAAATTTTATTTATTTTCATGGAAATTTAACCAATGAAATTCTCCTTTTCTCTCTTTTGCATTACTATGTTTCTTTTTTCCTGCGATGAAGGCAGCACCAGCCAGGAAACTGCTTTTGTTACCGATACAACAAAAGTTCAGGATACTGTGATTTTTATAAAAGACTCCACAATGGCAGCTACATTTGCTGATAGCCTTCCTTCAGGCGCTTACCAGGGCGTGTTTCCGGGCAACGGAAGCGAAGGTACACAACAAACTATTGTTTTTAATGATGATAAAAGCTACAAACAGGAACAGATGATTTGGGGAAAAAATTCGTTGCCAAAAACAAGTGATGGAAACTGGCGAAGGAATAATAACAAAATTGAGCTGTCGCAAAATAATAAGACTGCCATTATTTTAATGAAAAAAAAGGATTCGCTTTTTGCGTTGATCATAAATGGCGTTACGGTTACTGATTCAACAAAATATATTCTTACTAAAAGAAAGCTGGCGGCAAATAATCCTTCATGGGATAAAAAACGTGCAGAAGGAATTGATTTTGCCGGCGTAGGAAACGAACCTTTCTGGAATCTTGAAATAAATAATGAGAAGTTCATTCTTTTTAAGATTGCCGACTGGAAAAAACCTGTGATAGTGCCTATTGAAAAGCCCTTGATAAATAAAGACAGTACTTTTTATAAATTAAAATCAGATACCACTAATTGGAGCATAACAATTTTTCCTCAATTTTGCAGTGATGGGATGAGTGATTATTTGTATGAATATAAAGTAAGTGTGCATTACAAAGGCATGCTTTATAAAGGTTGTGGTATAATGCTTTCTAAAAAGAATGCTCAATAAATCGTGGCATTAAATTTTCATGATGGATGTATTATGATTAACATTAAAATTTTAAAACTATGCAATGGTTAGGCAGAAGACAAAGCGACAATGTAGATGACCGCAGGGGAATTACCGGCGGCCATGTAGCTGTAGGTGGCGGTGTAATCGGTGTCATTTTTATACTGGCAAAATTTTTATTAGGCGGGGGCGATGTAAATCAATTACAACAGGATTTGCAGCAGCAACCACAACAGCAGGAAATGAGCGCAGAACAAAAAGCAGCCGATGACAAGGAAGCCAATTTTGTAAAAGTAGTTTTAGCAGATACAGAAGATGTATGGTCAAAAATTTTTAGTGATATGGGTAAAAATTACAGCAAACCTACCCTTGTTCTTTTCAGGGATGCTACTGCATCGGGTTGTGGCAATGCAAGCTCTTCAAGCGGACCGTTTTATTGCCCGGTTGATCACGATGTATATATTGATCTTTCATTTGCACAAGAACTTAAACAACGATTTAATGCTGCAGGTGATTTTGCGATGGCTTATGTTGTTGCTCATGAAGTAGGCCATCACATTCAATACCTGCTGGGCATAACCGATAAATTGCAAAGGATTCAGCAGCAGGTGAGCGAAGCAGAATACAATAAATATTCTGTGAAGCTTGAATTGCAGGCCGATTTTTATGCAGGCGTGTGGGCACATTACGATCAAAAAATGAAAAATGTAATTGACCCAAATGATATTGCCGAAGCGCTTAATGCTGCTAATGCAATTGGTGATGACAGACTGCAAAAGGAAGCGCAGGGAACCGTAACTCCGGATGCCTTCACACATGGCACATCAGCACAAAGAATGTATTGGTTTAAGAAGGGTTATGATACCGGCGATATAAACCAGGGCGATACTTTTTCTGACAAAAGTTTATCTATGTCAAATTAAACAAAGATTTAGTGTCTTTTAAAATATTGAATTTCCTGTTCATGTTTTTCTGCTGCTTCCCTGCTTGAAAAAGTTCCCAAATTTCTTCGTTTATGTGTTTTAGGATTTACTTTCTTCGAATACAGGCGATATTCTCCTGATTTTAATTTACGAATCATAATGTTTTATTTTTTGTAAAAATAAAACACAATCAAAGTGCCAAAAATCATTCTGGTTCAGAATACAAAACCTGGCAATTAGTACAAAAAAAAGTTCGTCTTTTTGTTTTGCCGCAATATTTTTTTATGAAAGGAATATTACAACGCGGGCATATTTTTTTAGTATGAGCCAGCCAGTGTTTTCTTAAAACATATTCTTTTTTCCATTCTAAAAAATCAAAACTGTAATTACGGGCTTCCTTAATCAGTTCATTTATTTTTTTTAGAGGAATGTTTTTAATTTTATTTTCAGGGTGAAGCCGGATGCGAAAAAGCACTTCATTTTTTATAATGTTACCTACGCCTGTAAATATATTTTGATTGAGCAAAGTGTCACACACAAGCTCATCGGGAATTTCTTTTAATTTTTTCTTCGCAGCTTTCGGGTTCCAGTTGTCATTCATTACATCCGATGTCCAGTCGTACACTTCATTAATATCTTCTTCAATAAATTTTACTGAACATGCATAAAAATTAAGCTCTCCATTTTTAAAAATTAAACGCAACCGCGGCGCAGCATCTTTTTGTTCATTAATACGGTATGAGCCAAACAACATAAAGTGAATACGAACTGTAAAACTTTTAAAGCAAATTAAAAAATGTTTCCCCCAGCTTTTAAAATCCATTATCTTTTCTCCTGAGAGGCGTTGTATATCCAGCTTGCTGTTTCCTTCTACCGTCAAAATTTTCTTTCCCTTAAATTGCTGTACTTGTTCTTTTAAAATTACTATGGAAGGGCCTTCGGGCATATAAATGAATTTGAAGATCTTCTTCAAACGATGCGCCAACAAATACTTTGTCAATTCAATAGAGGTTTTTTCTCCTGTAATAAAAAAAATAAAATTGATAATATCTTGCTGCCACATAGTGTATCGTTGCGTTGCTTATTCTATACTTACTTTGGTGTCGCTTATCATTAAACAGTCAATATTTTACTTTGAAATGGTTTTAAATAAACTTATCTTTATAAGCCGTTCCTATCCCAACTTTCTCAGCCATCCACTGAATCTTTTTTCTTTATTTTTTTCTTGCCTTTACCAGCCGCATTTTTTAACCTAAAAATTAAAATTATGGAACAAGTTAATTTAGAAACAGAAGTTATTACTTCAACAAAGAAAAATTTAGAAGCTTATTTTGCCACTCATGATGTACAATATGTAACAGAGGATGCCGTGTTTACAAATATGAGTTCTGGAGAAAAGGCAAAGGGAAGAGAAGCAGTGGCCCAGTTGCTTGATTCTTTTTATCATGTGATTTTTGATGCCAGGGCCGAAGCTACCAATACAATCATTACAGAAAACAAAGCAGTTTTCGAATTTAATTTTAAAGGAAAGCATATTGGAGCATTGGGAGAAATGCAGCCTACAAACAAAGAAGTTGATGTGCCTACATGTATTGTTTATGATGTAGAGAACGGCTTAATAAAAGAAGCCCGGATATACATGCAGAATGATGTTATGATTAAACAGCTAACAGCAACAAATTGATAGAAATCTTCTGATGTAATTTTTTCAAGGAGTAATACTATATAATCAGAAAGCTGATCTTGCAGCAGTATAACTGTGAGCAAAAGAGAACTGAAAAATATTTTATTGATTAACAATTTTCATCCCTGCTTCGGGATAACGAAGTCCGGCTGCTGCATTTTTAGGAAACACTTCGTTAATCTGTGTGAGTTCTTTTTGTGATAATAAAATAGTTGCAGCTTGTACATTTTCTTCGAGGTATTTTACTTTTTTTGTACCGGGTATAGGAAAAAGAAAATCGCCTTGTGCCAGCACCCATGCAAGCGCAAGCTGTGAAGGAGTACAGCCTTTTTCATTGGCAATTACTTCAATCTTTTTCACTAAATCAAGATTTTTATTAAAATTTTCGCCCTGGAAACGTGGTGAGTTTCTTCTGAAATCATCTTCAGCAAAGTCTTCTAATTTTTTTATTTGCCCTGTCAGGAAACCTCGGCCCAAAGGACTATAAGGCACAAACGCAATTCCCAATTCTTTACACACCGAAAGAATTTCATCTTCAGGATCGCGGCTCCATAAGCTGTATTCAGATTGCAATGCAGAAAGCGGATGCTCTGCATGTGCTTTACGCAATGTGTCAGCATTTACTTCACTTAATCCTATACCTCTTACTTTGCCTTCTTTCACAAGCTGGCCTATAGCGCCTACTGTATCTTCAATAGGTGTATCAGGATCTTTACGATGCAAATAATATAAATCAATCACATCGACATTCAATCTTTTTAAGCTTGCCTCACAGGCAGTTTTTACATATTCAGGTTTGCCGTTAAGCCCTCGTTGCTTTGGGTTTTCAGAATTTCTTGTAATACCAAACTTTGTTGCTAATGTAATTTCTTTTCTAAAAGATTTAATAGCTTTTCCTACCAGGGTTTCATTTTTAAAAGGGCCATACATATCAGCTGTATCAAAAAAAGTAATGCCCAATTCATGCGCACGGTGTATGGTTTTAATAGATTCTGCATCGTTAGATTCTCCATAAAACTCACTCATGCCCATACAACCCAATCCAATACCTGAAGCTAATAAACCCTGGCTCCCCAGTGATTTTATTATCATATTTCACAATTTAAAAATTAAAAATTGCATTTTTTTGCAATAGAATAAAAATGAACAAATACCAAACCACATTATTATTTTTTAGCAGAAAATTTTTTCCTGGCTTTTAAGAGTAGCCATTGAAGGATCATCCTGAGATTTTGGAGGGGCAGGATTGTTTTTAGAGGATTGTTTTGAGGTGATTTCATTTTCTTCATTATAGCCCGCTTCGCTTACCGAACCCTTTTTTTCTCCGCTATCTTCTTTTCTATTCTGATAATATTTCTTTGATCTTGGTTTCATATTTTATGAAGCTTATACTACTTACATTGGAGAAAATAAAGATAATAGATGGGATTATTCCTCTTCCTCTTCGGCGGCTTCCTTTCCCTTCTTTTTATTAGCAGGTTTGCTTTCTTCAACAATGCTCATGTTTTTTATTGACAATTGAAATTTAGTATTAAGGCTTACTTCATAATTATTCTCCTTTAGAATCTGTTTGGCTCCTTCATCTTCCATTATTACACTTCCAAGATGCATGGCTAAAGTTGAGCCACTAATTACATTTCCAACCTTGCCATCTGTAAACTCAATAGTAAATTTATAACCCGCCTTGCGGCCCGTGCCTGCCCGCTCAAAATCAACCCTGTTAAGGTTCAATATCTGGTCCTCAGTTGATGATTTCTTCATTAATATTTTGATGATGGGTAAATATTTTTTCCAGATGTGATTATACATGTAAGAAGTCTAATTTAATTTTTTATTCGAAGTGCAAATATCCGGAAAAGAAAACAGTAATCGGATAAGATAGGTTAACGGTAATTATTATAAAATTAGTGAATTTTTTTCACTTGAAATTATTGTATTGAAAGATGAATTTTGAAATATGGCCGATTTTACCCCTATAAAAAAGCGTTATATATTTATTAACCCCCTCCCTTTTTTAAACAAAACCCCCAGCAAAAAAACCGGGGGAATCCTGATTAAAAACTACACACACTATTTTTAGTATTGATTTGGTATTTATTTTAAGATTGCCAAAACAATCTGCTTAAAATTTGAAAAGCTAAGTTTTAAAATTTCTTTCATATTAATTTCTGAGTTTAGTAAATGGTAGCTGACGTTTATTAAATGGGATTTGCGGCTACCCCATTCAATAAAAATTTTTAAGGTTTATCCATGCAACTGTTCACCACCAAAAAAGTTAACAACACACTTATCTTTTTATAAAAATTTCCTTCAAATTCAGTATGTAATTTCAAAAAAATTATGGATATTGTCTGGAATTACCAAAAACCATTTTCAAATTTTTCCTGCTGATAACCATTTGTAAATTAATATTACATCTACATTAAGTATTCATTAAATTTGTTCGAGTCAATAACTTTCTAATTGAATGGCATTAATCCAACTTAAACTTCCAAAAACTCTTTCATGGGCATTGAATCTCCCTGTCAGTTCTCCCAAGAGACAACAAATAAAAGTTTTAATAAAATTGCTCAGAAAGTCTCGGTTTACAGAGTTTGGACAAAAATACCGGTTTGATGAAATCCTTTTCAATAAGCATCTGGGCCAAACATTTCAGAAACTTGTTCCCACTTATGATTACAGTAAAATTTTTCATGAATGGTGGTACAGGGCTCTTGATGGCAAGCCTGATGTATGCTGGCCAGGCATTATCAAATTTTTTGCATTGAGCAGTGGGACCAGCGATTCTTCAAGCAAATATATTCCAATTACAAAAGAACTGATACGGGCAAATACACTCACCAGCATACGACAACTTATAAGCCTTGCCACTTACACAAATGTTCCAAAAACCTCTGTAGGCAAGGGTTGGCTTATGCTGGGAGGCAGTACCCATTTGCAAAAGTCTGCAACCTATTATGCCGGAGATTTAAGCGGCATACAAGCGAAAAATATTCCTTTCTGGTTCCAGGGCATGTATAAGCCCGGAAGAAAAATTGCCAAACAAAGAGACTGGTCAAAAAAACTGGATGAAATTGTAGAAAAAGCCCCTGACTGGGATATTGCTTTTTTGGTAGGCGTGCCTGCATGGGTACAGCTTTGCATGGAAAAAGTAATAGAAAGATATAACCTAAAAAACATTCATGAAATATGGCCCAACCTTGCGTTTTATGTGCATGGCGGTGTGGCACTTGAACCATATAAAAAAGGATTCAATAAATTACTGGGCAAGCCCATTACTTTTATCGAAACTTATCTTGCCAGCGAAGGATTTCTTGCTTATCAAAACCGGCAAGATGCAAAAGGAATGCGACTTGCTATTAATAGTAATATCTTTTTTGAGTTTGTTCCATTCGACTATAAAAATTTTGACAGTGAAGGAAATATGGTTGATAATCCTGAAGCTTTAATGATACATGAGGTAGAAGAAAACAAAAATTATGCAATACTCATCAGCACCAATGCGGGCACCTGGCGTTACCTCATAGGCGATACCATCCAGTTTGTTGATGTTGAAAAATACGAGATTATTATTACAGGCCGCACAAAGCATTTCCTTAGTTTGGTAGGAGAGCACCTGAGTGTAGATAATATGAATAAAGCCATAAAATTAGTGAGCGAAGAACTTAATATTTCTATTGGTGAGTTCACGGTTGCCGGCGTGCCTTATGGAAATTTCTTTGCGCATCATTGGTTCATTGCTACGGATGATAAAGTAAATTCAGAACACTTAAAAATAATGATTGATGAAAAACTGAAAGAGCTTAACGATGATTATGAAGTGGAACGAAAACATGCACTTAAAGAAATTTTTGTGGATGTGCTAAGCGAAGCAACTTTTATGAATTTTATGAAAGCCAAAGGCAAAGTAGGAGGTCAGCATAAATTTCCAAGAGTATTAAAAGGAAAAATGCTGCAGGACTGGCAAAAGTTTTTAAAAGGTGAAAAGGTTTAGTTTTTTATTTTAATTAATTATAGCGCTACTATTGGTTGAAATTTTAATTGTAGTTTTATTTCCATCTATTTTTTAAAACAAATATTTCTCCTGTAAATGGCAGATGTTCTTGAAGCAATACTCAAAGGTCTTGCGATGGGCCTGCTACTGGTAATCTCTGTTGGGCCTGTAATTTTTACAATAATAAAACAAAGCATCAATAATGGTAAAGAGGGCGGCTTTAGTTTTGTAATAGGTGTATGGGTGAGCGATTTTTTACTCATAATGTTAAGTAATGTTTTTTCAGAAATGGTTACCCGCTTACTTGATTTTAAAAAACCAATTGGTATTTTTGGAAGCCTCTTTTTGATAGGTATGGGAGTATATTATATATTTTTTAAAAAAGTTAAACTACACCCGGAAGATATTTCGCTGCCACCATTAAAAGGAAGTGACCACGCCAAAATTGCTTTGCAGGGTTTTTTACTCAACACGCTCAACCCTGCTGTGATGGCGTTCTGGCTCACAGCAGCAACAGCCATTGCTGTAACGCATACCATAAGAGAACGGATTATTATTTTTTCCACAGCATTCCTTCTCAATGTTAGTGCAGATATAGCTAAGGTAACGCTGGCAGGTAAACTAACATCGAAGCTTACTGTAAAAAATATAAGATTGATTAATAAAGTGTCAGGATTAATTTTATTAATCTTTGGCACTGTATTACTGGTGGGTGTTTTATTCTTTATAAAAAAACACGTTAAACAATGAGGTCTTTTTTTGCTTTGATGATAAGTTTTATGTGTTTCTTTTTTTGTGAGGCGCAGCCTTCAGACTTACTCATTCTGAAAAAAAATCAACGCACCTTGCAAACTTTTTTTCCTGGGAATGAAATCAACTTTAATACTGCTTCAGGATATTACAGTGGAGTAATTAAATCTATTAATCGGGATTCTTTGTTTCTTATTTATTATGATATAAAACAAATGCCCACCAATCTTGGTGTATATATTTTAGATACTGTGGGCACTTATCCATTTGCAATTAATTATAAACAAATAACAGGCTTTGGTAAAACCACTAAAAATAAATTTGACTTGTCTGCTTCCGGTGGCGCTTTACTGGGTGGAGGTCTTCTTATAACAACAGTTGGTTTAGGAACATGGCTTTTTACAAAACCCAATACCAGGTATTATGCAAGCCCATACCTGGTAGGCGGCGCAGCCCTGCTCGGTGGTATTGGATATTTGCTTCTTAAATCAAATGGTAAAGGAATGGTACTTGGCAAAAAGTATTCTCTTGAATACATTAAAGTGAAATAAAAATATCCCTTTTGAAAACCCAAAAAAAGAAAAGAAATTTACCTGCAAGAATTATTCGAGTCATCTTAAAAATTTTTCTTTATGGTTTTCTTTTTTCATTGTTGTACATACTTTTTTGTAAATGGATAAATCCACCTGCTACTATTACACAAATTGGAAGTTTTCTTCATGGAAATGGATTGCATAGGGATTATGTAAATATGAATGAAATGAGCCCGAGTGTAAAGCTCGCCGTAATGGCGGGAGAAGATCAACTTTTCCCCGACCACAATGGTTTTGATTTTAAAAGCATTCAAAAAGCAATGAAGCATAACCAAAAAAGCAAATCTCTTCGCGGAGCAAGTACCATAAGCCAACAGGTTGCTAAAAATGTTTTTCTATGGCAGCATGGAGGTTATTTGCGCAAAGGGCTTGAAGTATATTTTACATTTATGATTGAAAATGTCTGGAGCAAAAAACGGATTCTTGAGACGTACCTGAATGTTGCCGAAATGGGTAAAGGAATTTTTGGTGTTGAAGCTGCCGCTCAACATTATTTTCATAAATCTGCAAAAAATTTATCAAGAAAAGAGGCGGCGTTAATTGCTGCTTGTCTTCCTAACCCTCAGGGCTATACGATAAAACCTTTATCTGCTCATGTTGCTTCAAGATACCCCTGGATTTTAAGACAGATGAATAATCTTGAAGCTGACCCGGATATTCAGGCATTATTAAAATAGTAAAAAACAAATCCCCAATATTCTTATTGAATTTTTTTAGAAATTATTTGCTTCAATAATCTTTACTGTTTTTTCAAATCGTTCATCGTAACTGCCACTAATATCAAACCAGGGTACAGTTTGGTTTATCATAATGTCTTTATAATATTGATATAGTTTTTCTCTTACTTTTTTATCAGGGTATTCTCTCAATGCATCTTTAATCCATTCCAAATCTATATTGCAAAGAAAGTAACAATCATATTTTCTTTCAGCAATTCTATTCAATATCCAGTTGTGGCATTTATTAAAAACAAATTCGCACCAAACTTTCATTACGTACATATCGGTGTCAATGAAAAGAAGTGAAGGGTGAATGGTGAATCGTGCATCGTGGATAGCTGATTGCTCATTACTCATTGCTGATAGCTGATAGCTGGAAATTTCTTCTGAGGCAATTTGTCCTTTTGCTATAGTTAGTAAATCTTCATAAGAATAATCGATTCCATTTTTTTCTAAATATTCTCTTGCATATTCAGGAATCCATAACGTTTCAAAATGATTAGCGAGCTGCTCACATAATGTACTTTTGCCTGTTGACTCCGGGCCTATAATTACAATTTTTTTTACTGTTTCCATTCAGATAATTCTTCTTTTTCCAATAGATGTTTGTTCGCACGCTTTATCCATTCGCTTGACCCCATGAAAGCCATTATTAATAAGATAATATAATAAACGCTTGTAAATACATAATGCTTTACAAAGTACAAAGGAATGGAAGCAATATTGGTTGCTATCCACCAATACCAGCTTTCAACTTTTTTACGTGCCATGAGCCACATAGCTGTAAATGCGGTGGCACTTGCGAAGGCATCTGCCCATGGAATAGCGCCGGTTGCGAAATCTTTTTTTAGATAAGTAAGCGCGCTGAATATGGCAATATAAAATGCCACAAAAAAGAGAAGTTCCTGCAACCATTCTTTTTTATTTGACCAGGTTATTAGAACTATATGTTGTTGTTGCTGATTTTTTTTTGCCCATAATATCCATCCATAAATGCTCATTACAGTATAATAAAAATTAACCGATGCTTCGCCAAATAAGCTTCCTTTAATGCTGATATAAACATAAATAGTAGTATTAACTAACCCTACCGGGTAAACGAGAATATTTTCTGACCTAGAATACCAAACACTCGCAATACCGAAGAATACAGCGATATATTCCAGCACAGAAGTGTGCTGCATATCCAATATAAACTGCTGATAAATTTCTGTAAAGCTCAAATGAATAATTGAGCGTAAAAATAGCTTAGATTAAAATAAAAAAGGCATCCATTAAAGACGCCTGTAAATTTTTATACTTTATTATTTCTTACTCTGCTTCTGCAACCACTTCTTTTACTTCGGGTATCATTCGTTTCATCATTCCTTCAATGCCGGCTTTTAAGGTAATCATGGATGAAGGGCAACCGCTGCAGCTACCTTGTAACATCAAATTTACTTTACCATCTTCATAGCTTCTAAACTGTATAGCGCCGCCATCCATTTCAACAGCAGGTTTTACATAATTTTCAAGCAATTCCTTTATACGTTTCACTACATCTTCATCATCTGCGCTTACTACATTAGAACTTTCTGTTTTTCTTAGTGCCAATTCTTCTTCATTAACTACCGGCTTTCCTTCTTCGAGGTATTCTTTTAAAAATTGTTTTATTGATGGAATTACATCCTGCCAGTCTTCAGTATCATTTGTTTTTGTAAGTGTCACAAAATTGCTTGCAATAAATACTGATTTTATAAAAGGAAAACTAAACAATTGCATTGCTAACGGTGATGATGAAGCGCTAATTTCATCCTGGAAATCTATGCTTTTGCCCGGGTATAAAAGCTTATTAGCAACAAACTTCATTGTCTCCGGATTGGGAGTCATTTCAGTATAAATGCTTATTACGGGGTTGCCTGTTTTAATCATAAGAAATATTTATTAGAGCAAAGTTAACCATTAATTTGAAAAGGATAATTCAACCGGGTGTGGATTTATTAGTTTTTCCTGTTATCGGAAAATTATTTTATTCTATTAATGTTAAAAATATGCAGAATACATTGATTTTCGTTGAATTCCAAATTTCTACAGATTTAGTAAATAAATTGCAGCCATTTAATTTAAAGCGTGAAAAAAACTTGCCTGATTGCCCTGTTATTTATTATAAGCTCTTCATTGCTTGCCCAAAAATCTAATGCTCAAAATACAGGCTACAAAATAAAAGGAAGATTAATTGATTCTATTACAAGCCATCCGCTTGAATATGGCACCATTTCGCTTTTTTTAAAAGGAGAAAAGAAACCAATCAACGGAACCATTACCGATAGCAAAGGAAATTTTGTAGTAGATAATGTAACAACAGGCGCCTATAAATTGGTTGCTGAATTTTTGGGCTATAAACCATTTACTTTATCTAATCTTAAAATTAATAAAGACAATCCTTTTATTGAAACAAAGAATATTTTAATGACATCAAAAGCAACTACTTTACAAAATATAAGTGTTACTGTGCAAGGAAAATTAATTGAAAACAAAATTGATAAATTGGTTTTTAATGCAGAACGAGACCTTACTTCACAAGTGGGAGTTGCTACAGATGTATTGAAAAAAGTTCCACAGGTATCAGTTGATGTAGATGGAAATGTTGAATTAGCCGGTAGTTCCAGCATCCGTTTTTTAATTAATGGAAAACCTTCTTCAGCATTTGGAAGTAATATTTCAGATGTGCTTCAATCTATTCCTGCAAGCCAAATAAAAAGTATAGAAGTAATTACTAACCCTGGCGCAAAGTATGATGCACAGGGATTGGGCGGAATTATCAATATCATTTTAAAAAACAATAATTCGCAGGGCGTTAATGGAAATTTATCATTGACCGGCGGAACAAGAATGGAAAATGGTTCTTTTAATTTCAATGCCAGGAAAAATAATTTTGGAATAAACGCATTTATCAGCGGCAACGCAAGATTAAATGCGCAAACCATTTCTTCATCAAATCGTATAACATCTGATACTTCTGCAAATACAAAAATTTTATTGCACCAGGATGACCTTAATCGTTTTCAACGCAGCGGTTATGAAACAGGAGTTAATTTTGATTGGGATCTTAATGCCCATAATAATTTCTCAGGATCTTTCTCTTATAATAATTTCAGCCACACAGGCATTGGTTCTACCAACCAAGCTCAAAATACAAAAGATGAAAGCGGGAATATCATTTCAGACATTCAAACATTTAGTAATGCTTCTCACGCTTTTCATTTTCATAATATAGATGCAGGACTCAATTATAAAAAAACATTTGCAAAAGAAGATCAGGATTTAGAAATCTCAGTTAATTCAAGTTTCGGAAACAGAAATTCAAATAATAATAATTACCAGTTTTCATTACCTCAGCATTCCCTTTATTATAGTACCATGGCTGTCAATCCGGGAACAGAAAAAGAAACTGAAATAAAAATAGATTACGCTCAGCCATTAAAAGAGAAAGTAATATTGGGTGTTGGCGGAAAAATAAATTTTTATGATATCGCCAGTAATTCAAATGTATTAAAATTAGATTCAGTTTCAGGGCAATATTCTAAAGATAATTTTTTATCAAACAGCCTTGACTATCATCAAACAGTTTATGCACTATATTCTGAAATAAGCTTTCCTGTATTTACTTTATTTGATGCAAAAATAGGCGAGCGATATGAACGAACTGAAATCAATTCGTTTTACTCTAATGCACAACACCAGGCTACAACGCCCGGTTACAATACTTTCGTTCCTTCCATATTTTTTTCAAAAAAGTTAAGTGAAAACGCTCTTTTAAAATTGAGCTTCTCTAAAAGAATAGAAAGACCTGATTACAGGGATCTTAATCCTTTTATAAATACAATTGATCCTAAAAATCTTTCTACCGGAAATCCAAATCTTCAACCTGAAATCGGAAAACGCTATGAATTGGGTTATAGCGCTGATATCAAAAGCTTCGGATCATTCATGGTCAATCTTTTTTATAGGATTAATGATCATGATATACAACCATTCATTGTTTTCTATCCTTCTTTCCAGGTAGGCGATACTACTTATACTAACGTTGCAGTTAGTACCCGGCAAAACATAGGAAGAGAAAATAATATAGGTGTTAACTTCTTCGGAGAGTTTAAATTTATTCCGAAACTTAATGTAAGAACTAACCTGTTCTTTTTTGAGAGGCATACTATTAATGCCATAGATAAAGGATATAATTACAATAGTTTTAATTACCGCGCTAATCTTAATGCATCGTATCAATTCTCCAATACACTTGCAGCAGAATTTTTTGGCGACTTTCATTCGGCAAGGCATGAAGCACAGGGAAGGTATCCGTCATTCACGACATACAGCATTGCTGTTCGCCAGCAATTCTGGAATAAAAAAGGCAGCCTTGCACTAACTGCGTCTAACCCATTCAGAAAATATGTTGATCAAAAAACAGAACTGTTTGGGCCAAATTTTACTATCAATGGGGAGCGCCATATTCCTTTCAGATCTATCGGAATAAACTTTACGTGGAAATTTGGTAAGCTTGAATTTAAAAAGGATAAGGAAAAAATAAGTGATAGTTTAAATCCGCCAGCTGATAACGGTTAAGCGTACACACAATTTTAATATTTTCCTCCAATCTTCACCACCACCTCATTAACCAAATCACTTTCATAACCCTTTTGCAATAAAAAGCCTTGCAACTTTTTTTTCTTTATAAAAATATTTTTTTCACTTTTTAAGGTTTTCATTTTTTGCTCAGCAAGCATTTGTAAAGTGTTAATATAATCTGTTTCATCAATTTCTTGTAATGCTTTTTTAATACAATAATCGCTAACCTGTTTTATTTTTAAAGCTTGTTTAATTTTATTTTTGCCCCAATGTTTTATCCTAAATTTTCCACCGGCAAAATGTATGGCAAATCGTTCTTCATTCAAATAAATTGCGCCAATTAAAAGAACTATAATTTCATCAACATCTTTTTTATGCAGGCCGTAAGAATATAATTTATCTCTTACTTCTGCATGGCATCTTTCCTGGTAGGCGCAATATTGTTTTATTTTTGGTATCGCTTGTCCTACAGTAAAGTTTTGTAAAGCCATTTTCAAAAATATCAATTTAGAAGTAAGAGTTTATAAAATTGCTGATAAAAAAATGCGCTGTCTTTGGAACAACGCATCTTAAATTATTAAAACGGTAATTTGTTCCTCTCTTTTGGAGAGGAGTTGGGCTGAGGCTTTACCGAACCAATTTTAATTCATTAATAATATTTTTTGCACTACCCAATTTATCAACACACCAAAGCACATAACGGATATCAACACAAATGGTTCTGTTTAAATCTTTATCAAACTGAATTTTATGACTCAATGCTTCGTAGTTACCATCAAACGCAAGCCCGATAAGGTTTCCATTTCCATCTATTACGGGTGAGCCGGAATTACCTCCGGTAATATCATTGGTAGTTATAAAATCAGTAACCAAATCATTTCTTGATTTATCAATGTATTGCCCGAAATCTCTTTTCTTCAAAAGTTCAATTTCTTTTGCAGGCAAATCAAATTCATAATCACCGGGAATATATTTTTCAAGAATTCCTTTGCTGGTGGTTTCATAATCGTAATGAACCGCATCGCGCGGGTTATAACTTTTTACATTTCCATAACTTACTCTCATGCTGAAGTTTGCATCAGGATACATTTTCTTTACAGCACCTGGATTCATTTCCATAATTCCTTTCATATACAACCTGCCAAGCTCATTATTTTTTGCATTAAAATCACTGTATAGCTTACTGTATTTAAGAATATAATTTTGAACAAATGCGGATGCATAAGCATAAGCAGGATCGTTTTGCAAAGTGACTGCATCAGGATTGGCAACAAATGCTGCCCATTTAGCTGAATCCAAAATCATAGTATTAGCAAATACAGAATTTGCCCATGCTTTATAAGTAGCTTCATCATTAAATGGACCGAATTTATCTTTTATATTCTGATAGAAATCTATTGGTTGCTGACTTTTATCAACATCATTATAATACATCATTGCAGTTGCGGCAACTATCTTTTTATCACTTGGCAAGTCTTCTTCTGCGAGGAAAGTTTTCCTTTCTTCATTTGCCGCATCTAATGCTTTTGTAACATCCACCTGCGTTTTTCCCTGTTGGGTTAAAGCCTTTTCCAACGACATTAATGACGAAGCATAATCAGCAAGCGACGAGCCTAAAATTCCTTCAATGGTATAAACACGTTCTTTAGCATAAGGTGTCCATGCTTCATAATTTTTTGCATAATCGCTTAATACATTTTGATACTCTGGTTTATTCTTTGCCCATGCTGCAAATTTATTTTCATCTTTTTGCTTGTTCTCATACACATGATATTTTTCAAGCTGCTTCGTTTCACCATCATAAAATTTATAATAGTTGGCAACGCTTGCATAATTTTCTGCAAGCTTTAATTTCACCGCAGGATCTTTTATCATTTCTGCATACATATCTTTCAGGCGAACATCACGGAGATGCACAAGCGAAGGATTGTCAATTTCATTTTTCAATTTTATACCAAAGGAAGTTTCATAACGGTTAGTGCCCCCAGGGTAACCGTAAATCATAGAATACGATCCGTCTTTATATCCTTTTAATGAAACCGGTAAAAACCATTTTGGTTTTAAAGGAACATTGTCAGTGCTATATGTTGCGGGCTTTCCGTCTTTTGCAGCATATACCCTGAAGATGGAATAATCGCATGTGTGGCGTGGCCATTCCCAGTTATCAGTATCGCCGCCAAACTTGCCTATGCTTTCAGGCGGAGCGCCCACGAGCCGTATGTCTTTATAAATTTTATATACATACATGATGTATTGATTGCCTTTGAACATGCTATAAACTTTACCTGAGATTCCGTTTGTGGTATCTAAAACTTTATCTGTTATTTGTTTATAAACATCAGCAGTTTTTTTAGCCCTGTCAGCATAGTTCAATCCTTTTAAAGAATTTTCTACCTGTGCTGTTACATCAACAATGCTTTCAAGAAAAGTTACCGTGAGATCAGATTTTATTTCCTGGTCTTTGCTGTATGCATAAAATCCATCTTTAAGATAATTGTGTTCAACAGTGCTGGAGCCTGCAATAACGCCATAGCCGCAATGATGGTTCGTAAATATTAATCCCTGGTTGCTCACAAGTTCGCCCGTACAACCGCCACCAAAAATTACAACGGCATCTTTTATAGAGGGCTTATTTATACTGTAAAGCTGTTCCTTAGTAAGCTTGAGCCCATGCTTTACCATATCATCATATACCTGCTGGCCAAGCAGCATTGGCAACCACATGCCTTCATCGGCATTTGCTTTAAAAAGCGAAAAACATAAAATAATTGCAACAAATACTTTCTTCATTATATATAATTTTAGTTTGAAAAAAAATGGTTTCAAATGTAGGAAACAATAAAGCAATTGCAATAATTGTTGATTGACTTTAATAATCAATTACCTGTTCTTCTATAAGCTCCGGAATTTTTCTAAATTCATATTGCTGATTTCTTAGCTGAGGCTCGAAACCTGCTTCTCTTATGGCTTCCTGTATTCCTTTGCTGGTAAAGCGATGTGGGGCACCGGCAGCGCTTACAACATTTTCTTCAATCATAATACTTCCAAAATCATTAGCACCCGCATGAAGACAAAGTTGTGCAACCTGCTTGCCCACTGTAAGCCAGCTTGCCTGTATATTTTTTATATTGGGAAGCATGATGCGGCTCATGGCAATCATCCTGATGTATTCTTCAGGTGTTGTAAGATTGTGAACACCTCTTATTTTTGCAAGCAGTGTATCCACATCCTGGAATGTCCATGGAATAAATGCAATAAAACCCTTCGTGTCTTCAGGTTTTTTTGCCTGTACTTCTCTTATTTTAGCAAGATGTTCAAATCTTTCCTGAACTGTTTCTACATGCCCAAACATCATTGTTGCCGAAGTGGTAATATTCAATTTGTGTGCTTCAATCATAATATCGAGCCATTCCTGTGTGCCGCATTTTCCCTTGCTTATTAATCGTCTAACCCTATCCGTTAGAATCTCGGCGCCGGGGCCAGGTAACGAATCCAGCCCTGCTTCTTTTAAAGCAATTAACACTTCACGATGAGTTAATTTTCCAAGCTTGGTAATATGAGCCACTTCCGGCGGCCCCAGTGCATGTAATTTTAAATGAGGATATAATTTTTTTAATTGCTTAAAAAGATCTACATAATAAGAGAGGCCAAGATTAGGATGATGACCACCCTGTAACAACAATTGCTCGCCACCATACCGGAAAGTTTCGTCTATTTTTCTTTTGTATGTTTCAATATCTGTTATGTAAGCTTCCTCATGGCCCGGTATTCGGTAAAAATTACAGAACTTGCAATTAGCAATACATACGTTAGTGGTGTTTACATTCCTGTCAATAATCCAGGTTACTTTATTATAAGGTACCTGCTTTTTACGCAATTCATCTGCAACAAGCATTAATTCAGATAATGCAGCATTATTAAATAAAAACGTGCCTTCTTCAACTGAAAGGAATTCAAGCTTCAATGCTTTTTGAAGAAGCCGGGAAATATTCATAATTTTTCTTTTCTTTATTTAGAAACAACATAATTGCCGTTTGTAAAAACCTATGCAAAAGTACAGGCATATAAGTTAATTTCAGTTTTCATAAATGTTTAAAACTTTATTTTACATATTATTTATTTTTAGCTTTAGTTTTTCTTATGGGCAACAGGTTATTGAAAGGCCTGCAAAGCTCATTACAACATTTCCATTTAAACAACTTAGCGGAGGTGTTATTCTTGTTCAGGCTAAATTTAATAAGATACCGCAACCATTAAATTTCATTCTCGATACCGGCAGCGGCGCTATTTCTCTTGATTCTTCAACCGCTGAAGAATTTAATATTCCTCATATCCCTTCCGGAAGAACCGTTAATGGTATTGCAGGTATAATGGAAGTTGATTATGCACAAAACAACAGCCTTTATTTTCCGGGATTAAAAGTTGACAGTCTTGATTTTTATGTAAACAATTATGATGTATTAAGCAGTGTTTATGGTGAAAAAATCGATGGTATTATAGGTTATAGTTTTTTTAGAAGGTATATTTTAAAAATTGATTTTGATAGTTTGCGCATTGAAGTATATAGTCCTGGGAAAATACAATACTCTTCAAATGGATTTTTATTGCATCCTCTTTTTACTGCTTTGCCTATACAACCATTGACGATTAAGGATGATAAAATTGTAAACGCAAATTTTTATATAGATACAGGTGCAGGGCTTTGCTTTTTGATGAGCAAGCAATTTGAAGATGACAGCGCTGTTTTAAAAAAACGCAGAAGGCCAGTTTCCATACAGGTACAAGGGCTTGGTGGCAAAAAGCAAATGTTGCTTACAATTATTAAAGAGGTAAAAATAGGCCCTTACAGATTTAGAAAAGTTCCTGCTAATATATTGGATGATGAATTCAATGCTACATCCTATCCCTTCGTGGGAGGAGTTATCGGAAATGATATTTTGCGCAGGTTCAATATAATATTAAATTACCCTAAAAGAGAAATTCATCTTTTACCTAATAGTCATTACAATGATGATTTTGATTATTCTTACACGGGAATGAACATGTATTATCTGGATGGAAAAATTGTAGCAGACGATGTAATTGAAAATTCACCGGTTTATAAAGCGGGACTCAAAAAAGGCGATGTTATTCTTGGTGTAAATACCAATTTAAGCAATGACATAGGAGTATATAAAAATCTTATGCAGGGCGTGGGAGAGAAAATTACTTTATTGGTTTCACGAAACGAAGTTCCTTTACTCATAACGTTTAGGGTTGGCCGAATATATTAACACAACTTTCAAAATTCTTTTGGGAAAATGAATTGGTTTGGCTCAAATTTGCTACCATGATCAATTTTGAAAAATTCGTTTTAAATAATGGGCTTAGGGTAATTGTGCATGAAGATAAAAGCACACCTATGGCAGTTCTTGATGTTATGTATGATGTAGGCGCAAGAGATGAAGATCAGGACCATACGGGGTTTGCACATCTTTTTGAACACCTCATGTTTGGTGCAAGCCTTAATATCCCTTCGTATGATGAACCATTGCAAATGGCAGGGGGAGAAAGCAATGCATACACGACTAACGATCTTACCAATTATTATTTACAGCTTCCTGCAGAAAATATTGAAACTGCTTTCTGGCTGGAAAGTGACAGGATGCTTTCACTTGCCTTTGATGAAAACTCATTGGATGTACAGAAAAAAGTTGTAGTGGAAGAATTCAAAGAACATTATATCAACAAACCTTATGGCGATGTATGGCACAAAATGCGCGCGCTTGCATATAAGCAACATCCATACAAATGGATGACTATCGGAAAGGAATTAAGCCATGTTGAAGATGCAAAATTGCAAGAGGTAAAAGATTTCTTTTTTAAACATTACACGCCGGCCAATGCTGTACTAACGGTGGCGGGTAACGTTTCTGTAGACCAGGTAAAAAAACTTACCGAAAAATGGTTTGGAAATATTCCTGCCGGTGAAAAATATGTAAGAAATATTCCACAGGAACCTAAACAGGTTTCTCCCAACTTTCTTGAAGTTAAAGCAAGTGTTCCATTAGATGCCTTATATAAATGCTGGCATATTTATACGAGGCTTGATAAAAGATATTATGCTGTTGATTTGATAACTGAAATTCTTGGCAATGGGGCTTCCTCAAGGTTATATCAAAGTCTTGTAAAAGAGCAACAGTTTTTCAGCAGCATTCAATGCTCACATTTTGGAAGTATTGATGCAGGCTTACTTTTTATAGAAGGCAAGTTGGTAAAAGGAATAACACCGGAGACTGGCGAAAAAGCAATTGAAATTGAATTGAACAAAATGAAAACCGGATTGATTGCAACAACAGAACTCGAAAAAGTAAAAAATAAAACAGAGAGCCTGATTGCTTTTGAAGATATAAGCCTTATGAACCGTGCAAACAGCCTCGCCACGTATGAGCTGCTCGGCGATGCAGATTTAATGAATAAAGAATTGCTCAATTACCAGGAAGTAACTGCCGAAGAAATTTTGCAGGAGTGTAAAAATATTTTTGTTGAGAACAATTGCAGCACTATGTATTATCGATCGGATAAATAATTTCTATAAATACAAATTCAAAAAGGACAGCACAAATCAATTAAAGGACATAAAAATTCAATGATGAATAGAACAATTACCCCGCCGATAAAAAATCCTGTAGAATTAAATCTTACACTTAAGCCTTGCCAAAAAATTTCATTGCAAAATGGTGCGTCGGTTTATTATATAAATGATGGCGCTGAAGAAGTGGCAATGGTAGAATTTATTTTTAATGCAGGTAATTCATTTGAAAATAAAAATACTGTTGCCACAGCAACTAATTATTTAATAAAAAACGGAACGAGTAAAAAATCAGCATTAGACATTAATGAATGCTTTGAATATTACGGAGCGTATTTAAATCGCAGCAGCCACAATGAATATTCAACTATAACATTGCATTGCCTTTCAAAACATTTAAAAGAATTGCTTCCTGTAATAAGAGAGATTATTACTGACTCAATTTTCCCGGAAAATGAACTGGATATTTTTAAGCAAAACAGCATTCAGCAACTTTCTGTAAATATGCAAAAGTGCAATTTTGTTGCTAACAGGTTAATAGATCAATATTTGTACGGGACCGAACATCCTTATGGAAGAGTAAGCAATATAAAAGATATAGAGGCCATTACAAGAGAAAGCCTTGTCGGTTTTTTTAAAAATTTTTACTTCAATGCAAAATGTACCATTTTAGCCGCAGGTAAGCTTCCTGTTGATTTTGAAATATTGCTGAATGCTCACTTCGGAGATTTAAAACTTAATGAAAATATACCTTTCATTATACAAAAGCTGGAAACTGCTTCTGATAAAAGAAGTAAGGTTATTAATGACCCAAAAGGAGTGCAGGGAGCCATACGAATCGCCCGGCCTTTTCCTAACAGGCATCATCCAGATTTTAAAAAAGCAATAGTTCTTAATACTTTATTTGGAGGTTTTTTTGGTTCAAGGCTTATGAGCAACATCAGGGAAGAAAAAGGATACACGTATGGCATTCATAGCTTTCTTGAAAACCATATTCATGAAAGCGCCTGGGTTATAAGTTGTGAAGCCGGGAAAGATGTATGTGAAGCAACTGTTGAAGAAGTTTATAAAGAAATGAAATTATTGCGGGAAGAAACTGTTGATGAAGAAGAATTGTTGCTGGTAAAAAATTATATGATGGGTATTAACCTTGGTGATATTGATGGACCTTTCCAGGTAATTTCAAGATGGAAAAATTTAATACTGAATAATCTTGATGAAAGTTATTTTTATGATTCAATGAATACGATTAAAAATATTTCAGCAGAAGAAATAAAAGAACTTTCCTATAAATATTTACAACCTGAAGAATTTTTTGAATTGGTTGTAATTTAATTTAGCTTTCATGAAAATTAATTATGAAATTTATCATACGCCTTCTTATAACTGCCGCAGTTGCTTATGGCTTGTCATTAATATTGACACCCCATGTTCAAATAGATTCTTATATAACTGCATTAATCTTTGCTCTGGTTCTGGCATTTTTAAATGCAATTGTAAAACCAATTCTTGTAATTCTCACATTGCCCATAACCATAATTACATTGGGTATTTTTTTGTTGGTAATAAATGTTTTAATGATAATGCTTGCTGATAAATTTGTTTCCGGCATTCACATAGCCGGATTTTTGTGGGCATTTATATTCGGGCTATTGCTATCCATTATATCTTCTGCATTGGGTAATCTCGAAAAGAAGTTATAGCGCTATTCTTTTCTCTTTTTTATTTACCATTGAATAGTTGAAATTTGCATTATGCAATTCCAAAAAAATAATCTATCCGAAGAAACATTAATTGACCTTTATAAAAAACTTCTTTTTCCAAGACTGATTGAAGAGAAAATGTTGTTGCTGTTGCGGCAAGGAAAAATTTCCAAATGGTTTAGCGGTATAGGGCAGGAAGCCATTTCTGTTGGCTCAACGTATGCATTGCAACCCGATGAATGGATAATGCCACTGCATAGAAACCTCGGTGTATTCACAACCCGGAATATGCCGCTGCAAAAATTATTTCAGCAATGGCAGGGCGCCGAAGACGGTTATAGTAAAGGCCGTGAGCGCAGTTTTCATTTTGGAAGTAAGGAACATTTTATTTGTGGAATGATATCTCATCTTGGCCCACAGCTTGCGATTGCAGATGGTGTTTCGCTTGCTTATAAATTAAAAAAGGAAGAAAAAGCTTCTCTTGCGTTTACAGGAGAAGGCGGAACAAGCGAGGGCGATTTTCATGAAGCTTTAAATGTTGCTGCTGTTTGGGATTTGCCAGTTATTTTTATTATAGAAAATAATGGTTATGGCCTTAGCACGCCGGTAATCGAACAGTATCGTTGTAAAAATTTAGTAGATAAAGCGGTGGGTTATGGTATGGAAGGGGTGCAAATAGATGGCAATAATATATTGGATGTTTATGAAACCGTAAAAGGTGTTCGTGAATATTGCATAAAAAATCAAAAGCCTTATTTAATCGAATGCATGACTTTCAGGATGCGCGGGCATGAAGAAGCCAGTGGGGTAAAATATGTACCTAAAGATATGTTTGAACAATGGATTGAAAAAGATCCAATAAAAAATTATGAACGTTTTCTTATTGAAGAAAATATTCTTAATAACCTATCAGTAGCGGATATACGCAATGAATTTAAGGGAAAAATTGAACAGGAATTGCATGCTGGTTTTGATTCATTGTCAATAAAAGCTGTAACAGAAAATGAGTTGAAAGATGTATACATGAAAGTGTCACCAACTTCGTCTAATGTTGCCTATGATGAAGAACGAATACAAAATAAAGAAAGAGGAATTCCAAATAGCAAGACAGAGATAAAAAATGAAAGGCGTTTTATAGATGCGATAAAAGAAGGCTTGCATCAATCAATGTTGCAAAATCCCAATCTTATTTTAATGGGACAGGATATAGCAGAATATGGAGGCGCTTTTAAAATCACTGAAGGTCTTGTAAATGAATTTGGAAGAGAAAGAGTACGCAACACACCGTTGTGTGAAAGTGCCATTGTAGGCACATGTCTTGGTATGAGCTTAGAAGGATTTAAAAGTGTAATGGAAATGCAGTTCGCAGATTTTGTTACGGTTGGCTTTAATCAAATTATTAATAACCTTGCTAAAATTTATTATCGGTGGGGGCAAAATGCTGATGTGGTAATACGCATGCCTACAGGCGCAGGAGTAGGCGCAGGGCCATTTCACAGCCAAAGCAATGAAGCATGGTTCGTTCATACGCCGGGGTTAAAAGTCGTATATCCTTCCACACCCTTTGATGCAAAAGGGTTATTAATTGCAGCCATTAATGATCCCAATCCGGTAATGTTTTTTGAACACAAAGCTTTATACAGGAGTATTAGCGAAGCAATCCCTAAAGAATATTATGAAGTGGAAATAGGAAAGGCAAGACAAGTGCGTTCAGGCCACGACGTTAGTATCATCACTTATGGAATGGGTGTAATTTGGGCGACAGAATATGCTGATAAGCATCCGGAAATTTCGATAGATATTCTTGATTTGAGAACATTGCTGCCGCTGGATTTTAAAGCTATCAGAACTGCTGTTCATCATACAGGGAAGGCTTTGGTGCTTCATGAAGATACGCTCACCGGAGGCATTGGAGGCGAAGTAGCTGCGTGGATAGGGCAAAATTGCTTCGAATTTTTAGATGCTCCTGTAATGCGCTGCGCATCGCTTGATACTCCTGTTCCTTTCAATATTGAATTGGAAAAAAACTTTTTGGCAAAATCAAGGCTTCATGAAATGATACAGAAATTATTAAATTATTAATGCCAACAATTTATATAATAGCAGGGCCTAACGGTGCAGGTAAAACGACAGCGGCTAAAACGATTTTTCCTGAAATATTTGAAAATCATTGAATTTGTAAATGCTGATGAAATTGCAAGAGGCCTTTCTCCATTTAATCCGGAAGGAGTTGGATTTGCAGCAGGACGGGTAATGCTCAATAGAATTAGTCAATTGGCTAAGGAGAGAAAAAATTTTGCTTTTGAAACAACTTTAGCTACAAAAAGTTTATTATAAATTAATTGAACAATTTAAGGCAACGGGATATTTTGTTGTCTTAATTTTTCTTTGGCTTGGGTTCTAAAAGAGTTAGTGAAGGAGGTCATAATATTCCTGGTGAAATAATTGAAAGAAGATTTAAAAGAGGAGTAACGAATCTGAAAGCATTTATGAACCTTGTTGATAATTGGTATTTGTATGACAACTCGTTTGGTATTTATGAACTTATTGCTAAAGAAGTGAATGAAGAAAGGATAAAATACTACTATAAAAAAAGATATTTCAGATAAGCTGTAAGAGGGCTTTCAAAAAGTAAGAAAAAACCTTATTGAAAAAGAAAAAAGAGAGAGTGGCTATTTAGTTATAAGCAGCAAAGATGGCAAAGCTAGAAAAATCTTTGCTAAAGATTTATAATATAATAGACTAAACTTTTGGGAAGTTCTGTTTACTTACATTTTTCTTTAAAGCTTATTCTTTTTCAGCAGGTATAAATTTCATTGAAATAGAATTTACACAATGCCTTGTATTCTTTGTTGTTAATCTTTCTCCTGTAAATACATGGCCAAGATGTGCATCGCAATTGGCGCATACAATTTCTACCCTGCTTCCATCAGCATCAGGAATGCGTTTTACTGCGCCCGGTATTTCATCATCAAAACTTGGCCAGCCGCAACGTGAATCAAACTTATCTTTTGATTCATACAATGGAGTGTTGCATCGCCTGCATACATAAGTGCCGCTTTCTTTATTGTTATCATATTCGCCGGTAAATGCCCTTTCAGTTCCTTTGTGAACAATTACTTTTTCTTCTTCCGGGGTTAATTTATTGTATTCCATTTAGCTTTATATTTTATTTGCAAATTTACGTAAACACTTTATTATTTTGACGATGCACTTCAATGTACAAAGTGTTATTACCATTTACATAAAAAACAATTTTTTCTTACTGGAATAATTTTATTTTTAAAAAAATAAATTCATTTGCAGCACATTGAATTTTTTAATATTGATCATTTTGAAAATAATTATCATAGGGTACAACCTGCTGAAGAGCTTTCGCATTTTATTGATTTTTTTTGGGAAACAAAATTTGACGATTTGCTTCAGCAACATCCGGAAGGATTTTCTGATGCCTTGTTTCCAAATATTGGTTATACCTATCTCATTAACCTGGGAACGCCTTTTATAATGCAGGTTGAGGAAGAAAGCGTTGAAATGAAAGGCGACGGTTTTTTGCCCAGGCATAAATCTATTGAATGTTATCACCGGCAGGGAAATCGTTTGTTTGGAATAAAGTTTAAGGCTTCTCCTGTAATTTTTGAAAAAAAAATTAATTTTTCAGAATACAGGGAATATATTTTTCCATTGACTTACCTGCTTGATCGATCAATAATTAATAAAGTAAAAACGGTTTCTGATTTTAATGCAAGAGTAAATATTTTATCTGCATATTTTCGAATCATCGTCCAAAAATATGTGGGTTCATTGCAACCAATTAGAATTGTAACAGAAATTCTTGAACATTGTGATACCACTAATAATTTCACAACTTCTATTCAAAGTTTTGCAAAGAAGTATAATATATCTACACGTACTCTTCAACGTTACTTTGAAAGCACAACCAGCATCAGCAGTAAAAAAGCTTTGCAAATATTGAGAATACGAAAAGCTACAAATCATCTTGCAACTTCACCCGGAGATTTTCATTTTTCTTTGTATGGATATTATGATCGCAGTCATTTTTACAAGCACTTAAAAAAATTTTTGCAAAAAAGTACTTTGAAAAATTTGCAACCACATTTAAAATTGCTTGAAGGTTTGTATTAATCGAATGAGCAATCACATTTCTTTTTTCTAATGAAAAGTATTCATAATTTCTTACTGTGCTCTTTGTCTTTCTTCTTCTGAACCCGAAGTTCTTTTTCTTGCACCCTGCACGGTATTTTTTCCAAACCTGTAAGTAAAAGTGAGTGTGCCTACGCGGCTTTCACGAAATGCATGCCATCTTTCAATGTATTTTCCGGGATAGGTGATTACAGCTTTAGGTAAGTTAGTCCAGAATATATCGGTCACGTTTAGACGCAGTGTTCCTTTTTTATTCAGAATACTTTTTTGAATTCCCGGCGATAGCGCCCATTGCGGTTTTGAAACCATATACCCATCGCGGCCACCGGAATTATAACTGGCGTTTAATTCTGCAGCCCATCCTTTTTTAAAATTGAAGTTGTTATCTGTCTTAATTTCAGCGCCGGGAGATCCATTGTCTAAAGCACTTCCACCCAAATTCCCTTTAAACTGGTTATAGAAAAAAACAAAATTGTTGGTCATGCTCCACCGTTTAAAAATATTTACAGGCGCTGAAACAGTGAAACCATAATAATCGAGCGATTCAAGGTTTACCGGAATTTCAACGGTAATGTTTGAATCTGCAAAATGGCTGTTTGGAAATACATCTTTAAATTTTACAATAGCAATGTTCTGTGGATCTTTTGTATGGCTGTAATTAAATGCAAAATTAAAATTACTAACGGTATAATTTAATTCATACGACCAGGTTAATTGAGGAAGCAACGCAGTATTACCAGTATTGTAAGTGCTTACATCTATTAAAAATAAAAAAGGGTTCAGGAGGTTGTAATTAGGACGATCTATGCGACGGCTTACTGAAATTCCGATCGTATGTTCATTGGTTATTTTATAATTAAAAAAGGCACTTGGAAATAACTGGAAGTAGCTGGAATCGAAATGCAAATCTCCCATTACCTGCCGGGTTTTAAGCATCGTTTGTTCTCCACGTAAACCAAACTGAACATTAAATTTTTTATATTCTCTGCTAAGATTTATATAACCGGCATTATTATATTCTTCATAAAAAAAATGATTGGTCTTTGTGGTATCGTTTACCGGTGTGCCACTGCTTGCATCAAAAAATTTAGCGTCGTTATCAGAAGATACGTCGCTTGTTTTAAAACCTGTTTCCAATTTTATTCCTTTTTTAAAAGGATTTACATAATCAATCTTTCCTGTTTTAAGCGTAAGTTTTCCATGCTGGTTTCCGTTAAGAATATATGACGGCTGAAGAAAAGTGCCATCTAAATTATAATAATCAGTAGCATTATGGGTTAGTGCATTGGAATGATATACACCGTAATCAATATCTGCTGTTAGTTCCTTTCCTGTACTGTCAAAAGTATGTTTGAAATTAATATTGGCAACTGTATTATCAGCACCGGATGTACTGTTTTCATGAGTTTGAAAAGTATATGTTGGTTGTTTCCGATTATCAATAACAGTAGAATTATTGGTATTCAAACTGCGATAATCAATAAAATTGCTGTTCACTACAAAACCGATAATTGTTTTTTTGCTTGGAAAAAAATCGGCGCCCAACCGGGCAACATGAAAGTTAAAAGGAAATGTTGTGTAATTATCTTTTTTATCTTCTCCGTCAAAAACCCCGTTAGTAAAAAAATTACGATCAAGAATAAGATGGTTCAATCCTTTCCTGTAAGCATAATTGTAGTTTCCAAATACGTTTACTTTTTTATTGCGATAGTTGAAAGTCATTCCTGTATTTGCTTTTGAATAAATACCTTGCCCGTAACCTGCAGTTAAGCTACTGTTAGCGCCTAAACGCTGATCTTTTTTCATGTGAATATCAATAAAGCCTGAATTGCCTGCTGCATCATACTTTGCTGAAGGGTTCGTAATTATATCAATGCGATCAATGGCCTCAGAAGTTAACCCTTTCAAATAATTGGCGAGATCAGTCCCGGTCATTGGAGTATTTTTTCCATCAATCATTATTATAACACCTTGTTTGCCTCGTAAGCTGATTGCATCATTCTGATCAACATTTACTCCCGGGGAACGCTCCAGCACATCCATTGCAGAACTGCCTGCGCTTATAATGCTGTTATCAACATTTACCACAATACGATCTGATAATTTTTGGATAAAAGGTTTTTTGCTTTCTATAATCACCTCTTTCAAATTGCCCGTTTTTTGAATGAGAATAAAAGAGGGAACATCTATTGCTGATTGATTAGCTGATATGCTGAAAGGCGCAGAAAATTGCGTTATATGATTTACAACGGTAACCTTTATAAGATAAGTACTAAATAAAATGTGATCAAATTCTGCAACACCATTCTTATCGGTTAAGGCAATTTTTACTAAGGAAGAATCTTTGCTTTTCATTAATTCTGCAGTGGCATTCTCTATTACATTTTGTTTATCATCTTTTATTTTTATGGTTACGCTGCCGGTATTATTGGATTGTGCATTTACAGTTGCATTCCCGCAGATTAAAATGAAGAAAATCAAAATCTTTTTCATATAAAATGATTTTCTGCAAGATGGAAAGAAACAAAATCATTTTAAACAACTAGATTATTAGAAGCAAAAGTTAACCGATGAGTGGACGAATTTTAAAAAGCCTTTGTCGTAATTTTACATTTAATGTCAGTTAATTTTTTTCGGTATTTGTTTTCTAACCTTTTACTTTGCAATTCATAATTTTAAATTCAAATCTCACCCTATGATTTTGAAAAAGGTTTCGTTACTCATAATCTTTATAATCGCCTTTCTTTTTTCATTTTGCCAACAACCGTCAAGTATTACATCAGTATATAATTCAAAGGAATTATTTGCTCAAAACTTCTATACAAAAAATGGAAATGAGTTTCGAGCAGCAAATGGAGCGCCGGGGTCAAAGTACTGGCAAAACCGTGCCGACTATCTACTTCATGCTGTAATAGATACTGTTAAGAATGAACTTAGTTGTGATGAAACAATTAGTTATACAAACAATAGTCCTGGCTCTTTGCAATCGCTATGGCTTCAACTTGATCAAAATACATATCGTGAAGATGCAAGATCAAATTTTTATTCATCGTTTTCCAGAATCCAGTACACTGAAGGATTTCAATTTGAAAAAGTAATGATTGAGCAGGATGGAAAAACTTTTAAAGCTGAATATATTATTAATGATACAAGAATGCAACTTCGTTTACCTAAAGCGTTAGTATCGAAAGGGGAAATAAAAATCAGCATAAAATATCATTATACTATTCCCGGTAACTTTGGCGGCCGAACAGATTATGTGACTACAAAAAACGGGAAAATTTATGAAATAGCGCAATGGTATCCGCGAATGTGTGTGTATGATGATTTGGAAGGCTGGAGCACTTTGCCTTACTTAGGCAGCGGGGAATTTTATTGCGAATATGGTGATTTTGATTATACAGTTACGGTTCCTAACGATATGATTGTTGCCGGTAGCGGCGAATTACAAAATGGAAACGAAGTACTTTCTGCGCAGCAAATACAAAGGCTTGCTTTGGCAAAAAAAAGTGATTCAACAATTATGATCCGGACTGTTGATGAAGTTAACCGGATAGTTGCACATCCTATAAGTAATGGAACAAAACCATGGCATTTTAAAATGTACAACACGAGAGATGTTGCCTTTGGTGCATCAAAAGCGTATGTGTGGGATGCAGCAAGAGTGAACTTGCCAGACGGTAAAAAAGCATTAGCTATGTCAGTATATCCTGTTGAAAGCGCAGGAGTAAATGCATGGAGCAGGGCTACAGAATATCTTAAAAAATCAATTGAATATTTTTCAGCAAAGTGGTTCGTCTATCCATGGCCGGTAGCTATCAATGAAGCGGGTGCAGCAGGTGGTATGGAATACCCGGGAATTGTTTTTGATGGCATCAACGATAAAACAGGAGAACTATATTGGGTAACTGCGCATGAAATAGGCCACAACTGGTTTCCCATGATTGTAGGAAGCGACGAAAGACGATATGCTTTTATGGATGAAGGCTTTAATACTTTCATTGATGTGTATGCTTCTGATAATTTTAATAATGGTGAATATGCCCCAAAACGTGATGATGAATATGCTCCCAAAAAAGGAAATCCTTCAGATGAAATAATACCACTACTACAGGATGAAAATGCACCTTCAATGATGTATCGTGCTGATCAATTTACTGAAAAATACCGCCATCCTGTTGAATATTTTAAACCAGCTTTGGGATTGGTTTTATTAAGAGAAGTAATATTAGGCCCTGACAGGTTTGATTACGCTTTTAAAAAATATATTGAACGCTGGGCTTACAAACATCCGGCACCGGATGATTTTTTCAGAACTATGGATAATGAAGCCGGTGAAGATCTTACCTGGTTTTGGCGGGAATGGTTTTGTAATAACTGGCAGCTTGATTTAGCCGTGCAATCCGTTTCTTATAAAGATAATGATTTTAAAAACGGAGCTGATGTTACAATTACTAACTTACAAAAGATGGCTATGCCTTCAACTATTGAAATCATTTTAAAAGATGGCACCAAACAGGGGATTGAATTACCTGTGGAAATATGGATGCAAAGCAGTGTGCATACAATTCATTTACAAACAACACAAGCATTGCAATCGGTGACTATTGATCCTAAAGATCTGCTACCGGATAGTAACAGGAGCAATAATGTATGGAAGAAATAAACTAATATTTCGTAGCAGTACAGGAGATTTCGCAAAGGTCACAAAATAAAAAAGCAAATTACGTTAATTCCTTTTTTCATAAGCCGGCGTTGCAGGTATTTTATAACCTTTATCTTTTAAAAGTGTTTTAATTTCTTCAATCCCTTTTTCTAATTGAGGATCTATTCCTTTCGACATAAGGCCAAGATCTTCATTAACCAATATATCAGGATCTACGCCATGTCCTTCTTTAAACCATGTTCCATCAGGATTAAACATTCTGAAAGATGGTGCAGTTATAATACCGCCATCAATTAAATCGGGTACGCCGCTAATGCCAATTAATCCACCCCAGGTTCTGTTTCCGATCAATGGACCTAAACCTTTTTTGCGAAAGTAATCAGGGAAAGCATCTCCGCCAGAACCACTCCAGCCATTAATAAGCATTACCTTCGGGCCAAAATTGGCAAAAGGCGGCCATGGATTGCTGGCACCATCACGAATTGCCCAATAGGCAAGAGGCGTACGGTTAAGTACTTCAATAAACCTGTCAGGAATTTGGCCACCACTGTTGAATCTTTCATCAATCACCAAAGCTTTTTTATTCCATTGCGCATTAAACTGGCGCAGCAATTCATTTTGCCCGTCAATGCCTGTGCTGGGTACATAAATATAGCCTGCCTCACCGTTTGTTTCTGCGTCTACCCGCTTCCTGTTAGTCTCCACCCACGACAGGTAACGTAATCTTCCTTCATCTTTAAGCGTGTGTACCAATGTGGTTTTAGCGCCGTTCCATGAAGGTGAAGTATTGTACGTTAGTTCTATAGTTTTATCTGCCAGGTTTTGAAAAACTGCATAAGGTTCCTGGGCTGTGGTTATCGGAATACCATCTACTGCAAGCAAATAATTGCCTTCTTTTATATTAACGCCGGGCATATCTAAAGGGGAACGATTTTCTGCATCCCATGGAGCGCCGCGTATAATTGTTTTTATTTTATAAAAATTTCCTTCTGGCTCATACTCTACTCCCAGATAACCTACATTCTGTTTTTTTTCTTCTTCTATATCACCACCACCATGATAGGTGTGTGACGAGTTAAGTTCGCCAATCATTTCACCAAGAATGTAATCAAGCTCTTCTCTTGTTGTAGCGCCCGTTAGCATATTGCTATAGCGCTCTTTTACCTGTTCCCAATTAACACCATGCATATTTGGGTCATAAAAATAATCACGTTCAATTCTCCATACATCTGTAAGAATTTGTTTCCATTCTTCCATAGGGTTTACAAGCATTTGCATTTCTGCGATATGAATTGGTTTTTCAAATTTTTGTGTTTCTTCAGGCTTTATAATAGCCCATGCTTCTCCTTTTTTTATTAAAAGCTTTTGCCTGTCTGCAGACATTATATAATCATCCACCTCATCAAGAATTGTTTTTTCTTCTTTCTTTTCGGTATCATAAATTTTCAATGAAGATTTTCCATCAGTTACATCCTGTGCAGGAAATTTGAGATACAATATTTTATTTTTTATTGAGCCAATTTTACCATAATTGCCCGCAGGCAATGGAAGTATTTCAATTCTTTGTTCAATGCCATCAAAGTCAATAGCAACGGGAGCTACCTTCACCCGAATTTTTTGAACAGTATCTACAGAAGATTTGAATTTATGTTTTACTTCAACAACTTTTGTAACCGGCTCAGCAGGAATAATTTTTACCGTATCATTTTTAGGATATAAAATTGACCGCGTTGCTTTTTGTAAAGTAAGAACTGCTAATTGTGTTGAATTTGCATAAATAAAAGAGTTATCTATATCACTATAATTTGGTGAAAAAGATTGATTGGTGAGGAGGTAAATATATTTTCCTTCGCTGTCAAAAATGGGATTACTTGAATTATAGAAACCACTGGTAACCTGCTGCAGCTTTTTATTTTTAGAATCAAAAATAAATACAGCACTGTGTGTATTTTCAAGGTCATGGCTAAAGGTTAACCATCTTCCATCGGGTGACCAGTTGCAGGAAAAATTTTCTAATGCCCCATGAAAATAATGAAGCGCTTTATCAACATAAGTTGTTTTATCAGTTTCAATATCATATACCTGAATTTTCATTGCTTTATCAATAAATGCAATTTTTTTACTATCAGGCGACCAAAATAAATTATACCTGAAACCCGCGCCATAGCTGGTAAGCTTGCGTGCCTTATCATGCTCATAAGAAGTTATCCATAGCTCGTACTCGCCCGATTGATCGCTCCAGTAAGCAATATTTTTTCCATCGGGCGACCATGCAGGGTAACGCTCAGCCGTACCCGAAGTTGCTGTTAAATTTTTTACATAACCATTTTCAGCAGGTAATGAAAATACATCGCCTCTTGCTTCCATAAGCACACGATTACCATCAGGGCTTATATCAGCATGTTGAATATATTTATCAACTTTTTCTGTTTTTGATTTCAAATTAGTTTTATCACTTATCAGCGATACTTTTACTTCAGTAATTTTTTTAGTTAAAAATTCATACAGATATAAATTTTCGCCCGCCTGAAACACAATGTCATCAGGCCCGGCGGAAGGGAAATGAATATCAAAATCTTTAAAATTGGTAAGCTGTTCAATAGTCTTTGTCTTTGTATTGTATCTCCATAAATTCATCCTCACTTCTGCACCGCGGTCAGATAAAAAATAAATTTCATCGTTGTGCCACATCGGGAATTCATTACCTATTTCATCGTTTATATCAGTAATGTTTTGAGAAGTATTGTTAGTAAGATTGAAAATGTGGATATCAGCTTTCCATCCGCCGCGGTATCTTTTCCAGTTACGAAAAGCTTGTGTGCGAAAAGTAAGAGCCAATTGTTTTCCATCTGGCGAGTAAGATGCAAACTCTGCATAAGCCAGAGGAAGTTTTTCTGCAGGACCACCCGTAAACGCAATTGTGTACATTTGATTAAACCTGTCTCTGCCGCTTTCTCTTGAAGAAGCAAACATAATACGCTTTCCGTCCGGCTGCCATCCTACAACTCGATCCGGATAGCCGTGAGAAGTAAGTCGTAGAGGAACGCCACCGTTAGTTGAAATTACATACACATCTTTATTACCATCGTAGTTGCCGGTGAATGCTATACTTTTTCCATCAGGTGAAAATCGCGGGAAACTTTCTACTCCTAACGGTGAACTAAGTTTTTGTGCCTCTCCGCCTTCTTTAGGCATTATCCAAAGATCATTTGCGTAAGTAAAAACAATTTGTGTTTTTGATACATCAGGATAGCGGTAAAGGCCTGCACTTGTTTGTGCTAAAAGAGGAATCCAAAATAAATTGGATAACAGGTAAAATAAAATCTTCTTCATGAAAGTATTTTAAAGCTTAGTAAATATGTAAGTAAATTCAAAGCTGAAGCAGTTAATAAATCAAAAGTAAAGAATCAATTATTTTTTAGCAGAAAATTAATTGATAGAGCAATTTATTGGAATTGTTTATTGTAAAGCAATTATTTCTTTTGAATCCAAACTGATACACTTCCTGCGGGTGCAAAAAATTCTCCCCACCCATCTTTATTGATCTTTACTTTTTTGTTATTTTTTTTTAGCATGTCAATAAAAGTTTTTCCTGCATAGCGTTTTCCAATCTCCATGGTTTTATTTCCATTATCACCATTAGATACAACAACGGCGCAACCGCTATGTTCATTATCACCTTCCCTTGTCCAGCCTATACAATTCTGATGATTGAAATAATCTCTTTGCATTCCATAACTATAATTCCGGCGAGCTTCAAGGAGTGTTTCTAATTCATTTACTTTTTCCAACCATATTTCATATTCTTGTCCATCGTTTCCATAATCTTTATAATTAGCGCCATACAGATCCGGGTAAAAAACAGAAGGATAACCTTCATCACGTAGTAGCATTAACGCATACGCAATCGCTTTGAACCAATGCTCTACAGGAGCCTCCAGGGCTTGCAAAGGCTGGGTATCGTGATTATCAACAACAGTTACACATTTTGAAGGCATGGCTTTTACAAGCGTGTCATCAAAGATTCTCCGCATGTCATAATTATTACCTGAATTGGATGCTACATAAAAATTGTGATGCAATGATGAATCGAAAAGGCTCATCTTATGCCCCGTCGCTTCTATATATTTTAATAATAAATCTAATTGCCCCGGCGCCCAATATTCACCGACTGCGAATATTTCTTTGCCTGTGCTTTCACGAAGTTTATGCAGCCATTCAACATAGAAGAATGGAGAAATATGTTTTACTGCGTCTAACCGCACTCCATCAAAATTTGCCTGGTCCCAATACCATTTTCCCCAGTGATTAAGCTCTTCTCTTACAAAATCGTTTCTGAAATCAATATCATTATACATAAGGTAATCGTAATTACCCTTTTCATCATTAATCATTTCCTGCCAGCTGCTGGTGTTTTCTTTTACGATTCTGTAAATAGCAGTTTCATTAATGTCGTGAGCATAGTCAAGGCCTGTGAAGCAAGTGTGGTTCCATTCAAAATCAGAATATTTTTTTTGCCTTCCCGGAAAATTAAATTTTGTGAATGCATCAATTTCAAAAGGGCCGCCAATGTCTTCATTGCGATTATCAGGATTAACTTTTACAACTTTTATTCTTTCAATTTCATCGCCACCGGCTTTATGATTAAGAACAATATCTACTATTGCGTGCATACCGGTTTCGTGAATAGCCTTCAATGCTTTAAGATATTCCTGTCTTGTTCCGTATTTTGTTCTTACTGTTCCTTTTTGATCAAACTCCCCAAGATCATACAAATCATAAACATCGTAACCTGTACTATAGCCGCCATTCGCTGCTTTAAATGCAGGTGGAAGCCAGATAGAAGTAAAGCCAAGGGCTGCAAGGCGTGGAGCATCATTTTTAATTTGTTCCCATAAATTTCCATCGCCAGGTGTGTACCAATGGAAATATTGAAGCATAGTCCCTTTAAGCATTCAGTTTTTTTCTTTTAATTTTCGAAGGGTTATCATTCAATATAAAAGGTTGTTCAAATTTTTTTATTAATTCATTGAATAAATAATCTTTAGCTTAATCTATATTTTTTTCAGGTAAAAAAATTAATCCTTCTATTGTTTCAAAACAGGTTCACCTGAAAAAATTTCTATTAAATTATCTGAAGAATCATTTTTGAATGCATAATCCATTTGATTGCGATCAAACTCTCTTTCATTGTTTGCGAGCCAAACAGTAGCAACCCCGTTTCCTATAAAGTTGGTAACTGCTCTTGCTTCGCTCATAAATCTATCCACACCCAACAATAAAGCCAAACCTTCTATGGGAATTACTTTTATAGCTGTTAGTGTAGACGCTAATACAACGAACCCGCTGCCGGTAACACCTGCAGCGCCTTTTGAGGTAATAAATAAAATACCAATGATGCTTAAATCCTGGGCAAGCGTGAGGTGTATATTATATACTTGCGCGAGAAAAAGTGTAGCCATGGAAAGATAAATGGTAGTGCCGTCTAAATTAAAAGAATAACCAGCCGGAACAACAAGGCCTACCACAGATTTAGAGCAACCCATCTTTTCTAATTTTTCCATAAGAGAAGGCAATGCAGCTTCTGATGATGAAGTACCAAACACGATAAGAATTTCTTCTTTAATATATTCTAAAAAATGCCATAGATTTATTTTATAATAATGAAGTATCAGGCGTAACACAACAAAAATAAAAATGGCCATAGTAATGTAAATGGTAAGCATGAGCTTGCCTAAAGGAAGTAAAGTATGCAGCCCATATTTTCCGATGGTGTACGCCATGCCGCCGAAAGCCCCGATGGGCGCAAGTATCATTACAAAATGCAAAGCCTTAAAAACATATTTTGAAATAAATGAAAGTGCCTCAATTATTTTTTGACGCTTATTATATTTACTTAAAAATATTCCAAACAGTATAGCAATAATTAAAACCTGTATAGTAAAATTATCTTTTAAAAATGCCCACCAGCTAAAATTTTGAGCCTTCTTCATGTACGGGCTAATATCGCCGCCTTGTATATTATTTGTAACAACACCACTTCCCGGTTTAATAAAGTTTACCACAATCACTCCAATAAATAAAGCGAACGTAGTAACGATTTCAAAATAAATAATTGCTTTTCCTCCAACCTTTCCTGCTTTTTTTAAACTGGTCATGCCGCTTATGCCAAGTGTAATTGTCAAAAAAATTATGGGATATATAAAAAACGTTACAATCTTTATAAAGCCTTTACCTAATGCATCCATCTTAACGGCTGTAGCAGGAGAAACATATCCTAAAACAGCTCCTGTTGTTATGGCCACTAAAACCCAAAATGTAAGATTGGTAAATATTTTTTTCATGTGAAAAAATTAAATTTACTTTCCGGGGTGATAAATTCTTTCTGCATGCTTCATAGCATCTTCTTTATAAAATAATACATTTTTAAAAGCTCCTTTGGAATACATTAATCCCTGGTCAAAAAAATGTTTTGAATTTGGATGACTGCTTTCACCTCCGGCTAATAATGATTTGGCTTTTATCTTCTTACCAAATTCCACTGCGCAAATAAAGCTGTTGCCATTTACTCCATATCTTTTTTTAGTTCCGGCAAAAGTGTGGCTCGCATAAGAAGGAATCATTCCCCACGTAGATGATGCAAAGCCAACAGGGATACTTGCTGAATCATCATTAAAATGTTGATCTATGTCACCTGAAATTCTTTGGAAGCGATTGATTTTTCCCCACTGGATTTTCCAATCACCGAATTTATTTTGAAGATCTTTTATTATTGATAAGAATGGTAATATTAATTCTTGGGGGGAAGCATTTTTTGCAAACAGTTTTGTTTTAGTTACCTGGTCATCTTCTTTATCGTTTACAACTTTCATACGAAAAATTGCAGGTAATAAACGCTCTCCCCAATTTACTGCGAGTGTTGTAGCTATGGAATTTTCGCCACAACGATAATCCCATTTTTTTAAAAGATTTATTGGTTCTATTAGTCGCGAATACAAAGAATCATCTTTTGAGATTTTTTTTTCAAAAGCTTCAATCAATGTAGGAATCAAAACCTCAAATGCAGCAAGGTAAGTATCATAACCTTTGGCGATTACTTTATCAATTGTGTAAGATTTTTCCTGTGGTAATATTCTAACGGCATTGACCCCACGAAAATTTTGCCCGTCGGGCGCCATGTATGCAGGGTAATCTTTTTCCTTGGGGCTATATTTTCCCGCAACTGTGAATGGAGTCGAATTACAATTTTCTATCCATCCGTTTGCGGGGTTATAAATATGAACGCTTTCGTTAACTGTATGCAGGCCTTTCCATTCTGTTGCGGAAGTTGTTCCATCAACAGGTTTGCTCCAGTCATACTTTGTATCTCTTTTCGGAATAAAATTTCCATGCCAGTAAGCAATGTTTCCTTCTGCATCAGCATACACTGTGTTATTAGAAGTATTCGCAAGAATATCCATCACTTTTTTATACTCTGCAAAGCTTTTTGCTTTAGTTCTCTCCCAACTTTGAATCAGGCCTTTAATATCCCGGTTGTGCGATTTTACGCTTATCCATTCTCCATTTCGCTTTGCCATAACTGGACCGTGGCCGGTGTACAACGCATTTATAATTTTTGTTTCTATTGAATCTCCATTGCGATAATGAATGACGATTTTTTTTTCGGTAACAGGTTTTTCAGAATCATTATATTGATAATATAACTGATTATTTTTCGAACTGATATTTTCAATATAAGAATCTGAAACATCAGAATAACTTGAAGTGTGCATCCAGCCACAGTGTTCATTAAATCCCTGGTAAACAAAAAACTGTCCCCACGTAACAGCGCCATACGCATTCAATCCCTCTTCACTTACTACATGCACTTCGGGCCTGAAATAAAAAGTAACATGCGGGTTGATGTATAAAATAGAATGATGTGAAGCAGTAATTTTTGGAGAGAATGCAAAGCCATTGGAACCGGTTACTATTTCTTCCTGTTTATCTTTAATACTAACGGGATCGTTTTTGCCAGAATAAAAATTTTTTAATTCACTCACGCTTACATCTGCAGTGCTTATGGCACCAATGCTTCCATCAGTCCACAATAAAGGGTACCAGGGTTCAAAATGATATAACAATGCCGGGTGTACGCTGGTATTTTTATAAAGATAATAATTAACACCATCGGCAAACGAATTGCATAATTTTTTTAACCATAAGGGCGCATTGTTATAATCAGCAATGGCATCGGTAGAATCAATAACCAGTCTTATCAGCAGATCATTATACAATTCTTGTTCTCCTTTTACTTCTGCCAGGCGGCCAAGCTTTTCAATGTAGTTCATCTCTACCCTGTTAAAATCATCTTCGCATTGCGCATATAATAATCCAAAAACCGCATCGGCATCTGTTTTACCATAAATATGTGGAATGCCATAGTCGTCACGGATGATGTTTACCTGTTTGGCTTGTTGTTGCCATCGGGCAATTTCCTGTGCAGAAATTTTTTGCGCAAAATTTTTTAAGGGCAATAAAAATAAAAGCCACAATATTTTTTTCATCGCAATTTTATTTATAGCATTTATTTAACCTGGTTGGCTTCAAAAACGCGAATAAAATTTCCGCCTAAAATCTTTTTTATATCAATTGTGCTATAGCCTCTTTTTTTTAATTCTTTTGTGATAAGAGGATAATCTGTTACGTCATCCAGCTCCTGTGGCGAAGAATTAATGCCATCAAAATCGGAACCTAACCCTACGTGATCAACTCCAATTAATTTGATGATATATGCAAGATGATCAAACAACAAATGAAAAGGTGCACGCATTATTTGCACTTCATCTTTATATTTTGCATAGAGGTATTCATCAGCGAAATAATTTTCAGGATTTATTTTCAGCAAGGAATCCCTTTCTGCTTTGTGCATAGTTCTAAACAAAGAATCTTTTGTTTTATAGGTACTGTCTAAAAAACCTGAGTAAAAATTTAACTGGATTACACCATCATTTTTTCCTACAGCTTTTATTTGATCATCTTTCAAATTTCTAAAAGCGGGACACAAGGCGTACACACAACTGTGTGAAACAATCACTGGCTTTGTGGTTGTATTAATTGCATCCCAAAAAGTTTGTTCGCCAACATGACTTAGGTCAACCATCATACCCAGTTCGTTCATTTTTTTTAAAACCTGTTTTCCAAAATTATTTAATCCTTTTTTTTGCAATGCGGTATCTGCATTTTCATCTTTGTGATGCTGGTTATCCGATTCATATTCTGCACTGGTTGCCCATGGGGTATTATTGTTCCAGGTTAGAGTCATGTAGCGAACTCCGCGATTGAATAAGCTTTCAAGTTTTGTAAGATCATTTTCTATCATGTGTCCACCTTCAACTCCTAAAATGCAACCCAATTTATGTTCCTCAACAGATTGTTGTAATTGTGCAGGCGTTGTTACCAGCATCATCTTTGAAGGATTGCGCCGCACCCATTCATACAAAGAATCAATTTCGCGGTTTGCAAAATTGTATGGGTCTTTTTGATGACCGTCACAAAAGACAGAGAACACCTGTACATCCAACCCACCTTTTAGCATACGGGTTAAATCACTATGGGTTTTCCCCGTAAGGTCGGTATCAAATTGATAACACTTTTGGATGGTAGTAGAAATAATATCATTGTGTGTATCGCATACAATTGCTTTGGCATGAATTTTTTTATAAGACTGGCTTTTGGCATGGGCAATAATTGTTATTCCAAGAATAAGTGCAAGAATTTTTTTCATAAAAGGATGATAAAATTTTAGAAAATTAGATTTTCAAGGTAGCAGAAAATTTGCAAAACAATTATGTGAAAGTAATTTTTGAATACCTACTTAATGCTTTCTTCCTTTTTAAATGCATAAGAAGTCTGCAATATGTATTCATAAAACTGGGCTAAAGTACTGCTAATAACAAATGCGTAAGAAGGCCTGTACATTTTTTTATATTTGGTAAGTGTATCGCCACTAAGTCCTGTAAGCCGGTTAATGGTTTTTGAACTAAAACGATAATTTACATACCTGTCTTGTTCATCTTCAAATAGTCTTTTTTGAAATGCTATGTTTTCTTTTTTCTTACGGAAGCTGAACATGCCGATGAGTGCATCAAGATCAAATCCTGCAGGCCCGCCGGGTGTGTAGGTGGAACTGATGCCTGGCTTTTCAAAATTAAAAACCTTTGCATATTCCATTCGGTTTTCGGCGGAGTCGCTGTGATAGTTATCAGCGAAAACAGTAACGCCTTGTAATAATTTATATTTAGCGTTTACCCGTACACGTAAGGAGATATCAAAAGCATTATAATTGGCGATGGTTTTTACAGGAAATTTTACAGTTGATTTGCCGTGGAAAAAAAAACTTAGGGAATCATTTTCTGAAACATTAATGTGATATGCACCAAGAGAATCTGTAATGACGGGCAAGCCTGATGTACTGGCAACATTCACACCCGGTACTCCATATAACTTTGTAGAGTCATACACCGTTCCTGAAATTATTATTTGCGCAGCTAATTTTGAAACAGGCAGCCCATGTAATAATACCAGGAGAAAAAACTTTATCAGTAACTTTTTTTTCAAATTTTTACAATGCGTAATATTACATCATTGATTTTATGAAAACACAAAGGCCGGATTTTTTAACGCTGATTTTGGAATTGAATTTTGTAAATTAATCCAATACCCTAATTCTTATGAGTTACATCATTTTTTTACAACTACTTCATTAAGTAATTTCTTTTATAAACTTTTGCAATTATCCACATTATAACAGGAGTAAATGGCGGAATATATATTGCATATTTAGGATTGAAAAATGAAACAACAATAATTATAGCAAATATTACAGGTATGGCCATAGCACGAAAGGTGTAATAATTTGCAGTTGAGATGGATAAATTTTCTGTAAGATTATGTTTAGGGTTGCTTACATATTTGCAGAGAAAAAAGCTCATTAGCCCTATGTAACAAAAATTTATTGAATAAATAAAAATGGGTGTTTTAAGAAAAGTAAAAGCGTACTCACTATAAAAAGCAGTGCTGAAAGGCAACAACACAATTCCTAAAAGAAATAAAAGATTTATCCAAAGCAGCCGTTGCGTATAATTAATTACAAATCCAAAGAGGCGATGATGAATTGTCCAGTAAAGACCAATAAGTAAAAAGCTAAGTAAAAATCCTATCAGCTTTGGGAGAAGTTCAAGAAAAGCATTCACCAATTTGAACTCAGTTACCGGCGCAGAAATTTCAGGAATTTTTAAATCAATTACAAGCAGGGTAATAGCAATAGCAAATACGGCATCACTAAAAAAAATCATCCTTTCAATTTGAAATTCTTTTTTATGTGTACTATGAATTGGTAAGCTCATTAAAAAATAATTGAAAAGTAATATAGCATTCTAATCTATTGTTTTAAAATTTTTTCAATTTCCGCGGGATAATATTTATACTCCATAGCATGAATTTTTTGAGCCAGGCTTTCGGCCGTTTCATTTTCACTAACAGGGCATGCAGATTGAAAAATTATTTTTCCATGATCATATTTTTCATCTACATAATGAATAGTGATGCCGCTTTGTTTTTCTTTGGCTTCAATAACAGCAGCATGCACAGCATTTCCATACATTCCTTTGCCACCAAAAGAAGGTAATAAAGCGGGATGTATGTTGATGATTTTTTCTGGAAATGCAGTAATTAAAACTGCCGGAAGTTTCCATAGAAATCCTGCCAGTACAATAAAATCTATTTTGTAATTTTTTAGTTTTTCAATATATCCTGAAACTGAAAATAAATTTTTATAAATTAATAAAACAGGAATGTTTTCGTCAAAAGCAATTTTAATTACGCCAGCAGCAGGATTATTACAAACAATTAATGCAATTTTTGCAATGCTTGAATTTTTAAAATATCCTATAATTTTTTGAGCATTGGTTCCAGCTCCTGAAGCAAAGATGGCGATATTAATTTGTTGCTTATTTATTGATGAAATTTTTTCAGCCATATTACATTGAATCTTCTTTAATTCTTTTTTATCGTCTTTAATTTTTACATCTGATGAAGACATTAACGCTTTTAAAATAGTATCAAAGATGCATTAATTCGCAATTAAAAATTTGTATTCTTTATTAGAATCAAAAGAATATTAATTTATTTAAATAACATAACCCCCGCAAAACATTCCTAATAAAAACGCCCTGAAATACACGGTGAGCAAGGATAAAAAAAAATAAGAAATGTTAACAGTTTGTCAACATACTGCATTATTTTTGCGGCAATAAGAACATTTTTCCATTATCAACACAGGCAATAAGTGTATGAACCAACTCACGAGGCTTTTTTCTAAAACAATTGCAACACTTCTTTTTATTACATTAATTTCTTCACCGGAATTTTTGTTTGCAGCAGATGGTGAAACCTTATTTAAAGCAAACTGTGCCAGTTGTCATAAACCACTCGAAAGTTATGTAGGCCCTGCACTGAAGGGTGCAAGAGACAGGGAACCTTCTAAAGACTGGGTATATAAATGGGTAGCGAACACAACTTCTATGGTTAATGCTGATCCTTATGCCATGAAGCTAAAGTCAGAATTTGGTAACGTAGTAATGACATCGTTTCCTGATTTGAAGAAAGCAGATATTGATGCAATACTTGATTGGGCAAATAAATATGAGAAGCCTGGCGGAACTCCCAATGGGCCTGTAACTGAGCCGGCAGGCGTATCGAGCAATTCAATTTTATATGGCATACTTACTTTAATACTAGCTATTATCGGGTTAACTCTTATGCAGGTAAATAGTAACCTGAAAAAATTGACCGATGAAAAAGAAGGTATAAAATCTCATACTCCCGTTCCTTTTTACCGCAATAAAGCTTATTTGTTATTGGTAGTGATTGTCCTCTTTTTATTGGGAGGTTATTTTCTTGTTCAGGGTGCAATGGGATTAGGACGTCAGCAAGGCTATCAACCCATACAGCCAATTTTTTATTCGCATCAGGTGCATGCAGGTGATAACCAGATAAGTTGTTTGTATTGTCATGGAGGCGCACAAGACAGTAAGCATGCCAGCATACCATCAGTAAATGTTTGTATGAATTGCCACATGGCAGTGAAAGATTATGGTGGCAAACCTTTAACAAGAGAAGACGGAACGCCCGTAAATGCGAACGCAGAGATTGCAAAATTATATTCCTATTCAGGTTGGAACCCAAATACTAAAACGTATGATAAGCCCGGCAAGCCAATTGAATGGATACGCATTCACAATCTTCCTGATCATGTTTATTTTAATCATTCACAACACGTGAAGGTCGGGCGGGTACAATGCCAGACTTGCCATGGTGAAATACAAAATATGAAAGAAGTAAGGCAGTTTGCTGACTTAAGCATGGGATGGTGTATCAATTGCCACCGCACTACTAACGTTCAATTTAATGACGAACAAGGGCATGGCAATAAATTCTACAGCATTTACGAAAAATTTCATGAGGATATAAAAAATCATAAATACGATAGTGTAACCGTAGAAAAAATTGGTGGAACAGAATGCCAGAAGTGTCACTATTAATGATATTGTAAACATCGTGGAATAATATCGTAGGATAAAAATGAAATGCACAATTAAGAAGTGTATTTTGTTTTCAGATAATTTAGAATTTTTTCAAATAGAAATAAATGAGCGATAAAAAGTATTGGCAAAATTTTGGAGAGCTGAATCAAAGTGAAGCTGAACAGAAGTCATTGAAAAATGAATTTAAAGAAGAGCTTCCTTTTGAAGAACTGGCTGATGAAAATATTTTTAATGTCAAAACACCACGCAGAGATTTTCTAAAATACATGGGCTTCAGCACGGCAGCCGCAGCACTTGCAGCAAGTTGCGAAATGCCTGTTCGTAAAAGCATTCCTTTTTTACATAAACCCGATGATATGATTCCGGGTATTTCAAATTATTACGCCTCTACTTATATTAATGATGGAGATGCAATACCCGTTGTAGTTAAACAAAGAGAAGGGCGGCCAATTAAAATTGAAGGGAATGATCTTTCTTCAATTACTAACGGGGGCACTTCGGCACAATGCCAGTCATCTGTTCTCGACCTTTACGATACAACTCGTCTTCGTTATCCGATTGCTAATGGTAAAGAAGCAACGTTTGAAGTAATTGATAAAATGATTGCAGACAGTATCACTGCAAATGCAGGAAAGCAGGTTGTATTATTAACCTCATCTATTACTTCGCCCACTACTAAACAAATTATTTCTGAATTTACCGCAAAATTTCCAGGAAGCCGCCACTTGCAGTATGATGCCGTTTCTTACAGCGGAATGATAATGGCTAACGAGGTTTCTTATGGTAAAAAAGCAATACCTGCGTACCATTTTGAAAATGCAAAAGTAATTGTAAGCCTTGGAGCAGATTTTTTAGGAACGTGGTTAAGCCCGGTTGTTTTTGCAAATCAATATGCGGTTACAAGAAGGATAAATGAAAAAAATCCTGCAATGAGCAGGCATATTCAATTTGAAGGTTATTATAGTTTAACAGGCGCCAGCGCTGATGAACGTTATTTACATAAGCCTTCAGAAACAGGTGCAGTTGCTCTTGCTTTGTTAGGCGCTTTGGGAGGCGGAACTTCATCTAATTTTACCGGAAAAGTTGCTGAAGGAATTAAAAAAGCTGCTGCAGAACTTTCTGCAAATAAAGGCGCAGCACTCGTTGTGTGTGGAAGCAACGATGTAAATATTCAAATAATTGTAAATGCAATTAATGAAACAATAGGAGCAGGCGGCAAGACTGTTGACTGGAATACACCTGTTAACTACAGGCAAGGGTTAGACGCAGAAGTGGCTGCTCTAACTAACGATTTGAATGCAGGAAATATAGGAACACTTTTGGTATACGGAGCTAATCCTGCTTACAGTTATTTTGCTTCTGATAAATTTATTGCTGGCTTGAAAAAATGTCCCCTTACAATTTCTTACAGTGAAAAAATGGATGAAACCACTGAATTCTGTAAGTATGTAATTCCTTCTCATCACTGGCTCGAATGCTGGGGCGATGCAGAACAACAGACAGGTTATGTAAGCGTAATTCAACCCATCATACATCCATTATTTAAAACCCGCCAGTTTGAAAGTTCGCTTTTAAAACTTACAGGCAATGCAGATGATTATGAAACTTATTTCAGAAAATACTGGGTAGAAAAACTCGGAAGTGTAAATAATTTTGAAAAATTTTTACAGGATGGCGTGATTGAAAATTCGGGTATGAAAACTCAATCCTCTTTTGTAAACACTTCAAATTTAACCCCAGCTTCTGCAACAGCTACTTCTTCTGTAGTATCATCAGATTCTGCTTCGGCAAATTCTACAATTCAAACCTCGGTTCCTGTAATGGGTGCAGCAACATTTAGAGGCAATGTAGCAGACGCTGCTTCTAAAATCGCTGCTATAAAAGGAGGAGAAATTGAAATGGTACTTTACCAAAAAGTATCAATGGGCACCGGTAGCCGTGCAAATAATGCCTGGCTACAGGAAGTGAGTGACCCGATTTCAAAAGCAACATGGGATAACTACGCAATGATTTCGCCGCAAATGGGGAAATCATTATTTGAAATAGATATTTTTAACAGGCGCGACATGGATAAATATGAAGTTCATCCTGAAAAACCTGCTATAAAGATTACTGCAAATGGCAAATCAATTGAGCTGCCTGTTCTTATTATACCGGGCATTCATCCCAATGTAATTGCAACAGCAGTAGGTTATGGAAGACAAAGTAATAATAAAGAAAAAACCGCAGAATTTATTGGGCCGGCAGCAAATGGAGTAGGGGTAAATGTTTATCCTTTTGCTGTTTCTAATGGTACAACAATTATATATTCATCGCCCATAACGATAGAAAAAACAGGCACTACTTTTCCTATTGCACAAACTCAGCTTCACCAAATTACAGAGAGTAGGCCGGTTATAAGAGAAACAACTCTCAGAGAATTTATCGCGAAGCCTGATGAAATGAATAAAGAGGAAGAAGAAGAGTTGAGTAAGTATGGTGAAAATTTTGTAAGAGATGCTACACTATACCCTACTTATGATAAGCCTGGAATTAAATGGGGAATGAGCGTTGACCTTAATACCTGCATAGGATGCAGCGCCTGCACGGTAGCATGTGTGGCCGAAAATAATGTTTCGACTGTGGGTAAATACGAAGTATCAAGGTATCATGATATGCAATGGATTCGTATTGACAGGTATTTCACCGGCGACCCTCAAAATCCTGATATTGTTTTTCAGCCAATGATGTGCCAGCATTGTGATAATGCCCCATGCGAAAATGTATGCCCTGTATCTGCGACTAACCATAGTAGTGAGGGACTTAATCAAATGATTTATAACCGTTGTATAGGTACAAAATATTGTGCAAACAACTGTCCATACAAAGTGCGTCGTTTTAACTGGGCCGATTATAATGGTGCAGATAGTTTCCCTGACAACCAGCGCGGAATTATTTCTGATGCTACTACAGAATTGAACGAAGATCTTACCAGGATGGTATTAAACCCTGATGTAACGGTACGTTCGAGAGGTGTAATGGAAAAATGCAGCTTCTGTGTTCAGCGCCTGCAGGAAGGAAAGCTAAATGCTAAAAAAGAAGATCGTGTAATAAAAGATGGCGAAGTTAAAACTGCGTGTATGCAGGCTTGCCCAACCAATGCTATTATGTTTGGAAATGTAAATGATAAGGATAGCAAAATTTCTAAACTTAGGTATGAGGAACAAAAAGCAAGAAAATTTTATGTGCTTGAAGAGTTGCATGTGCTCAGTAATGTGAATTATCTTACTAAGGTTAGAAATACAGATAGAGAGGTAGGCAGCACACACGTTGAAGGCTAAAAATTTTCAGGAATCGATAATTAATAAAGTTTACAGATAATCCCTATAGCTAAAAGCAGAATAGAATATGTCATTATTAAAATACGAATCGCAACTGCGGGAGCCATTGATAGATGGAGATAAAAATTACCACCAGGTAACAGAAGACATAATAGGCGCAGTAGAAGCAAGGCCAGGGAAGCTTTGGTGGATTGGCTTTGCCATTGCTATCGGCCTCTTATTATTTGGCGTGTATTCAGTTTATAGGGAAGTGGTATATGGTATCGGGCAGTGGAACATTAATCATACTATAGGCTGGGGTTGGGATATTACCAACTTTGTGTGGTGGATTGGTATTGGTCACGCAGGCACTTTAATTTCTGCTATCCTTTTACTTTTCAGGCAAGGCTGGAGAACAGGTGTGAATAGGGCAGCAGAAGCCATGACCATCTTTGCAGTTATGTGTGCAGGACAGTTTCCAATATTCCACATGGGAAGAGTTTGGGTGGGCTTTTTTTGTTTGCCTTATCCAAATAGCCGTGGCCCGCTTTGGCCCAATTTTAATTCAGCATTATTGTGGGATGTGTTTGCAGTTTCCACTTACTTTACAGTTTCTTTATTATTTTGGTACACGGGTTTATTGCCTGATTTGGCAAGTGTACGGGACAGGGCTAAAACAAAATTCAGGAAAATGTTTTATGGCCTTACTGCTTTTGGATGGACAGGAAGCACCAAGCACTGGCAGCGCCAGGAGAGCCTTGCATTGGTTTTAGCAGGTTTGGCTACACCTCTTGTATTATCAGTGCATACAATTGTATCAATGGACTTTGCCACATCAGTTATTCCTGGCTGGCATACAACTATATTCCCGCCTTATTTTGTTGCAGGTGCCATCTTCTCAGGATTTGCAATGGTACAATCTCTTTTAATAATCACACGAAAAGTTTTACATCTGGAAGATTACATTACCGTGGGCCACATTGAAGCAATGAATAAAGTGATTGTGCTTACCGGTTCTATTGTAGGCTGCGCATATTTAACTGAATTGTTTGTAGCATGGTACAGTGGTAATCCTTATGAGTGGTGGGCTTTTCGTCAAAACCGGGTAAACATTTTCAGCCCGTATGGCTGGGCATATTATGGTATGATGTTTTGTAATGTGGTATCTCCACAGCTTTTCTGGTCAAGAAAATTACGAAGGAATATAACCTTTACATTTTTCATGGCTGTATTGGTAAATGTGGGTATGTGGTTTGAACGTTTTGTAATTATAGTTACTTCCATTTACCGTGATTATATTCCGTCTTCATGGAGTGTTTATTACAGTCCCAGCATTTGGGAAGTAGGTTTTTTTCTGGGAACATTCGGGCTTTTCTTTACTTGCTATTTTCTTTTTGCAAAGTTTTTCCCTGTTATTGCTGCGGCAGAAATTAAAGCAATATTAAAGACCAGTGGTGAAAACTATAAAGGTAAAATGACAGAAATGGAGAAGCTTGATTCTGAAAAATTTTATATAGAAGAAGTTGAACATGTACATTAATTTTTTTTTAGAATAATTAAATAAGAAGAAAGAATAATTGATAAGAAATTCAAATAAAAATACTTTAAAAGATCCCATTATTTGCGGGATTGTGGAGGCATTTATATGAGAAAAAAATTTGTTGTAGGCTGCTTTAACGACGAGAAAGTTTTATTTCCGGCTGTTAAAAATGTTCGTAGAGCAGGCTATAAAATTCATGATGTTTATACACCATTTCCGGTTCATGGTCTTGATCATGCACTGGGATTGAGGGAAACCAGCCTTCATACAATGGGATTTATTTACGGTATTACAGGAACATCTATAGCAGTAGGCGGTATGGGATGGATTTTAGCAACAGACTGGCCATTGAATATTGGCGGTAAACCTCATTTTCCTTTACCTGCTTATATTCCAATAACATTTGAGCTTACTGTTTTATTATCGGCAGTTGGTATGGTTTGGACGTTTTGCTGGCTATGTAAAATGATGCCGGGTGTAAAAAAACATCACTTTCATCTCCGGGCTACTGATGACCTTTTTGTAATGGTAATTGAATGCACAAAAAAAACAAATGAAACCGAAATAGAAAGTTTTTTACAAAATAACGGGGCAATGGAGATAAACGTCCAAGAGGCAGAAGATGGATGGTGGTTTGGCCGTTATGATAAGGAACAAAAATTATATAAGACAGAAGAAGTAGGGTATTAAATTTTTGTATAGGTTTAATTTTTAATTTGGCGTTTTTTAATTTGATTTAGTTCATTTTGAGAAGTATGAAAAAAATAAGAATTCTATTAGCTTTTATATTAATAACGCTATTGGTGGCAACTATTGAAAGTTGTGACAGCAAGCGTGAGCCTGGCAAAATTTATATGCCTGATATGGCATACAGCCGGGCTTACGAAGCTTATGCACCCAACGATTTGAAAAATGAAGGAGTTAATTACATTCCTTATCCTGTTGAAGGGACTATAAGAAGGGGAGATTTGTTTCCTTATACTTTACCAAATGATTCCAATGGATATAAAATGAGCGCAGAAGTAAAAGATCCATTAGCTCCTCTTGATACAATTCAAATGGCTGAAGCGCAAAGATTATTTAATATCAATTGCGCAATTTGCCATGGGCCTAAATTAGATGCACAGGGCCCATTATCAACAGGCGGAAAAATACCTGCAGTTGCCAATTTAACGCTGGCTCAATACGTTAAGATGCCCGTAGGCACTATGTTTCATTCTATAACTTTTGGAAAAGGGAATATGGGAAGTTATGCATCTCAATTAAGCAGAGAACAAAGATGGATGGTAATTCAGTATGTAAAATCGCAACAGGCAAATGCAAGTAGCGGGGCTGCCGATTCAACAAAAACGGCAGGTGCAACTAAAGCAGATTCTGCATCAACAAAAAAATAAAAAGTATAATTCTAAAAATAATTTTTTAATGGACAATCAGTATGTATCTCCGGCGGCGTATAAAAAATGGTCAGTTGGGCTTATGGTTGCGGGCTTGCTTGTATTAATATTGGGAGTTATTTTTTTAAACCCAATGGCTGGTGCTCATGGAGAAAATTTAAACAGTACAAGGTTTTGGGCAGTGCTTCTTCAGAATAGTCTTTTCTGGCTGATGCTTACAAATGTGAGTACTTTTTTTATAGTCATAAGCACTTTAGCCATGGGTGGCTGGCAAGTTGCTTTTCGCCGGGTTTCCGAAGCTATCTCATCTCTGGTTCCCGTTTTAGGAATTCTTACATTGGTTGTATTCTTATGCATTATTTTCGGCAATCGTTCTGATATTTATCCCTGGCTCGATAAACAAATGGTTGCCCATGATGAAGTGCTGAAAGGTAAATCAGGGTTTTTAAATCCCACGTTTTTCATTATTGCTTCTGTTGTTTGCATTGGTCTATGGTCTTTTATTGGAAAAAAATTAAGGCTGCTTAGTCTTGAAAGCGATAAGATGGGTACCATGGATTATGAAACAGGAAAAATATGGATGAAGAAGAATTTATTCTGGTCATCATTTTATATTGTTTTGTACGGGCTCACTGTTGGTTCTATAATGCCATGGTTTTGGCTTATGAGCATTGATGCTCATTGGTTCAGCACCATGTATAGCTGGTACACATTTGGAAGTACCTTTGTTTCCGGTATTGCACTCCTTACTATTTTTGTAATTTATTTTAAAAACCAGGGCCAGCTTGAATTTGTAACCCAGGAGCACTTACAGGATTTGGGAAAATTCATGTTTGCATTTTCTATTTTCTGGACATACCTGTGGTTCGATCAGTTTATGCTTATATGGTATGGTAATATACCTGAAGAAACTGTTTATTTTAAAATACGTGTTCAAGGGCCTTATGAAGGTTTATTTTACCTAAACCTGGTATTAAATTTTTTATGCCCTATTTTAATATTTATGAAAAAAGCCACCAAGCGGAATTATACCATTGTTACATTTATGTGCATACTTATAATTTTCGGGCATTGGGTAGATTTTTATTTGATGGTAATGCCAGGTACAGTTAAATATCATCCGCATTTAAGCTGGTTTGAATTTGGAATTCCTTTAGGTTTTATAGGAATTATTATGTGGGGAGTAGGAAGGTTTGCATCTAAAGTGCCCATGACGGCAATGAACAATCCATTTCTTAAAGAAAGTATTATACATCATGTATAAGAATTTAGGATTAGGGATTTGTTTATTTAGGATTTTAGAAAGTGATAAAAAATTTTAATACTAAATAAGATATTTAGGAAAATATAAAACAATTCAAAAGTACCTTTGAGCCTGCTATTGAGGCACCATTGGGGAAAATTAAGAATCATGACTGACTTTTTTTTGATAGCGATAATTGTACTGATTTTTCTGGTTATTTTCCAGATTTCAAAAGCAAGCGAGTATGTAAGTATTTTGAAAGGTGAAGAAAGGGCACGGAAACAAAACAACCGGGTAAATGGTTTTTTAATGATTGCCTTTATTATTGGCGGGCTTATAGGCGTGTGGTGGTGTAATAAATTATATTATCCCAGAACTTTATTTCCACAGGGGGCAGCTTCTATAGAAGGTAAAAGTATTGATACAATGCTCTGGATTACTATCGTTGTAACAGGAGTAGTATTTTTTATCACCCAAATATTACTCTTTTGGTTTTCCTTTAAATACCAGGAAAGCGATAAGCGAAAGCCGCTTTATTTTACCCACAGTAATAAGCTTGAATTAATATGGACAGGTATTCCAGCTATTGTACTAACAGTGCTTGTAGTTTTTGGATTGAAGTACTGGTTTAAATTTACTTCCGATGCACCCAAAGGATCACAGCTTATTGAAATTACCGGGCATCAGTTTGGATGGGAAATCCGTTACCCCGGCAGAGATGGAGTATTGGGAAGAAAAAATTATAAGCTTACCGATCCTGCAAAAAATAATCCGCTTGGAGTTGACTGGGCAGATGCTGCCAGCCATGATGATATACATGTAACAACTACCATGCACGTTGTGGTAAATAAGCCGGTTAAGCTGGTAATAAATTCACAGGACGTTATACATGATGTGGGCCTTCCACACTTTCGTATGAAGATGGATGCTGTACCAGGAACACCAACTACAATGTGGTTTACCCCAATTTATACAACTGCTGAAATGAAAGTAAGAACAGACAACCCTGATTTCACTTATGAAATAAGCTGTGACCAGATGTGTGGAAAAAGCCATTTCACTATGAGGGGTGTTATTATAGTAGAATCACAATTGGAATTTGACGGATGGATGGCTTCGCAAAAACCGGAATACTATAAAGCATTTCCTTCATTGGATCCTGATAAGCCTGCCTTAACAGATTCGTCTAAAACGGTAGCACAGAATATGAGTACTAAAAAATAAAGAATTAGCCAAGGCCTTTTAAAAAATATCATTATGAATCACGAAGAAGTTTTGCATGAACAACCATTGGTGGTGCACGATCTGGGTCATGCTGCACATGAACATCATCATAAACAATCTTTCATTACCCACTATATTTTTAGCCAGGATCATAAAATGATTTCCAAACAATTTCTTGTAACAGGAATTATATGGGCTATCATAGGAGGTTTATTTTCTGTTATTTTTCGATTACAGTTAGGTTATCCCGATCAAACATTTCCTTTTCTTGAAGATATTTTAGGCCGCTGGGCCAAAGGCGGAAAGCTTGACACAGAATTTTATTATGCAATGGTTACGATGCATGGCACCATCCTTGTATTTTTTGTGTTAACTGCAGGATTAAGCGGAACTTTTGCTAACTTTCTAATCCCCCTGCAAGTTGGCGCAAGAGATATGGCATCTCCCTTTTTAAATATGCTTTCTTATTGGTTTTTCTTTGCTGCATCAATAGTTATGTTTTCATCTTTATTTGTGCAAACCGGCCCTGCAAGTGGTGGCTGGACGATATATCCGCCATTAAGCGCTTTACAAGATGCAATGGATGGGTCTAAAACGGGAATGGATCTTTGGCTTGCCAGTATTGCTTTATTTATAATTTCCGTATTACTGGGCGGCTTAAATTATATTACTACTATCCTGAACATGCGTACCAAAGGAATGTATATGACGAGATTGCCTCTTACTGTTTGGGCGCTCTTCTTTACAGCAGTCTTAGGAGTATTGACCTTCCCTGTTTTATTATCTGCCGTTATACTTTTGTTATTCGATCGTCATTTAGGCACAAGTTTTTATCTGAGTGATATTGTTATCAGTGGAAAAATTTTGCCGAACGAAGGGGGTAGCCCTATTTTATTCCAGCACCTGTTTTGGTTTTTAGGTCATCCTGAAGTTTATATAATTGCACTTCCTGCAATGGGTATTGCTTCTGAAGTAATTTCAACAAATGCACGAAAACCTATTTTCGGATACATGGCTATGGTAGGTTCATTATTTGCGATAGCCGCATTATCATTTATGGTGTGGGCGCACCACATGTTTGTTACGGGAATGAATCCATTTTTAGGGTCATTCTTTGTATTGCTTACTTTATTAATTGCGGTTCCTTCTGCCATTAAAGTATTTAACTGGCTCACCACCCTGTGGAAAGGGAATATTCACTTTACACCCGGTATGCTTTTCTCCATTGGTTTTGTAAGCTTATTTATATCAGGAGGCTTAACAGGTATCTGGCTTGGAAACTCTGCATTAGATATTCACCTGCATGATACCTATTTTGTGGTTGCTCACTTTCATCTTGTGATGGGCGTGGCTTCTATGTTTGGAATGTTTGCAGGTATTTATCACTGGTATCCTAAAATGTTTGGCAGGCACATGAATCACACACTGTCCTATATACACTTTTGGATTACAATGATTGGGGCATATCTTATTTTCTGGCCAATGCATTATGAAGGATTAGCGGGTATGCCACGCCGTTATTATGATTTCAGTAACTGGGAATCTTTTAAAATGTTCAACGGGCTTAATGAATTTATAAGCGTAGTTGCCATGATAGTTTTTGCGACACAATTTTTGTTTGTTTTTAATTTCTTTTATTCAATGTTTAAAGGAAGAAAATTAACCAATCAAAATCCATGGGGATCAAATACAATGGAATGGACTGCACCTATTCATCCGCCACATGGTAACTGGTACGGAGAAATTCCTGAAGTGCATCGCTGGCCTTATGATTATGGTAAAGATGGAAGAAGTTTTATTCCGCAAACTGAACCCATAGGCCCGGATGAAAGTAAACACTAGAGGGGACTAAAAAGGTTTATTAATTAAACTTTTCTGAATCAATAGCCCTGTTCGTTCAGGGCTTTTTTAAAATAGATTTTTTGTAAATGGATAAAACGGTAACAACTATACCTCATTCTGCTTCTTACGCACTGGCAAGTAAAGTAAAAGATTATTTTATTTTAATCAAGTTCACTTTAAGCTTTATGGTGGTATTTAGTTGTGTAGTATGTTACCTGTTGGCTCCTAATATTAAGTTTGATTTTACTTCGGTTGTATTATTATTTATTGCGGGTATGTTGATAACAGGATCAGCGAATGCTATAAATCAAACAGTAGAAAAAGATACAGATGCATTAATGAAACGTACGGCCAACAGGCCGGTAGCTGCCGGAAGAATGAGCGAAAAAGAAGCATGGACTTTTGCAATAATCACAGGGTTAGCAGGTATAATTATCATGTGGCAATGGTTCAATTTTACGAGTGCAATGATTGGCTTGTTCAGCTTATTTCTTTATGCATTTATTTACACTCCTTTAAAAAAAATAAATTCTATTTCCGTATTAGTAGGTGCATTTCCGGGAGCTTTGCCATGTTTAATCGGGTGGGTTGCAGGCACAGGACTTATAAATCCTTTAGCGCATTTCCAGGGAACAACGTCAATAGGTGAAGTGGCTGAATTTTCAAACTTTGGAGGGTATATTTTATTTGCAATCCAATTTCTATGGCAGTTTCCGCATTTTTGGGCGATTGCCTGGGTAGCTCATAAAGATTATGAAAAAGCAGGCTTTAAATTATTACCAAGTAGGGAGGGACCTACTAAATTTACAGCAGTTCAAACCATTATTTATTCAATGCTGATGATACCGGTGGGAATGCTGCCATTCTATTTTCATATTAGTGGAATTATATCATTCTGGATTTTGTTGGCTTGTAATTTTTGGATGGTGTATATAAGTATAATGCTTGTAATAAAAATGAATGTTGCAGCAGCAAGAAAAGTTATGTTCAGCTCATATTTTTACCTGATGATTGTTTTCCTTGCTTTATTATTTGATAAAGTATAAAAAAATATTTTAGAATTAAGAATTAAATAGAGAAATATAAATTATGATTGCAGTGATGAATGATCAAAAAACAAGATTGCATCCTCACAAATTTGCATTGTGGATAGCATTGGCGAGCATAGTGATGATGTTTGCCGGCTTAAGCAGCGCTTATATTGTAAAGCGTAACCAGGCCAATTGGTTAACTTTTGATCTGCCCTTAATCTTTTGGTATTCAACTGCTGTAATTATTATAAGCAGTATAACGATTATGCTTAGCCGCAAGGCATTTATGAACCGTGAAATGCAAAATTACAAAAGATGGCTTGTCGTAACACTTGTATTGGGTATCGCATTTGTGTTTATGCAATATATAGGATTCAAACAATTATGGCATAATGGTATTACGTTAACAAAAAATGTTTCATTCTCTTTTTTATATATAATAGTAGGGCTTCATGCTGTGCATGTAATTGGCGGAGTGATAGCGCTTATAATTTCATTGCTGAAATCTGTTAGCGCTAAAAGAAAAACGTATAGTACAATGCCTATTGATTTGATGAATACTTATTGGCAATTTGTAGATCTTTTATGGATATATTTATTGATTTTTTTATTGATGATAAGATAATGGCTTAATGTGATAGTGCGCTAATATGATAATTAAATAATGAGTACTTAACAATACTGCAATTAAACAATTCAACAATAAATAAATATTTTATTTTTGTTATAATCTTTAAAGAATGATAATGGAAACAGCGCTTACACAATCCAAAACTAAAATGTGGACGGGAGGTAAAAGCCCTTTCAACGTGAGTTACGGTAAACTCATGATGTGGTATTTTTTAATGAGTGATTCCTTCACCTTTGGTGCCTTTTTAATCTCGTACGGTTCTATTCGTTTCAGCCTTAATAATTGGGTTGACCATAATTATGTCTTTAATAAATTTCCTTTTACAGAAGCAAATTTACCATTGGCATTTGTGAGTTTAATGACATTCATTCTTATCATGAGTTCGGTTACTATGGTATTGGCTGTGCATGAAGGTCATAAAATGAATCAGAGAAGTGTGGAAAAATGGTTGTTCCTTACCATTCTCGGCGGGCTTGCTTTTTTAGGTTGTCAAGCCTGGGAATGGACTCATCTTATTACACATCAACACCCGGTATTAGTTGATGGAGTTTTACAACATTGGGGAACTACCGTAAGCCATAATCCCTGGGGGCCGGAAATACTTTTTAACGGAGCAATGGTTGCAACGCCGGGTCCTGTTGCATTTGGTGGTTATTTTTTCGGAATCACCGGCTTTCATGGATTCCATGTATTTTCCGGAGTGGTTATTAATTCTATAATGTTGATTAAAACAAAGCGGGGCGATTTTCAATTACGAGGCCATTATGAAATGGTTGAAAAAGCAGGACTTTACTGGCACTTTGTTGATTTGGTATGGGTATTTGTATTCCTTTGTTTTTATCTGATTTAATTTTTAAAAAAGTTTTTAATCTTATTTATTTAAAAAAGTATAAAGAAATTATATGTCTGCAGAAACATCAACACACATAGTATCGGGCGCCGCTGATTTGGCACAGGTTAAAAGAATATGGAAAGTGTTTTGGATTTTATTGGTGCTTACAATTTTAGAACTTGCCCTGGGGTTAACAGTTTATAAAATAGATTTGGGATCAGACCCGAATGAATCCCTTGTATTGGCTATTAAAGGAGTAATATGCATTCTTACTTTGGCAAAAGCATTTTATATTATTTCAATTTTTATGCATCTTGGGGATGAAGTAAGAAACATGGTAATGTCAGTTGCAGTACCTGCCTGTTTGTTCATCTGGTTTATTATTGCATTTATTTATGATGGCAACTCGTTTAAAAAATTAAGAAATACAGATGCCGGCAGCCGTCCTTATATTGAACAAAAAGAATACCATCATGTACCTGCACAGGAGCCTGCAGAAAAGAGCGACAAAAAATTAGATTAAATTTTTGAACTTACATTTTTAATATTAGCTGTTGCTCTTTGCAATGGCTAATTTTGTTTTAGAAAAAGATTATGAGTAAGAAATCAATAATTGCATTAATGCTGGCGGTTTTATTGCCATTGCTGGGTTATTTATTGGTAAGCTATTACAGCAATCGTGATGTACAAATGCCGCATAGGTTTTTTTATGACAGCGTAAATGTGGTTGAAAAAAATGGTAAAACAACTTACGATACTGCATGGCACAGCGTTAGCAATATGCATTTTATCAATCAATTTGGCAAAAATGTTTCTTTTGAAGATTTAAAAGGAAAAATTATTGTTCTCGATTTCTTTTTTACCCGATGCCCTACCATTTGCCCTCAACTTGCCAAAGCAATGAAACGTTTGCAAAATTCTTTTCCTAACAATGATTCTATTGTGCAATTCATTTCTATTACCGTAGATCCCAAACATGATTCAGTACAACAATTAAGAAAATGGGCTGAAAAATTTGATATAAATCCTGATAGCTGGTGGCTCTTAACCGGCAACAGAGACAGCATTTATCAATTAGCGCTTAAAGAAATAAAAGCAAGCGTTGCAGATGCAAATATTGATACCGCTTTTATACATACTGAAAACTTTTTTCTTCTCGATAAGGAACGAATTGTAAGAGGCTGGTACAATGGTTTAGATTCATCAGATCAAAAAAAATTAGTAAGAGATATTCCTTTACTCATGCTTGAAAAAGACAGGAAAGGATCGTTTAAAGATTTTATAAAAGGGCTTTTTAAAAACGCTTAATCTCCTGTCAAAAAGAAAAGAAATGATAACTGATTTTCAAGAAGAATTTCCTAAACCCATTTTCAAAAAAAATGATGCCAAAGCAAAAGCCTTTATCTGGACAGTATCTGTCATTGTTTTTATAGCAGTAGCCTTTATTGCAGAAATAAAATTTGATATAAGGCTGGGTTTTAACCCGCATATTTTTGCTACGGCTAATGCAATCATCAATTCAATGGTAGCTTTGTTATTAGTTGCTGCATTGCTTGCAGTAAAATCAAAAAAATATATTCTTCATAAAAGAATAATACTTGCCGCCATTACTCTTTCTGTACTTTTTTTAATTTCTTATATATGTCATCATTTACTTAGCGGCGATACTAAATACGGCGATCTTAATCATGATGGAATTGTAAGTATGGATGAAAAAACACTTGCAGGTTCTCTGCGTTATGTTTACTATTTTATTTTGATTACGCACATACCGCTTGCCGGAATAATATTGCCCTTTATTTTATTTACAGCTTACAGAGCTTTATCAGGCGATTATGAGAAGCATAAAAAGCTGGCAAGAATTACTTGGCCTGTTTGGTTGTACGTTGCCATAAGTGGTGTAGTTGTTTATTTAATGATAAGTCCTTATTATACTTGAATTCATTTTTATAAACCTAATTCTATAAAAGGGTCCCAAAATATTTTTTCAAAATTTACAACGGTATCATTTTCCACTTTTATTTTTTCTTTCAATAATAATTCTTCCATAAGAGTTGGTGTGCCAAAATGAGCTTTACCGCTTAACATTCCATTGCGGTTAACTACCCGGTGTGCGGGTACTTTTGGTTTAACAGAATGTGCTCCGTTCATTGCCCAGCCTACCATTCGGGCAGAGCGCTTAGTACCGAGATAATTAGCGATAGCGCCAAAAGAAGTAACCCGGCCTTTAGGAATTTGCCTGACTACGGCATATACGTCTTCAAAAAAAGTGTATTGTTTGGTGGTAGATCGTACAGTTTCCTTTCTCTTGTTTATATTTTTGGAAGTTTTTCTTATCATTTTACAATAAAAATTTTTTTTCTTTTGCTGAAATTTTTTTAAATAGATAATTCATATGAGAAATAACAGAGCAATAATTTTTCTATATGTATTGAGTAACAAATTCAACACAAATTATTCTGCAATTACATTTAGGAGAAATATTTTTAATTCCTGGTTTTATTTTTCTTAGTATACATTCAGATAGCTATAATAAAATCAATCACAATCATCAGTATTTAAATTTTATAAAACGGCATAAGAATTGTTTACAAAATAGTAAACCAAAACCTTTTAAAAATTTAATTTTATGAAAACGCTAATAATGTTTTTAATCTTCAGTTTTATGTTTGGTGCTTTATTATTTGCACAGACCCCAACTAATAGTGCAAATGCAAATAAGTCAAAAGTTGATACACTGCCTCCACCAGTAAATAGCAGCAATAATATGGATAGTTCCTCAATGAAGAATAATATCAACAATACAACCAGAATGGACAGTACTCTGGTAAACAATATGAACAATACAAGCATGGATAGTTCCTCAAGGATGAATAATAATATGAATAATTCATCATCAATTAATGCAGCAACAAACAGGGATAGTATGAATGCTAATATAAATAATTCAGGATTAGTAAACCCCATGAATATGCCCGGCCAGGTTGGTTATGCTGCACTGCCGGTATTAGAAACCTATTTGCCCGATATGATAATTTCAAAAATTAAGGAGAGATATGGAAATAATGTTTATGATATTACAACAGTAAAAAGCGGAACACCTCAGGATTCAACAATGATTACTCCAAGTGCAGCAATGACAAGCAAGGATTCAACAGTAAATAATCAGAATACATTAACTCAAAATTCAACAGTATCTCAACAATATAATTATGTAGTAAGATTTCAGAAAGAAGGTGTTTTAACTACGGAGACATTAAACAATGATGCCAGTGGCTTAGCTATAATGAATGGCGAATTGAATAAACAATAATTGTAAAGAAAATTTATTTTAAATAGCCTCATGCAGTGGCTATTTTTTTAAAGTTAATCAGAGCGCTTATTTTTTTGTTTTAATAATTTACTTTTTTGCGGCTCAGGTACATTTTCAAAATGGTAAGGGCAATGCCTGCAACCATTGCCACAGCAATATCCTCTTTGCAAATGATATTTTTCAGTAAGCACCATAAGCCCGGATTTATCATAATAAAAATGAACGCCCTCAAGAAAATCATCATCATTACTCATGCTGCATACTTTTTAAAAGATGAGTAAGCGCTACATCATTATCTGAAATAATTTCGGGGAGAGAAAAACATAAATAATAAATGCAATTGCTTTTTGCAATATCAAGACTTTCGTAATGAGTTTTAATTTCTAATTCATTTGAAATATTTTTCTGTCGATAAACATTATCATGATCGGTAATTACGATAAGATTGTATAATTCAATTACTGTTTTAGTAAAAGAATACAAATCAGGAGAGTCTGTTTTTAAATGAATTTTTCCAGCAGGTTTTAATACTTGCTGATACAGTCGTAAAAATTTAGGATGCGTTAATCTTTTTTTTGCTTTTGAAAAACGCAATTGCGGGTCAGGGAAAGTGATCCATATTTCATCAACTTCATTTGTGGAAAAATAATTATTGATCTTATCAATCTGTGTTCTTAAGAAAGCAACATTTTCAAGATTATTATTCAGTGAAAATTTGGCACCTACCCAAATGCGATTGCCTTTAATATCTACACCAATAAAATTTTTTTGTGGATGCAATTGCGCAAGCCCGGTGGTGTATTCTCCTTTACCACAGGCAAGTTCAAGAACTATTGGATTATTATTTTTAAAAAATTCATTCCACTTGCTCTTTATATTTTCAGGATATTCCAATACATTGGAAAAAGTTTTTATCTCGCCAAATCTTTTTAATTTTTTTTGACCCATTGATGCAAAAATACTGATATAGAGTTGCAGTCAATACTGTTCACCGATGCATTCATATCATTTACCGACATTTTACTTTGGTAAGCCTAAAGCATCTTTCAGCAGAATCATGATAGGTATAAATTTGTTCTATCGAAATAAAAATAATTTTATGGAACAAAATGATTTGCAAAATTATCGCGGCGTGAGAAGCTCACGTATATGGAGCGGTTTGATTTTAGTGGTAGCAGGCTTTTTATTATTGGCTTACAAAATGGGAGCACCGATACCTGCATGGGTATTTACATGGCCGGTGCTTTTAATTGTTATAGGTTTTTTTGTCGGAATTAAAAGTAAATTTCATAATCCCGGCGCGTTTATTATGATGTTGATTGGCACTGTTTTTCTCATTGACCAATCTATACCCGGAGTCGATTTTCATAATTATATAGTGCCGGTAATTCTTATAGGTATTGGGTTGCTTTTTATTGTACGTCCAAGGCATCATAGTTTCGGCAGAAGACGGAACAGATGGAATAGAATGAATCCAATGAATGAATCTCCATCAAATAGTTTTAATGCTGAAAGTATTTCTGCACCCGGAGATAATGCCGAATACATAGATATTCATGCAGTATTTGGTGGAGTAAAAAAAAATATTCTTTCCAAAAATTTTAAAGGCGGAGAAATTACCAGCTTCATGGGTGGTACAGAAATAAATTTCATGCAGGCAGACATACAACATCCGGTAGTGCTCGAAGTAAATAATGTTTTTGGAGGCACAAAATTAATTATACCATCAAACTGGGATGTGAAAAATGAAGTAACGGCAGTATTTGGAGGTATTGAAGATAAACGAAGCTTTAATAATATTATTCCAGATCATAATAAAACTGTTTTATTAAAAGGGGCTTGTGTATTTGGAGGAATCGAGGTTACAAATTATTAATGGCAATAAATTTTTCATCTTATAAAACTCTTATATGAAATGGTATCTTGCAAAAATTGTTTACAGAATTATTTGTGGAGAAGGAAATCATACTCCGCAATTTGATGAACAATTGCGGCTTGTACATGCAGAAGATGATATGCATGCTTTTCAAAAAGCAAGAATAATGGGCGATAAAGAAGAAGATAATTTTTTAAACAATAAACAAAAACCCGTGCATTGGAAATTTATTGATGTGGCAGAGCTGCACCCGTTAAATGATTTGATTGATGGTGTTGAATTGTATTCGCGTATTTGCGAAAAAGAAGATGCAGATAATTATATAAAGCTTATAAATAAACGTGCCAATCATTTACATGAAATTTGTCTTCAGAAAACATTTCAAATGAATTAAAAAAATCTGCTTTGGCTTATTCCATTTTATCTTATAAAAGATTGCGTATTTTTTTTTCTGCCTGGTGGCTTGTTTGGATATTGTTACAATACATCATACTAAAACAATTGAGCATTGATGACATGCATGCAATTACTGATAGCGTTGTAAGTAATGTGCTGTTGGCAACAGCTTGTTTTTTTATAAGCAACAGCATGAAATATTATTTGCCGCGGCAGGAAAAATATTGGTACATTCTTGTAATAAGCCTTACAGTAAGTTTTTTATGGTTATTGATTCAGAAAGGTTTTTTATGGCTGATTTTTAAAGAAGGTGATAGTTATTTTGATCTAATTCATGCATCCCGAAGTATAAGGTTTGGCGCTGGTTTTTTACTAATCAGCAGCATGAGCATGTTTAGCTTATTGTGGTACAGCCAGCAAGAGCAAAAAGAATCGGATAGCCGGAAAGTAGAATCAGAGCGGCTTTCAAAAGAAGCAGAACTGTTTAAATTACGGCAGCAATTGCAACCTCATTTTTTATTCAACAGCTTAAATTCAATAAGTGCACTTACCGGTTCTAATCCTGAAAAGGCACGGCACATGATTCACCAGTTGAGTGATTTTTTAAGAGGCACTTTAAAAAAAGATGAACACCAATGGAATACTTTAGAAGAAGAATTACAATACCTTCAGCTTTACCTTGATATAGAAAAAGTAAGATTTGGTCATCGCCTGCAAACAGAAATAATTTTTAATAAAGAGGTATTGAATTTTAAATTGCCTGCACTTTTGTTGCAACCAATTGTTGAGAATGCAATAAAATTTGGATTATATGATACTACTGATGAGGTAATGATAAAAATTGAAGCAACAACAGAAGAAAATAATTTGAAGGTGATGGTACAAAATCCGTACGATGCTGAAACTTCGCAACCTCTTAAGGGAACAGGTTTTGGACTTTCATCTATTCAAAGAAGATTATTTCTTTTATTTGCCAGGCATGATCTTTTAAATACAAAAAAAGATAAGTCACATTTTATTACTACCATACTTATACCACAAAGTATATGAAAATTATAACTATTGATGATGAGCCATTGGCAAGAAGTATTATAAAAGAATATTTGCAATCATATGCCGATGGTGAGCTGGTTGCAGAATGCAATGATGGATTTGAAGGAATAAAAGCAATACAACAATATCAGCCCGATCTTTTATTCCTTGATATTCAAATGCCTAAAATTAATGGATTCGAAATGCTGGAACTTATTGAAAACCCACCGGCTGTAATTTTTACAACAGCGTTTGATGAATTTGCCATAAAAGCTTTTGAATTAAATGCGGTAGATTATTTATTGAAACCTTTTAGCAAAGAACGTTTTGAAAAAGCGCTTCAAAAATATCAGCAACCCCAAAATACACAGCAAACTCAACAAGTAATGGAAACTGCAGCACAATCATCTGCTCAGCAAAGCAGGATAGTTGTAAAAGATGGCAATAAGATAAAAATCATTCCTGTTAATCAAATCAATTATCTTGAAGCAGCAGATGATTATGTAAAAATTGTAACAGCCGATAGAACTTTCCTGAAAAAACGCACGATGAATTTTTTTGAACAATCGCTAAGCGCTTATCATTTTGTACGCGTTCATCGTTCGTATATTGCGAATACGCAACTCATTACCCGCATAGATGCGTATGAAAAGGATAGTCATTTATTATGGCTGAGCACCGGCGCAAAATTGCCGGTAAGCAAAGCAGGATATGCAAAGTTGAAAGATGTACTGGGAATTTAAAAAGCATCTAACCTATACCGTTAGTTCAGGTATTACATCTTTATTGATTCGGAAATAGGATTTCCTGCAAGATATTTTTTCCAGTGCTTCCAATAATGCTCATCCCATCCTTTAATGAGGTTATCATATTCGCTATCTGGAACATATCATTTCCCTTTTGTTCAAGATAAATAATAAAAGTGGAATCTTCATCTGCTTTGTCCCAACCGGCTCCTCTCCAGGTTTGAACAATTAGTTTATTTTTTATTAACTGAAGATTCTTTCCCTTTATATAATTCCCATGTGCAGAATATTTTCCCCCTTCTTTTGGTGAGATTGTAGCTGGTGCACCTGTAGCGAGCGAATGTTTTTTCGAATCCATATACAAATCGTACAGATCTTTAGGCTTTGTATTTTTGAATAAAAATTTTTGTTTTATAGTTTTAGGAATTAATAAATATTTAAAAAAATAATTGAAAATATGCACTGTTAAGATATACTTTTTTGAATATTTCACCGAAAAAAGAGAAATGATAAATGGGGAAAATTTAAATTTTAGATAAAGATTCAGGCTTTCGTATGTATAAACTGCAAATAGTTGAAATTTATTTATGAAATGGTTTAATTATTGTAGTGACAAAACTTTATGAATCGCGTACTAATTGTAGATGATAATTCTGACATACTTTGGGTAGTAGAAATTGTATTGAAAAGATATGGATTTGAAGTAATGGCTCTTCCTAAAGGCGAAGATGTTATTCCAAAAGTCAAAATTTTTAATCCCCAGCTTATATTGCTTGATGTTTTTCTTTCGGGAATTGACGGGATAGAGGTTTGTAACATATTAAAATCGAATCCGAATACAAAAGATATCCCTGTTATTATGTTCTCGGCGCATACCAATTTTTCCGAGATTCAAAAGTTTTGCCACGCTGATGATTTTATAGCAAAGCCTTTTGATGTAAATGAGCTTGTCAAAAAAATAAATTATCAAATTGATACCTATAAAGAGTAGCAAAAGCCTAAACAACTTTAGGCAAAAAATACAAGAGGTTGACTCATAACTAAAATGAGGTATCCGAATAAAAAGAGGCTATCTCATGCTTTTGAAACAGCCTCTTTGTAGGGGAGTACAGTAACCTACTTAAATTTACTTTTTCTAACTTAACTTAATTTATCAATGAAACGCCATACAGGTAAAGCTTTCACACACTCCGTTTGCTTTTCGAAAGTTGGGTAATGGTATCATCCCCCGGTTTGCCCAAAGCATCCGTAGGGTAATAATGGGTGGAGATAAAGTCAGCAGGTACCTCATTTTATAACAATAATCCATGAATGCTTTTATCCATGCATTATCGGCAGTAGCAGGCCCCTACTTTTAAATTCTTGTGTACATTTTTAATAGCATTGGCGGTATGGTGGTATAACTTAAAATAATCCGCTTGTGTTTTTTTCCAAAAGGCATCAAGGTTTGGTTCATTCCACACTTCAAAAAACCACTGGCTCACTTCTTTCAATCTATAGCGATGTACCCCATGTTCCACAATTTTTTTATCAATGTTTCCGAGTCTTCATAATCTTTGGGAGAAGTGATATTTCCTTTGTAATGAAAAACAGTATCAGACCCGAAGCAAGAGCATTCGGCATAAATGACAATTCCGTAAAGGGCCTCATACCTATGGAAAGTAAAAAATCACAGATCTGGTCTGCATTGAAGAATGAATAAACCAGTTCATTTTCTTCATTCACGAGCGTCCCCATATCATCTGAAAGTAAACCGTGAAAGCGCACATGCCTGAAGCCAAGTTCGCTGTTACATCGTGTTAATTGTTTTTGCCAATCAGCTATCGGTTGCATGACTGCTGCCGACTGTGTGCTCCCAAAAATGATGTAAGGGAGTTGATGAATGATTGACGTTGCATTTAAAATCAGCATGTGACATAGCTACTTTCTTTTTCATTTTTTTATTTACCATCTTATATTACGATAAATTATTAATCGGCATATCAAACCAGCTATGACCGTCTTTTGCAATAAGTATTTCCGCATCTTCGGCTCCCTGGCTACCGGCTTTATAATTAGGAAAGTTGTTGGGAGGATTTGCTTCCCATACATTAATAACAGGCATAAGCACTTTCCATGCGGCTTCTACCTGGTCGGAACGCATAAAAAGAGTTGTATCACCTTCCATAATATCCAGCAACAAGGTTTCATAAGCTTCAGGTGTTCCTGAAGTATAAGATTCGTTATAATCAAAATGCATGTCAACGGGGTAAAGCAACATTTTAAGGCCTGGGCGTTTTGCCTGGAACCTGGTAGAGATTCCCATGTGTGGTTGAATGCTTAAAATAAGACGATTGGGCTGCCAGTTGCCTATTGCCTGTGCCGGAAATAATTGGTATGGCGGAGTTTTAAATTGTATGGTTATAACTGAAATTGTTTCATCCATTCGTTTGCCGGTTCGTAAATAAAAAGGCACACCCTGCCATCTCCAGTTGTCCATATGCAATTTCAATGCAGCAAATGTTTCTATGGTTGAGTCCTTGCTTACATCCGGCTCCTGACGGTAACCAATTACTTTCTTTCCTTTTATCCATCCCGACCCATATTGGCCCCGTGCGGCATACTGATGCACTTCTTCAGGATTGATTTTTTGCAGGGCATTTAATACATCCACTTTCCGGTTGCGCACTTCATCTGCTTCAAATGAAACGGGCGGTTCCATGGTGATCAGGCAGAGCAATTGCAACAGGTGGTTTTGTATCATATCGCGGAGCGCCCCTGCTGTTTCATAATAATTACCCCGGTTCTCCACACCCAGTTGCTCTGCTACAGTAATCTGAATGCTATCAATGTAATTACGGTTCCAGATAGGCTCGTACAATGTATTGGCAAACCGGAAAGCCAGTATATTCTGCACCGTTTCTTTTCCCAGGTAATGATCAATACGATATATCTGCTTTTCTTCAAAATTGGTATGCAATAAGGCATTAAGGTCAATGGCGCTTTCCAGGTCATGTCCGAAAGGCTTTTCTATAACAATCCGGCTTTTAAGCTTATTCTGTGCAAGTCCTGAAGATCCTATCTTCCCAGAAATTTCTTCGAATGCATTGGGCGGAACAGCAAGATAAAAGATCTTGTTGGCAGTGGCCTTCCACTTTTTTTCAAGAACTTTTATTTGCTTTTTTATAGCAGAATAGGTAGATGCAGCATTGAACTCCCCTTGCTGGAAGGTCAGGTATTTGGCAAAAATATCCCATTCATTTTTCTTTGTTTTTCCCTGTCGTGAAAATTTATCTACGCCTTCATGTAAATGTTTTTCAAATTCGGGGCTTGTGTATTTATCACGGCTTACCCCGATCACTGCGAATTCTTCGGGTATCCAGCTATCCAGCCAGAGGTTGTAAATGGCGGGTGTCAATTTACGCCAGGTTAAATCTCCCGTAGCACCAAGTATTATAATGATGGTGGGGCCTATTTTTACTTCGTTTTCCATTTTATTTTTTTTGGTTCCAATGTGTATGAAAAATTCCTTTCCTGTCATTTCGCTCATAAGTGTGAGCGCCAAAATCATCGCGTTGTGCCTGTATTAAATTTGCCGGAAGCCATCCACTCCTGTAACTGTCGAACCAGGCTAAAGCCCCCATCATTGCGGGAACCGGAATCCCGGATTCAACACCTGTTTGAATAACTTTACGAATACCTTTTTGCGATTGCATTAATTTTTTTGAAAACGCATCGCTCAGTAAAAGATTTGATAGATCCGGCTGTTGGGAGAAAGCAGCACGGATATCTTCCAGTAACGATGCACGAATGATGCAACCGCCTCTCCAGATCGCTGCAATATTTTCTAAATTCAAATCGTACTTGTATTTTTTGGATGCTACCTGTAACAGCGCCATTCCCTGTGCATAAACCGTGATGATTGAAAAATAGAGCGCCTGCCCCATCCATTGCACCAACTCATTTTTATCCCCGGTGAATTTCGTTTCAGGACCTTCCAGGTTTTGGTGTGCAGCTTCACGTTCTTTTTTATATGCGGATAAATCCCGCATGGAAACAGCACTATCAATAACCGGAATGGGTACCTGTAAATTCATAGCATCTTCAGAAGTCCAGGCGCCCGTGCCATTTTGTTTTGCACTGTCAAGGATCCTGTCAATAATCCGGCTGCTGGTAAGCTCATCTTTTTGGGTAAAAATATCTGCGGTTATTTCTATAAGATACGACTGCAATTCTCCCTCATTCCATTTTGAAAAAACAGTATGCAGCTCATCATTGCTCATACCCGCACATTCCTTCAACAGATGATACACTTCGGAAATGAGTTGCATCAACCCATATTCAATGCCGTTGTGTACCATTTTTACATAGTGCCCTGCGGAGCCAGGCCCCAGCCATGTTACACAAGGCTCTTTATTTACTTTGGCGGAAACAGCTTCCAGCATTTCAGCTACACGCTCATACACTTTCTCCGGGCCGGCCGGCATAATGCTCGGGCCGTAGCGAGCGCCCAGTTCGCCCCCTGAAATGCCAACGCCCATAAAGTGAATGGCTGATTCTTCCAATTGCTCATTCCTTCTATTGGTATCAGTAAAGTGAGAATTGCCGCAGTCCATTAGCAAATCATTTTCTGATAAAAAAGGTTTTAATTCATTGATGACTTCATCCACAATTTTCCCCGCAGGCACAAGCATCATGATTACTTTAGGCGTCTTTAGCGCCTTTAGAAATTCATCCAGGTTTGATGTGGCAAATATTTTGTCATTGCCGGCTTCTTTCTTAAGTGTTTCCACCTGGGAATTATTTTTATCAAAACCAATAACGGTATATCCATGATCGCTCATGTTATACACCAGGTTGCGCCCCATGGTGCCGAGGCCAATCATTCCGTAATCGAATTTTTGTTCTTTCATTTTTTTTGTTTTATTTAAAGGAGATTATTTTCATTTTGTCGCATGCAGCCTCGGTTATAATTGAAGGAGATATTTCCATGGTTCATTATTTTGGTTTTATAAAAATTTACCCACAAGTATTTTTGAAAGAAATAAAGCAAGGACTTAAAAATTTCAAACCATTTTTCAAAAAATATATGTTGGTTTATAGTCATACTTACTCAGCTTTATAACGTACGGCTATTTCTACAACTTTCTTCAGCGTTAGTCCTTGAAATATGATGGAAAAGATGACAACGAAATAACAGCTTGAAAGAATTAATTCCCTGTAGGGAGATTGAGGAAGCATTAAAGCCATTGCAACGGAAATACCACCCCGGAGCCCTGCCCATGTAAGTATAGAAAGGTTGCTTAGATTCAATCTGCGGAGTAAAACAACTGCCGGTACAGTAATGCTTACAACCCTTGCAATTAGCAGGATCACTATAGAGACAAGACCTATAACCCAATGCTCATGAAGGAAGGGCATTGTAACCAGTTGCAATCCGATCATCACAAACAAAATAGTGTTGAGCAGGTCATTGACCAGTTGCCAGACTTTTCCCAGGAATTGATCAGCAATATTATTTTTATCCATGCTCTCGTTGCCAATAATTAAACCTGCCGTAACTGCAGATAATGGAATAGAAGCATGAAACTTACCGGCAATGACTGATATCCCTAATACCAGTGCAATAGAAATTAAAAAAATGGTTTGAAAGTCTTTGATAGATTTAATCAACTGGTAACCTAAATAGCCCAATATCAATCCGATTATTATTCCGCCTAACACTTCTTGTGCAAATAAGTGGAGTATTTCTACAAAAGAAGTGCTTCCGGGTTTATTGGCAATTTCAAGGATAATTACAAAAAGAATAAGGCCCACACAATCATTAAATAGTGATTCACCCGAAATAATTGTGTCAAGCCTCGGGGGAATTTTTGAATTTTTTAGAATAGCTGCTACCGCGATGGGATCAGTCGGGGAAATGATGGCACCAAACAAAAAGCAATAAATAAGAGGTAAATGAATATTTAAAATCAGCGTTACCAGGTAAAGTAATCCACCAAAAACTCCAGTTGAAATAAGTACCCCCAGCGTGCTTAACAGAAGCATCGGCAAACGCTGTTCTTTTAATTTCTGATAATCAAAATGAAAAGCACTGGCAAAGAGCAGAAATCCCAGCATAATATTCAAAAGCACTTTTGAAAAATCAATACTTTGGGCGAATGTTTCAATAGTATTAGTTAACCCATTGCTGGTTTTCCCTATTACCAATATAAGAATAGAGACTACTATTGAAATAGTAACTAAACCAATAGCACCGGGTAGTTTTATAATGCGTTCATTCAGGTAAGAAAAAACAGCACTGATAATAATAAGAATTGTAATGATGGTTAATAAATCCATGTAAAATATTTGGGATGGCTTACCTTATTCATATTTTTTTGTATCCTCCTTTTTTCTTAAAACAGCGATAGGTAATTGTTTATAAATTCATAAGAAATACCGGGTTCTCCATTCCTGAATTGTACAAACCTTGCCGTGCAGCCTGGTCGCATTTGGCTCTGTGAAACAAAGCCTGCTGCGCTGCCTTAATGTTCGTATCCTTACCTTGCCAGATTTCCATCGCGGGTTGCTGAATGGCACGGGCAAAAGAAAATGTCAATGGCCACGGAAGTTGCGGATACCGTACATGCATGGCATTTAAATGCGCTGAAGCTAGTTCACCTGACTGGCCACCGGATAAAAAAGCAATTCCTCCAACTGCTGCAGGAACGGATTGCAGCAAACATTTTATCGTAGCATCCGCCACTTCATCTAATGATGCCTGAGTTGGACAACTCAACCCGGAAATAACCATATTGGGTTTTACAATAACGGATTCCAAAGTTACGTCCTGTATATAAAGATGGTTAAAAACGGTTCTTAATACTTCCTCTGTAACGGTAAAGCATACCTGTAGATCATGATCTCCTTCCATGAGCACTTCAGGTTCTACCATAGGCACCAGGCCTGCTTCCTGGCAGAGAGCTGCATAACGGGCTAAAGCATTTGCATTCGCTTCTATGCAACCTTTTGTAGGAATGCCATCACCAATTGCTATTACCGCGCGCCACTTGGCAAACTTTGCACCCATAAGGAAATATTCCTGCAGCCGGTCGCGCAATCCATCTAATCCTTCAGTTACTTTCTCTACCGGATGGCCAGCCATTAATTTGGCACCCGTATCTACTTTAATCCCCGGAATGATACCCTGTTCAATAATTGCTTTAATAATGGGTGTTCCGTCTCTTTCATTTTGACGAATTGTTTCATCATACAAGATGGCACCGCTAATGCACTCGCCTAAACCAGGTGTCGTAACTAATAACTCACGCCAGTCGCGTCGTGTATTTTCGGTTTGCGGAATGCCCAGTTTTGCAAACCGTTTATTGCAAGTGCCATTGCTTTCGTCCATTGCAAGCAACCCTTTGCCATCAGCAAACAATTGCTCAATGGTCTCTTTTAATATTTGTTTATTCATTTGTTTCAAAATCTTTAATAAATTGACTTAAAAAGTTTAAATCAGTACTTTGAAAAATAATCTCTTACAAAAGCATGCTCCTGGTTCTCTGTCATTTTATGAGTTGATTTTGTTTCAATTTTTATTTTTGAAAAATTAAGATCATCTTCTAAAATATTTGATAGTTCAATCTTTGCATTGGTTGGACCAAAAAATAGTACTTCGTCATAGTTTTTAATAGATTCACCTAACACTTTATAATATTCAGATTCTTGTTGTTGTTCTTTATTATGCATCATACTTTAACCCTTCTGCAATGTTTTTTATTTTTCCTCATGTGTGGAATCTGAAGTCACCACTCTTGTCACAATAGGATCAGCATATTCCATCAAATGCGCATTTGCATGATCCATCCAGATGCCTAATTTTTTTTCATTTGTCTTTTTTGCTTGATTTATCTGTGATTTTAAAATTATATCTTTTTTAATCTGTAGTTTTCCATTTCCAGTTAAGAATTTCAGGCAAGTCCTTGCCATGTTCATGTACGTAATGTTTATGCTCTATTAATTTATCCTTTAATTGCTGTTTCAAATAAGCGCCCTTGCTGCCCAGATGCGGCAAACGATCTATCACATCAATGACTAAATGAAAACGATCAATATCATTTTGCACTCTTAAATCAAACGGCGTTGTAATAGTACCTTCCTCTTTATAACCTCTTACATGAAGGTTGTGATTTGTGCGGCGATAAGTAAGGCGATGCACCAGCCATGGATAACCATGAAAGTTGAAAACGATGTGTTTGTCTTTAGTAAAAATGGAGTCATAATCCTGCTCGCTCAAGCCATGTGGATGTTCAGAACTGGATTGTAATTTCATAAGATCAACCACATTCACCACCCTTATTTTAACTTCGGGCAAATGTTCCCGTATTATAGAAACAGCCGCCAGTAATTCCAGCGTTGGCGTATCACCACAACAAGCCATTACTACATCAGGTTCAGTTCCCTGGTCATTGCTGGCCCATTGCCAGATACCAATGCCTTCGGTACAATGCACCGCTGCTTCATCCATTGTAAGCCATTGCGGGAGTGGATGCTTGCCAGCAACGACCACATTTACATAGTGGCGGCTTCGAAGACAATGGTCAAAAACAGATAAGAGGCAATTAGCATCCGGCGGTAAATAAACCCTTACAATGTCTGCCTTTTTACTAATGACATGACCCAGGAATCCGGGATCCTGGTGGGTAAAACCATTGTGATCCTGTTGCCATACATGCGAAGCCAGCAAATAGTTCAGAGAAGAAATCTTTCTGCGCCAGGGCAGTTCCAATGTTACTTTCAGCCATTTGGCATGCTGACTGAACATGGAATCAACAATGCGGATGAATGCTTCATAACTGTTGAACAATCCGTGCCTTCCGGTTAATAAATATCCTTCCAGGAAACCTTCACATTGATGTTCACTCAGCATAGAATCAACCACTTCTCCTGACGGCGCCAGAAATTCATCATACTTTTCTGTACGAGCATTCCACTGGCGATTGGTTGTTTCAAAAATTGCCCCGAGTAGGTTGGACATGGTTTCATCCGGACCGAATACACGAAAATTATGGTGGTCGCGATTTAACGTTGCCACATCTCTCAGAAACTTTGCAAGAACCATTGTGTCCTGTCCCATTACTGCTCCGGGTGAAGGAACATGCACTGCATGTTTATGGAAATCCGGCATGTGAAGGTCTTTTAAAAGTATGCCTCCATTAGCGTGCGGATTAGCGCCCATACGACTGTTCCCTTTTGGCGCAAGCTCAGCTAGTTCGGGCATTAAGCGACCATTATCATCAAATAATTCTTCTGGTTTATAGCTCTTCATCCAGGTTTCCAGGAGCTTCACATGATCGGGATGATCTGCATCTACTATAATCGGAACCTGGTGGGCACGAAAAGTACCTTCAATTTGTAGACCGTCTACTACTTTAGGCCCCGTCCATCCTTTGGGTGATTTAAGAACAATCATTGGCCATCGTCGTCTCGTATTATCGTTGGCATCTCTTGCTCTTCCCTGGATACGATGGATTTCCTCTATTGCTTTTTCCATAGTTGCTGCCATGAGTTGATGCATGGTTGCAGGATCATCGCCTTCTACAAAATAAGGCGTCCATCCGCAGCCTCTGAAAAATTGCTCCAGTTCTTCATCTTCAATACGGGCTAATATAGTCGGATTGCTGATTTTGTATCCGTTCAAATGCAGGATAGGCAATACGGCGCCATCTGTTATAGGGTTCAGTAATTTATTCGATTGCCATGAAGTAGCCAGGGGGCCTGTTTCCGCTTCTCCATCACCAACGACGCAGGCAACTATCAGATCAGGATTGTCAAATGCAGCGCCAAAAGCATGGCTCAATGAATAACCTAACTCACCACCTTCATGAATAGAACCAGGTGTTGTGGGCGCCACATGGCTTGAAATACCACCGGGGAAAGAGAATTGCTTAAATAGTTTTTGCAACCCGGCTTCATCCTGTGTTACATTCGGATATACTTCAGTCCATGTACCTTCCAAATAAACATTGCCAACAATAGCAGGGCCGCCATGACCGGGGCCGGCAATGTAAAACATATCAAGGTCATATTTATTAATGACCCGGTTGAGATGTACATAAATAAAATTTTGTCCCGGCGTTGTACCCCAATGTCCGAGCACCATCGGTTTTACATGTTCCAGTTTTAGCGGCTCTTTTAATAGCGGGTTGTCGTACAAATAAATTTGTCCTACTGAAAGATAGTTGGCAGCACGCCAATATGCATTCATCTTTTGAAGCATTTCTTCTGATAATGTTTCCATGTCAGTGTTCATAATTTTTGTTTCCATAATATTTATTTTAAAATGATTATTTTTTTATTGAGTAATTCATCATTCATGTCCTGCATTTTATTTTACTTTCAGCATACTCGCATTGATAGCAACAACGATTGTACTAACCGCCATCAAAGCTGCACCTGCCGCTGGGTTTAACAATATTCCCCAATGATATAATACGCCTGCTGCTAACGGTAATGCGACCACGTTGTAACCGGTGGCCCAAATTAAATTTTGAATCATCTTGCGATGTGTGGCTTTGCCAAACAAAATCAAACTCACAATGTCTTTCGGATTACTGTTGACTAACACTATGCCTGCAGTTTCTGCTGCTATATCGCTGCCACTGCCGACTGCAATGCCCACATCTGCCTGGGCAAGCGCCGGCGCATCATTTACACCATCGCCGGTCATTGCTACATACTCGCCTTTGCCTTGCAACTCTTTTATCTTATCCAATTTTTGGTCAGGCAATACTTCTGCAATAAAACTATCCATGCCCAGCGTTTCACTTACGCTCTTTGCTACTTTACTATTGTCGCCTGTTAATAATATTGATTTGATGTTTTCATCTTTCAATGTAGCAATTGCACTTGCAGATTCGGGACGTATTTCATCTGACAAAGCGATGTATCCCGTCAGCGCATCGTTGATGATAACAAACACAGCCGTCTCCGTATCATTCGCTTTAAAGCCATCTGGAATAGCGATGTTTTTTTCTTTTAAATAACCCGGGCTAACAACCAATATTTTTTTCCCTTCAACAGTTGCTTCAACACCCTTGCCTGTAATGGCATTAAAGTTTTCTGTTGCAGGAACAGCCAGGGATAAGTCTTTTGCTTTTTTTAAAATACCTGTGGCAATAGGATGTTCTGATTTTTGCTCTAATGCAGATGCAAGTCTTATCAATTCATTTTCGCTTACATCTTTTTGCAGCGAGACTATTTTTGATACTTCAAATTTCCCAACAGTCAGCGTTCCGGTTTTATCAAATACGATGGTGGTAATTTTTCTTGAATTTTCAAATGCTGTTCTGTTTTTGATAAGCAATCCATTTTTTGCTGCCAGCGAAGTTGATCTTGCAACCACCAATGGTACAGCCAATCCTAAAGCATGCGGACAACAGATAACGATAACCGTCACCATTCTTGCCATGGCAAAGTCTAAAGATTGCCAGGTTAAATACCAATATACAAATGTTGAAATACCTGCTGTTAATGCAATATAGAATAGCCATTTCGCAGCTTTATCAGCCAACAATTGAGTTTTCGATTTTGCCTTTTGCGCATCATCCACCAACTTAATTACTTTGGATAAATACGAATCTTTTGCAGCATGCGATACGGTAATTTTGATCGAGCCATTTCCATTGATTGAACCCGCGATAACTTTATCTCCGTTGATCTTTTTTACTGGCTTCGATTCTCCCGTTAACATCGATTCATTCAAATAACTTTCACCTTCTGATATGATACCATCGGCTGCAATTTTTTCTCCTGGTTTTACGAGAATAATATCTTTCTCTTTTAATGTTTCTGTTTTTACATCATGTACTTTATCTCCCATTACTATATGTGCATCTGATGGCATCAATTGCACTAATAATTCCAGTTCTTTGGAAGCTCCTGCAATGGATTTCATTTCTATCCAATGACCTACAAGCATAACGAGGATAAGCGTTGCCAGTTCCCAAAAAAAGTCCATGCCTTTTAATCCAAATACCGTTGCGGTGCTGTAGATATATGCTACTGAAATAGCAAATCCTATCAGCGTCATCATGCCCGGGTTCTTTTCTTTTAACTCACTTACCAATCCTTTTAAAAAAGGCCATCCGCCGTAAATAAACACTACGGTTGATAATGCAAATAAGATATAAGACGAGCCAGTAAATTGCCAGTCAACTCCAATGAAATGTTGTATCGTAGTTGATAACAACAGGATGGGTACAGTTAATACCAATACCACGTAAAATCGCTTTTTAAAATCAGCAATCATCATAGCATGATGATTATGCCCTGCATGGCCCATTGGCGGATTGTCTGCATGTTGCATTGTTGCTGGTTTCATTTTTGAGTGATCCATCTTTTATATTCTGTTTCTAATAAACTTTATTTACAAGTCCCACTGTTAATGGTTCCTCAATCGTCCAAGTATTGTATCAAGAGAAGTCTTTAACTTATCAATTGCACTGTCAACAGCAAGCTCATACGTATTTGCCAACCCCGTAACAACCATGGGCTGCCTGCCTTCAAGACGGGCTTCCAACAAACATTTTTTATCATTTATTCCTTTTTTGGAACCATTCTCATCCGATAGATGAACTTCTAAACGTGTGATGTGCTCACTAAACCTGCTTAATTCTTTTGATAGTAAGTCGTCTAACTTGTTGCCAAATGCTTCATGTACACTTAAATTATTATCCGTGTTTAATTGAATAGTCATACTGTTTTTTTAAAGTTTGTTTTATATAAAATTGATTATTACTTATGATTCAGATTGAAATTTTACCTTGTTAACAAGATACATGCCTTAGCTTATTTATTTATTACACAATTAATGATAATAGTTATATCATTCACACATTTGATTTTCGATTTCATTTTATGCTCATGCCTTCACTTTTTAATTGAGTAATTCAAAACATCCCAAACCATTTTTGCTATCATCAACTCTTCATTTGTTTTAATAACGCGAACGCATACCCGACTTTTTTCCATGGATATAACGTCTTCATTATTCATATTTTTTATTTCATCTAATTCAATTCCTAAAAACTCAAGGTTATCGCATATTTTACTTCTTACTTCCGGCGAATGTTCGCCAATGCCCCCTGAAAATACCAAAACATCTAAGCCACCAAGTGCTGCCGCAAATGAACCGATCCATTTTTTTGTTTGATAACAAAACAATTCAATGGCTTCTTTAGCACGGTTATCAGTGTCTTCAATTTTCATTAGTTCCCGCATATCAGCATTTGTTTCTGATATGCCTAGCAAACCGGATTCATGATTGATTAAATGACTAAACTGCTTTGGATTGAGTTTTTCAAACTGCATTAAATACCATGCAACACCAGGGTCAAGATCACCGGTACGTGTGCCCATGGGTAATCCGGATGTTGGGGTGAACCCCATGCTTGTGTCCATGCTTTTTCCATCCTTTACTGCAGCAAGACTTGCACCGCTGCCGAGGTGTGTTAAAATTATTTTGCCTTTTGCTGTTTCCTCTCCGGCTACACGTTTAAGTTCTTCTAACAGGTACGCATAAGAGAGACCATGAAAACCATATCGCTGAATTCCCATTTCATAATAGCGACGTGGAATAGATAATAATTTCGCAGCGGTTGGCATAGAAGTATGGAACGACGTATCAAAACATGCAACCTGTTTTAATGAAGGGTAACGCTTGCTGAAGATTTCTATCAATTTGATTTCTTCGGGCAGGTGTTCAGGATCGAATGCACTGATCTTTTTTAATTCACTCAATAACTCATCATTAATAAGTTCAGGCTTCGTATGTTTCATTCCGTGAACTATACGATGACCAATAGCTTTAACTGAAGCAAAGTGTGCTTGCTTCTCCAGCCAGTCAATCAAATGATTCGCAGCCTCGTCATGATCGGCAGCTTCGAAATCGATACTATTTTTTTGTTGATCAACTGCATTATTAAAATGGAGTTTTGCTTTTTTAGTTCCGATGTTTTCTATCTCTCCATTAAACAATTGTTCCAACGAATTGCCCGTTTTAAATAAAGCAAACTTAATGCTGGAAGATCCGCCGTTAATAGCCAATATCATTATATACTAGTTATTCGATTAACATTCTATGTGATCTCTAATGAACGCTATCCGTTAATTTATCAATATCAATATCCCCTTCGTCCGTCCTTGGTTTATGGTAATCATTATCTAATTGTTTTTCGAATTTTTTTTCATCTTTTTGATTACGCATTACAAGGAATACAATTAATGCAATTGCCAAAAGGCCAACTATTATTAAAATTAACCAGTTCATTGATTTGATTTTAAAGTGATCAATTTGTTAGTAAATGAAATATCATCGGTTGTTAGAAATATTTTATCGGTTATCAACCCCAACTGAGCTAATTCTTTGGCCGTTGATAAATAATCTTTATGGCAAATACTTTTGATACCAAAATCGGTTGCAACATCCACGAACATTTGTAGATCATCAATATACACTACTCCATTTTCAGGAACCTGTGCCATATCAAGCGCCAGCTTAAAAATCCTTGTATCCGGTTTTCTTATATGAACATAACAGGAGGAAACAAAAAAGTCAATGAAACTATTGAGCTTAAAAGTATTTATGCGATAAGCATTCAGGTCTCTTGCTTCATTGCTTACAGCAATTATTTTCAAACCGTATTGTGCTTTTAATTTTTTTATGAAGGCAATCATTTCCACATCAGCAGTAGTTAAAGAGAACATGAAGTCACGAAATTCATTCAAAGTAAAATCGCGCTTTTTATAGAAGATAACACGATCAAGATATTCGTCTAATGTTATTCTGCCTTCTTCATACGTAACAAACATGATGCCGTGTCGCTCTTCCATTTCCTGTTCATCTAAATGAAATTTTTTGGCTGCCAAGTGCCTGAAATCATATCCCTAGGCGTTGCTCAGTAAAACGCCTCCGATATCAAGAAACAAGGTTGTTATTTTTCTTTCATCCATTTTTTAATTTTTAATTAGAATCAATGTTGCCATATAATACAATTATTTTCTAACGGCACTGATATATTTTCATAATTTGGAATAATGCGTATGGTGTAGTCGCTGGCCGGTCTAGTTGTAATTATATCTGCTTTATATAACTGCATCCCATCAGCGCCTGGTTGCAGAATAATAGCGTAAGAAATACAGCAGTTCGAATGAAATCCTCATTTTTTTGCTGATGCATAAAATAATACCCGATGCCAAGGCAACCCAGCGTGATAACCAATTCCTGACTAAATAAAAAAATTTGTGAAACTCTTAATGAAACCCACACAAACAAAAAATCCCGTAGTAAATTGATAAACAATCTATACGGGATAAGTTAAGCTGTAGGGGGAGGGATCGAACCTCCACGAGGCAGTTAGCTATAGCGCAAAGTTCAGTGGTCGACCCTGGTCGCTTCCTCATTACTAAAGCAGCGGCTCTACACTACGTTTATCCTGTTATCCTCACCCTCGAGACAAGAGGGCATGTCTGCCAAAAATTTCATCACCCCACAATTTTTAAAGAACTTTATAATACAAATCTAATAACTTGCCGGGTATAAGAAAAATATTTTAAACAAAATCATTAAAATATAGAAATGGTTCAATAAAATACTTACTTTTATGGAAATCATTTAAAATAGAAAATTATATGGCTTCTAAGTTAAATCTTGACAAACTTGATTTGCAAATAATACAAGAGATGCTGCAAAATGCAGACACACCTTATGCAGAGCTTGGTAAAAAACTTTTCGTTAGCGGAGGTACCATACATGTACGCATAAAAAAACTTGAAGAGTTTGGAATTGTTAAAGGTAAAAAATTAAAGGTGAATTTAAAACAATTGGGTTATGATATAACCGCTTTTGTTGGCATCTTTCTTGAAAAAAGTTCCCTGTATGATACGGTAGCAAAAGATCTTGAAAAAATTCCAGAGATAATAAGACTTAATTATACCACAGGAAATTATAGCATGTATATTGAAATTGTTTGTAAAAATATAGGTCAGCTTCGATATGTGTTACACGATCAACTTCAAAAAATAAAAGGGATTGAACGTACTGAAACGCTTATATCACTGGAAGAAAGTTTTAATAGAAGTGTGAGAGTGAGTGAGGAAAATGTATGATGTAAAATGATTTTAGATTTTAAATGGCGATTTGAGATTTGGGTGCATCTTATAATTTCAACATTATTTGAATACCCGAACTTTTCAACAGAATAAAATTTAAAAATATAAAATGACTGATCCTTTCGCCTGATGCGGAGCGGAGACCTACCCTCTTACATCAAGTGCATCCCTTAATCCATTTCCCAAAAGATTAAAAGCCAAAACCAAAATCATTATAGCTATCCCCGGGGCAAGCGCTAATGCAGGATTATGTGTAATAATAAAATTATAATTTTCTTTTATCATAAGCCCCCAGCTTGGCATTGGGGGTTGCACACCCACTCCTAAAAAACTAAGCCCCGCTTCAATAATAATAGCGCTTGCAAAGTTGGAAGCAGCTATTACTATTACCGGGCCCAGAACGTTTGGAAGAATATGCCTTATTATAATTCTCATATTTTTAAGGCCTAATGCTTTTGCAGCCAGTATGTACTCCATTTCACGCAAAGCCAGTACCTGCCCGCGGATAATCCTGGCTACGTTTACCCACATCGTTAATCCTACTGCAATAAATATTTGCCAGAATCCTTTTCCAAGTGTGAGTGTAATTCCAAAAACAAGAAGCAGTGTGGGCATGCTCCATATTACATTGATGAGCCACATGATAATGTTATCTGTTTTGCCTCCATAAAAGCCTGCAGCAGCACCTAAAATGATTCCGATACTAAGAGAAATGAGCACGGTTATTAATCCAACACCGAGGCTTATACGAATACCAACAATCAAACGGCTTAAAATATCACGGCCAAAAGTATCAGTGCCAATCCAGAATTTTTTTGAAACAATATAATTTTCATTCGGTAAAATATTTTTTGAAAAAGCAAGCCTTTCTTCAACGCCTTCATCAATAAATTTTTCAACAATAACAGAGTCAGCAGTCTCATGATAAGTATTGATAGGAATGTATATATTTTTATCTTCCTCACCGAATAATAAACGTTTAAAAAAACTGGTAGAAGAAATTTTCTTTTCTTTTTTTACCATAATAAACAGTTGGCTGAAACCCGGCTTCCTGGCTTGAATTTCTACAATCTGCCGGTTCGCATTTGGAGTAGAATCCGTTCCAATAAAATAAGCGAAAATACCAATAACCACAGAAATGCAAATGAGAAACAAACCAATCATTGCACCTTTATTTTTTTTAAGGCGTCTCCATACATTTTGGGAAAAAGAAAATGATTGAGTCATGTTACGTTTTATCTTCTAAATTTATTTCACCTTCCTTCCTTTCCATTGATAACTTCCAAATGTACCCAACCAGCCTGCAATCAATGTATAAATAATATGGAAAGGTTGTGCAGGTACAAACCACCAAAGTAATTTTTGCTTTTTGAAAAATGTTGCTATAGGAAAAAGAAATATTAATTCTGCAATAATTTTTATAACAATAGAAATCGAAAACAAATAAAATATATTAATAAAAAAGATTGAAGAAATACCCAAAATAAAAATCCATGCATTTAAAATATAAACCAACAGGAGGACAGCAGTTATTTTTTTATCTGTGTACTTATCTGCTTTGCTTGCCCAACGAATTCTTTGGTTCATAAATTCTTTTAAAATCCGGGCAGGTTCTGTTTGCACGACTGTTTCAGGAGATTTTAAAAATAGCATTCTATCAGGATATGCTTTTTGAATTTTATGCATCAGCAGCATATCATCGCCACTGGCAATATTATCTATTCCTTCAAAACCATTTACTTCATAAAAAGCTTTTTTTTCGTAGGCAAGATTTGCGCCATTGCACATGCTATGAAATTTTTTATAAACAGAAGCGCCGGTAATTCCCTGTAATGCCATAAAATCAAGAGATTGAAAAATCTTTAAGAGTCTCACCCATAAGCCATCTTCCAAGGGAGAGGTGAAAAACAAAACAGGCGCAGCTATAAAAACAGGATTTTTTTCTTTGTAAAAAGAAACAATTGTTTTAAGCCATTTTTGAGGAACAATACAATCTGCATCAGTTGTTACTATCAAATCTCCTTTTGCAAACTGCAATGCTGTCTCAATAGATTTTTTTTTGTAAGAATTTAAAATTGTATTTCCAGTAAAATCTGCAAGATTAATAATATGGATATTTTCTTTCTTGTATGAATTAACAACTGAGGCTGTGTTATCTGTTGAATGGTCATCAATAACAATAAGTTCAAATTTATTTTGCGAATACGTTTGGTTGATGATAGATTGAATACAGTTGCCAATATTGTTTTGCTCATTCCTTGCTGCAATAATTATAGAAACAAAAGGCAAATCATTTTCATTAAGCGCTTTTGAAGGAATATAATTTTTTATACTAACCCAGCTTTGCCTGTAATATAGTATAAGGGCTACATAAGGAACTCCCAAAAAAATTGTAATCAACAAAAAGGTCATTCTTAAATTTTAATTATGCAGATATACAATTAAATAAAATGTTAGCATAAAAATAATTTGTTTCCCTGAAAATTTAATGTACATTTGTGTAGTTGCATAAACAACTATATGCCAAACAACCAATTTAAGAAAGGGGAGCTTTATAGCTTTATTACGGGAAAAGCCTCTACCGCTATTGCACGCAGGCTGCAGAAAAACTTTAAGCGATCTTCAATAGATATTACGATTGAGCAATGGAGTGTATTATACCATTTGTGGAAAGAAGAAGGGCAAAGCCAGCAGCATTTGTGTAAAGCAAGTTTTAGGGATAAGCCCAGCATAACAAGATTGGTGGATAATTTAGAAAAATCGAGGCTAGTAAAAAGAGTGGCTTCAAAAAATGACCGCAGGAGCAATCTTATTTTTCTAACAAAAGAAGGAAAAAATCTCCAGGAGAAGACAATGGAAGTTGCTAACCGAACGTTGAATGAAGCGCTGGCAGGTGTTACCAACAGGCAAATAGAAATTGCCAAGGAAGTTTTACAGAAGGTGTATAATAATCTTGAACATCTATTGCTGCAGAAGGTTCAAAATAAAAATTAATAAAATTCATTAATAAAAATAAAATCATGAATATCACAACATCTGATTCAATTTTAAAAGGTGGCGAATGGCTAATTAAAAAAAGTAATCCCTTTGAAACATTTACTCCGGAAGATTATACCGAAGAACAATTGATGGTACGTGACATGTGCCTTCAATTTTTAAAAAATGAAGTGCTGCGGGTTGTGGAACGTATAGATAAAATGGAACCTGGCCTTATGCCGCATTTAATGGAGAAAGCCGGTGAGCAGGGGCTATTGGGTGCATCGGTTCCTGAAAATTTGGGAGGACTTGGGAAAGATTTTGTTACTTCTACCTTAGTGAGCGAAGGCTTAGGCGGCGGATATTCTTTCAGCGTAGCAATGAGTGCACATTCCGGTATTGGCACACTGCCTATTTTATATTTTGGTACAGAAGAGCAAAAGAAAAAATATATTCCCAAGCTGGCAACAGGCGAATGGAAAGGTTCTTACGGACTAACGGAGCCGGGTAGTGGCAGTGATGCATTGGGCGCAAAAACAACCGCAACGCTTTCTGCTGATAAGAAATATTATTTATTGAACGGGCAAAAATGCTGGATAACCAATGGCGGCTTTGCAGATGTTTACACCGTGTTTGCAAAAGTGGACGGAGACAAATTTACTGCGTTTATAGTTGAACGTGAGTTTGAAGGATTTACCCGCGGCCCGGAAGAACATAAAATGGGAATCAAAGGTTCTTCTACTGTGCAACTCTATTTCCAGGATTGTAAAGTGCCTGTAGAAAATGTGCTGGGCGAAATTGGTAAAGGTCACATCATTGCTTTCAATATTTTAAACATCGGAAGGCTCAAATTAGCAGCAGCAGCAGTAGGGGGAGCAAAGCTTGCACTTACTAACAGCATTGAATATGCAAACACACGTGAACAATTTAAAACTGCTATTGCAAATTTTGGCGCTATTAAACATAAGCTGGCAGAAATGGCTATTAAAATTTATGCAGATGAAAGCGCATTATATCGTACCGCTAAATGGATTGATGATAAAGAAGCGGAACTGCTGTCTTCCGGCAAACCCTTTAATGAAGCATTTTTAGGAGCCGCAGAAGAATTTGCAATTGAATGTGCAATACTTAAAGTGCATGGAAGTGAGGTGCTCGATTTTGTTGTAGATGAAGGTGTGCAAATACATGGCGGCAATGGTTATAGCGATGAATATCTAATAAGCAAAGCATATCGTGATAGCAGGATAAACCGCATTTACGAAGGCACTAATGAAATAAATCGCCTGCTAACAGTGGATATGATGCTTAAAAGAGCGATGAAAGGAAAGCTTGACCTGATGGGGCCTGCCATGAATGTGCAAAAAGAATTAATGAGTGTTCCAGAATTTGATAATGATGAAGATGGAGCATTTGCAAAAGAACAAAAAGCAATTGCAAATATGAAGAAATGTATATTGATGGTTGCGGGGGCAGCAGTGCAAAAATTAACGACGAGCTTAACCAACGAACAGGAAATTATTATGAACATAGCAGATATGGCCATTGAAACTTTTGTTGCTGAAAGCACATTGCTTCGTGTGATGAAATTATCAGATAAAAATTGTGAAGAGAATTCAAAAGTTGAAATCGCTATGATGCAATGCTTCCTCAACGATGCAATAGATAAAATTGCCAAATGTGGCAAAGAAGCCATTAATGCATTTGCAAATGGTGATGAACAAAAGATGATGTTGCTGGGATTAAAGCGCTTTACAAAAACAGAACCATTTAATAGTAAAGAAGCAAGAAGGTTGATTGCAAATAAATTGATTGCTGATGGGAAGTATGGGTTGTAAAAGAAAATTAAGCATTATTCAGAAGAAAGTCTTCAGCACAAATAATGGGAATAGATGACTTTTTAAAATCATTATTCTTGATGTCATAAAGTGCTTAATTTGTATTGAAAATTATGAATTTATCCTTTAAAAACAAAAATGATAAATCATTAAAAAAGGCTAAAGAATATTTGCATCTTCAATTTCTCCTACCTTCATTTCATGAAAAAAATTCTAACTACTCTTTTCATTTTTTGTTTTTTAAATTCCATTTCACAAATTAAGCCACCAGATTACTTTTACGTAAGAACAACAGATTCTTTGCCGTTTTTAAAATATGGCCTTGGCGACGACAGGCTTGGCGGAGCAAAAATGACTTTTCTCGACAGCAACATTCTTTTAAAAGTTGTTGATAGTTTTAAAAGCGATTATAAGGTTCAGCTTTCCCAATTACATTCAGCCTTTATTGATAAGGACAAAGTAATTAAATCGGATGTGGCAGAAAAGAAAGAATACTTAACAGATAGCTGGAAAGTTTATGGTGATTCTCTTTTTGATTATGTAACTGTTCAGCTTGATGAAAAGCTTCCATATAGAAGTGTCCAGGAGATTCATCCTTCAAAAATTGTTGTGGATATTTTTGGTGCGGTCAGCAATACTAACTGGATTACGCAATTAAAATCTGCTGCTGAAATTAAAAATGCCTGGTACGAACAAACCGAAGATGATGTGATGCAGGTTATTATAGAACTTAAGCATCAACAACATTGGGGTTATAGTATTTATTATGACGATTTAAATAAACTAACTATCAAGGTTAAACGCCAACCAAAAATATTAAATTTAAAAAACTTAACCATTGCTATAGATGCCGGCCATGGTGGTAGCAATATTGGCGCTACGGGTATCACCACAAATATCAAGGAGAAAGATTACACTTTGTTGATTGCAAAAGAACTTGAAAAAAATCTGCGCCTTAAAAAAGCAAAAGTTGTGATGACAAGAGTGAATGATACCACCCTAAGCATGCCAGAAAGAATTAATTTTTTGAAACAGCAGAACCCTGATTTGCTGATTAGTATCCATTTAAATTCATCAGACAGAGATACCGTAAATGGCGTAAGCACCTATTACAGGTATATCGGATTTCGGCCTTTAAGCCAGGCAATTTTGAAAAGCATGCTATTAACAGGCCTTCATGAATTTGGTAATGTAGGAAGTTTTAATTTTTCATTGAATGGTCCAACTGATTATCCTAATTGCCTGGTAGAAGTTGCTTTCTTAAGTAATAAAAATGATGAAAAGAAAATTCTTAATCCTAAGTTTCGCCAACAGGTAGCAAAAAGAATAGTAGCGGGCATAGAAGATTTTTTAAAAATTTTATAAGTATATTTAATTCAAACCAAAAAATAATTTTATCAATTTATACAATACTATAAAAAAAGCTTTTGGCAGGTTAAGCCATCTTGCAGAGACATTGATAGGTTCCGAGATCGTGAAACTCGGCGCTGATATAAAAGAAAAAATTAAAAGCGGACAAAAAATTTACAATTTTACTATAGGGGATTTTGATTCTTCTATTTTTCCTATTCCAAAAAAATTAGAGCAGGAAATCATTGATGCTTACAAGCAAAAGTTTACAACTTATCCTCCTGCAGATGGCATTCTTGCTTTGAGAGAATCTGTTTCAAAATTTATCCGCGAAAGGGAAGGACTTGAGTTTGGCACGAATGAAATTTTAATTGCTGCCGGAGGTCGGCCATTAATTTATGCTTTGTACCGGGCACTTGTGGATAAAGGTGATAAAGTAATATATTCAGTACCAAGCTGGAATAATAATCATTATGTGCATTTTGTTGAAGGCAATCACGAGGTTATAGAAACTACTGCAGAAAATAATTTTATGCCTTCTGGAGCAGATATACAACCTCATATTAAAGAGGCTGTGCTTATTGCTTTGTGCTCTCCGTTAAATCCGACAGGAACGATTTTTAAAAAAGAAGAGCTCGAAGCAATATGTGATTTGGTTCTTGAAGAAAATATGCGCAGGACTGATGAAGAAAAAAAATTGTATGTGATGTACGATCAAATGTACTGGACACTTACTTATGGTGATTCGCAGCATTATAATCCCGTTGGGTTGAGACCTGCTATGAAAGATTACACCATTTTTATTGATGGCATCAGTAAATCATTTGCGTCTACGGGTGTACGTGTTGGTTGGGCTTTAGGTCCCCAGCATGTTCTTGCAAAAATGAAGGCAATCAACAGTCATGTAGGTGCATGGAGCCCTATGGCGGAGCAACATGCAACGGCAAAATATTTATTGCAAACAACGGCTATTGATGAATACATGATTCATTTTAAAAAAGAACTGAAAGAAAGATTGCAGCTTATTTATGATGGATTCCAAAAATTAAAGGCAGAAGGTTTTGACGTGGATGCATGTGCTCCGCAGGCTGCAATTTATCTTACTATACAATTAAACCTTGTTGGTAAAACAACGGGAGATGGGAAATCTATTACTGCACAATCTGATGTTACGGATTATATTTTAAATGAAGCAAAACTTGCTGTAGTTCCTTTTTATGCATTTGGCGCTACAAAAAATTCAAGCTGGTACAGGCTAAGTGTAGGCACATGCAAAAAAGAAGAAATCCCTGCGATGCTTGCACAACTCAGGGATTCTTTATTAAAATTACAATGAACTAATCAAATACTCCGCAATCTGCACAGCATTGGTAGCAGCACCTTTGCGAAGATTATCGCTTACAATCCAGCAGTTTAAAGTATTGGGCTGCGATTCATCCCTGCGGATTCTCCCAACAAATGTATCATCTTTTTCATGCGCAGTTAACGGCATAGGGTAAACGAAGTTATCAATATCATCTTGTACAATTACGCCAGGTGAATCCGATAAAATTTCTTTTACTTCCTTTATGTCAAAATCATTTTCAAATTCAATATTTACACTTTCACTGTGCCCACCCACAACCGGAATGCGTACACAGGTGGCCGTTAGTTGAATAGAATTATCACCCATAATCTTCCTGGTTTCATTCACCATTTTCATTTCTTCTTTGGTATAAGCATTTTCAGCAAACACATCTATCTGGGGAATAGCATTTTTATCAATGGCATATTTATACGCCATTTCACCTTCAATATTATTTCTTTCATTTTCCATTTGCTGCACCGCTTTCACCCCGGTTCCTGTTACACTCTGGTAAGTAGAAACCACTACTCTTTTTATTTTATATTTTTTATGAAGCGGGTTCAATACCAAAACCATTTGTATAGTAGAACAATTAGGATTGGCAATTATTTTATCTTCTTTTGTAAGCACGTGCGCATTTACTTCAGGTACAACTAATTTTTTGGTCGGGTCCATTCTCCATGCAGAAGAATTATCTATTACTGTGATGCCTGCTTCTGCAAACTTAGGAGCCAATGCCAATGAAGTACTTCCACCCGCTGAAAATATGGCGAATGCAGGCTTTGCGGCGATGGCATCATCCGCAGAAACAACTTTATATTTTTTATTCTTAATGGTGATTTCTTTCCCTACTGATTTCTCAGAGGCTACAGGAATAATTTCTGTAACCGGAAAATTTCTTTCTTGCAATACCTGCAACATTTTAGTTCCCACAAGGCCAGTGACGCCTACTACAGCAATTTTCATTTTACTTTTTATTTAATATCCAACCAATGAAACCATAATTAATTATCTTTAAAACAAAGCTACTGTTTATGATAAGAAATTTTATTTCCTGTTTTTGTATGCTTATGTTCTTCAGTGTAATTACAAACGCACAACTTTCAGAAAATTTTAATGATGGTGATTTTACAAATAACCCAACATGGGTTGGTGGCATATCAGATTTTATTGTAAATCCATCACTTCAACTGCAAAGTAATAACACAACCGCAAATAGCAATTATTTTCTCAGTACACCAAATACTCTTGCTACAGATGTACAATGGGAAATGTATATTCAAATAACTTTTAATCCTTCTTCTGCAAATTATATTGATGCTTATTTAACAGCATCTGCAAGTGATTTATCATTAAATAATACCACAGGTTATTTTGTAAGAATAGGAAATACGGATGATGAAATAAGTCTTTACCGTAAAGATGCTGGTGGTACAATTACAAAAATTATTGATGGCATAAATGGAATTTTGAACACAACCAATAATATAATGAAGATAAAAGTAATAAGAGATGCTGCGAATCAATGGACACTTTTCCGCGATTTGAGCGGCACAGGAAATACTTATACCAGTCAAGGCTCTGTTACCGATGCCACTTTTACTTCATCGGCTTTTTTTGGATTTTATGTAAAGCAAAGTACTGCCAGCTTTTTTCAAAAACATTTCTTTGATGATATTGAAATTAAAAATTATGTGCCAGATGTTACACCACCTGTAATACAATCTGCCACAGCAATTTCTTCAACCGCTGTTGATGTACTTTTTAATGAGCCGTTAGATAATACCAGCAGCCAGGATGTAACAAATTATGTTGTAAACAATAGTGCTGGATCACCGCTTACAGCAATACAGGATGTAGTAAATCCATCTTTGGTACATCTTATATTCGGAACATCACTTACTAACGGTGTTCACTATATGCTAACTGTAAATGGTGTAAAAGATCTTGCTGGCAATGCAATCAATAATGGCACTTCAAATTTTAGCTTTTATACACCACAGCAATATGATGTTGTAATTGATGAAATAATGCCTGATCCCTCACCACAAGTGGGATTGCCCAATGCGGAATGGATTGAATTAAAAAACACTTCTTCCTTTCCAATCAATTTAGCAGGATGGAAATTGAGTGATGTAACTGGTCAAAGCGGCGCCATGCCCAATTTTATTTTACAGCCAGATAGCTTTGTTATTGTATGCACAGGCTCTGCAGTTCCTTTGCTGTCTTTGTTTGGCTCTGTAATAAGTGTTACTAATTTTCCTTCACTCGATAATGATGGCGATCTTATTTCTCTTTCAGATCCATCAGGTAAAAGCATACACGCAGTTAAATACTCTTCAACATGGTATCAGAATGAATTGAAAAAAGATGGCGGATGGACATTGGAGATGATTGATACAAAAAATCCATGCAGAGGTATCAGCAACTGGAAAGGAAGTGTAAGTGCAAACGGAGGAACACCCGGCAAAAAGAATTCGGTTGATGGAATAAATACCGATCAAACAGCGCCTAAGCTTTTACATGCTTTTACAGTAACCAGTACTACTATAACCCTCGTCTATGGTGAACCGTTAGATAGCGCCAAGGCGGCAACTATTGCTAATTATTCCATTGATAATGGCCTTTCAGCAATTAGAGCTTCAGCAGTACCGCCACAGTTTAATAAAGTAAATATTTTCTTGAATACACCCATTTCAACAGGAACCGTTTATACAATCACTGCTGCAAATGTTATGGATTGCGCAGGAAATGTAATAGGAAATGATAAGGCTGCAAGGTTTGGAATTTCTGAAGACGCAGATAGCTTGGATATTGTTATTAATGAAATTCTTTTTAATCCAAAACCAGCCGGTGTTGATTATGTTGAATTATATAACCGGTCTAAAAAAATAATGGATCTTAGCAAAGTATATATTGCCAATCGTAACAGCAGCAATGTTATCAGCAGTATTCAGCAGGCAAGTATAGAAAATATATTATTGTTTCCAGGTGATTTTATTGTTCTTACTTCAGATCCTGTTGCAGTAAAAAATCAATATATAACTATGGATCCGGATGCGTTTATCACTGTTAGAAGTGTGCCTTCTTACCCTGATGATGCAGGTGATGTAATTATATTAAACGGGCAGGGAAATATTATTGATGAAGTACGATATACTGATAAATGGCATTTCCCTTTGATTACAAATACTGAAGGGATTTCCCTTGAAAGAATAGATTATAACGCATCTTCCGTTCAAAGTAATTTTCATTCGGCAGCTACTTCTGCAGGATATGGAACGCCGGGTTATAAAAACTCACAGTATAGGGTAAACGAAGAAGTGAAAGGAGAAATAAATATTACACCTGATATTTTTTCTCCTGATAATGATGGCATAGATGATTTTGCCACTATCAATTATAGTTTTCCCGCACCTGGCTATGTAACGAATGTAACCATTTTTGATGCAACCGGCCGTGAAGTTCGTTACCTGCAAAAAAATTCACTGAGTGGTGTAAAAGGCTACTATCGCTGGGATGGGCTGGATGATAAAAACAGGAAGCTTCCACGAGGGATTTATATTATTTATACAGAAATTTTTAATACAGCAGGAAAGAAAAAACAATTTAAAAACACGATTGTGCTGGCAAGAAGGTTTAATTAATTTCTTCCAATACTATTTATATCATCATCAAAATCCTGGTCAGGCAGTTTATTCAATTGGGCTTTAATGATAAAGTAGCTGGTAACAGCAAAGGTTATCCCGGTAAGTGCTATAGAAAAAAGATTATCCTTTCCGAAAATCATAACTCCTATAATAATCCCTGTTATTTCAGAAATGATCCATCCTACGACTGCGTAAATCTTCCAGGTTGATGGTTTTAAACCTTTATTGTGAGCAAGCTTTCCAATCTCTTTTGTTAAGAAAATAAGTGCAATTATTTCGAGCATAAATAACTTATTTGCGGTTGCAAATTTTTTCGTGTAATGCTAACCGTTATACTAAATCAATATCAAAATTTACTAACTGTACAAACTCCTTAAGCCGCGTATCAATATCTTTTTTTGTAATTTCTTTGAGGCGTTGCGGACCAAATTTTTCAACGCAAAAACTTGCCATAGCCGAACCAACTATAATAGCTGTTTTCATATTTTCAAAGCTGATATCTTTTGTTCGTGCAAGATGCCCGATAAAACCACCCGCAAATGTATCACCGGCGCCTGTCGGGTCAAATACCTCTTCTAACGGTAACGCAGGAGCGAAGAAAACATGATCTTCATGAAATAGTAAAGCGCCATGTTCTCCTTTTTTTATGATAAGATACCGGGGACCCATGTCAATAATTTTTTTAGCAGATTTAGCGATGGAAACTTCTCCGCTTAATTGCCTTGCCTCGCTATCGTTTATCATGAGGACGTCAATCATGGTCAATACTTTTTTCAAATCATCCAATGCACTTTCCATCCAAAAATTCATGGTGTCGAGCACAATAAGCTTTGGTCTTTTTTTTAATTGATTTATTACACTTATCTGCAAGGTTGGCATAAGATTTCCAAGCATAAGAAATTCCGATCCCTGGTATTCTTCAGGAACTTTAGGATCAAAATCTGCCAGAACATTCAAGTCAGTAATCAATGTGTCACGGGTGTTCATATCCAAATGGTATTTCCCGCTCCAGAAAAAAGATTTTTTATCGGAAACAATTTCCACACCGGTTAATGATACACCGCGTTTTTTTAGCTCGTCCATTTCCTCTTTAGGAAAATCATTGCCAACAATTGAAATTTGTTGAATGGGTTGTGTTAAATGGCTGGCTGCATAAGCAACGTAAGTAGCAGAGCCGCCAATAATTTTATCAATTTTTCCAAAAGGTGTTTCAATAGCATCGAACGCCATTGTGCCAAGAATGATAATCGCCATAAAATAATGTACTATTTTTTAAATGATTAAGCGTGCAAATGTAAAAGATTAATTGCATTAGGTTGGAAAGGTATTTGTATAGGATATTTTAAACCTTTTTGAATTATTAACTTTATGCAAATTTACTACTATGTTACTGAGCGTTCATCCACAAAACCCACAGGGTCGCCTGCTTAGGCAAATTTCTGATTGCCTGAAAGATGGCGGTATTATTATATATCCTACAGATACTATTTATGGCCTCGGCTGTGACATATATCATCCGAAAGCTATAGAGCGTATTTGTAAGATAAAAAATGTAGATCCTCAAAAAGCGCAACTTAGTTTCATTTGCCGCGACCTGAGCCACCTGAGTGATTATACCAAAAGTATTGATACCCCTTTGTACAGAATGCTTAAAATTTATCTGCCCGGCCCTTACACTTTTATTTTACCGGCAAGTAAGATGGTTCCTAAAATTTTAAAGAGTAAAAAAGATACTATTGGTTTGCGTGTACCCGACAACGTTATATGCAAATCAATTCTTGAGACATTGGGTAATCCTATTTTAAGCGCTTCACTGCCGGGAGAAGTAGCGGCCGAATATACCGAGCCGGAAATCATTTATGAAAAATTTGGTAACCTGGTTGATTATGTTATAGATGGCGGCCCCGGTGGCATTGTGCCCTCTACGGTTGTTGATTGTACTTCGGAAGAATGGGCTATAACCAGGCAAGGGTTGGGCGAATGGAGGGCTTAAAAAAAATAAGCCCCCGCAATAAGCGGGAGCTAAGACTAACCAACTGCAAACTTTTTTAATGTCTTTCTCTTCCGTTGTGTTTTAATCTGTGAATTTCACGGCTGTTCCGGTTTTCCTCTTTAGTGATTATTTTTCTTTCACCCTTGGTTACTTTGCCATCAGATTTTGCAAGCTTCACATCCTGGTGCAGATCTTTTTGATCTTCTCTTACATCTTTAGCTTCTTTCTTTGTAAGCTCTCCGCTTTTTACACCCTGGTGAATGCGGTCATGCTGGTTTTCGGCACGTTTTGAAATTTGGGCATTTGTAGTCGTAATGCCCATACCTAATGCTAAGACAGTAACTAATAAAAACTTTGTTTTCATAAACTTGATTTAATTGGTTTAAAATTGTGATACGGGTATATGACGGGGAGAGTATAAAAGAGTTTAATCTGTTATAAAAGATTTATTGCAAATTATTAGTTTAATTCCAGGATGTCTTCTTCTGTAAGTTGTGCTGCGTAAATGTTGAAGCTCTTTCGGTGGTAGGTGCACAAGCCATGTTCTTTAATTGCCTTTCTATGTTCAGGAGTTCCATAGCCTTTATTATTATTCCAGGCATACATTGTATGTTTTGCATGCAGATTTATCATATATTCATCACGATATGTTTTTGCAAGAACACTTGCAGCAGCAATGGATGCATACATGCCATCACCTTTTATAATGCAATGATGAGGCATTTTTTTGTACGGCTTAAACCTGTTGCCATCAACCAATAAAATATCGGGCATGCTATTCAATTTATTTAAAGCCAGGTGCATCGCTTTATAAGATGCCTGCAAAATATTGATGCGATCAATTTCTCCATTATTTACACTGGCTACAGCATAAGCAATACTTTCTTTTTCTATAACTGGCCTTAGTTGATCACGTTCTTCCTTTGTTAGTTGCTTGGAATCATTAAGCAAGGGATGATAAAAATCTTTAGGTAAAATTACTGCGGCTGCATACACAGGCCCTGCAAAGCAACCACGACCGGCTTCATCAAGACCTGCTTCAAAAAATTTATTATGGAAAAAAGGAAGCAGCATTTCTGCCAAAAGTAAAAGAGGATTTTCATAAAAAAGATAAATTTTTTCAACATTATTTTTTTTATAGGATTGGGTAAATTATTCTTCATGTATATCTATCCTTTTGCAGGGTTAACTTTGTACGCGAATAGAAAGAGAATGATGCAAACTGATTTACAAAAAAAATCCAATAAAAATGTTACCCGGTGGCTTTTTGCCGGCGTAATCATGCTCATGATCCAGATTTTATTGGGGGGCATTACACGATTAACGGAATCAGGATTAAGCATTACCGAATGGAACCCAATTACAGGAGCTTTGCCACCATTACATCTTAGTCAATGGCAGGCTGAATTTGAAAAATATAAACATACCGATCAGTTTCGGTACATACATGCAGATTTTTCACTCAGTAATTTTAAATTTATTTTTTTCTGGGAATGGCTGCACCGCACTTGGGCAAGGTTAATGGGCCTCGTATTTTTATTTGGATTTTTTTATTTTTTAATAAAGAAGCAATTTAAACCGGGCATGATAATACCTTTTATTATTTTGTTTCTATTAGGAATTATGCAAGGCGCTATCGGTTGGTTGATGGTAAAAAGCGGGCTTGTGCCTGAAAAATTATTCGTAGGTCATATTCAATTGGCTACGCATTTTATTGCAGCGCTTTTATTGCTTTGTTATACTTTGTGGTTTGCACTCAGCTTATCAATTTCTGAAGATTCAATAATCATTAACCCTGGTTTAAAAAAAACTGCGATTTTAATTTTTTGCATACTGTTTATACAATTGATTTATGGAGCTTTCATGGCCGGCTTGCATGCTGCTGCTGCGGCGCCAACCTGGCCTCAAATAAATGGACAGTGGATTCCTGATGCTATCAATAAATTATCTCCTGCGTGGAAAAATTTTATTGATAATAAAATTGCAGTGCAATTTATTCATCGCGGTATTGCTTATATTCTTTTAATAATGATTTTTATTTGGTGGTATAATGCATTAAAAATAAAAGGAAGTTCTTTATTTCAAAAAACAAAATCTATTCCTGCAATACTTATTTTTATACAAGTAATATTAGGTATTTCAACCGTAATACTTTCACCTTACGGCAATAACCTTGTATGGTTTGGCGTTGCCCATCAATTAGTAGCCATGCTGTTTTTGATGACAATGGTTTTTATGTTGTATATTATCAGGGCATCATCTTTTTCACAACTGCATAGGGTGTAATAATTTCCGGTTATGAAAACATTTGTTCAAAACTTTTATTATTCTTTTCCTATACAATTGCTGCTGCTTCATTTTAGGAAGTTCCAGGTGCTTCTTATTTTTTGGTTCATCTTGTTTTTGACACTCACCGGGAATTTTATGCAAATATTCGGGGCCAATGCATTATTTCTTGCTCCCGAATATTTAGGAAATGTAAATGCTGCAGGGGCTGCTATTACAGGCATGGCAACAGGTGTTTTTATAATGAGCTGGAACATCACTACTTTTATTTTGCATAGCATGAGGTTTCGTTTTTTAGCCACTACTACAAAACCCTTTTTAAAATATTGTCTCAACAATGCAATTATTCCTGTGTGCTTTTTATTAGTTTATTTTTTTGAAGCATTACACTTTGATAGAAGAATGGAGCTTATTCCCCTGGCTCAATTTATTGGAATTGCCGGCGGTTATCTGGGCGGATTTTTTTTGCTGATATTAATTTCATTTGTATATTTTTTTACAGCTGATAGAAGAATCATAAGAACATTCGAGCCTCATCTTTCGCAATTTGAAGAAAATAAAAAACTTGCAAAACAAGAAGATGCTTATACAGAAAATAATTTTGGTTTGCCTTTGGGTTATTATTTAACAACAAGGTTCAGGTTAAAAAAAGCCAGGAAGGTTGGACATTACGGTCAGGAATTTTTGGACACAATTTTTAAAAGGCATCATTTTTCAGCAATGATTACGGTGATGCTCGCATTTGTTTTTATGATATTCCTCGGCTTTTTTCTTGATCATAGAGTATTCCAGGTTCCTGCTGCGGCAAGCATTTTTATTCTTTTTGCCCTGTTGATTGCAGTTATTGGAGCACTCAGTTATTTTTTAAGAAGCTGGAGCATACTATTTGTTATTTTTCTTTTTATAGTTCTCAACTTGTTATATAAATACGATGTTATCGATCCACGCAATAAAGCTTTTGGACTTAATTATACTAATACAACAAGGCCCGAATATTCGCTTCAAAGCCTTGAAGCTTTGAACACACCAGCAAAGATTGATGCAGATAAAAAGAATATGATTGGTATTCTTAACAGGTGGAAGGCAAACCAAAATGAAGAAAAGCCTTTAATGGTTGTTTTTAATTTCAGTGGCGGGGGTATACGAAGTGCAAGTTTTGCGATGAATGTTTTGCAGGAACTTGATAGCTTAAGTGGCGGAACTATCATGCAGAAAACAGTTATTATGAGTGGCGCTTCCGGGGGAATGCTGGCTGCTGCTTATTTTCGGGAACTGGCGAGGTTAAAAGCAATTGGTGAAAGCATAAATATTCAAAGTAAAATGTATGTTAATGATATTTCGAAAGATTTATTGAACCCAGTATTTTCTTCAATGATTGCAAGAGATCTTTTAGCTCCTGCTCAAAAGTTTTCGGTTGGCCCTTACCGTTACGTTAAAGACAGAGGTTATGCATTTGAACAAAAATTAAATGATAACACACATAAATTCCTTGATAAAAATATAGGCTTTTATAAAGACGATGAAAGTAAAGCGCATATACCATTATTAATTTTAAATTCGGTGATAAGCAGGGATCTTAAAAAAATGATGATATCTACGCAGCCGTTAAGCTTTATGATGCAGTCGGCATTTACTGACAGTACATCGGAAATGAATGGCCCTGATGCGGTCGATTTTGCAGCGCTGTTTAAAGATGAAAACCCAATGAACCTGCGCTTATTAACGGCATTAAGAATGAATGCTACCTACCCTTATCTTCTGCCCAATGTATGGCTTCCCTCCAAGCCTGTAATTGATGTAATGGATGCAGGCCTGCGGGATAACTTTGGACAGGAAACATCTTTGCGATTCCTGCATGTTTTTAAAGACTGGATAAATGCTAATACACGCGGTGTATTGATTATACAAATACGATCAAGGCGAAAAGGAAGCTGGGATAATACTTTTGAAAATGGCGATATTACCGGCATTGTTACAAAGCCATTTACCATGTTGCAAAATAATTGGTTTAAGCTGCAGGATTATTTTCAGGATGATGAAGTTACTTATGCTCAAAGTTTTTTAGACAGCAATTTTCATCGAGTGGCTTTCATGTATATTCCTGAAAAAGAAGATCAGGGTGCTACACTTAATTTTCATTTAACTGCCCGCGAAAAAAAAGAAGTAATATCATCTTTGAAAAGAAAAAATAATATAGAAGCATTTGAAGAGGTGCAGCAGTATATGAAACATTAAGGTTGTATAAGTTTGAATGCGGCAGGGAATATTTCAATATTAAAATCTTTATAAGTAGTCGCATGATCTCCATCAATGTGTAAAGGAGCCATCTTTGGGTTTATAATTTTGAGCTTATCCGTTTGAAAATAAAGAATGTTTTTTTCATGAAAATTTTTTTCATGGTAACTCCTGATTTTTCCTGATTTCATTTGTTTAAATACATACCACACTATCCCGGGCTTGCTCATTTTTTTTACAATAATAATATCAAGCAAACCATCATTGAGACTGGCCTGCGGCGCAATAGTGAAGTTGTTTCCAAATTGATTACTGTTAGCTATGCAAATGAAAAAGGCATCTACTTTAAATTTTGTATGATTTATTTTTATTTCAAAAGGGTAAGTAGAAGCAGATAGAAAATTTTTGAAAGATTGCCTGAGATAAGTAGTCAATCCCCGTTTTTTTTGTTGAGAAAAATCATAAGCAACTTGGGCATCAAGCCCAATGCCGCAAAGCATGCAGCTAAACCGGTTGTTAATTAAAAATGCATCAGCATAACGTGCTTTACCTGTAAATATAATTTCAAACGCTTTGTTAAATGACCTTGGAATTTTAGCAGTGTATGCTAAACCATTTCCCGAGCCGGTAGGTATAATGCCAACATTCACTTTTATATTTAATAAAGATTCTATAACCGGGCCCAGGCTTCCATCTCCGCCACAAATTACAATATCAGTTATTTTATCTTTAACTACTTTTTCTCTTAAGAAAGAATAATCACCATCTTCTACAGTAAAAAGAATTTTATACGAAACATTTCTCTCCAAACATTTTTTTATGATCTTTCTTTCTAACTGCAACTTATTCCTTGTGCCGGAAACAGGGTTTATAAAAAATAAAATTTTGCGCGTCATAGATATTTACCGAAAATAAAATTTTGTTATTCATCTGCAATAAAATTTTTTTAATTTAAAGACGCCCACAGTAAATCTTTTAATTGCATGAGGCCCTGGTTGGCTATTGAGGAAATGAAAATATTTGGTACGCCTCCAGGTAATTCCTTTTTTATTGCTTCTTTCAATTCATCATCAAGCATATCACTTTTACTTATGGCAATTACAAATTTTTTATCAAGCAATTCAGGATTATATTCTTTCAATTCATTTTTTAAAATTTCAAATTCTTCAGCATGATTTTTACTGTCGGCAGGAATCATAAAAAGCAAGACAGGGTTACGTTCTATATGCCTTAAAAAGCGAAATCCCAGCCCCTTTCCTTCTGCGGCGCCTTCAATAATTCCCGGGAGATCGGCCACACAAAAACTTTTGTGATCCCTATATTCAACCATGCCGAGTTGTGGTGTTAGTGTTGTAAAAGCATAATCTGCAATTTTCGGTTTTGCTGCAGTGATAACTGAGAGCAATGTAGATTTACCTGCATTGGGAAAACCTACCAAACCTACATCTGCAAGTACTTTTAATTCTAATATTCTCCATCCTTCTGATCCCGGCTCACCGGGTTGCGAATGCTCAGGCGCCTGGTTAGTAGGGGTTGCAAAATTAGAATTGCCTAATCCACCACGGCCACCTTTAACCAAAATAATTTCTTGTCCATCTTCTAAAATTTCAACTTCCTTTTTATGGGTTTCTTCATTTATTGCAATGGTTCCTAACGGTACTTCTATAATAATATCTTTACCATCACGACCGGTGCAATTATTTTTACTTCCGTTTTCTCCATCATCTGCTAAAACATTTTTAAAATAACGGAGATGTAATAATGTCCACAAATTTTTATTTCCGCGAATAATGATATGAGCGCCGCGGCCACCATCACCACCATCAGGGCCACCCATGGCGGTGAGTTTATTTCGCATAAAATGTTTACTGCCTGCGCCACCATGCCCGCTTTTGCAAAATATTCTTATATAATCAATAAAATTTGATTTTTCCATCGGCGCAAAGATCGCAAAGATTTTAAGGAATTATTTTTTCATTCTTCCTTATTTCTACAGCGAGGCAAACTATAGTTTCTTGTTCCCTGCCCTGGCTTTTATCATCATGGCCATCAATGGCTATTTCATCTACATCTACACGCCCAATTACGGGATACTTCCCGCTTGATTTCATAGCTCCCTGTATCTTTCTTTTAAATGACCAACAAGTCTTTTGTCGCAGTGTCAACTCCCTGGATAATGCTGCATTAGCTTTTATGACTTTTCAATCGACAACGGGTTATTATAGTAATAAATAAGATTAATAATTCAGCCTAAAGCAGTTCTTCAAACAACAAACAGAAGTTAGAAGTTGAAAGAGTATAATGAAACCAACTCCTAATTATCTATGTTGAAAAAAAAAACAATAAATAAAAGCAATCAATTTAAATACTATCTGATCCAAACTTAAAATCCATGGAGGAATAATACAATTTTATAATTGGATTTTTTGCAACTTATATAGAGCTGGTGTATGTCTTAAATATATTGAAAGAGTAAGTTTTACTTGCTTTATTTTTTCCACCTGCAATTATTTTGTAATTAAGTTATTTACTTCAATTTTAGCCATATCTCTAATTGCTTCTGCAATATGATTTGCGTCTATGCCTATCTCGTTATATAATTCTTTCGGTGAGCCATGTTCAATAATTTTATCAGGGATTCCCAGAATCTTCACTTGTGCATTATAATTATGTTCTGCCATAAACTCAAGAATAGCAGATCCAAAACCTCCTTTTACAGTGCCATCTTCAACTGTAATTATTTTAGCATATTTTTTAAAAACTTCATGAAGCATTTCTTCGTCGAGTGGTTTTACAAAACGCATATCGTAATGTGCAGGATTGATGCCTTCTCCATGCAAATCTCTTATAGCAGCAGCAGCAAAGTTTCCCGGATGCCCAAAAGAAAGAATAGCTATCTCTTCACCATCTTTTAATTTTCTGCTTGTACCAATTTTTATTTCCTTCATCTCTGTTTTCCATTCTGCCTTTACGGCTTCACCGCGTGGGTAACGTATCACAAATGGATTTTTTATACTCTCTAACTGTGACGTGTACATGAAGTTTCTTAATTCACTTTCATTCATTGGGGCACTTACAATCATGTTTGGTATGCAACGCATATATGCAATATCATAAGCGCCATGATGGGTAGGCCCATCTTCACCTACAAGTCCTGCCCTATCAAGACAAAAGACAACAGGTAAATTTTGTATAGCAACATCATGTACCACCTGGTCATAAGCACGTTGCATAAAAGAAGAATAAATATTGCAGAAAACTTTCATTCCCTGCGTGGCAAGCCCGGCGCTGAGTGTAACGGCATGTTGCTCACAAATACCAACATCAAATGCACGATGTGGCATTTTCTCCATCATAAATTTTAAAGAACTGCCGCTTGGCATAGCGGGCGTAACGCCCATAATTTTATCATTCTTTTCAGCCAGTTCAATAATCGTATATCCAAATACATCCTGGTATTTGGGTGGCTGCGGTAGATCGAATTTCTTCTTATAAATTTCACCGGTTATTTTATCAAATAAACCTGGAGCATGCCATTTGGTTTGGTCTTGTTCTGCCAGTTCATATCCTTTGCCTTTTACTGTTTTTATATGCAAAAGTTTTGGGCCGGGAATATCTTTTAAATCTTTTAAAGTATCTATGAGCTTAGTGAGGTTGTGCCCGTCAATAGGGCCAAAATAACGAAGGTTAAGTGCTTCAAAAAGATTGCTGCTGTTACTTAACATTCCTTTTAGCCCGGCTTCTAATTTAGAAACCATGCTGCGTGAAAATTTCTTACCGGGAAGCTTACCTAAGGCTTTCCAAAAATCATCACGAAATTTATTATACGTTTGAGAAGTGGTAATATCAGTAAGATATTCTTTTAATGCACCCACATTGGGATCAATGCTCATGCAGTTATCATTCAAAATAATGAGCACATTACTCTTTTCAATTCCTGCATGATTCAAAGCTTCGAAAGCCATACCGGCAGTCATTGCTCCATCGCCAATGATTGCAACATGTTGCCTGTCATCTTCACCTTTATAATGCGAAGCCATTGCCATACCAAGCGCAGCAGAAATGGAAGTGGAAGAATGGCCTACACCAAAAGTATCATATTCGCTTTCTGATCTTTTTGGAAAGCCGCTTAATCCTTTATATTTTCTATTGGTTACAAAATTATCTCTACGACCTGTAAGTATTTTATGGCCATACGCCTGGTGGCCCACATCCCATACCAATTGATCGTAAGGAGTATTAAATATATAGTGGAGAGCGATCGTAAGTTCAACCACACCAAGGCTTGCGCCGAAATGTCCACCATGCACACTTACTACATCAACAATATATTGGCGCAACTCTTTACTAAGCTCATGCAGTTGAGTTCGATCAAGTTTCTTTATATCAGAAGGAGCATTTATAGTTTTTAATAAAGGTCTGGGAATAATATCCATTTGTTTAAAATTGATATGTAAAAATACATTTTATTAAACGATCCCAGCATGGCTCACCCTTTAATTACTTTAGAAAGCTTAGTGTTGTTTATACGATTCTGCACTTCATCAGTTTGGAAAATCTATTTTAAAAAAATATACATCGAAAAATAATTCATTTTAATTTTTATGAAGGCGATTGCCTGGATATAACGGATGGGTGGCCCAATTGTTTTAAATGAGTGGAGTTACTGGATAATTTATTTTTCTTTTCTTCTATTGAGGGTGTTGAATTTTTATGTTGTACAATACCTGGATTTTTTATTTTCGAATTTGCCATGTCTTTAAGAAGGAGATTCTGACTTGGTAAATTTTGTTTTTTTTGGGATGATATTAATTGTGACTTATTTGTATTGCTTTCTGCAAGTTTCTCTTTTGTATTTTTAGAATAAAATTCTGATAGAGATTTATTACTTGCAAGCTGAGCTTTGGTTGAATTGGAGCAGCACATAAGTATGCAAATGATGGCAACATTCTTTTTTATTAGAAAATACATAATTAATTATTTAACGCTTACAAGAACATTTATTTTTCCAACACCATTTTCAGAAAACGATTCCAATGCTTTCCCCAAAACCTGTCCAATCTTTACTTTATTTATATCAGCTTTCATGGCTACACCGCTCGTAGAAGATGTTACCAGCATATCACCTCTCATTATTGCACCTCCTTCCAAACAAACTTTTGTGGGAATTACACCAATCACGCCCATGGGCACCATTAAATCTACCTCATTTTTTTCAGCATTTTTTTCAGTGAGCAATACGCCTGGTTTTGTAGCATATACACCTGCTACTAATGTTGAATAAGCTATAGACGATTTTTCAACTCTACGATCGGAATTTTGTGAGATAACCAAAACATCTCCCGATTCATATTTAGTATGATCGCCTTCTACATCAAAATATTCAGCTACATCAGCGCCTCCCATTTGGGTGCCTCCATTAAAAAATCCTTTTCCTGTATTGTCTATCCTGGCAACGTTGCTGTTATTTGCTTTAAATATTGCCGTATTTCCTGCATTGGGGCCCTCAATTTCGGCTATAAGTGCAGTACCATTAGTTGCGCCATTGGAGTTTGCAATCGCAAGAACTCCGATACCATTATTGGATGTATTAAAACCTCTTACTGCCGCATAAGTTCCATCATTACGGCCAACAATAGCGCTGGCATAATCACTTATAGTAAATCCTAAAACCGCCTCTCCGCCGGCATTGTTAATACCTAAAAGGCCTGTGGCGGCTGCATCGTTCCCGATTCCTAATACGCCGTTTCCTAATGTGGCTATTGAAGTTATTCCATTGCCATATCCTGCATTTGATGCAAAAACTGCATCACTGAAGCCATTCGAGTTGGAAATATCAAACATCCCGGGAATGCCATCATTGCTTGTAGCAAAAATACCAGTACCAGTAGTACTGGTGGCATTTACACCATAACCACCATTTGAAAACCCATTTAAGCCGATGCCATTTACTGAAGAGCCGTAAACTCCTGATCCACTTCCATCGTGAGATCCCCACAGACCATAGCCATCTGTTCCTGCTCCATTATTTATTCCTCTTACTGCTGCTGAAGTTGTTCCAGGCGTGGTTGAATTAATTTTACCAAGAACTCCAAAGGCATTTGCATTTACTGAAGAATTTATACCTTCAATGGCAGCTCCGGAACCTTGACTATTTATTGAAAATAAATTAGAAACAGAATTGACAGTTGAACTGTAGGGAATTGAAAAAGCGCTAATATTATCTATTGCCGGAGACCACGATGTTCCATCAAATTTAAGCACTTGCCCTAAGGATGGCGTCTGGTTACTTATTGCAATTCCTTTTAGCTTAATTACATTCGGGTTAGGATATGTTCCTGTTAAGTCACCACCAGCCGGACCTGTGGTTGATCCACCAATTATTATATCAGGTGCTAATTTAGCAAGCGTTATTGAACCGTCTTTAATCTTAGGGGTTGTTACTGCAGAATCGGCAAGCTTTGAAGTAAAAACAACACCGTTACCAATAATAGGATTAGGATAAATACCCGTGAGATCGCCACCGGCTGGGATTATTGAGAATTTGGACAGCGTGATAGAACGATCTGCAATTTTGGCCGTAGTTACTGCACCATCAAGCAATTTGCTTGTGTTGATTGCATTGCTGGCAATACTGGGATTTGGGAACGTTCCACTCAGGTCACCACCTGCCTGAATTATAGATAATTTAGACATGGTGATGGAATTATTTGCAATCTTGGCTGTAGTGACTGCTCCATCAAGCAATTTGTTTGTGTTGATAGCGTTGCTGGCAATACTTGGATTTGGGAACGTTCCACTCAGGTCACCACCGGCCTCTCCTATAGGAGAAGCGTTTTTTGCTAAAAATGCATAGGGAACACTCAATAATTGAGCTGCTCCCATATCAATAAAATTATTATTATTTTTAGGTGATAATTCTACTTGTAAAAATTTGTCTCCTCCAACTGACCAGTCAATACCACTAATCGAACTTTGGACATTAGTTGCTCCAGGGCTTCCTATAGCAACGAAAAACATTCCAGAACGATCTGTTGTCAGGTTACGGGTTTCTTGGTATAAAATAGATCCGGATCCACTCCCATTATGAATAGAAAGACGTAAGCCTATATCCTGATTAGATAAAGGATTGCCCCTGGTATTGCGTGCAATTCCCTGATAATTAATTTGCATCGGAGCCTGGCCCATAACTAAAATTGAGAAAAAAGTACTAATTAAAAACAGAAGTTTTTTCATGGAGATAAATTTTATAAGTAGTTAACGCTGATATTACAGTTTAATTATTTTGTAGGCACCTGATTCGATATTAAATTGCCCGGGATTAGGATTTAATCTTTTGATTTGGAGCGTATAAGTCCCGTTAGCTAAGGCTTTCATGTTAATTTTTTCAACAAAGCCAAATCCATAGCTAAAAATTTCATGTGTATATTGTATATGACCTGTGATATCAGTTAATTGAATCGTGACTTTTCCAACTATATTTTGAAAAAGATCAATCTCTACCATATCATGTGTAGGGTTTGGAAAGATTCGGATTTTATCAGAATTAAATTCAATTTTAGTAGCAGGAAATAAATTTATTTTTTCCGGCTGTATTAAACCATTAGTACATAAATAACTGCCATCCGATGCATTCATTTGATTGGCAAGGCCCAATTCTCCAATGCTCCAATTTACACTATACCCGTCCTTTTGATATGAACCTCCCGTTGCGTTTATAATCTGGGGAATTTGAATTTGTGCATAACCGGAGGTGATTGATATCACGATCAGCCAAAATAAGAGATGAATGGTTTTCATAAGATGATAAAGATTTTTTAAATAAACCTATATTATATAGAAACTGCTCTTGAAAAAATTACTATTTAGCAAGAACCAATTTTTCAGTAAATAAATTTTCTCCCACAAGAACTTTTAATGAATAGATTCCAGCCGGCCATTCCTTAAAACCACTAATACTAAGATTTGAATTGCCTTTTGATACATTTGTACGGAAAGTCTTCATCAATCTTCCTGCAATATCATAAATGAATAATTGTATTTTATTTTCAGTTAAAGAGGTAACGTTTAATTGCATTACATCCCTTACCGGGTTTGGTGCTATACTAATTCCTGGTTTATTAAATTCTCCAATAGAAAAACGTAACGTTTTACTATACGATATATTATCTTTTGTGTTAATTATTTTCAGCCTGTAATAAACCTGCGCTGCAGATGTTTCAATAAGTTGATCTGCCAGAGAATATTTATTAACCTGTGAGCTGGCCAAAACTTTGCTTGTTGAAATAAAATGAACACCATCAATACTTTTTTCAATTTCGAAATAGGCGATTTGATTGTTTTGTGAAACGGACCAATTCAACTGAACCTGCTTATTGAATAGATTTCCATTGAACCCAAGAATATTATTGGCAAGAATAAAACAACTCGAATTAAAAAAGATTACCATTGTATCTGTTGCGTAAACAGAACATCCGGATTGTAACTGCTGTGTTACTATATAAGTTCCAGCAGAGTCTACATTAATTGAACTTCCTGTGGTGCTTCCAATTATGTGGCCATTGGTAGTAGACCAGGTGTAAACAGAGGTAGGAAAAGGGTTCTTTACTTCAATATGACTTACACCTATCAGCCCACATAAGACAGATTGATCAGCCTGAACTTTTGCTCTTGGCGCCAGGAAAAAATCAAAAGGTCCAACAAAATCTTTAAGGGCTGAGGTAAAAGATGTTGAAGCCCTGGACTTTACTAAAATACGCCTGAAAGGCATGCCACATCCATTGCCTCCTAATAAAGTAACAGGATCAAGGCCGAGCTTAGTTAAATTAACAGAAAACTCCATGAATTGATCGGCAGTGTATGTTGTAACAACACTGTTATCTCCCCGAACTAAAGAAAAAGGGCCTGCCCACGCGTTATTGATGCTTACAGTTCCTGTATAAAAATTTCCTGATGTTTTGGGAGAAATTCCGGCGTATCCATATTGGGAGCCATTTGCTGCTCCGTCAAAAGAACCATTCCAGTTAAAGCCAACAGGAGTAATTAATAACGAAGCTTTATCTACCCAAATCCTTGCTTCAATTGATGTCAGGTTAGAACTTCCGTAATCTGCTGAAAAAATGATGTCTCCAGGTTTTGTTATATTACCGGAAGCATCAAATTTCCATGAAGTATGGCCGGCATCAGGCCCATATCCATAAAATTTTCGAGAAGGCCTGTCATAATAAATATCGGTCTGGTACATTTCAAAATCGAAATAACGATCACCATTTGTATTTTCAATTGACAGACCCCCAAATAACCAAAGTGAATCTGATTGAACTGGATTGGGGCCTGCTCTCCTTACATGAACCATCATATCAAGTATTTCATTTTTATCAGGAACCGATTGGGCTACAGGGCATGACCAGTTTGCCGGGCTATCTCCATTTTTATTGCCGCCACTGGCAAATATGGTAGAATCGTCCCCATGATAATCGCGAATGAAAACTGCATCAATTAATAATTTATTATTTACTACCGAATACGCAGGATATTTCATACCGCGGTAAAAAGGTAATTGTCTAAATGCAGGGTCAATAGCATAGCGGGCCACAATAGCTGCCGCTCCTGTGGTATCAATTACAGAAACGCCGGCCCCTGGGGTACCATTATTAAACCAATCATCATTGCCGGATTGTACAAAATTATTGTAGTAGTTTGCCCGCAAGTCTCCATCAACACCAAAACCTGCTTTTAAAGCTGAGCCAATCGTTTGCGCATTAAGGTAACTCCAGCTTAGTAAAAGAATAATTAAGTAGAATATTTTTTTCATAGTATGGATTTTCGTGACTTATCTCTTTCTTAAGAAGGTATTTTATTAAGCTTGTAATTATCTGCGGAAAAACGGGAATCGTAGAAAATTTCATAGTCGGATATTTCATTTTTCAAATAGATAACGATACAAAGCCATTATTTATTTTCCAAACTTATTTCTAAAAAAATTGAAATACAAGAGTATTAGTGCTCATGTGAGTAACCGTAAAATTACCGCACTAAGATGTAATAAATCTTTTCATATTCAATATCACATCAGGATCCGGAGAGTTCTGGAGATATTTTTTTCGTTCGCTGAATTTACAAACGCCGGGATAATCTCCTTTATAAGGTGTAATGTCGTTGATAATCTGGAAATGCAGGTGTGGCGGCCAATGCCCGTTTTCTTCAGGCTTGCCGAAATGTGCAAACTTTTGTCCGCGGCTTACATAGCTTCCCTCTCTTATATTGGAAATATCTTTGAGTGATAAATGACCATACAATGTAAAAAAAGGCAAGCCTTCTAACTGATGTAATAAAATGATTGTGGCGCCATAATCGCCAAAATTATTATTGAATGCAAAACCGTGAACCATACCACCCCAGGGTGCAAAAATTTCAGTTCCTTCCTTGCCCCATATATCAATTCCTAAATGCAGTCTTCGTGGTTCTTCATTTACTTGCTCTGAATTTTTTTCTGGTAGGTCTTTATTAAAAAGATTGCTTCGGGTGTACAATGTTCTAAGTTCATTGTAACCGCCAAATCCAAATGTTGCATTTTCTTTTTGCAGAACATTATTAATGTAATCGCTGAATATTTTTGTGTCAGCAATATTTATTTTCTGCAGCTCCATATTTTTTTCTGTAAAATCAAAAGAAATTATTTTCTCTTTTTGAGGATTAAATTTTACCACAGGATGAAAATTGCTTGTTTGCGTTTTCAATCTTTCATATAAATTGCCGGTAGTTAAAATCATTATAAGTTTTTAAAAAAATTTTCCTTCTTTATTATACAACTACATTCACCATTTTATTTTTTACAAAAATTATTTTCTTTGGCGATTTTCCATATATCCACTTTTTAATTATATCATTATCCAAAACAATTTTTTTAACATCATCCTCAGTTGCCTCGAGTGAAATATTTATCGTTGTTCGCATTTTACCATTTATAGAAACAGGATATTCTTTTTGGGTTTCAATTAAATATTTTGTTTCAAGCTTTGGATAAGCAGCATCAAGAATAGTTGAAGTATTGCCCAATGCATGAAATAATTCTTCAGCAATGTGTGGTGCATACGGCGCCAATAAAATAAGCAGAGGTTCCAATATTTCTTTTTTATGGCATTTTACATCTGTCAATTCATTTACACAAACCATGAAAGCGCTTACTGCTGTATTATAAGAAAACCGTTCCGTATCTTCTTCAATTTTTTTTATGGCTTTATGTAAGATTTTTAATTCTGAATCATTTGCTTTTTCTTCATTCCAAATAACCTCACCCCTGCCCCTCTCCGAAGGAGAGGGATGTGCATCATCATAAAATAACCGCCATAATTTTTTTAAGAAGCGATGAACACCTTCAATGCCTTTGGTATCCCACGGTTTGCTTTGCTCAACAGGCCCGAGAAACATTTCATACATACGGAAAGTATCGACGCCGTATTTGTTAATTATATCATCAGGATTAATGACGTTGCGTTTAGACTTAGACATTTTCTCAACTACGGGAATTGTTTTAAATTCTAAAGGATTTATTTCTTGTCTTTCAAAATTGAACCATTTGTTATATTTTGAATTATAAAAGCCTTCATAGCAAACATACACCTGGTGATCATTTTTCTGTTTTCGTAACATATCAGAGTATCGCACTACATCAAGTATTTCATCTTTTACAAACTCAATCGGCACGTTTATTTCTGACTTCTCAAAAGGAACAAGATCCTTTAAGTCAGATGAATAGTTTATAATAAAGTAGTCTTCCGATCCATCGATATGAAATGAATAATATTCTTTTTTCCAAGTAATATAAAATCTATTACTTGCGGATGTGGCAAGATTTGGCTGGTTTGATTCTGTAGGTTCATCCAGATTATTCTTACCAGATCTGATTAATTTTTCAGATACCCCCTGTATCATCCCTTGGTTCACCAACTTCTTAAAAGGCTCATCAAAACTTATCAATCCTAAATCATATAAAACTTTTGTCCACATCCGGCTATACAATAAATGTCCAACCGCATGTTCAGTTCCGCCAACATATATGTCCACTTGGTTCCAGTAATCACTTGCTTTTCTATCTGCAAATTCTTTATCATTATGCGGATCCATATAACGGAGAAAATACCATGAAGAACCTGCATAACCGGGCATGGTATTGGTTTCACGTTTGTATAAAACCTCACCCTTAACCCCTCTCCTAAGGAGAGGGGAACTTTCCTTCAAAGCTTTTTTTATTTTAGAAAGAACTTCAGAAATATTGCTACTCACTTCTTCATTTGAAAATCTAATTTCATTATATCCATTTTCTTTTAAATATTCTGTTCTTAAATCATCATATTTTTTTTGTTCTGCCTCTGAATGATAATCTCCATCTATTTCAATAACAAGATTTCTTTCAAGGCAAACAAAATCAACTATAAAACCTCCAATAGCATGCTGTCTTCTAAATTTACTGTCATTGATTTTTCTGTTTCTTATGTTTTGCCATAAAAGATTTTCTGCAGGAGTTTTATTTTCCCTGTTTTCTCTTGCAAAAGGTTTTAGTTTTTCCCATGTTTCAAAATCAGAAGTTATAAATGAGGCAGGTTCTTCCCCCCTCTCCTTAGGAGAGGGGTCGGGGGTAAGGTTTGATTGCAGTTCTACATCACCAGAATCAACGTTTACCCAATCCTTAATATTCGCCAGTGGCCCTTCACCTTCTGGTCCTGATTTATAATTTTCTTCATGGGGTAATTCAACAGGTAATTCATTTTCAGAAAGCGGATATGCTACACCGTTATGATATACAATTGGGAATGGCTCACCCCAATAACGCTGGCGGCTAAAGCCTGCATCACGCATTTTATAATTTACTTTTCTGCGCCCGATTCCTTCTTCTTCAATTTTTTTCAAAACAATATCAATGGCATCTTTCATTTTAATGCCATTTAAAAAATCAGAGTTGGTAAGCGTTGCTTCTTTTGTAGGATTGGCTTCTTCGCCATTAAAATATTCACCAATAATATTGGTAATGGGAATATTAAAATGTTTTGCAAAATCATAATCACGCTGGTCGCCACAGGGAACAGCCATGATAGCGCCAGTGCCATAACCAGCCAGCACATATTCTGCAATCCAAATAGGAATTTTTCTTCCATCAAATGGATTAATTGCATGAGCTCCTGTAAAGCAGCCGGTAATTTGTTTTACTTCAGCCATCCGTTCCCGGTCGCTGCGGCTTTTTACATAAGTAAGATATTCGTCTATGCTTTGCCGTTGGTTTTGGGTTGTAATAGCATTTACAAGATCATGCTCAGGAGCAAGCACCATAAAATCGACTCCGAAAATTGTGTCAGGCCTTGTCGTGTAAACTTTCACTTTTAACTCTGAACTTTGAACGCTAAATTCCATCTCCGCTCCTTCGCTTTTACCAATCCAGTTACGCTGCATTTCTTTCATCGCATCACTGAAATCAACTGTTTCCAATCCCTGCAATAATCTTTCGGCGTAAGCCGTAATGCGTAAATACCATTGCCGCATTTTCTTTTTTACCACAGGATGGCCACCACGCTCACTTACGCCATTTACTACTTCGTCATTTGCCAATACAGTACCCAATGCTTCGCACCAGTTTACTTCTCCATACGCAGAGAATGCGAGCCTGCGTTTCATCAGCCATTCTGACTTTTCTTTTTCGTCAAAAGCTTTCCACTCTTCTGCAGTAAAATGCTTGCATCCTTTGGTTTCATATTTTGTAATGAGGTCAGTAATTGGCCTGGCTTTCTGATGTGTATTGCAGAAATAACTATTGAATAATTTCAGGAAAATCCATTGTGTCCATTTATAAAATTTTGGGTCACTTGTTCTTAATTCGCGGCTCCAGTCAAAACAAAAACCAATGTTATCTAATTGCTGCCTGAATGTTTCAATATTTTTTTCAGTAGTAACTGCAGGATGCTGTCCTGTTTCCAATGCATATTGCTCTGCCGGTAATCCAAAACTATCATAGCCCATAGGATGCAGCACATTAAAGCCTTTCAGCCTTTTATAGCGGGCATAAATATCACTCGCAATGTAACCTAACGGATGGCCTACATGCAGCCCTGCGCCACTTGGGTATGGAAACATATCCAATACATAAAATTTGGGCTTATCAGAATTATTGCTAACTTGATACACTCCGGATTTTCGCCAGTTTTCCTGCCATTTTTTTTCTATCTCTCTAAAATTGTATTCCATTATTTAAGTATCAATCTAAAAATTGTATTCTTTTATGCAACATAATATTATGCTTATTAAATATGTTATTTTATTTTTTGAAAAACAAAAATGGTTGATAAAAAAATATAGGCCGAAGGCTTTTTATTTATTGTGAAAGAAATGTTATTCATTACTTTTCATTACCTGCAATGGCTCATGTAATTTACATTAGCAACCCAAAGCAACTATGGCAAAAATACTAAACCTGTATAAAAACAATTATTTTTGCGCAACTGCTTAAAGCTGTAAGTTTTTCAGTTAAAAAATTAGTACAAAATTATGTCCCAGGTCGGTAAAGGATCAGCAAAAAAAGGTAAGCCATCGTATGTATATGCTATTATTGGAGTATCACTTGTATTATTTCTTTTCGGAATAGTAGGATGGATTTTTTTGAACATTAAAAAAACGGGAGATTATTTTAAAGAAAATATTCAGTTGCATGCTTACATGTACCGCACTGCAAGCAAAAATCAAATTGATACTGTAAAAACTTTTCTTGAATCGTTGCCATATACTGTAAATGTTGAATACATTACCCGTGAAAAAGCAATAGAAAAATATAATAAAGAAAATGATACACTCTGGAAGAAGCTGGCAATAAACAATCCATTACCGGAAAGCATTGATTTTTACGTGAAAGCAAATTATGTTGATAAAGACAGCCTGGCCAATCTTGAAAACTATTTGCTCAATAATTACCCTACAACCATTTCAGAATTTCAAACCCCAAAAGAAACCGTGGCGGGCGTGAGCCAATTTGTAAAAACATCGACGCTTGTTTTGCTGGTGGTGGCAATAATATTATCAATATTGGTAATTATTTCTATAGATAATACAATAAGGCTTGCCATGTACAGCAACAGGTTCCTGATAAAAACAATGCAAATGGTTGGCGCTACGCGATGGTTTATATCAAAGCCGTTGGACGGACGGGCCATAGTAAATGGACTCATAGCATCCGGTATAGCTATTGGTCTTATGATTGGCTTTATCACCCTTTCCGAAAAATTTGTACCTTACTTAAAGCTTCTTCACGATACAACAAATATGCTTATGATTTTTGCAGGCATTATTATATTGGGCCTTTTCATAACGCTGTTCAGCACCCACAGATCTGTTTTAAAATATCTGAAAATGAAACTTGATGATTTATATTAATGAAATGTTTTAAATCTTAATATTGCAACTTAATTTTACAATGAAACCCCAGCAAACAACAAAAGCTACAACCGTAACAACAAAAGCCAAAATTGTGCAACATTCAGCAGAAGAGAATGTACTTTTTACTAAAGAAAATTATAAGTGGATGCTGATAGGCCTGGTAGTAATGGCACTCGGTTTTTTTATAATGGTTGGTGGAAAAAGCAGTAATCCAAATGTTTTTAATGATAAAGATGTTTATAGCCCCATGAGAATAACAGTTGCGCCAATTTTAATTGTTGCAGGATTGATTATAGAAATTTTTGCGATTATGAAAAAGCCAAAATAATTTTATTTATATCATGCAGGGCGGTGATTTTATCATCGCCTTTTTTGTTCAGTGATATTCTCTTGATTTAATTAAATAAAAAAATGACGATAGTTCAATCTATAATTATTGCAATTGTAGAAGGAATAACAGAATTTATTCCTATTTCGTCTACAGGTCACATGATAATTGCAGAAAAATTATTAAATCTCTCTGATGAAGGATTTAATGCTGTTTTCACTGTAGCAATTCAATTAGGCGCTATTCTTTCTGTGGTGGTTTTATATTGGAAAAAATTTTTCGATTTTTACCGGTGGCAGTTTTATGTGAAGCTTGCTGTTGCTGTAATACCGGCGTTAGTATTAGGATTATTATTTTCTTCAAAAATAGATACCTTATTAAACAGCTCACTAACTGTTGCAATAAGCATGCTTGCCGGTGGTATCATTCTTCTTTTTATTGATAATGCTTTTAAAACCCCGGTTATCCATAATGAAAAAGAAGTTTCATTTGTAAAGGCATTTATTATAGGCATCTGGCAATGCATTGCAATGATACCAGGAGTAAGCCGCAGCGCCGCATCCATTATTGGGGGCATGCAACAAAAGCTTACAAGAAGTGCTGCTGCTGAATTTTCCTTTTTTTTAGCAGTTCCTACAATGCTTGCTGCTACTGTGTATAAGATTTATACATACACAAAAGGATATGGCTCGTTTACTTCTGATCAAATAAAACTTCTTACACTTGGAAACGTGGTAGCTTTTTTAGTAGCGCTTGTTGCTATTAAATTTTTTATTACAATGCTTAAAAAATATGGCTTCAGAATGTGGGGTATTTATAGAGTAGTAGTGGGTATTGCTTTACTCATTATGATTTATACCGGCTTCTTGCAATCTTGAAAATGTATAGGCGTATAGCTACTTCAAGTGGTCTGACACCTAACTACAAACAAATTTTATTACTTTGAGTAATCATTCATTCAAATATGCAAACTGCTTCAAAAAAAGTTGTCAACGGATGGGCTATGTACGACTGGGCCAATTCTGTTTACAGCCTCGTAATTACTTCTACTATTTTTCCGGCTTATTATGAAAGTGTTACCAAAAATAATGCTAATAATGAAGTTGTTTTTTTGGGAAGAACATTTGTAAATTCTGCATTGTACAATTATGCTTTGGGCGTAGCTTTTTTTATTGTGGCAATTATGTCGCCGGTTCTTTCATCTATTGCAGATTATAAAGGCAATAAGAAAAGTTTTCTTCGTTTTTTTTGTTTTCTCGGCAGTGCTTCGTGTAGCATGCTCTATTTTTTTAAAGGAAGTAATACAGTATGGATAGCCATTCTATGTACAATAGTGGCGTGTATTGGGTTTTGGAGCAGCCTGGTTTTTTATAATTCTTATTTGCCGGAAATTGCTGCGCCTGAAGACAGGGATAGAATAAGTGCAAAAGGCTTTGCAAGAGGTTATATAGGCAGTGTAATTTTACAATTAGTTTGTTTTGTTTTTGTATTTAAGCCGCAATGGTTTGGAATGCAAAATGATGCTACACTGCCAGCCCGTTTTTCTTTTTTACTGGTAGGCGTGTGGTGGTTTGCCTTTGCACAAATTACATTGAATGTAATGCCAAAGGGAACGCCTGCTGCATTCAGACCTGAAAAAAATATTTTTACCAACGGGTTTATTGAATTAAAGAAAGTTTTTAATCAATTGAAAACACTAAAGGTTTTAAAACAGTATTTACTTTCTTTTTTCTTTTACAATACGGGTGTACAAACCATAATGCTGGTAGCTGCCTTATTTGGAAGCAAGCAATTAAAACTACCAACAGAAAAATTGATTATAACCATTCTTATTATACAAATAGTAGCTATTGCCGGCGCTTACATAATGGCAAAGCTTTCAGAAAAATTCGGCAACTTTCAAACACTGTTATGTGTAATAATTATATGGATACTCGTGTGCCTTGGGGCTTATGAAATTGCTGCCATCAGCGATAAAGGCATAAACGCAGAAATGTATTTTTATATACTGGCAGTTGTTGTGGGCTTGGTTATGGGCGGCGTGCAATCTCTCAGCAGATCAACGTATTCAAAGCTAATGCCTGTTACAAAAGACACCACTTCATTTTTTAGTTTTTATGATGTTACCGAAAAAATTGGAATAGTTATCGGCATGTTTAGTTTTGGATTGATTGAAGAATTAACCGGCAGCATGAAAAATTCAGTGTTGGTAGTTATGTGTTTTTTTATCATTGGTTTTGTTAGTCTATATTTTACTTTAAGAAAACAAAAAGAGCTAGGCAATCATGAGGCCATAACCGAAATAAATTAAAAATATTAAATGAAATTATTCTCAATAAATGCAGGCCACTTTAAACTGGATGGTGGCGCCATGTTTGGTGTTGTTCCAAAAAGTATGTGGCAAAAATTAAATCCGCCTGATGAAAATAATATGTGCAACTGGGCAATGCGTTGCATGCTTATTGAAGATGAAGAAAGATTAATTTTGATTGATAATGGAATGGGGAATAAGCAGGATGAAAAATTTTTCGGTTATTATTTTTTAAATGGCAATGATACACTTGAAAGATCTTTGGCAAAATATGGATTTGCAAAAGATGATATTACCGATGTTTTTTTAACGCATCTTCACTTCGATCATTGCGGCGGAAGCATTGAAAAAATAAATGACAAACTTGTTCCTGCTTTTAAAAATGCAATCTATTGGAGCAATGAAAATCACTGGCAATGGGCTACCCATCCAAATGACAGAGAAAAAGCAAGCTTTCTAAAAGAAAATATTTTACCTATACAGGAAAGTGGCAAATTAAAATTCATTGAACCGAAAGAAGGAATTAAATTCACAAAAAACATACAACTTCGTTTTGTAAACGGGCATACTGAATCCATGATGTTGCCGCAAATACAATATAAAAATAAGACGATTGTTTACATGGCAGATCTTTTGCCTTCTGTTGCACATATACCTGTTCCTTATGTGATGGCTTACGATACCCGGCCTTTGGAAACTTTAAAGGAAAAAAAATCATTCATCGCCGAAGCGCAACAAAAAGATTTCATTCTTTTTTTTGAACATGATCCGGAAATTGAATGTTGCAATCTTCAGCTAACAGACAGGGGTGTACGCAGTAAGGAAACTTTTCTGTTGGCTGATATTTAACTTAACGAAAACTAATCAGTGAAGTTAGTGGGTAACGCAGATTCCGGTAACCCATCATATCCACTTTTATAGAACCTACTGCAATCGGGCTTTCGGCACGTAATAATAAATGATTTTGGTCGTCACTTATCCATACATTCATATTTTCGCCGCCCTGGAAAATAGTTCCTTTAATGAGCAGCGGCTTAAATTTTATCGCACGAAATTTCCCATATTTGGTTTTAATAGTTTCTTTCCCTTCATAGCGCATATAAAGATGATAAATCTCATCGTCTAAAAACATATCGAATGGAATTTTATCTCCCGGCTTGTATTTATTAAAATTAATATTGCGTGCATAGTAAGTAGAGCTTATAACGTCCTGGATACACGAAGTAATTTTAAAAACCCCATTAGTGCTTACAGCCGTGCCTGCATTATGATTAAAAGTTACGTTGTTGTAAATTTTATGTCCATCTTCTTCTACATTGCGTACAAACTTTACAGGCAGCATAGTGGCTGTGTCAATATAAGTTTCATATTTATCGCGCACCTTAAAAAAATTATCGAAGAAGGCATAAGAACTCCCTGTTCCTATGCAGTGATATACCATTTTGCCATTAAATTTTTCAAGGCTTGTTGAAAAAACTGCTTCGCCTGCACCTACATACATACCTAGGGTTGTATAATATACTTTCATGGTTACGGTTTCACCGGCATTGAAAGAAGTATTGCGAACGCCGCAGAATTCATCGCCGGCTTTAGTTGTAAATGCGAGAAGTAAAATTAAAATGGTTGTTACTGTTTTCAATCTTATTATTTGTCTTTAAAAATTTTTATACTCAATATTAACAGGCTACCCAATAGTGCAGGGATAAATAAATTGATAAACCATATACCAAATGTAGTGCCTATAATTCCTACAGTATTGGTGCTGTAAAAGCTTAAAAGTTCCGTGCTGAATTTTCCTCTTATTCCCAGGTCGGCAATTGCAAATGATGGTACAATTGCCAGAACTAAAAAAAGAATGCTTATAATCCAAAAGCAGTTTAACCATAAAATTTCCACTTGTAAAACCTGTAACAGTAATATATACTGAATGATGAAAACAAGATACCGAAAGAAGGAAAGAGATAGCAACCTTAACAATAATTTGGGAGTAAAGTCTTCCAGCACATTTATGTATTGAACATATTTAACAACTGCCGGAATTTTCTCAACAAGCTTTATAAGCCATGATAATCTAAAATAAAATAAAACCAATGTAAGAGCAGCACATGAAGATAAAAATAATAAAGTCTTAAGCCAGAAAACAGAAAGCCCCATAACCGGTGAAGAATTTTGCTGCTGAAAATAAATAAGATAAACTAATCCTCCACATCCTATTATTAAAGTTATAATGAGCTGACTTATGCTTCCTGCAATAGATAATGAAATGGCTTTAATCCTGCTGCCTTCCTTTATATACAATATGCGTCCTCCGTATTCGCCTATACGGTTAGGCATGTTTAAAGAAAGCGTAACACCGGTAAGCACTGATTTATAAGCAGTAAAAAAATTTACAGGCTGAAGCGTTTTTAAAAGCACCTGCCATTTTTTTGCTTCAATTCCCCAATTAACAAAGACAAGCGCAATCACCATCCAAAATTTCCAGGCTTGCGCACCAAAGGGTGATTGCTTAATAAGTTCAATGGATTGATGAAGATTTGGCTGCCCGTTTATTTGCTTGTAAAGAGAATAAAACAGCCATGCGCCTAACAATGGCGCAACAATATATTTGAATAGTATTTTGATATTTTTACTAATACGGATCATGTAGCTTTGTACAAGATAAGCGTTTCATTTTTTTAGCTGCCGAGTTTTCAAAGAGGTCAAAAATAATCTTCAATTGCATACAAATTCAAAAATCATTTTAGGAATAGACCCGGGAACATTATTAATGGGCTTTGGAGTAATAAAAGTTTGCGGCAGCGGAGTTTCATTAATAATAATGGACGTGCTCAGGCTTTCGCCTAAAAAAGATTCTTATGAAAGATTACAAATTATACATGCAAAAGTGTGTGAGCTGGTAAAAGATCATGCTCCTCATGAGCTTGCTATTGAAGCGCCTTTTTTTGGAAAGAATGTACAGAGCATGCTAAAGCTTGGCAGGGCGCAGGGTGTGGCTATTGCTGCGGCTATGCAGGCATGCGTCCCCGTTACTGAATACTCGCCACGAAAAATAAAGCAATCTATAACGGGGAATGGAAATGCTGATAAGCTGCAGGTATTAAAAATGCTCCAGCGTATATTATGCTTTAATGAAAACCCTAAATACATGGATGCCACTGATGCATTGGCTGTGGCGGTGTGCCATCATTTTCAAAGTAATATTCCTATTATGAATGGATCCAAAAAATTAAATGGATGGAAAGATTTTTTGGTTCAAAATCCTAAAAGAATAAAATAGGCAATGGGCAATGGGCAATTGGCAATGAGCAATAAAATATGTCCGGCAAGTTAATACTTATAAATTCTTCAAAATTTTTTCCTGTGTAATTTTCAATTCCTCATTTGTTGGAGAAAGTTTCTTTCTTGTAAAATTTAAATCATCAGCAGTGTTAATAGGAATCAAATGTACATGTGCATGTGGCACTTCAATACCTACAACGCTTATGCCGCAACGGTTACATTTAAAAGACTTTTCAATGGCTTTTGCTATTGGCTTTGCAAAAATTAATATCTCTTTAAGATAATCATCTGGAACATCAAAAAATTTATCCATCTCTATTTTAGGAATTACAAGCGTGTGCCCTTCAACCATCGGATTAATATCAAGAAATGCAAAAAACTTTTCGTTTTCAGCAATTTTAAAAGAAGGAATTTCCCCGGCAATTATTTTTGAAAAAATAGTCATACAATTTATTGTTTGAAGTCCTTACACATTCTCTATTGCTTATTGACCAATGACCAATGACTGTCTATCTACGCCGTTATATTTTCTATCTTAAACGTTATCATTCCTGCAGGCACTTTTATTTCTGCAGTTTCACCAACAGCTTTTCCGAGCAAACCTTTTCCGATTGGAGAGGCTGCAGAAATTTTTTGAAGCTTGAGGTCAGCTTCTTTCTCTGATACTATTTGGTAAGTAACCTGTTTTTTTGTAGCGAGGTTAGTAAGTGTAACTTTAGTAAGAATGGAAACTTTACTCGTATCAATAGTATTCTCATCTACTATTCTGGCCGTAGCAATTATGGTTTCCAATTGTTTTATTTTAGCCTCCAATATTCCCTGAGCTTCCTTTGCGGCATCATATTCTGCATTTTCTTTTAGATCACCTTTTTCACGGGCTTCTCCAATAGCCCTTGATGCAGCAGGCCTCTCAACGCCTTTCATGTGCTGAAGCTCCGCTTTCATTAATTCGAATGTGTTTTTTGTTACATAATTAATCTGGTTCATAACCTCAATTTTAAATTAATAATTTCTTTAGGGTAAACGAAAAAAAATACAACGTCCCATTTTTATTGAGACGTTGTATAATACAAATATAAAAAAAATTTGAATTATTATTCCAGCTCCAGCTTTTTCAATAAAACCTTCGCCATTTTATAAAATGCTTCTACACTATAGCCGGCAATGTGCGGGGTTAAAATAACATTTGGCTGCGCCAATAGTGAATTTAAACGTTGATTTTCTTCTTTTGTATAAGCTTCAAATTTTTCATTTTCTAAAACATCAAGCCCGGCGCCGGCAATTTTTTTATTTTTTAAAGCAGATAGCAATGCACTTATATCTGTTACTTTGCCCCTGCATGTTGAAATATAAAATGGAGACCTCTCCAGCGAATTAAAAAACTTTTCATTAGCCATATATTCAGTTTCCTGCGTAAGCGGAACGTGCATGCTTATTACATCAGCATACCTGCAAACCTGCTCGAAATTGGCCTCTTTAATATAACCGCTACCAAATCCAAAATTATATTTATCATAAGCAAGAATGGTAGCGCCAAATGATGAAAGCAATTTAGCAAAAGCTGATCCTGTATTTCCATAACCTATTATTCCAATTGTCTTTTCATTAAGCTCTATACCCCGATTGGCATCTCTAATCCATTTGCGGTCTTTAATTTCTTCAAAGCTGGAACTTATTTTATTAGTAAGATTTAACAGCATGCCAAGCGCATGTTCGGCTACAGCATTCCGGTTTCCTTCTGGGCTGCTCACACATCGTATTCCTTTTGCATTGGCATATTCCACATCAATTAATTCCATACCGCTGCCCAATCTGCCAATCCAATTAAGCCGCGTAGCTTTATCAATAAGTGCTTTATCAATCGGGAGGCGGGTGGTTACAACAATCCCCTCAGCCTGGCTTATGATAGCACCTAAATCCTCATAGCTTATTTTTTCAGAATGAAGAATTGAATATCCTTTTTGCTGAAGAGCATCTATCAAATAATTATGAACTTTGGATGTAATGATTACCTGCCTTTTCAAATTTTTTAATTTAATTATCTATTGCTATCATGCCGATTTCAACATTCGCATTTTTAGGAAGACCTTTTACTGCAACGGTTTCTCTTGCAGGAAAATCTGATTGGAAATATTTCCCGTACACCTCATTCACTTTTGCAAACAACTCCATATCGCTTAAAAAAATGGTTGTTTTTACAACATTTTCAAAACCAAGCCCTGCTTCTTGTAAAATGGCTTTTAAATTATTCATCACCTGTTCTGTTTCCTCACTTATATTGGTAGTAATAAGATTGGAAGTGCCGGGTACTAATGCAACCTGGCCTGCGATAAAAAGTAAACCACCTGCTTTTACAGCTTGGTTATAAGGCCCTATTGGAGCAGGAGCCTTTGAGGTTTTAATAATTTGCTTGTTCATTTAATTTTTTTGAATGAGGATATTAAATTTCCAAAATTTTCCATCAACTAACAAACCTATTTTTGTAAAAAATAAAGTATGAAGGTTACGGTTGTGGCAAATGTAGAGCAACAGAAAGAAATTTTATTAAAGAAAACAAATGCTGATGTATTGTTTGTTTTTATAAATAGCCTTTCAGATATTAATGCTCAAGATGATTCAGATATTTTTCTTCTTCTTACTGAAGAAATAGTAGATAAAGAATTCGAAGCATTTAAAGGGAAGCCTGTTTTTATTAATTTAGTTATTGAAACTTTGGAGCAAAAAAAAATGCCGTCAAATTTCAGCAGGATAAATGGCTGGCCTGGATTTTTGCAAAGACAAGTATGGGAAGTGGCATCCAATGATACAACGCTTGCAAGCAAAGAGTTTAAGGACTTAGGTTGGGGAGTAATTTTTGTAAAAGATGAACCTGGTTTAATAGCCGCTCGTGTGATAAGCATGATAATTAACGAGGCATTTTTTGCCTTAAAAGAAAATGTAAGCACAATGGAAGAAATTGATCTTGCAATGAAGCTGGGCACCAATTATCCTTATGGACCTTTTGAATGGCTGGATAAAATAGGATTGCAAAAAATCTACGACCTTTTGAGCGATCTATCGGCAATGGATAAACGCTATTCTGTTTGTTTCCTGCTTCAAAAAAAATATCTTGAACTTTCTTCTCAATAATTGTAATGGCTTATATTTTAAATATTCATACAGCAACAGAAACGGCAATTGTTAACTTGTCTGAAGGCCAGGAAGTAATAGGAGCATATAGTAATAATGACACAAAACAACACGCTGCTTTTTTGCATACGGCTATCAAAAATTTATTGCAACAGCAAAATATTCTAATAAAGAATTTGGATGCTATAAGTGTTACTTCTGGCCCAGGTTCTTACACAGGCATTCGTGTAGGACTTGCAGCAGCCAAGGGTTTATGTTATGCTTTAAAAATTCCTCTTATAACGTATAATTCACTGGAGGTAATGGCTCTTTCCATAGCTGGCTTTGTAAAAGATAAGAATGCTTTGTATTGTCCCATGATTGATGCACGGCGAATGGAAGTTTATGCTGCTGTTTATAATTATAAAATGCAGGAGGTATTATCACCATCAGCCTTGATTCTATCAGAAAATTCTTTTAATAACTTTTTAGATTCTCATAAAATTTTCTTTTCAGGAAGTGGCAGTGATAAGTTCAAAAATTTAACCACGCACGCAAATTTTAATTTTATTTCCCAGGAAATATCTTCAGAATCACTTGCAAAACTTGCATGGAAAAAATATGAAAAAAACGATTTTGAAAATATATTCTATGTGCAACCATTTTATATAAACGATTTTTATACACTTTTTAAAAAAACAGTTTTATAGTCGTAAAAGACTTTTTTTGTTTTTACTTTTGGATGTTTTAAAATCTATATTTTCAATATGTATCTTTGTGACAAAGAACCTTCAAAATAGCACCTTTTAAAAATATATTTTATGACTTTTCCATCATCTTCCCATCATTTAAACACGCAGGAAACAGTTACAGAAAATAATAATATTCCCGATATTAATTATCACAATATTAAAAAGGCTGCTTTGGTTCTGCGGGCGCTTAACCATAAATTACGGCAACAGGTTATTAAAACAATATATGAAAATAAAAGGCTTACTGTTACTGAGCTTTATGTAAAATTACGGCTCGAGCAATCGGTAGCGTCACAGCATCTTGCTATTTTAAGAAAAGCAGGAATTGTATCTACAGAACGGGACGGAAAATTTATTTTTTATACTATAAATACTTCACGGATTGAAGCAATAAATGTATTTGTAAAAAACCTGGTAGGTTAAATTTTAAAGAGCTTCTTAACCCTTATTTTTCTCTCTTTTTCTTTTCTTTACCTTTGTGTATAATACTGAAATTTACTTTAGCCATAATAGGTTAAAAATATATTGATTAAGGACTATTTAATAAAAAATCTATATGTACATACAACAAATTTACACAGGTTGCCTTAGCGAAGCTGCTTATTTTGCAGAGAGTAAGGGAGAGGCAATTGTAATTGATCCTTTAAGAGATACCGAACAATATTTAAATCTTGCCAAAGAGCATAAGGCTGAAATAAAATACATTTTTGAGACTCATTTTCATGCAGATTTTATAAGTGGGCATCTTGATTTACACCAGCAAACCAATGCACCTATTGTATATGGCCCAAATACTGAAGCTAATTTTCCAATCCATCTTGCGAAGGATGGAGAGATTTTTAAAATTGGAGATATTACTTTGGAAGTGATTCATACACCAGGACATACTGTTGAATCAACTTGCTATCTTTTAAAAGATGAAAACGGAAAACCTTATTGCATATTTACAGGTGATACTCTATTTGTAGGAGATGTAGGCCGCCCCGATTTAAGCAGCGGAGACATGACCAGTGAAGAACTTGCCTCTGTTATGTATGATACTATTCAAAATAAATTAATGCCTTTGCCTGATGATGTAATTGTATATCCGGCGCATGGCCCGGGAACAAGTTGTGGTAAAAATCTCGGCCCTGAAACATTTAGCACAATAGGAGAACAAAAGAAGACAAATTATGCATTGCAGGCACAAACGAGAGAAGAATTTATTAAAGCGGTAACAATGGATTTAGATGAGGCTCCCCCTTATTTTTCTATAAATGCAAGGATTAATAAAGAAGGTTATGAAAGTCTTGATGAAGTTAAAAGTAAAGGGCTTACACCAATAAGTGTTGAAGAGCTTAAAATGAAATTGGATAAAGAAATATTAATTCTTGATACAAGAAAAGCATCAGACTTTGTAAATGGATTTATACCTGGCTCTGTTTTTATTGGGCTTGAAGGAAGATTTGCAGAATGGGCCGGAAGCTTGCTTCCTTTTCATCAGCATATAATTTTAATTGCACAACCCGGTAAAGAAGAAGAAACGATTATAAGGCTTGCCCGTGTAGGCTTTGAGAATGTAGAAGGTTACTTGAAAGGCGGCTATGAAGCATGGAAAAAAACAGGCGAGCCATTTGATATAATTGTCGGAGTTGAGGCAGATGAACTTGCTATGGATATACCACATGACGAGAACCTAACGGTGCTGGATGTACGTAAAGAGAATGAATTTGCAGAAGGGCATGTGAAAGATGCGATAAACCTTCCTCTTGGCGACATGACAGACCTTGCACAAATTGCACAATTAGAAGAGAATGAAAATATTTATGTTCATTGTGGCGGCGGATACAGAAGTGTAATTGCAGCTTCTCTTTTAAAAAAACATGGCTATCATAATATTCGCAATGTAATAGGTGGCTGGGGAAAAATAAAAGAACAAAAAAATATTAAAACTGAAAAGGACGCCAGTGTATTGAATTAATGAGAAGACTAAGTTTTTATTAATTACTTTGATATGATAACAATTGCAAATTCTCAAACAAATAAAAAGATTGCATCTTCTACGTCTTCAGCCATTTGCTCTGACAACTACGAATCAAAAAATAAAAAAGAAAGTCTTACTTGTAAATTGACAACGCCAGAACTTCGAAAAAGAAAAGAAACTGTTATAGCAAGTCTAAAAAAACAAGTTTTACAAACAAAGGAATTGAAAAACGGTTATGCTTATAAATTTAACGGCTCCGACATAATGGTTGATGAACTTGCTACATTTGTTAAGACAGAAAGAATATGCTGTGATTTTTTTATTTTCAATCTTTCTATTAGTGGCGATAAAAACGAAGCATGGTTAAAAATTACCGGGCCCAAAGGAGCAAAAAATTTCATCAAAACAGAAATAGAATTGTAAAAGCAAAACTGTAGAACAAAAACTTACAAGACTATATTCTGAACCAATTCATCTTTTAAAGGATAGTCAGTATTATAATGAAGGCCACGGCTTTCATGTCGTAACGTTGCTTCCTTTACAATTAAATATCCTACAGTTATAAGATTCCTTAATTCACAAAGTTGTGGCGAAACATAAGTTCTTTGATAAAACTGTTCGGTTTCTTCATGAAGCAAATCGAGCCTTTTCATTGCACGCTGAAGTCTTACATTGGTTCTTACAATGCCAACATAATCGGTCATTAATAATTGTAATTCTTTAAGGCTTTGTGTTATCAAAATCATTTCTTTGGGAGCCGTAGTTCCTTTAGCATTCCAATCGGGAATATCCTCATTAAATTCTAAATAATTTATTTTCTCAACAGCATTTAAATAACAACGATGCGCAAAAACCATGGCTTCCAAAAGTGAATTGCTTGCAAGCCTGTTTGCTCCATGAAGGCCTGTGCTGGCACATTCGCCACAGGCATATAAATTTCTTATAGATGATCTTCCCCACTCATCTGTTTTTATTCCACCGCAACTATAATGTGCTGCAGGTGAAACCGGAATAAATTGTTTTGAAACATCTATTCCTATTGAAGCACACTTCTCAGTAATATTTGGAAAATGGTGAAAAAATTTTTCCATGTCCATTTTAGTACAATCCAAATAAACATTTTCAGTACCATTAATTTTCATTTCATTATCAATAGCACGGGCAACTATATCACGCGGAGCAAGATCTTTTCTTTCGTCATATTTTTCCATGAAGGCTTCATCTTTATGGTTTCTAAGAATGGCACCATCTCCGCGAACAGCTTCTGTAATTAAGAAGGCTTGCCCATTTATACCTGCTTCGTATAAAGCTGTGGGATGAAACTGAATGAATTCCATATTTTCTATTCTGCCTTTTGCCCTATACATCATGGCTACACCATCACCCGTCGCGATGGATGGATTTGTAGTAGTACGATACACTTGCCCGTTTCCGCCAGTCGCAAGCAATATAATTTTTGACAATATTTTTTCAATTTGGTTTGTCTGCATGTTAAGCACGTACACTCCAAAGCATTCAATATCCGGTGTAGACTTTGTTACAAGATAACCCAAGTGATGCTGCGTAATAATATCAACTACAAAACAGTGACTTATTAAATTAATATTGGGCTTGCTTTTTATGGCCGCAAGAAGTGTATCTTCTATTTCTTTACCGGTTATATCTTTATGATGAAGAATGCGAAATTCACTATGCCCACCTTCTTTTCCTAATGCATATTCACCGGAATGCTCCTTATCAAAATGTGCACCCCAGCTTATGATTTCTTTTATTCTTTCAACGCCTTCCTTAACAACAATCTCTACAATTTTGGGATCACACAATCCATCTCCTGCTATCAAGGTATCTTCAATATGTTTTTCAAAACTGTCATTATCAAAATCGGTAACTCCTGCAACACCGCCCTGTGCATATTTAGTATTGGTTTCGTCGCTGAATGTTTTAGTAAGAACGGTTATTGTTTTATCAGAACAATCCTGCGCCACTTTAAGTGCATAAGTAAGCCCTGCTATCCCACTTCCTATTACTAAAAAATCTGTTTTCATTTTACAATTAAATTGTTTTGAAAATAAAAATTAAAACCTCCTAATTTTTGAAATTTTAGGAGGTTTTAGGAACACGTACTATTATGCAATAACTAACAAAGGTTCTACCCATGCCTCACTTTCTTTTAAAAGATTAATAAGCTCATCTACTGCAATGTTTTCGGGTACTGATCTTTTAATAACTTCCTTCCCGCGATATAAAGTTATTTTTCCGGGGCCACTACCTACATAACCAAAATCTGCATCAGCCATTTCTCCCGGACCGTTTACAATGCAACCCATTATTGCAATTTTTACTCCTTTTAAATGATTGGTAACTGCTCTTATTTTTGCGGTGGTTTCCTGTAAATCAAAAAGTGTTCTTCCACAACTTGGGCAACTGATATATTCTGTTTTTGAAATCCTCGTACGTGTAGCTTGTAATATTCCAAAGGCTACTGAATTTAATAATCTATAATCAGGAATTTTATTTTTATCAGCATAATGATAACCGAGACAAATACCATTTCCAAATCCATCAATCAATAATGCACCCGTCTCAACGGCATAATGGATAAGGCTTTCATCCATTGTACCATCATTGCTGTCGCAAATAATAATTGCTGGATTTTTGATGTCATTTTCTTCCAGTTCAATAAACATTCTGCGAATACTTTGCATGGCATTTTTATTAGTTGTGCTCAGGCATAAGACAGCGGTTGTATCCTGTTTAATTTTTTTAAATAAACTTTCTTTATCAAATGCAGGGTAATTTTCAGAATAACAATCCAGCATTACAAAATTTAATTTCTGAGATTTTATAATACTCTCATCAAGATATTTTTGGTCATCAAAAATCGGAAAACATTTTTCTTTATCAGAAGATTGCAACCATGCATTATGATACTTAATAACTTTTAATGTGCCAGGTAAAACAAAATCAATATTATTATTAGCGCAAAAAATATAATCTGCCGCCATATCACCAATGTTCCATTTATCAGTAAGTGCGTCATATTTATAGCCTATATCTTCTAAATGTTTTGAGGTAATTTCTTTTTGTTTACTTAGGTCTCCAATTACAACCGGAACATGTTTTCCACCTAAATTTTGAATTTCAAAAGATGGCCTCTCCCTAAATCCCTCTCCTCCATAGGAGTCTTTTGGGACAAGGGAGAGGAACTTGAAAGACTCTACCAGTGTGTAATTATTTTTATTATTTGAATCATTTGTTTCCTTTAAATGAACTGGTTTTTGGTTTTCGTTTACCCATGGCTGTGAGGTAGGATTAGAGCTATATCTTTTCACAATATCCTTGCAAACTGGTATTTCAAATTCAGGGTCTTCCGTTAATGAAACACGAATAGTATCGCCAATACCATCTTCCAATAAAGTCCCTATTCCAATTGCAGATTTTATTCTTCCATCTTCTCCATCACCCGCTTCTGTAACGCCAAGGTGTAATGGATAGCAGTGCCCTAATTCAGCATACATATTTTCGATAAGCAATCTATAGGCTTGTACCATAACCTTTGGATTGCTACTCTTCATGCTAAGAACAATGTTGTAATAATTTTCGGTTTCTGCAATCCGTAAAAATTCCATAGCACTTTCAACCATGCCGATGGGCGTATCGCCATAGCGGCTCATAATCCTGTCACTTAATGATCCATGATTGGTTCCTATACGCATGGCAGTTCCATATTCTTTGCAAATTTTTACCAGGGGTGTAAAGCGCATTTGTATTCTTTCAATTTCTTCCTTGTAATCAGCATCGGAATATTCTATAAGCTCAAACTTTTTTTTGTCAACATAATTGCCGGGATTTACTCTTACTTTTTCTACAATGCGTGCTGCAATTTCTGCAGCGTTTGGAGTGAAATGAATATCGGCAACTAGCGGTGTAGTATATCCGCGTTTCCGCAATTCATTTTTTATGTTCAATAAATTTTCTGCTTCATTTTTTGAAGGGGCTGTAATGCGCACCAATTCTGCTCCTGCTTCTATACAACGAATGCTCTGCTCAACGGTTGCTTTGGTATCCATTGTGTCTGTAGTCGTCATGGTTTGTATGCGTATAGGATGAAAATTTCCTAAAAGCAAATCGCCAACTTTAACTTCCAGTGTTGCCAATCTTTTATATTCCGTTAAAGATTCTGCAAATATTTCCATAATTAAAATATTATTTCAGCAAAAATACGGGTAAAAGATATTATGGATTTTTACCAGTCTTTCTCAGGTTTATCGCCTGCTGCAGCGCCTTTAATTTTATGAAGTTTATCCTGCAACTCCTTTTCTTTTTCAAGAAGTGATTTTAGTTTCTCATCGGCATCCTGTTTTGAAATTTTTGAAGGTTGAGGTTTTGGCTCATTATTTTTTTGCTGATCCTTTTTCTTTTTATCTTCTTTGGGTTGTTGCTTTTTGTCTTTTTGATTTTGTTTTTGCTGTTGCTTCTGTTCCATTAAAGCACGTTGTAAATTTTGACGTGCATCTTCATCCTGAGGGTTTAATATAAGCGCATTTTTATAAGCGAGTATGCATTCAGGAAGTTTTTTTGCTTTCTGATAAGCAACACCTTTATTATAATATGCTTTTTGTTTTGTAATGTTCTCAGTACTGTTTTTTATTGTATTGTCGTAAGATGCTACGGCTTCATCAAGATTATCTTTTTTATAAAGGGCATTTCCGAGATTATAGTTTGCAATAGAATTTTTTGCATCTAGTTTTTCTGCATCGCGGTAATTGTTTTCTGCTTTGGTATAATCATTTTTTTTATAAGCTTCATTGCCTTTAATGATTTCATTTTTTACATTTTGGGCAAATGATGAGCTGCTGCAAAACAGTAAGAATAATAAAAGAGTTAAAATTTTTCGATTCACTTTTCTTTTTTCAGAAATAAAAAATTCAATTATCAAAAATAAAAATGCAGCCGCTAATAAATATTGAAAATATTGTTTAAAAGATTCGTACGAACTGTCACTGATAGTAGCTGTGCCAATTCCGGATAATTTATTTTTTATATTATTAGCCACTTCATTTGTGGATGTATATAACTGGTAAAAGCCGTTTCCGTTTTTGGCAATGTTACCTAATTCCTGTTCATTTAATTTTGAAATTACGGTGTTTCCCTTGTCATCGGTTTTGTAACTATTGGTTTCAGGATCCATTATAGGCGCGCCTTCGGGGGAACCAATACCAATTGTATTAACCATAATGCCTTCTTTGCCAAGCTGCTTTGCAATTTTTATTGCATTATCATCATGGTCTTCGCCATCACTTATTAAAACGATTGATTTATAAGTTTTTTCTTTAGGATTAAAAGCAGCATAACACATTTTTAAAGCATCACTTATTACAGTTCCCTGTGTGGGAACATCGTCTGGTGATGCTGAAGAGAGGTACATTTTTGCCGCTGCATGATCAATGGTCATGGGCATTTGTAAATAGGCTCTTCCTGCAAAAATTACCAGCCCGATTTTATCTTCCGGGGAGTTATCAATAATTTTTGTAATTACCTGTTTGGCACGCTCCAGCCTGCTTGGTTTAATATCCTGCGCCAGCATGCTTTTGCTTACATCAAGGGCAATCATTACATCAATACCTTTCCGGTTTACTTTTTGCGTACTATCTGGTTTTACAAGACCTGCAACTCCAAATGCACAAAGAGCAAAGGCTAATACGAAAAGTATAAATTTCAGGTTAAATTTTTTTGATGAAAAATTTCCTGTTAACTGTTTTACAAGTCTTGGTTCTCCAATTTTTTTTGATGCTTTTTTTTTCCATCGCTTAAGCCAGAAATAAAATAAGATCATAAGAGGAATTACTGCAAGAGCAATGAGGTATTCTATATATTGGAAGTGTAACATTTATTCCTGCTAAATTATTAATGAAAATTTATGAAGAAGTGTTAATTGTTTCAATTATTAAATAATGCATTATTATATTAAGGAGTACATAAGAGTATATTCATTTTTTAATTTTATTTTAATAATTCAATAATGTAATAATTAATTCATCGATCCACTATTTTTCACCTTTAAAAAATCCAAGCTCTTTTAAAATTCCTTTGGTAATATTCATTCTTACGTGAACCATATCAATATTACCATCCGGAGATTTTATCAATGTTACAAAAAAATAAACATGGCGGTTTTCTTCTATCCATCCAACTATCCATCCAATAGAATTCTTTTTTTCATCATTCCCCCATCCTGTTTTATAACTTAGTTTATATAACGTATTATCTTCCTGCAGCATTACATCACGTACAATTTGTTGTGCTCTTTTATTAAATGGAAGCTTATCGAAATACAATTTACTTACGAGGCCCAACTCTTCATCAGGAGAAATTTTTAAAGTATTGTTAAGCCAGAAAGAATCAATCGGACCGCTGATATTCATGTTTCCATAATGTAGTGAATCAATCCAAAGTTTCATGGTATCTCTTCCTATTCTGCGGGCAACTTCCTGGTAATATGGCACAGCAGAAACTTTAAATGCTTCTTCCATAGTGAGATCTTTATTCCAATCAGTATTTGATCTTATAACACTATCCCATTTAATTACCATTTTCTCATCTGTAATTTTCCCGGTTTCCAAGCCAATTAAAGAATTTACAATTTTAAAAGTTGATGCAGGTAAAATTCTTTGTGTATCAAGTTTCATGTTATACACAGTGATTGTCCCAGAAGCATTATTCAATAAAGAAAAGCATCCGTCAACATGCGCTGAGTCAAAATATTTTTTAAGATCATTATTTATTTTGGCCTTATTAACGGTGCAGGAAGAAAAAATTGTTACAAGAAAAAACAAAAAAAGAAATGATGAAGAAATTTTCATGAGGAAATTAAATTTTAAATACTATTATTTTTTTGCAGAACGGCATTCAGCAGTGGCACAAAGCGCCTCATAAAAATCATTCCCATATTTTCTTATTAGAGCATCTTTAAGAAATATGTGAACAGGAACTTTTAATTTTTTACCCAGGCTGCATGCGGCTTTACAAAGATCTTCACGAGGCTCATAATTTACGAGTTCAGTTTTTCCCGTTTTGCTTTTTTTAATTCGTATTGGAAATAAGTGGCAGCTTAATGGTTTTTTCCAGCTTATTTTTCCATCGTTATATGCTTGCTCAATTCCACATTTTACAACTCCCTTTGCATCAGTAATTCCATAAGCACACATACCTGAACTAACGGTGGGCGTTACCCAACCAAACTCTCTATCGTAAATATATTTTCCCTGGCGTTCCAGTTCTGTTATTGATTCTTTTGTAAGATAAGGCAGCACAAAATTGTAAGCATCATTAATTTCTTTTAGTTCATTATTGTCAAGAGGTGCTCCTGCATCTCCGTCAACACAACAACCACCTTTGCATTTAATAAGATCACATACAAAAGTTTCTTCAATAACCTGGTCGCTTATTAAAACATCGCCAATACTTATCATGCGGCAAAGATAAGAAATATAGCCCCTAACCCCCGAAGGGGGAAACACACGCAACTATCTTTCTTTTCAAATTTGTTTATAAAATTTAAAAGGGTACTTTAAAAAATAGATAAGAATTTTAAAATCTTATGCACCCAAATATTGTCCTTCTCCTTCTCCAAAGGAGTCCTTCGGAAGGGGAAGGGTTGGGTTGGGGCTGTTGGGGATGGGCTTTACTTCCACTTCAGTGTATTAATAATATGATTCATGTCTTCCTGCAAAAATGCATTTACTGGCCGAAGTGAATCTTCATTAGGGGTTGCATCGAAATACAAAGCTCCTCTTAAAAAATTATGTACTGTATCTGATAAAAAAAATTGTTTTGCGGTGGCCACACTTCCTGAAAGACGGAAAAAAATGCCGGTGATATTATTGGGCGTATGCATTACACTGTCTTCGATTGAGTAGGCTTTAATATCATTTTTATAAGTAAGTTTATAAGAATCGTTTACCATGTTTTGAAAAGTATTTTTACCAACAGAATCTCTATACTTTCCCTCAGGGGTTTTTACTTTATAAACTGATGTGCCGCCTATTACTTTATAACTTATAAAAATTTTTCCATTGAAAGAAGGAAAGTCAATGTTTATCCAATATGGATTTTGAGGATTGTTATCAAAATAAGAAGAATCTCTTACAACGCTTGCATACACAGGATATTCAAAAGAATATGGAAATCCTGGGTTATCAAACATTACATATTTCCTTCCAGGAAAATCTATTTTATAATATCCTTGTTTTTTTGAAGTGTAAGTCGAATTGCAACTCAATAAAAGGGTAAAGATTATATAGGAATAGTTTTTCACTTTAAACATTTTGGCCTTGGACATTTTGTTTCAAACTCATCTTTACTTTTTCAATACGATTTTTATTTATTTCCAAAGGGATGAATGTATAATTGCCAACAACAAGAGTTTCGTTCACTTGCGGAAACTCTCCCGCAATTTCAAGAACAAGGCCCGCAAGAGAATCACTGTCGCCACGAATTTTATCAAAGGTATCTACAGGAATATGCAAAGCTTTGCAAACATCATTTATCATTGTTTTTCCTTCAAAAATATAATTGTAATCATCGAGCTTTTTATTGGCGCTTTGTTCATCATCAAATTCATCCTGTATATCGCCAATAATTTCTTCCATAATATCTTCCAAAGTTACAATGCCGGAAGTACCGCCAAATTCATCTACTACTACTGCGAAATGTATGCGCTTGCTTCTAAAATCCTGCAGAAGATCTTCTATTAATTTTTGCTCATGTACATAAAACACTGGCCTCATAAGCGAATGCCAGTCAAAAACGTCTTCGTCTGAATACGGCAACAGATCTTTAGTATGAAGAATGCCAACAATTTCATCAAAATTATTTTTATAAACAGGTAATCTTGAATAATGCATTTCTTCAATTTTATTTATCACATCGCGAAAAGAAGTGTTGAGTTCAATGCCACTAACGTCTAAGCGTGTACGCATTGTTTGCTTAACGGTTGTGTTACCAAATTTTCTTATTCCTTTTAAGATTTGTTTTTCCTCGCTTGTTGCTTCATGATCGGGTAAAAGATCTATTGCATAATCAAGCTGTGTATCATCCATGCGTGAAGAACCGGAATGGAGGCGGCTTTCAATTCTATCACTAAGCCCCACAAGCCTTTTACTAATGCGAAAAAAAATACTGTTGAAAATTTCAATTACTAAGGATGATGTTGAAGCAAACCAGATTTTATGATGTGTTGCCCACACTTTTGGCAATACTTCACCAAACATAACAAGCAACGAAGTAACTACTATAACTTTTATTATAAATTCCAGTATTCCATGCATGTGAAAGTTCTCCACCCAGCTATTCATCAAAGTATTGGAGATTAAAATGATTCCTATGTTTACAAAGCTGTTGGCAATTAGCATAGAAGCAAGCAGCGTTTTAGGAGTTTCAAGTAAGTTGACTATTCTTTTATAAGAAGGCTGCTGCCTTGTTTTAAGCATATTAATATCCTTCATCGTCAAAGAAAAAAAAGCCACTTCAGAGCCTGCAACCAAAAATGATATTAAAAAAAGAAGGATGATTGTAAAAAAAAGTATAGTGGTAGCCGCCGGACTTATTGCTATTAAAGTAAGAGGATAGAAAATAACCGAATGATAATCCAAAGCAAATAATTTTAATTAAAAATGTAGATGATGCATAAAAAATCGCAATCATCCGTTATTCTAAAAAGGTAATTTTTCAGAGCCTTCATCAATAGGAGGAATTTCACTTCCTGGAATATCGCCACCACTTTCTACACCGGGCTGCGCAACATCTGAGCGTTTATCCAGCATAATTAAATTGTCGGCAATAATTTCTGTAGCAACTTTTTTATTATGATCCCTATCTTCCCAATACCTTGTTTTTAATCTTCCCTCAATATATACAAGACTACTTTTATGAAGATATTTTTGCGCCAGCTCGGCAAGTCCGCGCCATAAAACAACATTATGCCATTCAGTTTGTGAAATTAATTTCCCTGTTTTGTCTTTGTAAGTTTCAGTAGTAGCCAACGGAAATTTTGCAACGGGAATATTCCCTTCAAGATATTGTATGTCGGGATCCTTTCCCAGGTTTCCAATCAGTACTACTCTGTTTACACCTCTCATAATATGCTTTTTCTTCTTTTAAAAAATTAGTATAAAACAAATTTAAAGATACATCTTAATCTGCCAAATATGAATTGATAAATTTAGGAAAAGGCAACAAGTCAAGCTGCTTTGCAGATACCAGTTTATATTTTTTGAAAGAATCTGAATTGGAATGAAGACGAATATGTATAAATCTTCCGGTGATAGTTTGATGCGTTAACTTCTGGCTGATTTTTTTTGAAACTTTAATTATTGTATAATTATTTAAAGGAAAAAGAGATGTAAATATTTCTTCGGATAAAAAATCTTTTTCGCTTAATAACTTTTCAGTTTCTATTAGAATGAATTCAAAAAGATTTTGCCAGATATCTTTTTCTGTTCTTTTGTGAACATAAATTTTGTTTTTATTTTCTACTATTAAATAATTAAAAAATCGTTCTCTTTTATTAATATTTTTTTCCTTAACAGGCAAAATGTTTATAAGATTTTTTTTATAAGAAATACATTTTATTTGAAATGGGCATTCATTGCATAATGGCTGTGCAGGCTTGCATACAATTGCTCCAAAGTCCATTATAGCCTGGTTGTATGCGGCAGGATTTATTTTATCAATCAAATCCTCGGCAAGAATAGTAAACATTTTTTTTCCTTCTGATGAATCTACAGGAATTTGAATTCCGAAAAATCTTGATAATACCCTAACAACATTGCCATCTACAACGGCATAAGCTTGATTAAAAGCAAAAGAAGCAATGGCAGAAGCTGTATAATTTCCAATACCTTTTAATGCTAATATATCTTTATATTTTTCAGGAAATTTACCGCTGAGTTCTTCATTAATAAATTTTGCTGAAGCTATTAAATTTCTGCACCTTGAATAATAGCCAAGACCTTCCCAAAGCTTATAAACTTTCTGCTCGGGTGCATTCGCAAGGCTTTTAATATTGGGAAAGGTTTTTATAAACCGGTTGTAATAAGACAAGCCTTGTTGTACACGTGTTTGTTGTAAAATAATTTCGCTTATCCAAATTTTATAAGGGTCTTTTTCGCACTTCCATGGCATTTCCCTTTTATTATCATTTTTATTCCAGCTCAATAAGTTTTTTAAAAAAAATTTTTTATTCTTCATAAAAAGATTGATAATATTGGTAGCAATTTGTATATTTCTGATTATTGAATGAACAAAGATGGTTGTAAATTATTCAGAATGAATTTAAAATAAAGAGTATTAAATTTGTATTAACCTGGTTAAACATTTTTTCATTTGGTATTTAAATTTATCATCACAATTTCAAAGTAACAAAATGAGAAAAGCTGATCTTATTAACCAAATCTCAGAAAAAACGGGTATTCCAAAAGTTGATGTTCTGGTTACACTTGAAACTTTATTTAAAGAGGTCAAGGAATCTCTTGCTCTTGGTGAAAATATATACATCAGGGGTTTTGGAAGTTTTATTACCAAAAAAAGAGCAGCAAAAATCGGCAGGAATATTAAAAAGAACGTTGCTGTAGAAATTCCTGAACATTATATTCCGGCCTTTAAACCTGCAAAAGAATTTGTACAGGATATAAAGCAGAGAAATCACAACAGGACGCCACAATAGTGTTACCTTTACGCTGGGAAAAAAGTCTCCCCTCTTTTAAAAATTGATAAATAGAATTTTATTAGCAGCCGGCGGTCTTATTCTTTTATTTGTATTATTCCAGTTTGGAAAAACAACAACAATAAAAGCTGATATCCCACACGCAGAAACGGTTTCACCCACATTTAATATTGAAGCCTTTATTACAAAGGAGAAGCAAAAGCTTTCTCCATCCCGCATCATTTATGTTTCCAAGCTTGAAAATAATATAAGCCGTGGCGATGTAAAAATGCAAGCTGAAAAACAATTTACCCAGCTCGCCAATTTTTGGAAAGATTCTGTAAGAATTTTTGTTCTTTATGCCTATTATTTAAGCGAGGCTGCCAAATTGGATAATTCGGAAAAAAACCTCACCTTTGCTGCCCGTTTGATTTTAGAGAATATGAGAAGGGAAGATAGTGTGGAGTTGAAATCATGGGAAGCAGAGACCGCAGCGTTTCTATTTGAAAGGGCGCTTAAGCTTGATCCCGATAATAATGATTTGAAGGTGGGCCTTGGCAGTTGCTATGTTTATGGCCAGGGCATGATTGGCGATCCTCAACAAACTATGAGAGGGATTCAACAATTATTGGAAGTTGTACGAAAAGACTCTAATAATATGCAGGCTCAGATGGTGCTGGGAATCGGGGCAGTTATTTCACGCCAGTTTGATAAAGCAATTGAGAGGCTTAATAAAGTAGTTGCTTTTGACTCTCATAATCTTGAAGCAGTTTCCTGGCTTGCTGATGCTTATGCGGCTACAGGCGATAAGAAAAATGCAACAAGGTGGTATGAACAAGGTAAGCATTTAGTCAATAATCCTGCTTTTAGCAAAGAAGTTGATGAAAGAATAAAAGCATTAAATACCAGCAAATAAAAACGCACCGAATATTGTAACATTGATGAATTAAGATTTTGAATCTTAATTTGTCTTTAATTATAAATTATTTAAAATTACTATTTATGCCTTGTGGTAAAAAGAGGAAACGCCATAAAATTGCTACTCATAAGCGCAAAAAGCGTTTAAGAAAAAACCGACATAAAAAGAAGTAAAATAGTATTTTACTTTCCTGTACCGGTGTGTCCGTTATTACCTATTATTCCTTCTGTGTCGTTAAGAATTAATTAAAAGATTTTGAGTTGAATAAGGAACTTATTATAAATGCTGCCCCGCAGACAGTAGAAATAGCCTTGCTTGAGGATAAAAAACTCGTGGAGTTGCATAATGAAAATGCAAATGCGAGCTTTGCTGTAGGAGATTTGTATTTGGGTAAGGTAAAAAAATTAATTCCCGGTTTAAATGCCGCTTTTGTAGATGTAGGTTTTGAAAAAGATGCTTTTCTTCATTATACCGATCTAAGCCCTTATGTGCGTTCCATTCTAAAATTTACAAAGGTTGCTATAAATGAAAAGCCTGAAACAAATTTTGATTTTTCATCATTAGGAGTTGAGCCGGAAATTATTAAAACCGGTAAAATTGCAGAAGTATTAAGCGGCAAGCCAAACATATTAGTCCAGATTTTAAAAGAACCCATTGCAGCAAAAGGACCACGGCTTAGTTGTGAACTTTCTTTACCCGGTAGGTTTGTAGTACTTACTCCTTTCAATGATATTATTGCTGTATCCCGAAAAATTCATTCTTCTGATGAAAGAAAGCGCCTTCAAAAAATTATAGAAGCAATAAAGCCTAAAAATTTTGGCGTTATTGTTCGTACTGCTGCAGAAGGGAAACATACATCAGAATTGCATGAAGATTTACTGAGTCTCATTAATACATGGAAAACAATTCAAAAAAATTTAAGCGGGGCTATAGCTCCCTGTAAAATTATGAGCGAAGAAGGTAAAACCAATAGTATTCTTCGTGATTTGCTTAATGAAGATTTTAATAAAATAGTAGTAAACGATAAGAATATTTTCAACGATACAAAAATATATTTACAAAGGATAGCTCCTGAAAAAACAGATATACTTTCTTTTCATAGCAATGGTGCACCCATCTTTGACAGTTATGGAATAACACGCCAGGTAAAAGCTTCTTTTGGAAAAACAGTTAACCTTCCAAGCGGTGCCTACCTTATAATTGAACATACTGAAGCGCTTCATGTAATTGATGTAAACAGCGGCTATAAAAGTGTAAGCAACAACCAGGAGCAAAATGCTTTTGAAACCAATCTTGAAGCTGCTGCTGAAATTGCACGCCAGCTTCGCCTGCGGGATATAGGCGGAATAATAGTGGTGGACTTCATTGATATGAAGCTGATGGAAAATAAGAAAAGGCTTGCTGAACATACGGATAACTGCATGCGTACTGACAGGGCAAAACATGCGGTGCTTCCAATTAGCAAATTTGGGCTTATGCAAATTACCAGGCAACGCATGAAGCCGGAAATGACTATCAATACTTCTGAAGTGTGCCCAAGTTGTGATGGAACCGGTAAAATTTCTTCTACATTAATTCTTGAAGATGAAATAGAAAAAAACCTGAGCTATCTTGTTATGCAAAAGCATACTGGACTTTCCATAGAAGTGCACCCCATTTTACATGCTTATCTTACAAAAGGTTTCCCGTCAAAACGCCTCAGGTGGACCTGGAAATACAAACAGAAAATCAGCATTAAATCCAATAGTAATTACCACCTTACCGAATTTCATTTTTATGATAAAAATGATGAAGAGATAAAGTTGTAAAGTGATTTATTAATTCCTGCTTCTTCCCTGATAAATTAAAATGTATTGAACAAGCAATGCAATAGATGCAAGAGCGGCAATTACATAAGTGAGTGCAGCCCATTTTAAAGCATCTTTCGCTTTTTCATATTCCTGCGGTGTAGTAATGTGAGTAGAATCCAACCATTTTAAAGCCCTCGCAGATGCATCAAACTCTACCGGTAATGTTATTACAGAAAATAATGTTGACGCTGCAAATAAAACAATACCAATTAATAAAACGGTTTGATTGCCACCGCCAAAACTAAACAAGCCAAGCCCTATTAAAATTACCCACTGAGCAAGATTACTGCTTATTTGTACAATGGGTACCAGCCTGCTTCGCAGCATTAGCATTGAATAAGCAGTAGCATGTTGAACAGCATGGCCACATTCATGTGCCGCCACGGCGGCAGCAGAAATATTCCTTCCTTCATAAACATCAGGGCTAAGGTTTACTGTTTTTTTTATCGGGTCATAATGATCACTTAGAAATCCTTGTACTGAGATAACACTTACATCATAAATACCATTATCATGAAGCATTTTTTCTGCTAGTTCTCTCCCGCTTAATCCACTGCTGGTAGGCACTTTGCTATATTCTGAAAATTTACTTTTGAGCCGGTATTGTACAACCATACCGATAATCATAAACAGAAGCGAAATGAATATAATTCCTATTGGCATTCTTAAATTTAGATTTCAAAATTACAAATTATAGGTAAAACTTTACTGATGTATCATTTAAATCTGCTTGAAATTGATATTTTAAGTTCTCTAAAAGTTAAAATTTTTTACTGAATTCTAATACGGAAACTTGTTCATTAATAAAAAACATTGATGAGATAGCGACTAATTATATTACTGGAATTTTATAACCATTATGATATTGTGCCGCTAAAAATTTATTTGCATCTTCATCGGTAAATTTATTTTTATCGGCATCCCAATAAATTTTTCTTCCTATCTTGAAAGCGATGTTGCCCATATCACAAACTATGGCTACATGTGCTGCAGCTTGTATGGGTACTTTTAAATTTTCAATCTTTCTGGTTTTAACGGTCTCTATAAAATTATTTGTATTTAATACGACGCCATCATCTACAACTTTTTGACGTGGCACAGCTTCCATTTTATCTTTATTATTTTCTTTTTCAGGAATTACTTCCCAGCCGCCACGATCCAATACCAGTGTACCATTATTACCAATGAAAGCAATACCATGATCACGATTGTAAGGGCCATCATCTATACCGGTTGCATGTTCCCACTGAATATTGTAATTATCAAATTCAAAAACTGTTGTGAGTGTATCAGGCGTTTCTGCTGCATCACCTGGATAGGCAAATTTTCCACCGGCCGCCATAATTGATTTAGGAACAGTTGCTTTCATTCCTATTAAAGCATAATCAATTAAATGTACTCCCCAATCAGTCATTAATCCTCCGGCATAATCCCAGAACCAGCGAAAATTAAAATGAAAACGATTTTCATTGAACGGCTTCGTTGCTGCAGGGCCTAACCACATCGTGTAATCAACACCGTTAGGTGGATCGGTATCTGGTTTTTTTGGAATGGAATGCATCCAGCCCATATAAGCCCATGCTTTTACAAGCCTTACCTGGCCCAGTTTTCCGCTGTGCACAAATGCTATTGCATCTGTAAAATGTTTTTGGCTTCGCTGCCATTGGCCTGCCTGTACAACGCGATTATATTTTTGTTGTGCGGCCATCATTGCATTGCATTCAGCAATTGAATTTCCGCAGGGCTTTTCAACATATACATCTTTACCTGCAGCGCATGCTTCTGCCATAATTAAGCAATGCCAGTGATCGGGTGTGCCGATAATAACAGCATCAATATTTTTATCGTCAAGAATTTTTCTATAATCATTATAGGTTTTTACTTTAATGTTATTTTTTTCAAGCTCGGCCACTCTTTTACCGAGTACATTTTTATCTACATCACATAGAGCAACACATTGTGCCTGGGGAGTTTTAAGCATAGCAGTTAAATCTGCCCAGCCCATACCATTAATGCCAATTGCTGCAATATTTATTTTATCGTTTGGAGAAATAATCTTTTTTGAAAATTCACTGAAAGGCAGCGCAGAAACCAGTCCTGCACCTGCTAAAAATTTTGAGGATGTTTGTACAAATTCTCTTCTTTTCATAAAAATTATTTTATTAATTATTTAAGATTAACTGGATAGTAACTATTCAATCTTTTTAGGCTGGATAAATGTACACCCATTGAATAATAAATTCAATGATCATTTTTTTATGAAAATGATTTCCTGAGATGAAAATATATCAGTATTATATCTTGTTTTATAAACTGTGTTTAAAACAAAAGAGGCTGCCTGTTATGGCAGCCTCTTTAAAAATAAAAGAAGATTATTATTTGAACTGGTGCATAATTTCCTTTGCAAGATCTACCATCTTTTTAATACCGTCTTCAGGTAAGTTTCCTTTCTTGAATTCTGCAAGAACTTCAGGAAGTTTATTTTCCATTTCAAGTAAAAATTGTTCTTCAAAATCCTGGATATTTTTTACCGGGACACTGCTCATTAATCCATAAGTTCCTAAGTAAATTATTGCCACTTGCTTTTCAACTGCATAAGGTGTAAACTGTGGTTGTTTAAGTACTTCAACATTTCTTGCACCTTTATCTAATACTGATTTTGTTGCCGCATCAAGATCGCCACCAAATTTAGAGAATGCTTCCATCTCACGATATAACGCCTGGTCAAGTTTAAGTGTACCGGCTACTTTTTTCATTGATTTTATTTGCGCATTACCACCCACGCGGCTTACAGAAATACCAACGTTAATTGCAGGACGAATACCGGCATTAAATAAATTGCCTTCTAAAAAAATCTGTCCGTCAGTAATTGAAATAACGTTAGTAGGAATGTATGCAGAAACGTCACCGGCCTGCGTTTCAATAATAGGAAGCGCCGTTAATGAACCGCCGCCTTTTACAAGATGTTTTATATTTTCAGGAAGGTCATTCATCTTTTGTGCAATCTCATCTCTCTGAATAATCTTAGCTGCTCTTTCAAGAAGACGGCTATGCAAATAAAATACATCACCAGGATAAGCCTCACGCCCGGGTGGCCTTCTTAATAAAAGTGATACTTCCCGGTATGCAACTGCCTGTTTACTTAAATCATCATAAATAATTAATGCAGATCTGCCGGTATCACGAAAGAATTCACCAATTGCTGCGCCTGCAAAAGGAGCATAAAATTGTTGAGGTGCGGGATCAGAAGCAGATGCTGCAACAATAGTTGTATATTCCATAGCCCCGTTATCTTCCAGCACTTTCATCACGTTGGCAATGGTAGAAGCCTTTTGACCGATAGCAACATAAATACAATAGACAGGATTTCCTGCTTTATAAAATTCTTTTTGATTAATAATGGTGTCTATACAAATTGCACTCTTGCCTGTTTGGCGATCTCCAATTACCAATTCACGCTGGCCACGCCCGATAGGAATCATAGCATCAATTGCTTTAATTCCGGTTTGCAATGGTTGCTTTACAGGCTCACGAAAAATTACTCCAGGCGCTTTGCGTTCAAGGGGCATTTCATATAAATCGCCGAGTATTGGTCCTCGGCCATCAATCGGTTCGCCAAGTGTATTGATTACACGACCTGCTAATCCATCTCCAACTTTTATGGAAGCAATTTTTCCTGTACGCCGTACAGTACCGCCTTCTTTAATATCACCGCTGTCGCCCATGAGTACCACACCCACATTATCTTCTTCAAGATTAAGTGCAATAGCTTTTACACCATTTTCAAATTCAACCAATTCACCGGAACTCACATTATTTAATCCGTAAATACGGGCTATACCATCTCCTATCTGCAAAACAGTTCCTACTTCTTCAAGATTAGCTTCTACATTAAAATTAGTAAGCTGCTGGCGGAGAATTGCCGAAATTTCATCAGGTTTAATATCAACCATAAAATATGTTTAATTTTTGGAGGTGCAAAGGTAGGTTTTCAATTTCTCAATGGCAAAAATTTGAAGAATAATATGACTTTTAAAATAAAAAAAATCTGCGGTATAAAAAGATTTAGATTAAAAAATTATTTATAAATATTCAGAAAGAAACTTATAACCTTCAGTTCCTAAAAAATGAATCAGGTTATCGCAGCTTATGGATGTAATCGTTATTGGCAAATTGTTTCTTCACATCGTTAAGATCCCTTAAAATGCTTGAATCAATGAGCTTTCCTTCCATTTCAAGGACAAAACCCCCAATAATCTTTTCATTTACTTCTGTTTCAAGTTCAATATTTTTTAAAGAACCTGTTGCTTCAATTTTTTGAATGAAAGAATTTTTTATTGTATCCGTTACAGGTGTTGCGGTGGTAAGTTTTACTTTATGAATACCTTTTAATTTATTGTATTGCTCAATAAAAGAAGATATAATTTCAGGCAAAGCCGATTCCCTGTTTTTACTGCACAGGAGTTTAATAAAAGTTTGAGTAATTTTTGAAATTTTATCTTCTGCTACGGCGTCAATTATTTTGTTTTTTTTATCAGCACTTATAATAGGGCTTTTTAGCATCAAAACAAATTCCCTGCTTTTATTGCATATTGCATTCAGCAATATTATATCATCATGTACATCATCAACCTGTTTAAGTTCTACTGATAAGTCAATAAGGCTTTTAGCGTATCGTTGTGCTAATCTTGGATTTTGCATGTATCAATCTTTAATTACAATTACATTTCAATACGTTATTAATTCAAATCAACATTTTGAGCCAATTGCTGAATATATTTTTCCTGTTCTTCTTTATTATTTAATTCCCGACGCAAAACTTTTTCACTTACTTCAATTACTAAATTACCCACTTGGTTTTTAAGATCAGTAATTGCCGCCATTTTTTGCTGGTTAATAGCTCCCTGGGCATCAGCAATAATTTTATTTGTTTCTGCTCTTGCCTGCTCTTTTGCTTCGCTGATTATTTTATCGCGGGTTTCTTTAGCTTCCCTCATCATTTGTGCTCTTTCCTCACGTGCTTTTGCAAGCAGTATTTCATTTTCATTTTTCAATTCAGCCATTTGTGCCCTTACAGTTTCTGCAGTAGCCAATGAATCTGCAATGCCTTTTTCACGCTTGTTCATTGAGTCAATAATTGGCTTCCATGCAAACTTTTTTAAAATAAAAAAGAAAATAACGAAAGCTAATAAAGTCCAAATAATTAATCCAAAAGCAGGAGTAAGTAATTGCATAAAATTATTTTTTTGCTAAGTAAATATTATAACTTCTCAATTTCTTGAAAAGGATTGATCATAATTACCACACTCTCCGCCCTGTGCTTTGAGTGTAGTAATAATTTTGTTACACGAACATTGCCAGGATACCTACAATTACTGCGAAAAGGGCAACCCCTTCTACCAACGCAGCGGTAAGGATCATGTTGGCCCTGATTTCATTGGCAGCTTCCGGCTGGCGGGCAATTGCTTCTACTGCGCCTTTACCAATTTGCCCGATACCAATACCAGCGCCTACTGCGCCCAAACCTGCACCAATAGCGCCTCCGGCATTTGCCCAAACTGTCGTGCTTAAAAAAACATTCAATACATCCATGATACTTGTTTTATATTAAAAAAGAAATTGCTAAACTAATACTGCATCATCATGCCCTTCCGGATCATGACTACCTTCCAAAGCCTGGCCTATAAATACTGCAGTAAGTACAGTAAAAATATACGCTTGTAAAAAAGCCACTAATAATTCAATCAAATAAATAAAAATTACAAAAGCTATTGAAAGCGGCGAAAAGCCCCATCCAATCCCAACGCTTAACGAACCAAAAATAAATATGAGAGAAATTAAACAAATAATAATGATATGGCCAGCAATCATATTAGCAAAAAGTCGTATCATCAATGCAAATGGTTTTGTAAAGATGCCTAAAATTTCTACCGGAATTAATATTATCTTCACCCCAATGGGTATATTTGGCGGCCATATAATATGCATCCAATAATGACTTTTTGTGCTGAACATTATTATGATAAATGAAATAACAGCAAGCACCAGGGTAAATGCAATATTACCTGTAACATTTGCAGAGCCGGGTATAAAGCCCACAAGATTATTTATAAGAATAAAAAAGAACACGGTAAGCAAATAAGGAAAATATTTTTGATATTTTCCCCCAAGATTTGGAATAGCAATATCATCACGTATGAAATTAATAATAGGCTCAATAAGATTTTGAACACCTTTAGGTGCAGATATTACACCATGACCGGCTTTGTACCTTTTCGCCATATATAATAAAACCCATAGTAAGAGTACAAGTGATATAAACATTTGCACCACGTTTCTTGTAAGAGAAACATCATAAACTTTTATGCTGTTATCAATTTCATTATTTGCGTTTACCGGAACAATCTGTCCTGCGCTAAATTTTTTGGGGTCAAGCTTTTCTTCTTCAATTTTTTCATTTGTTAGAAGTTCATAGCCTTTATAAGTTTGCTCACCATGATGAAATTTCGATGACATAAAAACATCAAAACCCTTTTGAGGAGAATACAAAATTACTGGCAAGGGAAGAGTGGCATGATGATCCCTGCCATCACTGCCTTTATATGAAAGAAAATGAAATTCATGGGCATCAAGAACATGACCAAAAATTACCTCATTGGCGTCAAACCCTTTCTTATGTTCTTTAATAGTTTTTTCGCCATTTTCCTGGGCAATAATTATCGCTGGTAAAACCATTAATAATATACTGAAAGCCGCCACCAATAAAGATTTCATGACTTTTAAATTCATGCTTTCTCTTAAATTTGGCGCAAAGATAAGGGGTTTGCCTCATGATAAGAAATGAGGGTGGATATAATTTCTTATATATTTTTAATGATAAAATTTTTGCAGAAATGCGTCTATTTTACTCCGGATAACGTTTGGTTCTAAAACACTAACTTGTAGCCTTAACTTAAATACATTTTTTCTTATGATTGTAAATTTTATTCCAAAATCCTTCGGCTTTGCCTATCTCCTGTTATTTCCTCTTCTTATTACTGCTCAAAAAAAAGATTTTACTGCTGATCAATTATTAAAAAATAAAATTCAAACGGTAATTGTGCCCTTACCTGAAATCGTTTCATGGAAAGATGATAATCATTTGATTCTTTCAAGAAAAGATCATCAGGATTCAGCAGTAAAGCAGTTTTTATTTGACCCAAAAACCCGCCGCGAAATGGAAATGGAAAAAGTTGAGGAAAATCCTAAAATTAATAAAGGGAAATCTGTTTTTATAAAAAAGAATGATCTTTTTTTTAAAAACGGAGATGTTGAAATCCGGCTGACTAATGATAGCGCTACTGAAATTAATCCTACACTTTCGCCAGATACTAACTATGTGGCTTATACGAAAAATAATAATCTGTATGTTATTGATCTAAATTCCAAAGTTGAAAAGCAACTCACTTTTGATGGCAACGACAGCCTGATGAATGGTTATGCAAGCTGGGTTTATACAGAAGAAATCCTTGGAAGAGGCTCGCATTACCGGGCATTTTGGTGGAGTCCTGATAGTAAGAATATTGCTTTTTTCAGAACTAATGACAGCCCGGTTCCTGTATTTACTATCACCAATTCAGCAGGGCAGCACGGTTCGGTTGAAAAAGAACGCTATCCTGCTCCGGGCGATAAAAATCCTGAAGTAAAAATAGCTATCGCTCATTTGAATAACAGCCTTATTACCTGGGCTGATTTCAGTGAACATGATGATCAGTATTTTGGAATGCCTTACTGGAAGCCTGACGGCAGCTCGTTACTCGCTTTATGGATAAACCGCGATCAAAATGATTTGAAAGTGTATGATGTAAATGTAAATACAGGGACTAAAAATATTTTTTATGAAGAAAAACAAAAAACATGGATCGATCTTGACAATCTCGACAGAATTACTTTTTTGAAAAACGGCAGCTTTGTAATGCTTAGTGATAAAACAGGCTGGCGGCATTTATATTATTATAGTGCTGGCGGAAAATTAATGAACCCGGTTACCGAAGGAAAATTTACCGTAACCGGTATTGAAAAAATAGATGAAAAAAATAACACCGTTTATTTTTTAGCCCGAGGCCGTGAAAACTCTGCACGTATTGATTTTTACAGTGTGAAGCTTAATGGAAAAGATTTAAAGAGATTAACCTTTGGCGATTATAATAACCGTATAGTTATGTCGCCATCGGGCTCGTATTTTATCACCTCTTACGGTAACGCCTATACGCCAACTAAAATGGCGTTGCTTGACAATAAGGGAAATAAAATTGCTGACCTCGGCGATAGTAAGGGACCTGATTTTGATAATTATAATATTGCCAAAACAGAATTAATAAGGGTAAAAAGCGTTGATGGATTATTTAATCTTCCTGCATTAGTAACCTGGCCCCTTAATATAGATAGCACAAAAAAATATCCAGTATTGATAAATATTTATGGCGGCCCAAATGCCGGAACTGTTTGGGACAACTGGACTTTCAATAACCTTCAGCAATGGTATGCAAAAGAAGGAATCATTCAAATAACAATGGATCACCGCGCCAGCGGCCAGTTTGGAAAGGAAGGAGTTAATTATATTTATCACAATCTTGGCTATTGGGAAATAAAAGACTACAGCACAATTGTAAAATATTTAATTGATAAAGGTCATGCTGATTCGGCGAAAATTTGTATTACAGGATTTAGTTATGGCGGTTATATGACCTGCTATGCATTAACTTATGGTGCAGATGTCTTCAAATACGGCATGGCCGGCGGAAGCGTTACAGACTGGAGCTTATACGATTCTCATTACACAGAAAAATTTATGGGAACTCCTGCAAATAATCCTGAAGGATATAAATCAAGCTCAGTATTAACATGGGCAAATAAGTACAAAGGGATGTTACAAATTGCACATGGCGAAATAGATGATAATGTTCATTTGCAAAATAGCCTTCAACTTATTAGTAAATTAGAAGATGCAAAAAGACCATTTGAATTTATGGTGTATCCGGGCGGAAGGCACGGCTGGGGCGGAAACAAAGGATTGCATTTTCAAAATTTAAAAACAAAATTTATTTATAAGTATTTGCTGGAAAAACCTGTTCCTGAAGATTTGCTAAAATAATTTTTCCGGGGAAAATTATGAAATGATCTAAATAAATTTTGAAAGAAAAATTTTTGAAGAAATAAAATTTAATGAAGACTTTAAAAAAAATATTAGCATGGCCTTTTATTTTTTTAATAAAAATCTATCAGCGGGTTATTTCTCCCTGGCTTGGACCCTCATGCCGTTATACTCCCACATGTTCTCAATATGGAATTGAGGCTTTAAAAAAATATGGTCCTTTAAAAGGGTTATGGCTTACTATAAAAAGAGTCGCAAGCTGCAATCCATGGGGTGGGCATGGCTATGATCCTGTTCCATAACGGTTATCCATAAACGAAAAAGCCATTATCAATGAAGGGAATGGCTTTTAAAAATATATTAGCAAAAACTATTTTGCTTTTTCGAAATGCTCTGCTACTTTTTTCCAGTTAACAACATTCCAAAAAGCTTTTAAATAATCGGGCCTCTTATTTTGATATTTTAAATAATAAGCATGTTCCCAAACATCGCAACCAAGAATGGGTTTACATTTACATTCAGCAACATCCATTAAAGGATTGTCCTGGTTTGGAGTAGAACAAATTGTAAGTTTTCCATTAAGAACTCCCAGCCATGCCCATCCGCTTCCAAAACGCGAAGCACCTGCTGCATTAAATTTTTCTTTCATTTCATCAAAAGATCCAAAAGCTTCATCAATGGCGGCTGCTAATTTTCCTTCAGGTTTACCACCATATTTAGATAAAATTTCCCAGAAAAAGCTATGGTTCCAATGCCCGCCACCATTGTTGCGAACAGCCGGGCTAATGCTTCCTGCTTTTGCAAGTAATTCTTCCAGACTTTTATTTTCATTTTCAGTTCCTGCAATAGCTTTATTAAGATTATCTACATAAGCCTGATGATGTTTATCATGGTGAATCTGCATGGTTTCTTTGTCAATGGTTGGCTCCAATGCATCAAAGCTATAAGGTAGAGCCGGTAGTGTAAATGCCATAATTGTATATTTTAAGTTTAATAATAATAGTTAGCAAATTTACTTAGTATAAGTTACAAAATAAAAGAGCTTGCTTTTAATTCCCTATTGCGAAAATATTTCCTCAAAATATTTATGAAAGCGCAGTTGAAAAAATAAGACAAAGACTAAGCCATATAAAAGTGAGAAAGAAAACTATTTAGAAATTATTTCTTTTGCTTTTAAAAAAATCTTTCATTAGCTGTACACATTCATCTGCACATATATTTTTAATAATTTCAGTTTTAGGATGAAGTGGATTTTTTTTCATTGTAAAGTCAGTATTTGAAAATGCAGAAAGTCCGCCATGTTTGGGATCTGTAGCGCCGAAAATCAATCTTCCGATTTTGCTCCAATATAAAGCACCACAGCACATGGTACAAGGTTCAATTGTAACAAACAGAGTTGCTTCTGGTAAATATTTTGAACCTAAAAAATTAAAGGCAGAGGTAAGTGCAATAATTTCTGCATGCGCCGTTGAATCATTCAATGTTTCAACCTGGTTATAACCTCGGGCAATTATTTTGTTCTGCATTACTATTACGGCGCCAATAGGAACTTCATCGGCATCTAATGCTTTGTGCGCTTCTTTAATAGCTTGTTGCATAAAGTATTCAACAGTCATTAATAGTTATATCTTTTAGGAGAAAGTAAAAATATAGCTTTCAACATAAATACTTTCTTAATATTGTTGTTTGTAAAATCAATCTTTCTTAAAAACAAAATGGGAATTATCAGGAAAATCATTGCCTCAACATATCCGCTTAGAATGAAATTCTCAAAACTTACGGGTATGGGAATTAAGGTTGAAGAAAATACATCAAAAAAAACTGCGCCTGTAAATTTTTATTCATTAAAAGCTATCACAATTACAGGTGAAGAAATTATTTTCGAAAAATATAAAGGCAAAAAAGTTTTATTGGTTAACCTGGCAAGCCAATGCGGTTATACACCTCAATATGCTGAGCTTGAAAAATTGCATCAGCAAAATAAAAATTTGATTATCCTTGGGTTTCCATCCAACAATTTTGGTGGACAGGAACCCGGTACCAATGAAGAAATTGCAAAATTTTGCTCCGTTAATTATGGAGTTACATTCCAGCTTTTTAAAAAGGATGATGTAAAAGGAAATACTAAACAACAAGTGTATAAGTGGTTGAGTGATCAAAAGCAAAATGGATGGAACAATAGCGAGCCCCAATGGAATTTTTATAAATATTTGGTGAATGAAAAAGGAAATTTGTCAAAAATGTTTTCATCTTCAGTATCTCCAATAGATAAGCGAATAGCAGATAGCTCATAGCTGATACCTCATGCTTACACCGCACATTTTTCATGATAATTGATCAGTTCAATTTCTGATCTTTCAAATTCATAACCACTATATTGATCCACAATTTGATCTAATACTTCCAATATTTCATCCACTTCTTTTAAAGTAACAAGCTTATTGCGATACTCTTTTATATTGGGCATTCCCTTTAAATAATTGGCATAATGCCGGCGCATTTCATTTATGCCAACTATAGGGCCTTTCCATTCATAGGATTTTATTAAATGTTTTTTACAAACAGCAACTCTTTCTTCAACTGTAGGTGATTGCAGCATTTCCCCTGTATTTACAAAATGAGTTATCTCATTAAAAATCCATGGATAACCAATAGCAGCACGGCCAATCATAATACCATCAACACCATAACGGTTTTTATATTCCAATGCTTTTTGCGGAGAATCAATATCGCCGTTGCCAAATATAGGAATGGTAATTCTTGGGTTCTCTTTCACCTTTGCAATCAGCGTCCAGTCTGCTTCGCCTTTATACATTTGAGTACGGGTACGTCCATGAATGGCGAGCGCCTGTATACCTACGTCCTGAAGCCGCTCTGCAACTTCTTCAATATTTCTTGTATCATCATCCCAACCTAATCTTGTTTTTACAGTAACAGGCAATGAAGTACTTTTAATAACGGCATCGGTTAAACGCACCATAAGCGGCACATCTTTTAATACACCGGCGCCGGCGCCACGGCAGGCAACTTTTTTTACAGGGCAGCCAAAATTAATATCAAGTAAATCGGGATTAGTAGCATCTACAATTTTAGCAGCAAGGGAAAGGCTTTCTTCATCGCCGCCAAAAATTTGTATGCCTACCGGTTTCTCATAATCGAAAATATCTAATTTCTTTTTGCTTTTAATAGCATCTCTTATTAAACCTTCACTGCTTATAAATTCGGTGTACATAAGGTGAGCGCCATTATCCTTACACACCGCACGAAAAGGCGGATCGCTTACATCTTCCATTGGTGCAAGCAATAAAGGAAAATCAGGAAGTTGTATGTTACCTATTGATGGCATGTGTTGAATGGTGAATGTTCTTGATACTTGTGTCTTAATTCTTAATTCTTAATTAAAAATGGCTGTAAATTTACGCACTTAAAATTTGAGATAATAATGATTGACAGAAATTCAAAAAACTTTAGCTATCCGGCGCAGCTTGGAATTTTTCTGGCTTTGGTGGGTGCAGGGCTGGTAATAGGTACCATTATTTCTGTAATTATGTGGTTAATACTTACCGGAAGGCCTGTACTTGCAATGGCAGATGATATGCTGAAGCCGCAATATTATAACGCGACAATGTTATTACAGGCTATCTCAACCCTTTTCATGTTTTTTCTCCCCGTATATTTTTTTGCATTGATTTGTTATCGTAAGCCTGCAAAATTCGTTGGCTTTAACAACCGCGTTAACATTACACAAATCCTATTGATACTTGGTATTCTCATTCTTACTTTTCCTTTATCCGGTGCATTGGCAGAACTTAATAAAATATTACCTATACCATCGCAATGGGCAGCAAAATTTAAAGCGATGGAAAATGCACGTGCCATACAGGAAGCCGCTCTTATAAATATTAATTCATTTCCCAGGTATATTATTTCTCTTATTGTTATTGGATTATTACCGGGACTTTTTGAAGAAGTATGTTTCAGAGCAGGGTTGCAAAATATTTTAACGAGATGGTTTAAAGGGCCATGGATAGCAATAATTTTAACTGCCATCATTTTTAGCCTGGTACATATTTCATATTATGGATTTTTAGTACGGTTTGCCCTGGGAATTATTTTGGGGTTTATATTTTATTACAGCAGTACTATCTGGCTATCTGTGCTTTTTCATTTTTTATATAACGGTCTTCAGGTTACAGCATTGTATATATTTACCATATCAGGAACAAAAAATCAGAAAGATATTGAACAAAATTTTCCTGTATGGGCAGGAGTAATTGCCCTTGTATTTATTATTTATCTTTTTATAAAATTCAAAAAAGTTTCCGGCTCACAAAAAGCAAATTATGTAGAAGATGATTTTCCTGATGATGATTTTCATAACTGGGCAACTGCACAATCTTAATTTTTCTTAATGGCTTTTGATTCAAAATCTTTTAAAATAAGGGCAATTACTTCTGTTGTTTTTGTAATAATAATGCTCACAGGGTTGCTATGGAACCAATGGAGTTTTATAATTCTTTTTACCATTATACATTTTGGTTGCTGGTACGAATTTGTAAAACTGATTAAGAAAATAAATCCTGGAAAATATCTTTATTATCTTCCACTCGGTTTATTGTATATAACGCTTCCTGTTTTAATAATGATATATCTTAGAGAACTAGAGAATATTTATAAAGAAAATATTGTTTTTAGTGGCTTAGAAAAAATATTACCCTGTAGCATTATTTTTTCAATTTGGATAAATGATACCATGGCATACATTGTTGGCTCATTCATAGGCAGAACATCCTTCTCAAAAATTTCACCTAAAAAAACATGGGAAGGAACTGTAGGAGGTGCTATTCTTTGTATTATAGTAATAGGATTAATCAGCTATTGGCTTAATTATAATGTAATGTTTTTTATTATTATTGCTATAATCTGTGCAGTGTTTGGCACATTAGGCGATCTTCTTGAAAGTAAATTAAAACGCATGGCACGTGTAAAAGATAGCGGAGCGCTTATGCCAGGACATGGCGGTTTTTTAGACAGGTTTGATTCACTGCTCATTGCTACACCTTTTGTTGTTTTATATTATTTTTTAATGATGTGAAAGATAAAATAAATAAACCTTCTTCCCTCTCAATTTTTATATTTGCAGCTAAACTTATTTGATGAACATTCATAAAGAAGGATATAAGTCCATTGCCTTAAGCGCTCTTGTTTTTGGCGCGGTGAATATCATTTTCTTTTATTTTTTCAGCGCTTCAATGCCTGTGGTTTCATGGATTGTTTTTGGTGTAACCCTTTTATTATTCATGTTCATCATTTCATTTTTTCGTTCTCCTAAAAGAAATTTTACAGTGGCTCATCACCAGGTAATATGCCCGGCAGATGGAAAAGTAGTAGTAATTGAAGAAATAACTGATGTAGAATATTTTCACGACAAGCGCATACAGGTTTCAATATTTATGAGCCCCGCTAATGTTCATCTCAACAGGGTACCGATGACCGGAGAAGTAATGTACAGCCAATATCACAAAGGAAAATATTTGGTGGCATGGCACCCGAAATCATCTATTGAAAATGAAAGGCATTCGGTTGTAATTAAAAGCGACAGCGCTGTAATATTAGTAAAACAGATTGCGGGAGCCGTTGCCAAGCGCATTGTAAATTATCTTACAGTAGGGCAATTGGTAGAGCAGGGAAAAGAAATGGGATTTATAAAATTTGGAAGCCGTGTTGATGTGTTGTTGCCTATAGAAACAGAGCTAAATATAAAATTAAATCAAGCAGTAAAAGGGGGTGTAACTGTACTGGCCACTATTGATACACTGGTACCGGTGGAAGCATCAGAAGAAATTATAAAAGATCCTGAAAAGAAGATTAGCTAAAAGTCTTTGTTAATTTATTTTTTCTCCTCAATTTGAATATTATATTTACATCTTAAAAATATTATTATGAAAAAAGTACTTATGATTGCTACAGCTGCATTCCTCTTTACCGGCGCGGCTTTTGCTCATGATGGTGGCGGAAAAAAGAAAGCTGCAAAAAAATCCTGTTGTAAAAAAGGAGGCTCTTGCCATAAAGACAAAAGTAAAACTGCAGACATGTAATGTGTAGGAAATAACAAATTTCAGCCTCCTCATTTTGAAGGAGGCTTTTTTATAATATAGATTCCAGTTCTTTTAAATGATAGATAGTGTGTGTGGGATGTAAAGAACAATCTGCATTGATGTGGTTTACAAAAATTGTATCCATTCCTGCATTAATAGCACCCTGGATATCTGCATTGGGATTATCGCCAATCATAATACATTCTTCAATATTTCCTTTTGTTTTTTTTACAGCGTAATCAAAAATTTCTTTTTTGGGCTTTACAGAATTTGAAATTTCTGAAGTAATAACATGTGTAAAATATTTTGCCAGGTTTGAATTATTCAGTTTGCTCCATTGGGTTTTTTCAAAACCATTGGTGATAAGATGAATTGAATATTCCTTTTGTTTTAAATAATCCAATATCTCAAAAGTGTAATCGAATACTTTCTTTTTGGTAGGAAGAATTTCCAAAAATTTTGCGCTCATTTCTTTTGCCAATGTTTCATCTGAAATTTTAAAATCAAGAAGAGAGCGCCACATACGTTTCCATTTCAGGTCGTCACTACTGATAAATCCTTTTTCGTAGCGTTCCCATAAAATGGCATTGTGCTTTAAATAATTGGTATAAAAAAGTTCAAATGGTAAAATTAGTTTTGTTTCTAATTGAAAAATTGAATACAGTTCTGTGAGAGAATCTTTTGCATTCGCATCAAAATCCCAAAGTGTATGATCAAGATCAAAAAAAAGATGGCGGTACTTCACAATTTTAGATTTTAGATTGACGATTTCAGATTTTAAAAAACAATTCAGCAATTCAGCAATTCAACAATTCAACAATAATTCAAACGGGTTTGTAAGCTCCCCCAAAAATAGTACGTTTTAAAAGTAGACAAGATTAGTAACTTTAAAAATGTAAACTATTATGAAAAAGAGTCAATTCAGTCCTACACAAATTGCCGGTATTCTCAAGGAATTTGATGGAGGTAAAACAG
>JBBRTG010000003.1:0-255038 GCA_038244655.1 Chitinophagales bacterium
ATTTTTTTGAATAAATTTTTCTGTTGTTTCCAAGAGTTGTTCACCTTCTGTTCTTGCTTCAAGTAAAGCCCTTGTTGCAATATCATCTTTAGCATGAGTTATAGAAGCAAGTAACATTTCTTCCACCTCTTCATCTGTTAAGCCATATTGTGGCTGCACTTCAATGCTTTGCTCCACACCGCTACGCAACTCTTTTGCTTTTACTATTAATATCCCATCAGCATTTATTAAAAATGATACTTCTACTTTTGGTAAGCCCGCAGGCATTCCTGGTATTGAAGTAAGATTAAACTCTGCGAGCTTTCGGTTATCGCTTACCAAATCTCTTTCTCCCTGGTACACGGCTATCTTCATTCCGCTTTGTCCGTTTACCTGTGTTGTATATTGCCGCGAGGCCTTTGAAGGAATTTTTGAATTTCTTGGTATTAATACATCCATCAATCCGCCACGGGTTTCTATTCCCAATGAGAGAGGCGTAATATCAAGCAACAAAAACTCTTTATTATTTCCGGCTAAAATATCTGCCTGTATGGCTGCACCTAATGCAACTACTTCATCAGGATGTACAGAATCATTTACATTTTTATTAAAAAAATTTTTCACACTTTCTTTTACAAAAGGAACTCTTGTAGAACCACCAACCATCACAATATCCTGTATTTCCTCTTTCGAAACTCCTGCATCTTTTAGTGCGCTTTTGCATGATGAAATTGTTTTTGCTACAAAAGGCTCAATCAATGATTCGAATTCGGCTTTTGAAATTTCCAATTTAATATCATTAATATTTGAACTGAATTTTTCATTTGAAGAAAGATATTTTTTTGCTTCCTCCGCTTTAAGCCTGATGGCCTGTGAAAACTCTTTATCTTTTTGAACTTCATCTTCGTTTAACCCTAACCGTTGTATCCAGAATTTCACTATTGCATTATCAAAATCATCTCCGCCAAGATATGTATCACCGTTTGTAGAAAGCACATCAAATACACCATTATGTATCCTCAAAATCGAAATATCAAATGTGCCGCCGCCCAAATCATACACCGCAATTGTTCTCTCTTCTTCTTTATTAAGACCAATGCCATAAGCCAGGCTTGCAGCTGTAGGCTCATTAATAATACGCAAAACATCAAGCCCTGCAAGCTTTCCGGCATCACGGGTTGCCTGTCTCTGTGCATCGTTGAAATAAGCCGGAACTGTTATCACCGCTTTATTTACCGGGGTTTTTAAAATATGCTCTGCTCTTTGTCTCAGCTCTTTTAAAATAAAAGAAGATAACTCTATTGGCGAATAAAACTTATTCCCTACCTGAACTTTTACAAGCTTGTCTTTATCATCATCAATAATTTTATAAGTATAAAAAGAATTGTGTTCTTTAAGATCATTATAAGATTTACCCATCAATCTTTTTGCAGAAAAAATAGTGTTTTGCGGTTCTGTTATAAGAAAATTTTTTGCTTTTTCACCAACAGTTACAGAACCCGCTTCTCCAAAATGCACAATTGATGGAACCAGGGAGAAGCTGTCATGTTCCTTTAATGCAACAGCCTGTTTTGTATCAGGATGAATAATTGCTACAAGGCTATTGGTAGTTCCAAGATCAATGCCTACAATGATTTCGTCTTGTTGTAATGTTCCTGTTGATATATTGATTCCTATTCTCGCCATTCTTATTTATTTACTGCAAAATTAATGAATAAAAAAGGCAGTCTTTTTTGAGAAAGGAAATTATAAATCTTCCTTAAAAAAATATTTTATCCCAATCCAATTTCCCAATGCCTTGGCGGAATTTCAACATCTGTAAAACCTTTTCCCATTAACCTGTTTTTAAAATCTAATTGTACATCATAATCACCATGCACTAAAAATAATTTCTTTACTTGTTTTGGATCCTGGCAGGCGAGCCATTGGCTTAAATCATTATAATCTCCATGAGCGCTCATGCTTTTTATTTCGCCAATCTCTGCATTTACTTCGTGTGTTACTCCAAAAATACCAACAGTTTTAGGATGCTCTTTTAGTCTTCCACCTAATGAATGCGGCTCGCAGTAACCCGAAAATAAAATAGAATTGCGGCTGTTTTCAATATTATTACTGATGTGATGTTTTACTCTTCCTGCATCTGCCATTCCGCTTGCAGAAATTATTACACAAGGTTCATCAAGATAATTAAGCATTTTACTTTCTTGTACACTTCGTATAAATTTTAATCCTTTAAAATCAAACGGATCCTTATCGTTCAATAAAATTTTTTGAATACGATTATTAAAATATTGAGGATAACTTTTTATAACGTTAGTTGCTTCAAGACTTAAAGGACTATCAACAAAATATTTTACATCGGGTAAACGATTTTCATATTCAAGCTGGTTTAATGCAAATAAAATTTCCTGGGTGCGGCCTACGCTAAATGCAGGAATAATAAGCTTTCCTTTTTTTTGCAGGCATGTTTTATTTATCCATTGCAAAAGCGCATCCGGTGTTCCGGTAACTTCATCATGCAACTTGTTGCCATAAGTGGATTCTATTATTATATAATCTGCCTGCGGAAATACATCAGGTGATTTTAAAATCACATCGCGGTATCTTCCCACATCGCCTGAAAAAGTAAGATGTGTTTCTTTATTATTTTCTTTTATTTTTAAATGAACAGTTGTGCTGCCGATAATATGTCCTGCATCGAGATACATGAACTGTACATTTTCATCAATTGCAAACCATTTGCCATAATCAACTATTACAAATTGTTCCAGCGCTTTCATAGCATCTTCCGTGCTATACAATGGTAACAGGTAAGGCTTTCCTTGTGCAGCACGTGTTTTATTTTCAAACTTTATATCATTCTCCTGTATGCCTGCGCTATCGGCCATAAGAATAGCAGAAAGGTCCTTGGTTGCATTGGTTGCAAAAATTTTTCCTGTAAATCCCTCCTTAACCAATTTGGGTATAAGGCCGCAATGATCAACATGCGCATGTGAAAGAATTAAGTAATCTACTTCAGAAGAAATAAAACCAAAGTCGCGGTTGAGATCATCTGTTTCATCTCCCATGCCCTGGAACATACCGCAATCAAGTAAATATTTTTTCCCGTTAGTTAACGTTAGTAAATGCTTCGAGCCTGTAACTGTGCGAGCTGCCCCATGAAATGCAATTTTCATAAATGTGATTTAAAAGTTATTTGAAAGAAATTAAAGTTAAGAACAAACTTGTTATATTGTTGAATTGGTATAGTGTTGAATTGGTATGTGACGAATAAGTTTATTTCAGAAATCCCTGTTACCAATTAACTATTAATCAATTAACTTTTCAACTTTGTTTTGAAGGACCAGGTAAATAAAAATTCAGCAGCCAATTCATCATTGTTATTTTTCCCTGTTGACTTTACTGTAATACTTTGAGGTTCTTCTGTTGCAAAAGCTTTATCAATTGTTTCAGTAATTTTTCTTCCTTCTTCGCATGTAAAAAAAATTGTGCCGGTTGCTTTTTTAAAATATAATGCTTCCATTTTTATTAACAACATTGAGGTTGCAGGCTTTCTTTTATAAACATTACTTAATGCTAAAGTTCCAGTGCTCATTTCAGCAGCCATAGCAAGAGAAGCAAAATAGGTGGACCTGAAGGGATTTTGTGTAAGCCATTTATATGGTACTGATGTAATGCATTTTTCTTCGTTAATCATTTTTATTTTTATTCCTGAAAAAAATGCAGCCGGTAATTTAGAAAATAAATACAAGCGGAATTTAACAGGATGATTAACGAGCTTAAAAAAATTATGTTGATAGTACATGAAAATAGTTCAGATCTCAAAGTTAATTCTGAACTCTTAATTCGAATTTATTCCCAAGTGAAAATTTACTTTTTGAATAAGATTGTTTACATCAAAAGGTTTTGCGATAAAGTCGTCAGCACCATATTCTGTAACAATCGCCGCTGCAGCCGGGTGTGCTGAAAACATAATCACAGGGATGTGCTTTGTATCTTCATTTGCTTTTAATTTCCTACAGATTGTTCTGCCATCATGCCCTGAAATAAGCACGTCTAAAAGAATAAGATCGGGTTTAAATGTTTCAATTTTGGGAAAAGTATTTTCGCCTCTTGCCGTAACTTCTACTTCAAATCCTTTCATGGTTAAAAGCATTTCCATAACCGATAAAATATCAATATCATCATCAACAATCAGGATCCTGGGCATTTAATTTTTTCTTTAAAAACTGAAATTACATTTTAAAAAAGATTATTAGCAATTTTAATTATTTCAGTTTTCTTATCAAGTTTTCATTAATCGCTTCTAAAAATTCTTCAGTATATAAATAATCAGTGCCATGCGAAACCTTGTTACCACTTATGCATACTGCTAAGTCTTTTGTCATTTTACCACTCTCAACAGTTTCAATACATACTTTTTCAAGTATATCGCAAAAATCAATCAGGGGCTGATTATTATCGAGCTTGCCGCGAAATGCAAGTCCTCGTGTCCATGCAAAAATTGAAGCGATAGGATTTGTTGATGTGGGATTTCCTTTTTCATGTTCGCGGAAATGCCTTGTAACCGTGCCATGCGCAGCTTCGGCTTCCATCGTTTTACCATCAGGCGTTATCAAAACGGAAGTCATTAAACCCAGTGAGCCAAAGCCTTGTGCAATAGTATCGCTTTGCACATCACCATCATAATTTTTACAAGCCCAAACAAAATTTCCATGCCATTTTAAAGCGCTCGCCACCATGTCATCAATGAGACGATGCTCATAAATAATTCCAGCGTCAACAAATTGTTTTTTAAATTCATTGTCAAAAATTTCCTGGAAAATATCTTTAAAGCGACCATCGTATTTTTTAAGAATAGTATTTTTTGTTGAAAGGTATAATGGCCACTTTTTGGTGAGCGCCATGTTGAAACAACTTTTTGCAAAACCACTTATACTCTCATCGGTATTATACATGCAAAGCGCTACACCATTTCCTGTAAAATTGTACACTTCAAAAGTTTGTGGCTCACCACCATCTTCAGGAGTAAAGCTCATAGTAAGCTTTCCCTTTCCTTTTATAACGGTGTCGGTTGCACGATATTGATCTCCGAAAGCATGTCGGCCAACAATAATCGGGGCCGTCCAGTTAGGAACTAACCTGGGAATATTTTTAATAACAATAGGTTCACGAAATACAGTCCCGTCCAGTATATTTCTAATCGTGCCATTTGGACTCTTCCACATTTGTTTCAGATTAAATTCTTTTACCCTTACTTCATCGGGAGTAATGGTAGCACATTTGATTCCTACACCACAATTTTTTATTGCATTGGCAGCATCTATAGTTACCTGGTCATTTGTTGCATCGCGATGTTCCATGCCAAGGTCAAAATATTGTATGTCAACATCAAGATAAGGCAGTATCAGTTTATCTTTTATAAATTTCCAGATGATACGAGTCATTTCATCGCCATCAAGTTCCACAACGGGATTGGCTACTTTAATTTTGGTCATGTTTTGGGTTTATAAATTTTTAATGCAGTATGTTTTGCAATGTTGTCAAAATCTTTGTCGTTATGAAAGAGAGGAATATTATGTTTAATACATAAAGCGGCAATGAGACAATCGTTAGCTTTTTTTAAAGTGATACCTTTTCGCCGTAATGACCTGTACAATTGTGCAGATTTAATTGCAAATTCATATGCATCATAATAAAGAGGATCCAGCCCTTCAATATTTTCTTTAACTAAATTAAAAAACCGGTCATTCTCTATTCCTTGTAAAACTTCCTGCATAATCACAGGAAGAATAATAATCGGTGAAGTTGTCGATCTTTCAATAAGCAAGCTTTTGAGATGTTCAATTTGAGAGGAATTTTTTTTATTAAAAAAATCAATCCACACAGAACTATCAACAACGAGTTTAGGCATTCCTTCTCATTTTATTTAAATTACCAACCCACTTTACTTTACCTTGCAGAGACGCCAAATTAAGCCGCTTTTGGTATTTAACATACTCAGTAAGTGCCTCATTAATAATTTCCTTTTTCGTTTTTAATTTAGAATATTTAAGAGCTTTATTCATTAACTCATCATCTATTTCAATATTGGTTCTCATTTTAATTGTTTATACACAAATATAACTAAATTCATACACATCAACTTTTACAAATTCCTAATCACCTCATCTCCAAACTCACTTGTTTTTAACAATGCTGCATCTTTCATGAGGTTATAAAAATCTATTGTAACCTTCTTGCTTCTTATCGTTTTGCCCACGCCGTTAGTTATTAATTCTGCTGCTTCTTTCCAGTTCATATAATCGAGCATCATTACACCGCTTAAAATAACAGAAGAAGGATTCATCGTATTGGTATTGGCGAATCGCGGAGCAGTGCCATGAGTTGCTTCAAATACTGCATGGCCTGTTAAATAATTAATATTTGCACCGGGCGCAATACCTATTCCGCCTACCTGTGCAGCCAATGCATCACTTATATAATCGCCATTTAAATTTAAAGTGGCTATAACAGAATAATCCTGCGGAGCAAGCAATGCCTGCTGCAAAAAATTATCAGCAATGGCATCTTTTATAATTACTTTGCCGCCGATAGAACTGATACGCATTTCTTCATTGGCAACTGCTTCTCCATCTGATTTTTTTGTTTTTTCCCATTGCTGCCATGTATAAACATCGCCTACAAATTCTGTTTCTGCCAATTGATAGCCCCAGTTTTTAAATGCTCCTTCGGTAAATTTCATAATGTTGCCTTTGTGTACAAATGTTACAGAAGGTAATTTATTGGTAATAGCATATTCAATTGCAGAACGTATCAACCTTTCAGAACCTTGCTTGCTTACAGGCTTTATTCCAAAAGAGGATGTATCAGGGAAACGAATATTCTTTACATGAAGTTCATTTTGTAAAAAATCTAATAATTTTTTTGCTTCGGGCGTACCGGTCATGTATTCAATACCCGCATAAATATCTTCAGTATTTTCCCGGAATATTACCATGTTTACTTTTTCAGGCTGCCACATAGGAGAAGGTACACCTTCAAAATATCTTACAGGTCGAAGATTTACATACAAATCAAGTTCCTGGCGCAAAGCCACGTTAAGGCTGCGTATGCCGCCGCCAATAGGTGTTGTAAGCGGCCCTTTGATGGCAATTAAATATTTTCTGAATGCTTCCATTGTGGCATGGGGCATCCACTCACTATTATGGTTAAACGCTTTTTCACCTGCAAGCACTTCAAGCCAATTTATTTTTCTTTTTCCATAATATGCTTTTTCAATTGCAGCATCAAAAACACGTACGCTTGCTTTCCAAATATCAGGGCCGATACCATCACCTTCAATAAAAGGTATGGTTGGATTGTCCGGTACTTTCAATAAGCCATCGGCCGCCATTGTAATTATTTCGCCCATGTTTTGTTAACTATTTACTTAAAAATTTAAAGAGCAATTTACCCACCCTTTATCAAAATTAACTCCTTCATATTTTTTATAAAAATTAATTGCCGGTTCGTTCCAATCAAGTACCTGCCATACAATACCACTGTATTTTTTTTCTTTGGCTTCTTCTATTAATTTATCAAATAATAATTTGCCTATACCACGGCCGCGCAGTTCATCATTCACTAAAAAATCTTCCAGGTACATACGTTGACCTTTCCATGTTGAATACCGGATGTAGTATAAGGCAAATCCATGGACAATTTCATCAACTTCTGCTACAAATGCCTGCCACACGGAGTTTTCACCAAAGCCGCTTTCTTCAAAATGTTCTAACGTTACTATTACTTCTTCCGGCGCTCTTTCATAAACAGCAAGCTGATGAATTAATTCCATTAATCTTATGCAATCTTTTTTTTCAGCATTACGAATAATAATATCCATTCAAATTATTAAAATGAAAATAAAAAATGAATTCAAATTAAAGCCTTACAATATCACCTGAAATGCTTTATCACTTTAATGACTGTTCAATATCATTCAAAATATCTTCTATATTTTCTATCCCTACACTCATTCTTATCAATCCATCTGTAATACCATACTTTTCTCTTTTTTCTTTTGGCACTCCGTAATGTGTCATTGATGCGGGATGAGATAAAAGTGTATCACATGTTCCCAGCGATACAGCTCTTACACACATTTGCAATTTGTCGATAAAAGTCTTACCTGCTTCCAAGCCATCTTTTAATTCAAAGCTTAGCATGGCACCGGGGTGCGACATTTGTTTTTTTGCTGTGTTATAATCAGGGTGTGATAGAAGTCCAAGATAATTTACTTTTTTTACAGGGGCTTGTTGCTCTAAAAATTTTGCAACTTTCATTGCATTACTGCAATGGCGTTCCATTCTTACTTCCAAAGTTTTCATTCCCTGGGTTAATAAAAACGCATCAAAAGAATTACTGTTTCCGCCCAGCAACCGGTGAACTTTTGTCATCCTTGTTTCCATGTGTTCAATATGCCGGCTCACTAAAGCCCCGCCAATAGCAGTTCCATGCCCATTTAAAAATTTAGTAGTAGAATGAAAAACATAATCAACACCATATTTAAACGGCTGTTGCAAATAAGGTGTTGCAAAAGTATTATCAACTGCAACGATTAAATTATTTCGTTTAGCCAGCATCGTTAGTTTCTCAATATCTACGCATTGTATTGTGGGATTAGCAGGCGTTTCTAAGTAGAGTAATTTTATTTTGTTATCATTTTTTATGGCTTCTTCAGCTTTATTCAAATCACGCAAATCGACAATGATGGCTTCAATACCCAACTGTGGTAAAACTTTTTCCATCAATTCCTGTGTACCCCCATATAAAGAAAAATGAGAAAGGATTTTATCTCCTGTTTTTAAATTGCCTAATAAAAGAGTTGATAAAGCAGCCATGCCGCTTGCATGTAGTAAAGTTTTTAATTGCAACTGTTTACCATTATCTTTTATTTTAAAACTTTCCAATGCAGCAATTTTTTCTTCCGCTTCTGCCATAGTAGGGTTACCCCACCGGCTATATATAAATCCCTTTTCTTCTCCATTAAAACGCCGCATACCCTGTTCCGCACTGTCGAAAACGTAAGTACTGCTTGCATATATCGGCGTGAGATGTGCATTGTTATCATCTTCTTCATGACCACTGTGAATGGCCACTGAACCAAAACCAGTAAGAAAATCTTTTTGTAAAGGCATGTGTATAATTAATAAACCGAAATGAAAAATGAATATTTAAGTTTGACAAAAGTAGGAAAAACATGAAGCAACTATTGCAACAATATGCCGCATACAATCTTTGGGCTAATAAAATAATAACCGAAAGAATTGCTGAATTATCTTTTGATATAATTCAAAAAGAAATGAACAGCAGTTTCAGCAGTATTTTTAAAACAATTATTCATTTAATGGATGTGGAAAGTATATGGTGGCAGCGATTAAAATTACAGGAGCATATAGAATGGCCAGGGAAAAATTTTGCCGGAACATTTCAAGATTTATCCAAAGAACTTCTGTTTCTTTCGAAGCAATGGAGTGATTGGGTACAAAACACTAACGATGCGAATCTTAATCACGTTTTTGCTTATCAAAATTCAAAAAAAGAATATTTTAAACAACCTGTTTATGAAGCGCTACTGCATTTATTTAATCACCAGAGTTATCATCGAGGGCAAATAATTACGATGCTGCGTCAAAATGGAATTGATAAAATTCCTGCAACAGATTTTATTGTTTTTAGCAGGAGCAAATCTCTCAATTCACAAAAGGGAAGATAAGATTACTATTACTCAGGCAGTACTTCATCAAGCTTATTGTCTTTAATGAATTTATCTTTTGCTTCGGTAAATTCTGTTTGCAAAGTGGTAGCTGCAGTTAATGCATCGTCTGCTTTAGAATGAATTTCGGGCAGTTGTTTTTCCAAAAGAGTGTTACCGAGATTGATATTTTCTGCTTCTATTTGCGCAATTTTTTTCAATAAAGATGTCTGGCTGTTTACTACATCATCCAGCTCACGAAGTAACTTTTCCATGAGGTGTAATTTTTCTGTTTTATCCATTGTAATTTTTTTGTGAAGTTAAGTCTTTGGACTGCCTGAATTTTTTTTTGGAATAAATATATATAATACACTGTCATTTGTTGTATTATGTTCACCGTTACTTTTGTCAAGCACAATTATATCATGACTACCGGGAGTTTGTAGTTGTATAACTTTTTCAGTAACATACATTTTTTTTGCTCCAAATAATTTTTCATAAAATGCAGATGAACGATGAATATCTTTAACAAGGATTGATATGTGGGTTAAACCATAAGTCTTTATCATGACTTTCAATTGAGAAAAATAAATTTATGCAGTATCATACGCCCACTTCACCAGTGTAGCTCCCCACGTAAACCCACCACCAAAAGCAGCGAGCACAATGTTATCTCCTTTCTTCAATTGCTTTTCCCATTCCCATAAACACAGAGGAATAGTTGCTGAAGTTGTATTACCATACCGCTGAATATTTATCATAACCTTGTCCATGCTTAATCCCATACGGCTGGCGGTTGCATCAATTATTCTTTTGTTGGCCTGGTGCGGAACCAGCCATGCAATATCATCTCCCTTTAAATGATTTCTTTCTAATAATTCATAAGACACATCAGCCATGCCTTTTACAGCAAACTTAAAAACAGCAGGACCTTCCTGGAATATGTAATGCTCTTTTGCCATTACTGTTTCAATTGAAGCAGGCTTTGCTGAGCCACCCGCAACCATCTTAAGATATTCAACGCCGCTTCCATCTGCTTTTAAAAGACTATCCTGAATTCCATATCCTTCTTCATTTGGTTCCAATAAAATAGCGCCGGCTGCATCTCCAAAAAGCACACAGGTTTTGCGATCGCTGTAATCAACAATGCCGCTCATTTTATCTGTACCCACAACAACCACTTTTTTATAGCGGCCGCTTTCAATCATTGCTGCACCTGTTGTGACGCCAAATAAAAATCCGGAACAGGCTGCAGAAAGATCAAAACCAAAAGCATTAACGGCCCCCACTTTATGAGAGATAATACTTGCTGTGGCAGGAAAAGTCATATCGGGAGTTACCGTGCAACATATAATGCAATCAATTTCTGCAGGATCAATTCCTCTTTTATTACAAAGTTCTATAACGGCAGGCGCAGCCATTTCAGAAACGCCTTTATTTTCTCCTTTCAAAATTCTTCTTTCTTCAACACCCGTTCTTGTTTTTATCCATTCGTCGTTTGTATCAACCATAGTTTCCAGTTCTGCATTGGTAAGCCGGTACTCTGGCACATAAGCGCCAACAGATGTAATTGCGGCTGAAATTTTTTTATCCATTTATTTGAAATGCTTTTATTGAAGCGATAAAAATACGACATCATTTGTATTCACTTAAAGTAGATTTCAGGAAATTTTTAATATCCGCTTTCATTAAATTGAATTACTTATTTTTGGCGCTCTTTAAAAAATCATGATAGCATATTTATCTGGAAAATTTTTGTACAAAAATCCGGCAGTGGTTTATGTGGATGTGCAGGGCATAGGCTATGAAGTGAACATTAGCCTTAATACTTATTCGCATATTCAAAAATTAACTGAAGGGAAATTATTTACATATCTCCAGATAAAAGAAGATGCGCACACTTTGTATGGATTTTTTGATACGTTTGAAAAAGAAATGTTTGTTATGTTGATAAGTGTTTCCGGCGTAGGTGCAGCAACAGCCAGGATGATGTTGTCTAACATGAAGCCCTTTGAAATAAGTAAAGCTATTATGCAAAACAATGCCGGCTTGCTTGAAAGCGTGAAAGGCATAGGAAGGAAAACTGCTGAAAGGCTTGTGCTTGAGCTTAAAGATAAAATTTCAAAATTGTCATCTTCTTCTCGGGAAGGCACTTCTGTTGGCAATACTTTGGAGCAGGATGCGTTAAATGCATTAGTGGCACTTGGAATTGCAAGACCGGTAGCAGAGCAGGCAATTAAAAAAATCGTAATTTCCGCCCCGGATATAAACACACTTGAAGAGTTAATAAAAAAAGCCCTAAAAGCTATTTGATAGAAATCTACCCTAATTAATTGATGGATGTTGCGTAAAAGAGGATTGCCACCGAATTTTTTTGGGTTGATAATAGTTTGCCTTCTATCAATGGCATTTTCAATTATTACATGTACTAACGTATCTGCCCAGGATTCTTCCACAGTTCGGGGAAACGATACATTGCCTTTTCCTATTCATGACCGGCGGGGAGATTTTTTTTCAAATGAAAGAAACACTTTTGATTTAAATCAACCTTCTAACATAAGCGATTCAATTGGCTATGACCCCACAACAAAAAGATATGTTGTTTATGAAAAATTAGGCAGTCGTTATTACCGTACACCCACTTCATATACTGCTGAAGAGTTTATGGAAATGCAGGGCCGAAAGGCGGAAACAGATTATTTTAAAAAAAGAGCGAATACGCTTAATATATTGAACCGTGGCCGCGTTAAGCCTAAGCTTAGCATTTATGATAATTTATTCAACCGTTTATTTGGTAATGGAAAAATTGATATTCAACCGCAGGGCAATGTTGATATTACCGCAGGTTACCAGGGCCAGAACATTAAAAATCCTACGTTACCGGAAAGAGCAAGAAAAAGCGGTGGCTTAGATTTCAACATGGATGCCCAATTAAATGTAAATGCAAATATTGGCGACAAACTAAGATTTCCCATAAGCTATAATACACTTGCAAATTTTGATTTTACTAACCAGCTTAAGCTTGATTATACCGGCACTGATGATGAAATCTTAAAACGTTTTGAAGCCGGCAATGTTTCTTTCCCATCAAGAAGCACATTAATACCCGGTGCACAATCTTTGTTTGGAATAAAAACTGAGCTGCAGTTTGGTAAACTTTTTATTACCACAGTTCTTGCTAATCAAAAATCACAAAGGCAATCTGTAAACCTGCAAGGGGGTACAGCAGCGCAGCAATTTGAATTTAAGGCTGATGATTACGAAGAGAACAGGCATTTTTTATTGGGGCAATATTTTAAGAATAATTATAATAAAGTAATGAGCAATTTGCCAGCAGTAACTACGCCTGTGCAAATTTTAAGAATGGAAGTATGGGTAACCAACAGAAATGGCGCTACTACTGATGCCAGGGAAATTGTTGGCCTTATGGATCTTGGGGAATCAAATCCTTTTCATCCTTTTCCGGCAACGGGAAATTTGCCGGCAAATAGCGCCAATTCAGAATACAGCGATATAACCGGTAATCCTAATAGCCGCAATCCTGCTCTTATTACGAGTCAATTACAAAGCATGGGATTAAGTCCCGTTCAGGATTTTGAAAAAACATTTGCAAGAAAACTGGATTCATCTCAATATCTATACAATTCAAAAGTAGGCTTCCTGTCATTGAGCCAGCCATTACTAGCCGATGAAGTTTTGGCGGTTGCTTACCAATATTCTTACAATGGCAAAATTTTCCAGGTAGGTGAATTTTCGCAAGACCTGCCGCCGGATTCTATTTCTGGAAATCAAAAAGTTCTATTCCTTAAATTATTAAAAGCAACTTCGCAACGCCCCAATCTTCCTATATGGCAATTGATGATGAAGAACGTGTACAGTGTTGGGTTTGGCACTTTGGATAGACAGGATTTTAAACTAAATGTATTATATGAACAGCCGGGCCTTGGTGCAAAAAGATACCTTCCTTTTGGCAACCTTAACCAGGGTACTCCTATATTAACTTTAGTAAATCTCGATCGCCTCAATAACCAAAATGATCCCCAGCCAGATGGTGTTTTTGATTTTGTAGAAGGGTATACGGTTCTTTCCCAATATAGCAGGGTTATATTTCCTTTACTTCAACCTTTTGGCCGTGATATTGCACCCAAAGTTTTCAGTGATACAACCATTGCAAAAGACAGCTTATACTATCCATTGTATGATTCTATAAAAGTAATTGCACAACAGCAATTTCCCAATCTTGACAGGTTCGTTTTAAAAGGATCAGCAAAAACATCAGCATCGTCTGATATAAGCATTGGCTATAATATTCCTCCAGGCTCTGTAAAAGTAACTGCCGGAGGGCAACAACTTAGTGAAAACATTGACTATACCATTAACTATGACCTGGGTACTATTAAAGTAATTAACCAGGCAATTATTAATGCAGGCCTGCCTGTTCAGGTAAATTTTGAAAACAATGCAACTTTTGGCCTTCAGCAAAAAAGTTATATGGGATTAAGGCTCGATTACCTGGCTAAAAATACTGCGAAGGAACAGTTATCTCTTGGGGCTACCATGGTAAGACTTAGTGAAAGGCCTTTCTTTACAAAAGTTGATTATGGTGAAGACCCTATAAAAAATACTATGTATGGTACGGATGTAAATTATCGCAGAGATCTTCCACGGCTTACTAAAATTTTAGACAAGCTCCCTTTTTATCATACAACAGCCCCATCTGCAATAAATGCTTATGCCGAAGCGGCATATTTAAAACCCGGGCATGCTCCGCAAATTGGCCGCGGCAGCAATGGTGTTATTTATATAGATAATTTTGAAGGAAGTAAAAGCGATATTGACCTTCGCTTTCCACCCATAAGCTGGGCGCTGGCCTCTACGCCGCTTGGCGCTACAGATGAAACCGGGAATGTTACTCTTTTTCCCGAAGCAAGCTTGAATAATAATCTTGATTATGGCAAAAACAGGGCACAAATTGCATGGTACCAAATAGAGCCAACATTACAGGATCCAAAAAATGTAAACAATCCTTTAAGGGGAAATAAAACAGCACTTTCTGACCCAAGAGTACGTGCTATTTCACAAACAGAAATATTTCCACAAAGAACTACTGATTTTGGGCAGAACCAACTTATAACTTTTGATCTTGCTTATTATCCTACTGATCGCGGCCCATATAATTATGATGCAAGCGCTACAGATGTTTCTGCAAATGGTAAATTGCTGAACCCCAAAAAACGATGGGGTGGCTTGATGAGAAATATTGACCAGACTGATTTTGAAACAGCCAATGTGGAATATATTGAGTGCTGGGTGCAAGATCCTTTTATACTGAATCCGGCAAGTACAGGCGGAAAGTTTTATATTAATCTCGGAAATATTTCAGAAGATGTGCTCAAAGACTCAAGGAGGTTTTATGAAAACGGATTACCTACTCCAAACGCTCCTGCACAGGTGGATGCCTCAATATGGGGCGTTGTGCCACGCAATCCTATACAAGTTACAAATGCCTTCAGCAACGACCCGAACGACAGGCCTTACCAGGATGTTGGTTTTGATGGATTGACTGACAGCGCAGAAGTTAGCAAACGAAGAATAGATTACTTAAATGTATTGGCTGCAAATTTTGGAGTAGGTTCAAAGGCTTACCAGGATGCACTTGCTGATCCCTCTTCTGATAATTACCAATATTATCGAGGTGCCCTTCTTGATAAAGAAAATGCGGGTATCCTTGGCCGTTATAAAAGGTTTAATAACCCACAAGGCAATTCTCCTATTGCAGATAATAATGCACAATTTTCTTCAGCAGCAACTTTATACCCTGACCAGGAAGATGTAAACCGGGATAATACTTTGAATGAAACAGAAGAATATTTTCAATACATAGTTGACCTAAAACCGCCAACAGCACCGGAGATGGCGATCGGGCAAAATTTTATAGTCGATAAAAAAGTGGTTACCGTAAAGCTTGTGGACGGCAATTCAAGGGCTGAAACCTGGTACCAGCTTCGTATTCCAATAAATTCGTATAATAAAAAAATTGGCAACATTCCTGATTTCAAATCCATACGATTTATACGAATGTTTCTTACAGATTTTGATGACAGTGTTGTCGTTCGTTTTGGCAAGCTTGATCTTGTAAGAAATACATGGAGAAAATTTGAATACAAGCTTGATTCGACCGGAACTTACAGTCCTGAAGTTACCAGCGATTTTAATGTAGGTGCCGTGAATATTGAAGAAAACGATAAACGTATTCCGTTGCCTTACCGTACTCCGCGTGAAATTGAAAGAGTTCAAACGTTAAGTAATAACGGAGTAAATCTTTTGCAAAATGAACAAGCGTTGACACTTCAATTCTGTAATTTGAATAAGAATGATGGTAAAGCTGTTTTTCAGACTTTTGCCAATAGAGACCTGAGACAATTTCGTAAGCTGGAGATGTATATTCATGCGGAAAAATCGCAATCAACTATACTTAATGACAATGATCTTATCGCCACTATAAGAATGGGAAGCGACTTTGTTTCTAATTATTATGAAGTTCAAATACCATTGAAGCTTACCCCTCTTAATACAGGCCTTGACCCTAACAGTAATGCTTATAACGACACCTTATGGATAGCACGCAACAATCTCGATCTGGACCTGGATGTACTTACTAAAATTAAAACAGCAAGAAATTTATCAAGCTCTCCTTTGAATGCTTTGTATTCACAATTACAGTCTAACGGTCAAACCTACTCGATAATTGGAAATCCCAACCTCGGCGAAATAAAAGGCATATTAATGGGGGTTAAAAACATTAATGCCGTAACAGCTTGCGGTGAACTATGGTTTAATGAATTGCGTCTTGCCTCGCTTGACGAAAAAGGCGGCTGGGCATCACTGGCACGCATAGACGCAAACCTTGCAGACCTTGGAACTATTTCACTTTCAGCCAATACACATAGCAACGGGTTTGGTACGCTTGAGCAACGGGTGAATGAAAGGTATAAAGATTACTTTATGCAATTTGATGCTGCTGCCAATCTTGAGCTTGGAAAACTTTTGCCCAAAAAAGCAGCTTTATCTATTCCATTTTATGCAAGTCTTTCTCAAACAAGCAGCACACCGGAATATGATCCGTTTGATCTTGATTTAAAATTAAAACAAAAGCTAAGCAATGCGCCAAAAAACAAACGGGATTCTATAAGAAAAAATGCAGTAGATTTTACATCAACCAAAACAGTAAGCTTTACTAATGTTCATAAAAACAGAACGACTAATAAAAAACCTAAACCTTGGGACATTGAAAATCTCGACCTGAGTTATTCTTTTACTAAAACAGAAGCACATAATCCGCTTATTGAATATAATAATGTAACGAAGCAGCGCGGCGGTCTGGGTTACAACTATGCCCCGCAACCAAAATTTATTGAGCCTTTTAAAAAATTCTTCAGAAAATCTAAAACACATTGGTTTGATCTTGTAAAGGATTTTAACTTCAATCCTATTCCATCCCAGGTAAGCTTTAAGGCAGATATTTACAGGCAGTTTGGTGTGATAAAACCGAAAAGCATTGGGGAAGATAAATATGTGATTCCCGAAACATTTGATAAGTATTTTACTTTTGACAGAAATTATATTTTCAGATGGGATCTTACCCATTCTCTTAACATTGATTATACAGCTCTCAACAATGCCAGGATAGATGAGCCGTATGGTCGCCTGGATACAAAAGCAAAAAAAGATACTGTCGAAAGAAATTTCTTTAGCGGCGGAAGGAACACTGCTTTTACACAGGCCATTAATTTTTCTTACAATGTACCCCTTAATAAATTTCCCTTGACCGAGTGGACAACTCTACGTTTGCGTTACACAGCCAATTACCGTTGGTTAGGCGCTTCAAGGCTTGCAGTAAATCTTGGAAATTTTCTTGAGAACGGGCAACAGGAAGAAGCAAATCTTCAACTGGATTTTACACGACTATACGGTAAATCAAAATGGTTGCGGGCGCTTGACCAACCGAGACAACCATCTCAAAATGTGCCTAATGATTCAATCCTAAAAAAGAAAATACCGGAAGCAACAAATACAAAAAAAGATGCCAGTGCACTACCCGAAATAAAGGGCATTGCAAGAGTGTTTGGCAAATTATTTACAAGTATAAAATCAATAAATGCTACGCTTTCGCAAAACAGCAATACAAGATTACCCGGCTATACAGACAGCACAAAGATTTTAGGAGAAAATTTTAAAAGCATGGCCCCCGGTTTTGATTTTATTTTAGGAAAACAACCCGACAGCAATTGGCTTAACAGGGCAGCACGAAGAGGGCTTATTACAAAAGATTCTTTGTTCAACGATCTGTTTGTTCAAAACTTTGACCAGCGCCTTACGATGTCTGCCCAACTTGAGCCAGTTCGTGATTTAACGATTGATGTGAATGTTGATAAAACTTTCAGCAAGAATTTTTCTGAAACATTTAAAGACACCACAGGATCCGGAGATCATTTTGCTCACCTGAGTCCCTATGTTACAGGTAGCTTCAGCATCAGCTATATTTCTTTTAACACCTTGTTTGAAAAATATAATCCTAACCAGGTTTCAGCAACTTTTTTAAAGTTTCAGGATTATAGAGAGATACTATCTAAAAGATTAGGCCAGCAAAATAAGTATAATCAACAGGCAGGTAACCCAATTGGATCCGATGGTTATGCATTAGGCTATGGAAAATATGCAGTAGATGTATTGGTTCCTGCTTTTATTGCGGCATATACCGGGCAGGATCCAACTAAGGTTTCATTAGTAAAACAAAATAATTCAAATCTGAAATCAAATCCTTTCAGGGATATTTTACCTAAACCAAACTGGCGGATAACGTATAATGGATTGAGCAGGATACCGGGATTAGAAAATATATTTACTAATTTTTCATTGACACATGCCTATAATGGAAGCCTTGGAATGAATAGCTTCACATCAGCATTGCTCTACCAGGATGTTTCAAGATATAGTTATCCTTCATTCATTGATCCAAATTCCAACAATTATATTCCTTTCTTTTTAATTCCCAATATTACGATTCAGGAACAGTTTGCCCCTTTGATAGGTATTGACATGACCTTCATTAATCAGCTTAGCCTTAAGTTTGATTATGTAAAACAAAGGCAGCTAAGCCTGAGCCTTATTGATTACCAGCTTAGTGAAGTACGTTCTACTGAATACACTTTTAGCGGAGGCTTTCGCAAGCGCGGTTTAAAGCTTCCTTTTAAAGTGCCTTTTACAAAAGCTGACAGTAAAAAATTGGATAATGAAATCAATTTTAGATTAGATTTCAAAGTAAGAGATAATGTAACCTCTAACAGCCGGCTCGATCAAAATAGCGCTTTTGCCACCAATGGAAGCAAAGAAATAACGATAAGCCCTACTATAGATTATTACATAAGCAATCGAATCAATATAAAATTATATTTCGACCAGCGAAGGGTGAACCCTTATATTTCTTCATCGCCTCCTACTGTTGACACCCGCGCCGGCGTTCAGGTAAGAATATCGTTATCACAATAATCAATATTAGCTATCCCATCAATTCAATGGTAAAATAATTTTCTCCATTGGCCATTAATGCTTTCCTGAATGGAGCAATTCTTTTCTTAATTCTTTTGCAGTTTTTGTACTTCCGTCATGGCTCCAGCCGGGGGGCATCACCAAATATTTAATCTTAGTAGAAAGGGGTAATTTTTTTTGCAGATCTATTGTAATATTTTGCCATTCATGAAAAATTATTTTTGTAAGATGATGAGGATTATCCAATTGTTTGGTAAGGCCATATTTTACTGGGTCTTCATGCACTTCTTCCTGGAAAGTTCCGAACAGCCTGTCCCATATTATTAATACCATTCCCATATTCCTGTCGAGGTAACGAATATTACTTGCATGATGCACTCTGTGATGAGATGGGCTAACAAATATGGCTTCAAACCATCGCGGCATTTTATTGATATATCGGGTATGAACAAGTATTCCATAAATTTGTGTAACCGAATACATAAAGACAATATCAATTGGTTTAAAGCCCATCAATACAAGAGGCAGAAAATAAATAAAACGATATAATGGCTGCAATACCGAAGATCGGAAACCGGTAGTTAAATTAAACTCTTCTGAAGAATGATGCGTAACATGCACAGCCCAGAAAATACGGCAAAAATGATCAACCCTATGCTCTATATAAAATGCCAAATCTTCCAAAAGGAAAAGTAAAAACCAATATAAGAAAGGATTAAAAGAAAAATCAATAAAATGAAATTGGAAAAACGAGATGAGAATAACTATATAAACTGCCCTGAAAAGCAGATCAATTCCGCCATTGAGCAGGCATAAATAAATATTGATTAGAGTATCTTTAAAGGAATAATATTTTTTCAGATGAATATGGCTTAATATCATCTCAACACCAATTACTCCAAGATATAAAGGTGTAGTTATTAATATTAGTAATTGTTCTTTCAACATCCTTTATCTAAAAAAATTATACTGCCATGATTTCTTTTTCCTTTGCTTCGAGGTGCTTATCAATAAGAGAAATATAATTATTGGTAATCTCCTGCATATCGCTTTCTCCATCTTTTGCCGCATCTTCGCTTAGGCCGTCCTTTTGCAATTTTTTAATTTGCTCAATAGCATCACGGCGTATATTACGCACCGCTATTCTTGCATGTTCACCTTCAACGTTACTTCTTTTTACAAGTTCCTTTCTGCGTTCCTCTGTAAGCGGAGGTAAAAACAACCGAATTATATTGCCATCATTTTGAGGATTTATTCCAATGTTTGCGGCAATAATTGCCCGCTCTATTGGCTGAAGCATGTTTCTTTCCCAAGGCTGAATGGTTAGCGTACGCGCATCCGTCACACTTAAATTTCCCACCTGGCCAATAGGAGTTGGGTTGCCATAATAATCAACCACAATACCATCAAGCATATTAGAAGTTGCCTTTCCTGCACGGATTTTTACAAGTTCCGTTTCGAAATGATCAATTGCTTTTTTCATTGAAAGGGTGCCATCATCCAAAATGCCGGCTAAGTCGTCTGTCATTTTACATTGAGTTTATACAAAAAATATCTCATCCTTAAATGTGATGCTTTTAAAAGTGCTCAAAATTAGTAAAATCAGGTTGATAAAAAAGTTAATACGGCTTAATCCTGCTCAACCGTTTCACCTGCGAGGGTGAGTATTTTGTGAGATTTAATGATAATTTCATTATGATCTGCTGTGGTAAAAGAAACTGTTTTTGTTTTTGAACAAAGGTAATAAACAATACTAACCAGGAATACCGAAGTGGCAGAAAGAGCAAGTATAACTATATTAGTACCAGTAAAACGAAGAAAATATGCCATGAGTATAAAAATAACATTCACACCTGTGCAGTATAATGCAATCATTTTATGGCTTAATCCAAGATCGAGTAAAAGATGATGAATATGATTTCTATCGGGGCTAAAGGGAGACCGGCGGCTTATTATGCGCAGGCTTACTACACGGAGCGTATCAAAAAGAGGAACAATTAATATTGCGAAACCGATTGCAGGCGCAGATTGTAATGGGAACCCATAAAATGGATCGCCGGCTACAGCAATAAATTTTATTACAAACACTGAATTTAACAGACCTATTAATAATGAGCCGGTATCTCCCATAAAAATTTTCGCAGGAGAAAAATTATATATCAAAAATGCAATAAGGCTGCCAGCAAGAGAAAAAGCCATAACTGCATACATCAATTGTGAAATAAACAGAAAATAAGCTCCAAAAATAAGAGAAGTTAGTAATCCAAGACATCCGGCAAGCCCGTCAACACCATCTATAAGGTTGAAAGAATTTGTGATTACTACAATAGTAAAAAGTGTAAGTAAAATACTCGCCGTATGCGGAATTTCATGCAATCCCAAAAACCCATGCATATCACTTATTTGTACGCCGCCAAATTTAATAATGATGCCTGCTGCAACTATTTGTCCAATAAATTTTTTACTGGCAGAAAGAATTAAAATATCATCTTTTATACCCAGGAAAAAAATCACCATAATAGCGGCCATAAAATACTGCAGAACTGTTGACATAGAAGGTGGAACACCCATTAAAGAAGCAACAATAAAACCGGCGAAAATCCCAAGGCCGCCTAATGTAGGTGTCACTGCTTTATGCACCTTTCTTTCATCAGGTTCATCAAAGAGCTTTTTATCTTTGGCAACCTCAATTATAACGGGTATTGAAAAAAACGTAATTAAAAACGCTAATCCACCGCTGAGTAAAATATTATCCATGCCTCAATATTATAAATAAGCAATTCTGCACAAAAGTATAATTAAGTTTGAAGTAAAACTATATTATCGAGAAAAACTAAATACTTAATTATTAGTAGCAGATTTATATAAAAAAATAGGGTTTCAAAATTACAAATCTCTTTTATTCAAATAAATATTAGAACTAAATAACGTTAAGTATGTCTTACTTATTTCATTATCATCTCTGGAAAAATAACGAAACTTATTCAGTTATTTTTTCATCAACTGCATTTGCTACCACAGCAGCACTCATTTTTTTAATAGGATTTTTTCGGTTTTCCTCGTATATATTTTGGTTATTCAGCACATCAATACAACAAAAAATTGCCGCCCTGAAGGAAGAAGCATCCGCTTTATTTTTCCCTGCAATATCAAAAGCAGTTCCATGATCAGGACTGGTACGAATTGCTGATAATCCCGCAGTAAAATTTACTCCTTCACCCAAAGCGAGAGATTTAAATGGAATAAGCCCCTGGTCGTGATACATAGCCAATACAGCATCGAACCTGTTATGAAGCCCTCTTGCAAAAAAAGCATCTGCGCTATAAGGTCCCATAACTAGCATATTATTTTGCTTCGCTTCTTTTATGGCGGGCTTTATTATTTCTTCTTCTTCTGTTCCTATAAGCCCTTCATCACCGGCATGAGGGTTCAATGCCAATACTGCAATTTTTGGCCTGTCTATATTAAAATCTTTTTTTAGCGAAGCATGAAGTATTGATAGCTTGCTTACAATATTTTCTTTAGTAATGTGAGATGTAATATCTTTTACAGGGATGTGTTCTGTAACCAGCGCCACTTTTAAATTTTCAGCAGTAAGCAGCATGACTACATCTTTCACGCCAAAAAAATCTTTTAAAAAAGGGGTGTGGCCGGTATATGAAAAATCAAGGTTCTGTATATTTTTTTTATGAACTGGTGCCGTAACAAGTGCATGTATTTTGCCATCTTTTAAAGTCTGGGCCCCAGCCTGCAGACTTTTTATTGCATATCTCCCGCCGGTATCAGTCAATGAACCAGGAGTGATGGGAACTTCTTCTTCCCAACAATTAAAAATATTTACCTGCTTTGGATTTATTTTATTAAACTCTTTAATACTTGCAAAACTAAAGTTTAGATCTGATATGCTTTTCCTGTAAAAATTAATAAGCTTATTACTGGCAAAAACTACCGGAGTACAAAAATCAAGAATACGGCTATCTGAAAGTGTTTTTAATATAAGTTCGGTGCCGATACCATTAATATCTCCGCAGGTAAATCCAACTATAGGTCTATTTTCTGATAAGTTACTCAATTGGTAAGATTAATAATGATTGCAAGTTAAGTAATTAAAGTTTGCATGCAATAACCGTTAGTCTCATGAATAAATTTGTATAAAATTTTTTCTTAAAATTTATTACCCACATAATTTTCTATCGGCATCCTGTTAAAGATGCTGCGGGCAAGCGTCATTTCATCTGCATATTCAAGCTCGCCTCCAAAAGCAATACCTCTTGCAATTGTAGTTATTTTTATAGGTTCAACTTTCAATTTTTTGTTGATGTAAAAAATAGTTGTATCGCCTTGTATATTGGGGCTTAGTGCAAAAATAAGTTCCTCCGGTTTTTCTTCGCTCACGCGTTTTATAAGAGAATCAATTTGTAATTGGCTGGGGCCGATGCCATCAAGAGGAGAAATAATACCGCCCAATACATGATAAAGCCCATTATATTGTTGTGTACTTTCTATAGCAATTACATCCCTTATATTTTCAACCACACAAATTAGATGTTGCTTGCGGGCCCTGTCTTCGCAAATATTACACAATTGCTTATCGGCGATATTATGACAGCGAATGCAAAATTTAATTTCTTCTCTCATTTTCAAAATTGCTTCGCTAAAAATTTTTACGTCATCTGTTTCTTTTTTAAGTAAATGAAGTACCAATCTCAAAGCTGTTTTTTTGCCAATGCCGGGTAATTTTGCAAATTCATTTACTGCATTTTCTAAAAGTGTTGAAGAAAAAATCATGAAGTAAAATTATGAATTATGAATTAACATAAACTATCAAAATGAAAATATTAAAAACCCTCCTTTGGAGGGCAGGGAGGCTTACAATATTATATCTCTTTCATTATCCCAGTCGTTTCTTATATTTAATTTCTGAGGAATGCTATAAACTTTTTCCGGCTGAATTTTTAAATGATAATTTCCCGCATCCCAAATACCATTCTGATTTGTATCTTCCAAAATTCTTAATTCATAATCCCCCGGATTAAAAAGTTTATCAATCCATTGTGAAGAAGTTAAAGGATAAGAATTTACTAATTCATTGTTTACTACAAATTGCAATACCGGGTGTTTAAATTTTTCAAGATTTTTAAAAGTAATTTTAATACTTCCATAATCGCCTTCTTTTTTTGTTTTGAAACGAATCGTATCCGATTTTAATAATGCTGTACCCAAAGTATCTGTAGCAAAATCTTTTGGAATTATTAATTTATAATCTGCATTATCAAGCCATTTATTTTCGATTATTATATTTTTACGTGTTGAGTCAATACTTACCAATATTGGCTTGAATGGATTTAAAAGCGTATCAGTTAATTTGATTTTCAGACTATCAAAATTTTTAAGCTTACGATTAAATGTTACTGTCAATGGAGTAAGCAAATCCTGTCGCCCATTGGTAATGGAAGTACTGTATTTTAATTTTTTATCAGCAGTTGCCTGGCTTGTAACCAAAGACTTTTTAGGGATTTCTTTTTCTTCAGCATAAGCCAATAATTTTACAGAATCTGTTTTCCCGTTTACCTGAACTGTAGAATCTGCAAAAGCAAAAAGTTCTGTTTTACTGCTGTACACTTTTTGCCCACTTTCATCTTTCAAAGCAAATACATGATAGATGCCACCAGCAAGATTTTTAAATTTAAAATTTCCACTTGGATTTAATCTTGTAATATATTTTGGTTTATGTTTATACACTGCAGAGTCATCCAAATCATTATACAATAAAACTATTAAGGTACTATCAGGTTTTCCTGTCTGCGCTAAAATAACATTCCCCGAAAATTGAAGTGAATCAATATAAGAGCCTGTAGAAAAAACATACGTAAAATTTTTTACAGGATTACCTTCATTAATATCCTGTATGGAATTGCCCATGTTAAAACTATAAGTGGTATTGGGTTCCAGTGTATCTCTTATTTTTATAGTAACCGTTTTTAATTTCCAATCAATATTAGGGGTAATTTTTGGCGTGGGTGAAACCAATAAATTTTCCTGTAGCTTATCAAGCTGTACATATTCATCATAATTGAGTGTAATGCGGTTGCCTTTAAAATTAACGGTACCGTTTGGAGGATTGGCGCTTTGAAGTACAGGAGGAATAGTATCTCTAGGGCCGCCGGTAGGTGAAATAATTTGTGCACAACTGCTGCCTAAAATAGAAAGCAAATAAACCAAACTACAAACCGCAAGAAAAAATGTTACGTAACGGATATTCATTTCAGATAAAAAAGCAAACATAATTGCTTTGTGCTGATAATGCTTTTTCTTCTTCCTAAAATAATTCTAAATCTCTTCTTCAGTTAATTCATGCAATGCAACGGCCATGTTGTTTGTTTTTACAAACTCGCACCAATGGCAATCAGGCTTGCCGCAGCCTGTATAAAAATCGTGTTGTTGAATTTTATCCCATACCATTTTTATTTGCTGTTTCACAGTTGTGATATCTTCAGGAGTAATATAAATTTTTTCCCTGCGATAATTTTTCTTTTTATCTGGTTCTATAAAATCAAATTCACTGCTTACGGCAATCCAATCGCGGTTATGATTATCGAGTAATATTTTATAGAATACAGCTTGCCGCCAATAATCGCCGCCATTTGGAATTTTCTCCTGCGGCGGTTTCAATTTGTCTTTTGCGTTATCAACGTTGCCTGTTTTATAATCCACTACATTTACTTCTTTCCCGCTAAATTCAAGCTTATCCAGCTTTCCTTTTAACGGCACTCCATTCACTACAACATTTTTTATATTTCTTTCGGTTGCAACAATCTTGTTCCAGCTATAAATATATTTTTCATAATAGTTGGTAAGCACGTCTTCGCCATATTCCAATCGTCTTGCAAATTGTTCTTTGGTAAAACTTTCACGATGCCGATGCATATACCAATTGAAGTCTTTTATAAATTCTTCTTTCACTGGAAAAACATTTTTATTGTCCTGCATTTTTTTGAATAACTGTTCCAATGCATAGTGCACGGAAGAACCAAATTCGGTTGCTTCATTTTTTGATGAAGGAATGCGGATCAAATTTTTAAAATAAAATTCAAGCGGGCACTTCAAATAATTATTCAATGCAGTTACATTCATTACAAATCTTTCAAGCAAGCTGTTGATATATTCTTCTTCAATTTTTTCAATCTCAGGCTGATGATCATTTTGCAATTGCAATATCTGAAACTCAGCTTCTGTCGTATTATCAATAAAAATTTTTTCCGTTTGCAGTTCATGAACATCTAAAATTTCCGCAATAAACATTGATGGCTCCTGTTCTTTTCCATCATTTTTGAAACAACAATAAGAGATAAATAAATTTTGTTCAGCACGGGTAAGCGCCACATAAAAAAGTCGCCGCAATTCTTCATCGGCAGCATAATCATTCACACCAATAACCGATGTGAAAATATTATCCGGGAATTTATAACCGCGTTTCGGGTTTTTCTTTTTTTCCCAGAAACCAGCATTGCAGCCAGCAATAAAAACATACTCAAACTCCAGGCCTTTTGAGCCATGCGCTGTTAAAAGATTCACGCCTTTATCATTCCCGCTTACTTCAATCAAAGGCAAAGAAAGATCTTCGCTGCGCATTAGATCAAACAATTTAATTAATTGTTTAAGATCAAGATTGGGATTGCGATGAGTTTCTTCTTTAATAAAATCAAACAAGCCAGTAAGTATTTGCAGCAACCAAATCTTTTCATCACTCTTCATAATATAACTTAAAATACCGGCTTCACGAATAATGCATTCAAATAAACCCTGCAGCGTAAGGTTCGGCACTTTTGATATGATGCTTTCCATTGCTTCACTTGCTTTTTTCAAACTTTCATTCATGCTTTGGGTAAAAAGATCACGAACCGGTTGCTTACTTCTTTCATACAACAATTTTCTGATAGAAGTTTTATCTTTCGTAAAATGCTTGTCTGCAACTTCAACGCTTACTCTTGCAATTTCTATTGGCGGAATGTTGAACCAGTCATAATGCAAAATTTCGAAAAACAATTCATCACCACTAAAAGAAATATCGTGCTCAAATGAAAGATATCGTAAAATAGCAATGATCTTTTTCGCAAACGGGATATCGAGAATGTTTAAACTGCGCTTACTGAAATAAGGAATTTTTAGCAGCCTGAGATATTGCGCCAGTTCTTCCCCATATTTATTTTCTTTATAAATGATGCCGATTTTTCTGGGGTCAATATCCTGCGTCAAAATTTTTCCAACCTGCTGTGTAATGCCGATCATTTCATGCCGCTGCGTTTCATAATTATGAATAATCGGTTTATGTGTAAGATGGCTGATTTTTATGTTAGATGATAAAAGCTCTTTGCTTAAACCTTCTATTTGTTTTATTAAGCGGTCATTATTTTTATCAATGATGGTTTTTGAAACATCCAGCACGGATTGAACAGAACGGTAATTACGTGTAAGCACTACCGTTAGTAAGTCATTTTTATAACTGTTGGCAAAGCTGAGCATGTTCTCCACATTTGCTCCCTGGAAACGATAAATGCTTTGATCATCATCTCCCACTACAAACACGTTGGGTTTATCCCAATAATTAATAAGCAGCTCAACCAGGCGGTTTTGTGTGCCGCTCGTATCCTGGTATTCATCTACGAGAATGTATAAAAACTGCTCCTGGTAACGCTGTAATAAATTTGTATTTTCTTCAAATGCTTTTATTACCCAGTTTATCATGTCATCAAAATCGTACAAATTATTTTTGCGCATGAGCTGCTGAAAATTATCAAACTCATTTACGGCAGCACGCAACCTTTCCATCTTTTCAATTTCTTCTTCAATCTTATCAATACGCACATCTCCTTTCTTAAAATCTTTGGTAGCGCGTTTGGCAAAATATTCCTCACGGCCATGCAGAGACGAAATATAAGCATCAATGCGTTCGCTAATAAATTGCGGCGTCCAGCCTTCCCGTTTCATGGTGCTGAATAAAGACTGGAGGTTATTGATTTCATAATACACATCGCCGCGATACCGTTTCAGAGGATGATTTTTTGGGAATGAATCTATGAGTTGCTTAAAAAGATCGATGCGCTGCAAATCAGAAACAGGATCAAGCGCTGTCTTTTCAAATAGTCCCAAATTATCCTGTATCACATCATTACAAAAAGCATGAAACGTGTAAATGTTTACTTTGTATGCATCAGCGCCGATGAATTCGAGAATACGTTTGCGCATAGCAATAACGCCTGCATCAGTATAGGTTAAGCAAAGAATATTTTGCGGCAGCGTATCCGTATCCAATAAAATTTTTCCAATCCGTGCAGAAAGAATTTGTGTTTTTCCTGTGCCGGGTCCTGCAATAACCATTACCGGGCCTTCGATTGTACCAACGGCTTTCTGCTGCTCAGGATTGAGTTTTTTGTATTCTTCATTAAACTTATTTTTTAATATTTCGCGATATGTTTGCATGTGTTCAAAGTTAAATGCAAGAAAGTGAATCCATTCTTAAAGTAAATTGAATTTTTTACCGTCTTATGCACATTACATAAATATTAAAAAAAAATTCTTCCGATTGTTTTTTATTGCTGATCTTAAACACAATTTAATTATGTGCAAAGTTTACCGTTTAAAAAGAGTTCAGTTCTTACCAATAAAGATAGAAGAGGCATGGGATTTTTTTTAATCGCCAGGTAATTTAAAAGATATTACTCCAAAAAATCTTGGCTTTAATATTCTTTCTTCGGCAGATGAAAAAATGTATGCAGGACAACTTATTGAATACACGGTAAAACCTTTGCTGGGAATACCTTTATATTGGATGACTGAAATTACTCATGTAGAACCCATGAAATATTTTATTGATGAGCAACGATTCGGGCCGTACTCATTCTGGCACCATCAACATCATTTTAAGGAATTAAATGGCGCAGTTGAAATGACTGATATTGTTCATTACAAAATTCCTTTTTGGTTTTTTGGTGATATTGCTAATTCCTTATTCGTAAAATCTCAATTAGAAAAAATATTTGATTATAGAAAAGAAGTAGTCATAAAAAAATTCGGATAGCAATTTTCTAAAAAAATTATCCCGGCATTCTTGTAATATATTTTTCCATCTGTTTTACCTGGTCAACTATCTGTGGTGTTGTAGGTTTTAATGCTTTCACTTTTCTAAAATATTCTTTGGCGGCACGAAACTCGCGTTTATTAATCATGATAGATGAAAGCTGTAAATAAGCCGCTGCTTCATTTTCTTTATCGGGTAGCCCTGACCGTATGGCCTGGCGAATATAATTTTCTGCTTCCTTAATATTTCCTTTTTGCATGGCAAGCATTCCAAGCTGCAGTTTGTTCGCACCTTCGGCTTCTTTCATCGGCATACCCAATGAAAGACTTTTTTTCATGTGTGCTTCTGCACTTTCGTAATCCTGATTTACCATAGCGAGATTCCCTTTCAAAGTAAAATAAACAGAGCGAACGGGTTTAATAAGTAACCCCGGAAACCAGATAGATTTAATAACTTTTTGAGCGCCTTCCATATCGCCGCTTTCCATATAACCTTGTATAAGCCTCATTGGCCCAAAAAGAAAATGGCCGACGATAAGAACCAATGCAATAAAATATAAAATAAAAGAAGGCCAGAAGCTGGTTTCAATATTTACAACGATTGCAAGTAAAAGAAAAAATACGCCCAAAAAAAGCCGGTATTTAATAATAACATTCAGGAACTTCATAATCTTAAATTTAGGTTAAAGCAATTTTGCCTTTTTAGCAGCCCGACAGGACTATTTTTTTCATACGGTAATCACGAATTTATAATTCTGTAAAACATTCAAAGTATGCTAAACATTTTTCTTTCTAAACAGCAATTATTTTTAAACAACCATTATAGTAAATATATGTTATGCAGAAAATAGAAAAGCTTTTATAATTATATAATCTTTTTGCAAATAATTTTACAAAAATAACATGGCAGTAAGCTTAAACAAAACTAATTTTATTAAAGTCATAAGAAAACAGCTATAACTATAAGTAAGTTGAAAATTGCTTCTATCGAATGAGGGATATTTGTACTTGCTTTTAATATCAATTTTTTTCAAAAAAAGTTTTATTTGAAATCCCATTCTTTAATTAAATTAGGAAACAATAAAACTATTGTAACCATTGATCTTTTTGGAGGAGCCATTACTGATTTCCATTTAAAAAATTCAGATACAAATCCACTAAGCTTTGTTTTTTCAAAAGAACAAATGCCGGCAAATAATAAAGAAGGAGCCCCATACCAGGGACATTTTTTATGTCTTGGAAGATGGGGTTCACCATCAGCAGGAGAAATAAAAGCAGGGCTTTCAAATCATGGACAAATTGCTAATGTACTTTGGAATGCAGAAAAAAATATATCTCAAATTAATTTGGAGATGAATGCTACCGCACCGCTTGAAGGGTTAAGCATACAAAGAAAAATTGTATTGGATGAAGAGCAACCTGTTTATGCAGTAAAAGAAGTTGTTAATAATATGAATTCTTTAGGAAGGTTATACAATATAGTACAGCATCCTGCATTGGCAGCGCCTTTCCTTGATGAAACAACAATTATTGATTGCAATGCATCGGCAGGTTTTGACCAGGCTTTTTATAAAGATATTAGTAACAATACAATTCAATGGCCGGTTGCAAAAGATAATAATCAAAATGAAATTGATCTCAGAAAATCTTCACAACCTTACAATGCAGTTTTTTCATTCATTATAAAAAAAGATGCTGAATATGGCTGGATTACAGCATTTTCGCCTAAGCATAATTTGTTGTTTGGTTATACCTGGAAACGGAGCGATTATCCATGGATTCATTTATGGCAACATTATACAAATGGTATCATTCAATACAGGGGTTTAGAATTTGGAACGGCAGGAATTCATCAACCCTTTAATGAAATATTAAATACTTCCACTATCTTGTTTGGAGAAAAAACGTTTGCTTTTATTGATGCCGGAGAATACATTTCTAAAAAATATTTTTCTTTTATTTACAATACAGATCCTGGTTTTGAGGGAGTGAAAGACATCAGGATACTAAATGATCAAATTCAGATCAAAGCAAAAAAAGGAGCTGATATAATTTTCAAATCATTATCTAAACTAATCAATGAACTATCAAAATAAAACAGTAGCTGTAACCGGCGCAGCAAAAGGTATTGGAGCATCCTGCGCCAGGCTTTTTTATGAAGCTGGCGCCAATGTCGCTTTGATAGATATAGCCAATGATGAATCAGCTATTAGCAGTAATCGCTGGTTATTTATTAACTGTGATATCTCTTCAGAAATACATGTGAAAGAGGCTTTTGAAAAGATTCAAACTCATTTTGGCTCGCTGGATATTCTTATAAACAATGCAGGTATTCAGCGTTATGGAACCGTTACCGAAACAAGTGCAGAAGAATGGGATCTTGTAATGAATGTTAACCTTAAAAGTTTATTCCTTTGTTCTAAATATGCCATTCCTTTTATGCTGCAAAACAAGAAAGGAGTTATCATAAATATGGCCAGTGTGCAGGCATTTGTAAGCCAGCCTAAAGTGGCTGCATACACTACAGCTAAAACAGCAATTCTTGGACTAACAAGAAGCATAGCTGTAGATTATTCTCCTTATATAAGATGTGTGGCTGTGTGCCCCGGAACTATTGATACGCCTATGTTACGTGATTCTTTTGCTTTATCTCCCGATCCAAATGAAGTGTTGCAGGAATGTATTGATATGCATCCTGCAAAACGAATAGGCACTCCTGATGAAGTGGCTGAACTTGTTATGTATTTGGCTGATGATAAAGCATCTTTTATAACGGGACAGGCTATACGAATAGATGGCGGATTAGGCATCACCATCCAGGGAAGTAAGAAAGATTAGAGCGAATTTTATTTGTAAAAAAATTATTTATTCAATCAGCAAATTTTTTAAATTGAAAATAACAGATATAAAAGCAACAACAATTGCTGTTCCGTTAGAGGCTCCCATACGCCATGCGAATGGCGCTCATTGGGGAAGATTCATACGAACCATTGTTGAAGTGGAAACGGATGAAGGTATCACCGGCCTTGGTGAAATGGGCGGTGGCGGCGAATCCGCAGAGAATGCATTTAAAGGATTGAAAAGTTACCTCGTTGGTCATGACCCTTTTCAACTTGAATCCATGTATTGGAAAATATGTAATCCTACCGCATCGTTATACAACAACAGAACACAATTGCATGCAGCACTTGAGTTTGCCTGCATAGATATTATGGGAAAAAAACTGGGCATACGTGCTTGTGATTTATTGGGCGGTACATTAAGAGAAGAAGTACCTTTTGCTTCTTATTTATTTTTCAGGTATGCAAATGAACAAACCGGGAAAGGTGGTGAAGAAACTGCGGATGAAATGGTACGTCATGCAAAAGCGCTGTTCGATGAACATGGCTTTACAACACATAAATTAAAAGCCGGTGTATTTCCTCCTGATCATGAAATTGAAGTATTCCGTGCGTTAGCAAATGCATTTCCAAATCATAAGTTGAGAATTGATCCCAATGCTGCATGGAGTGTGGAAGAATCCATTCGTATTGGCCAATCAATTGAAGATTTAAACAATGATTATTTTGAAGATCCTACATGGGGAATGGAAGGAATGCGAAGAGTAAAAAGCCGGATAAAAATTGCAACAGCTACCAATACTGTTGTGGTAAATTTTGAACAGCTTGCATCATGTATTCGCAATGATGCAATTGATGTTATATTATTGGATACAACATTTTGGGGCGGCCTGCGTCAGGCATGGAAAGGAAGTGTTGTATGTGAAAAATTCCAACTGGGAGTGGCGGTACACAGCTCCGGTGAATTAGGAATACAACTGGCTACTATGTTACATTTGGGCGCTACCGTTCCCAATTTATCTTTTGCTGCGGATGCACATTATCATCACTTAAAAGATGATATTATAAAAGGTGGTAAAATGAAATATCAAAATGGTTGTATCCAGGTTCCTGCAGCACCCGGGCTGGGTATTGAACTTGACAGGGATAAGCTAAACAAGTATGCAGAATATTATAAAGAAACCGGTGGTTATCTCTATGATCGTGATCCTCAAAGACCGGATTGGTATAGCATTCTACCTGAGAAAGATGGTCGCATGTAAAAGGCAAGTGAAAGTTCAGAGTTCAAAGTTAAAAGTTGCATTGCCTTTTGCTCATTACTTATTGCTCATTGCTTATTGTTGTCTATTGAATAAATTTAAAAATATTAATAAAACTACAATGCCTTTACCTATCGAAGACGTTTTCATTTTTGCTGATGGCCTTGATCATCCGGAGTGTGTTGCTGTTCATCCTGATGGCTCTGTATGGGCAGGCGGTGAAGGCGGACAGATTTACAAAATTTCAAAAGATGGAAAAGTAATAGAAGAAATAAATAATACTTATGGGTTTGTTCTTGGCATTGCATTTTCTCCTGATGCAAAATGGCTTGCAGTGTGTGACCTTAAAAATAAATGTGTGTGGAAACTTACTATTGAAAGTAATAAGCTGGAGAAATTTGTTACAGGATCTGGTAATGAAAATTTTAATATTCCCAACTATGCTTCGTTCACAAAAAACGGAAAATTATTTGTTAGCGATAGTGGTGCATTCAGACAAGTTAGTGGTAAAATATTTTGCTTTAATGAAGATGGTAAAGGAACAATATGGCATCATGGTCCTTTTAATTTTGCTAATGGCCTTGCACTTTCTGCAGATGAAAAATTCCTGTATGTAGTTTGCACCTGGTTGCCCGGTGTAGAAAGAATCGCCATCAATGAAGATGGTACAGCAGGAAAGCGTGAAGTCTTTTGCACGCTTCCTAAAACATGTCCTGATGGTATTGCATTCGATAAGGAAGAAAATCTTTATATTGGTTGTTATGCACCTAATAGTATTTTCAAAGTAAATAAAAAAAAGGAAGTAACCTTACTCATTAATGACTGGGAAGCACATACACTTTCAAACCCTACCAACATTGCTTTTGGTGGTAAAGATTTTAATGAAATGTTTATTGCTAATCTTGGACGCTGGCATATTAGCAAGATTAATATTTAAACAAGAGGGCTTAAACCTTGCTGGACATTCATAGAAACTTTTGAGTTGACTTTTGTAATTACCATAGCTATAAAATTTAATTCCAACATCATCTATTTTAATTTTTCAAACTTCAACTTAATAAACCTCGGCCTGTAAATATGTGCATCCTTTTGTATATCGTTCCAAAAGTCTGGAGTTATAGTATTATAGCTGATTAATAGTTCGCCTGGTTTTGATAAATTAGGATGTGCTTTTGCATTGTATGTCCAGATGCCTTGTTTCCATTCAGGTGTTGTATATATTTCAATAATATCAGAGAATGGCCCAACGGGACTTGCTGCAATTCTCATTCCCACTTTATCTGATAAACCCATTACCTGGAATACCAGCAGGAAACGTCCATCCGGCAAATTGGTCATGCTTAATTCGTTGGAAGCACTGTTAGTAACGGCTTTCAGGTCATTAATGTTTTTACTCCATGTTGTACCATCCCAATATCGCCATTCATTTAAGCTTTCAAATTCTTTAGGCTTTACTCTTGCAACTACCAGGTTTTTATCCTTACCTATGCAACCATAGACGTAAACATAACCATCAGGGTTAGACGCACCTGCCCACTTTGTATTCACCAATATACCGGCACCCATGTTGCCTTCACCTAATGTGGCACTTTTAATATTTAACGATGTTTCAATTTGTCGCTGATTCGTAAAGGGCGGCTTGCTTCCTTTTGGTAGTGCAATGATAGAAACGCCCGGTTCTATAAAATCAAAAACTCCAACTCCTGTCCTTTCTACTTTGTAACCAAATATATACAGGGTATTATTTAATTCTTTATTTACAAATCCATCCCCCAGCCAAAAGAGTTGTGGTTTTTTTTCAGTCGAAGTCTGAGGAATAAAAAATGTTTCCGGTTTTCCATCTTTAGATTTTTTATAATAAAAATGAATTTTTGATGGATCAGGATCATTGGCTTTTATATATGCTATGGTATTATTCACCATAGTATTGCCGGGTAATGGTTTACCATCCTTTACATCACCAATATAAGTATCTCCGAAAAGCAATAATGTAGAATCATTTCCTTCATTATTCTTTTTATCTACACCACTAAGCGGTATGGAGAAAATGCCATCAGCACCAAACCAGCCTGAATTCCGATAGAAAATATTTGTCCAGTCATCCGCTTTTTCCACAGTGAATCTAAAACGGGAAGTATCTTTTTTTAATAATGGTAAGCTTTGTGCTTTTGCAGATCCTACCAAAGCAAATAAAAAAATGAAACACAGGAATTTCTTTTTCATGAGACATATTTTAATGACACAAAATTTTATGCGCAAATATTTAAATCAGTGAATGTAATAAAATTAGCATCAGTGTAAAAAATAATATTGTTCAAATGTTTGAACATTTAAAAATAATCTCCTACATTTATACTATGTATGAACATTTAAACATTCTTTCACAATAGTATGGAATCTTTTGTAATAAATCATAAAAGCCCCTTACCACTGCATATACAGGTTGAAACGATGTTGAGAAATCTCATAGAATTGCCTGAATACCAGAATGGGAAAATGTTTCCCAATGAAGTGCACATCGCTAAAAAACTGGGAATATCCCGGAATACTGTAAGGCAGGCTACAAACAAACTTGTGTATGAAAGACTGCTCGTGAGAAAAAAGGGAGTGGGAACCAGGGTTGCAAAAAATAACATCACCACCAAGCTAAATAAATGGACCAGCTTCACACATGAAATGGATGAAAAGGGAGTATCATTTAAAAATTACACCATAAAAATAAGCAACGTATTTGCAGATAAAGAAATTCAGCAATTATTTAAAATAGCAGATGGGGTAAAAGTTATAAAGCTGGAAAGATTAAGAGGTTTGGACAAAGGACCTATAGTTTATTTCATTTCTTATTTTCATCCGGCCACCGGGCTTACGGAGAACGAAGATTATTCAAAACCTTTATATGAAAAACTGGAAAAGGAACACCATATATCTGTGGCTGTTTCCAAAGAAGGAATCAGCGCTATACTTGCAAATAAAAAACTTGCTGCTAAGTTGAATATTTCTGTTGGAGATCCTATACTCTTTCGCAAGAGAGTAGTATGCGATCCTGGTGACCGGCCGATCGAATACAACCTTGGATATTATAGAGCAGATAGTTTCACGTATACCATTGATATAGCAAAGGACTAAGTTTTACCATAACTAATTAATGATTTTTTTAAAACTTAATTATTAATTCCTGCTTATTGATACCTTATTAAAAGATTAAACTTGATTTATGAAAACATATAGACAATTAAGCGCCCTGCTTACTGTTACCTTTTTTATTACGCTTTCTTTATGTCCACCTGCAATATTTGCACAGGTGAATAATAAAACAAAAATTGTCACCGGAAAAATAACTTCACAATCGGGTGACGCTATTTTTGGTGCAAGTGTTCAGTTAAAAGGTTCATCGGCGGGAACTTCATCAAATGAAAAAGGAGAATTTACCATTAGTGTAAAAGACAATAAATCTGTATTAATTATTAGCCATATAGGTTATCAGCAAAAAGAAGTAGCAGTTAAAAATCAATCCACAATAAATATTATTCTTGAAGAAAATAAAAATGAATTATCCCAGGTTGTAGTAATTGGCTATGGAGCAGTTAAGAAAAGTGATCTTACCGGCTCTGTTGCTTCAATAAAAGCAGATGATATAAAAGCAGTTCCTGTAACATCATTTGACCAGGCGATGCAGGGCCGTGCAGCAGGTGTTCAGGTTACACAAACATCCGGCAAACCCGGTGCTGAAGCATCAATACGAATAAGAGGTACAAGTTCCATCAATGCCGGTAATGAACCATTATATGTTATTGATGGATTACTTATAAGCAGCGATGGCGGAGACATGACGACCGGTGTTACCTTGGGGCCGCGCATCGGGGCTTTATCGGCTATCAACCCCAGTGATATTGAATCTATTGAAATTTTAAAAGATGCATCTGCTACCGCAATTTATGGATCAAGAGGAGCCAATGGTGTTGTGCTTATTACCACCAAACGAGGTAAGTCTGGCACAGGCACAGTTTCATTTGATTCTTATTATGGAGAACAGGAAGTAGCGCATAAACTGGATGTTTTAAATGCAGCACAGTTTGCCAATCTTGTTAACGATGCAAAATTAAATGCCAATGCTACTCCCATTTATGTGAACCCAAAAAATCTTGGCGAAGGAACAGACTGGCAGAGTGAATTATTCAGAACAGCCCCAATGGCAAGTTATCAATTATCCTTTTCCGGTGGAGATGATAAAACAAAGTATGCCATTTCCGGTGGCTATTTTGACCAGGATGGAATTATTATTAATTCAAATTTTAAAAGATATTCTTTCAGGGCAAACCTTGACAGGGAAGTAAGTAAAAAATTAACTATTGGTAACAGTGTAAGTTATGCAAACATAAGTTCCACAGGTGTGTTAACCAACAACGGAACTATTGTGCCGGGTGTAGTTACAGCAGCTCTTTTATTTAATCCGGTGCTCCCTGTTTATGACACCGCAACTAAAGGTGGATATACTTTTGAAAACGACAGAGGTAAAACATTGGGCAATCCTATTGCAGATGCAAAAGAATATAATTCATATACTAACAGTTCGAGAATATTAGGTAATGTGTATGCCAGGTATAAAATAACAAATGACCTTGAGTTTAAATCCAGTTTTGGTATTGATGGTTTTACGCAGAAAGAAAGCTCTTTTGGTCCTAATTTTCTAAAACGCACACAAGCCAGTAAAGGTGAGGCATCGTTAGGCACAGTGCAGGGTTTAACATGGCTTAATGAAAATACATTAACCTATAACAAACAGTGGAAAGAAAAGCATGCCATCAATGCTTTATTGGGATTCACAACTCAAAAATTTAAGAACGAAAGTCTTTTTGCTTATGCATTTGATTTTCCTGATAGCCGTACAGGATACCATAGCATATCCGCAGGTTTAAAGCCGCAAAAACCTTTTAACAGCGAATCACAGTGGACACTTGTTTCGTACCTGGGACGCATCAACTATTCTTTACTTGATAAATATCTCTTCACTGCAACAGGTCGTATTGATGGCTCTTCAAAATTTGCGGAAGGAAAAAAATATGGATTTTTTCCTTCAGGCGCTTTTGCATGGAAAGTAATTAAAGAAGATTTTATGCAGCATGTAAAATTTATTTCTGATCTGAAATTTAGGGTGAGTTATGGTATTATAGGTAACCAGGCTATTCCTCCTTATCAATCATTGGCATTGATTGGCCCCTATGGTGAAGGGGTCTTCAACAGTTCAAATGGCGCTGAAGTATATACCGGGCTTGAACCTTTAAGTTATATAAACAAAAATTTGAAATGGGAAAGTACCAAACAACTTGATATTGGTACTGATGTTTCATTTTTTAATAACAGGATAACAATTACAGCAGATTACTACAAGAAAAAAACTTTCGACTTGTTGCTTTCTACACCAATACCAACAACAAGCGGATTTGCTTCAACGGTATTAAATGTTGGCAATATTGTAAACAAAGGATTTGATTTTGATATCCGTTCTTTTAATACAACGGGTGAATTTAAATGGAATACTTCTTTAAATATTTCTGTAAATAAAAATACGATTACCAATCTTAATACAGAAACAGATATTTTATTATTGGGCGGAAGCTTATTAAGAAAAGGCCAACCTATTGGTACATTTTACGGATACATCTTTGATGGTATTTTTCAAACCGACCAGGAAGCTGCATCAAGTCCTGTACTCTTAGGCCAGGAACCTTTATCTTCAAATCCTGCATCAGTCGCAAAAGCAGGTGACAGAAAATACAGGGACATAAATCATGATGGCAAAATTGATGCAAATGACCGCACCCTTCTTGGAAGCGCTCAACCGGATTTTACTTTCGGATTTAATAATTCATTCTCTTATAAAAATTTTGAGCTTAGTCTTTTTTTCCAGGGGTCGCAGGGTAATAAGATGGCTAACTTTAATAATCTTGATCTCTTAAATTTCACAGGTCAGAATAATGTACTGGCCTCAGCAGCATTAAACAGGTGGACACCAGCTAACCCAAGCACTAAATATCCGCGTGCATTATCTTCAGGCAGCTTAGATGTAGGCGTTTTTTCTTCTGCTATTGTAGAAGATGCATCTTATGTAAGATTAAAAAATGTAACACTTGCATACACCATTCCTTTTTCAGTTTTAAACAAAGTAAAAATTAAAAACTTAAGAATTTTTGTTGGTGCCACTAACTTATGGACAATAACTAATTATACAGGATACGATCCGGAGGCAAATACGTATGGGCAAAGCACAACTCTTATTGGTATTGATGCAGGTGGTTATCCGCAGGCAAAAACTTATACACTGGGAATTAATGCAGGGTTTTAAAATAACAATAAAATTGTCACAATGAAAAAATATTATCAAAGCATCATTATTTTATCACTTATCATATTGTTAGGCTCTTCGTGCAAAAAATTTCTTACAGAAGACCCAAAAAATTTAGTGGCAATTACAAATTTTTATAAAACAGAAAATGATGCAGTCGCCTCAGTAAATGCTATTTATTCATACCTTAATTCGACCAGCACTGGATCAACAGCGGGAGTTTATCACAGCACTTTCTGGGTCATGGCCGGCCTTGCATCTGATGAGATGTATAACCAGGAAATATTTGCTCCTGATCTGGATCAGATCAGCAAATTTACTCATGGCCCTATAAATGCTTCTATACAAGAAACCTGGACCATGCATTATAAAGCCATTACATTAGCAAATATTGCTATTGCAAGAATTCCGGGAATACAAATGGATGAAACATTAAGAACAAGGCTTTTGAATGAAGCACATTTTCTTCGTGGTCTTTTATATTTTGACATGGTTAGAATGTTTGGGAATATTCCTTTGGTATTAGAAGAAACTGCCCCATTAACTCCTGAACCTGTAGTGGCAAGTGCCATTTATGACCTTGTAATTAAAGACCTAACGGCAGCAGAAGATTTACCTGATAGCTACGCTGCCGGAGCCGGACGCGGCAGAGCCACAAAAGGTGCTGCAAAAGCTATTCTGGCAAAGGTTTATTTAACATTAGGCAAATGGCAGGAATGCTCAGATTTGTGCCAGCAGATTATCAATTCTAATCAATATGCTTTGTGGGCAGATTTCGCTGATGTATTTAAATTATCAAGTCGTGGCGGCAAAGAAGCAATATTCTCAGTTGGTTTCGGAGATGCAGGAGGCGCTATTAGTTTTTGGGAAGTAGGGCAATTCAATGTCAGGCTATTGCCAACTCAGTTAAGCGCTGAAGGAGTTGAAAATGCACAGGGCTGGCAACTTCCAACTCAAAACCTGTATGATAATTATGATGCCGCTGATCGTAGAAAAGATGTAACATTCATTACTGTAATACACAATTCAAATGGCACAACTACCACCATAAATCCATACATTCAAAAATATTGGGATAGGGCCGCAGAACCTAAAGGAAACGGATCTTACAATGATTATCCAGTTATAAGATATGCAGATGTATTATTAATGTACGCTGAGGCAAGCAACGAATTAGATAATTCATCTGAAGCGCATAAGTATATTAATATGGTAAGAAAGCGAGCTCGTTTTGATGGTACAGTTGATCGTAATGCAGTGCCTGATTATATTAATTTGAGTAAAGAAGATTTTCGTGCTGCTGTTTTAAATGAAAGAAGAATGGAATTTGTTGCTGAAGGTCAGCGTTGGTTCGATCTTGTTCGTACGAAAACCCTGGAAACATTAGTACCCATTGCGAAGCCGGGAATTACACCCGCGCCAAAACATTATCTGTTTCCGATTCCGCAAAGAGAAATTGATCTGAATCCAAAGCTGGTGCAAAATTCAGGCTATTAAATTTTATTAAAATTGATTTCAACTATAAAAAAAATTAATTAAGGCAATTGAAAAAATCAAATTTTGATAAGTTCCCGAATGTAAAAGTTGATGGGCATACCTGTATTGAAAAATGGAACAGTATCACGGAATGCTTGCAATCAGAGATACATAAAATTAATCATGAAAAAATAATTGTAGCAGTTGAATGTTATCATGGTGTTTACATAAATGAAATTGCAACACATCTTACAAATAACTTTCCTGCTGCAGTATTTATAGATGCCACATCAGCGCTGCAATCATTTCGTGAAATTAATAAGTTAGTGTTTCCATTCGTTACAGATGACCCTGTATTTGGTTATATAGCGCCGTTGAATTTTATTGATTTTTTTGATAACGATAAAATTTTCTTATTACAAAAAAAGATTGACGCGGTTGAGAAAGGTGTGGTGATTGTACATGGTTATGGCGCTTCTCTTATAGCATCATCACCTGATTTAATGATATATGCCGATATGCCGCGTTGGGAAATCCAATTACGCTTTAGAAATAATACTGTTGGTAATCTTGGCGCAAATAATCCATTTGCTGAGTTTTCTTATCAATATAAAAGAAGTTTTTTTGTTGATTGGAGAATTTGCGACAGGCATAAAAAATCCCTCATGGATAGATGGGATTATATTCTTGATACGACTATAAAAGATCAACCTAAAATGATTTCAGCAAGTGCTTTTAAAGATGCCTTGGCCGAAGCAGTAAGGAGACCATTCAGGGTTGTGCCTTTCTTCGATCCTGGTCCGTGGGGTGGTCAATGGTTAAAAGAAGTTTGCGATCTCGACCGTGAGCAACAAAATTTTGCATGGGGGTTTGATTGTGTTCCCGAAGAAAATAGTTTATTATTTCTCTTTGGTAATACAACGTTTGAAACGCCTGCTATTAATGTTGTTTTTGCACAACCCGGAAAATTGTTGGGCAAAAAAGTATATGAAGCTTTTGGTGACGAGTTTCCAATACGCTTTGATTTTTTAGATACGATGGATGGTGGCAATTTAAGTTTACAGGTTCATCCATTAAAAGAATATATAAGGGAAAAATTTGGCATGGCTTATACACAAGATGAAAGCTATTATATTCTTGACGCAAAGGATGATGCTTTTGTTTATCTCGGGCTGAAAGAAAAAATTGTTCCTGAATTGATGCTCTCTGAATTAGAATCTGTTCAGAAGGATGGAGGAAATTTTGAAGCAGATAAATTCATAGAGAAATGGCCCATTAAAAAGCATGATCATATATTAATTCCTGCGGGCACCATTCATTGTTCAGGAGCCAATACAGTAGTGCTTGAAATAAGTGCCACGCCTTACATTTTTACTTTTAAATTATGGGATTGGGGAAGAATGGGCCTTGATGGTGCCCCCCGCCCTATTTCTATTGATCATGGTAAACAGGTAATACAATGGAACAGAACAGCCAGTTGGACGGAAGATAATATTATTAACCAGTTTGAGATAATTGGTAAAGGCGATGGTTGGCGTGAAGAACGAACAGGCCTTGATAAAACATCTTTCATTGAAACGCGGAGGCATTGGTTTACTAAAGAAGTACCTCATAATACAAATGGAATTGTAAATGTTTTAAATCTTATTGAAGGAAGAGAAGCAATTGTTGAAAGCCCTGAAAAATTATTTCAGCCTTATATTATTCATTATGCAGAAACTTTTATTGTGCCTGCTGCAGTAGGCGCATATACTGTAAGCCCTTATGGCGAAAGTAAAGGAAAGGAATGCGCCACAATAAAAGCGTATGTAAGAACCGTGAATCTTTTTGATTATCGAATTAATTAAAATTTATGAATAGTGTTGCAGGAAGTAAATGGTATGTGTACAAAGCCACTATTGTCGCGGCGGTTGGAGGACTGTTGTTTGGATATGATACAGCAGTAGTTGCAGGTGCTATAGGCTTTATTCAAAAGCGCTATGATCTTTCTGCTTCAATGGTCGGGTGGATCGCTTCATGTGCATTAATTGGCTGTATGGTGGGCGCAATGTTTGCCGGTAAATTAAGTGATACAATCGGTCGTAAAAAAGTGTTGATATTATCAGCAATTCTTTTTGGTGTTTCTTCTGCAGGCATTGCTGTACCCATGGATCTTAATTGGTTTGTAGTATTCCGTTTAATTGGTGGTTTAGGTATTGGCATTGCTTCCATGCTTGCCCCAATGTATATTTCAGAAATAGCGCCGGCAGAAATAAGGGGGCGATTAGTGTCCATTAATCAATTAGGAATTGTATCTGGTATCTTACTTATTTATTTTGTAAATGCAACTATTGCCGGATGGTATGATGAAGCATGGAATATATCAACCGGTTGGCGATGGATGTTTGGATCAGGCTTATTTCCTTCTTCAATTTTTTTATTGCTGTTATTTTTTGTTCCGGAAAGCCCACGCTGGCTTGCTCAAAAGAACAGGTTTGATGAGGCGAAGCTTATTCTTACCAAAGTAAATGGTTCCGTTAAAGCAGAGCATGAACTTGCAGAAATAAAAGAAGTATTAAATATGGAGAAAACTTTTTTTTCAGATATATTAAAACCGGGTGTAAGAAAAGCATTGCTGATAGGAATTATATTATGCATATTCTCACAGGTTACAGGCATCAATGCCATCATGTATTATGCTCCTGAAATTTTTAAATCTACGGGTGATGCTTCCGCTTCAGCACTGATGCAAACAGTGCTTGTAGGTATCATCAATGTTTTATTTACATTGGTAGCTATTAAATATGTTGACAGGTGGGGAAGAAGAATTCTTTTATTAATTGGTTGTGCAGGTATGGCCGTTTGCCTTGCTATAGTTGGAGGTGCTTTTTACTTTGGCTTTGCAAAAGGCTATCTAGTATTGATAGCTATTCTTGCTTACATAGCTTTTTTCGCCATTTCACTTGGCCCGCTGGCATTTGTTGTTATCGCCGAAATATTTTCCAATAAAAACAGGGGAATAGCAATGTCTGTTTGCATTTTCTTTTTATGGGCATCTGTTTATGCAGTATCTCAATCATTTCCAATGTTGCTTGCTTCAATTGGCAGTGCATTTACTTTCTGGATATATATGTTGATGTCTGTTTTTGCTTTTGTGTTTGTCTTTAAATTAATACCTGAAACAAAAGGAAAATCGCTGGAAGAAATAGAACGCTACTGGTTACCGAAGCAAAAAGTAAAACAATCATTAGAACTTCAAACAAAAGAAATTATATGAAAACACGAATTTTAAAAAGAGCTACCATTTGTATTTTGCTGAGCATCTTTGCTATCGTTGGTTCAATAATGCTTTCTTCCTGCAAAAAAGATAAAGTTGATCCCAACCTGCCTTCAATGAAGTTGGTTCCGGAAATGGTATCAGGAAAGTCGGGGCAACAAGTGCAGGTTACTTTAACTATCCATGCGCCTTATGGAGCTAAAAACCTGGACATATCAAAAACTATAAATCTTGTTTCTGCTTTCGGAGTTACAACCGTTATGCCCGTAAGCCTTGGAGATAATAACTATCAATATGTTTTTACTTATACTTATCAACCAGAGGAAGTTGACAAATTGGTAGGAATTAATTTTCATTTTGAAGATGAGAAAGGCAATGCAGTTGAAAAAGATCTTACTGTAAATACTATAGCTTCCGGCGCCCAGATTATTTATTCGCATACTTGGAAGCTAACATCCAAATTATGGGAAACCCGCAATCCACCTCAGGAATCTATTCAGGATTGTGAAAAAGATAATCTTACTAATTTTAAAAGAGACAGCAGCATAATAGTTAATTATGGCGCTATCGGCTGCACATTTGATGGCTTTAATATATTTGATAAATGGACATTAAGTGAAGATGAAACCATATTTACCCAGGTGTATCATAGTGTATTTGACACCACAAAAATAACGGTAGAGACTTATTCGGTAAAGTCATTAACGAAAGATAAACTGGTAATGGAAATTGCTCTTGATCTGTCTGCATTTGGTCTTTCAACTCATGAGCTTTTTTTATACACCTATGAATCTGTATGATGTGTAAAATTTTTAAGCTATTTAATTATAAAGTCCCGCAAAAATTTTACAATGAAAAAATCATTTAATATGAATCAGAAATTTGGAATAAGAAATATTTTCAATTACATGAAGTTTATTATCTCATTTTGCTTTCTTGCATTTATTTCATGTACATGTTCTAAGTCAATAACTACAAAATCTGCAAGTTCAATTAATACAGACCTTACTCATTTAAAATTTTCTGTTGAGGAAGCAACAGATTGGTCAAATCTTCTTTTGCGAAAATCGGGCTGGATCGGTGCAGATGGAATTTTTGCAATTCCACTTAATGGTGTAGATACAGCCGGTGCAGGTAAGGATCAGGAAACTTTGCTCTTGTTTAGTGATACAGTAATAGGTGATATAATTAATGATACCCTTCAGCCTGGATTTAAAATGGTGCATAATTCAGTTGCTATAATTAAAGGCAACGTACCTGTTAAAGACAATCTTCAATTCTACTATAACAAAAAAATTGATGGAAGTCCTGATGCTATTTTCTCTCCTAAAACACCAAATTCACAAGTGGGAGATTATTATTGGCTGGGAGATGGTTTTGTAAATCCATCAAAAGATGCAACCTATATTTTCGGCTACAGGATAAGAGACACAAGTGCCGCTGCCTTTGGATTTACAGAAGTTGGTAATACACTTATCAAAATTCCGAAAGGAAGCAATCCTCCCTTCACTGATCAGAAACAAATGGATACACCATTTTTTTTAACCGGCACAAGCGATAACAATGGTTCTTTTGGAGCATGCATTTTTCCAAATACCAAAGAAGCTTTTGCGTCTAATGCTGATGGTTATGTATATGTATATGGCGTAAGGGGAAAGGCTAAAAATGTAATGGTAGCAAGAGTAAAGCCTGAACAGTTTGAAGATTTTACAAGCTGGCGTTTTTGGGATGGCAATACCTGGAATGCAGATATTAAAACCGTAGCGAATATTACAGATCGTGCTTCAAATGAATTAAGTGTTACTCCTTTAAAAGATGGAAGGTATGCAATGGTATTTCAAATAGATGGAATAGGAACTACTGTGGGATTGCGTTTGAGTAATCATCCTGAAGGTCAATTTGGGCCTATAATAAAATTATGGGAATGCCGAGAACCTAACATCGCAAAAAATTTTTTCGTGTATAATGCAAAGGTTCATTCAAACTTATCAATGCCAAATGAATTACTAATAAGCTACAATGTGAACTCATTTGATTTCTGGAGAGATATTTTGGTTTATCCAAATCTCTATCGTCCGCGATTTATTAGGGTAAAACTATTATAGAAAATATGTGTTTGAAATTAGTGGAGAAATATGTTGAATAACAAATATTATTAATGAAAACAGAATCAATTTTTTTTGCTGCGATTGGTATCGCTTTTATTTATGCCGGCATTGGCTGCAGTAATTTAAATTCAAATAAAAGTGATACCGATATAATTTTAAATAAAGAAAATTCTTATTACCAGGATACTTCTGCCAGAATAACTACAAAACCGGCTCCTGAATGGGCTAACATGTTAAAGCATGATTCAGGATGGATAGGGGCAGATGGAATTTATTGCATGCCAATGAATGGAGTTGAAGCGCCTGGTAAAATGAAAGAAACAAATACTTTCTTTTGGTTCAGCGATTGCATTATAGGAAATATTGTTGCAGATACTTTGCAGGCAGGTTGGGAAATGCTGCATAATTCGGTTGCCTTTATGAAAGGCGATAAAGTTGATCCGGATAATATCAAGTACTTCTGGAGAAAAGATAGTGCAGGCCATGCAATTTCTATGTTTGAGCCGCATACGCCTGATTCAAAGCCCGGAGATTATTATTGGCTTGGTGATGGTTTTTTTGATCATGCAACAGATAGTACTATTTACATTTTTGCATACAGAATAAAAAATGTTCCCGGCGGTATTTATCCTTTTGAAGATATTGGCCTTTCTCTCATCGCCATTCCAAAAGGAAGCAAGCCCCCTTTTATTAACCAGCGCCAGCTTGATACTCCATTTTTTTTAAAAGACAGCAATGGAAAAGGTAAAGTAGTATTTGGTATAAGTGTAATGCCCAATACATCATCTGCGGGGGCGCCACATCCTGATGGCTATATTTATGTATATGGTGTAAGAGGAAATAAAAAAGAATTATTGGTAGCAAGAGTATTAGCTGCATCTTTCGAGAAATTTAAAGAATGGAAATTTTGGGATGGCGCGGCATGGAATAATGATATAAATTCAGCTGCAGCATTAACTGATGGAATATCAAATGAAATGAGTGTAAGCCTCATGGATGACGGTCGTGTAATTGCGGCTTACCAGTTAAACAGTAATTCACCTGATGTGGTAATCCAGGTTGGAAAAACACCCGAAGGCCCGTTTCAACCATTAAAAAAGGTGTGGTCAACACCGGAGATTTATGATGGTATTGATTTTTATACATATAATGCAAAAGCACATCCACATCTTTCAAAGCCCGGAGAATTACTCATCAGTTATAATGTAAACTCATTTAATTTTTTAGAAGATATTGTAAAGCATCCTTATCATTTGCGTCCAAGATTTATTACAGTAAAATATAAATGAAATAATGAGATTAATTTATATAATGAAACATATTTACCCGGTTAAACTTACTCACATGTATTCAATAGCAGAAATATTTTTTTATCAACATTTGCGATTTGATACAGGTTAAAAGTCTTAAGTTTATATCCTCAATTACAAATAAAAATCAATTGACAATCCAGTTTCATCACAAAATTTTTTAAAGCAATTAAATCTACACGTATGAAAAAACTTTTAATTCTAATTGTACTGCTTACCGCCTACAGTAATATTTTTGCATTTCTTACACAGCGTAACTGGCGGTGGCGTAATGATGATGGCACAGAAACTACTGCCACCTGGAAGGCAGCTGAAAATACACCTATAACAGTAACTTCAACCGCTGATATATTAAGATTAAGGTTGGAAGTTTATAATAATACAGGTGGTTCAGTTGGTCTTCTGGATACATTGCAATATGCAACATCAACTGCAGGACCATGGACAAATCTTGACACGCTTGCAGGTTCAAATGCTTTTATGATTACAACTACAAGCGCCTTTGTTGTGCAGGATGAACCAACCACATCGCAGTTAACAGTCATTGGTTTAACATTTGTCCCCGGTAAGATAATGGTTGATTCAATGGTATTAAAAAACTACAATCTTGCGGATCAACGGGTTACTGAATTTGAATGGGTGATAAGAGCCACGGCAAATGCAGCCACTAATACTACTTACTTTTTTAGAGAATGGGGTTCAACGGCAAATAACCTTGATGTTGGAAAAACGTATCCATCTCTTACAACAGCAGGAGTTCTTCCAATAAAACTTGCCGGGTTTAATGTAAATCGTGAAGACAAAAAAATTAAATTAGAATGGAGCACAGCATCAGAACAAAATAATGATCGTTTTGAAATTCAACGCAGCAGCGATGGAAGTACATGGAAAACTATCGGTAGTGTAAAAGGCCGGGGCACCACTACAACTTCTAATACTTACAAGGTATATGATGAGAACCCTTTAAATGGAATTAACTACTATGTAATTAAACAATACGATGTTGATGGTCATTCCTATCTCTCAGATGTAAAATTCTTACGAATGCCTGACGCAAAATCAATCATAGTTGTATCTCCAAATCCATCACGTTCAGGAGTGAGCTTTAGCATTGTAAATAAAGGGGCTTCTAAAGTTGAGGCGATTCTCACCAATATAAATGGTAACATTATTCACCGTGAAATATTTAATAGTGTTGCTGCAAATGCAATTAATAAATTGAATTTGAAACAGCAGCCTGCCCCGGGAGTATATATTTTGAAATTAAAATCAGAGGGACTTTCTGAAAGTGTAAAAGTTGTTATTGAAGAATAACTAAATTCTTATAAAATAAAAGGGAAAGTAACTGTAATCAATTGCATACTTTCCCTTTATTTTTTGTGATTTCCTGATAACAAAAAGTAAATTATTTATAAGCGATCCACACGCATATTGCAAAAATTTTTAAATAGATCATGGCCGGGTGCTGTACTGTCCGGGTTGCTCGTATACACTGCTATATGCAACATCAATTTTATTTTCAGCTGGATATGCTATGTTCCATTATTCATTTCTATTTTTAATAAGCCAGCAAAGCAGGTTTTTAAAACTGCACTTATTTTTGGTTTTACTTTTTCCTGTTTTGCCTTCTTCTGGATGATTCCGGGTGCTGAAAGATTTACGGGGTATAACATGTTTTATGGCCTAGGAGTTTTCCTCATTTCTACAGCTTTTTATAGTTTGTTTTGTGGTATATTATTGTGGTGCTTTGCCGCTTTAAAAAAGCCAGATAATTATATGTATTCGATTATTGTCAACAGCATTTTGGCGGCATCCCTTTTTTGTACAGCAGAAGCCTTATTAATGCTGGTATCATCCGGCCTCCCCTGGTTTGATGTTCATTCAGGAAATGGATTGGCAGAAAACCTTTATGCTATTCAGCCTGCCTCCATTTTTGGTATTCACATTTTGACGTTTATTGTGGTAGCTTTTAATTATTTGATTGCTATAATCTGGATAAAAAAATTGTGGATAAGACTTTATATACCCGTGGTTATAGCAGTAGCGTATCTATTTTCCGGCTTTATATTATTTCAAAACTTTAATAATAATTTGCCAGAGAATAAACCAATCAATGTCGCCATTCTTGCAGAAAACATTGCACCGGATATAGTGTGGGATGATAATACCGGAAACATGCTGGTTCAAAAATTATTAGATCTTAACCGCCTTGCTGTTACCCTAAAACCTGACATGGCATTATGGTCAGAATCAGCTATACCATGGACTTATAGAAAAGATGATGACCTTGTGAAGGAGGTATTTAAAATTACTGATCATGCAAGAATAACCCATATTATGGGCATTAATACTGCATATAAAGAAAATGTAGTTTTCAATTCGGCTTACTGCATTTTACCCGGAGGTATTGTAACAGGTCGGTATGATAAACAGTATCTCTTATCATTTATAGAAAGGCCGTTATACGGGTGGCTTATGCCTTTCTTCTCCAGCAAAGGATATTCTGCACTAAACGATACGGCGCATAGCAAGCCATTATCAACACCGTATGGCAAAGCGGGTTTTCTTATTTGTAACGAATCTGCCATACCTGCTGCCGCTGCAAACCAGGTTAAGCAAGGTGCAGAATTTTTAATAAACATGAGTAATGATGGTTGGTTTAGCGATACTTACATTGTTAAGCTCCATTTTTATTATGCAAGATTAAGAGCCGTTGAATCAAGAAAAGATATTGCGATAAATTGCAACAATGGTTTTTCAGGTCTTATAAATGCTTCCGGTGAAATCGTAGAAAAAGAAAAAAGTACTGAACCATTTGTAAAGATGGTAAGCCTGCAACCCAATAATTATATTACTACAGAATCATTGTATCCCGGTGTATTTATTTATGGTTGTGCTATATATATTTTTTTTATTCTTATTGCAAAAAATTTTAAAAACAAATTAAATTCTAAATAATTCTAAAAACTTTTTAGTTGAATTTATAAACTGTCCTTAAATGTTTTTTTCTATACAAAAATTTCTTCTTCTCATTTTTATATTCTTTGTTTTTTTTCAGCATATATCCGGTCAAATAAAAATGCCTGTTATTTTTCAAAACAATATGGTTCTGCAAAGAGATAAAGATGTTGCTATTTGGGGATTTGCAAGTGCCGGAGAAAAAATTGATATAACGCTTAACAACGAACGCTACTTTGCTGTTACAGGAAAAAATAGGAAATGGATTACCAATCTTTCTTCCCATAAAGCCGGAGGCCCGTATGAAATTACCCTGAAAGGAAAAACAAATACCATAGTTTTAAAAAATATATTGTTTGGTGATGTATGGATTTGCGGCGGCCAATCAAATATGCAATATACACTTGACCAAATAGGCTATAAGCCTGCAGATACTTCTAAAGCAAACAACCAAAATCTTCGGTTATTCACCAGTTCAATTGATATGGATTATGTGCCAAAAGATGATTTAAAAGGAGGTATATGGAATGAATCTTCAACAGAAAATATAAAATATTTTTCTGCAGTTGCTTATTTCTTTGGTCAGTATTTGCAAGATTCATTGCATGTACCTATTGGTCTTGTTAGTGATAATTTAGGTGCCACCTCCATTGAAACATGGATGAGTCCTGATGCCTTAAAACAATTTCCGCAATTCAGCAATTACTATACAAAATATTTAGCCCCTGGTAAAAGTTTTGATGAAATAAATACTGCATTTGAAAAAATGAAACCAGCCTGGGAAGAGAAATATTATTATAAAGGAAAAGGCTTTGAACAAAAATGGTATTTGCCAGAAACTAATATTACAGATTGGAAAACAACAGAAGTACCCGGATGGTGGGAGGAAAATGGTCTGCCTGATTTTGATGGTGCCGTATGGTATAGAAAAAACTTTGACTTGCCTAAAGAATTCAAAGGAGATACTTTTAATTTACAACTCAATCAAATTGATGATTATGATATTGTTTGGGTCAATGGCGAGAAAATAGGCGAAAGATTTGGAAATCTTAACTGGCGCAATTATAAAGTACCATCATCTGTTTTAAAACAGCAGAATAATATTTTAGTGGTAAGAATATTTGATATAGGAGGTCGCGGAGGAATGTACACAGGAGCAATTTGGGGTAATCCTATTTTATTAGGTACCTGGAAATATAAGCCTGGTTTAAAAATTAATGCTGCTACATTTCCTAAACCTCTTGTTGTAAATGCAAGTCCCTTTTCTTCACCTGCTGTTTTGTATAATGGTAATATCGCTCCTTTAAAATCACTTTCTATAAAAGGTATTATTTGGTACCAGGGAGAAGCAAATGTAAACCGTGCAGCAGAATACAAGAAATTATTTCCTACTCTAATCAATGATTGGCGACAAAATTTCAACCAGGGAAACATTCCTTTTTTATTTGTTCAGTTAGCGAATTATATGCAGGAAGCAAACAAGCCTGTTGAGAGTGAATGGGCAGAACTTCGGGAAGCTCAATCTGCTGCTTTAAGCTTGCCCAATACAGGTATGGCAGTTGCCATTGATTTGGGAGAAGCCGATAATATTCATCCAAAAAATAAATCAGAAGTGGGCAAACGTTTAGGCCTCGCTGCATTAAAAGTTGCTTATAATAAAAACGTGATAAGTTCTGGACCGATCTATAAGTTTATGGAAATAATTAAAGATTCCATTATAATTCATTTTAAGAATAGTAATGAAGATTTAATAACAAAAAACAAGTATGGATATGTAAGAGGATTTCAAATTGCAGGCATTGATAAAAAATTTCATTGGGCAAAAGCTTATATAAGAAATAATTCAATTACTGTTTATTGTAATGAGGTAATGAAACCATTAGCTGTACGTTATGCATGGTCTGATAATCCGGGTCAGATCGATCTTTACAATAATGAAGGTTTGCCGGCTATTCCTTTTAGAACAGATGATTGGCCACTGAAGACTTCAGGAAAATTATTTTCTGAAAATCAATGGGAGTATTAATTGCTGTTAATTTCTGAACGATTAATTTTATTTATTATCTAATTCAAAATGAATGATTCTTTAGTTATAGGTATTGATATAGGTGGCTCACACATCACTGCGGCTATTGTTGATCTTGAGAGTCATAAAATAGTTCCTTCGTCGTTGATTAGACGACACGTAGATTCTAAGGGAATGGCATTCCAAATTATAGAAGAATGGGCTAAAGTAATTAATGAATGTGCTGCTTATATTCCTGGACTCTCAAAAAGAATTGGTATAGCAATGCCGGGGCCATTCAATTATAAAGAGGGAACAAGCTTAATAAAAGATTTAGATAAGTTTGAATCATTGTATGGCCTCAATGTAAAAAATCTTTTAAGTGAAGAATTAAAAATAAAAGTTGATACAATCTTATTAATGAATGATGCCAGTTGTTTTTTAAAAGGCGAAATATTTGGCGGGGCTGCTGTTGGTTGTAATAATGTTATAGGCGTAACTCTTGGTACTGGCCTGGGCTCTGCAAGATTTCATGATGGTGAAATTTTTGATGGTGATTTGTATTATACACTTTATAAAGAAGGAACTGCTGAAGATTATTTATCCACACGTTGGTTTTTAAAAAGATATAAGGAGCTAACAGGAAATAATCTAAAAAACGTAAAAGAATTAAAAGAAAAAAATTTTGAAGATCCCTGCATCCAACCTTTATTTCTTGAATTTGGAAGAAACCTTGGAGAGGTTTTAATAAGTTATATTCAAAAGCATTCTTGTGAAACAATTGTAATTGGTGGAAATATTATTAATGCCTGGGAGTTATTTTTTATTGAAACTAAAAGCGTTTTGAGCCTTCTCCCAAAACCTGTTTCCATAAAAAAAGCTTCACTTGGTGAAGAAAGTGCCCTCATAGGAGCGGCCAGCCTGTGGAAATGATTTATTTACCTTGTGTGAGTTTGGTAGCCCCGACAGGAATCGAACCTGTATCTAAAGTTTAGGAAACTTCTATTCTATCCATTGAACTACGGGGCCGTTCCTATTTATAATTTTATGTTTTAAAATTCAATAAGCACAATTAAAAGGATGGCAAAATTAATGGTTTTTCATTGTATAAATTCTCATAAAAACAAAACCCGGTTGCTGCTGCAACCGGGAATCTGTAATTTAATTGAATCAATTATTTTTTTACATTAATATTAATAGCAGAGGATAATTTACTGCCATAAGACCTGTGGATGCCATCAGCAAATTGCAAAGCCAGCCTGTGCTTACCAGGAGTCAATTTTATAGTGGTTTCTTTTTGTGCATTGCCAAAATGAATGTGTGTACTGTCTTTGGGAACTACAACTCCCTTAGCAGTGGAATCACCTGCATCAATTAATAAATGAAAATGTCCTGAGCTTTGTTTTATGGTACCGGCAGAATCAACAGAAATTGCTGTAGCTCCCATTTCTACTTTTACAGGTGAAGAAACTGTTTCCCCATTTTTCAGGTTTTTAAAGAAAACTTTTGCACCGTTTGGAATTGCAGGAAGCGCATCTGCAGATGTCATATTCATCGCTGAATGCGAAGTATCCGTGATAGCCATGCTGGTATCTGTAGAGGTTATAGTAGTAGAATCTTTATTAGTAGTTTCATCGCTGGAACCTGAATTACATGATATTAATCCCATTAATAATAAAGCAGGGATAGAAAGAAATTCTTTCATTGTTTATGTTTTTTGAAGGTTGAATAAATCTATGTATAAAAATAAAATAATCTGTCACAGAAAAATAAAAATTTCATTAAAAGAAATAAAGGTATGAACTAATACATGCTTTACATAAAAAGAAAGATTGAATAAAAAAGTGCCTGAAATTTATTTGAGATTTCATTATTAAAAAATTTCCTTGAAGTACTTCCATTAAAAAAGCTTTCCCATATTCTACTAAATAATGGGAAAGCCTTGATTAACTTTTGCTTATTACTCTCCTTTACCTGTTATTTTTTTTATCTTTTTCGTTACCGATTATATAACCACCCGCTGCACCAACAACGCCACCAATTACAGCGCCGGTACCTTTATGTTTGCTGATAATTGCTCCGCCAACTGCTCCCGCTGCGCCACCAATTACGGCGCCCTTTGCCCTATTGCTCCATCCTTTTTTTCTGGTAGTTGTAGTTGTTGTTGTGTTTGCAGTGGAGTTACTATTATTGGAAGAAGCTGATGTGCTTTTGCCGCTTCCTGTATTATTTACTTTACCATTTGATGCAGAACTATGGCTTTTAGAATGCTCTATTGGCCTTGCTCCTGTTTTAATTGCAGTACTTGTATCAGAAGACATATTATTATTATACATTCCGGTAGTATCTGTTAGCATCACTTTATTTGTTTCCAAATCCGATTTTGAATCACTTTTACATGCTGCAAAAACTGAGGCAATTGCAAAAGCCATTAATACTTTTTTCATAACTTTTAATTTAGGTACCATATATAGTTTGTCTTAAAACGAAAGGTTTATCTCTTTATTATTGTATGATAGATAAAATTGTGCCACAATTGATTATTTATTAAGGTTTAATTCTTAAGTCTTTGAAAATCAACATTACGATCGGATAAAATTGGCTATGTAATAACCTAAGTAAATTAAGGATACCAAGTATAAACTTTTGAGATTCATTTAAAATAGCATGGCTATTTTTAAAAAATTAGTTATTATGATGCTTAGCAAAATTATTATATCCAGGTGTACATTTTTATGATGGGAGTTTCTAAATAAATTTAAAAAAGCCTTCCTTATTTCCGAAGAAATAATAGAAAGGCTTGGGGTAAACAATAAATATTTTTACCTGTTATTTTTCTTATCAATATTTTTCCCAATAATATAACCACCGGCTGCCCCTACAATACCGCCAATTATGGCACCCTTTCCTTTCTTTTTACTAAGAATAGCACCACCAATAGCCCCGGTTCCGGCACCAATTACTGCACCTTTTGCAGCGCTACTCCATCCTTTATCTTTTGCCGGCTGAGTAGTAGTTCTTGCAGTTCCTGAACCTGCATTACCAGGAAGAGTTCCCCCGGTTTGGGCAGCCGGTGATGTTGTTGTACCTGCATTAGTTGTTGTTGTAGCAGGAACAGGTGTAGTTTGAGAAGTGGCTGCGGGTGTAGTATTCACAGGATTTTCTTTTCGCGTGCTTACAGGAGTATAAATAGTTTTCCTTGTTATGTACACAATTTTTGTGGGTGCGCTGTTTACTTTTGCTGGAAGCACCGCAGCTTTTGCACTGGCAGTGTCCGAATACATATTGTTATTGTATGCTGTGGAATCCGGCAATAAATGTATATCGTTCTTTTCTGCAATGGGCTGTGATTCGCTGTTGCATGCTGCGAGCCCGGTTACGATTGCAATTGAGAGTAGAAAATTTTTCATGTTGATTATTTTAAATGATGAATAATTATTTTTTCGTTTCGTTATTAATATCAGAATGAAAATAAATGTCATGGTTTAATCACCTTAAGATCATGAAGAAAGAAGTTGTTAATGATTACGTTGAATCTCTTAACAAGCGGTATCTCTTTAACAAACCTTTATTCTTTCAAATATTCTTCTGACTTTTTCTTACGCTTTTGATTATGTGGCCAGATTAAATAATTGTATAAAATTTATTTCTTTTTAAAATGTTTTATCTTCCTGCCTCAAATCCTATATCACTTCCTGACTCAGCCATATTTTCCTGTTAGCTTCCTCTGCATAACACCAGATATAAATATTTTTTAACCAAAACAAAAAAAATGAAAAAGTACATTTTATTCTTTCTCGCATTATCGGCCTGTATCCTATCCTGCAACAGCAAAGAAGAAACTAAAACCGCTCCTGCAACTGCCAGCTCAAGCAGTATTCAATTACCTTATACAGCAATGTATACTACCGAGTTTAACAACAATGTATCCGATACTGACTTGCTGCTGGTATTAAACTCTTATAAATACTGGGAATCCGGTGATTTAAAAGGATTGCGTTTAACCATGGGCGATAGTATGTATGTAAATGGCGCTGACGGTTTTAAATTTGCAGGCCATACAGATTCTCTTATGAAAACCTGGCAGCATTCAAGAGACAGCCTCAGCTCAGTAAAAATCACTATGGATGTATGGCTGAAAAACCATTCGATAAAAGATAGCAGCGACTTTATAAATGTTTGGTATAAGGAAATTGATACCTACAAATCAGGAAAAGTAGATTCTGCAAATTATGAAGATGACAATGGTGTAAAAAACGGAAAGATTATATGGTATTCATCACATAAGCAAATACTAAAATAAATCAGCAATTTCTTAAATATATATCCCGCTTGCTATTGAAGCAGGTGGGATTTTTTTTGGATAATAGTTAGGGTAAAGTTATTTCATTTAAGGAGCGTTTATTCATTCCCGTTATACTTCCGTTAAAACAAATTGATTTACAAATTTCTAATCAATTTGTTTTTGCCTGCGGCAATTCTTTCCTGGGAATTTTTTCATCTCTCATAGCAGCATCATAAACAAAGGCCGCAACTATTGTAGCCGCTTGTTTTAAATCATCTGCTATCAAATGATCATAGGTATCCATATTGCTATGGTGGGTTCTTGTACCATATTCAATAGGGTCCTGTATAAACTGGAAACCCGGTAATCCTACAGCATCAAAGCTTAAATGATCAGTGCCGCCGGTATTGCTTATAGTGAGTGTCTTTGCACCAAGATCATTGAAGGGTGCAAGCCATTGTGTAAAAATATTCCGGACACTCTCATTTCCTTGCAGGTATATGCCGCGTATTTTACCGGAACCATTATCAACATTATAATAAGAAGAAAATTTTTCGTGCGCCGGTAACAGCTTCATAGTTGCCGGATCGCCAAATGTCTTTTTTACATATCCTCTTGACCCCAGCAGTCCTTCTTCTTCACCACTCCACAGGGCGATACGTATGGTGCGGCGCGGTTGTACTCCAATTACTTTTAATATTCTAACAGCCTCCATCATAATAGCCGAGCCTGCACCATTATCAGTTGCCCCAGTGCCACCATGCCATGAATCAAGATGGCCGCCAAGCATTACCACTTCATCTTTTATTTTTTTATCAGTTCCTTTTATTTCTGCAATTACATTGTAGCCTTGTGTATCGTTTGTAAAAAATTTTGTTTCGACATCTATATCCATCTTTACAGGTATATTATTTTTAAGCAACCGCACCATCGTCATATAATCTTCCCACCCAATAGCAATATCAGTAAAGTTTGCAGAATCGGTAATTTTATATGGGCCGGCCTGCTGCACAAAAATAGTTCCGTCATGGTTTCTTGGGCTCGTGCTTAGCATAGCTACGGCTCCTTCTGCCTGGGCCAATGCTTTTAATGTTGTAGCCATGCTTTGTTCATCTCTTCTTTGGTTTCTGAATTGCTCTCTTCTTTTGCGCATAGCAGCAGTGTCAACAGGCTCCATTTTATAATTTTGTATAGAGTCAAGTTCGGCATCAGTATATCTTACAGCATCAGGTTTAAAGCTTTGGGTGTATGTATCTGTTCTGTCAGTTATTAAAATTTTCCCGGCAAGCTTTCCACGGTAAGCATCAAGGCCGGCAGAATCTTTAGCTGTTATGAGAATTACTTCTGCATTATGCAAGCCATTGGTTCCGGCTGTCCATGTTTTGGGATAAGCCTCAAGTGATTTGTACCACGGCGATGTAATGGCAACATAAGATTTTTCAAGCTCCCAGCTTTTACCAAAATCTCCCCAGGGATCGAGCATCGCATTTACAAGCCCCCATTGTGCCAATTGATTCTTTGCATAATTAGCGGCGCGCATAAAGCCTGGTGAAGCCGTAAGTCTGGGCCCGCTTACATCTGTAAGATGAAAAGCAATATCCATAACCTTAGAATTTTGTAATCCTTCTTTACAGATGCGGTTCATCACATCCTGGTTAATATTTTCATTTTGTGCAAATAAAAAGGCGGGTAATACAAAGAAGAAAAAGAACGGCAATGCTTTGATTATTCTCATGGCTCAAAATTTATGAAAAGATAATCACTAAAAATTTTTAAAAAAACTATTATTGAAGGGTAGAGATAATTGTTATTGTAAGAAGAATGGAAATTATTATTTTACTTGGCTGTACTAAAATAGTTTCTTACAAAAGTTCGTTGCTCTGTTACATGTATAGAAAGGTCGTCCAATATTTTTGCCACATCGCCGGTATTTAAAACCAATGTGGCTTTTGAACTGTCAACCTGGTTTAATTTAAGCTTAGCTGATGCTATTTTCTTTTCTACATTTTCAAGCATTGCTTCTATTTCATCATTACTTTTTGCAGGAAGAAATTGATTGTTACGGTAATCAAGAAAAACTTTAAAGGCTGCAAACGCAGTCTTATAATCTGCAACTGCAGCATTATATAAGTCCGCATCTTTATCCTGGTAAATAATTTCCTTTTCCATCTTTAGCTGTTGCAATTTAGTATTGATGAAAGAAGCCGGTGCACCCGTGCTTTCAATTCTCAAAACTGCTGCAGTATATTGCTCCAAGGAATTCTGCTTTTCATAAGCAGCGATTGAATCTGCATAATTAAAATAAATTTTATGATTGGTTGAAAAAGTATTGCCATTAGAAAATTCTTTGTAAGGAACAGGGTAATTCAGAAATTGAAAAAGTGGATCATAAGGCATGTGTGTCTCTATAAAATCAGAAGGTGATATTTGAAAATAATCATTTCGAATATGATTTGCAGATGAGCCATCGCCAATATACGCAGCATCCCAGGTAGGATCGTATAAAAACCAATTGTTATTTATAAAGGCGGCGCACCATACATGCCCGGCTTTATTCACAAATCCATTTTGCCTGGTATAGCCTTCTATTACAAAAGATTTGATGCCGCATTTTAAACAAATATCATTAAAGATGGCAGCATAGTTTTCACAAACGCCTTTCTTTTTTCTTAATGCATTAGTTATTTTATCATGGCGCCCCTCATTAAAACTTGTGCTGTAAACACTGTCTTTATCATACCGTATATTAGAAGCTATCCAAATGTAAATAGCTCGTATTTTTTTACTGTCTGTATTAAAATGATCGTTTATGTAAGCAGCAATATCAGTGGTAGTATTGGTTTGTGAAGAAGGTATATACAAAGCAATTCTATCAATCGCCTGGTATTCATTTATATCCTGTGCATTAGCCTTAATAATGCAGCATACAAAGAAAAATATAAAGACTAAAAACTTCATATTCTAAAGTTAGAATACCTTTTGAAAAGAATTTGTAAAATATATTTCTATTGCATTAACAAAAACTTACCAGGCATTGATTAATCCTTCCACTCATTTTCTTTTCTCATAATAAGAACGGCTGTAAAACCCGGCTCTAAATATATTATGAAAAAATTTCTACTTCTCCTTTCTGTTTGTATTTCCACACTTTCTTATGCTCAGTCAAAAACTTCTTTTGGCGTAAGAGGTGGCATTACCTCATCGGGCATGCGTGGCGATGCAGTTAACAATCTTAATAACCTGTTGAACTTTTCTAATGGGATGATAACAACAAAAGATGTTATGGGCTTTTATGGCGGAGTATATGCTGATATACCTGTTACCAATATTATTTCTGTTGAACCCGGCTTGTATTATTCACAAAAAGGATACGAATTAAAAGGTGCACTCAATTTAAAAGGCCTGGATTTTTTTGGCGCCAATGCAATAGCAAAATTACAATCACAATATATTGATATGCCACTTTTATTAAAAGCCAATATGGGTGGCTTACAAATATTTGCAGGCCCGCAATTGTCGTACCTGGCTCATGCAGATTTAAAAACAACCGCTGGTGTATTAGGCTTTAATATTTTAAATACAAAGATGGATGCGACCAGCCAGTTTAATCCATGGGATATAGCTGCTACTGCCGGAATTGGTTACCAGTTTACTAACGGTATGCACATTATGGCTTCTTATGATTATGGCTTAGTGAAAGTTGATGCCAATAAAAATGTAAATTCTTATAACCGTGGCGCAAAAATCGGAATAGGATTTAATTTTTAAAAACATATTTTTTTATACATGTAATTGCCCGGGCCAATCAACCGGGCATTTTGCATTTAGACATAAGAAATTATTTTTCTTCATTATGTTATTACTAAAAATAATTTTTAGTAATTAAAAAATTTTTATAGTCTGAAATGGGTTTAATATTTGCAGTGATCTTTATATATTTCCTGTTTCTTCGTAAGAGGCTGTCTAAAAATGATTTTAGAAATTTCTTATATTAGCAAAAGTAGCGGTATGGTGAACGAAGATTTCGTTTTTAGACAGCTTCTAAGAAAAAATACAAATGGTTTTTTTATAATTAATCAAAATAAAAAAAAATGGAAACAACTGAAAAAATAACAAAAGTAAAATGGGGACTTGACCCCGCGCATACAGAGATTGCCTTTAAAGTAAGGCATCTTATGATCACTAATGTAAAAGGTGTTTTCCGCGAATTTGATGCGAACGTTCACACAACAGGCGAGGATTTTATGACTGCTGAAATTGATTTCTGGCTCAACCCTGCTTCTATTGATACCGGTGATGAAAAACGGGATGGACATTTAAAAAGCGCTGATTTTTTTGATGTGGAAAATCATAAGCAAATAACATTTATGGGAAATACCATAGAGAAAGTAGACAACGATGGCAGTTATGAATTGTATGGCGACCTTACTATTAAAGGCATTAAAAAACAAGTAAAATTAGATGTTGAATTTGGGGGAGTTATGAAAGATCCCTGGGGAAATGAAAAGGCCGGATTTTCTGTTAACGGGAAAATAAATCGTAAAGACTGGGAATTAAACTGGAATGCAGCATTGGAAGCAGGTGGCGTATTGGTCAGTGATTCGGTAAATATAAGTTGTGAAATTCAATTAGTAAAACAAACTGAATCAACATTATAAGTTTAGATCAAAAACTTGCGGAAAATAAATTCTTTTTCAATCATCAAATATGATAAAAATTTATGATTGGATTATCTTCAATATTCAATCCTAATTTTAAAAGGATAAAAAAAATATTTCTGTTTGTATTTGTATTAATTCAGCTTTCTTCTCATGCACAAAAATTACCAGATAGTTTTACTGATGGTAAATACATAAATATAAACGGCGCAAAACTTTATGTAGTGCTGGTTGGTAAAGGAGATCCGCTTATTATTATTCCGGGCGGTCCCGGCGGTGCACACCTTGGTTACCGTGCTTTTGATTCATTGGCAAATGATAATGAGCTTATTTATTTCGATGCTTTCGGAAGAGGAAAAAGTGATACTGCAAAAGATATAAAAGAATATTCTCTTGCACGTGACATTGAAGATATCGAAGGCCTTCGCATTGCATTGCACTTTGACAAGCTTAATGTACTTGGTCATTCTTATTGCGGTCTTGTTGCGCAGGGTTATGCTTTAAAATATCCTTCACACAAGTCATCTTATACTTGCCAATACTTTTCACAGTTTTATTATGTGGCAAAAAAATGATGACAACAGCAATCATGAAATTCAAACTAACTATGCTGAAGTATGGGACTCGTTGATGAAGTTTCGTGAAGCCGGCGGTATATCAAGTGATGCCAAGCACCAGGAAATTTATGGCAAGGTGCCTTATGGGGTTTTATACGCTTACAATCCTAATAATTTTATTGGCCTGGTCAAAAAACCTTATCCCAATTCTTTCAATTCAAAATTATATTACCACATGGTGGGAAAAGATGGTGATTTTATTGTAGGAAGTGATATTGGCACTTTTGATTATAGGAAAGATTTGAAGAATCTTACTATGCCTGTATTAATTTATGGCGGAAGATATGATCGGGTAGCCGTTCCCGTTATGATGGTGAAGTTTAAAGAGTATTGCCCGCAGGCAGAGTTTATGATGTTTGAAAAGTCTGGGCACAACCCGCAAGTGGAAGAGCCGGATAAATTATTCCCGGCGATAGAAAAGTTTTTACATTAAAACCCCTCTTTCAATGATTTTTCAACCTGTATTTCTTATTTACTTTTGGATTATTGAAATAGTCATCAAGTTCCTTGCTGCCGGTACTGTCTTCTACAACCGGCACATCTATCAATTGCAGTTGCACTTGTGTTAATTCCTCTCTTAGCCGTTGCATTTTTTTAATAATATCAGGGTCTTTATCTCCAATGAGCATATTATCAGTAAGTAAATATTGCAATCTTTTTATATCGCTTCTTACCAGCGAAGCAGAATTTTGTTCGTATGCTTTTGAAGGAGCCACGGCTTCTTTTACCGGCACCAAAGCCACGCCCACACTAGGTAATATTTTACCGGTAGTTTGCTGGCTTTGGTTGGGTAACGATGAAAAAATTGTTCCGCCCAAAGCTGTTGTAGCAGAAGTAAGATCAAAAGTTGTACGGGTATTTTTTGTATTGCGTATTTTTTTGTCCAAAATGCGAAAGGTGCTTTTCAATTGTACAATATATGTTTGAATATCCTTTACCATTTTATCATATTCCATTATACGGTGCGGATAATTAATACTTTGCTTTACAATAATTGTAACGGTTGCAGTGTCATGGTTAAAAAATTTATCTGTACCAATAAATTTTATAATGAGTTGCTTTTGCTTTACAGTTTCATCTTCCTTAATAAAATCGTAAGGAGCTACCCATGTAAAATCATCACCGCAATGCGCTATCGGTGTTATAGAACGTATAGGATAATTGCTGAAATAGGTTATAGATTCCAAAGGAAAGCTTCCATCGTCACATTGCAGTTGAAAATTGAGCGTATCTCCTTCGTCTATGCTAAGGTCGGAGCTGACAGTTGGTTTTAATTTTGAAGGAATAATTTCTGTATTATAAAAAACGAGTGTAAAAAAAGTATCAACTTTATCTTTAGCATTATTAAGATTTTGAATGCCTATCTGAACTTTGTATTCGTTATCATATTTCAATTTGCCTGATAAGAAATACGATTTATCTGCCTTAAAATGCAAAACGCCATTGTCCTTATTGATCTTAAGCCCGACAGGAGAATTTTTTAGATACCAGTAATATTGCTGCGGATCCTTATTAATTTCAAAATGATAATCGAGGGTTGAGTCAACATGAAGTGTAAAATATGGAGTGAAATTTTTTATTCGTAAAAGAGAATCTTCATTTTTTACTAATCCGCTATCTGTCTCTTTTTTCACAAATCCGCTGTCATTAATTACCTGGCTGCTTGCATAAAAAGGAGAAAATAAAAATGCTCCGGCTAACAAATAATTTATGGTTCTTTTGGATAGAGAAATTTTCAACATGGTGGCAAAAATATATAAAACTATTTTTTTAATTCAGGAAAACGGTTGCGTAATTTTTTATTTAAAAAAAAGATTTGGTTATTCCCTTACTTTTCCTATGCCTGTTGCCAATTGTTGCTTATTGTTTTTTGCCTTCATAATAATTACATTGTTGCAATGAACCCAGCCTGAAACGAAATGGAATTTTAGTAGCCTTTTCAATTACCAGCTCCTGCCTGCAGAAAAAGCTCATGTTGTTTGTATAAAAATTTTCAGGAACAGGTTGCCTCGTATCCTTCAATCCATACAACACATAAAGAGGCGAAGTAAAATGAATGAGAGAATCGGAACCTTTAAATTTATTTTTTAGCAGAAAAGTATTGTTATTAAACCTTACAAATTTTGAGTTTTGTGCAGTAGAAATAAAAGCCATAAATAAAAAAGAGAAAACGAAACCACAAAATTTATTCCAAAAAAACATATCATTACTTTTGTGGGTGTAAATTTACAACTTTATAAAAAAAGAGAACCGTTAAATGTCTTTAAGTCAGCGTCTACAGCAAAAGTTATTACAGAAACTATCACCGCAGCAAATTCAATTAATGAAATTGCTGCAGGTGCCTACTGCTCATCTCGAAGAAAGAATAAAAGAAGAATTGGAAGAGAACCCTGCATTGGAAACAGGTGAGGATGGCCATGATGAAAATTATGACGAACCTAAAGATGATTTTGATACAGAAGATGATTATGAAAAAGACGGGAGCGAAGATGATTATGATAAAATTGACATTAGTGAATATGTAAATGATAGTGATGATGAAGTAGGTGATTATAAATTACGCGATGATAATTATGGCGATCCGGAGGATACCAAGGTAATTCCACATAAAGTGGAAACTTCTTTTTTTGATACTTTAAAGACGCAGCTTTTAATGTTGAATCTTGATGATCGGCAAAAAAAAATTGCTGAACAAATTATAGGAAGCATAGATGATGATGGTTACCTGCGCAGAGAAATTTCTGCCATCGCAGATGACCTTGCCTTCCGCCAAAATATTGATTGTACAGAAAAAGAGATTGCAGAATTAATTCGCCTCATACAACAATTTGATCCTGCAGGTGTTGCTGCACATGACCTTCGCGAATGCCTTTTATTACAATTAAAAAGAAAAGAAGAAAATGGCAAATCTGTAAAAATAGCCATTGATGTAATTGAAAATTATTTTGAAGAATTTACTAAAAAGCATTATGAAAAAATACAGCGTGGTTTAAACCTTGATGATGACGGAATAAAAGATGTTATCAATCAAATTATAAAATTAAATCCAAAACCCGGTGGGCAAATAGGTGAAACCAATAAACTGCAGAGCTATGTAATTCCGGATTTTTTTGTATTGAACAATAATGGAAAGCTTGAAGTAACCTTGAATTCAAAAAATGCACCGGACCTTAGAATCAGTGAAGGATACAGAGATATGCTGAAGGACTATGATCGGGGCACAAAAAAAGATAAGCGGCAAAAAGAAGCCGTGCTTTTTATTAAGCAAAAAATTGATTCAGCCAAATGGTTTATTGATGCTATAAAGCAAAGGCAGCACACATTGTTAAGCACAATGCAAACTATTATGGAATATCAAAAATCTTTTTTCTTAACGGGCGACGATACTGATTTACGGCCCATGATTTTAAAAGATATCGCTGAAAAAACTTCCCTCGATATTTCAACTGTAAGCCGCGTGGCCAATAGTAAATTTGTACAAACTGAATTTGGAACATATCGTCTTAAATTTTTCTTCAGCGAAAGCCTGGTTACTGACAGCGGTGAGGAAGTGAGCACCCGGGAAGTAAAAAAAATATTGAGCAATTTTATAGAGGATGAAAACAAGCAGCATCCGTTAAGCGATGAAAAGCTAACAGAATTATTGCAGGAAAAAGGATATAATATTGCACGCCGCACAGTTGCCAAATACCGTGAGCAGCTTAACATACCTGTTGCACGCTTAAGAAAAGAATTGTAAGAATGGAAAATAATTTTATTATTTCAGAACAACCAACTCAACATACCGGCTTGCAACAAATTAAGATCAAATATCCTTTTTGGATTGCTATCCCCGCACAATTCTTTTCTTATATTTTTCACCCGCTTTTTATACCAGTAATTGCTACATGGTATTTAGCGTTTATCCATCAGCGTTATTTTACAGGAATTCCTCCACAGGAAAAATTATTTATCCTGATACGTGTTGCTTTGAATACCATTTTTTTTCCTGCAATAACTATTTTACTTTTAAAAGCTGTAGGATTTATTAACAGCATTTTTTTGAAAACACAAAGGGAAAGAATTATTCCATATATAGCGGCGAATATTTTTTATTTCTGGATGTATCTTGTTTTCAGGAGCCAGCCTGGTGTGTCGCTCATTCTTACTGGTTTTATCTTCGGAATTTTTCTATCTTCTTCTGTTGCTTTAATTGCGAATATTTATTATAAAATAAGCATGCATGCATTGGGTGTCGGCGCTTTATCAGGGTTAATACTTTTGATAATTTTTTCTGGCATTTCGTATAATGTATTTATGGCTGCCATGCTCGTATTTTTAATAACCGGTTTGGTATGTACTTCCAGGTTGATAGTAAGCGACCATTCACTTTTCGATATTTATTCAGGAATATTCATCGGAATTATTTGCCAGTGTATTGGTTATGCATTTATTATGCAATAACCATTATTCAAAATTTTCTTTCCACTTTATTATTTATAGGAGGCACCGTTTTTAAAAAAGCATAAATAGCTTTTAGCTCTGCATCGTTAAGGTTAATATAAGGACTCATTGGGTAACGCAATGCTGGCTGGTTGTTAGGAAGCAGCCCTGTTTTTACTGCTTTCATAAAATCTTCTTCACTCCAGTTTCCAATGCCAGTTTCTTTATCCATGGTAATATTTAATGTGGAAATTTTTGTGCCATCTAATTGATGCATTTCATTTCCCCCACCAAAAAAACCCGGCGATTTTTCCGGAATTTCATAATTGTTTTTAGCAAAATCTTTTGAATGGCAAGTATAACATTCGTATTCATAAAGGGTGATGTATTTTCCCCATTGAACCTGGTTGGTTGTATCAGGCATGGGTATTGTTTGCCTGGGAAATTTAAAAGGTTTAAACGCTTTTATTGTTACCAAAAATTTTGTAAGAAAAGATTGCTTTGTTTTTGGGGCAATTGTATTATCTGCTTGTACCTTGCTATCATCAGAACGTAAATAGGCAACAATTGAATACAATTCTTCATCTGCAATGTGAACAAGCTTGGGCATGTAAGGCGGCACGTATTCACCATCCGGCTTAATACCTGTTCTTAAAAAATAAATCAGTTCTCCATCTGTTAGTTTTCCAATTCCTGCAACCGGATCGTTTGTAATATTCGCAGAATGTATTTCACCAAACTGCGGCGCTTCACTCAGTAATCTTCCTGTAAACTTTGAGGTTTCACTATTGTAATGGCAACTAAAGCAAAGCATAGACGCTAATTTTTTGCCCCGCTCAATTCTTTCAGGAGTAACGTCAACATGGATTGAAATTTTTTCAGCATTGTATTTCGGCATTGACCTGAAATTGATAAATAACGCTGATACGCCAACTCCAACTATTAAAATCACAATAATAAGAAGCAACACCTTTAGTACTTTTCTCATAAAAATTATTTTTGGTAAAATCTAAAGTAAAGAACTTTAAAATTAAATGCAACTGCATCTAAACTTTATACTAAAAAATATCATGAAATTGGGAACTATTATTTACCTGAAGGATCAAATTCAAAAAGATTTCCCGGTTCGCCTTTTTTCCCTTCCGAACTTATATAAAGTTTCCCTTCCGGTGAAAAGCAAATTCCTTCCGGCTGTGGCATTAAACCTTTATCAATAAGCTGGAACGATTTCATGGCGCCGTCATGCGAATAAACAACCATGCCTTTATTATCTCTTGTTGAAAGCAAGTACACATCATGAGTGATGGGATGAACAGCAATCGCTGAAGGATTGAAGGCTATCTTATCGCCGGCTATTTTTTCAAAATCTTTTTTATGAATTACTAAAAAAGGTTGGCTTTCTAATGTATTTTTATCCATATCAAATTCATACACTGCTTTTGCAGATTTTTTTTCATCCTGCAATCCTGATGCATCCTTGCAGGCGATCAATAATTTTTTTGTAACCGGATCATAACAAAGCCCTTCTGTATTATTTTCTTTTTTCAAACCGGTTTTAATTTTTTCTATCTCCGGTTTATTTTGCCAGTCATTTATTTTATATAAAACTCCATGACTCCATAATGCATACACAGTATTGTTTACATAAGTCACATCTTCTATATCAACTTTTCCTTTTTCCTGCTCTGCAAATGGAATTGTTTTTTCAAGTGTTGCATTTTTGTCATCAATTTTTATATAATATAAATCGGGATGCAGGTCTTCAATAAGAATCAAATGATCTTTATCAATCCATGTATTACCCGATACTTCTATTAATTGTGAAGGAAGTTTCCATGTATGAGTGGGATTTTTTACATCGTAATTATATACAGTTGATGTTGCATTTGTTCCGATAGAATCTGAAACTTTTTTTTGCGGAAGCTCAACAATTACCGGATCTTTTTTATTGGTTGAATTATTAGCCTTACAGGCAAGAAGCATGCAGGCAATTCCAAAACAGGTTAACAGTTTGTGACTCATAAATTGTTTTTAAAATAATTATTTAAGAAAAAAGACATGTAATATTATGCAAAGCATTTTGTCAAATATCACTCCAATGTAATTTTTTTAAAAATATTTTTATTACAGTTTAGATTCTATTTCTCAATTCGTGGCAATTCTTGCACAATAAATATGACTGTCATTTTCAATCTGGTTTATATTAACCCTGATAACATCAACAATAGTGCTTAACTATATTTTATTGTTGATGGCAAGCCTTTTGATATTTTTTTTACACTGCCTTTTAATAAATATAATAAAAATATAAATTATGAAATCAACAAATTATGAAAAACAATTCACATGAATCAACAGCCCTGGGCAGCCTGGGAGCGGCCATTGGCAAAGGATTAATTGCAGGAATAGCAGGTACCATTGCAATGACTGTTTCTCAAATGATTGAAATGAAAATTACAGGAAGAAAACCCAGCGATGCACCTGCAAAAGGCGCTAAAAAAGTTTTGCATATTAAACCTGAGCCTGCTAATAAAAAAACTTTTTCAAATGAAGTCCATTATGTATATGGAACTTCCTGGGGCGTGGTTCGCGGCTTGCTCTCATTGGTAGGACTTACCGGCTTTGCTGCCACATCTGTTCATCTTGCGGCCATTTGGGGAACGGCTATTACTATTGAGCCAAAACTTGATATAGCGCCACCGGTAACTGAATGGGAACCGAAAGATATTGCAGTTGATATTTTCCATCATGCAGTGTATGCCCTGGTTGCAGGGCTTGTTTTTGATGCCATTGATTAAATTAACAAGTATATGATTTTTTTTACAGATTTGCCCGATCACTTCAAACTAACGGTGAAGGATGAGCGAAATTAAATTATTATAAATTTTGAATACTTTCAATGAGTAAATGAAAAGAAAAATTAAATCAATCAAATGAATCTATTAAAAAACCAGGTGGCCGTAATAACCGGGGCAAGTTCCGGCATTGGCGAAGGTGTTGCGCAAGCTATGGCAAAGGAAGGAGCAACAGTTGTAATAAATTATCCTTATGATAAGGCTAAAGAAGAAGCACAAAAAGTATTGAATGAAATTATCAATGAAGGTGGTAAAGGGATCTTGTTCAAAGCTGATGTTAGTAAGGAAGATGAAGTTGTCACAATGTTTGCCGAAACAATAAAACAGTTTGGCACTGTTGATATTCTTGTAAACAATGCAGGCATACAAAAAGATTCGCCGTTTGAGGAAATGAGTTTAGAAAATTGGAATTTTGTATTAAGTGTTAATCTTACCGGTCAGTTTCTTTGCGCCCGTGAAGCTATAAAAGAATTTGTGCGGCGTGGTGTTGTTACTGAATGTTCCTGCGCCGCCGGAAAAATTATTTGCATGAGTTCGGTTCACCAGGTTATTCCATGGGCAGGCCATGTAAATTATGCTACCTCAAAAGGTGGCATTAATATGATGATGCAAAGCATTGCGCAGGAATTTGCACCAAAAAAAATTCGGATTAATAGCATTGCGCCTGGGGCTATTAAAACAAATATTAACCGCAGTGCATGGGAAACACCTGAAGCAGAAAAAAAATTATTACAATTAATCCCTTATGGCCGTGTTGGCGAAACAAGCGATATTGGCAGAGCAGCCGTGTGGCTTGCATCCGACGAGAGTGATTATGTAAATGGAACAACTTTATTTGTTGATGGCGGAATGACTTTATATCCCGGATTTTCCACTAATGGATGAAATTATTTTTTGATTGTTTTAGTTTACGATAATACTTTCAAAAGATGAGCTGAATAAATTAGTTTCTTTAGTTTCACAAAATTGAATTATTGAACAATCAAAATCTTCAGTATTAATTGTTACTTATAACATGCAATTAATTATAGTAAATTTTTCCTTTATGCCTGAAACTAAAACAAACCAACAACAGGACACGTTAACTTATACTAAAAAAATATGGATAGCAGGTGGCATACTATCTCTTTTTGTTATATTTCTCTTGCTGTTTAAAGTTTTGTTCAGTGTTCTACTGTTAGTACTTGCAGGCGTATTAATTGCCGTTTATTTTAGGGGATTTGCAGGTTTATTAGAAAAACATTTGCATTTATCATCAAGGATAAGCATTATTCTTTCGGTTATAATAAATATACTTTTACTGGTTGGCTTTTTTTGGTTTGTGGGTGCCCGGTTGCAGCAGCAAATATCTCAATTATCTGATACTTTACCAACAACCATTCAACATGCAAAAGAGCAGATGAGCCAAGGTGCCCTTGGAAGTAAAGTGTTAGAATATTTAAACTCTACCGGAAACTCTCAAAAAACAATGGCGGTTGTCAGGCGCTTTTTTTCTTCAAGCTTTGGTATTCTTAGCGATCTGTATATTATAATATTATTGGCATTATTTTTTACTGTCAGCCCTTCTCTCTATAAAAAAGGAATAGTTCATCTGTTGCCGACGAAGGCAAAAGATAAAGGCAATGGCCTGATTAATGAGCTTAATACTGTTTTAAAAAAATGGCTCAAAGGCCAGGTTATTGGGTTCTTTTTTATTGCAGTACTCACAGGAATTGGTTTGTTAATTGTAGGTATGCCATTGGTGCTTACGCTGGCACTGATAGCAGGGTTATTAAATTTCATCCCCAATTTCGGCCCCATCATAGCATTGATACCTGCTGTACTTTTTGCTCTGATGCAAGGAACAACAACGGCCATCATAATTGTTTGCATGTACACTTTTATTCAAATTATTCAAAGTGCAGTTACACAACCTTTGATACAAAAAAAGATGGTAAACATTCCACCGGCGCTCACCATTTTTGGGCAGGTGGCGCTCGGCTTGTTAGGCGGTTTCTGGGGCGTGTTGCTGGCAACTCCTGTTATTGCAATTTTAATGATGGTAGTAAATAAATTGTATGTTAAGCAACAGCCGGACAATTAATATTAGTGGCAAATTATCCCTGCATACAATTTGCTTATAAATATTAATGAGTATTATAAAAAAAGAAAATGGATATGAATAAAGCCTATCAGCTTATTGTTGAAAAATTATCTCTTTGGTTAAAGGAAATAATAAAAATTTTACCCAATATTGCTTTAGCTGCACTTATTTTGGTAGTGGGATTTTTTATTGCCAAATGGTTAAAAAACCTTGTGGCAAAAGTTTTTAGAAGAGTTGTTCGCAATAACACATTGAGTAATCTTTTTACTTCTTTAGTGTATATTTTTTTGTTAGGCATCGTTTTTTTTATTGCCCTAAGTGTTCTTCATCTTGATAAGGCAGTCACTTCTATTTTAGCAGGTGCAGGTATTATTGGTTTGGCTTTGGCGTTTGCATTCCAGGATATTGCCGCCAACTTTATGTCGGGCATTTTTTTATCTATAAGAAGGCCTTTGCATATAGGCGATATTGTAAAAATAAAAGACTATATGGGCAAGGTAGAAGAAATAAATTTGCGTGATACCGTTATAAGAACATTCCAGGGGCAAATGGTGATTATGCCCAATAAAGAGGTATTTCAAAACCCGATTGAAAATTTTTCTTTGTTAGGTAAAAGAAGAATTGATTTAACGGTAGGTGTTTCTTATGGCGATGATCTTGAAAAAGTAAAAGAGATAACACTGAAAGCAGTTGAAGGTATTGAAGGCCTTACAAGCGATGATACAACAACCATGTTTTACCAGGGATTTGGAGATAGCTCTGTCAATTTTATTATTCGCCTTTGGGTAAATACTGCTGAACAAGTTGAATATTTACAAGTACAAAGTGATGCCGTAATGCGAATAAAAAAAGCGTATGATGAAAATAATATTACGCTTCCTTTCCCGGTAACAACACTGGACTTTGGTGCAAAAGGAGGAGTACCGCTAAATAAAATTCCTCTAAACGTGAATAGTTCCGGCGATAAGCCTTAAAAAAATTCCTGTAAATTTTCTGCACTACCGCAATACCATTGTATTTACTACCTTTATCATCAATAAAATACTTTGTTATGTGTCCATTCAATTTATCACTGCCCGTTGCCATTGGTTGCGACCATGCAGGGTTTGAATATAAAGAAGATGTCATCTCTTTTCTTGATGGTAAAAGCGTTACCTGGAAGGATTTTGGAACGTTTGGAATTGATTCAGTTGATTACCCTGACTTTGCACATCCTGTAGCCAATGCAGTTGAAAATGGTGAAGCCAGCTTTGGTATATTAATTTGCGGAAGCGCTAACGGTGTTGCCATAACCGCAAATAAGCATCAACACATAAGAGCGGCGGTATGCTGGGGAGAGGAGATAACTGAACTGGCACGAAAACATAATAATGCCAACATCATTTGTATTCCTGGCCGTTTTGTAAGGGAAGGCCTTGTCGAGAAAATGATCGAAATTTTTATGCATACTGATTTTGAAGGTGGCCGTCACAAAAAGCGCGTTGAAAAAATTGCCTGTGTTTGATATAAACTTTCATAAGTGGTAAGCCTGCCTGAATAAATTGCAATTATATTTGCCCTTCATTTTTAAAAAATCTTTAATGAAATACTATTTCGTTGTAATTATTTCTTTATTATCTCTCAACTTATTTTCTCAAACTGATCCTGCTTTAAAATATTCAGAAATAATTACAAGAGAAGATTTAAAAAAACAACTTACCATTATTGCCTCTGCAGAAATGGAAGGCCGTGAAACCGGCACCACAGGCCAATGGAAAGCAGCTGCTTATATAGAAAGTCAGCTCAAAGAATTGGGGTTACAATCTCCTGAATCATTGAAAGGTTATCAGCAACATTATCCTTTATTTAAAGATTCACTGATACCAAAATCACTAAAAATTGGAAAGAAAAATTTAGTGTATGGCAAAGATTATATTGTACAACCCGGTTCATCTAAAGATGATGAATTTAAAGCCAATGAAATTATTTTTGCGGGTTATGGAATTGAAGATAAAAATTATGATGACTATGCAGGCAAAGATGTAAAAGGCAAGGTGGTATTGATTTATAGCGGCGAGCCAAAAGTGGATGGTAAATTTTTAGTCAGCGGAACTGAGAGGCCTTCTGCATGGGGATATAGCACAACAAAAAAAACAACTCTTGCAAAAGAAAAAGGTGCCATAGCCGTTTTATTAGTCAACCCTGCATGGGATTCTATCTCTTCAAAAATTGCTGAAGGTTCAAGAAAAATGAATCTCAATTTTCCACATATAAACGAAAAAGAAAAGCTAACAGTTATTAGTGTTCTTCCTTCAGAAATGAAAAATATTTTTGGCGAAGCTGATGAAAATAAAATTCTTGAAACAGAAAAATCAAAAGACGCTCTAAACAATATAAATCTTGATAAAAAAATAAAAATAAAATCAAGCTACAAAAAAATCAGTATTAAATCGGAAGCAAGCAATGTGATTGGTTATATTGAAGGAACTGATAAAAAAGATGAATATGTTTTTCTTACCGGCCATTATGATCATTTAGGAAAACATGGTGATGTAATTTATTATGGCGCAGATGATGATGGCAGCGGAACGGTAACTGTTATTGAAATGGCAAAAGCTTTTGCAAAGGCAAAGCAAGATGGTAACGGTCCGAGAAGAACAATTGTATTTATGACCGTAAGCGGTGAGGAGAAAGGCTTGTGGGGTTCTGAATACTATTCAGATCATCCTATATTTCCATTAGATAAAACTACTGTTGATTTGAATACTGATATGGTTGGCAGAATAGATACGGAACGCAAAACCGGTGATACTTCAAACTATATTTATGTGATTGGCCACGATAAGCTAAGCAGCGATTTATCTGTAATAAGTGAAGGAATAAATAATAAATATACCCACCTCACATTAGATTATAAGTTCGACGATCCAATGGATAAAGAAAGGATTTATTTTAGAAGCGATCATTATAATTTTGCCCGCAAAGGAGTCCCGATATTATTTTTTTATGATGGAATGCTGCTGGCAGATTATCATAAGCCAACCGATACAGTTGACAAAATAAACTGGGAGCTATACGAAAAAAGAGCCCGTTTTATTTTCTTAAATGCATGGGAAATGGCAAATAGGGACAACATGCTTAAAAGAGATATTGCGTTGCCAACTGAATAAAACCCCATCCCAACCCTTCCCCGAAGGGGAAGGACAATATGTTGGCTGTATAATAGTTTGAAAATCCTTTTCAATTTTTTAGAATAACCCTTGCACCATAATAGACAATTTTTATAGAAAAGATGGTTCCGTTCCCCCATCGGGGGTTAGGGGGCTGGCACTACCGGCAAGCTTTCATTACCATTTTCATTAACTGATTGTAAAGCAAAAAAATAATTGTCTTTTGAATAGGGCAAAGTAATTTGATTTGCTATTGTAAAAATTTTCTTTTGCCATACCGCGCTTGTGGTTTCTCTCATTAAAATATAATAACCTTTTACTTTTCCGGTTTTCGGCGCTTGCCATAAAAGCGTTGTACTATTTGATAAATTTTTTATGTTAATTTTTACATCTTCGGGCGCAGGTGGCGCTTTCGCAAGATTGGCAAGATTGCATAAATTAAGCGCTGTATTTTTTCTTAAATATTCATAATCTATAAATTGTGGAAGATCGCCATATTGAATATTATTTTCTATTCGTACATCCTGGTGCTGATGTGCAAAATTTTCATTCATCTCTGTAATTCTTACTGCAGTAAATCCTTTTTTTAAATAAGGCAAGTGATCGCCGCCTCTTAAAAAACGATCCGTTCTGTAAACCATTACTACTTCAAGATTATCAACATAACGTTCGCCCACTTCTTTTATATAACGCGCAAGTTGCCTCGATTTTCCATCATTTTCCAATCCCATTGATTTTATTACTGCAATATCTTTTTCAGTTGTATTGGCAGGTATTCCTTCACTAAAAACACGCACTTTTGTATTATCAATAATATTGGTTTCATTGCTGTTATTGCTTCCTATAATATCATTGTTGAGAACTGCTTCAATATTCCAGTTTTCTTTTTTTGCTTTATCGGCCATAAATGTTGATCCAAATAATCCCTGCTCTTCACCGCTTACTGCAACGAAAATTATTGTAGCAGGGAAAGAATGCTTACTCATGATTCTTGCACATTCTAACACTGCTGCGATGCCGCTTCCATCATCATCTGCACCGGGGGCATCGCCGGTTTTATCCATAACATCACTGCGCCTGCTATCAAGATGCCCACTGATAATGAAAATTCTTGTATCATTCGGATCAGTTCCATTCAAAGTTGCCACTACATTTCCTAAAAGCACAGAAGCATCTATACGTTTACCGTTAGCTTGTATAGTAGTGGTATCAATAATTGCGGTTAATCTTCCTTTAGCATTCTTTGCAAAATCATTAAATTTTTTCAGCACCCATTTTCTAGCTGCACCTATTCCTCTTTTATCATCTGTTTGTGGGCTCAATGTATTTCTGGTGCCAAAAGCAACCAATGTATTAATATAATATTTGAGTGAATCGGGAGAAACTTCTGCTATCATTTTCTCAATTTCAGGATCACGGTTAATGATGACTTGGGCAAAAAGTTTACTTGCAAAAAAGAGAATAATAATGAAAGATATTTTTTTATACAAGGAATTACATTTACATGTAAGGCAAAACTGTACAATTTTTTTTAATAGTATTCTTTAATATATTCATACGCCTTATTAAAAAGTTCTTCGTCTTTAATTGTATATTTTATCCAAAGAATTTTTCGCAACTCTCTTTTAATTTCTTTTTCTCCTGTTGTTGAATTTTGCCAGCCGTTCTTTAAAGTTGGCACTCTCAATTTTGCGTAGAGCTTTTTGCAATGCTTCACCAACGTTTACATTTTTACTTCGAATATTTTTCCAATGACAACCTGATGGAATATCAAACCAATGGTTCTCTCTAAACTCTGCATAATTTAAATCGCCACCACTTTCATCCAAAGCAATTTGATATTCTTCATCCCACACATCAGAGATGCGTTTGAAGAAAAGCAAAGGGAAAATGTATTGTTTAAAATCGGCAGCATCAATCATTCCTCTCAAAATGTTGGCTGCACCCCACAGATAAACTTCGAGTTGTTTTTGAGTCATAGATTTCTATGCGCACAAATGTAGGGTAATAAAAAAAAATAAATATTAAATGACATAATTTGAAGATGGTTCGCAATGTATAAAACATCATTAGTTAACTGTTACAATTAAAACCTTGAATCTGCCAAAATTAATTCGCGGTTCAAAAAAAGTATTATATTTTCACATCCGATTAACTGTCTTCACCCTGTTGAATTTTTATTTAAAGAGAAAATTTTTTCTAAGCTTCCTCCTTGTTACACACCAAAAGATAAAATCCATACCTGCATTTATTGATTTTAAAAATAAAAAATGCAAACAAAAAATTTATTAAAAGCGGGAGCTTTATGCCTGGTTATTGTTGCTTCTTCTCTTATAAGCTGGGAGATGTATTTGCGCAGCAAAGGTTTAAAAATTTCATATGACGATGATGAAAGCTTATGGGCTAATAAAAGAGACATGGTGTACGAACCGGCTGATAAGGCAACTGTTTTTATTGGGTCATCACGTAATAAATACGATTTGGATATTCCAACGTGGGAGCGGCTTACAGGTGATCATGCAGTACAATTAGCCAGTGTGGGAAGTACCCCATTACCAGTGCTGGACGACCTGGCCAATGATAAGAATTTTAAGGGCAAGCTCGTTGTTGATGTTACTGAAGTATTATTTTTTTCAACAACTCCCCGTAATAATCAAACGCCAAATAAAAACCTCGCATGGTATAAAAAAAGAACTCCGGCACAAAGGTTCAGTTTCCAGGTTAACCACCTGCTGGAATCACAGATTGTTTTTTTGGATAAAAATTATTTTTCATTGAATGCCTTACTGGGCCGGTTTAAGATTAGCAACAGGCCTGGAGTTATTATGCCCCCTGATTTTCCTTATGATTTTGGAAGAGTAACTTATGACAGGCAAAACTACATGACCGCCAGGTTTGTTGCCGATACTAATCTTCAAAACAAGGTAAAAGGTATTTGGGACTTTATTAGAAAAATGACTAAAGACCCGCCACTTAGCGGGCAAAAATTAGACTCTCTTTTGAATACAGTAAAAAATGATGTTGATAAAATAAAAGCACGGGGCGGCCAGGTATTGTTTGTACGAACTCCTTCGAGCGGCCCATTTTTAATGGGAGAAAATATGGGATACCCGAGAGCGAAATACTGGGACAGGATTCTTTCTGTTACTAATTGCCCGGGAATTTATTTTGCTGATTATCCGGCCATCGCACATTTTCAATGCCCTGAATTTTCACATTTAAAACCTGCTGATGCAATTGTGTTTACACAAAACCTTGTTGACATAATTCAGAAAGAAAAAGGATGGACATTTCCTAATAAACCCGAACTAACTAAACAATAATTTTAATTCTAACTATTGCATCATGGTTTTTAATTCCTACACTTTTATTGTATTCTTTATAGTAATACTCATTTTGCATAATCTTCCATTTTCATGGAAGACCAAAAAAGTAAACTTGTTGATTGCGAGTTATATCTTTTATGCAGCATGGAATCCACCATTTATTTTGTTGCTTTGGATGGCAACTATTATTGATTTTTTTGTAGGCCGTGCATTATATACCCAGCCTAATAAACATAAAAGACATTTGTTACTTGTACTTAGTCTTTGCGGAAATCTTGGCATGCTTTGCTTTTTTAAATATGGCGGTTTTTTACTGGAGAATTTTACACATCTTGTAAATGCAATAGGTTTTAATTATCATCCTGCAAAACCAAATATTATTTTACCTGCGGGCATTTCGTTTTACACATTTACAACCTTGTGCTATACAATTGATATGTATAAACGAAGAAGCAAGCCGGTAAAATCTATGCTTGATTTTTCTTTGTTTGTAACTTTTTTCCCGCACCTTGTCGCAGGCCCTATTGTGCGGCCGCCCCAGCTTGTACCGCAATTCGAAACTCCCCATAAGGCTACGCAACAACAATTAATACAGGGTTTACTATTGATGTCATTAGGATTATTTTTGAAAGTTGTTTTAGCAGATAGCATGTTAGCCGGTACGGCAAATGATGTTTTTAATTCGAAAGATTCATTGGCAACTTTAGATGCATGGATGGGTGTGCTTGCTTTTTCTGGTCAAATATTTTGTGACTTTGCAGGATACTCAACTTGTGCTATTGGTGTAGCATCATGCTTAGGTTTTATATTACCTGAAAACTTTTTATATCCCTATGCAGCCATTGGTTTTTCAGATTTCTGGCGAAGATGGCATATTACTTTATCTGCATGGCTGAGAGATTATTTATACATTCCGCTTGGCGGAAACAGGAAAGGAAGATTGAGAACCTATACTAATTTAATGATTACGATGTTGCTTGGAGGCCTTTGGCATGGCGCATCCTGGACGTTTGTAGTTTGGGGGGCATTGCATGGTTTTTATTTGTGGATCGAAAAATTAATACAGGATTTTAAAAAAATGAAAATGAAACCGCAAGTTCAAACGGTTATTCCTGCCCCCGTAATAGCCCAGGGGTTTATGGCGCCGCGTTTCTTAAAAAAAGTACAATCCTCTAATTTTCTTTTGGCTTTGCTCACATTTTTTATGATTAATGTAACATGGGTATTTTTTCGTGCATCTGATTTTACTTCTGCATGGCGAATGCTAACTTCAATGTTTTCGCATGTTAATAATGGAAAAGTATTGCTCGGCACTTTAAGCATTATAAAAGTTTCAGTCATTATTGTTGGCATTGTAATTTTTCATTGGTTTATGCGAAACACAAGAGTAGTAACTGTTGCCAATAAATTACCGTGGTGGCTATTGGGATTTATCTGGGCTGTTATGTTGTTGCTTTTAATTTTAAGCCAGGAGAGCACCAGTTCATTTATTTATTTTCAGTTTTAGAAAAATTAAGGAGTGTAACCAACAACATCGAAATAATTTAATTTTATTTTTTAAACAATCCCTTTACAATCTGTCTGCCGAAAATAAATCCCAGTACAGCGCCAATTATTCCACCGGTAATTAACCATGTAACAGTAGCACCTGCAAACCAGGCAATACCAATTCCGAAGATTATGAAAAAGATAATGGCTACCAAAATAACGCGGAATTTCTTTATGTCCTTTTTTATCTGCGGAACGGGAGGATGTTGAGGATGATGTTTTTTCTTTTTCGGTTGAGACATTTAATATACTTTATGAATACCAAACGTAATTAAAATAATGAATAGTTTGACGATGAATTTTTGCAATGCCGGTATTCTACCTGATTAATTTCTTAAACAACTTTAGTTTCCCTTTAAATGGCGGATATTTTATAGCAGGATCAAACCATGAAGGTGTTTTCATTACTGGCTTTGCATGTGTAAATGTATAGAATGAATGTTTGCCATGATAGGCGCCTATGCCACTATTGCCTATTCCTCCAAAAGGTAAATGCGTATTCGAGAAATGCCAGATAGCATTGTTTACGCAACCTCCGCCAAAGGCAACTTTCTCAAGCCATTTATTTTCTTTTTTCTTACCTGATGTAAATAAATAAAATGCCAGAGGATTTTCATTCTTTTTAATAATAGCTAATGCTTCTTCCATATTACTGAAACTAAATATGGGAAGTATTGGCCCAAAAATTTCTTCTTTCATTATTGATGAATCAATAGAAATATTTTTAAGCACCGTTGGTTCAATGAATAATTTGGAGCGATCATATTTTCCACCAATAATTTTTTCTCCATCATTTAAATAATTCACTAATGTATCAAATCGTTTTTCATTTATAATTTTTCCATAGTCATAACTTTGTTTCGCATCTTCTCCATAAAAATTTTTAATAGCTTTTTTTAATTCAATAATAAATTTTTCTATTATATCAGTATGAACCAGCAAATAATCAGGAGCAATGCATGTCTGTCCGGCATTAGCAAATTTCCCAAACACTATTCGCTGAGCACTTGTTTTTATATCAGCATCGTCTTCCACCACTGCCGGGCTTTTGCCGCCGAGTTCTAATGTTACAGGAATTAAATCTTTTGCTGCTAATTGATAAATAATTTTTCCGACTGCAATGCTTCCTGTATAAAAAATATGATCAAAACGAAACGAGTTTATTAATGCCGGTACAACTTCATTTCCTTCACCCTGGTATACTTTTATATATTCTCCAGAAAATATTTCACTAATAATTTTTTCAACAACATTTGCAGTTGCAGATGCCAGCTCAGATGGTTTCAGTACAATACAATTTCCACCGGCAATAGCCCCCACCAATGGTATCAATAATAATTGCAGTGGATAATTCCACGGACTTATAATTAATACAACACCTTTTGGATCATGCAAAATTTTACTTGAGGATGGAAAATTTAAGAGATTGGTTTTTGCATATGCAGGCTTCATCCAATGATAAAGATTTTTTAAAGCCATATTAATATCTGCCAATACTAATCCAGTTTCTGTGGCATAAGTTTCTTCTGCACTTTTTTTTAAATCTGTATAAAGAGCATTATTAATTTCATGCTCATATTTTAAAATGGCTTCTTTCAGCAATCGCAATTGTTGTTTTCTGAAATCAAAAAGTTTGGTTGCGCCGCTTTCATAGTAGTTTCTCATAGCATTCAATTGTAACGATGAAACATTTGTTGAAGACATAATTATTTTTTTATTTTAAAAACGATTGCATCAATAATTTCAAATCATCTTTTGTAATAGTAATAAATGTCCGCTCTTTAAAAAAATTTACTTTTGCATTAAATTTTAGAATGAATAAAGGCCCGGTTTCACAATTTACAGAACATCATTACAGGCATTTTAATGCAGCGGCATTAATGGACGCAGCCAAAGGATATGAAACGCATATAAATGAAGGTGGAAAAATGCTGGTGTCTCTCGCAGGTGCCATGAGCACTGCAGAGCTAGGAATTTCTTTTGCTGAAATGATACGCCAGGATAAAGTTGCTATCATTAGTTGCACAGGCGCAAATCTTGAAGAAGACATAATGAATCTGGTGGCGCACAGTCATTATAAAAGAGTTCCAAATTATCGCGATTTGAGTCCGCAGGAAGAATGGGATTTATTGGAGAATCATTACAATAGGGTAACGGACACGTGTATCCCAGAAGAAGAAGCATTCAGAAGATTGCAACAGCACATTCATAAAATATGGAAAGATGCAGAAGCTGCCGGTGAAAGATATTTTCCGCACGAGTATATGTATAAAATGTTGCTGAGTGGTGTGCTGGAACAGTATTATGAAATAGATCCTAAAAACAGTTGGATGCTTGCTGCTGCCCAAAAAAATATTCCGATAGTAGTTCCCGGTTGGGAAGATAGTACTATGGGAAATATTTTTGCATCATACATTATTAAAGAAGAATTGAAAGCAAGCACTATGAAAAGTGGCATTGAATACATGGTTGAATTGAGTGACTGGTATCGAAAAAATTCCTCAGGAAAAGGAATCGGTTTTTTTCAAATTGGCGGGGGTATTGCAGGTGATTTTCCAATATGCGTAGTGCCTATGATGTACCAGGATCTTGAATGGCATGATGTTCCCTTTTGGAGTTATTTCTGCCAGGTATCAGATTCTACAACATCTTACGGATCCTATTCCGGTGCAGTTCCCAATGAAAAAATTACCTGGGGGAAATTAGATATTCATACACCAAAATTTATTGTAGAAAGTGATGCAACTATTGTTGTGCCTTTAATATTTGCGTGGGTATTGGGATGGTAAAAATAATTTGCTGATTAGCTAATTTGATAATCAGCTAATGAAAAGAGTTGCATCATTGGCATATTGGCTAATTATTAAATTATTAAATTAAAATGTTTCCTGTAAAAAACTTTTCTCCGCAACAGTTTGCTGCTATCACATCAATATCAATTGGATTGATAGGAAGCTTTTTAATTTATATTTATAGTGAAGCATTATTGCTATCAATAGTATTTTTAATTTCAATAACTTTTATTTCGTATCTTATTATTTATTATACGGTACAGCGATTTGTTTATCGTAAAATAAAAATTATTTATAAGCTCATTTATCAAACAAAAGCAAGTAAGAGAGAAGAGTTTTATTATAAAAATATTTTACCGCAAAAATCAATTGAAGAAGTAAGTGAAGATGTGGAACAGTGGGCTGTTCAGCGTAAAGAAGAAATTGAAGTACTGAGAAAAAATGAAGATTTCAGAAAAGAATTTTTATTAAATCTTTCTCATGAATTGAAGACGCCGATTTTTGCCATACAAGGCTATGTTGATACATTGCTAAACGGTGCTCTTGAAAACCCTGAAGTAAATAAAAAATTTTTAAGCAATGCTTCAAAAAATGTTGACCGTCTCGTCAACCTCGTTGATGATCTTGATGAAATTACCAAACTGGAAAGCGGCGAGCAATTATTATACAAACAGAATTTTATTATCCAGGATCTTATAAAGGAAGTCTTTGAATCTCTTTCCATAAAAGCTGATGAAAAAAAAATAAAATGTTTTATTAAGAAAGGTTGTGAATTATCTCTTACGGTTTTTGCTGATAAAGAAAAAATAAGAATGGTGATCATTAACCTTGTTGATAATGCTATAAAATATGGGAAGCAAAATGGGATTATTGAAGGAAGTGCATATAAAATTGACGGTAAAAAAATTTTAGTGGAAATAAGCGATGACGGCTATGGCATTGTAGAAGAACATGTGCCAAGAATATTTGAAAGATTTTACCGGACTGATTTTGCACGAAACCGTAAAGTGGGTGGCAGCGGACTTGGATTGTCCATTGCAAAACATATTATAGAAGCTCATGATGAAACAATTCATGTAAGAAGTAAAACTGATGTAGGAACTACTTTTGGATTTACATTGCCTGCGACAAGAACATAAAACAGAATTTTTTGCCCAAAGCCTAAAGGGAAGGGGGATGCCGTTGTGATAACAGTTATCCTTTAAAAAGAGTTTCAATAGTTTTTATCGTTAAAAACATTTTACCGCTATCAGGAAGTTTTATAAATCCGTATTTTAAATAAAAGCTTTTAGCCTCTTCATCTAAAGGATCAACAATTACAGCAAATGATCCTATCATTTTAGATAACTCATAACTTTTTTTTAGAGCATCAATTAATAAAATTTTACCAACGCCCTTTCCCTGATGCTTTAAATTTACAGCCAATCTTCCTAATAATGTAGTGGGTATATTTTTATATGATTTTGGTAATTTTTTCTTGACCTCGTCCGGTACTAAAGCGAGTGGAATACTACTGTTAGAAAGCGTATAATATCCTTTAATTAAATTAAGTTCTTTGTCAACTAAAACAAAACAGGTTGACAATTTCCTTTTTATATCTTGATTTGCTTGTGTTTTAAAATAAATATCTATCATTGCTTTCCCACAAGAAAAATCATTTCTATTGTGAGAAGCATTTAAGTCTTCCGTTTGATACATTATTTCGAAATTAGCTTTTTATATTCTTTAACGGCAGAGACTAAATTTTTATTTGGTTTTGAAGATTTCATAATTGCATCAAAGAATATTTTATTATCTCTTTCAGAAGCAAAAATCGTTTCTCTTTCTTTAATAATTTCCTTAGCCTTTTCCTGCGCTGTCAGAATAATAAAGTCTGTCAGATTTCTATAACCACCTATGATAGCAGCACGTTCAAAAAGGAGTTTTTGTTCTTTAGGTAACCGGGTATCAAACCTTGTTTGTTCGTTTTTAAGTGCTTTTGTTGCCATATTTTAATTTTTTTTTATTATACAAATGTACGGTAATTAAGCGTACAACTATAGATTTCATATAATTTATTTAAGAAGTAAAACTGATATAGGGACTACTTTTGGATTTTACATTGCCTGGGAAAACATAAAATTTATTGGTCTGACCGCCCCGGGCTGACCAATTGAATGACCATTATTAATCTTGGTCTGACCCGAAACGGTCTGACCAACGCTTAAATATTTTATCCAAAAATATCCAACAAAGAACAGCTGATACAAACCCAATGAGTGCCCCTGCCAGCACGTCATCCAAAAAATGTTGTGCAAGATAAATGCGGCTGTAGCCAACTAAAATTGCTACCAATAAGAAAAGTAAAGAATTGTTTTTATTTTTTGCAGAAAAGCTTAAAACAGCCGCCAGGGCAAAAGCAGAAGCACTATGCCCTGATGGAAATGCATGAAAATTATGAAGCGTTACATCATTAATAAAATATTGGTAAGTGCTGCTCTTTAAAAATATAGCAGGCCGCGCTTCAATAATAAAATATTTTAATACCTGCGCAATTATTCCTGATAATGCATAACTGCTCAATACCAGGAAGCCTAAATATTTTTGTTTAAATATTAAAAGTAACAAACCAATTCCAATGCAAAAAAAACCATCGCCCAAATAAGTGAATCTTATAAAAATTGTGGTTAAAAAATTTGTATGATACCCATTCAATAAAAAAAACTCATCTGCTTTTGTAAAAAAAATTAAAACAAAAATTGATGCAAGAGCAAATAAAAAAAATCCCAAAAAGAAAAGTTTGTTTTGCTTATACAATGAAAATAAAGTCATCAGATTTAAGATTCAATATTTTCAAAAATAATTAATGTAAAGTCAACAAAATAAAAAACCATCCTGCAAGATTGCAAGGTGGTATAGCATATAATAATCTGATTAGCTTAAAATTATTTAGAACGAATGATTTTAAGAATAAAGCAGTGATTAAGTGAACTTCTATTGATGTTTCAAAACTTTTGCTTCTACATAAAAAATAATTTCTTCCGCGATATTTTTTGATTGATCACCCACGCGTTCTAATTTTCGTATGATGGATACTATATATAAAGCTTCACTTATATTATTAAGGTCCTCCTTTATATACACAGAAATATTATCATCAGCATTCTTGTTTATTTCATCTAAAATTTCATCACGGGAAAAAATAGTGCGTGCAAGAAGAGTATTTTCAAATTCGAATGCTACCTGGGTATCGGTTAAAATACTTATAGAGCCTTCAAACATTTCAATCAACCGGGTTGACTCAAGCACTTGCCTGTTGAATTTTACTGGTGAATCAACAATATATCTTGCAATCCCCTCGGCAATATCACCAATGCGCTCGAGGTTGGCATTAATTTTTAGTGCGGCTAACAAAAAACGTAAATCAATGGCAACAGGGCAATAAAGGGCAAATATGTTTTCACAATCTCCATCTATTTTTAATTCAAGCGCATTTACTCTTTTTTCTTTTGCCATCACTTCCCTGGCAAGATCTTTATCAAATGATAACATGGCTTCCTTTGCTTTTGATAATTGCAAAAGGACCAGTTGCCACATATTTATCACTTCAGATTTAACACCCTCCAGTTCTATTTCAAATTGTGTCATACTTATTTTTTAATTTTATTAATCATTAACTAAAACGACCAGTTATATAATTTTGCGTTCGCTTATCCTGCGGATTTGTAAACATTGTTTTTGTAATATCATATTCAATTAATTCACCCAGGTAAAAAAATGCAGTTTTATCACTAACACGTGCTGCCTGCTGCATATTATGCGTAACAATAATGAGTGTATAATTTTTCTTAAGTTCCTGCAGTAATACTTCAATACTTGATGTAGAAATCGGATCTAGCGCGGAAGTAGGTTCATCTAACAACAATACTTCAGGTTCCATTGCTATTGCTCTTGCAATACACAAGCGCTGTTGCTGGCCGCCTGATAGAAAAGTTCCTTTCTTGTGGAGGGAATCTTTAACCTCATTCCACAATGCAGCTTTCTGTAAAGACTGCTCAACAATATTATCGTTATCCGGCTTGGCCATTTTCATTCCATTAAGTTTATAACCGGCGATAACATTATCGTAAATACTTAGATTGGGAAAAGGATTAGGCCGTTGAAATACCATTCCTATTTTATGACGAACAAATATCGGATGCATATCATAAATGTCTTCATTATTTAAGAGCATTTTTCCTTTAGTGGAAGTACCCTCAATCAATTCATGCATGCGATTAATACAACGCAGAAAAGTTGTTTTGCCGCATCCTGATGGACCCATTACCGCAACAACATTATTTTTCGGAATTTGAATATTTACTTTTTTGACAGCATGATTTTCTCCAAAATAAGCATCAAAATCAATAGCTTCTAAAATTGTACTTTCCATCTTCTGGTTGTAATCTTTGTAATGATGTTTAATAATAATACCCATATAAGCAGAATGAGTGCTGCACCCCAGGCCAGATCATGCCATTCATCATAGGGACTGGTAGCATAGTTGAAAATTAACAACGGCAAACTTTGCATGGGCTTTAAAATATTTGTCGAGAAAAATGGATTTCCAAATGCTGTAAATAATAAAGGGGCAGTTTCTCCGGCAATTCTTGCAACTGCTAATATAATTCCTGAAAGCACGCCGCTAAAGCCACATGGCAAAATAATTCTTAAAATTACTTTATGATAAGGTAATCCTAAAGCAAGTCCTGCTTCTTTTAATGTAGAAGGTAATAATTTTAAAGTTTCTTCTGTAGATCGTACTACAATTGGCAGCATCATAATTGCTAAAGCAATACTGCCCGAAAGCGCTGAGAAAGTACCTAAGGGCTTAACAATCCAAAAATAAATGACAATACCAACAACAATGGAAGGTGTGCCCTGAAGTACATCAACAGACAACCGGCACCAATATGCCAGATTCGTTTTCCTGTTTTCACTTAAATATATGCCACCCATAATTCCAAATGGAATGGCAATAATTGCCGCAACAAAAACTATTAGTAAACTGCCGATGAGTGCATTGGCAATTCCACCGCCTGTCTCTCCTACGGGCTTTGGCAGATTTACTAAAAAGTGCCAATTAATTTTAGCAAATCCCTGTATTAAAATATAAAAAAGTATAATAAATAATGGGAGTGTTGCAAGAACAGAAAGCGATATTATTACTCCCTTGAAAAATTTACTCTTACCTATCCTGTATTTTATATTTGGAGCCATATATTAATCTGCTGTAAATCGTTTAATTATTCTTTTTCCAATTAAATTAATAATAACTGTAACCAAAAACAAAACCAGTCCTAACTCAATTAATGAAGATAAATAAAGTGAGCTCGCTGCTTCTGTAAATTCATTCGCAATAACACTGGCCATAGTATTACCGGGATCAAAAATACTTTTTGGAATTATACTTGTATTTCCGATTACCATTGTTACAGCCATGGTTTCTCCCAAAGCTCTTCCCAGAGATAATAAAACACCGGCGAAGAGTCCCGATTTGGAATAAGGTAAAATAACATTTCTTATAACTTCAAACCTTGTTGCACCTAAAGAATATGCAGCTTCTTTTAATGATGATGGCACCATTCTAATCATTTCCCTTCCTAACGATGCCGCATAAGGAATAATCATAATAGCCAGGATTAAGGCCGAAGTGAATATGCCGATTCCATAAGGAGTTACGCCAAGTTTTAATTCAAGGCTTCGTACTAACGGTGCCAAAACAAATAATCCCCAGAAGCCATAAATTACAGAAGGCACAGCGGCAATAAGATCTATAGAATTTTTTAAAAATTCTGAGAACCAGCCCCTCGGATAGTATTCACCTAAAAAAATTGCTATTGAAAATGAAAACGGTATTGAAATAAGTAAGGCTAAAAATGACGTTAATAAAGTACCTAACAGAAAGGGATAAGTGCCATAAACATTAGCTACAGGATCCCATGTTTTACCGAATAAAAAACTAATGCCTAATGCTTTTATTGAAGGGAGTGATTGCACAATCAATGTAAATAAAAAGGCAATTACCAACACAAGAATGCTTAAAGCAATTAAGACAAGAGAACCTTTAAAAAACTTCTCCATCTTTATTTGTCGAAAAGAGCGTTTTATCTTAATGCTTTTCCAAACATTCATATTGGTTATAGACGAAATTTCCCGCAGTAATAAATTGCTGCGGGAATTCCCTGATTTTGTAAGTGATAATTTCAAAGCAATGTATAAGAAAATTTATTTATTACAATATTGGTTTGCCATCAAAAGTAGCTGACTTAAGAATGGCTTCTGCTATTGAAACTGCAGCAGGTGATAATGGTGCATAATGTAACCCTTCACAATATTGCTGTCCATCATGAATATTCCACGATAATAATTTTACAAGATTTTGTGCTCTTTCCTGCGAACGGCTACTATAATTCTGCTCCTTGTAAATTAGCGCCCATGTAAATCCACTGATGGGATAACCGTTAGCAGCATCTGTATTACCTAAAAATATTTTTGAATCAGCAGGCAATTGCACATTACTTGCTGCACTTGTAGATGCTATGTCAGGTGTAATGTAATTACCGGATTTATTCTGAATTTTTGCGAATGACATTTTATTTTGAATAGCGTACGCCAATTCAATATAACCAATTCCACCAGGTGTTTGTTTAACAAGTCCGGCAACACCTTCATTGCCTTTTCCTCCAAGCCCTTGCGGCCAGTTTACAGCAGTACCTTTTCCAACTTTTGTTTTCCATTCGTCATTTATTTTAGAAAGATAATCGGTAAAAATGTTTGTTGTACCACTTCCATCTGAACGATGTGCTATTACAATTGCAGTTGCCGGTAATTTTACCCCGGTATTAATTGCAGAAATTTTTGCATCATTCCATTTGGTAATCTTTCCAAGAAAAATATCTGCAAGCACTTCAGGATTTAACTTTAAAGTATCTTTTACTTCTGGTAAATTATAACTTATTACCACTGCACCTGAACACATAGGAATATGCAAAGCAGGTACACCCATTTTTTGAGCCTGCTCTTCGGTTAAGGGAGCATCAGAATCTCCAAAGTCAACTGTTTTATTAGTTAACTGAAGAATACCTCCGCCCGAACCAATTGATTGATAATTTATTTTTAAGCCGTTAAGCTTATTATATTCTGAAAATTGTTTAGAGAATAAAGGGTAAACAAATGTACTTCCTGCACCTAAAAGCGTTTTATCATCACCGTTAGTTGATGTTGTTGAAGAAGTAGAATCGCTGCTACTTTCTTTTCCGGAATTTCCATTACAGCCTGGCGTTATACTTCCGGTTACTGCAAGCGCTAATGCTGCTACAATAGCACTTTTGATTTTAGATTTTATTTTCATGATTATTATTTTGAGATTGATTTAAAGTTTAAAATTTTAGATATTTTTTTAAATGTGTATTATAATTACTTTCCAAATACAAAATAGAATGTTGCTCTATAAACAAGATCATGATCGGTGTTTGAAACTGATTGCTGAGTTTTGTATTGGCTATACCAGATATTTGGCATAAAATGTACATTTTTAACAGGGGTAAAATCTAATCCTGCTGTAATAAAGTTCTCTTTGTTATTAGGCTCGTAAGCAGAAGTTAACCCGGCGTATTTTGTGAAAGCAGTGTTATCATATTTTGTATCCGGGTTGTACGTATCGAAACGGGCAAAAAAACCAAGTTTGTTTTTAATAATACTGCCTCGTATATAAGTAGAAAGCCCTGTAGCATTTGCATCGGTGGTATCATTTATAGTTCCGTTTATTCCAACTACATCATTTTTTCCATGATTAATAAATGCTTCTACACCTACAGTTATTTTTGGTGTTGTATAGGCCGCAAAGCCTTTAACCATGTTTCGTGAATGATGAAAACCATCTATCCAATTTAATCTCTGATAGTCTGCATATAGATCAAAGACTAATTTCTTATTTAAGAACATAGCATATACATCACCATAAAACCATTTAAATTTATCATTTTCAGGTTTAGCACTCGTTCCATTTCCTACCATCAGGTTATAACCGTAATTGCCTTTATTATCAAACTTGCCCTGAAGTGTAACTCCCAAATCATATGAAGGCGTTCTGCGTACATCCGCTATGGTTCTTTCAATAGAACGATACGACCAGATTTTTTCAGTTAACAAAGGAAATGAAGGTGTGCTCACCTGGCCTACTACCAGATCAGTATTTCTCCATATATTTTTCCAGCGTATGTTGGCAAGTTTTATATAAAAAGATATTTTATTATTGGTTAGTAAATCTCCGCTTGTTGTAGTTGTACCGCTTAAAGAAGTTTGATTAAAATTGTCTTCTGCCGCAAGCAATAATTCTGCTGAGAATTTTTTAGTAATATTATAATCATATCCAAGGTAAATACGACGAAAAGCAAAAGCGTTTCTCTTTGCAGGCACGCCGGTATATTGATTAGCCCCGCCTCTTACTAAAGAATCGCTATGCGCTTTATAATAAAAATCTCCAAATGAATATCCCCATAAACGGCCTGAATTAGGGCTTCCTGCATTAAAAGCGGAATCGGCATTAATAGTAAATTGGGCTTTAAGAGAGCTGCTTAAAAATAAACCGAAACATAAGAATACACCAAAAATTGATCGTTGTTTAGAAATCAGAAAATGCATATTAATATTTTTTGCAAAGGAATCTCTATAATGTTATTAAATTGTTACCCAGGTATTATCTTAAGGTTAATAAATACAGGATATTACGTCAATTATCTTTTAAACATTAAATTAATTGTTCCTTTTCTTTGGTTTATATTTTCTAATTGTTTGCTAAAGAACATTCAGCAGTTATTCATGCAATTTTTTTAAATGGGAATAAAGAAAAAACCGATTATCAATATCCTTTTCCAAACGATTTTTCAGTTACTGATCAATATAGTTCCGGAGATCTTTGGTTAGCGATAATGCAACTGTAGATAATACTATAAAAGTTATTAAAGATGAATGTGACATTGCTGGCATTTCTTTTTCTGCAGATAAAAATGTTTCTTTTCAGCAGCTTTTTGAAAAAACCGCTGATGCTGATTTACTCGTTGCAGATTCAAAGTCAGTTTCCCGCTTCTTTCATGAAGTTTAGCAAATTTGTTTTTAGATAAAAACAGAATTTCATTATTTATTGCCCATAAGTAGTGTACTTAATAAAATATTCCCTATGTTAAGAAATCATTAACAAACCTAAAAAGAAGGCTATGAAATTTGAGAGTACTACTTTTGCCAAAATTAATTTCTATGGCTTTGAACTCTATTTTAAAAATTTTTTTACCAAAGGATAAAATTTTTTTTCAACTATTTGAAAGTGTTTCTGAAACCGTGATTCAAATGGCTATCAAGCTCAAAGAGGTTGTCAATGAAAAAGACTTTGATAAAAGAGGATTGCTGATAAAAGAAATTGAAGATTTAGAGCATGTAAATGATGATTACACCCATAGGATTTTTACGGAACTGGGTCGCAATTTTATTACTCCCTTCGATCGTGAAGACATACATTACCTCGCTACTTCGCTTGATGACATTTGCGATTACATTTATGCTTCCGCTAAAAAAATAAATTTTTATAAAGTAAATCCAGATGATAGCGGATTTCAAAAAATGGCTGAGCTTATATTAAACAGTTGTAGTGAAGTGCAAAAGGCCGTTAGTGAATTGAGGGATATGAAAAATCTCAGGAAAATTACTGATGCCATGGTATTAATCAATAGTATCGAAAATCAGGCAGATGATGTGTTTGATATGAGCATTGAAAAGCTTTTTGAAACAGAACCTGATGCTAAAGAAGTAATTAAAAAAAGAGAAATTTACCAGGTAATGGAAATTGTAACTGATAAGTGTGAAGATGCCGCTAATGTGATTGAATCCATTATAATTAAATATGCGTGATAAGATATTTTTATTATAAAGTATCTGTTTTTTAAAAGTTAAGTATGTTCCTTTTTCTTATAGTCATTATTATATTAGCGCTTATTTTTGATTATATAAATGGCTTTCATGATGCAGCAAACTCAATAGCCACCATAGTTTCAACTAAAGTTCTCACTCCTTTCCAGGCGGTCCTTTGGGCAGCAGCTTTTAATTTCATTGCATTTTTTGTTTTCAGAGAACATAAAGTTGCCGGCACAATTGCTAATATAATGTCTGAAAATATTATCAATTTTAAAGTAATCATATCAGCCACCATTGCAGCAATAAGCTGGAACCTTTTAACCTGGTATTATGGCATTCCATCCAGTTCATCTCATACATTAATAGGTGGCCTTGCAGGCGCAGCCATTGCCGCCGGAGGATTTGCCGGAGTAAATACCCATCCTGTTTTTATTGCATTAATATTTATGGTTTTTGCTCCTATCATAGGATTAATTTTTGGATTTATTATTACAGTAGTTACAGTTAACATCGCTAAAAAATCAAGACCTGCAAAAGCTGAAAAATGGTTTAAGCGGCTTCAATTACTTTCATCGGCTTCGTTGAGCCTTGCACATGGAGGCGGCGATTCTCAAAAAACCATGGGATTAATTCTTACTGCAATTTGGTTTTATGAAAAAACCGTTCATGGCAATACGATGTCAATACATGAAATGCCTATGCCGGGGTGGTTACCGCTTGCTTGTTATTCTGCCATAGCGCTTGGCACTATGTCTGGTGGGTGGCGAATAGTAAAAACTATGGGTACACGCATCACAAAAGTAAATCCACTGGAAGGCTTCTGCGCAGAAACAGCCGGTGCATTTACTATTTTTCTAACCATTGGTTTTGGAATTCCTGTAAGTACTACACATACGCTTACTGGTTCCATTGTAGGCGTTGGGGCAACAAAGCGTTTATCAGCAGTGCGCTGGGGTGTTACGTTTAATCTTCTTTGGGCATGGGTTCTTACTATTCCTGTAAGTGCAGTTGTTGCCGCTGCAATTTATTTTTTAATTCATTTATTTAGCTGATAAATTTTTGAAGCAGTTTGCTGCTATTGATTATTTTTTCTTTCTTTTGTTATATGAAAAAAATACTAGTGACCGGCGGATGCGGCTACATTGGCGCTCATACCATAGTTGATTTAATTGAAAATGGATTTGAACCTGTTTGTGTTGATAATAATTCAAGATCAACAACTGCTTTACTGCTGGGAATAAAAAATATTACCGGTATTGATATAAAAAATTATAAAGTAGATCTTTGCAATTTTGATGATACCTATGCTATTTTCCAGGAGAATAATGATATTGAAGGCATCATCCATTTTGCTGCTTTTAAAGCGGTAGGAGAATCAGTAAAAAAACCTTTACTGTATTTTGAAAATAATTTAATGTCACTGATTAATATTTTAAAATGCGCAAAAGAATTTAAAGTCCCCAATTTTATTTTTTCATCTTCCTGTACTGTTTATGGAAGTGCCGATGAAATTCCTGTAACCGAACAAACACCTCAAAAGCCCGCAGAATCTTCTTATGGAGCTACCAAACAAATGGGTGAAGAAATTGTAAAAGAAGTTACCGCAGCAGGAGAAACACAAAGCGTTTTACTCCGTTATTTTAATCCTGTTGGCGCTCACCCATCCATACTTATTGGCGAGCTTCCATTGGGCAAGCCTGAAAATCTTGTTCCCGCCATTACACAAACTGCTATTGGAAAATTACCCCAGGTTACTGTGTATGGTAATGATTACCCTACAAGAGATGGCTCATGTGTACGCGATTACATTCATGTGAGCGACATAGCACATGCACACATTCTTGCGCTGCAATATTTGATAGATAAAAAGAATAACTCCCGCTGCGAAATATTTAACCTGGGAACAGGTAATGGTGTTACTGTGCTGGAAGCTATTAAATCATTTGAAAAAGTAAGCGGCGTAAAACTGAATTATAAAATTGGTGCAAGAAGGCCCGGAGATATAGTTGCCATATACGCTAATAATTCACTGGCTAAAAAATTACTCGGATGGGATCCAAAATTCTCTCTTGATGAAATGATGGATACTGCGTGGAAATGGGAATTGAAATTAAAAGAAGATCAGTCTTTGCATAACAATCCTAATTTTCAAATGAATTAAAAAATTTCTCTTTTTCTTTTTAGAAATTAGTAATTATACCTTGTTTAAAGTTGCAGAAAAGCTATTAGTTTGAAATTTATCATTTGGCAAAAAAATGATGGACGAGAAAATTTATTCGAAGCAATTTACAATCATTGTTGGTTCGGTTACTTGTTATCGGTTAGGGGATAATCAAAATTAATTGCCTTTACAGGAATCCCACCCAATGAATAATAAAAGTCAACTGCATGTTGGTCTATTTCATCTGCCTGCACAAATATTTCATGCATGTTTTGTTTTTTACAATGCTCAATTATCGTCCCCATTAATTTTTTGCCTAAACCCTTCCGTTGAAACTCCCTTTTAATAGCAAGGTCTAAAATGTAAACATCTGACGATTGGAAAAAATAAGAGGTAAGAATGATGCGGTTAAGCCCCCAACTACTTTGTTTTCTAACAATGCAACAAACACCATGAAGTCGGGCTTGTCAAGCAGATTTTGTAAATGATTTTTATTGGGGATTGTAAAGTTTTGCATTTCAAAAACCTCTTCAAAAACAAAAATTAATTCTTGAAAAAGATTTAGATCTTGCGACGTCAATTGTCTTACAATAAATTTATTTTTTGATTCCATTGTATTGCTTTTTCTAAATACTGTTTTTTTAGTCAGGTGGTTGGCTTGCAAATTCTTTTTTATAAATGAACACCACTTTCTGCATTACCTTCCCTGCGTCATTAATAATTTATTAATTCTTCCATCGTTCAAAGTTGCAAAAAAAACTTTGGTTGAATTTGTCATTTGACAAAAAATGCTGGTTGAAGTAAACAAATTCTGACTATAAATTTTTATTGATGGAATGATTGTTGAAGTAATTCTATTATGAAAAAATTTCTTACATGGTTATTGTTCGTTTTATTCACCGGTTTTATTTCCTGCAAAAAAGATAATGCTAATAACAATTGTGTAAAAGGGCCAGTTAATTCAAATTGTAATTGCCCTTTACTTACCAATTATGTTTGCGGCTGTAACAATCAAACTTATGATAACAGTTGCTATGCGCTATGTGATGGAATTACTACTTACACAATGGGGCGTTGTCCTTGATTAAAATTAGTCATTGGTCATTCCTGCTTTCTTATTGACTTATTGGCTCATTGACTATTGACTATTTCATCAATTCACTTCCCGCAATTCTTTCCATCTCGAAGTATATCTTGGCGAACGAAATTCACGCCTCATTTTCCAATCGGTGTTAATTCCGGAAGATGCAAATTTTACCACATCATCCCGCATGCTGAAGTTGAGGTTATCAAGCGTGTTCATTAAAAAGCGTTTATTGTTTACCGTTAGCGGCACAAATAAATTACTTTGAATAGATGTATCGGGCACAATGCCGCTGAGCATCACTCCTGCTTTTTTATATTCACGCCCGGGTTTAAAAATTTGTTCTGCTAATTCCAAAGCAGGTGTAATTAATTCATTGGTGATCGATGTGGCTGCAGGTAAAGTAACATGAGCGCTTATGGTAGCACCATGACTAAAATTTACCGAATGGCTCTCTTCTTTAGCAACAATAAATATATTTATTACAGAAGCTGCGCAATTTTGCCTTCTTAATTTTTCTGCTGCTCTTGATGTGTATGTAGCCAGCGCTTCTTTTATGTCACTGAGCTTTGTAACATTTCTTCCAAACATACGGGTAGTCGCTATCATTTTTTTGTTCACTAATTCCTCGCCCATCTCTATGCATGAAATTCCTTTTAATTCCCTCACGAGCCTTACACCTACAACGCCGCCAATGTGTTTGTTTATCCATTCTTCCGGCATGTTGCTTAACTCCCATGCATTCGTTATTCCCCAATTAATAAGTTTATCAGCATAAGCTCTTCCAACACCCCATATTCCTGAAACCGGTGTTTTTTTTAATACTTCTCTTACATCATTATTATCGCTGAGTGTATAAACACATTTTGTTGCAACCTTATTTTTTTTTGCAAGATGATTAGCAATTTTTGCAAGCGTTTTAGTGGGCGCAATACCAACTGAAACCGAAACACCTGTCCATTGTTCAACAGTTTCTCTTATCTGCAATGCGTATCCATCAAGAAGATTTTTATCAATCATGCTCACATCTAAAAATGCTTCATCTACAGAATATACTTCTACATTTTCTTCGCCAATTAACGTTCGCAAAGTATCCATTACCCGCCTGCTCATGTCGCCATACAAATTATAATTAGATGAAAAAGTTGCTACATTATTTTTCTCAATTAGATGCCTTGCTTTAAAATAAGGCCCGGCCATTTCTACTCCTAAATTTTTTGCTTCATCGCTTCGCGAAATAATACAACCATCATTATTGCTTAAAACCACTACAGGTTTTTTTTGCAAGTCAGGACGAAAAACTCTTTCGCATGAACAATAAAAACTATTGCAATCAACAATTGCTTTAAGCCCTTTACCACTCTGCAATGAAATTTTTTTTTGAATTCTTTCTAATTGATTTATATCATTCATAAAAAATAAAATTTCTCAGGAAGCATATTAATTGCCGGCGAGGTTCTGCTCCCTCTCCTTTGGAGAGGGTGGGGTGAGGTTTTTATGGTGTATGAATAACATAAGTAACCACTCCCCAAATAGCAAAATCTTCACACGTTGCATTAATATCAATGGGCGATAATTTATTTGAATCTGTTATCAGCCGGATGTTGTTATTTGTTTTTTCAAAACGACGGATGAGCATATCGCCACCCAGCACTGCAATAATTACTTTACCATTGGTTGCTTTTACAGAACGGTCAACAATTGCTACATCGCCTTTACAAATTCCCGCTTCTTTCATGGCATCGCTGCTCACCCGCATAAAAAAAGTAGCGGGCTTATTGCGAATCAATTCTTCATTGAGGTCAATGCCTCTTTCCATGTAATCATCTGCAGCGGCGCCGAAGCCGGTAGCATTTGCTGTACGCACATCTGTTTGCGTGAATGATTTGGTGCCTGCATACTTTGCAGCATAAAAATTATCAGGATTCATAAAAATATTTTATTTGATTACTAATTTATTTAGTAAATTTATACTAAAATTAATAGTCAACAAAAATTATTTACCTATGGACACAAAATCATTAATACAAATATCAGGTTATCGTTATAACGAATATCTTTTGGTATTAAGCCCCCATGAAGAATTGTGGAATAAAATTGTAAAAGTAAAAAGGGAATTTCATGATGCGTATAAGGCGCCAACCGCTTTGTGGGTCAAGCCGCATATTACACTTGTGAATTTTTTGCAGTTTGAAATGATGGAAGAAAAAATTGTGAACCGCTTAAAAACAATTGCAATGGGTTATACTCCTTTCAAAGTTGAGCTGAAAGATTTTGGAAACTTTCCAAGTCACACGATTTATGTTAATCTTGAAAGCAAGCAGCAGGTTCAAAATTTAGTAAGAGAATTAAAGCCCGCGCAGCAATTATTAAAATTGAATAAAGAAAACAAACCGCATTTTATTGATGAACCGCATGTAACTATTGCAAGAAAACTTTTGCCCTGGCAATATGAAAAAGGCTGGCAGGAATATAGCCATAAACATTTTACAGGACGCTTTATTGCAGATAGCATGTTATTGATAAAACGAAGAGTCGGAGATATGCCTTATCAAATTGTACAACGGTTTGAATTCATGAATTTGCCTGTTGCTATAAAGCAGGGTGCGCTATTTATGTAATAGTTATCAATATTATTTAACAAATAAATGAGTTTGATTTTTACCGGGTGAACTCATAAAAAATTTTATCATGTCAACTCAATTAAAACAAGATCATTTTAAAGTTGCAGCACAACAAAAAGAAGAAAGCGATCAATACTTAGCCGGTCGTGGTGCACAGTTTAATACAAAAAATAAATTTTTAAAAAATCAAAATGTACAAGAACATGTTGAAGCTATTGACGATTGGGAAGTGCCCAACTCTGCAACACAATACCTGGAGCAGGAAGTAAAAAGTATTGTAAACAAAGTTGATAGCCCCGACCTGAGCCTGATGTATAGCATGAACCCGTATGCAGGTTGCGAGCATGGATGTATTTATTGCTATGCCCGAAACGTGCATGAATACTGGGGTTACAGCGCAGGTCTTGATTTTGAAAGAAAGATAATTGTAAAAATGAATGCGCCGCAAATGCTTCGTAAATTTTTAATGCACCCAAAATGGGAAGTGCATTCAATAATGCTAAGTGGCAATACAGATTGCTATCAGCCTGCAGAACAAAAGTACAGACTAACGAGGGGGCTACTCGAAGTTTGCAACGAATTTAATCAGCCGGTAGGGATTCTTACAAAGAATTCATGGATAATAAAAGATAAAGATATACTGCAGGAAATGGCAAAGAAAAGATTGGTATCAGCCATGGTTTCTATCACATCGTTTAATGAAGATTTAAGAAGAGTGATGGAGCCAAGAACTACCACAGCCAAGCAACGGTTAAAAGTAATTGAAGAATTAAGCAATGCAGGCATACACATGGGCGTAATGATGGGGCCAATGATACCAGGATTAAATGAACATGAAATGCAAAGAATAATGAAAGAAGCGAGAGATGCCGGTGCAAAATTTACTGCATATACATTCATTCGTTTAAATGGTGCCATAAAGTTTTTATTTCATGACTGGCTGTATAAAAATTTCCCTGATCGTGCAGATAAAGTTTGGCATTTAATTGAAGGCGGCCATAACGGACAGGTTAATGATACCCGCTGGGGGGTGCGCATGAGAGGCGAAGGAAACATTGCCGATATGGTAAGGCAGCAATATAAAAAATATGGAAAATTGTATGGAATGAATGAAGATAGATGGGAATTGGATAATACTATTTTCAGAAGGCCGGGAGAACAGGGGAGATTGTTTTAAAGGTTTCATACATTTAATAAACTTAATTAAGTATGCCTAAAAAAAGAAAATCACAAATAGCAATGCTTAATCATTCAAAAGCAAAGGTTTTATTACTTCAAAAATATTTGGAAAAATATTTAAATATAATTGCCAATGATGGGTATACGCAAAAGATTAATGTATTTGATCTTTTCTGTGGGGAGGGAATTTATGAGAACGAAGGGGAAGGTAGTCCAATTATAATTTTAAAAACATTAAAGGATTTACATTTTATTAATAAAGCAAAGAATAAAGATTTAATTAAAGTTGATTTATATTTTAATGATAAAGATGAATTTAAAATAGAAAAATTAAAGTCTATCATTTCTGACAAAAAACTTCATTACAAATCATTTGGTAAAATAACCTATCACTCTAAAGATTATAAAGAAATTGTTGATAATCTATCTACGTATATACAAAATCTTAAAAATGAAAAAGCTTTTGTATTTATAGACCCTTACGGTTATAAAGAAATACGAGCAAGTGAAATAAAAAAACTTTTGCAATCAAAAAAATCAGAAGTATTACTTTTTTTACCAACACAACACATGTATAGATTTGATGAAAAAGGAACTCCAGAAGCCTTGATTCAAATAATTGAGGAACTAGTTGATATCAATAAATGGAACCCGAATAATTCTGTATATGAATTTATTGAACAGTTTAAAGAGGCTTTAAAAACTTATCTTGGAAATGATTTCTTTGTTGACACTTTTACAATTGAAAAAGACCCAGCAACAGTATACTGTCTTTATTTCTTTTCAAGCCATATTAGAGGATTTGAAAAAATGTTAGAAACCAAATGGCAAATTGATGATGATGAAGGTAAAGGCTGGAGTTATGAAAAGACAGGAAATCTTTTCGCTAATTTTAAAACTAATTTACTTGAACAGAAATTAATTACTTTGATTTCAAATAGTAATAAGGTTTATAATGCAATGGTTTATGAGTTTACTCTACGTAATGGTTTTTTACCAACGCACACTGTAGAAATTTTCAATTCATTACAAACAGAGGGAGAGTTAGAAGTTCTTTCCGACAAAGCAGAAAAGGTAAGAAAAGGTGCTTTTTATATTAACTATGACAATTATAAAGTCTCTCCTAAAAAAGTTTATTTTAAATTTAAATAATAATGGCACAATCAAGCATTGAATGGACAGAGATGACATGGAACCCAACAACAGGCTGCAACAAGGTTTCAGCAGGTTGTAAATATTGCTATGCAGAAGTGATGACAAGGCGTTTGCAGGCGATAGGCATTGAAAAATACAAAGATGGTTTTAAAGTAAGAGTGCATGAAGATGCATTAAACATTCCTTATTCATGGAAAGGTTCAAAAGTTGTTTTTGTAAACTCCATGAGTGATTTGTTTCATCCTGAAGTTCCTTTTGAATTTATAGAGAAAGTTTTTAAGGTAATGAATAATACACCACAACATACTTACCAGGTGCTTACAAAAAGAGCGGAAAGATTGTATAAATTGCATCATCGTTTAAGCTGGACAAAAAATATCTGGATGGGTGTTTCTGTTGAAGATGAAAGAGTAATAGAACGAATTGATTTCTTAAGAGAAACAAATGCAGTAATAAAATTTCTTTCATGTGAGCCATTGATTGGCCCTTTGCAAAATATGAACCTCACAAATATTGATTGGATAATTGTTGGGGGTGAAAGTGGAAGAAAAGCAAGGCCAATTGAACATGCGTGGGTTTGGGATATAAAATTTCAATGCCAGGAACAGGAAGCATTATTTTTCTTCAAGCAATGGGGCGGCACCAATAAAAAGAAAGCCGGAAGGGAATTAGCAGGTATGATTTATAATGAAATGCCTTCAACTTCCTAATCCCCTATTTTTCTCTTTCTATCTTCTTTGCAAAAAACTTTATTTTTACCACTAATCTTTTTTATGCAATCAGTGGCGGAAAATATAAAATCCTTCTTTAAAATTTTTACTCCAGATAAAATTTTACGATTTGAAAAACTCCCAAGATCCGGTGGTGACAGAATCTATTTTCGCATTATTACAAATGATAATTCTTACATAGCTACTTATAATGAGAACATAAGAGAGAATGAAACTTTCTTAAATTTTACGGAAGGCTTTGCACAAATAAATGCTCCGATTCCGCATATATACAGCAAAAGCAATGATGGTAAAATGTACATTCAGCAGGACTTTGGCAGCATTTCGCTGCTTGATGAACTTGAAAAGCATGGCCAAACTGATTATGTATATGGCCTCTTTAAGAAAAGTTTAAAAAGCCTTGCATGGCTTCAAATAAAGGGTAAAGATTTTGATGATTCTGTTTGCCTTACTTCAAAAGAATTTGGCAGGCAAGCCATCCTGAGCGATCTTTTATATTTTAAATATTATTTTCTTGACACGCTTAAAATTGGTTACGACAAAGAAAAACTGATTGAAGATTTTGAAGCATTGAGCACATACCTTGCTCATGTTGAACATAAATATTTTATGTTTCGTGATTTTCAAAGCAGAAATATTTACATACAAAATGATGAAGTACATTTTATAGATTATCAGGGTGGAATGAGAGGCGCCTTACAATATGATGTTGCTTCTTTATTGTGGCAGGCAAGAGCCAATCTTTCTGATGATTGGAAAAATTCACTGGCAGAATATTATATGGATTGTGTAAGCGAAATTTTAAATAAACCAATAAACAGGAGTCGTTTTGTAAGCCAATATCATGGCTATGTATTAATAAGGATGATGCAGGTTTTGGGCGCTTATGGCTTTCGCGGCATGTTTGAAAGAAAAGCGCAATTTTTGACAAGCATTCCTTTAGCTCTTGAAAATCTTAAATGGTTTTTAAATAATAAAAAAACAGGAATAGCCCTTCCTGAATATGAGCGTATTCTTCAGTTTATAATTGAGGATGAGGTTGTAAATCGTTTTCGTCCGGTTCAGGCAACTGCGTCTACTCCTCTGGTAGTTAACATTAATAGTTTTTCATATTTACGATCAGGCTACCCAAAAGATGATAGCAGCAATGGCGGTGGCTTTGTTTTTGATTGCAGGGGATTGCTTAACCCGGGCCGCTTTGAGGAATATAAATTGATAAACGGAAGAGAAAAATCCGTGATGGATTTTCTGGAACAACAAACTGAAATGCCTGAATTTTTAAACAGCGTTTACAACATGGTTGATATTTCTGTCGAAAATTATCTCAAAAGAAATTTTTCTTCTTTAATGATCAGCTTTGGTTGTACGGGTGGCCAGCATCGCAGCGTTTATGCAGCAGATGCATTGGTGCGCCACCTGCGAAATAAGTTTAAAGTAAAAGTAGAACTCAATCATGTTGAACAAAATATTCATGAGCTTAAAGGTTTTGAAAAATAAAGAAAATGAAAGCAATGATCCTCGCTGCAGGTTTGGGTACTCGTCTGAAACCTTTTACTAATGAGCATCCTAAAGCGCTGGCAATGGTGAATGGCAAAACTATTTTACAAAGGAATATTGAATACCTCGCCTCTTTTAATATAAAAAATATCATTGTAAATGTTCATCACTTTCCAAAGCAAATAACAGATTTAATAAAAACAAATAATGGATTTGGAAGTAATATTTCATTTTCAGATGAAACAAATGAAGTGTTGGAAACCGGAGGCGGTTTAAAAAAAGCAGGCTGGTTTTTTGAAAATGAAAAGGATCCTTTTGTTGTAATGAATGTGGATATACTTACTGATATGGATTTGAGTAAAATGATTGCCCGGCATAAAAAAGAAAAACCGTTAGCAACACTCGCAGTTAGTGTGCGCAAAACTTCCCGTTATTTTTTATTTGATGAACTCGATCATTTATGCGGCTGGAAAAATGAAAATACAAGGGAACAAAAGATGAGCAGGAATTCGAAAGAATTCACACAAAAAGCATTTAGCGGCATTCACATTATTTCCCCTGAAATTTTTTCCTTAATAAAAATGAAAGGGAAATTTTCTATGGTAGATGCATACCTTGAATTGGCTAAGTCATATCTCATCACAGCGTTTGACAATAGCAATTCAAAACTTATTGATGTAGGGAATCCGGAAAGTATTTTGAAGGCAGAGGAGATTTTTAAGTAGAACCAATCTATAATAATTTCATCACCTTATTTCTTCTTATCAAACAATTCACTTTTAGGAACCGGCTTTACCTTGTCACCGTTCTTTAATGTTTTTGAAACTACATCATAAGGGCCCGTTACTACTTCATCTCCCTCTTTAAGGCCATCAATTATTTCAATGTTATTAATATCCTGGATGTCTGTTTTTACTTTTTGTTTTTTTACTTTTCCATCTGCTCCAAGAATGAAAACCACTTCATCTAAATCAAAATCACTTGAAGTTTTATTTACAGCATCTGGCTGGTTCTTTGTATTATCAGCAGGGCTTGTTTTATTATTTCCGGTGGAATCATTTTTCTCGCGGGTAGTAACTGCGTTTATGGGTATTGATAAAACGTTAGTATGCGTCTTAGTCTGTATATCAGCGCTGGCGCTCATTCCCGGCCTGAACGGAAAATTTTTCTTTTTTGTTGAATCAATCAAATCTTTATAAGAATCAGGAGAAATACGAATATAGACTTTGTAGTTAGTTACATCGGTGCTGGTTCCGCTGGTTAATGAATTTTGAGCAGCAGCCCCGTTATTACTGCTGGCAATTTGTGTTACTACGCCTGAAAATTTACGGTTACTAAAAGCATCCACTTCTATGGTAGCGCTATCACCAAGATGTACTTTAGGAATATCATTTTCTCCAACATCAACACGTACTTCTATTTTACTCATATCAGCAATACGCATCATTTCAGTACCCGACATCAAAGAGCTGCCTACAACCCTTTCTCCTTTTTTTACATTGAGTAAAGAAACAACCCCATTCATAGGAGAAACTAAAGTAGCAAGGCTAATATCTTTATTGGCTTTTGACAAAGCAGCTTTTGCACTCTGCACACCTGCCTGACTTCCGCGAATTCCCTGTTTAGCTGCAGTTAGATTTGCTTCTGCTGTTTTGTATGCCGCATCTGCAGTATTGAATTCATTGGCAGAAATTACTTTTTGATCATACAACTGTTTTTGCATGTCATAAGTTTTTTTTGCCTGGTCAAGCTGCGCCTGAATGGCGCCCAAAGAGGCTGAGGCATTGGCAACCTGCGCCTGTTGCTGATTTACAATAGCTGCTGCCTGGTCTCTTTGTGTAGCGTAAATATCTGCATAAATGCGTGCAAGCACCTGGCCCTTTTTTACGCTGTCGCCTTCTTCCACATTAAGCTCCACAATTTCTCCTGAAATATCCGGGCTCATCTTCACTTCAATTTCAGGGTACACTTTTCCACTGGCGTTTACTGTTTCCACTATGGACCTTCTCATTACTTTTTCGGTGGTAACTTTTATGCCTTCATCTTTACCCAGTACGCCGGTTTTTTTAAGTATCACTAAAAGAATAATCAATCCTATCAATGAAAAAATTACCCACTTTAAAGTTTTATTCATATAATCTATTTCTTGTTTTTAGTTTATAGTTTCCATTCACATCGTACATACACACCGTACATCATACATTGCTATAACTTCAATCCCTGCCCCTTATAAAACTCCAGCACTTTCATTTTAAAAACATAATCAAACTGGTTTAAAACATATTGAAGTTTTGCCTTGAATAAATTGTTTTGATCTGTAACCAATTCAAGTGTGCTCAGTATGCCAATATTATATCTTTTGGTAGCGAAGTCATAACTTTTTTGCGCTGCGTCTACCGACTTGAGAGAGGAATTAAATTTTTCCATTGCAACTATTGCTGCATTATATGCCTGGTAAATATTTTGTTTCAGCGTTTTATTGTCCAAATCTTTTTGATACTCAAGATTTTTAATATTCAATTTTGATCGTTGATAATTTGCTTTCGATTGCCATCCATTAAAAATAGGTACCGAAATACTTATACCTATTGATTGCCCGAAGTTGTTGCTGAATTGCGTTCCCAATGGATCTGAAGTAACATAGCCGTTCTTCCCTCCTCGTGTAAACAAAGGTTTTTGTACATCAATAAATCCGCCCATAGCATCTCTTATAACCAAGCCGCTGGGCGAGTAGCCGGACAAAGTTTGTGTATAAGTTGGCGTTCTGAAATAACCATAGTTGGTACCCAAACTTCCAAATGCAGAAATGGAAGGATACAAAGCGCCCTTTGCTGCCAGTGAATTTTTTTGAGCCGCTTTCAAATTAAAATCATTCATTCGTTGTTGCGGAAGGTTGGCTAACGCCAGGGCATAAACGCTTTCCGGCTGCAATTCCCCGATAGGCTCCAAAGGGATTTTATCAACAGGCGGTTCTTCAATTTCAAATGGGCGGCCTGCATCAATATTCATATACGCCTTTAAAACATATAATGCCTGGGTTACGTTCCCTGTTGCGGAAATTAAATTAGCGCTGTCATTGGCAAGTTGCGCTTCCAGCTCTACTGCATTTAATGGAGGCAGAGCGCCGGCTGCTACTTGTTTATTTACAATGTCAAGTTGTGAAATGGATTGCTTTACCTGCACATCAGCAATTTGTTGCTGCTCACGGGCAAGTAATATTTGCAAATAAGAATTGGCAACCGTTAAAGCAATATCATCTTTTAATTTGTCGGTCGCCGCTTTGGCTGCCTCAACTGACCATTCATTTGCAAGTATGGTATTCCTTTTTGAAAACCAGTTAAAAATTTCAACATTGCTTTGAAAATTTAATCCCACCTGGAAAAAATTTTGATTTTCTAAAATGCCAGTCGAAGGGTTTTGTGATTTTCCAAACCTGTATCCATCATTATTACTAAAGTTTGCTGTAGGAATTTGCGAAAACCTGCTTTGCTTGTAAGTTATTCCTGAAAGTTCAGCCTGTATTGCGCTTTGCCTGATAGAAATGTTACTGTCCAAAGCATAATCAACACATTTTTGCAGGCTCCATTTTTCCTGAGCGTTTACAAATGCTGTAAAAAAACAGAAAATAATAAACAATTTTATTTTAATACACATTTGGCAAAAATAATGATTTGTAAGATTTATAATTTATGGGAAGGATAAGTGGCAAAGCAAATATTTAAGCTTACCCATTTGAATTAATTTTTTATTTTCTCAAACCCTCTTTCCAAATCTTCAATAATATATTCTTCATCTTCCAAACCTACATACATCCTCAGCATACGGTGCTCTTTATTATTTGCATCAAATTCATTTTCTTTTAAACCTGCACATCCCGGAATTATGAGAGACTCATGGCCGCCCCAACTAACGGCCATCAATATGTGCTGCAAGTTTTCGCAAAAGCATTCTATTACTTTTATTGTTTTTGCTTTTATTACAAATGAAAATAATCCGCAAGCGCCCTGCATTTGTTTTTTTGCCAAATCATATTGAAGAAAATCTTTGTCAAAAGGAAAAATTATTGATTCTACTTTTTCATGATTTTTTAAATAGCTGATCACTTTATTAGTTGTTTGCGAAATTCTTTCAAGGCGTGAAGGCAGCGTACGCAAGCCACGAATTAGCAACCATGCATTAAAGGGCTGAATGCCGCTACCAATATTCATGTATTCACTGTTGAAAATTCTTTCTATCATATTTCTGCTGCCGCTTAAAACGCCTGCGACTACATCGCTATGACCGCCAATATATTTTGTAGCGCTTTGCAAAACCAGGTCAATTCCATATTCAATTGGCCGTTGATACAATGGCGTGCAATAACTGTTGTCGCATATTGTAACGATGTCTTTTAATTTGGCAAGCTTCGCTATTAACGTTAAATCCTGCAATGCAAAATCCCAACTGTTGGGTGATTCTAAATAAATAAGTGATGTATCTGGTCGAATTGCTTTTTCAAAGTTTTCAATTTCTGTTCCATCAATATAAGTTGTAGTTACATTAAACCTGGGCAAAATATTATTAAACATTTTTTGTGCCCACGTATAAGGTTTATCTACTGAAATAATATGATCCCCGCTTTTTACATTTGCCAATACTGCCGCAAAAATAGCTGCAGCACCGCTGTTGAAAACAAGGCAATCTTCAGCACCATCAAGAGCTGCCAGTTTTTGAGATAAAATTTTTACTGTAGGATTTAAGCCACGGCTGTAAAGGAATGTTGAGTATTCATCTTCAAAAGCTTTACGCATATCATCCACCTTTTTAAAAGAAAAATTGCTCGTCTGCATGATGGGTGGCGCCACAGCATTAAAATAATTTTCCCTTTCTTCACCCAGTTCGTTTATGATATATGAAATCGTTTTAGCATCCATAATATTTCTGAAAATGTTGTAAAATTATACAGGTATTTCTTTTTTCGAAAAGCGTGCAGCTATAAAATAAATGGCTATAAATGCTGCCAATACTGCAAGGCCTATTAATGATATTTTGGTATTGGTTATAAATATGCTTACTCCTACGAAGGTATATGCAGCAATAAAAATCAATGGCAGCAAAGGATATAGCTTCATTATATAAATACCGGTATTATTAAGGTAAGATGTTTTTTTACGGATAATAAAAATACTTCCTGCAGAAAAAACCATCCCGAAGCAATCCAGAAAAATGGTAAAGCTTAAAAGAGTATCAAATTCTTTTGCCCAAAAAATAATAAGAACACATATTGCAGAAAAAACACTCAGCGATGTAGTAAGTGCTTCTGTTTTAATATTTCTTTTTTTAAATGCAGGCGGTAAAATTTTATCATCACTCATAGCAGCCATCACTCTCGGGTTGCTCATCAGCAAAACATTTACATAAGCCAGCACGCTTAAAAAAAGCAGCACAGAAAGAATACGTTCTGCATTAATTCCAAAAACTTTTGAAGCCATAATTGCTGCAATATTCTTAGCCGATTTCAACTCTTCAAACCCAATAACTTTTACATAGGCATAATTGATAAGAAGGTATAAAACAATAATTATGATGATGCCCAAAAAAATACCACGCGGAAATGTTTTTTTAGGATTTTTTATTTCTTCGCCAAAATTCATAGTCTGCTGATACCCGCCATAAGTAAAGCTTACAGCCACAAGCCCTATACCAAATGCTTTTAAATATTCTGTAAATACAGGACTTGTTTGTGAGGCAGAAGTGATTATGGGATGAGTAGCTCCATCGGCAAAAAACAAAGGGCTTATCAATAGAATCACCATTACAATTTTAATGACAGTCAATATATTTTGGGTACGGGCACTCATTTTCAATCCTAATAAATTAACCCCGTAAAAAACTACAATTGCAGTAATGGCAATAATGATTTGCACTGTTTGAATATGTTGTGCATTAGCAGGATTTAACATCCAATTTGCATTTTGTGATTGCGGAATAAAAACTCCCGTAATATATTCTCCACCTACCAATGCTACTGCAGCGAGCGATGCCGCATTTGAAACCAGGATGATGCAATTAACTGCAAACGCAATAGATGGATGATAGGCATAAGCAAACACTTTATAATATCCGCCGGTAACCGGTAACCTGCTTCCTATTTCGGCATAGGTAAGCGCACCGCATAAGGCAATAAGGCCGCCCGCTATCCATGCAGCAAAAAATATTGCGGGACTGCTTACCGCTTTGGCAACGTTAGCGGGCGTGCGAAAAATTCCCATGCCAATAACCAGGCTCACCATAATGATGGTAAAATCAAATAGCGTTAGTTGCTTTGTGGGTTTCATATTGGGAAGATAGAAAATATTTGTGGTTACATTTGCCTTTATATTTCATCTTCCCCATGAAAAAAATATTTGTAATTTCTTTATTGATATTTAATACTGCAACTGCTCAAACTACGCCCGATATTGATTCTTCACAAACATTGGAGAATGTAATTATCAAAGCTTATGAAAATAACAGGAAGTTGATTGATGTACCTGCGCCCGTAAGCCTGGTTACCCAAACAGATTTGAACCGTTATAATAACACAAGCATTATATCAGCAATGAATGCAAATCCAGGTGTAAGAATGGATGAGCGCTCACCGGGAAGTTATCGTTTAAGCATTCGCGGTAGTTCGCTGCGTTCACCCTTTGGCGTTAGGAACGTAAAAGTATATTATGATGGCATTCCATATACTGACCCGGGAGGGAATACTTACCTTAACCAGCTTGGCTTTTACAATGTTCAATCTGTAGAAATTATTAAGGGACCTTCGGGAAGCCTTTATGGTGCCGGAACAGGTGGTGTTTTATTAATACAAAATGATGCAGGGCAGTTTCATCCCGGAGCTTCTGTTTCTTATGACATAGGAAGTTATAATTTAAACAATGTAAATACTAATATCCGTTTTGGAAATGAAAACACACATACCGTCATCAATTATCAACATCAAACCAGTGATGGCTATAGAGATAATACAGCTTTACGCCGCGATGTTCTTACATGCGATGCTGTTTTAAAATCAAATGAAAAACAGGAATTACAGACTCATTTTTTATATGGTGACTTATATTATCAAACTCCCGGGGCGCTTACAAAAGCAGAGTATGACATCAATCCAAAATCAGCAAGGCCTGCTGTGGGAGCATTTCCCAGCGCACAACAAGCGAAAGCCACTGTGTATCAAAAAACATTTTTAGCAGGGTTTTCATTTGCACAAAATTTTAATGACAACTGGAAAAACAACACTACTATCTATGGCGCCTACTCGCAAATGAGAAATCCGAATTTTAGAAATTACAACAGAACATCCGAACCTCATTTTGGTGGCAGAACAATTTTTCAGTTCAGCAAACAATTGCATAATACATTACTAACGTTTCATGGAGGCGCAGAAATTCAGCAGAGCTTTAATACACAAAGAGTGTATAAAAATAAAAATGGCCAGCCCGATTCATTACAAACCGATGATGAAATTTATAACAATCAGGCATTTATTTTTTTACAGGCAAATGCTGAACTTAATGATGGATGGATACTAACTGCCGGAACAAGCATCAATAAGTTGGGGCTTAATTTCAGAAGATTGTCCACTGTACCATCAGTTAATGAAAAAAGGAATTTCAATAATGAAATTACTCCACGCTTTGCTCTATTAAAAAAAATCAATAAATCCGTTTCTCTTTATACAAGTATTGCAAGAGGATTTTCTGCGCCTACGACCGCAGAAGTATTACCATCAACAAATAATTTTAATACATCACTGCAGGCAGAAAGCGGCGTTGATTATGAGCTTGGCGCAAGAGGTAGCTTATTAAAAAATAAATTTTATTTTGACATCAATACCTTTTTTTACAAATTAAAAAATGCAATTGTTCAACGCCGTGATGCTACAGGCGCAGACTATTTTGAGAATGCAGGTTCTGCAAAAGAAAATGGCCTGGAAACTTATTTATCTTATGAGTTAATCAACAATGAACTGCAATTTTTCAATCATATTTTTTTACATGCAGGCAATACCTGGAATAATTTTCATTATGATGTTTTTAAACAAGTCAACAATGATTATTCAGGAAATAAATTACCCGGAGTGGCTTCACAAACTGTTACAGCCGGGCTTGATGTAAATACAAAAGCGGGCCTTTATGCAAATGCTACATTCTTCTACAGTGGCCCAATTGCCATGAACGATGCCAATACAGATTATGCTTCTGCTTATAATTTATTGGGAATAAGAATTGGATATAAATATCATTCGTCAAAAAAAATTCAATTTGAAATTTCTACCGGCGCCGAAAATATTTTTAATGAAAAGTATAGTTTAGGTAACGATATAAACGCAGTCAGCGGGCGGTACTATAATGCTGCACCTGTAAGAAATTATTATGCCGGTATCATTCTTCAATACAAACAACATTGAAAAAATCAGTTTTGGAATTTCAAAATTTTTGCTCTTACATTTGCCGACGTAATTGGTTTCCGAATTATCGGAATTAAAAGGGAAGCCGGTGTAATTCCGGCGCTATCCCCGTAGCTGTAAAAAGCCCCTAGCCCGAAAGGGGATAAGGAAAATCTTAAATCTTTCGCCACTGTTCCCTACGGTAGGAATGGGAAGGCTTTTAAGATTGCTTTAAGCCAGAAGACCTGCCAGTTCGATAAAAAAATCATTCAAAGCTTTCGGGTGAAAGGCGGAATGTAAAAGCTGTAAGGCATTTATATTTCTATCTTTTTTATTTCTCGAAGGCAGTCACAAAAAAAATTTTTCTACAAATGAAAAAGAGAATTTTTATTGCGGCTGCTGTAATTTTCAGCAGCCAGGTGCAGGCACAAAAAGACACTGCAAACAAAACATTGGATGAAATAATTATTACTGCTACAAAGTTCCCGATTAAACAAAGCGAAACGGGAAAAGTGGTGAACGTAATTACACAAGACCAATTGCAAAAAAGTTTTGGGAAATCTTTATCCGAAATACTCAATCAACAACCCGGAATAAATATAAATGGCGCCGATAATAATTTAGGCACCAATCAAACCATTTACACACGCGGCGCCGCTTCTGCTAATACATTGATATTGCTTGATGGCATTCCTTTGTATGATGCATCAGGAATCAGCAGCGAATTTGATCTTAATAATTTTGCACTTGATAACATTGAAAAAATAGAAATTTTAAAAGGTGCACAATCCACTTTATATGGTTCAGATGCTGTGGCCGGAGTAATTAATATCATCAGCAAAAAAGCAGAAACCAAGCCATTCAATTTTAATATTGACTTTTCAGCAGGAAGCTATGATACTTACAAAGGTTCGGTTTCATTAAGCGGAACTAACGGTAAAGGTCAAACGTATTTTGTTTCTTACAATAAAATAAACAGTAAGGGCTTTTCATCAGCGTATGATTCTACCGGGAAAAATAATTTTGACAAAGATGGTTTTAATCAGGATGTTTTCCAGTTGAATTATGGCTTTCATCCTTTTAAAAAAACATCAATAACGTTATTTGGCAAATACAATAATAATCATGCAGATATAGATGCAGGCGCATTTGCAGATGATAAAGATTATACTTATCATAATGACAACACAATAGCTGGTGCTTCTGTTGATTATAAGCTAAGCAAAGGTTTTATCAGGCTGCAGTATAATTATAATCGTTATAATAGAAATTTTATTGATGATTCAATATCTGTTGGCGGCTTTTCAAAATATCAGAAAGGAAAATATAATGGCACCTCTGATTTTGCAGAACTTTATACAAGCCTTCACTTAAATAAAAACGCAGAGTTGCTCGCAGGAATAGATTACAGCAGAAATTCTTCTGATCAAGTCTATATTTATGTTCCTGATTATGGTTTCCCCTCATTGCCCATATCAGCCGATAGCGCTAAAACAAGCCAGGTAAGCACTTACGCTTCATTAATTTTAAAAACTAACAACGGTTTTCAAACAGAGCTGGGTGGCCGTTGGAACTATCATAATATTTATGGAAGCAATTTTACTTATTCATTCAATCCTTTTTATTTAATTAAAAACCATTATAAAATATTTGCAAACATTTCTTCGGGCTATCGTGTTCCCTCAATCTATCAATTGTATTCTGAATATGGAAACAGGAACCTAAAACCTGAAGTTTCTATAAATTATGAAACAGGTGTGCAATATTTTTCTGATAAAATAAATGCAAGGGTAACAGGCTTTGTAAGAAATATAAAAGATGTTTTTTTCTTTTATACAGATCCCGCAACTTTTGCAAGCAAATATATTAACGGAGATAAGCAGCATGATTATGGAATTGAAACCGAAGCGACAATTAATTTTTGTTCAGCATTTTCGGCTTCTTTAAATTATACTTATACAGATGGAAAAATTTATACAAAAGATTTTATTGGGAAAGACACTTCTTATTTTAATTTGTATAAAAGGCCAAAAAATATTTTAAATATTTCTTTGAATTACCAGGCAACAAAAAACCTTTTTCTTTTAACACATTTAAAAACCGTTAGTAAAGCTTTTGAACCGCAGTACATGAATGAACCATTTGAATTAAAAGGTTATTACACTTTAGGTTTTTATGGAAAATATAAATTCAATAAAAGCTTCAGCATTTTTGCTGATTTGCAAAACTTAACCGATCAAAAATATTTTGTAACAAGAGGATTTACTACGAAAGGAATTAATGTGAATGCCGGAGTAGAGATAAGTTTATGAGTTATGCCCAAAACAATTTTTGCTTAAATAATTAATAAGAATCATTTAAGTTGTATAAGTTGTATTGACGCAATTACAATACAGAATAGCAAAGACTAATTCGCTGAAAATCAGTTATAACTTTTTTTAAATGATTCTATGAGTTGTGTATATTTATGTATTAGCGGTCATTGTAAAACGACAGTAACAAACCATAGACAACAATAAAAAATAGAACTATATGAGAAAAATAATTTCATTTATGCACATATCGCTTGACGGTTTTGTAGCAGGACTGAACGGAGAAATGGACTGGATTAAAGTTGATGAAGAAATTTTTGATTATGTCGGTAAGCGGATAAGCGAAGGCGACACTGCATTATATGGACGAGTAACTTATCAGATGATGGAAAATTACTGGCCTACTGCAGGAGACGAGCCGACAGCGAGCAAGCACGACATTGAACATTCAAAGTGGTATAACAAAGTTCACAAAGTTGTTTTATCAAAAACAATGAAAGACGCGGGTTTGACTAACACAAAAATTATTAACGACAACCTTTCGGACAGAATAAATGAAATAAAACAACAGGCAGGTAAAGACATCTTGCTTTTTGGTAGCCCGACAGCAACACATTCACTTATTCAACTGAACTTAATTGACGGCTACTGGCTATTTGTTAATCCAATTATTCTTGGACGAGGCATTCCATTGTTTGCAGACATCAAAGACAAAATAAAACTAGAATTATTGACTACCCGACAATTTACTTGCGGAGTAACAGAACTGAATTACATAGTGGACAGCCAATAACACCGAACCGCTAACAAGGGGTTTGCTGCTATGCTGGCTGATGAATAAATTCTCATCGTCCTGTTCGCTATCAGCTGTAGTCCTGGCTCAATTTTTACTACTCAGCTTTTGTTGTTAACTTCAACCTCAGTTTTTCAATTGGGCTTTTGTTCCGGGCTGAACATTATAAAATACCAGCACAGCAGCAAGCCCTACCGTTATCAAAATCCTTCTATAATTTCAGTTTAACCATTTTTACATAAAGGAATTTCCCGCCTCAATCTATCTATCCTACATTTGCAAGAAAATAAATGCCCGATTTTGTTAACATAGGCCAAAAGGAAATTATTACTGTAACATTTACCTTGTTTGCAGTAATAGATATTTTGGGATCTATACCTATATTAATTTCTTTGAAAGATAAGATGGGTGGCACCATCCGCTCAACACAGGCTACGCTTGCATCAGGAGCGTTCATGGTTTTATTTTTGTTTTTAGGTGAGCCGTTTCTCAACCTTCTCGGTCTCGATGTGCAATCATTTGCCGTAGCCGGAAGCATTGTAATTTTTATATTAGGTTTGGAAATGGTATTAGGCCTTGATTTTTTTAAACAGGAAAATAATCCTAAAAGCGGAAGTGTGGTGCCCATAGCTTTTCCGCTGATTGCAGGCTCAGGTACGCTTACAACTATCATGTCGTTAAGAGCAAACTATCATGTCATTAATATTTTAATTGGCATACTTATAAATTGTATCGTAATTTTTATAGTTTTGAAATCATTAAAATGGATTGAAAGAGCATTAGGACCAAACGGCTTAATTGTAGTACGAAAATTTTTTGGTGTTATATTGCTTGCTATAGCAGTTAAGATTTTTGGAAGCAACATTGCTCAGTTTGGAAAATAGAAGAATAAGCAGAAGTGCTAATTAGCTCATGCGCTAATGGAATCTTAAATTATGATATTGACTTCATTAGCAAATTAGCACATTATTGAATTAGCTGATTAATAGGCCTCGTCGTACAATGGATAGTATAAGAGTTTCCGAAGCTCCAGATACAGGTTCGATTCCTGTCGAGGCTACTTTAAGCGAGAATTAAAAAGATTTAAAAAGAACTATACCCTTATCAAGAGTACCACTGATAAGGGTTTTTAATTTTTTAGCTGCGTTCGATTCCTTTTTATTCCCGTTAATTCGTTTACGGTTTTGTTTACGGTTAAAATAAATCTGGGTTATACCCTGTGCACATACGAATTAAGATTGGTGAAGATGCACGGTATTATAAAATACAAACCCCCCAAAAAATACGCCTTGAAGAATGGAGCGGTAAAGAAGATAGTTGGATAAAACCATCCCATCCGTTCTCGTTTGAGATCAATAATAAAATCATTGAGAAGAAAACAATACTTCATGATCTGATCAAGCGGAGTTTCAATTTCAATAAGAAATTGACCTTTGAAACAATCTTCCTGCATCTCAAAAAGAAAGGAGATCGAAATTCTTTCTTTGAATACATGGAAGGATATATAGCTAATCCACCGGAAAAACTTGAAATAAATACCCTTAAAAAATATAAAACCTGTCTTGGTCATTTACAAAAATTCAGGAAACAAATTTTTTTTTCTGATATTGACAATGCATTAATAAAGGAGTTTTACAAGTTTATGCAGACTACATTAAAACTGGAAGGTGCTGCTTGTAAAAAATACATGGAAGCCTTTAAGAAAGTAATCAGGAATGCAAGAAAGGAAAACTATCTTGACCCTTCTCAAATTTAGCCATGAATTTAGCTGAATCAATGTTAAAATACGCTGAAGTTGAAGGGTGGATACATCTTGATCATGGAGATTCGTATAAATCTGGCAGCAAGATGTCTTGATGTCGGATTTAACTCTGTAATGATAGATGCCAGTAAAAGCCATTTGCAGAAAATGTGCGGGTTACAAAAGAAGTTGTAAAACTTGCCGAAAGATATCATGCTAATGTAGAGGCAGAACTTGGCTATGTAGCCAAGCTTGGCCAAAAAACCGATCGTATTGGTTTTACAGAACCTCATGAAGCAAAATTATTTGTAGAAGAGACCGGGGTAAATGCCTTGGCTGTCGCGATTGGATCTTCACATGGTTTTTATAAGAAGGATCCAAAACTTGATCTTGAAAGACTTTCAGAAATTAACAGAGTGACAAATGCTGTGCTGGTATTGCATGGCGCTTCAGGCATCCCGCACGAAGTACTTCGCGAAGCAATAGCAAGAGGTATCTGTAAAATAAACCTTGCGACTGAGATCAAAAACATTTTATGAAAACTTTAAAAAACAAGCTGACTCACGAAGATGAAATTGATTTGCGAAAAGTATTTCCCTGTGCAACTGATGCGGTAGCTGAACTTGTACAAGATAAACTTCAGGCTATTCAATCAAATAAACTATTAAATAAAAAAGTTAACAATGAAATCTAAAAAAAATACAGAAAGAATATTTTGGTGTTTATTGACATCTAGTCTTATGTTGCTGATCTTTCAGTCCTGCAATTTTACCACCGGTAAAACCGATGACTTCTATTCACTGGAAGATTTTTCCAAGGTAAAAAAAAATTGATGCTCATGTTCATATACATACCACCAATACGGATTTTGTAAAGTTTGCCAAAGAAGATAATTTCACGCTTATCAGTTTAGACTGTGAAGTACCCGGTTATCCAACCATTGACAGCCAGCAATATTTTATTTTACAACTAAGGCATACTTATCCGAAAGATATTTATTATTTAACCACATTTGAGACAGCGACACGCAATGAACCCAAGTGGGCCGAACGCCAACTGAACTATATTAAGAGGTCAATTGATAGCGGAGCCCTTGGCATTAAGGTATGGAAAAACATCGGCATGACTATCAAGGGACAAGGACAGCAATTTTATAATGATAGACAACTCCATGTTTGATCCTATTTTTAATTATCTGGAGCAAAATCATATTCCTGTTTGTGGCCATAGGTGAACCCAGAGCTTGTTGGCTACCTTATGATCAGATGACCACCAATAACGATAGATCTTATTTTTCAAGCCATCCCGAATATTATATGTTTCTTCATCCGGAATTTCCTTCCTATGAAGCGCAGATTCAATCCAGGGATCATTTGCTTGAAAAACACCCGAACTTAAAATTTGTCGGGGCGCACCTGGGGAGCCTGGAATGGAGCGTAGATGAGATTGCTAAAAGATTAGATAAATTTCCAGGAATGGCTGTTGATTTTGCAGAGCGGGTTGGCCACGTACAGTACCAAACTATCCAGAACTGGCAAAAGGTATATGATTTTTTTATAAAATACCAGGACAGGTTGATATATGGAACTGATCTTGAAACCGATGAGTTTGCTAATCAGGATACATTTAAAATGAAAGCGCATGAACTTTGGACGAGAGACTGGAAATATTTTACCAGCGGTGACAGCCTCGAATCTCCTTTGGTAAATGGAAAGTTTAAGGGACTCAAACTTCCAAAAGAAGTAATTGATAAATTATATTATAAAAATGCTGAGAAATGGTATTTCAAATAGAAGGGAATACCTATATAGTGAGATCTTACCCCAATGTCTTGAAGCTATGAGGAATAATAAAATTGAAATTCAAAACTTTTCTTAGTAGTAAGAAGTAAAAATCGATCTTAGAGACATATTTTTAAATAGCCAATTTAATAAAAATCTCTTTGGTTCTTATGTTTTTTTACACATCGATACACATCAAATTTAATATCTACCCTTTTTATATTTTAAAAAATATTTTCTTTTTATATAACCAAAAACATAAGCCCCACTCTATAGCAAATATCACCAGGGAGTTTATAATATTGATAGTGTGGCCACCTAAGCCAATTGGCGATAACAATCCGTTTATTATTACATGGCTATAATCATAAAGCCAACGACTCACTACTATCTCAAAGAATACGTAAATGAAAATAGAATTCATTCCAACGATCAGGAAAAAAAGAAGAAATTTCTTATGCTGCAACACATCAATCCACCAATAAAGAAACGCTAATCCCAGCAAACACCATCCACCTGATGCGAGTGTAAAAGAAGTGGTAGCAATTCTTTTTATTATAGGTGTGATACCCGCTATATCAAGCGCATAGCCCAATACCAATGTAACTGCCCCCAATATTAAAATCTTTTTAAGTTTGCTTTTATTACCAGGTAGTGTAAGAAGCCATTTGCCCGCAACTGCACCCCAGATAGTATGTGCGGCAGTGGGAATACAATTAATGGCGACCCAGCCATCTGTATTGAGTTTGTTCATCAACAGCAGATCAAAATAATTTCCAAAATTATGCTGATCGGTAAATGGTTGATCATAACCTGGAATATTTGTAAACCTATAAAGGATCGCTGTTAGAACTAATAAGCCAACACTAAAGAGCAATTGATAAGCGGGCTTCCAACGAAAAATAAGAAATGCTACCAACAGCGTAAAAGACATTTGCGTTAGTACATCCCAAAGTTCAAAAGATAAATGGTCTCCTCTTACAGCATAATCCAATACGCCCCAAAAAAAGAGCCATCCACTCCTCTTTATTGCTTTTGCTGCTTGCTTTTTCCACGGAACTCCATGCGAGGTTTGTTTATAAAGTGAAAAGGCCATTGCCACACCCGCGATGAACATGAATCCCGGCTGAACCAAATCCCAAAAATGCAAGCCATGCCATGGATGATGAAAAAACTGGTTTACCAAAGGATGAATAGGTGTGCCTGTAGTTATCTCACTAAGATGATCATACAGCCTTGTACTTTCTATCATTAGCAAAATCATGATCAGGCCTCTGTAAAAATCCAGGGAAACAAGCCTTACACCTTTTGCGGCCACTTTTGCCAATTCGTTCTTGTAATTGAGCACTATATTTCCCGAAAGTAAAGTGTCATCTCCAGGCTCCTTTGATAAAAGCATACACACATTTTTTTTATTTGAAAAATCAGGTGACTGCTATTGATACAATCAAATTTTTTGCAAAACCAATATGAAATTTTCATTCCATGAATTTTGAGTTACTTTTTAGGGTAGGAGTGAACCCTACCCATACAATGGCATTCCATACTATTTCAATTCTATGACGATTCAATGTTTTATCTTTTCTGATTTATATTGTTTAAACGCATTATGATAATATCCAAAGAGTATTTCTACATTTTAGTAGTAACCGGCAGCGCCTCCCATATTTTCAATTCAAAAGGAGCTAATGTTACAGTAAAACTTTTTTCTGAATAAACTTTTTTTTCCGACAATTTATCTTTTGGATTTATTACATTTTGCAAATCAAATGAAGAAACTGATTTTTCAGGCAATTCAAATATTTCCATAAGATTTACCCTAAATGTTTTCGTCACCGGTGAAGGATTTCTCAGAGAAAAAATTCCTTTTCGCGAAGCCCATGATGCATAACCATAAACTTCTCCTTTTGCCGGATCGCCGCCAATCCAGTGTACATCTTTTAATACATCGGCATTTTCATGAGACCATTTTGCCGCTGTAGCGAGACAATCCCACATGGGAGCACTAAGTAAATGCGGATTAATATACAACTCCTGCAGGCTAGTACCACTCGCAAAGAATGACCAGATACCATCAGAAATATTTTTTAAATCCATTTCCAATGATGCAGGGTAGCCTACATTGGTGATACAAATTCCATGAAGCATCACAGAATTAAGCGGAAACAATGGTGCTCTTTTTACGATATTTTTATATGACTCAGCATCACGATAAGTTATCCATTGTTGCCGCTTACTTCCTTTACCTGCAAAGCCGAAGTCAGCCCCGGCACGCCAGATGGCATCTCCATAGTTTAACCAATAAACGGACGGCCATGTGCCTACTGTAAGGCTTAAATATAAATCGGGTTCAATGCTCCTCAGCTTCTGAATGAGCAACAGCAACGCTTCTATATCTTTTTGATATTTCAGTCCGGCACCGCTTGCACCATTACCAGCACCAACTCCATCAAATTTAAAAATGGAAACTTTATCTTTTAAAATAAAATCAGTAGTGACTTTTTCGAACCTTTTAAAATAAACCGGCCCAGATAATGAAAAGCCATTTTCATTCGTTTCAAAAGGAGGATTTTGCAAACGACCATATTTTAATCTTTCTATTTTTGCTGAATCATATCCGCCCCAGGGAGAAAGCCATAAACCCAATTGAGCACCATAACTTTCCACCAGGTTTTTCATATTCGCAAATCCATCCGGAAAGTATTTACTTACCTTCCAGAGGGATGCATTATAATCCCAGCCATCATCAAATAAAAATGCTTTCAATTTTACATTTCGTTTGTTAATTAAACTGTCTCCATACATTTTTATCCGATCAATGCATAAAGAATTATTCATTTTTCTATCAATCCAGGAAAGATCATACCACGAATTGTAATGAAGAAAAGGTCTGTAAGGATGCGCCCTTTCTCTTTCTTCATAATACAAAAAACTTCTTCTTAATTGACCTTTTGGCGTAACGCCAAAAACTGTTGTGATTCTCATGCCGTCAGAAGGCTGTAAAGATTCTTGCCTTGGCAAATAGGAATTTGCATTCTCTTTATTGATTTCATTTTTACTCATAGGATGCTCCAATGCAAAAAACATTTGTCTTGAAACTAACGGAGTGCCATCTACGGATCCCATTTGTTTCGCATGCTTGGAAGGTATTACGAGCAGTGAATACTTTACAATTGGTAATGAATCTTTACAATGAAAAACCCATTGCTGCTGTATATAATTTGATTCATCGCTTAAACGGGCTTCCCATTCAATGGACAAACCTGATGATTTATCCGTGAATGTTGCTGAAATTATTTTTCCATTGATACCATCTGAATACTTCGGGGAATTGGGTTTTATTGAAATATCTTTTATTATAGGATTACCTGCAAGCAGAAAATTTTTGTTTGAAATTATCTTGCCATCCTTTAAAGCAACAGAAAACCAATTGAATGGTAGAAGGTTCATAGTATCCCTGTTTGCTTTGTCTAAAAATTTTTTAGGATGAATTTGATTTCCCTTTATCTGGAAATTTATCTGCATCACATTATTTTTTAAAGTAAATGAATGGCCAGAAATAGCTGCCAATGCTTTACCAGGAGATCTTCCCGGATAAGCAACCTGGCAGAAGGAAGTTGGGAAAAATAGAAAAAGAAAAATTATTGTTGAAAAGAATTTCATCTTAAAAATTTGAAAATAAAAGTGCATTCAATTGCTATTGGCATCATATACCCAACCAGACGCCTAGCTGATTAACATTAATTTCTTGCTATTTTAAAGCAGCACAGATTCTATTTCTGGTTTATATACACCTTACAAAAACTATTGAGATGTATCCACGAAAAAAGCCGCAGAACCATCATCCGGTGCAGTTCCCAGTGTTGCACTCCAATCGCTTTTGGTGGCCGTCATTCCAATCTTAAATCCTGTGCCGGTCAGCCCTTTTATTTTTGAACGTCTTATACCTCCTTCAAATTTTAATATCCCACCCGATTCTACCACCGTACCTATTGTGTAAAATTCACTGATGGATTGGTAATCAAATGAAAAACTGTTTTGAGCGCCACTATGATAAAATACATCAAACCAGTTATTAAGCATTGCGCCTTCAATCAATACATCAAAACCTCCGCCTGTAAATGTATTGGTTAGTAACCCTGTACCTGCATTGTTATCAGCATCAATATAAAAATCAAAAATATCTCCATTAGATTTCTTTGACATCATTTCTATATAAAAATAAATATAGTCTCCATTATAATCGAATTTTACTTTTCTGTAAATACCACCTTTGGCACCCGAAACAATCACATTTGCATTCAAAGTATCCCAATCAGCCAAAGAATTATCGTCTAATTTTACCGGAGATCCCTTTGAAAGCCTAAGTACTGTTGATCCCTCAAAAGTGGCTCCATTTGCAGTTGTTACATATAAAGTTGGAACAAATTTCCCTTTTGATAGATACGTATGTACCGGGTTCGCCTCTGTAGAAGTGGTTCCATCACCAAAGTCCCACTTATACGTAGTGCCTCCTTTGGTTTGATTGATAAATGTAGCTTTCAATCCATCTACATTCACAGTATAAATTACATCTACTGCCGGTTGTACATTATCTTTTTTACAAGAATAAGTGCAAAATATAAGTGCGGTTATTAATGAATACCACAGCGTTGATTTTAATGATTTCATATCTGCCTGGTTTGATTTTTAAAAAATAAATTTTACTATAATTTTTTACTTATGGATTTTGAACACAAAGGGGATTGGCCTGCACCTCATCAATAGGTATATAATAAATAATCTTTGGGTCATTCCACTTTACAATCATATTTGTGTAGCCAGTTGGGCTTTGCGAAAGGTCAATATCTGTTTCTTTAAGGCCAGATAAATGATATCCCCAATAAGTGCGATTCATATCCTGCTTGTTTCTGTAAACATCAAAATTGCGTTGGCCTTCAAAGGCAAGCTCTATGCGCCTTTCATTGAGTACTACACTCAGAGCTGTTGATCCGCCGGGCACGGTTCCATTATAAAGGCTTCCCCCAAGGCCCCTGTTTATTCTTATCGCATCCAGATCATCCAGTGCAACTTTTGTATTCCCTAATTTAGCATTAGCTTCTGCACGGTTCAAATACATTTCAGCGATACGGAATAATACCGGCGAGCTAAGTGTAGGGCTTCCATCCTGAAATGAAAATTTTGAAATATAATATATCTCAATCCCGTTCTTTTTTTCAATATTTCCACCAGCATCTTTTAACGGAACAATATATTTCCACCTCACATCTTCTGGGTGGGCGCTCATTAACATCCTTAGTGATGCCGAAGCATATTCTTCTCCCCATCCGCTATTGCCATCGGAATAAATCATAGAAGCAATCGAACCAAACTTTCCATAATCCTCTTTGGATGTAAAGGCAATGCAAAAAATGGTTTCGCTGCTGGCTGAAGTGTTTGCAAACAATGACGGATAAGCATCTGCAGTAGCGAGACTAAACCTTCCGGAATTAATTACTTTGGTTGCATAGTCTGAGGCATCTGTATTGTCTTCCATATACAGGTAAACCCTCGACAGCAAAGCCCATGCAGCTTCCTTACTGGCATATTGCACTCCCCGCTGCTGGTCCATTAGTCCGGCTGCTTTTTGTGCATCGGCAACTATTTGTGCATACACTTCTTCTACAGTTGACCTTGCTTTCTGAGCCGCGTCAGTGGTTGAATTACGAAGAATAATTCCGGCAGCAGATTTATCCTGGGAATAAGGCATTCCAAATAAACGAACAAGGTTAAAATTGCATAAAGCCCTTAGAAAATAACACTCACCTACCAACTGCTGTCTCGTTGCATCTAAGGAAGATGAATCTTTTCCAGCGGCTTCTACAACTGTATTGCAATCATTGATAATTTTATAAGAGATGTACCAGAAATATCTCACATTGGTTTGTGTGGGAGAATGATTCAAAGAGAAACTATAGAAAAGAGGATCTTCGGTAACCTGTCCGCAAACAATATCATCACTTGCAAAATCACTCAATTGAAAATATTGACGCAGGTACATATTGTTATCATCCTGTGTACCATTAAAAGCCACATGGTCTTTGAACAGAGAGTAGGCGCCATTTACAGCGTTAGTAAGCCCTTCGGTGGAAGAGGTAAGTACTTCGGTGGTGATGGCATCACTGGGTGCAAAATCTTTAACGCATCCCGTGAAAGAGAAACCAATCATAAGCAAAACAATCGCCGCGGGATTCATGAAGGATACCTGCAAATTAGTTTTGCTTCGAAAAAGTTTATTAAACATCATACCTACCAATTTAAAAAGATAGGAAGAATTATTTTTCATGATAATTATGATTTTAAAATTTGAAATTAATGTTGAACAGATACTGCCGGTTATTAGGATATTTAAAATCACTTACACCGGGCGTAATAAAAGCAGCAGGCTGAATTGTAGTCTGCGGATCTTGTCCTAGGAATTTTGTAAAAGTATAAACGTTGTCAGCAGATACAGAAAGTGTGACTCCCTGTAAACGCAAGCGTTTCACGAAAGACTGTGGTAATTGGTATGCCAATGTAATATTCCTGATGGAAAGAAAACTTCCATCTTTCAAATATCTTGTAGAAGGTTCTGTGGAATTGGCTGAATTCTGAGGGCTTGGGTTAGTAGCAATATCTCCCGGATGTGTCCAGATGTGATAATCAGAAGGCAATACAATCTGATTATAATAAGGCTCATTTCCATCATTCATTACAAAACGAAGATTATTGCTGTAAACTTTATTGCCAGATAAGAAATAAGCGTTTACACTTAACGAAATATTTTTGTAAGAAAATGTATTGGTAACGCCGCCCTGGTATTTTGGCAGAGCACTACCTACTTCTTGCAAAGTAGCATCAGCATAATTGGATGTTGATTCTTTTCCGGTTACATTTCCGTTTCCATCTGTTGTAACTTTTGACCAAAGCGGTGCTCCTGTTTGTTTATCAACACCGTCCCATACCGGCATATAAAATTCATAAAGATTACCGCCATTCCTGTATATCTGTGAGAGCGCCCAGGAGCCGGTTTTTACAAATTTTGCAGGAAGATTTTGAAGTTTGTTGGTATTAAAGCTGATATTAAAATCAGTAGTCCATGAAAAATTTCTGCCTTGAATATTTTTGGTACTTAATGATATTTCAATTCCTTTATTTTGAATATCACCTGAATTTTCCCATCTTGTTTCAAAGCCTACTGAGAGCGGTTGAGAGACTTGCAGTAAAAGATTTTTTGTTATGTTATCATACACATCCACCGTTAAAGCAATGCGTTTGAAAAAACTTACATCGAAGCCAATATTCGCCTGGTGTTTGCTTTCCCAGGTAAGGCCAGAACTGGCTAATTGCAAAGGCGTGGCTGCTGATTGCGAATTATACTGACTGGCCAGTGAATACAATCCCAGGTAACGGGAAGCTCCAATATCTTGCGTACCGGTGATACCGTAACCACCACGGATTTTAAAAAAATCTATCACACGGCTCTCTTTCAGAAAATCTTCATTACTTGCAAGCCATCCCGCAGAGATAGCGGGGAATGATCCGTAACGTTTGTCTTTTTGAAATGCAGAAGAACCATCTACCCTAAAGGATCCGGTAACAAAATATTTATTCTGATAACTATAATTTACCTGTGAGATATAAGAAAGAATTGCAGATTGGTCATAGTACCCGTTTACACTTAAATTGCCCGATACTACATTTAAGACTTTTAAATCAAACGGAAGTCCTCTGCCGCCGGCACCAAGAAATTCTGATTTTCCTCCCTCCAACGCAATACCTGCAAGGCCGTAGATGCGATGATCTCCCAAAAAGAAATTAAATTTCAACAGGTTATTGGAGATACCGCCATAACTCAAAGTACTCTGTTCATTCAGGTAGCCAGTACCATGATATTGACCGGCAACCTGCGGCGAATAATAACTGGTGTTTTTGCTATAATCTGCAGAAATGCGATTGGTGCTGGCAAAAGTTAACCACCTTGTAATACCCACATTCAGGTTCATATCGTAGTTAACATCAAAGCCTTTATAAGGATGATCGGAATTAGCAATCGTATGTACAGGGTTTACTTTATCTCTGCTCCACCATTTAAAAGTAGAATTGCCATCCACATACACAGGATTTCCCAGGCTATCATAAGGGTTGTCCCAGGGTAAATTCAGGAACCCGTAATAGATATCATTGTAGTCATAGCTTTTGCCTTGTACGCCGCTGATATTAATGGTGTTCGTTAAATTAATTTTATGATTCAGATGTAGTGTAGAAGAGGCTCTCACGTTTACACGTTGAAAATTCGTATTCATAAAAGTGCCTTTTTCATTGTAATAAGAAAGGCCAAGGTAATATTCACTTTTTTTAGACCTGCCCGAAACTGACAGATAATAATTCTGCATAAACGCCGGTTTAAAAATAGTGGTGAGCCAATTGTAATTTTGATTTCGCAGGGAGAGAGGCCTTTCATTGTAAAATTTAAGAATGTCTATCTTATAAGAATTCCCTGTGTCAGTAGGAATATAATCCCTGTAAAATTCTTTCTGATAATTATACAACTGGCTTCCATTCATCATATCCATGTTTCCAAAATCAGGTGTGCGAAAACCGGTACTAATCTTTGCTTCAAATGATGGCTCGTCTGTTTTTGCCTTTTTAGTAGTCACTACTATTACGCCTGCATTGGCCTGTGAGCCATACATTGCGGTAGCCGCCGCATCCTTCAATACAGTGATACTTTCTACATCATTGGGATCAAAGTTGCCGCCAATAATACCATCCACTACATATAAAGGGCTTTGTGAAGCATTTACAGAAGATACTCCGCGAAGACGAATTTCAGATGTTGCACCCGGAACCCCGGAACTATTTACCACCTGAAGGCCTGCCACTTTTCCCTGGAGCATAGAGCCCACATCATTTGATGTAACGTCTCTTAGTTCACTTCCCGAAACCACGCTCACGGCGCTTGTGAGTTCGCTTTTACTTTTTTCGCTATATCCCACTACTACTATTTCCTTTTGTTGTTGTAAAACATTACGCAGTACTACATTTATTTCAGCCTTTCCGTTTAAAGGAACTTCCTGTGTTGTCATCCCAACATAAGAAAACACCAATACCTTTGAAGAATTATCCGGTACATCAATGCTAAACTCCCCATCTGCATTGGTATTGGTGCCCATTGAACTTCCCTTTATCAAAACCGAAACTCCCTCAAGTGGTTTTCCATTTTCGTCTATTACTTTTCCAAATATTTTTTTCAGAACAGGTAAATCCTGTACAACAGGGCTTACATTTTTTATCACTTCTTTTTCTTTGATTACTACCGTCTTTTCTACAACAGAGTAAGTGAGGCTGGTATTTTGCAGGCATTGCTGCAATGCGGCCTGAAGTGTTACGCCATTTACCTGTACGTCTATATTACCGGCTTTTTGTACCGTTTCATAAGGATATAAAAAATTGTATCCGGTTTGTTTTTGGATTTCTTTAAACACTTTTTGCAAGGGTGCATCGCGCATAGAGAGTGTTACTTTTTGAGAGTAGCTTTTGGCGCTTACCTGTAAACATGCTGTCAGGATTAAGATTGCTGTGAGTTTCATAATCAAAAGCGTTTTGGTTAAATTTTGCTTTGATCGAATGTGGAGAATTTTTAAAAACATAACTTTGTCTTTTTTAGTTAAACAATGAACAGTTCCGAAATAATTGTATTATTGATAAACTAAAATTTCTGCCGGAGGTGTTGCAACCACTTCCGGTTTTTTTTTAGATATCTTGCCTTCCTTCTCCGCCTTCGGCGGAAGGGTTCTAAATCAACTCTTTTAGAATTAATGCGTAATTTTTGATTCTTACATCCTGAACAGTAAACAAACTTTTAATTGAGATTTTCATTTTCATCTTTTTCTTGTTTCTTATTACTGATTACCTATTACTAATTACTTTTCACTCACGGCATTACCATTACTTTTCTATCTTTTATTTCAAATTTTACTTCTCCGGTCAGATGCAGCATATTCAATACCTGCGATAGATTTACATTACGTGAGATGGTTCCTCCAAAATGGCTGGAAACGGATCCCTGGTACGCTACATCCACATCATACCACCTCGCTATCTGTCGCATTACAGCATGAATATCGGCCTTGTCAAATTGAAATTTCCCTTCCTTCCATGCAATGGCTTCCTCCACGTCTGCATGATTTATAATTTTTATTTCGCCCTTCTTATTTAATAGTGCTTGCTCTCCGGGCTTTAATAAACTGGAAGTTCCGTGCTTATTTATTTTAATGCTTCCCTCCAGCAGCGTAGTACGAATTGCAGATTCATCTTCGTAAGAATTAATATTAAAATGTGTTCCGAGCACTTCCACTTCCATCCCATTTGTCTTTACTTTAAAAGGCATGGCTGCATTCTTAGCTACTTCAAAATAAGCTTCACCCAAAAGTTCCACCTTTCTTTCTTTTCCTGAAAAGCTTGCCGGAAACCTAAGCGAAGAAGCAGCATTGAGCCACACTTTGGAGCCATCGGAGAGCATCAGTTGATATTGCCCACCTCTGGGTGTGGAAATAGTATTGTACAAAACAGTATTGTTTTTTTTGCTTAAATTATTATAAGATACCATGCCATTCAATTTTAAAATTTTAGTATTTCCCTGCGTGGCAAGTGTTCCATTGCGGTTGCTGTCGAGAATAATCGAAGACCCATCCGCTAACGTAAGTACTGCTTTATTCTCACCAGGATTTACATCATTCTTATCTATCTTACTATTTTGTGTGCTGCCAATTTGATTTTGATATTCTGGCCTTAGAAGATAATAAGTTCCAACCGAAATCATACAAATAATGATTGCCGCTGCTGCAGCATAATAGACTTTCCTTTTCTTTTTAACACTACCGGATTCGATTGAATGAACAGGCGCTTCTTGTTTGGCTTCTTTCATCAACATTGAAAACTTCGCATCTATATCCAAATCTGAATTAGTTTTTTCTGATTTTAATTTCTCCCAGTTTTCTTTTAATATTTGTGAAAGCCCTTCTGTATTTTTTTCATTTTCGATCAACCTTAATATTTGGTTCAATTCTTCTTTCGTGCATGTATTGTCAATATATTTTTCGATCAGATCTTTCCAATTGGAATTAAGATTATCCTTATTCAGCATAGTTAAAATAGTTTCTTTGCAAATGGCTTAATATAGTAAAGACGAGTAAAACAGAACCGACAACTAACGAAGAAGGATTTTTTTTTAAATTTTTATAGAATTGTCGGTAAAAGCACGATAAGGAATGCCAAATCGCAATTTTTGGCGAGATAGGAACGTATAAATCTTTGTGCTTCCACAATATGGTTATTAACGGTATTCTTTGAAAGTTTAAGTTGAGCAGCTATCTGGTCGTGTGTCATATCCTGTTCTCTGCTTAATTGATATACTTTTTTCCTTTGTGGAGATAGAAGTGAAACAGCTTCACTAAGTTTGGCTTCATATTCATGCAGGATAACAGGAGAGTCAGCCTGGGTATTATTTGCCATCTGAATCTGGTCCCACAACAAATCCTGAAACTTAGGGTCTTTCGCTACGGAGCGCAAAAAATCTATTGATTTATTGTGAGCAACGCGAAAAAGAAAGGCATCAAATTTTTCTATTTGTGGAATAATATCTCTTCCCAACCAAATTTTTAAAAACACATCCATCGCTAATTCTTCTGCAATCTGTTTGGATTTAGTGATAGAAAAAATATAATTATTCAACTGATCGTAATAGGCTTTAAACAAGGATTTGAAAGCCTTTTCACTGCCTTTAGATACTTCAGTCAATAAGTCCTTTTCTATATGTAAATTATTTTGCGTCAAAAAAATCAGTTAAAATATATAAATTAAAATTAAACAAAAGGTATCATTAAAATTGTAGTAAAACAAATAATGATTACGGCCAGTATAACTTGAGCTGGTTAATTTTAATTCTTAATTCTGATGTCCTCGCTACCGTTTTTTCAAGTAAAAAATGAGTTGTCGCTACTCCTCCATGCAGCAATACTTTATCGCTTGATGGTAACTTAACTACATCTTCTGACGGATTAGACTTTAAAACTACAGAGCAAGATTTTTCAAATATTAAAAAGCCGGAAACCACTGGAGTGGTGCTTATCGTTGGTGATCCCGACAGAGCTTATGAATTATCCTTCTTTCCTAATGATGGAGTGGGACTTATGCGTATTGAATTTATCATTACTCATTCAGTGCAAATTCACCCGATGGAATAACTAATATTTGGTGGGTTATTAAGCCAGTAGCAATTGCCTTGGAAAAACATGAGAATGTATGGGAAGTGACAACAAATAAAAGGATGAAATCTAAGGTGATAAACGCAATTATCAATAGTTCTTTTTCAAATTCCCTAGTACGTTATTCAGTTGTTAAGTAGAATAAAACTATTGGCATGTTATGACAGTTTTTATCTTTGAAGAGACAAAACCATCAAGTGATTCTTTGATAAAATAAAGTCCCCGTGTAATTCATGAGTTTGTTATTTTAGTTTTCTTCACTCTCGTATTTTTGCAATTGTTTAAGAAGATATTAAAATGAAATTGGCATATATATTTTTTGCAATTCAAGGCAATTTATTATTCACTTAATTTAACTAGCAAAAGAATACAACTTTATGCCTTTCCAGTTAATTACGTTTTCGTTTACGGGATTGATATAACAATTTGATAATCATTAAAAATATTAGCCCTGTCGAGGCTACGATAAGCAACAATTAAAATTATTAACCCTCTTCCAAAAAACCAATACCAGCAAGGTTTCTATCGTTCCAGGAATTATTCGATTTTGTTACAAATAGTTATTAATTAAATTTTCAAGCCACTCCTGTCTTCCGCTTCTCATTGGTGGTTCACCATTTTCAATTGCAAATTGTTTAAGATCTTCCAATGATAATTTTCCTTGTTCAAATTCTTTCCCCTTGCCTGCATCAAATGAGGCATATCTCTCTTTCCTGAATTTTTTATAACCCGATTTTTGTAAAACGTTATCAGCAACTATTAAAGCTCTTGCAAATGTATCCATGCCGCCAACATGCGCATAAAATAAATCTTCAGGATCTGTAGAGTTACGCCTGATCTTTGCATCGAAGTTTATTCCACCGCCTTTTAATCCTCCTGCTTCCAAAACTACCAGCATTGCTTCTGCTAATTCATAAACATTATTAGGAAATTGATCGGTATCCCATCCGTTCTGGTAATCACCACGATTTGCATCCATTGATCCTAATAATCCTGCATCAGCCGCTACTTGTAATTCATGCTGAAATGTATGCCCGGCAAGCGTTGCATGATTCACTTCGAGGTTTAATTTAAAATCATTCATCAAGTCATACTCTCTTAAAAATCCTATTACTGTTGCGGCATCATAATCGTATTGATGCTTGCTGGGTTCACATGGCTTGGGTTCAATAAAAAAATTTCCTTTAAAACCATTTTTTCTTGCATAGTCTTTTGCAGTGTGAAGAAATTTTGCAAAATGCTCCTGCTCTCTTTTCATGTTAGTGTTCAGCAAGCTCATGTAACCTTCGCGCCCGCCCCAAAAAACATAGTTCTCTCCTTCTAAAAAAATGGTAGCATCCAATGCAGCTTTCACCTGGGCCGCCGCATGTGCCAGTACATGAAAATCAGGATTGGTTGCAGCGCCGTTCATATATCTTTTGTTGCTGAATAAATTAGCAGTGCCCCACAATAATTTTACACCGCTTTCTTTTTGTTTTTGTTTTGCATATTCAATTATTGCCTGCAATCTTTTTTCATTATCGGCAACATCATTGGTATAATCCACCACATCCATATCGTGAAAACAATAAAAAGGCAAATTCATTTTAGTGATGAATTCAAATGCTGCATCCATTTTATCTTTTGCTCTTTCAATTGCATTTGTTTTTTCATTCCATGGAGAAACATGTGTTGGCTCACCAAATGGATCTGCACCGGTACCTGTAAATGAATGCCAGTAAGCACACGAGTATCGCAAATGTTCTTTCATTGTTTTGCCTGCAACAATTTTATTTTCATCGTACCAGCGAAAGGCAAGAGGATTATCACTTTCTGCTCCTTCAAACTTTATTTGCGATATTGTTTTAAAATATTCTTTATCACCTAATATAACTGACATAAAAAAATAATTTTATTAAGATTGTAATTTCTGTTCCAATATTTTTTTCCAGCTTTGATAAAGCTCATCATAAATTGATTGATTTTCAGGTGCAACTATTTTAATTGGCTTACAATTTGAAAAAACTTCTCTCTCAGAAAATATTCCGGCTCCAATACCTGCGCCAATTGCCGCTCCTGCGCTACCATCATTTTCATAAAGCTCAACAGAAACACCGGTAGCATTTACAAAGGCTTCTATAAAAACATCACTTAAAAATAAATTTGCTTTTCCTGCACGAATTACATTGGGTTCAATTTTATTTTCCCGCATAATATCCAAACCATATCGAAATGCAAATGCAATTCCTTCCTGCACTGCACGAAAAATATGCGCCTTTGAATGTTTGTTTAAATCAATATTCAAAATATGTGCACCCACTATTTTGTTTTGCAACATTCGTTCAGCGCCATTACCAAATGGCACAACAAAAAGTCCTTCACTTCCCGGATTAATTTTTGCAGCGAGTAAATTTATTTCATCATAATTGATATCACCACACAAATCTTTTATCCAGCGATTTATTATTCCGGTTCCATTGATGCATAATAAAATACCAAATCTTTTTTTATCTCTTGCATGATTCACATGTACAAAAGCATTTACTCTTGAAAATTTATCTGCGAATAATTTATCAGTCACTGCATAAATTACACCCGATGTTCCTGCTGTAGCTGCTACTTCACCGGGATGCAAAACATTTAATGAAAGTGCATTATTCAATTGATCTCCTGCTTTATAACTTACAGGTATGCCGGCTTTGAGTGAAAGTTGATTTGCCATTTCAATTGACAACGCTCCATGATTGGAAAATACCGGTTGCACTTCAGAAATAAAATCTTCATTAAATTCAAAATATTCCACAACTTTTTTAGAAAGTTTTTCTTCTTTAAAATTCCATAAAATACCTTCTGATAATGCGGAGGGCGTGGTAGTGATTTTACCGGTAAGCTTCATTGAAATAAAATCGCCAGGCAACATTATTTTATCAATCTTATTATAAATTTCAGGTTCATTAGATTTAACCCAGGCGAGTTTAGAAGCTGTAAAATTTCCGGGAGAATTAAGCAGCGTGTTTAAACATTCTTCTTCACCCATTTCTTTAAAAGCTTTATCGCCAATTTCTACTGCACGGCTATCGCACCAGATAATACTGTCACGTAAAACATTTTGATCTTTATCAACCAGAACCAATCCATGCATTTGATATGCAATACCGATAGCGGCAATATTTTTGGGATTATATTTTTTTGTTGCATGGCACCGAATAATGGCGCTCTGTACATCTTCCCACCATTTATCCGGGCTTTGTTCTGCCCATCCAGGATGTTTTGAAAAAATTGTTGCTTCAGAATCCATGTTTTTTTCAGTGGCAAGACATGCACCGGTTTCAGCATCAACTACAGATACTTTTATAAAAGAAGTTCCAACGTCTATGCCAAGTAAGAGGCTCATTATTTTTCAATTGCAGTGGGTGAAAATAATTAAATATTAGTGGTCTTAAAAATCATTATCTCAATTATATTTTTTTATTTATTGAATTGAAAACAGATGAGCGTTATTGCTGCAATTGTCATTAATAGCTGTGTTAACCCACCTAATACATTTGAAAGTTTCGAATTGGTTTTATCTTTCATTATTTTTTTATTATTGCCAATATGCATAATAATTGCAATCAGGAAAGGGGCGGTTAGCCCATATAAGATTGCTGTGTAGATGAGTGCCTGAAATGCAGTGATGCCAATAAAATCAAGTGATAAGCCAACAAGCAAAGAAATAATAATCGAAATATAAAATGCCTTTGCCTGCGAAAATTTTTCATCTAATCCCTCTTTCCAGCCAAATGTTTCGGCTAACATATATGATTGTGAGCCAGCCAATACCGGTATTGCTAAAAGTCCTGTGCCAATAACTCCAATTGTAAAAATTAAATAAGTAAGATTACCTGCTAATGGCTGTAATGCTTTGGCAGCCTGGTCTACAGTATCAATTTGCCTTATTCCCGCTTTATATAAAACAGAACCTGTTGTAAGAATAATAAAGAACATAACTACATTAGATAAGAGCATTCCAAGATTTACATCCACCTTCATATTTTCAAGCACTCGTTTATTTACTACCACTCTTCTTTTACTATGTGTCATATTTTCAGCTTCCATAGTTGCCTGCCAGAAAAAAAGATAAGGTGAAATGGTAGTACCTAAAATAGCCACTAATATTGAAAGAAATTCTTTATTAAATTTTATTGAGGGAACAAAAGTATTTTTAAGAATATCCAGCCAATTTTGTGTTACCATAAAGGGAACCAAAATATATAAGAGTAAAATAATACAAAGCCATTTTAAAATTTTAGCTACACTTTGGTAAGGATATTTTATAATTACAATCATAAGAATGGCTGTAAATATTACACTGTAAAGAAAAGCGGGTAATTGAGGTAACATCATGTGTGCCACAGCTCCCATCCCTTGAATATCTGCGCCTATATTAAGTGTTATAGCAGGAAAAGAAAATAGCAGTGTCAGGTATAAAATACTTTTTGGATAATTCCTTTTTAATGTTACTGTTAAGCCTTGCGAGGTTACAATTCCTATTCTTGCACACATGCCTTGTATGGCTGCCATGAGAGGGAAAGTAAGAAGCGCTGTCCACAAAGTTCCATACCCAAATTGTGCGCCAGCTTGTGAATAGGTTGCAATACCTGAAGGATCATCGTCACTTGCGCCGGTAATTAATCCCGGACCTAATATTCTAAAAAGTCTTTTAATTTTCAGGAAGGCCCTTTTAGTTGAGTTCATTTATTTTTCAAAGATTTAAAAAAATAAATAGATCATCACAGATGCATAAAACAAGATATTAATTTTACGCCCGCGAAAAGTAATGCATGAGGTAACGAACTTGTAAGATATTCACATAATCCCGGATTTATAAAATTGGATAAAAAAATATTACAACTGCCATATTTATGGATGAGTAACCCTTTCTGGCTTAACAAAAAGGTAATATTCGCTTTTGGGCATCATGATTTTTTAGCCCTGGAACATAGGCAGGGCAAGGGTTCTAAAATCCATTAGCTTGTTTAAGATACAAAAGAACAATATAAGTTGATTTGAAACCTGATTTACGCCTGCCTACTTTTACATCGCGATTGCTTGTATGATTAAGAATTTAAAAACAGAACATTAATCTTTAATCTAAAATTTCACTTTATGAAACAAGCATTGAAAACAACAAGAATGATTACAATCGGTTTATTTACCCTTTGTACAATGGGATTATCACAAGCCACTTTTGCCAATGTAAAAGCTGATGACCCTGTAGAATTAAAATTTATTGGTAACATTAAAAATCAACCTGTTTTTCAGCTTAACCTGAATAACAATGAAGCAGCAGAGTATTTCATTACTATAAAAGATGAAGACCTGAATGTTATTTATTCTGAAAAAGTAGAAGGAATAAATCTTTCCAGGAAATATCAACTGGCTATTGATGAATCAGATTTAAAGTCTTCAGCATTTGGTGTAAGAGTTGAAGTAACCTCAGTAAAAACACATAAAACCGAGGTGTATAAAATAAGCTCAAGCACCAGGGTGATTGAAAACTTTGAAGTAGCAAAGTTATAACACAAGCAAATTTATTAACCCTATTTAAACTTTAAATGCTTGCTGGTTACATAACCGGCAAGTATTTTTGTTTATAGCAATAAGTGGCAGGCAATATAAAATATCAACAGAAGTGGAATAAAATTTTTTTATACTGAATATTAAAAAGTATTTTCACGCTATAAAAAAAACAGGTCCCTCTGTAGAAACAGAACGACCTTTTACGATTGCTTGATATGAGATTCTTTATTGTTAAATGTTGTGCTGATACACAGCTTACAATGAGAATAAAAAGTTAACCTGCCTCAGCAATTGCCTGTCATTAATTAACTCATTGTTCAACAAATTTAGTTTGTGCCGGCAATTGAAAATAATCAACATATAGTAAGATATATTATCGCAGAAATGATTATTTATTTTAGAAATCCTTTGCCAATCAGCCTTTCAGGATAAATTATTAATAATGCCCAACCTTTTTTCCGATACATTATTTCAATTAGTTCACTCACTTGAGAAGTCTGAGAAAAGACATTTTAAGCTTTATATTAAAAGAAGTTCAGCTAAAGAAGATCTTAAAATTATTCGCCTATTTGATGCGTTAGATAAGCTTTCTGAGTATGATGAAAAGCTTCTGTTGAAAACATTGAGTGATTTTACCAAACCCCAATTATCAAATTTAAAAACACATCTCTATAAGCAATTGCTTGCAAGCCTTCGCTTATTAAAAACAAATGAAAATATTGATCTTAAATTGAGTGAGCATCTCGATAATGCACGCCTTCTTTATAACAAGGGATTAAAAATACAAAGTCTTCACATACTTGAAAAAGCTAAAGAGCTTGCAAAGGCAAATCAAAAAATGAATTTTTTGGTACAGGTAATTTCTCTCGAAAAAAAAATTGAAACATTACACATTACGCGCAGTACTTTAGAAAAAACTGAATTGCTTGCTGAAGAAGCGCTTGACATAAGCGGGCATATTGATAGAGTAACCAGGCTTTCTAATCTTGCATTGTTGCTATACAGGTGGTATGTAAAAAACGGGCATGCACGAAACGTGGAAGATGAAAAAGACATCAGGAAATTTTTTAAAACTTCATTGCCTGAAGATGCAAATGCCATACAAGGTTTTTATGAAAAATTATATTTGTATCAAAGCTATTGCTGGTACGGGTTTATACGCCAGGATTTTTTTATGTATTATCGTTATAGTCAAAAGTGGATTGATTTGTTTGCAGAAAACCGGGTAATGATTGCTGTAGAAACGGGGCATTATATAAAAGGAATGCATAATTTATTGAATGCACATTTTGATCTGCGCAATTTTAAAAAATTTAAAATCACACTGCAGCAATTTGAAGAGTTTGCAAAAACACCGGCTGCCAATCAACATGATAATTTTCGCACGCACACTTCTATTTATATAAACAGTGCTAAAATAAACCAGTTTCTCATGCAGGGTAATTTTCGTAGTGGCGTTGCCATTGTTTCTGAAATCGAAAATAAATTAAAAGAATATTCTCTTTTTGTTGACAGCCATCGCATACTTGTTTTCAATTATAAATTCGCCTCGCTTTATTTTGGTGCCGGTGAATATAATAAATCAATTGATTACCTGCATAAAATTATTAATGATAACCAACCCGGCCTTCGTAACGATCTGCAATGTTATGCACGGCTCATGCACTTACTTTCTCATTATGAAATTAGAAATGAAGAAATATTAGATTCACTTATTAAATCTGTTTACAGGTTTATGGCCAGGATGAAAAATTTAACCGTAGTTGAAGAAGCCATCTTTAGTTTCTTACGCCATTCATTTAAAGTAAAAGCGAAACTTTTAAAACCGGAACTCGAAGCCTTTCTTACAAAAATAAAACACCTGGAAAAAAATCGTTTTGAAACAAGATCATTTGCATACCTCGATGTTATTTCGTGGGTTGAAAGTAAAGTGTATGAAAGGCCGATGGAAGAAATCATTCATGCAAAATATATGAAAAGCCGGCACAGGATTTAAATATGCCCACTCATATAATTTTAATTCTTATCATTTTTATTTTTTAATGTACTCATTATTTATTTCATCAAATAAATCAATGAAAGCATTCGATTTTCCATCTCTGTCAAAAATGGATTCCCATGTGCTTAATGGTTCCCAAATAAATGTTCCTTTCATATCATCCCCCGGAAGCGTAAACGCTATTTTATTTACTTCTTTTTTTAATTGTGAATATTCTGCAACGATTACGGGCTTATTGTATTTCCTTTTTAATAAATTTAAATTCGTTTCCAAATCCTGAAGCGTTCCATGCCATTTCGGATAATAAGATTCACCTATTACATCAAAAGGGATGCCCCTGCTGATCATGTTATCAATAAAAAACTCTGATTCAGAATTTTGGCCACCTAATGCGATATGAAGCATGACCATAATGGAAGGATCTGTTTTTTTTACTGCAGCTAACCCTGCATTTACTAAAATAGCAAGACTATCCAAATGCTGTACATTTCCTTCGGGCCAAATAATACCATGATTAATTTCATTGCCTGTTTGTACCATATCAGGCAATGTTCCTTGCGTTTTCAATGCAAACAAAACGTTAGTAGTATAATCAAAAACTTTTTTTGCAAGATCATTAAAATTAAAATTCATCCATGTAGCAGGTTTAAATTGTTTGCCGGGATCAGCCCAAGTATCACTGTAATGAAAATCCAGCAAAAATTTCATGTCTGCTTTTTTAATTCGTTTTGCCATTTGCAAAGTATGTTGCAAATCACAAAACCCTTTGCGGGGAGAATAGCCACTATCATTTGCAGGATCAACAAATAATCTTAAACGGATATAATTGAAGCCATGATCTTTTAAAATCTGCAACACATCTTTTTGAATTCCTTTATCAGAAAACTTAATTCCTTTTGCTTCCAATTCAGGAAGAAAAGAAATATCAGCGCCCAAAATTTTCCCTGAAAGTTTTTTTGTTGATCGAATATTTTGTTTTGAAATCAAATCCGGATTGCTAACGGTGTGGGTTAGCTGATTTACTTTAATAGTAATAATATCTGTTGAAGCTTCCCATAATCCTTTTGAAGTTGCTTTGAACTTAATTATTCCCGGTGTTTTTCCTGATTGCAATATCACCTGGCATTTTCCACTGAATAAAGATCTTTGCCAATTTGCATCGAATACTTTATCCGGTTCATGGCTGCTTGGATCGCCATTGCCAACACCAATAATTTTCGCCCGTCCGACCGGATCATCCTGGCTGGCAGGTCCACTTACAGAAAATTGAATAAGATTATTAGCATCGGGCACTTCGCGTCCCTGCTTATCAATTACTTTTATATTTATAACGGTTGCATCTTTTCCATCAGCAAGCATCGTCGTTTTGTACGGAGTAATAACTACTTCAGACGGTTCCCCAGTGGTTTCGATTAATGAAACAATCCTCTTTTCTTTCTTATAAGCAACCGCTTCTAATTTTCCCGGTTCATAAGGAATGCTCCATTGAAGATGGCTGTTGCGGGGCATGTCTTTCTTACCAAAACTTTTTCCATTTAAAAATAATTCTACATTATCAGCATTGCTATTTACCCACACATCAATTGGTTTTCCTTCTTTGTTTTTGCGATTCCAATCTGCAGAAATATGCAGCACATCTTTATCTGTCCACCATGACTGATAGTAATAATATATATTTTTAGGAAATCCGCATACATCCATAACACCAAAATGCGAATTAATATTAGGCCATTGAAAGGGAGTAGGTTCGCCACGATAATCGAAACCAGTCCACACAAAACCTCCCATATACCAGTAACGGGTAGACGCAAATGACCACCATTGCTCTGCAGTACTGCCCCAGCCGGGGGCTGTTATATCCTGATCAGGCAAATAAGCATTGGCAGTATCTTTTGCATAAATTCCTCTTGTGGATAATGTACTTGCCATCTCACTGCCCAACACCGGTTGATTTGGATGATCTTTATGATAAGGATCTATTCCTGATAGCCTGTAATTAAATCCACGCACAGGAATTATTTCATTAATACCCTCATAAACATTTCCAACATCTGCACCGTAAGTTGAGATACGGGTAGGATCCAATTCTCTCTGTTTTTGCAATAATGAAAGTGCAATTCTTTTTCCTTTTGAATTGGTTTGAATCCATCCTTCTTCATTTCCGATCGACCACATAAAAACAGATGGATGATTACGATCACGAAGAATTAATCTTTCAAATTGGTTCATATATTCCCGACTGCTATTGAGCAATCTTGTTTCGTCTAAAACAAGCATCCCAAGACTGTCACATGCTTGCAGCAATTCCGGCGTTGGTGGGTTATGGCTGGTACGATAAGCATTTGCGCCCATTTGTTTCAGTAAACCAATGCGATAATATTGCAGGTAATCGGGCAAGGCGCTTCCCACTCCCGCATGATCCTGGTGATCGCAAACGCCTTTTATTTTTACATATTTACCATTAATAAAAAGTCCTTTAGTGGTTACAGAAATATCTCGTATTCCAAAACGATTATTTACACTGTCAATAATTTTATTCCCTGATTTTAAAATACTAATTGCACAATACAAATATGGATCTTCTATTGACCACAAATGTGCATTGGCAACATTGATATGTTGTTTAATTAATGTTTTTCCATTCTCAGAAACATTAAAAGTTATTGGTTTAGATTCAGTAATTTTATTTCCATTTTGATCTGAAATATACGTGTACACATAACCGTTAGCCGGTTTTGAGTTTTCATTTTCTACAGGAACTTCAAAGGAAACAGTTGCATTTTTATTTGATTGTTTTGAATGAATAAAAACATCACTTTCATTTATATGAAGATTATTTTTTTTGTTAAGCCACACATGACGGTAAATTCCGGCGCCTTCATAAAACCAACCTTCATATTGAGTAGCATCTGCTCTTACCACAATTGTATTTTCTTTATTGTATTCGAGGAAATCAGAAATATCATATTCCGATCCGCTGTAGCCGCTCATATTATTACCAAGAAAAAATCCATTTATCCAGATGTTTGCGTTTCTAAAAATCCCGTCAAATTGAATCGAAACCTGCTTTCCTGAATCTGCTTTGTTAACATAAAATTTTTTCCTATACCAGCCAATGCTTGTTTCGGGAAACAAGCCACCTACAGGTTTATAGCCATGCGCCATTACATCAAAGTTGGGTGAGTTTATGAAGGGCAATTCTACAACCCAGTCATGTGGCAGGTTTACTGTGCGCCATGCACTATCATTAAATTTGGAGTTAGCCGGTGTATTTCCCGCATTGCCGCTTTTAGAAAATATATTTTCAATTCCATAATTAAAATCTTTGGCAGGATCAGAAGCATTTCCTAGGTGAAATTTCCAATCGTTATCAAAATTGATATGACGTTCGGCCAATAAATTTTGAGTTTTACAAAAATTAGCAGGATAAGTTAACAGAAAAGAAAGAATAAATATGAGTGCAATTATTTTTTTCATTGAACAAATAATTTAAGAAGATTATTCTTAAATAAATGTAACTGAAATTATTTAAATGCATCAAGGGCAAGCGTTGGTTTACCTGAGTTATCAAAGGCTCCAACGAATAGCCCTGCCAGTTTATAAGCTTCGGGCTCCCAATAAAAAACACCCAGGCCTTTATTACCAGCGATTGATTTTGTTTGTGTAACAAGATCTTTAATAAAAGAATTGCATGGCAATAGAATCAGTCCAACTCATACCCACTTCAGAAATTATAACCGGCTTGTTATATCTTGACACCATGTCAATCATATCCGTGAGGCATTGTAAATTCACGGTATTCCAGTTACCGGCATCAGGATACAAAGACATACCAATAATCCCATTTGGTGCCGTTAGTTTTTAATCCGTCAAATATCCAGCGAAATAAACCATTGTCATATCCATTAGAAATATGAACAATTACTTTTATTGATGTATCCACTGCTTTTACAGCATTATACAGGAATTAATTAACAATGCAAAATTTGCCATATTGGTTGAAGCCTTTCCTTCAGGCCATAACATGCCATCATTAGTTTCATTACCCACCTGAACCCGATTTGGTATTACACTATTTGATTTTAGGGTATTCAATACCGTTAGTGTATAATTGTAAACTGAATCCTGTAACACTGAAATATCCGGGCTTGACCATGTTGCGGGTTTCTCCTGGTGACTTGGATCAGCCCAGGCATCACTATAATGAAAATCAATCATAATTTTCATAACCGCATTTTTTGCACGAATAGCTTTAGTAACTACGTCAGCAGTATTATTGTAATTACCCGGAGGATTGACCCAAACTCTTAATCTTATTGAATTCATTCCTTCATCTTTAAGAATTTGAAACAGGTCTTTTTTGTATTCCGGTTTTATCATAAAAATTTAAACCTTGCGATTCCATTTGTGTAAGCCAGCTTACATCAGCACCCCTGGCAAAAAATGTATTAGTAGCGAATAGCGTATCTGAATGAGGAATTGTATCAACAGGTGGAGGATTATTAATTCCCGTTTATGAACCGGATTTTTTACAAGCTGTAAATATGAGGCAAGAAAGGAGAAAGAGTAAAGTTTTTTTCATTTTAAGATTGATTCTTCAAAATTAAAGGGTTTTATCATTATAATTTTTTTGAAATAAATTTTTTAAATGCAAAGAGGCTGCTTTTACGGCAGCCTCTCCTTTTATTATTCAAAATTAATTATTGAATACTGTAAGTAAAGTATCCTGAATTATTAAGGTACAATATAACGGTATGTGTACCCACAGGAATAGAAGCATTATGTGAAGGATCTCCGATATTTGCTCCACCACCTTTAAGACTTCCCTTTCCATCGTCATCTCCATAATTTAAGCCCCAATCATTATTGGCTCGAAATTTAAATTGATCACCAGCAACGGTTATTATTGTACCAATCCACCTGTTTTCAGAAGAATTATAAGTCATAGGAACATCATTACTCCAGCCACTTGCTGCAAAACTTCCTATCATGCTCCATCTTGTTGCAGTTGCTGACCATTTATTATCAACTGTATTTGCTACTATATGGTAGTATCCAGCTGCGGGTACAGATAGGTTTCCTCCGCCACCGGGAATTAAAGTGCCGCCGCCGCCATCTCCAAGAGCATTGCTCCAGTTTGGAGCAGTAGTGAATTTAAATTCGCCCGCGGGTAAATTTAAATAGCCCTCAAATTTTCCATCATTATTGGGAGAACCAAGTGTGGGAGCTGATGCAGGATCCCAATTTTGATAATTTCCGGGCACATATAATAAGCCATACTGATTCAAATTTGTTACTTTGAAAGTTCCATGTTGAAAGTCAACAAAAATTTTATAGGTGCCGGTAGTTGCCGGACCTGGTATATTTGCATTTCCTAAATCAGCTCCAAAATCGCCCCCGTTTGAAAGACCTGCAACTGATCCGTCTGCCACATTAAATTTATGAGCCCAATCACCATTAACTGGTAAAAAAAGATATTGTCCGCCACCATTCAAATAAAATGTTCCTTCATAAGTAAGAGAATCAATCATTGTAAATTCCTGTGAAGATGAAGGCACAGGATTATTCCATCCTCCGGCAGAAGCATTACCAACTAAAAATAAATGTCCTGATGCAGGCGGCACAACTTTCGGCGGCACTCTGTAAGGAGTCATACTAACTGTTAAGGTATTCGATGTTAGCAGTTCATTGTTATTGGCATAAGAAGACAGTACTCTAATATTCATATTATACGGAACACCAAAAGCGTAACCATAACCTAATAAAATAGTATTAAGTTCTTTAGCGGTGAATGTTGTACTTAAAGATTTTAATACAGTACGGCTGGCTGCTTTAGAAAAATTGCCACCTGCTGAATCTATTTGAATAACATATTTCATGTTAGAAGAATCCGTTGCATAAGCCGGGTAAGTCCATGTTAAGGAAAGAGCAACAGTATTAGAATCTGCCGGTACGGGAGCAACACTTGTTGTGGAAGCTGTGAGTGTTGTCGCTTTACCATTTTGGTAATGGGGTAAATCCGCAACCTTTTTACATGCTGCAAATGCAATCATCAATGTAATTGCAAAAAGTAATTTAGATGTATATTTCATAATCAAATTTTAAAAATATTTTTTAACTGTCACCATTACATTAAAGCTTTGTAACTGTATACTTTCCTCTTTGAAAATCGACTTCTATTTTATAGTTGCCACTAACGAGGGGGCCGGGAAAATTATCACTAAAATCAAATCCAAAATCACCTCCGTTAGGACTTTGATCTGCTGTTTTTTTACAGGCAAACTTGTGCCCCCAATCTCCATTTAATGGAAGAAATAAATATTGTTTTCCTCCGGTTAAAGAAACCGTAATTTCAAAATGCAATCCATCTATTTTAGTAAATTCTTGTGTAGGAAGCGGAACAGGATTATTCCAACCACCGTCAGTTGCATCGCCAACCAAATACAAGTGTCCCGTCGTAGGCGGTTGCACTTTTGGAGGAATAACAAAAGGGGAAACCTTAAAACTTAAACTATTTGATACTAATGGTTTTGCACCCCCTACCAAAGAGGAAGTCACACGTATCTCTATATTATGGGTCATTCCGGTATCTAACAGAAGCTGGTTAAGTAAATAATCATTTAATGTGCTTTGAGTAAGACTTTTAGATAAATCTGTACCGAGAGAAATTACCTGTTTATTTGGATTAGTAAAATTGGCGCCCACCGTATCAATTTCTATTGTATAATTTACATTAAGAGAACTTATACCCGTATTGAACTGATAGTTTGGATTAGTCCATGATAATTGAATGGCCTCATTGTCCTTAGTTATAAACGACAACGGAATGCTATCTGATTTTGAAGCAGTCAACTCGGGTGTTGTGCCTCCTTTAAATATCACCCGATTCTCTTCTTTTTTACACGACCAGATTCCTGAAAGGATTAAGGCAGATAAAATAAATATTTTAGATAAATGTTTCATGACGAATAATATTTTAAATTAATAACCTGGATTTTGTTTTAAGTTGGTATTAGCTGATACATCACTGGAAGGAATTGGGTAAATTTTCCTGAAATCTTCAACTCCTTTACCACCTTTTACACCGCCTTTCCATGGCCACAAATAAGTATCGGATGTAAATTTACCATAACGTATAAGGTCAGTTCTGCGGAAACCTTCCCAATATAATTCCCTGGCTCTTTCATCAAGTATCAGGTCTAAATTAATTGAAGTAACATTTCCTGCTGTGCTTCCTCCATACGCTCTTGTGCGAATTTTATTAAAATAAGATAGGGCAGTTGTTTCATCACCCCCGCCGTTACGCAAAAATGCTTCATCATAAATAAGATACATTTCTGCCAATCTGAAAATAGGAAAATCAATATCAGAATAATCCAGGCTGCTTCCTTGTGCTCCTGTCCGGGTTACATTTCTGTATTTCGTAACCGCAAGGCCATCAGTAAATACAGTTTGATTATCAATATCCAACTTCTGGCCAGGTAAATAAAATTCTGCACGCTGGTCTGCTGTGCCATTCAAATCCGGGAATAAATCAGGAAGATTTTTTGTAGTTCGTAACCCTGCCCAACCGCCACCAACACCGGTTACTGAGCCACTCATTGATCCACCATTGGGCGCATGGGTCAAAAAAGTAGTTCCACCAAAGCTTTGGCTTCTTGTACCATCATAATTTATAGTTAGTATAAATTCATTTGTATTCAAATTATTATCAGCAAGCATCAGCCAGCGATAATCATCCACTAAAGAATAACCGGCATCAATAACTTTTTTTGAATAAATTAAAGCAGAATCATAATGTGCGGTGCCAGTGAATACTTCAGCATTCAAATAATTGCGTGCGAGCAATGCCCATGCAGCCGCTTTATCTGCTCTTCCATACTCATTCGTTCTTGCATCAGCAAGATCAGGATCAATTGCTTTTAATTCAGATGCAACGTAATTAAAAAGTTCGGTACGGGTAGCCTGCTTAGGCAAAAAGGAACCAAGAATGTCAGTTTCTGTAGCAAAGGGACCTGTACCAAATAAATCCATGACTATGCTATACTGATAGGCTCTTAAAAAGCGGGCCTCAGTTCTGTATTTTTTTATAGCATCGGCATCCGCTCCGGTTATGCCGCGCCCACTTATTTTATCATCTGCTGACTGCCGAATAAAATCATTGCACAATGTAATCTGGTAATAACAGCGATAATACAATCCCTGTAAAAACGGATTGGATGATGACCAGTTCATGTTATGGAAATCCTGAATACCGGCATCTCCCCATGAAATCACAGCTTCATCAGTACTTAATTCCTGTGCTTTAAAATATAAGCGCAAAAAATCGGAGAAACCTTCATCAATTCCCTGGATGTCTCCATTTCCTGCTGGGCCCTGATTACCCGTAAGACCAAAAGCTGCGTATAATTTTACAAATGCCTGTTTATATCCCTGAGGGGTACTATAAATCTGGTCAGCTGTTACATCATTTGTCGGAAGCCTGTCAAGCTTTTTATTACAGGAAAATTGTATTGAAGCTATCAAAATTCCTATCCCAATAATTTTTAAAATATTTTGTTTCATATATTTATTTTATGTCTTAATATTTATTATTATCTAAATTCCAAATTTAAGCCTACACTGTAGGTACGTGGCCTTGGATAAAAATTATTGTCAATACCGCCGCTGATTTCAGGATCTAACCCATTGTACTTTGTAATTACAAAAACGTTTTGTACACTCCCTGTAACAACAAGTGTAGCCAGGTTGCGGAAGATTTTTCCAAAATTGTAGCCAATATTTATATTATCCATTCTGAGGAAAGAAGCATTTTCTATATAATAATCTGACAGAAAATATTTATCGCCGCTACCCGAAAAGTTAGTTGCCAAAACATTTACAGAACCATTATTCAAATAATTTAAAGGATTAATAATACTCCTGATTGTGCCTGTACTTGAAAAAGTATTATTGTACATATAGTTACCTAAATTAGCTCTCAATACAAAGCTTGCGCTCCAGTTTTTAAAAGATATATTACTGCTTGCTCCAAACAAATATTGCGGATCTGCACTTTTATATTGATACAAATCCTTCTCATTTATAATTCCATCACGGTTCAGGTCTGCAAATAGTCCATCAATTGGTTTTCCGTTATCATCATACACTTGCTTATAAACATAAAAAGAACCCCTGCTTTCACCTACGGAATTTATAAGAACAGTGTTTCCAACACCTCCTGAAATTCCACCATACCTGTTACCGGCATAATTGGGATCTGATGAGATAGTTAATTTGGTTATTTTATTTGTATTATAAGTTCCGTTCAGATTAATATCCCAATTAATATTTTTGTTCCTTACAGGTATAATATTTAATGAGACTTCTACTCCCGAATTTTTCATGCTTCCTACATTTGCAACAATTTTATTGCTAAAATTGGTTGTTGCGGGCTGGGTAATTTCATTTAAAAGGTTAGTTGTTTCTTTGTAATAATAATCTACAGAACCAGTGATTCTATTATTAGCAAAACCGAAATCTAACCCTCCATTGTAAGTGGTTGTTTGTTCCCATTTTCTATTAAAGTAAGATCCTCCCGGACGGTAAGACTGGTAAAAATTATTACCAAGCTGGTATTGTGCCTGCGAATTACTTATTTTATAGTACGTAATGTAATCATAATTTCCTATACCTTCCTGCTGGCCCGTAATGCCATAACCCAACCGTAATTTAAGATCAGAAACAACCCTCGAATTTTTTAAAAAACCTTCTTCTTTTATTTTCCAGGCAAAAGAACCGGAAGGGAATACACTCCAACGATTGTTAGGATTAAATCTTGAAGAACCGTCCGTACGGATAGTGCCTGTTAGAAAATATTTATCATTAAAAGAATAATTCAAACGGCCATAGTACGAAATCAAAGTGTGTTCAGGTTTGTCAAATAGATCGGGCGGGACGCTTACTGCTACATTATCTACAGTATAATCGGAGAAATTGTAATTGGTAGTTAAAAAATCCTGGTAAGCATATCCTGCAACAGCATCTATCCTGCTTTTGATAGAGCTTATTTCCTTTACATAATTAAAATAAAATTCGAGTAAGGTATTAGCATTTTTCTGGCGATACTTATTATTAATACCTCCATGCTTGGCATCTGTTGTACGATGGTAAGCAGAAGCAGCGCTATCTGGAACAAAAATAGTACCCAGGCCGGTTGACACATCATAACCGAGATTTAAATTAGCGTGCAAATCAGGTAAGAAATGAAATTTATAATCTACCTGGGCATTACCAAGGCTTCTTCTTACTTCACTTATATCCCTTCTTTGTAATAACAATCCCAATGGGTTTGTGGGTGAAAGTTTTTTTAATCCGGTGTTGCTTGTTGGATCAAGGTATTCAGTAAAGCCACCAAACCTGGTGCTATTTGAATATACAGGCTTTGTTGGATCATAGCTAACAGCCGCACCTATTGCACCTTCGTTGGCAAACCGGTTTTCACTCAACGATGTTTTTACATTTAAATCAATTTTTAAATGGTTATCAAATAAACGCGGGCTTACATTTATACCAAGAGAATAACGGGATAATTTTCCTGTTTTCAAAATTCCTTCTTCATTAAGATAACCTAAAGAGAAACGATAAGGCATATTTTTATATCCGCCGCTAATGCTTAAATTATTATCAGTGCTGATGGCAGTTTGATAAATTTGATCTTGCCAATCTGTGCTGGCAGTATCTACTAATTTCTGTTGATCTGCAGAACCGTGACTGACTAAAAATTTACGAAATTCTTCAGGAGAAAGCACCTTTACTTTATTGGCAATTTTTGCCACAGAAAGAGTTGAATTAAAATCAATAACAGGCTTACCTGTTCTTCCTTTTTTTGTTGTAATAAGAATAACGCCGTTTGACGCTCTTGAGCCATAAATTGCTGCAGCAGAGGCATCTTTTAAAACACTGAATGATTCAATATCATTAGGATTAATGAGGCTAAAAGCATTGGCAGCACCGGATATGCCGTTATTACCCAAAGGAACTCCGTCTATAACAATCAAAGGATCATTACTTGCGTTTAATGAAGCGCCTCCTCTTATCCTGATGGTGCTTCCTGAACCGGGGGCGCCGCCATTAGAAGTAACCTGCACACCGGGAAGCTTGCCTGCAATCAATTGATCAGGAGTAACAATATTTCCCTTTTGAAAATCTTTAGAACTAACCTGGCCTATTGAGCCTGTTACATCTTTTTTCTTTACAGAACCATAACCGATAACTACCACATCAGTAAGCGCCTGCGCTGAAGTTGTAAGAGCAACAGTTACATTTGAAGCTGAGGTTATGTCCACCCTTTGAGCTTGTGAACCTACATAACTTATTTGAAGTTGTTTTGCATTTGCAGGAACATTAATGGAGAAAGTTCCATCTGCAGCGGTTCGTACACCGGTCTTTTGACCAACAACCGTTACAGATGCATCGGCTAATGGGGTACCTTCTTTTGAAGTTACTGTGCCGGTGACTGTTCGGTTTTGTGCTGTAGCAACAAATGCGAAAAAAATAAAAAAAATCAAAACACAGGCATGTTTTGAAAAAAGAGTAATGCTTTTTCTCATAGAACAATCGTTTAATTAAGAAGTGTGAAGTTAAATTTACAAGTTTAGTAATGTGTAAATTTTACACAATTTAAAATTATTTTTTTGATTACCAAATCTTTTTTTAAAAGTTTTTTAAAGCTGCTTTTAAGTTGCAGATAATATTAAATTTTTATGACAGAAGCTAGTCTGCTCTATATATTTTCAGAAAGTTTTTTTTAAATAAGAAACGTAATTTATAATTTTTTGTAATTAATCAAAAATCTATTCCCGACCAGGTTTTTTTCTTCTTTTCATATTTATCATAATCAAATTTATAAAGCCTGCCCGGCCTGTGCGGAACGTTTTGTTCATCTTCACCCATATCAACTAAAAAATCCATTGCAAAAAATTTCTTCCTGAAATTTCTCCTATCGAGCTTAATGTTTAAAATAGCTTCATAAAGATTTTGCAGTTCACGTAAAGAGAATTTATTAGGCAGCAGGCTAAGCCCTAAAGGATGTTCCTGCACTCTTTTTTGAAGCCACAAATAACAAGCATCAAATATTTTTTTATGATCAAATGCAAGGTCGGATACACTTTCCACATCATGCCAGTGTAATTCGTTCTCAAGCGTCTTCAACCGATGATGCTGTATATTAATAAGTGAGCAATAAGCAACTGTAACCACACGGCCCCCGGGGTGCCTCTCTACTTCTCCAAATGTATGAACCTGTTCAAGATAAAGATCGTTTAGGCCTGTACGTTGTTTTAATATCCGGTAGGCAGAGTCATCAAGATCTTCTTCAGGCTTTACAAGATCGCCAAGCAATGACCATTTGCTTTGGTACTTTTTAAGATCGGAACGAATCAATAAAACCTTAAGCTTATTTTCATCAAAGCCAAAAATTACACAGTCAACAGACAAAGCAACCCGATTTATGCTTTGTACCTCTGATTGAATTATTTTAAAGGTTTTGATATTTTTCTGGGCGTTATCTTTTGCTATTAGTGCCATACATTTCTCTTTCTATTTTTTTATTACAGTAATTTTTTATTAAACGAATTGCTCACTGCTTACTATTCTTACTACTTACAACTCTCTTCTCACTTCTATTCGCTCTTAATCAATTTAATACTTTGTGTTTGTTGTGATTCAATAACAGTAAGCAAATAAGTCCCTTTTGAAAATTTTGTAGTTTCATTAATTTCAAAACTATTATTGCCTGCAGCTAAACTTATTTGCTGCTTAACCAATTGCCTGCCGCTAACATCAGTGATAATAAGAGTTGCTTTATCCTGAAAGAGAGATTCAACTTTTACTTTTAATTTACCTGAAAATGGATTAGGGTTTACTTCTGCAAAACCGGTATGAGATGATATTCTTAATTTTACCACAGCGCTGTATTTAAAATTACCGTCTTTATCTACACTTTTTAAACGATAATAATAAACAGGAGAAATGTTGTTGGCAAGAATATCTGAATAAGAATAATTATTTTTTGCTGCAGCTTTTGTTTGAGAGATGGTTACATAATTTTGAGCATCAATGCTGCGTTGCAATTCGTAATAATCTAAATCCTGTTCGTTAGCAACAGTCCATGATAATACATTAGTTGTTCCGTTATTTTTTCCGTTAAAGCTAACGAGTGTTACGGGTAATATTACATTTGTATTGGTAAATACATGATATTCTCCTGGCTGTAATGTAAAAAATTGCGGGCTTCCTGTAGCAGTTATGGTTGTGCCATTCAAATAATCATACCAGGTTCCTGCATTTTGAAAAGTAACAGAGCCGGTTTGCGGTACTACATCAAAATTACCAATGACTACAATTTTACCGGTTGTTCCATTCAATTCAATCCATTTAAAAGCGCCGCCGAGGCTCTGTTGCGAAATGTTTAAAACAAACGCATCTTTATAGGTAGCATTAAAACGAAGTTTTATTAATGCACTATAAATATCATGCAATTTCTTCCGGTTAACTTGTTGTAAATAATCCCAGCGAATAGGTTTAGCATCTGTACGGCAATTGCTGTTGTTACTTCCGTCCTGGCAATAATTAATTGAATAATCATAACCAAGCTCACCAAATTGCCATATCATTTTCGGGCCGGGAAGTGTAAAGAAAAATGCTGCATCCAATTCATTTCTTTTTAAAGCTGTCGCAGTATCTTTTACATTATATCCTCCTGATGAATTACCGAATTGAATATTTTTATACATCAGTCTTTCTTCATCATGGCTTTCCATGTAAGTAACTAAATATGGATTTGTCCATCCGCGCTGGCTGGCGATGCCCTGGCTAAAATCCCAACCGGTAGAATAACCCATTGAGGCCTGGTTATAATTATAATTCATGTTGCCCCAAAGCATCATGCCATAATTAGATAAAACAGTTTCTTCAGAATTATCTGCAAAATGTTCCAGTATTGTATAAGCTCCTGGCGATTTTAATTGTATGGTATCATAATATCTTTTCCAAATATCTACCCTGCTTTGATCATAATTGCCCCATAAACTTACATTACAATTGTTACCGTTAGCATCGCATGTTTGTGTTTGTGTAAACCCTTTTGAAAGATCAAAACGAAAACCATCTATCTTATAATTATTAAGCCAATGATCAATTACACGGCTAACAAAGTACCGTGTGGCAAGGCTTTCATGGTTCATATCATAACCAACATTAAACGCATGTTTTGGCACGGGATTAAACCAGGGATTATTTGCCGCAGGCCTGTTATTCACTGCATCCCAATACAATTGAACCATTGGTGCAGAACCAAATGAATGATTAAGCACCATGTCCATTACAACTGCAATTCCATCTTTATGACAACTATCAATAAATTCTTTAAGCGTATTCTCCGGGCCATAATATTTATCAGGTGCAAAATAAAAATCAGGATTATAGCCCCAGCTGAGGTTGCCTTCAAATTCATTAAATGGCATTATTTCTATTGCGTTTATACCCAATTTTTTAAGATAATTTAAAGTATCTCTTAAAGTATTCCAATCGTGTTTGGCAACAAAATCGCGAACCAGTAATTCATAAATTACCAGGTTTCTTTTATCGGGCTTTTGAAAATTATTTACCTGCCACGTATATGCGGGAGCGTTAGTTTGTAATATGCTTACTATACCCGTTGTCATTCCCGTTGGATACGCTTTTAAAGAAGGATAAGTAGTTGAAGGAATAAACTGATCATTGTTTGGATCGAGAATTTTTTCACTATAAGGCTCTGCAATTTTTAAAGCGCCATCTACCAGGTATTGAAACGCATATTCTGTACCTGTAGTTAATCCGTTTATCCGAAGCCACCAGTAATTTCCATCAGGTGTTTTATTCATTTGGTATTGCGATTGCTCGATCCAGTTACTGCCCGAAAATTCTCCTATTACTGATACCCTCGTTTTACCAGGTGCATATAAAACTAATGTGGCAGAAGTATTATTTACATCATAATTAATTCCATCTTTTACACCTGCAGGTAATGGAGCAACTGTTACTCCGCCGGTTACAAAAAAACGTATAGTATCTTTCGTAGTTGTTGTTCCATCATTTGCTTCTGCTACCAATGTTTGATTTCCACCAACAACTATTGCAGGGCTAGCAGATATTGTAGTAGCATTTAAAGCAGTTTGTATTACCGCTCCATTGAAATATAATTTTAATGTTGATGCTATGTTTGCTACAGCAGTTACTGCAATATTATCACCAATATTTTTTACAATAGTTTCCGGCTGGGGAATATAAGTTGGTTGAATTAAAGGAACAGAAAATCTTACAGCAAGGCTTGTTGTATAAACAGGAATGTACATATCACTTCCATCAGTATTTGCCTGTTTAAGACTACCATTTCCATTTCTAAAAAGTATTGCAATTTTTTGAATGACTTCTGTTGGATCAGTTAAACCATAATAAGCTCTTATGCCGCCGGTAATAATAAATTGCCATTTATTACTTCCTAAATAAGTTGCCTGCAAAGCAGGATTTGGCTGGTTAAAATTTTGATTGAATTTTACATGTTTCCAGTCTGATGAGCTGGTGCTTTGGTTGGTAATAACTCCAGTATGCACATATACATCAGTGGTTGGTGTATAATTGAGCAGGCCTTGATTTCCTTTTGCCGCATCTACAGTTATAGTAAATGTAGATGTGCTTTCCACAGGAAAATTCGGGCTCCATGATAATAATTGTGAAAAACTTTGTAAAGAAAATAAGACAATACAGCAGGCAAGTAAAACTTTTTTCATAACAGCAATTTATTGTGTAAAATAAACACATTATTTGAATTTCATTAAAATATTTTTTAGGGTAAATACATTTTTCATTTTATCATTGAAGTAAAGTTTATACATTTCTATTTCCGTATTTTTATAACGAATAAAATCATCACATAAACTAACGAGTTTTAATTTTACAACAAATCTTTTTCATGTACACAAAAGATCAAACAAAGAATTTGCAATTACTTACTAACAGGCTTTTAAAAAATGCCGGTACTGTTGATGAGTTAAGAGATGTTCTCAGGTTTCATGAACATAGATACTATATTTTAAATGATCCATTAATTTCAGACGTTGAATATGATGCGTTTTATAAAGCGCTTGAAAAACTTGAAAAGGATAATCCTTCATTAATAACTCCTGATTCACCAACACAAAGAGTGGGCAACAGTCTTAACAAAGAATTTATTAGTGTTTCGCATCTTGTTCCCATGCTCAGCCTTGAAAATAGTTATAATCCAAAGGATCTTGTTGATTGGGATAAAAGAGTAAAGAGTTTTATTCACAATGAAAATATAGAATACAGCGCCGAGCCCAAATTTGATGGAGCAAGCATTTCACTCATTTATGAAAAAGATATGCTGGTAAAAGGTGCCACAAGAGGTGATGGAATTGCCGGAGATGATGTTACAATCAATATAAAACAAATAGGTTCTATTCCTTTATCTGCAAAATTTTCTGATTATGGAATTGAAAAGATTGAAATACGCGGTGAAGTATTAATGACAAAAGAAAATTTCAGACAATACAATGCTATGCTTGCTGAAGAAGGAATAGCCCCGCTTGCCAATCCGCGAAATGCTGCTGCTGGTTCATTAAGAATGAAAGATCCGGCATCTGTAAGAAAAAGAAAATTAGAAGCAATATTGTATCACATAAGTTTTGTTAAGCTAAACGAAAAAGGATTAAAGAAAAATCCTGAATTATTAAAAACCCATGCAGGCTCTCTGCAAATGCTTGCTGAGCTTGGATTTAAAACTCCGGTAAATGAAAAAAAAGTACTAAATAATATTGAACAGGTTATTAATTTTTGCGAAAAGTTTGAAACAAAAAGAGATGAACTCCCTTATGAAATAGATGGCATGGTGATAAAAATTAATAATGTAGAACTGCAACAGCAAACCGGCAGCACAACACACCATCCGCGATGGGCAATTGCTTATAAATTTAAAGCACGGCAGGCAACATCCAAATTAATAAAAGTTGAATTCCAGGTAGGCCGCACAGGCTCTGTAACGCCCGTCGCTAAGATAGAACCCGTTTTCATAAGTGGTGTTACCATTACATCCATTTCACTTTTTAATGCAGATGTAATTAAAGAAAAAGATTTGCGAATAGGCGATACCGTTATAGTAGAAAGGGCCGGCGATGTAATTCCTTATATTGCAAAGCCGCTTGCAGAAATAAGAACCGGGAAAGAAAAGAAAATCCAATTCCCTGTTAATTGCCCTGTATGCGGAGACCTGCTTGTAAAGCCCGAAGACGAAGCCGTATGGAGATGCGTAAATATTAATTGCGAAGCAGCGGTGGTGGAACGCATAATACATTTTGTAAGCAAAGATGCTATGGATATAAAAAGTCTGGGTGAAGCTAATATTCGCAAATTTTATAGCCTTGATTTATTAAAAAATATTCCCGGAATTTATTCCCTTGATTATGAAAAAACCGGGGAGCTTGACGGGTTCGGGCAAAAATCAATTGACAATCTTCGCAACGCAATTGAAAATTCTAAACAGCAGAATTTAAACAGATTAATTTTTGGATTAGGAATAAGATATGTGGGGGAAGCGACTGCAAAAACCTTAGGTAAAAGTGTTGATAGTATTTTTGATCTTCAAAATTTTTCAATAGAAGATTTGCAAAAATTAAAAGATATTGGAAACAAAGTTGGTGAAAGTATTTATGAATTTTTTCATAATACTGATAATATAACGATGCTTAAAACCCTTGCTGGTGTTGGATTAAATATAAAGGGAGACAAAGTTGAAGATAAAATCGGAAAGCTTACAGGACATACATTTTTATTTACTGGTACGCTACCCACCTTGAAAAGAAGTGATGCAGAAAAATTAGCAGAAGATAACGGTGGTAAACTTCTTTCGACCGTTAGTAACAATTTGCATTATCTTGTTGCTGGCGAATCTGCAGGAAGTAAATTGGAAAAGGCAAAAAAAATAAAGACTGTAAAAATAATTAATGAAACAGATTTTTTAAATATGATACAAACTTAGTTTTGTAACTTTATTTTAAACCCTTAGTTATGATTAAAAAAATAAACGGTGAAATATGGAAGCAACTTCAGTTTAAAGGCTGGAAGTTATTGCGGAGAAAATATGCAATGTCCTCACATGGTCGTGCCGCAAGCTATACTAACGATGTATTAGCAGACGGAAAATTATTAGATGGTTCTCTTACCTCAGGGTATAAAACGCTGAACCTGCATATTGATGATAATAATGGCACTATTTATTTCCATCGTGAAGTAGCAAAACTTTTCAACAAAAAGAATTCTCCAAGAGACAAATTTGTTATTCACATTAATCATAACAAAACCGATAACAATACTAAAAATCTGAAATGGGCTTCTCAACAAGATGTGAGCACACATCAACAAAAAAGCCCGGAAAAAATTGCTTATAAAAAAATTCAGAATATGAAAAAACAAGGGCTTAAGCTCACTTCATCACAAGTAAAAGCTATTAAAGAAAATATTAATAATCCCCGCCGGAAGCTTACTTACAAGCAAATTGCAGAAAAATATAAAGTAAGCGAGATGACTATTTACAGAATAAAAAGCGGTGAAAACTGGAGCAATGTAAAGTAATACAGGCAACATTTTTATTAATAAATCGGCTTTCTTCTTCTCCTATTAGCAGCCCTATGCTTCAACTATCAACGATAAGTTTTTTAAAAAAACTTAAACTAAATAATAATAAGCCCTGGTTTGACAACCACCGGGAAGAATATCTTTCTTCAAAAAATGATTTTGAAAATTTTGTACAGCAACTCATTAGCAATATATCCATTTTTGATAATGATATAAAAGAATTACAGCCTAAGAACTGTACCTTCAGAATTAACAGGGATATTCGTTTTTCAAAAGATAAAACTCCTTACAAAACTAATATGGGCGCCTCTTTCAACAGGGGAGGAAAAAAATCAATATTTGCCGGGTATTATTTTCATCTTGAACCGGCAGGAGAAAGTTTTGCAGGTGGTGGCCTTTGGATGCCGACGCCCCCTGACTTAAAAAAATTACGCCAGGAAATTGATTATTGCCTGCCTGAGTTTACAAAAATTATTAATGCTACTCCATTCAAAACTCAATACTCAGACCTCGATATGGACAAAATCCAAATGCTTGTCAATGTTCCTAAAGGTTATAATAAAGAAAATCCTGCTGCAGCTTTTTTGAAATTAAAGAGTTTCATCGCCACAAAAAATATTACCGATAGCCAACTTACTAAACCGGGATTAGCAAAGGATATAAGTAAAACTTTTAAGGCTTTAATGCCTTTGGTAAAATTCATAAACAGGGCGTTTGACAATGAGCAATGAGCAATCAGCAGTGAGCAGTGAGTAGTGAGCAAGTTGATCATTTATCATTGATTATTGACTTCTTGCCTATTGACCTTATTGACCATTGCCTATTAGCCCATAACTTCTTAAAAAAAACGGCCAGTGATAAAAATCACCGGCCTTGCTTACCTCTGAAACCACAAGAAAAAGTTCTAATTCCCTGATAATCTTTTGAACGAGGGCATTAATTCTATTGATAGTAAAAAAATTAAAGCTATTGGGTTTAAAGCTATTGGATTGTGTGAGCGGTCTTAAATTATAGGAAAAGGAAAAGCAGAATGGGCTGCTAAAATAATAATTATTTCTTATAAAAAGAATTTTGTGGCGTTTAATTAGAATATTTTCTTAATTCTGATGATGCTAACCTGTCAATCTTTTTTATTTTATAATTATACCACCATTTTGGGTTTGTCTTTTTCATAATGGTATCAATGCTTCTCATGCCAAATAAATTCCAGGCTCCCCTTGCCTTTCCTGACATTGAGTTTTGCAGTGCACGAAGGCTCATTGCAAATCCACTGTCAAGATACTCCATGTGATGCCAATATCCTGCAGGCATAAATAAAGTATCACCATGTCCGAGTATCAGTTCATATCCTGATGCATATTTTAGCGCCGGAAATTTTTCATAATCCGGATTACCTGAATTTTGATTGTAATTTGAAAAATCAGCCAGGCTCAATACCTCAAAGGGTTTGCGGTAAAGTTTATATTGCTCTTCATGACGAAATAATAAAACTTTCTTTCTGCCGGCAAACTGGGTATGAAGAATATGAGAAAGATCAATATCGAAGTGCATGTGCGTAATGGAAGTTTGCCCGCCTGTAAACAACATCGGGTATTTTTTTACATAACCTTTCATCAGATCCTCGGGCCAGGTAAAATCGTTGATGAGCTGGGGAGCATGATCAAAAATATTAAAAAGAAAAATTCTCCATGCTGCCGGGCCACTCTTAATCATATCTACATATTCGCCAAAACTTTTATAATCATCTGCAGTATTTATGGGAGTGTATGCGTCACTCTTTACATTATTGTACAATCCTACTTTTTTATCTCCAACAATTTCCTTAAAATAATCCCATGTCCATTTGTTATAGGCAGGCCATTGCTTTGCAAGGCCAGTAATTATTAAAGGCTTTTTTGGATCGTAATAATTATTTTTAAAATCCTCCGGTGAAATTTTTTCCACTTTGTCTACTGGTTGTAGTTGCATAAAGTCAATTGAAAATGCAAAACTAATTGTTCTTAATTCTTAATCATCATGTAAATCATAATAATGAGATAATTTTTTTATCTGAATTAGAATTCCTAAAAAACTAATAAGTGTTAGTTTTGAAAAAAAAGTATTGATGGCAAAAATAATCCCGGGTAAAAATAGCACTAAAAAAGATGTAATAACCCGGAAGGCCTCTGCTCTGTTCAGGAAGAAGGGATTTACGGCAACTTCTATGCGTGATATTGCTGAAGTAATTGGTGTAGAAGCACCTAGCCTGTATAATCATATTGAATCTAAATATGAAATTTTAAAAGACATCTGTTTCAGAATTGCCCGTTTATTTACCAGCCATTTAAGAGAAGTCGAATTAAGTAATGAATCATTTTTGTCAAAAATTGAACGAATCATTCGTTTTCATATTTCTATGATGATAGAGGAGTTTGAAGTTGTTTATATTTCCGATCATGAATGGAAGCACTTACCAGAATCGTTTTTAACTGATTTTAAAAATCAACGACGCAACTACAGGTCAAGGCTGGCCGCACTTTTGCAAAAAGGAATAGATAATAACGAAATCAATCCAATCAACCCTTATGTTGCTGTGCTTACTATTTTATCTGCAATAGGTGGCATAGAAAGCTGGCATAGATCAGGCAAAAAAATTGATTCAGAATCATTAGAAGAAAATATGGTTCATATTCTTATTGAAGGTTTAAAAAGTCAGCCACTAACTATGATGCATACTCGTAGAGAAAATTCTCTTACCTCCGGCAATGTAATAAAATCTAAAATTATAAAACTGCCTGTTGGCAAAACCGGATCAAAAAAATAATAAGTGGCTATACATTTTCATAAGCTTACAGTAAAAAATATACAAAGAGAAACGGAAGATTGTGTTTCTATAGCATTCGATATTCCACCCGAACTTGAAAATGATTTCTCCTTTAAGCAAGGGCAAAATATTACTATTAAATTCAAAGTTGACGAAGAAGAACTACGCAGGTCTTATTCCATCTGCACCAGCCCTGGAGAAAATGAATTAAGGGTAGCAGTAAAAAAAGTTTTTAATGGCGCTTTCTCTACTTTTGCCAACCTGCAACTCGCAACAGGCGATATACTTGAAGTCCTGCCACCAACAGGAACTTTCTTCACCGAAGTAAACGTAACAAATAAAAAAGATTATGTTTTTTATGCTGCAGGAAGCGGAATCACTCCTGTAATTTCTATAATAAAAACAATACTCAATACAGAGCCACAAAGCTCTGTTACACTTATATATGGCAACAGGAATGTTTCTTCAATTATTTTTAAGGAAGACCTTGAAGCGCTGAAAGATAAGTACCTGCAGTATTTCAGGTTAATTCATATTCTAAGCCGCGAAAGAACTGAAGCAGACATCAACTATGGCAGAATAGATGCTGAAAAATGTAAGCAGCTTTCCGGGTTAATTAATTTTAATGTTGTTGATGAATTTTTTATTTGTGGTCCTGAGAAAATGATTTTTACAGTAAAAGAATTTTTAGAAAGTAATGGAATAAATAAAAGGAAAATACATTTTGAATTATTTACGACACCAACAAGAAAGAATACAAAAGTTTTTACAGCATTAAATCCAACTACAGAAGATGGAAGCGAAATCACTGTAAAGCTTGACGGGCGAAGTTTCGATTTTAAACTTGACTATAACAGTAATAATATTCTTGATGCAGCATTGGCTCAGGGTGCAGATCTTCCATTTGCTTGTAAAGGTGGCGTTTGCACTACATGCAAAGCAAAGCTTGTAGAGGGAGAAGTTGAAATGGAAGTTAATTATGGCCTTGAGCAGGAAGAAGTAGAGGCAGGATTCATTCTTACTTGTCAATCGCATCCAAGGAGTAAAAAAGTGGTGGTGGATTTTGATGTAAAATCATAAGTACATAACACAATAAGAAGCAAATTTATTTTATGAAGATATTTGAAATTTTTCTGGCTTGCTTGTTTGGGATAGGTTCTGCATTTAGCATAGGCAAATGGAAAGGACTTAATTGGAAACAGAAAAGTTTAACTATTGTTGCTATCTCATTGGCTTTAATAACCGCTTATGATGCACTTAATGATTGGGATAATAAAAAAGTTTTAGAAAAAATAAATTCATCATTTGGCGATATTAACGACTTAGATAATGCTGAGATCCCAACAATAGCAATGGGTATGAGCGATCAGGCAGCAGCGTTCAATTAGATCAGAGTGGTGTCTTTTTTATAAATGAGTTTCCTAATTTATTGAAATTATATGTTAAAGAGGGAGGTTAATAATTAACATGATTGTTAATGACAGTTTAGGTAAACTGATTTTAGCAATTTATCAAAATACATGGACTGTATATCAAAACGATGATGAATACAATTATGATAACCAAGCCATTGAAATTGTAACAAATGGAGATAGGAAGGTTTATTTCCATGTAGAGTTAAAAAAAAGAATAGCGCACATTGAAGGTGCTTTATATACATCAAAAGATGATACAAGTTAGGTTAAGTGGTCATAAGGGAATATATATATTTGAAAATAATTCTACAGGATGGAGTGAAATGCAGATATTAGATCATTGACATTTAAAAGGGCTGTAAATCTGTCATTTCGGGGTCTAAGTGGGTATTAGTTGCCAATCATAAAAACTAACACTCGTTAGTTTTTATGCCAAGAGAAATCTTAACTTTATGCAACAAAATTCAAATATCATGGCTACAGAAGAATTACAAAAAATATTTGATGACAAAGTTTCACAGGAAATAAAAATTGAACCCAAAGACTGGATGCCGGAAGATTATCGTAAAACATTAATACGCCAGATAAGCCAGCATGCACATAGCGAAATTGTAGGAATGCTTCCTGAAGGAAACTGGATAACACGTGCACCTTCCTTGAGACGTAAAGCAACTTTATTAGCAAAGGTTCAGGACGAAGCAGGCCATGGACTATATTTATATGCTGCTGCTGAAACCATGGGTATCAGCAGGGAAGAAATGGTTGATCAATTGTTGAGTGGCAAAGCAAAATATTCTTCCATTTTTAATTATCCTACTTTAACCTGGGCAGATATTGGTGCCATCGGATGGCTGGTTGATGGCGCTGCTATTATGAACCAGGTTCCGTTGTGCCGTGCTTCTTATGGCCCTTATGCAAGAGCAATGATTCGCGTTTGCAAAGAAGAAAGTTTTCACCAGCGACAAGGATTTGAAATTTTACTTACACTTTGCCGAGGTTCTAAAGAACAAAAAGAAATGGCGCAGGATGCACTTAACAGGTGGTGGTGGCCGAGTCTTATGATGTTTGGACCAAATGATGATGCCTCGCCGCACACTGCACAAAGCATGAAATGGAAAATTAAAAGATTTACCAATGATGAGCTACGCCAAAAGTTTGTTGATATATGTAAAGAGCAGTCGGATATATTAGGGCTTACTATTCCTGATCCTGATCTTAAATGGAATGAGGAAAGCAAGCACTATGATTTTGGAAAAATAAACTGGGATGAATTCTGGAACGTAGTTAAAGGAAATGGTCCTTGCAACAAAGAGCGTTTAACCGCAAGGGTTAGTGCCCATAAAGATGGAGAATGGGTAAGAGAAGCGGCATTGGTTCATGCAGAAAAAAGAAAGATCCCAGGCCCTGAAGGGGCCTTAAATGCCGTTTAAAATCAAAGTAGCGTTTGAAATCACAAATTGCGATCCCAAAAAATAAAGAATAATAAATAATCCATAATGAAAAAAGATGAACCCCTTTGGGAAGTTTTTATAAGAAGCAAGCAGGGGCTTGATCATAAACATGTAGGAAGCCTTCATGCTGCAGATGCACAGATGGCTATAGAAAATGCAAGAGATGTTTATACAAGAAGGATGGAAGGCGTTAGCATTTGGGTAGTTGAATCGAAAAATATTCATTCAACAAATCCTGATGATGCACCCAGCCTTTATGAACCGGCAAATGATAAAATTTACCGACACCCTACCTTCTATGATTTACCGGATGAATTAAAACACATGTAATGCCTGCCAGTAATACATCTTTATTTAATTATATCCTTCATCTTGCAGATGACAATTTAATAATGGGTCACCGCCTTAGTGAATGGGCTGGCCATGGACCAATGCTTGAACAGGATATTGCCATCAGTAATATTGCACTAGATCTCATAGGTCAGTCAAGAAATTTTTATCAATATGCTGCAATATTAAAAGACCAGAATGCCACAGAAGATACGCTCGCATTTTTAAGAGATGCAGGAGAATTTAAAAATCTTTTGTTAGTCGAAATTCCAAATGGTGATTGGGCAAAAACTATTTTGAAATTATTTTTATTCAGCACTTATCAATTCTTCTTTTATCAGAAATTAATTTATTCTTCAGATAAGCAATTAGCCGCTATTGCAGAAAAATCTCTCAAAGAAGTAACATACCATGTAAGGTGGAGCAGTGAATGGGTGATACGAATGGGAGATGGCACTCAGGAAAGTAATAACCGGATAAAATCAGCGCTTGAAGAAATATTGCCTTTTACAGGCGAAATGTTTGAAGCTGCTGAGTATGAAAATTTACTTTCAAGTAATCGTATAAGCATTAACGTTAGTGAAATAAAAAGTGATTGGGAAAATAAAATAAAAACAGTTTTTAAAGAAACGCAACTTACCTACCCACTTGAAGAAAATACCTGGATGCAAACAGGAGGAAAAACGGGTGTACATACAGAACATCTCGGCTTGCTGCTTGCTGAAATGCAGTTTTTGCAAAGAGCTTATCCCGGCTGTGAATGGTAACTTAAATTTCTAAAGGAATTAAAAGAATGAATCAAACAGAACAAAATATTATTAATACTTTCTCAAAAGAGAAAACCAAAAAAAAGATTTGGGATATTCTCAATACAGTAACCGATCCTGAAATTCCTGTATTGTCAGTAATTGACCTTGGAATTGTCAGAGATATAAGATTGAATGATGATGAAGTTGAAGTTTTCATAACGCCAACGTATAGTGGCTGCCCTGCACTGGATGTAATTGGTATGAACATACGAATGGTTCTTTTGCAAAACGGATTTGAAAAAATTAAAATTACACAACAGCTTTCGCCAGCATGGACAACAGATTGGATGACAGAATCAGGAAAAGAAAAATTAAAAGCTTATGGAATTGCCCCACCTGCAGCCAAAACTTTTGATAGAAATTATTTAGAAAATTTAATAATTGAATGCCCTCAATGTCATTCATCAAATACAAAACTTATCAGCCAGTTTGGATCCACGTCGTGCAAAGCATTATATCAATGTAATGATTGCCTGGAGCCTTTTGATTATTTTAAATGTCACTAAAATCGGCGTTGTAGAATTAAGATTTTAGATTTGCAATTACACATACAATTATTTATGTCTTCCATTCTTTTCAACATAAAAAATTCCATCGCTTTCATCACGCTTAATCGCCCTGAAAAATATAATGCCTTTAACCGTGAAATGGCTTTTGCATTACAACAGGCTTTAGATGAATGTGAAAATAATTCAACTGCAAGATGTGTTTTTATAACAGGAAATGGAAAAGCATTTTCTGCCGGGCAAGACCTTGCTGAAGTTGTTGTCCCGGAAGGGCCCGAAATGAAAAAAATACTTTCAGAACATTACAATCCTGTCATCAGTAAAATAAGAAAGCTTAACAAGCCTGTAGTAGCAGCCGTTAATGGAGTTGCTGCAGGTGCAGGCGCAAACATTGCGCTATGTTGTGATATAATAGTTGCTTCTCAATCTGCTTTTTTTATACAGGCCTTTAGCAAAATCGGCTTGATTCCCGATAGTGGAGGAACCTATTTTTTACCACGCTTAATAGGCATGCAAAGGGCAACTGCGTTTACGATGCTTGGTGATAAAATTTCCGCTGAAGAAGCAGAAAGAATTGGAATGATTTATAAATTTTATCCGGATGATATTTTTAAAGTTGAATCAGAAAAAATTGCTGCAACCTTAGCAGCACTTCCAACTAACGCCCTGGCATATACGAAACAGGCACTAAATAAATCTTTGGAGCAAAACCTCGAACAACAATTACAAACAGAAGATGAATTTCAGCAAAAGGCCGCACTTACAAGAGATTTTGCAGAAGGGGTTGCGGCGTTTTTGGAAAAAAGGAAACCAAATTATACAGGAGAATAAATTATAAAAATGGAAAAAGATAAACTGGCGGTCGCTGTTATAGATCACATGATGAAGAACGATTTATTCAGCCGGTGGCTTGGCATAGAAATAATAGAAATAAGAACGGGCTACAGCAAAATTAAATTAATTGTACGCAGAGGCATGATGAATGGTTTGGGAGTTGTACATGGCGGCATTGCCTTTTCACTGGCTGATAGTTCCTTTGCGTTTGCATGTAACAGCCGCAATAATTTGTCGCTTGCTTTAGATACTTCTATAAATTTTATAAAGCCTGTGCATGTAGATGATGTACTTACTGCAGAAGCCAAGGAAATGCATAATGGAAAATCAACAGGGTTGTATCACATCACTATCACCAATCAAAATGATCATACAGTTGCTTTGTTTAAAGGAACTTGTTTTAGAACCGGGAAAAACTTGATTTAAAAATCTTTTTAAAGTATAATAAAAATTTTGTAGTTTACTTTAAACCAATAACTACAACTATGCGAAAATTATCTTTATGGGCTAAATACAATCCCCATTTTGCCAGGACTATAATTGTTGTTTCTCACTTTCTTCTTATTTGCATAGCTGTAAAATTAGGTATTCTATCTTCATCAGGAGGCGTGCAACTTTCGGTGTGGTGGGTTTATTTTTTTATCACATTTTTTTTTGTTATTGCTTTATTATATCCAACAATAAAAAAGACAAAAAAGACAAAATGGAATTATATAAAACAAAAGAGTTGCGATTTTTTAGCAGCATTATGTAGCTTTTGTCTAGTATGCTGTTTTGTTAATCAATTAAATAATAACTCATTCAGTCACACTGCTAATGCCTACATTGGCACTCACACTTCTACGTACAAAAATGCCGCCGCCGAAAAGCTATTAACCGATTTAAAAAATGGAGAAAAGAGATTTTTTTCAAGAAAAGAAAAACGGATTATTAAAGATGAATTCAAATATCAGGTAAAGCAATATGCAAAAGCTAAATTAACCGGTAATAAAAAAGGCGGAAGCGACGCATTGCTTATTATTCTTAGCTGCATAGCTGCATTAGGATTAATTACACTGGTAGGCGGTTTGGCTTGTAGCTTAAGTTGCAACGGCTCAGAGGCAGCCTCAGTTATTGTTCTCGTTCTTGGCACAGTTGGAATTATTTGGGGGTTAATAGCCGTTATTAAAAGTATTAAGAAAAAACACAAAACCATCTCCGGACACGTCTGATACAAAAAGTAAATAAAGATGATTTATCAATTTAAAAAATTTATTCCTGTCATTGATGAATCTTCGTTCATGCATCCACTCTCATCAGTAACCGGAAATGTAGTCATCGGAAAAAATGTTTACGTCTGCCCTGGCGCAGCCGTTCGCGGCGATTTTGGAAAAATAATTATTGAGGATGGCTGTAACGTTCAGGAAAATTGCACCATTCACATATTTCCTGGAGTTACTGTTCCAAAGCCCTTTCCGCCTGCAATCACATCATCATTTAAAACACGTATAGCACCAAAATGTATTTTAGCAGGATCATACCAATTTGCAAAACTGAAAGAATGATTTGCTATTAACCAGCCATGATCTGCAAAACCTCTTTCGTTTGCTCTTTGAATTTTTGTTTTCATAATAATTAATTTAGTGTGATATCAATTACAGCTTGTTTCCAGGGAAATGCATCTTCCGGACGATCTTCATTGTATTCGATTATAAAATTATTAATACCCTTTCCCATAATTATAAAAAAATATTTTTGCTGAATAAGCTCAAGCATATTTAAAAAAAGAAAAATAGCATGAATACGATTCTCACATATATCAAATATTTTTTCAAAAGAAAGTGATTTTTGTTTTTTTACCACACCAAGCATATATTCACGGCTGCCTTCCATTGTATAGTCATATTGCACTACCGTGTGTACGGGCTGATGCCTCTTTTCGTGCAGCCGTTGGGCAACTTTTTCAAAAGCTTTCATCAGCTTAAACAAAGACACAGCCTGTATTTCGGTGCCCTCTCCCGACTCTTCTCCGATTTTAGATAGTTCTTCCTGAATGTTTCCCCGCTTTACCATCAGCATACGCAATGCTTCCAGCTCACTCATCTTAAGTGCTGCTTCTTTAAATCTTTTATACTCCAGAATTTTATCTATCAATTCCTGGCGCGGATCAATTTCATTTCCTTCAGGATCGAGCTCTTTTCTTGGCAAAAGCATTTTTGCTTTTATGCGCATTAGCGTGCTTATAAATAAAATAAACTCACTGCTAAGCTCTATATTCAGCGATTCGCTTTTATGAATATAGACGAGAAATTCGTTGGTGATTTTTGTAATAGGAATATTATAAATATCCAATTCATCTCTCTCGATAAAAAAAAGCAACAGATCAAACGGGCCTTCAAATTGTGGTAATTTAATCTGGTATATTTCTGTATTCATTTTTAAAAGTAATTGGTATTACGAAGTTGATAAAAATTTTTTATGAGATTGAATTCAATGTTGCATTTTTTATGCATCTATTTTTTTTTATCACCAAAGTGAGCACTTATGCCTATACCTAAAATTGACTTTGATTGAAGCGCCGGATGATCTTTAAAATAACCGAACTTTTTTATATCATCATCATAAGCCAGGTCAAAACTGTAAACAGCATTCAGCCAGTTATTTACTTTTAAAAGAAAAGTGTTAGTCCAGAAAATATCTACATTCTGTGGCTTTTGATGTATGAAATCAGAAAACAAATCCAGGCGGCCTGTGTAAATAATATTTTTGCAAATTTCTTTATCATAAGCAGCAGAAATATAAAGGCCGACCTGGAACTGTATGGTTTTTTGAGGATTAACACCATACATTTCTGCAACCGATCTTTCTTTGGTTGCAGGATTTTTTTCGTTTATCATATTAGCAGGAATAATGCCGCCCTGGAAAGCATAACTGTAAGGCGCATTGGAAACTATTACTCCGCGAATGCCGACAGGACTTGCATACAGGTCAAGAGCTTTAACTTGATAATCTACCCCAATGGGCGCTAAGGTAATATAGGCGGGAGCAAAAAAACCAGAGGTTCTTCTTTTAATTCCCTGGTTAAGATAATCACGATCATATCCATTAGAGAATTGAGATCTGAAATTGAAAGCGGCGCCGATTCTAATAGCAGAATCTTTTTTTGTAATTATTCCTAATGTTGAAATGAAATCTATTTTATCATCATTTTTAATGGTGGAATATTCATCAGTATTTATAATACCATAAGAAGCAGTTATTGCATTATTAAAATACCATCTTCCTTTAGTAAGGTTTGCATAAGCATTTACAAAAGCATTAGCAGAAATTGAGAAAACGTCACTTCCCGAAGCCCAGTTTTTACTACCTGCCTGTCCCACAAATAAAGAAAAACGTGCACCTTTTTTCCAAACAGCTTTATCAGCAGAAACAGATATTATATTTTTGTGGTCATTAATTTTTTGTGCAAATGCGCAGGAGCAACAAATTACAAAGAAGAAAAAAGAAAGGAATTTTTTCATTTAGTTTACATAGATATTGCTGTTAAGCATGTTTAAGTATTTACGAAAATAACATATTTTCCCTATTAGAAATATCTAAATACAAAAACCAGGAAAAACATCCCTGGCTTTATTAAATGAAATATTTTGATAATGAAATTTAGTGTGACCTTCTTAACTCATCTCTTATCTCCCCCAACAACTTATCGGTAGAAGAAAGGGCTTCGGGTGTTGAAGGTGCTTCCTCTTTTCTTTGAAATTTACTTATTGCCTGTATAAGGGAAAAAATAACAAGCGCGATTACAATAAAATTAATAACAGCCGCTAAAAAGCTACCATATTTAACTTCGCCCCATTTAAGTTGAGATATATCTTTGGCTCCTACTGCATTAAGGGCGGGCGTTAGTAACAGTGGCGTAATAATATCTGTTACAAAAGAGGAAACAATTGCTCCGAAAGCTGCGCCAATAATGACTGCGATAGCAAGGTCCATAACGTTTCCCTTCATGGCAAACGACTTAAAATCTTTCATGAAACTCATAAGTGTTGTTTTAAATGGTGATAAAATTTCAATACTAAATTTTTGATTTATTTACCCAACATAAAAAAACCTGGATATAATTGATATTATTTTTTTAGACTGGGATATTGCATTCTGAAATTTTCCAATGTTTCTTTAAGCTTTGATGCTATCATATATTCTTTATACCAATTCTGATCGCTGGGAACAATTGTCCAGGGAATATCATTGCAATTTTCAAAACAATCTTCATACATCTGCATATAAATATCCCAAAATTTTGCTTCTTCAAAATCATTTGCATTATACTTCCACATTTTTGCAGGATCTTTTATTCTTTCATGCAGCCTTGACTGTTGTTCATCGGGCGATACATGCAAATAAAATTTAAGTATGGTTGTATTATTATGTTCTGTAATTAATTGTTCCCAATTATTGATAGCCTTCATTCTTTTTTTGGCAGTTTCATCATTGCACCATTTATGAACCCTCGTAATTAAAATATCTTCGTAATGGCTGCGGTTAAAAATTTGTATCATTCCTTTTGCAGGAGCATGAAGATGAATTCTCCATAAAAAGTCATGGCTTAATTCTTCGGGAGTTGGCGCTTTGTAGCTTTTTACCTCTACACCTTGCGGATTCATAGAAGTAAAAACATTTCTCACAACTCCATCTTTTCCACTGGCATCCATGCCTTGTATTACTGCCAAAACTGAATGTTTATTTTCTGCAAACAATAAATTTTGCAAATCATCCAACCCCTGCAAAATTTTTTCAGTTTTTGATTTTGTTTCCTGCTTATCAAACTCCTCAGGAGCTCTGGTGCTGATGTCTTTGAGGTTCGTACGACCCATAATAATAAATTAAATTAGAGAAAAGGATTTGAAATTTTAATAAAAAGACTTTTATAAAAAACAAACAAATTAATACAGAATAAATATACATCTTTTTAACATTTGATGCAGGTTGGCCAGTGAATGGCTTCTTTTTAAAAAAAATCCATTATATCAATATGTATCTTGATTTTTAAAAGACTTGATTAAATGCTCAAAATTTATTTTCTCTTACACGATAAAATTGCAATGCTGCATAAAGTAATACCAGTCCTATACATATTATCCATCCAATGAAAACTATTGTAACAAGATTATGTTCTCTTACTTCTACTTCCTGCAATGATCTGCCTGTAGCTACAAAGCCAACAGGTGAAGCATTTGTACTGATGATTACCATTGCCATTCTTACACTTTTTTGTGGTTGCCATGTAACTGCGTATTCATGATGAGCTTTTGTATAATCAAAAACACCGGCAGGTAATTGCGGCATCTTTCCATTGAGGTATCCTGAAGAACGAATAGGTTTTCCATTGGCATCATAGAGTATGGCAACAATTGAAAGACTTTGTGCAATATCGATTGTATCTTCAAAAAAATTATCAATCGTTTTTTTCTCTTGAAGCTTTATATCTATATCGCGTGCTATTTGTATTTGCGGATCGTTAGCAGCGGTGCGATAACTTTGCTGAACAGTTGCATAAACAACTCCCAAAATGACAGTAATTACTGCCATCGCTAAAAGATAATTTAGAAATGAAATTCTTTTCATAAAATTTTATTTTAATAATGAAATATGAGTTGATGAGTTTAATTCTTTTTTGACTCAGGCTTCTGCAGCAAGCTTTTCAATTATACCTCCTGCAATTACTAATGTAGATTTTAAAGATTCATATCTCATATTCAGATTTATTTTTTAATTGTTATTGACGTTTGTGTTTTTTATTTCTATTGTGTAAGGATTAAACCCATATTTGTCTGTCCGAATATTTCGTGTCAGTCATTTTACTTGCTTGCCTTGCGAAGGAGCAGAAATGCGTTGATTGCTAAAAGTCCCATAAGTGATATATAAGAAATTTTTTCAATCGCAGTTCCCTGAAAATTTTCATTAATACCGTTATACAAAATCCATAAAACAAAAAGGATGTTGCCTGCAATAGCAGCCCAAGAAAGTAATTCTATTAAAGGTGATTTTTCATTTTCCATTTTGATATATGTTTAAGTTTATTTAATGTCATTGTTCTTATTTGAAATTTTTCTAGCTATCAGGATAACTGCCACGATAAAAAACCAGGATGCCAGGGGAACAACAAGGAATATAAAAGCAGGTTTTGTCCCGGGTGGTATCAATGCACCGCTGTAAGCAATCAATGAACCAATAGTCAGAACTATTATCAAAAAATATAGTAATGCACGGGCCGGAATTGTCCAGCAGTTAGATATTTTATTGGCAATAAGAAGTCCCGTGAATGGGGAAAGAATCCAAACAATAAAAAGTCCAAGCAGAATAAAAGATTTCTGATTATGACCTACGTTGAACATAAAATAGAGTGAGCCGACTATCCCTACAAATAACGATGTCAGTGCCGCTTTACGTAAAAAACCTTGATTAGAATTTTTTTTAGTTGTCATTATTTTTAGTTGTCAAAGTTAGTTTTCGTATTGTCCAGGTTTGCACGGTTATGATCAACATCATTTTCATATTTCAAAAGTGCTTTGTATTTCAAAGTGTACATATAAAAAAATTTATCTCATTGATTTAATCATTTTTTCCAGAGCAGCTAAGTGTTGCTGAAATGCTTTTTCACCGGATTTGGTAACTGCATAAGTTGTATTGGTTTTTCTGCCAATAAATCCTTTGTTAACTTTTATGTAAGCACTATCTTCCAGTGATTTAATATGCGATGCAAGATTACCATCTGTTACACCTATCAGTTCTTTTAAGTCATTAAAATTTATAGCATCATTTACCATAAGGGTGCTCATTATACCCAGTCGCACGCGGCTGTCAAATGTTTTATTTAAATTTTTAATAGGGTTAATCATTCTTCAGTTGTTTGTGCCTGATCCGTCATATTCCGTTCATATCTCCACCAGATTATTACACCATAGATTATATGAATTAAACCGAATCCTATTCCCCAAAAAATAAGGCCATAACCTAAAATCCATAAATTAATTATTCCAATAGCAAGCTCGGTGTAACCAAGATATTTTATTTCACTCAAAGTATATTTGGATGCATTTATTAATGCAAGCCCATAAAAAATTAAACATGCGGGAGTTATTAATTCATAAGTGCCACTGGTAGCAAGCCTGAATATAAATAAGGCACCAACAAATAATGGGATTGAAATATTAACTATTACCCTTCTTGCTGACATACCGAGAACTGAAATGCGCAGTTTTTTACAACGCAGATAAATAAAAATAAAAGAGGTGATAACCGCAGCAATAAATGTTGCTAATGCAACCGAAAGTATTTGAGTAGCCAACTCATCACGGGAAATATTTACACCTGCCAAACGCAAGTCTTTCCATGCAGCAATCTTTCTAACAACCATCCATATTCCTGCAATTGCACAAATACCGGCAGCTATAGCGCTAAAGCCGCTTATACTGCTAAACTTCGTACTGCGTTCCATCATTTTTTTGATATGCTGCAGTTCCTGCAAAGATTCATTTCTAACATTCATAAAAAGTACTTTGAAATACAAAGTAAATGAATAAAAATTATAATTGCAAGACGAGTTCAAAATAAATATTTGAGATTATAAAACAGACAGCACTTCCGTTATTATGTTGCATGCTAAACTAATTTCTTCTTTTGAAATTATTAATGGAGGAACAATTCGTAAACAATTAGGTGCAAATAAGAACCAGTCGGTAAAAATCCCTTTTCGAATTAATTCATTAATTACTCTTTTATTTTCAGCTTCGCTTTCAAATTCCAAAGCAATCATTAATCCTCGGCTTCTTATACTTTTTATTTTTGGATGACTAAGATTTTCAAAAAATAATTTTTCTTTTTCAAAAACAGATCCTACAATTTTTTCTTCCAATAAAAATTGCATGGCTGCATTTCCTGCTGCACAACACACAGGATGGCCTCCAAAAGTATTAATGTGTCCAAGTACAGGATTATTAGTAAAAGAATCCATTATTTTTTTATCCGCAACAAATGCTCCCAATGGCATTCCGCCTCCAAGAGCCTTGCCCAACAATAACACATCGGGAATTATTTCAAACTCTTCAAACGCCCATAAAGTTCCGTTTCGTCCAAAGCCACATTGAATTTCATCAAGAATAAATAAAGCTCCTGTTTCATCACACTTTTTTCTTAATGCCTGCATCCATTTTTTTTCAGGAACAATTACACCTGCTTCTGCCTGTATGGTTTCTGCGATTACGCATGCCGTTAGTTCTGTTATTTGTGAAAGGCTTTCAAATGAATTAAAATCCAAATGCAAAACATTGGGTAATAATGGGCGAAATGCATTGCGCCAATATTCATCACCTATAATACTCAATGAACCTTGCGTACTTCCGTGATAAGAATTTTTAAACGCTGCTATTTGTGTTCTTCCTGTAAAGCGCTTGGCAAGCTTCATAGCGCCTTCTGTAGCCTCTGTGCCCGATGCTGTAAAAAAAACATTATTAAGAGAAGCCGGTAAGTTGTCTGTAAGCAGCTTTGCATATTTGGTTTGCGGAGATAAAACCAGTTCGCCGTTTACCATTACATGCAGGTAATCGTTCATTTGTTTATTGATAGCTCCTATAACTTTTTTATTACCATGCCCTACATTACAAACACTTATACCACCTATTAAATCAAAATATTCCTTGTTATTAATGTCATATAATTTACAGCCTTCTGCTTTTACAATTTCGAGGGCTAAAGGCGATGGAGAAGTTTGACCAATATGGTTTAAAAATATCTGACGGTTATTCATTTTATTAATCAGGAGTTCAATCTTGTGAATTAATACGAAATTAGTACACTAATTAATTAGCCTTAGTTTAAATTTTGTATTGTTTGTTATTTTAGTAATGAAGAAAAACCGCCCAAAGAACTAACCGTACAAGTGAGTCTCCATAAGACTCCTTTGGAGACACCTGCCACCGGCAGGCCGGCAGGCAGGCAACAGGGATGCCCAAATAAAGTATTGCTTGTAACCAAAAAATAAAAATATGTCATTAATTATTGAAGTAAAAGGTATAACACCAACATTAGGAAATAATTGCTATATGGCGCCCAATGCGACAATTGCAGGTGATGTGGTTATGGGTGACGACTGCAGTATATGGTTTAATGCAGTAATACGCGGAGATGTAAACAGCATCAGGATGGGGAATAAAGTAAATGTGCAGGATGGAGCGATTATTCATTGCACTTATTTAAAGGCGGCAACGGTTATTGGAAATAATGTGAGCATAGGACACAATGCAATAGTACATGGATGCGTTATAGATGATAATGTGCTCATAGGAATGGGTGCGATTGTTATGGATAATGCCAGCATTGGCAGTTACAGTATAATTGCAGCCGGAGCGTTAGTTCTTGAAAATACGATTGTTGAACCAGGAAGTATTTATGCCGGAGTTCCGGCAAAAAAAATAAAGAATATTCCTGAAGAGATGATAAGTGGAGAAATAAACAGGATTGCTGATAATTACGTGATGTATGCAAGCTGGTTTAAAAAATAAAATTCTATTTTCTTAAATCCTTAACAGAGATGAGGCATCCGGGCAAAGAATTTGCATCGTTTGTAATAATAAAAATATGAAGAAAATACTTCCTGCTATAGTTTGCATTTGGCTTTTTTCTGGCTGCTTTATTTTTAAGAAGAAAGAAAAATATGGGTGTCCTACGAACGGGAAAAATGTAGGGGCAGAAAAGATTTTATCAGGTGATAAAGATGCGATCAAAGCGGCAAAAAAAGCAGGGAAATTTAAATCATAAATAAATTATAGCGAATCCGTTTTAAACCTTATCAAAACTCAACTCAATTATGTGTTATCATTTAAAAACTAATTTCGGAGGAACAGAAGCCGTGATAGATGACAATTGTGGCATCTCTAAATTTTATTCAATTGCCGATACACTTACTGAAGGGCTGAATGTAAAGTTTTTAAACCAGGTTGATGATGCCGAAACACTTGATTGGGATTTCAGGTATAAAAACCATTTTCTTACACTTCACTACAGCATTTTTAATGGTGTTTCTATTTTACCTCACAATACAAAAGGGATGGCAAAAGAAAATAAGGCTGTACGTGAAGTGGCGAAATTCTTAGAAAGAAATGCTTATTGAAGCCCCCTGTCCCCCAAAGGGGGAACTTAAATCAAATGTTTCTATCATTAATAGTGAATTGTTAAAGAAAGTATTTTAAATTTTCTTTTGAACAATTTAAACTTTCCATTCTTCCCTTCGGGAAGGACTTCAGTAGAATCTTCAATTTACTTACAGGTATGGAAGGTTGGGTTTTACCATTTTTTATTTTCAATCGAATCCAAAATATTCAGATAGCTTATATAACGTTCACTGGAAATTTTTCCTTCTTTTACTGCAAGCTTAACTGCACATCCGGGCTCTTCAATGTGCATGCAATTATTAAAACGGCATTCATTTATCAATGCTTTCATTTCAGGAAAATAATGAGATAGCTCATTTTTTTCAATATCCATTAACGCAAACTCACGAAGGCCCGGCGTATCAATAATTTTTCCACCACCAGGTAAATCATACATTTCAGCAAATGTTGTTGTATGAAGTCCTTTACCACTCCATTCACTTACGTCCTGCGTTTTCAAAATATTTTCCGGAAAAATTTTATTTATAAAAGAAGACTTTCCAACTCCCGAGTGTCCGCTTAATAAGGTTATTTTATTTTTCAAAACATTTTTTACTTCGTTAATCCCTATGTTTTTTTCAAGACTCATTGGTATAACTTTGTAGCCATTATTTTCATACATAGATTTTAGTTCTTCGAGTTTATCTTCTTCCTTTTTTTTATGCAAATCAATTTTATTAAAAACTATTATTGCCGGTACATGGTAAGCTTCAGATGCTACAAGAAATCGATCTATAAACCCCTGCGATGTTTTTGGATCCTTCAGTGTTGCAAATAAAAGGCTTCGATCAAGATTGGAAGCTATAATATGATGCTGGTGCTTATTGTGAGGCGATTGCCGGGTTATATAATTTTTTCTTGGGTAAATATTTGTAATAACAACGGATCCCTCTTCTATATCTTCTTTATCTACATCCACTTTATCACCAACTGCTATCGGGTTAGTTGAGGTTATATCATCAATTTTAAATTTTCCTTTTATACGGGAATTAAAAATTTCACCTTCTTCGCTTTTTACAATATACCAGCTTCCTGTTGATTTATAAACGAGTGCTTTCATTGGAAGATAGTTGAAAAGTTGATTGGTTAATTGGTTTATTAGTTAATTGGTTATTTTCTTAATTCGTGGAATTCGTGAAAAAAATTCGTATTATATAATCAGGGAAACTTTTTAAAAACAGTATATCTCAAAATAATTTCAAGCAACAGCAAAGCCATAGCAGCAAAAATAAATGGATAAAATTTTTCTGTATAACGGTGGAAAGTAGTTATCTCAACTTTTGATTTTTCCAAATGATCAATTTCAGTGTAAATATTTTGCAGGCTTTTATTATCGGTTGCCCTAAAATATTTTCCGCCGGTTTCATTCGCAATATTTGTCAGCAGCTTTTCATCAATAGCAACTTTTTCATTTTGCATAACAATTCCTAACGGTGTGCTTACTGGCGTAGGCGCATATCCATCTGTACCAACACCAATGGTATAAACTTTTACTTTAAATGTTTTTGCAATTTCCTTTGCTGTTGCAGGATCAATAAGACCGCCGTTATTAATTCCGTCAGTTAATAGAATTACAATTTTACTTTTTGATTTACTGTTTCTCAACCTGTCAACACTTGTTGCAAGCCCCGAGCCTATTGCGGTTCCATCTTCCAAAAGGCCATTACGAATTTGTTCTATCTGGCTTTTTAATACATAATGATCTGTTGTAAGCGGACATTGCGTAAAGCTTTCTCCTGAAAATATTACAATCCCAATTCTATCTGTAGGGCGGTTATCAACAAAGTTTTCAGCAACTTTTTTAGCAGCTTCCATTCTGTTGGGAATAAAATCCTGCGCAGTCATGCTTCCGCTTACATCAATGCATAAAATAATATCAACGCCCTCACCTTCTGATTGTTGTTCTTCAAATCTTGTTTGTGGCCGTGCTAATGCAATAATGATACAGCTTAATGCAAACAGTCTTAAAACAAAAGGCAAATTTTGAAAAGTATTTTTCCAGGAACGGTTTTTTGATAAACCTTTTGTTGTTGAAACATTCATTGATGCAGTCTGCTTTTTCCCCTTTGCAATCTTCCAGTAAATAAGCAGAGCAACGATAGCAAACAACCCAAAAAAAAGTGGCTGCCCAAAAGTTATATCGTTGAAATAATCAAATATCAACTTCGGTTTTTTTATTTAGATTATTTATTCCTGTTATCATATCTTTTGTTTGCAGCAAACATTTTTCACTTTCACCTTGCGGAGGAATATATTTAGCAAATTTTACTGCGCTGCTCATACGAAGACAATTTGCAAAAGTAAAAAGCTGCTCTTTTTGTAATCCATATTCATCAAGCTCCATCAGCATTTCATCTGATGTGAGATGCATTTTATAGCTTTTTGTATTTCTTGAAATGTATCGTTTAAAAATTTCAGTGAGCCTTGTATGAAACTCTTTCACACGATAGCTATCGGGTTCATTTTTTTGAAGAAGATTCTCCTTTTCAAGTGCAGTTAATGACTGCATAGCTTCATCAAAAGGCGACAGCTTTGAACTAAAAAGCTCAGGAGAAACTGGTTTCTTTTTAAAAAATTTAATAAGAAATCTTATCCAGAATAATAACAACAAAATTGCTGCGCCTAATATTGCCCAAAGCCACCACGGCCATTCCTTTTTTACTTCAATAATTGTTTTAATATCATGAAAAGGCTTAATACTGTCCATTGGAGAGAAAGCGACATTTATAGGGATAGAATCTGTAAGAAGATTAAAAGAAGTATCTCCCTGCAGCGGCTCAGTATTTAAAGTAAGTGGAGGAATCACTCTTCTTCCTGAATCAAAACTTGTAAGAGTAAGCACCTGGCTAAAGTTCAAGTTTCCATTTGCAAAAGTGGAATCAATTTTATCTTTACTTATAACTATAAAATTGCCTAAACTATCTGGAATATTAAACCAGGAAAGCGTGTAAGTATTGTCAGGCATTGAGGTTGCCACCTTTAAATGAAGTTGTTCCCCTATAAGTATATTATTTTTATCAACAGAAGTTTTTACTACAGGTAGCTGTGCAAAAATTTGTTGTGCAGAAAACAGGAACCCTGAAAGATAAATAACAACAACTAACCCTCTATGATAAACGCTTTTCTTCAATTGCTTTTCTTTACACTTATTTTCTTCTTAAAAAAAATTGCTGCAGAATTTTTACATAATCCTCATCTGTACGCAGATGCAATAAATCGGAGCCCGCTTTTTTAAAAGTATTTTTACAGGCAGCACTTTGTTGTATGAAATTCTCATGATAATTATATCGAACCATGGTATCTGATGTATCGAGCCATTGGGTTTTTCCTGTTTCCAGGTCTTCAACCTTCAACATACCAATATCAGGCAACTGCATATCCATTTTATCATAAATTTTAAGTCCTATCACATCATGCCGGTTACTCATAACACGTAACTTGTCTTCATATTGTTCATCAATAAAATCACTCATAATAAAAGCAATACTTTTCTGCCTGTTGCTTCTTGAAAAGAATTTTAACGCTTCACTGATGTTTGTTCCGGTTCGTTTAGGCTGTGCCGTTAGTAGTTCCCGCACAATATATAATGCGTGTTGTTTTCCTTTTTTAGGAGGAATATATTTTTCTACTTTATCACTAAAAAAAATAACACCAACTTTATCATTGTTATTGACGGCGCTGAAAGTAAGCACTGCGCCCACTTCTGTAATCAAATCTCTTTTACTGCTATGCGTAGTTCCAAATAATGCACTTGCACTCACATCTACCAATAAAATAACAGTAAGCTCCCTTTCTTCTTCAAATACTTTGGTGAAAGGATGCGAAAATCTGGCGCTTACATTCCAGTCAATAAACCTTACATCATCTCCATGATAATATTCACGAACTTCCCTGAAGCTCATTCCTTTTCCCTTAAATGCAGAATGGTACTCACCTGTAAACAAATGCGTGGTGATCTTCTTACTGATGATCTCCAGCTCTTTTACTTTCTTTACTATTTCTGCTGTTGTGAGCAATTGAATTATTAAATTATTTTATTATTGTTTTTATTTATTATTGTTGAAGTCTCGTCCCTCTCCTTTGGAGAGGGGTTGGGTAAGGCTTCTTCACGGCACATTCACCACTTTCAATATTTCCGCAATTATCATTTCAACATTTACATTTTCTGCTTCTGCTTCATAAGTAAGCCCGATACGATGACGCAAAACATCCTTGCAAATATTTCTCACATCTTCGGGAATTACATAGCCTCGTTTGTTTAAATACGCATAGGCTTTCGATGCCAAAGCAAGATTAATGCTGGCTCTCGGCGATCCTCCAAAAGAAATTAACGGTTTTAATTTTGGTAAATTATAGGTTTCAGGAAAGCGTGTAGCAAATACAATGTCAATTATATATTGCTCAACTTTTTCATCCATATATACTTGCCTTACCAGTTCACGTGCATTCAATATTTCCTGTGTTGATACAACCGGGTTAATAATAGGCTGTTTCATGCCTTGTACGTTTTGCCTTATGATTGCCTGCTCTTCTGTTTTAGTGGGATAATCAATAATTACTTTCAGCATAAACCTGTCGACCTGTGCTTCGGGCAAAGGATACGTTCCTTCCTGGTCAATAGGATTTTGAGTTGCTAAAACCAAAAAGGGTTCTTCCAACGGATAAGAATGGTTTCCAATGGTTACCTGTCTTTCCTGCATGGCCTCAAGTAATGCGCTTTGAACTTTTGCAGGCGCCCTGTTAATCTCATCTGCAAGAATGAAGTTGGCAAATATGGGCCCTTTACGAACCATGAATTCATTTTTTTGCTGATTATAAATCATGGTGCCAATTACATCGGCGGGTAAAAGATCGGGCGTAAATTGTATGCGACTGAATTGAGCATTAATTGTGCTCGCCAATGATTTTATAGAAAGTGTTTTAGCAAGCCCCGGTACGCCTTCCAGCAAAATATGGCCATTGCTTAAAAGGCCAATCAAAAGCCGCTCTACCATGTGGTTCTGACCAACAATTATTTTACCAATCTCTGCATGAATTTTATCAATGAATGAAGCTGAATGATTAATTTTTTCATTCAGCAGGCGAATGTCTTCTGCGGTTTGTAGCATCTTATAAAATAAAAATTAAAATTAAAAATCTAAAGAGCTGCAAATTACAAACAACCAATAAACAAAAAAGGTGCTAATAAAGTGCATCAGGGAAAAGTATGTTAAATTTGAAAATAAAAAAATAAAAATATGGTAGATGAACAACTAATTACCGCAAGCAACCAGCTTGAAGGTTATCGGATTACAAAGCATTTAGGCATTGTACGTGGCATAACGGTTCGGTCGCGAAGCCTGTTTGGAAATATCGCCGGCGGATTACAAACATTGCTTGGCGGCACCATTTCAATTTATGTAAACTTGTGCGAAAAAACCCGCGTAGAAGCATACATGCACATGATTGAACATGCTAATGAAAAGGGCGCCAATGCTATCATTAATATGAGGTATGATGCTAATGAAGTAATGAACGGCGTTACCGAAGTGTTATGCTATGGAACAGCAGTGCAGGTGGTTAACGTATAATTTTTTTGCAACGAACCGGCTGTCAAAAAAATTATAAACTTTCTTAATTAAGATCTTTACCTCCTATCCTGAAAGCGACCTTGCATATAGCGCCATAAGATTTAATTTTCCCCTCGTGCACATGCACTTTAAAATCTTTTACATATACTGAATCAATATTGTTGATTGTTTTTGAAACTTCTTCAACAGCATTTTTTACAGCATCATCAAAACTCTTGTCAGACGAGGCAATTACTTCTATTATTTTTACAATTGGCATAAAAAAAAATTTATAAGATGAAATAATTCATGAATCAAAAACCATTCCGTTTAGCAATACACAAAAGCGTATTTGCTTTTTTTATTTCAAGATATAAAATATTAATGATCAAAAACAGTAACATCTTCATTTTCATAATTCTCATTATAACTTACAAATAAATAAAGATACATTACCCTGCTAAGGCGCATTATCCAGGGCTGTAAAACGATTATTATAATTGCATTAAAAACCAGCCAATAAATTACCCGATCATCATTAATTGATATGCCAATGATAAGCCACCATGCAACAAAAGTAATCGCAGAAAATACGACCAATAATCCATAACTCACATACCCGGTACCATACCAAAAACCAGGTTCAAGATCAAATTTTTGTTTACAAACGGGGCACGTTTCATACATATTAAAAATGTGAGTAAGCGTTAATTTTTTATATGCATTACTTTCCTTAAACATATCACCGCGTCTGCATCTTGGGCAATGCATAGTTAACATGCTCCATAAAAAATTTGGCTTTGGTTTCTTTTCTGCTTCGTCCATTCTGCAAAAGTATTCTAATGTTTAGGAAAGGAAATATTAGATAAAGAAATCAAGAAATTTTTAGACAAAAAATAGAATACCTAACCAGATACTTTTAATTCAAAGCAACCTGTGGAGATGCTACTTTTTTTCTTTCACCTATTTGCTGACGCCACATTGCATAATACAATCCCATCTGCGAAATAAGCGTTTCATGATTGCCGGTTTCTACCACCTCGCCTCTTTCTAAAACATAAATTCTATCAGCATGCATAATGGTACTTAACCTGTGTGCAATTAAAACTGTTATTTGTTCTTTTTGAGAAGAAACATTTTTTATTGTGTTTGTTATTTCTTCTTCAGTTAACGAATCAAGAGAGGAAGTAGCCTCATCAAAAATTAATAAATGCGGATGGCGAAGCAATGCACGTGCAATTGACAATCTTTGTTTTTCTCCGCCGGAAATTTTTATACCGCCTTCGCCTATCAACGTATTAATGCCGTTATCAGCTCTTTCCAGTAAATTAAAACAAGCGGCTTTTTTAAGTGCATTCATGATTTCCTCATCTGTAGCATTAGGATTTACAAACAAAAGATTTTCTTTTATACTTCCGGCAAACAATTGTGTATCCTGTGTTACAAATCCTATTTGTGCTCTCAGCGTATCAAAATCTATATTTTCACGATCAATATGGTTATATAAAATTTTTCCTTCCTGCGGAATATACAATCCTACCAACAGCTTTACCAATGTAGTTTTTCCTGAACCGGAAGGACCGACAAATGCAATCGTTTCGCCTTTCTTTACATCAAAGCTAATATTGACCAATGCAGGTTGTTGTGCAGATTGATGCTTAAATTTTACATTGATAAATTCAAGTTCTTCTATATTACCAAAAGTTATTGGCTTAACCGGTTTAATTTCCGGTGGCTTGCTCATTAATACATGAAAATTATTCAATGAGGCTTCTGCCTCACGATAAGTAATAATTATATTACCAATTTCCTGCAGCGGGCCAAAAATAAAAAATGAATAAAAAGTTAATGTCAATAATTGCCCGGGTAAAATGATGTTTCCGAAAATTAACCACATCAGCATAAACATTATTATCTGCCTTAAAGCATTTACAAAAGTTCCCTGGATAAAGCTAAGGCTGCGAATACTCTTTACTTTCTTTAATTCAAGTCCAAGAATTTTATAGGTATTATTATTAAGACGTAACACTTCCTGGTCGGTTAAGCCGAGACTTTTAACCAGTTCAATATTTCTTAAGCTCTCAGTGGTAGTACCTGCAAGTACATTTGTTTCTTTTACAATTGTTTTCTGAATATTTTTTATTCTTTTACTTAGAAATCCCGTGAGCAATGATAACAATACTATACCTCCAAAATACACAGGCATAATAGACCAGTGAAGTGTAAAGGAATATATTGAAACGAAAATTACACCCACTAATAAACCAAATAATACATTTATAAATGATACTATAAATTTATCTGTATCACCTCTTACTTTTGTTAGAATGCTAAGTGTTTCCCCGCTGCGCTGATCTTCAAAATCCTGGTAAGGAAGCCTCATGGAATGCCTGAGGCCATCAGTAAAAAGTTTCGCACCAAATTTTTGAACGATAACATTTCCAAAATAATCCTGGAAAGCTTTAGCAATACGGGAAACCATGGCTACTCCTACGAGTGCGCCCAAATAACCGAATACCCCCAGGAAAAAATCGGCTCTTGTTCTATCGCCTGTTTTGATAAAATTATTTTTGGCATTATAGTAACCCGTTTCATGGGCGTGAACACCATACGTTTGAAATAGCTTTCCAAAAAAATATGGATCGAGCATTGAAAATACCTGGTTTATTGCAGCAAGAAATAGCGTTAATGCAATTATCCATTTATATGGCTTTAGATATGAGATTAATAATTTCATTATGCAAAAATAAACCCCTAACCCCTAAAGGGGGAATAAAATCTTATAATTATTGTGGTTACTTAATTTGCATCATTTAATTACTACTTTGTTTATCATTTTTGGATTTATGATTTCCCTTTTAGGGGGTTAGGGTATCATCCTGCCCAACCCTCTCTATCTAAACTCCTGTATTGTATCGCTTCAGCAAGATGCTCAGGTTTTATATCATCGCTTCCGGCAAGGTCTGCAATCGTGCGGCTTACTTTTAATATCCTGTCATAAGCGCGTGCGGAAAGATTTAATTTTTCCATAGCAACTTTTAAAAGATTAGAACCAACCTGTGTTATTACACAAATTTCTTTAAGCATTTTACTGCTCATTTGTGCATTGCAATAAACACCGGGATTATCTTTAAAACGTTCGGCCTGCCTCTCCGTTGCTTTTATAACTCTTGCACGAATGCTTTCACTTTTTTCAAAATTTTGTGTAGATGAAAGTTCGCTGAATGCAACAGGAGTTACTTCAACATGAAGATCAATTCTATCAAGAAGCGGCCCCGAAATTTTATTCAAATATTTTTGAACTGCTCCGGGCGGGCACGTACATTCTTTTTCAGGGTGATTGTAAAAACCGCACGGACATGGATTCATAGAAGCTATCAACATAAAGCTTGCAGGAAATTCCAACGCAACTTTTGCTCTTGAAATAATAATTTTTCTTTCTTCCATCGGCTGCCGCATTACTTCCAAAACGGTTCTTTTAAATTCAGGAAGTTCATCAAGAAATAAAACACCATTATGTGCCAATGAAATCTCTCCGGGTTGTGGAATACCGCCGCCGCCAACCAATCCAGCATCAGATATAGTATGATGTGGTGAACGGAATGGGCGCCGGGAAATGAGTGTTGCATTTTCAGGAAGCTTGCCCGCAACGCTATGAATTTTTGTAGTTTCTAATGCTTCCAGCAAAGTGAGTGGCGGAAGTATAGTTGGCAAACGCTTTGCCAGCATTGTTTTTCCTGCGCCTGGTGGCCCGATTAATATTGCATTATGACCGCCTGCCGCCGCAATCTCTAATGCACGCTTTATATTTTCCTGTCCTTTTACATCACAAAAATCTATTTCAAAATCGCTTTGCGAATGAGCAAATTCCTCTCTCGTATTTACAATGGTTGGCTTAATGGAATTTTCATCAATAAAAAAATCAATAACCTCACTGATGTGGCCAACTCCATATACATTCAGGTTGTTGACCATTGCTGCTTCTCTTGCATTTTCCTTTGGAAGTATCAGGCCTTTAAATTTTTCTTTCCTTGCCTGAATAGCAATCGGCAGGGCTCCTTTTATGGGCCTAACGGTGCCGTCTAAACTAAGTTCGCCCATGATCACATAATCAGTTAGCTTCTCTGGATTTTCTAATTGTTCGCTTGCTGCCAATGTTCCCATAGCAATAGGAAGATCGAAAGCAGTGCCGCTTTTTTTAATATCAGCAGGCGCAAGATTAATAACAACTTTGGTTCTTGGGAAATGATAACCATTAGCTTTTATAGCGCTCTCCATTCTCTCTAAACTTTCTTTCACCGCATTATCTGCAAGCCCAACAATAGATGTAAATTTTCCGCTGCTCACATTTACTTCCACCGTTATTGTAATTGCTTCAACTCCATACACAGCACTGCCAAACGTTTTAACTAACATCTGCTGAAATTAACCAAAATAAATTATACTGCTATTGAAGTTGGGAGAAGATAAATTGTGCAAATGCTATTTCATAATTTCTCCAGCAACTCAATTACTTTTTCCCTTTTTAAAATTAAGTATCCAATCCTGTCATTACTTATGCCATCTAAAAGGCGATAGTTAAATGTGAGTTGATCACCAATAACATTTGTTTCAAAATACTTAAAATCTATGTTGGGATAATTTTTTAATGCTTCCCCTATTTCATACAAATGTGTAGAAAGAATGAACAAGGAATTTCTTATTTTTATCAATCCTTCAATTACAACTGTACTGCATTTCATAGCATCTTGCACATTGGTACCTTTAAACAATTCATCAATAAGTATCAACCATTTTCTATCATCATTTATTTTTAAAATAGTGTTTTTGATGCGCTGCACTTCATTATAAAAATAGCTTTCACCTTTTGCAACATTATCTACTACATTAATATTACTGAGCAGCCCGTCAAACAAAGAAAGCTCCATTGACTTTGCAGGAACGCCCATACCAATATGAGCCAAAAACACAGCGCCTCCCACTGCCTTTATAAATGTGCTTTTACCAGCCATATTTGCGCCGGTTAAAAAAATAAAATTATTGTTTTGATTCAGTTCAAGATCGTAAGCAACTGGCTCTGCAAGTAAAAGATGATAAAGCGCATTGGCTTTTAGCATTGGCTCCTTTGATGAAATGAATTTTGGAAAAACCAGATCATATTTTTTTACAACCATTGCCATACCATACCAGGCATCGAGTTGAAAATAAATTTCTATCAGCTCATAAAAATTTTGTTTGTAATGATACCTGATAAAATTTGCAAGCCCGAGCATTTCAACAATGGAAAGATCATCACTTTTTTCCTTGATTGAAATAATATGCAGATTATGTTTTTCGATCATAATTTTTGCCTTCTCTAAAAGCTTCTTTAAGTTTTCAGGAGCATCAGCCGTTAAAAAAATTCCAATTATTTTATTTATTCCTTTTATGAAATCAAAGAAATGGCCGATTGAATATTTTACTAATGAAAAATCAGGCGCATGAAAAATTTTATAAAAATATGCTGATAAAGCAGAAGGAATAGCGGGTATTTGATCAACCGAACTTTCATAAAATTTTTGAATCACCATTATAGAACCATTACTTATTGAAAGCGGCCACTGGTCTACTTTTTTAAGGATAAGCTTAATAGTATTCTGTACGTTTATAATGGAATCTGTATCACGAAGAGAATTGTTGAAAATATATTTCAGTTTCTCCCTGCCGCCAACAGTGCGGGTTAAATTTAATTTATGAAAAATAGAAAATTCTTCTTCATGCTGAAAAATGAAAAGATCATTTAATGTGGTTTTGTCTGTATCCATTTAGGTTGAAAAGTTAATTGGTTTAGTTTTTTTCTTAAAGATTATGTTTTTTCTTCTCCCCCTTCGGGGCCGGGGGCTGGTTAATCAGTCGAATGAAATGAAAGCCGCTGCCCTTTTATAGATTCATTCCATTGCCCATTTGCGTTACCATCTACCGGTAAAGCATAAGCGCAATTTCCATTTACAAATGTATGCGTGATGGCCGCTGGAAATGTATATTCTTCAAAAGGGCTCCAACCGCATTTATATAAAATACTTTCTTCGGTTACTGTTGTGGTACTATTCAAATCAAGTATAACTAAATCTGCAAAATACCCTTCTCTTATAAACCCCCTGTTTTCTATTTTAAAACAATCAGCAACGGCATGGCTCATTTTTTCAGCAATTTTTTCCAATGAAATTTTTCCTTCTTTATGGTAAGCAAGCATTAGTAATAATGAATGTTGCACGAGAGGTAGACCGGAATGTGCATGTTCATAAGGGCCTTTCTTTTCTTCCAGGGTATGCGGCGCATGATCGGTAGCAATTAAATCCAAACGGTTATCCAGCAAGGCTTCCCAAAGGGAATTTTTATTTAAAGTTGCTTTTATTGCAGGGTTACATTTTATAAGATAGCCCAGCTTTACATAATCATCTGCGGTAAAATGTAAATGATGAACACAAACTTCAGCGGTTATTTTTTTTTCTTTTAATGGAATATTATTTGTAAAAAGTGCAAGTTCTTTTTGAGTGGAGATATGCAAAATGTGCAAACGGCTGTTATACTTTTTTGCTAATGATACAGCATAGGCTGAAGATGTATAACAAGCATTTACATTTCTTATTAACGGATGATCGGAAGCGGATAAAACATGTTTCTCATTTTTTATCCGCTCATAATTTTCTTTAATTATTTTTTCATCTTCACAATGTGTTGCAATAAGTAATTCGCTTTCTTTAAATATTTTATTGAGTGATGCTTTATCATCTACCAACATATTGCCTGTGCTGGAACCCATAAATATTTTTATGCCACAAATTTCTTTTTTCTTCCTGTTCATTTTTAAAACTTCTTCTGCATTGGTATTGCTGGTTCCCATGTAAAAAGAATAATTAGCCAATGAATTTTGTTTAGCGATGGAATATTTATCCTCCAGCAATTTTTCTGTAAGTGCATTAGGTCTTGTATTTGGCATTTCCATAAATGAAGTAATACCTCCGGCAACAGCAGCTTTGCTTTCAGAATAAATAGTTGCTTTATGCGTTAAGCCCGGTTCTCTGAAATGAACCTGGTCATCAATAGCGCCCGGTAAAAGATGTTTCCCGTCTCCAATAATTTCAATGACTTTTTCTTTTACAGTAATATTATTATTAATCCTTTCAATACGGCCATTTTTTAAATAAATATCTTTCTCCTCAATTTTTCCTTCGTTGACTATAGATATCTGTTTTAAAAGATAATTTTGCATATCTTGAAATTAAATAATAAAGACCCAAACCCAATGCAAATTATAAAAAGCTTTACTACGTTGCTGGTATTTATTTGCCCTTTTATTATAAATGCGCAAACGACTTACCTTCCTGAAGGATCAAAAGAAACCCAGATTATTGACCGACTTGAAATTAAGCAGGGACACAATAGCGGCCTTCTTTTCTCAACGTTAAAACCTTACAGCCGGCGAGCCTTAGTTCAGGAGGCTGAATATCTTGACAGCGCTCGCCTTGGTTACGCCGATTCTCTTACCATCAATGATAACAGTAAATGGAAAGGGCTTAATCTTACGCCCATTGATGAGTATAATCTCCACAGCATTTTAATGGATAATTCAGAATGGGTAACAGGATCAAAAGAAAGTTTTTTAAGTAAAAAACCTTTTTTAAAAAGCTTTTATGTTACCAAACCAAACCTTATAGAAGTAAATACTAAAGATTTTTTTCTTGCTGTAAATCCTGTTATATTATTCCAGGAAGGCGGCGAATCGAATAATGGTGAAAATATTTTTTATAACAAGAGAGGCATCACTTCAAGAGGGCGTATTGCAAACAAGATTGGCTATTCAACCACCCTTACTGATAACCAGGAAAGAGGCCCCTCATTTTTTCAAACACGTGTAAATAATTTTCATGCAGTGCCCGGTGTTGGCTATTATAAAGCTTTTAAAAAAACAGGATATGATTATTTTGATGCAAGGGGCTATGTAACTTTTAATGCAACAAAATATATTGACTTTCAATTTGGCTATGATAAAAATTTTATAGGCGATGGGTACAGAAGCCTTTTGCTTAGCGACAATGGAGATAGTTATTTATTTCTGAAGATCAATACAAAGATCTGGAAATTCGATTACCAAAATCTTTTCATGGAACTGATGCCGGAATTTGTAAAAAAAGGAGATAACCTTTTAGACAGAAAATATGCAGCCATGCATCACCTAAGCATGAACGTTAGTAAATGTCTTAATGTTGGTTTATTTGAAAGTGTAATTTTTGGAAGAAAAAACAGGTTTGATTTTGAATATCTGAATCCAATTATCTTTCTAAGGCATATTGAAGGAACTGTTGGCAGCCCTGATAATGCCTTTGCAGGCGCAGATTTTAAGGCTAATGTTGCACATCATTTTCAATTCTATGGACAAATGCTTTTAGATGAATTTCTGTTAAAAGAAATTACAAAAAACGATGGCTATTGGGCCAATAAATACGGTTTTCAGTTGGGTGGAAAATATGTAGATGCATTCAATATTAAAAATCTTGATCTCCAATTTGAAACCAATAGAATAAGGCCATTTACTTATTCTCATTATGATTCTGTTTCTAATTACACTCATTACAATCAACCCTTAGCACATCCATTAGGTGCCAATTTCCAGGAGTTTATTGGTATTCTAAAATACCAGCCTGCGCCTAAATGGTACATCAATGCAAGGGCTATTTACTATTATCAGGGGCTTGATTCTGCGGGTGAAAATTTCGGCAGCAACCCTTTTGAATTGTACAATACACGCACAAGCGATTTCGGTTATTTTGTTGGTAATGGCAATAAAGTAAAAGTATTGAACGGTTCATTTGTTTTATCTTATGAGTTTAGAGAAAATCTTTTTATTGAAGGATCTTATCTATATCGAAAATATACGGGACTCAGCTCTACCAGCCTTTTTGGAATCGGCATAAGGTGGAATGCTGCGAGAAGAGATTATGATTATTAAAGCTCCCTGTCCCCAAGGGGGAACTTAGATCAAATAAATCTTTATAGTAATTTGATACCGCTTTAAAAAAGAACTTTCCGCCCTTCCCTTTGGGAAGGGCTTCAGTAGAAACTTCAACCTGCTTATGGTATGGTATGATGGGATGGGCTTTTATTCAACCGTCAGTGAAAATGTAATCATCTTGGAATTAATTTTATCTATCACATTTGAATAACGCAAATCCGGATCACGGCTATGAAGATTTGTAAGCCCACTGCTTAACTTTATTTCAGGAGATAAAACGAAGTAAGGAAAATATATATGTAATCCGAGGCCAAGCTCTACACTCAAATCTGATCGTTTTAATTTAATCAGGTCTTCTGCTTTACGTGCACCTGCATTGCTGGCAAGATCATAATCAAATTTTCCACCCGCAATTGTATATACTTTAAAATTGCCAATGCGATCGCTGCTGAATTTTATATGCATCGGGAAGCTTAACGTAATGGATTGCACTTTCTTTTCTATAGAAGATGCGTCTGAATATTTTTCTTTGTATAGAAATGCTTTTTCTGAAAAAGTAAGATCGAGCGGATGCAGCCGTAAATCGAAATGATTACTCATGCGAACATTTATCAGCCATGCAAGATTGATACCTGCGCTATTGACGCTTTCAACATCCATAATAGTATCGTATTGCAAAAACCTTGGATGGTGTGTAAATGAAAAATGTGATTTGTTGTACCCAAGATTAATTCCAAAATGATAAGGCTTACTATCATGGTCTTCCTGGTTTATAACGTCACGCAATTGTGCTATAGACGCAGTAGAACAAAACACGAATGATAGTACCAATAAAATTATTTTTCGCCGCAATAAATGGTGCATATTCCTAAACTCAATGTTTTGTAGAAACTGTGTCTATATCCTAACTGTTTTAAAATGTGAATGAAAGTTTCCTTCTCTGGAAATTGCTGTACAGAATTATTTAAGTATTGATATGCGTCATTATTTTTAGCAATTATCTTTCCAATTTTTGGAGTAATAAATTTCATGTAAAATTGATACAACTGTTTTATAACGGGCAAAAAAGGTTTTGTACATTCAAGAACTATCAATTTACCGTTCGGCCTCAATACTCTTTTTATTTCTGATAATCCTTTTTCAAGATTTTCAAAATTCCTTACGCCAAAAGCTACTGTTACTGCATCAAACGAATTGTCATCAAAAAAAATTGCTTCACTATCTCCATTTAACAACTCAATTTTTTCCTGCAACCCTGAACGAGTAATCTTTTTGCGGCCTATTTTAAGCATTCCTTCGCTAATGTCAATACCGATGATCTTTTCAGGTTTTAAAATATTATAGCTTGTAATGGCAAAATCTCCTGTGCCGGTTGCCACATCTAATATTTTTTTTGGCTGTAATGAAATCAATTCCCTGATTGCCTTTTTTCTCCAACTCACATCTATACCGGCACTTAAGAAGCGGTTCATAAAGTCGTATCGAAAAGCAATTTTATCAAACATGGTTTGCACCTGCTTTTTCTTACTTTCAACAGAATCTTTAAAAGGAACTACTGCATCGTGACTATAGGTATTCATTGCATCAAAGATAGTTTTTTGATTTTACAAGAAATTTTCTCAAACATTCTTTCACTTTTATTTTTGATTTTTTCACGCAAAAGCGTTAAGCTAAAATATAAATTTCTTTGGCGACTTTGTTCCTCTGCGTGAAAGTATTTCAATTCAGGCTTAAAAATTTCTTACAGTATCTTGCGAGCCGCATGCATATTAAAAAAGCAACATACCTTATCAGCAGTCCTTCTTTTGAAAAGTGTCTTGCACCGGATAAGCCTGAATATGCTTTTATAGGAAGAAGTAATGTAGGTAAATCTTCGCTGATCAATATGTTATGCAATAATGATAAGCTTGCAAAAACATCTAACTCTCCCGGCAAAACTCAGTTAATAAATCACTTTGAAATTTTAAGTGTGCCAAAGATCGGTGACTACAATGAAACAAGATGGTACCTCGTGGATTTGCCCGGATATGGATTTGCAAAAATTTCGCAACGTAGCCGAAGAAGATGGGAGCAAATGATTGAAAATTATCTTCGAAAAAGAGAAAACCTTGTCCATGTTTTTGTATTGATAGATTCAAGGCATGCTCCTCAAAAATTAGATCTTGATTTTATAAAAAAACTTGCATTGTGGGAAATACCTTTTACACTTGTGTTTACAAAATCAGACAAAGAGAAGCAAGCAATTGTAAGTAAAAATGTAAAATCATTTTTGGAAAGCCTGAGAAAAATGCAACAATTTTTACCGCAGCATTTTATTACAAGCTCCATAAAAAAAACGGGAAGAGAAAAAATTTTAGCTCTTATTTCAGAAATGAATACAGATTTAAAATGATGCCACGAATTTTCTCTAATTACACGAATGAAACGTTTATAATTATTACAATTAGTGTAATTCTTAATAAGTAAAATAATAAAATATTGTTGGAAATACGATTACCACAATATCAATTCACCATTTTATTTGCACAACTGCTGCTGGCAAAAGCTTCCGGCTTGGCTTTGAAAGCAAAGCCCATGCCGAGGATATAACCCATTGCTTCACGCAATGCTTCATTACTTTTAAAATGCGGATTGGTATTTATATCGGCATGCACTTCCATGTCAACGTCGTATTTGGTAAAAAGGTCGCAGAGTTCATAAGCAATTTCAATGCTTTTAGATACTTCAACCAGCATGCGTTCTTTAATACTGTAAACAAGTTTTGTTTTTTCATTATGAATGAACATGAAGCCACCATGCCCTTCACGTAGAAAAACAATAACAGTGGCAAACTCAGTCTCAATGCCTTTTACCTGGCTATCGGTACCAATGCAAACTTTTAATTTGTAACCGGCTTTTGTTTCTCTTTGTATGGCCAATTCCACTTCTCCTTTAATAGGCAGTTCAATTGTATCACCATTAAATTTTCTCCAGCGCATAAAAAGGTTTTTTTAAAATTACCGATTTTATTGCAGCCAAATATATATTTATAATTGGTAAAGATTATTTAACGAAATAGAAATATAGCATTTCTCGTCTATTGATTCACGTTAGTCTTAAAAACAAAAAAAGGGCCAGCCCCTAACGCTGACCCTTAACTTACACATGAATCTACCTTACAGTTTTAAAATTCTTTCAGTTGTTCTTTGGTTGTTACTAATCATTTGGATAAGGTAAATTCCGTTGGGGTGATTATTTATATTAATTGAATTTGTGCCTGCTCTTCCGGCGCCTCCCTGTATAATTCTGCCTGTCATATCTGTTAATTTATATTCATAATTTTCTGTTGCTTTTATCGTAACCTCGCTATAAACCAAGGTAGAAACTGTAAATACTTTTTCTATGCTATTTGATTTTAATAAAATCACATTCGAATAAGCCACTTGGCCTGTTGTAGAAATTATTTTTAAGCGGTAATAAATATTTTCTTTTACAAGAGGAGTATAGTTGTATCCATGTTCTGCTGCCGGTAGCGTTGCAAGCGTTGTGAAAGCTGTACCGTTATTTGAACTTTCAATTATTATATTTTTAACCGGTTCGTCAGCAATAATGTTCCAGCTCAGCGTATGTTTTGATTTATCTGTTTTACCACTAAGAGCTACCTGTCTTATTGGTGTAATAGTTATAGGAGTAAAGGTTCCCGAAATTGTATAAGAACCCAAACTGCCATAGTTGGAAACATTTATATTTCCTGTGCCTTCAACCACTAAAAAATATGCACCGGGAATTAAAACAGTATCAATCGTTGCATTTAAAATATTTACCGGGTTATACACTTGTATTACCTGGGAAGCTGAGTTAAGTAATGTAAGTTTTATATCAAGATCAGCACCTTCATTATTCGGCCCCACGGAAAATGGATTTGCATCAATATGCATCTGGCCATCTTTAGTTACATTAAATTTAAAAACATCTTTATCACTGTTTGTTGTAATAATTCCGCTATTTGAAAAAGATGCATTATTTATATTGACTGCAGTTGGATTTATATTTGGATCATCACTGTGATCATCCAGCCTGTAGGTAAACCCGTTTACTGATGTGATGATAGAAAGATTATCCTGGTCTGCAGTGCAGCCGCTGGGAGTTGGTCCATTGTTCCAGCCTGAAAAGTTTTTGTAATAACTATTACCCATAACCGGCGCCCAACCTGTTTCTCCTGTTCCTATTCCATCATTATAAGTTGCCAGTAAAGCACATGAGCCATTATATTTTGCCTGGTGAGAAAGCCCAACAGTATGCCCGCTTTCGTGTGTACAACACTCTGCAACCATCTTTGTGTTATTGGGCCCGAGCCTATCGCAAAAAACAAAGCCGGGAGTATCATCGCCCCATGTAAATGAACCGGTATAAGACACGCCACCTACACCTGTGTACCACCCGCTTGTAGGAGTAATAATTATTCTTATTCGTTGTGTTAACGGCGCTGATAAAAATTTAGTTGAATCGGTAGTGATATTAATATTGAATGGCCTGTAATCTTCTGATACACGGTTAAAGATTTCTGTTATTTGCGCATCGCTAAATGGTGAAGGGGCGCATAGAAAAGATGTACCCCCATTCCAGGAAGAAGATCGAACATAATGCCCGTCAAAATCTAAGAAAATGGTAGCCCTTGCTGAAGAAAAGCTGCTTAGAGCAGGAAGGCAATTGGCTTTAAAAGAAAGCAGCATAAACATTGAAACGATGATGCAATAAGTTTTTTTCATGGTAAAGGATTTTAGGGTTCCGATTGGAAAAATGTGTAAGAGTGATACAGATCAATAATCCTGAATAAGGTCTTCAGTTTTTATTTTATTAAAAGCATAATTTCCTTTTTCATCCTTCTTTAATTCATAACCATCTGCATAAGCTTCATTAATTATTCTGCCTACATAAGTAATTGTATTATCATCATTAACTCTTCTTGAAATAGCTAATAAAGAATTATGTAATAGTGGTGACTTAATTATTACACTTGAAAGATTATTATACTTCTGAACTGATGAAGAAATTGTGCCGGTAAAAGAAAAATTATTTGAAAGTTGAAGTTGAAAAGAAGCGCCTTGCTTAGCAAGAAATACCTTTTCTAATTCTGCAACCGTGGCAGGAAGGCTTGCTGCATAACTATTAAACAAATATGGTCTTGATGATGTAATTACCTGCGCATTGGAAACATGCCAGGCAGTTAGCATAAAGCACAAGACAATTAATTTGGATATAGTTTTCATAGTTTGGAATTTTGGGCTTCAATAATATCGGATAACCAATTAAACGATACTTCAGTGTAAAAATTATACTGATATTGAAAAAAAATCCAATAACTAACAATATGGGAAAAAGTACTCGAAAAAAATTAGTATTAATACTGCCCTGTGCTTAGTAAAACAAGCGTGCAGGCTTTTTGGGGCTGTATTCCTCTTTGCTTTGCCATAGTGGCGAGTTCCTCGTTTTCGGCACCGGGATTAAAAATAATGCGCTTTGGATGAAGGGAGAAAATATAATCGTAATACTGCTTTTGATTATTGCTATTAAGATAGAGCGTAACCGTATCAATGCCATCAGCTTGCTTTTGTTCAGTTTCGATTTCTACTTTGCCTACTTTGCCTGGCCGCTTACCTATGGCTATTACATCGTGCCCTTTTGATTGAAGTGAATTGAGCGCAAGGTAACTATAACGTGCAGGGTTAGCCGAAGCACCTAATAACAATGTTTTTTTATTTGCCATAATAATTTAACTTAAAAATTTTGCACGCAATTCAGGAGTTGGAATCATACATTCATCTTTTTTACCAAACCATTGATACCGGTTTTTAGCAATAAAACTATAAACTCCGTCTCTTAAAAATTTTGGTACAATAATAAAGCCATATAACATTGGCCACAAACCTTTCAATTTTTTTGTAACTTTTAAAACTGCTGTGGAGCGCTCATAAATTTTATTATTTTCAACAAGAATAAAAGAGTTCATATTATTATCATGAAAATTATTCTCAGCCAATATTTTTTCCCCTTCCCCTGATTGAAAAGACGCAAAGAGGAACTGGTTGGAAGTATCCCGTTTAATCACAAACTGAACAGCAGCATTACATAAATTACAAATGCCATCAAATAAAATGATTGATTGCTGTGACATACTACAGCAAAATTACTAAAACTCTTTTCCATGAGTTGCCTTTATCATTTTATTGATAACAAAAGGAAAATGCTTTATCAGGCTTATAAATAAATTCGTCGCTTTTTCTTTTCCAAATAACTTCTGAATCATTCGTCCGGAACGCAATCTTCGTTCGAAATGTTTTTTCCAGTGTTGCGCATATTGGTTTTCCATTACATCTCTTGTAGCATTTTTATTTAAAAAAAGATGAATGCATTCAAAAGCAATTTTTGATGAATGCAACGCCATGCTCATACCATTGCCACAAAGGGGTGTAATCATTCCTGCCGCATCTCCAGTCATAAGAATATGATTTTCTATTTGTGATTTTTTATCAAAACTTATTTGCGATATTGTTACCGGCTCTTTAAAAATAAATTCAGATTCAGAAAATATTTTTTTAAGAAATGGATTTCTGAATAAAATATTTTTCTCCATTTCTTTTATCGAATTATTGTTGTCTTTAAGGTTTTGCGCTGTGGTTAAATAACAAAGGCAATAGCTTTCTTTTTCCACTTTCGAAATGCCGCAGTAACCATTTTTAAAATTGTGCAATGCAATTGTATCAAGTGCAAAATCTGTTTTAATATGATATTTTACACCGATATAATTATTAAGTTTCCCGGGCTTTTTCTTTATAAAATTTCTCGACCATTTTACATCAAGATTGCTCCTCTTTCCAAGGCTTCCGGCAACAACCGGGCATTCAATTTTTCCGCCACAATATTCTATTGTAAATAGTTCATCTTTAAAAAAAACATTATTAACTTTTGTTTCTTCTAAAACCGTTACTTCATTTTTCAAAGCAATTTTCTTCAATTCATTATCAATATAAAAACGGCTGATACCAAAGCCTCCCAAATCAAGATTTGCGTTTATCCACTTACCGTTAGGAGAAGAAACAATTAATTTTTTTATGATTGGCAAATTAAGATGAGAAAGATTTAGTCCCAGGCTTTCTATAAATTTCCAGCTTTCTAAACTTATGTATTCACCACATACCCGGTGAAACGGATATTTCTCTTTTTCAAATAAAATAATTTTGTGGCCGGCCTTTGCGAGTAAGATAGAAAGAGATAAACCAGCAAGGCCACCGCCGATTATTGCAACATCAGCCCCCTGACCCAAGTCCGACAATTTATTTGAAAAAGAATGCTCCATACAATCTGAGAGTTATCCGCTATTACAAATCATGTAATTTCATTATTGTTTCTTACCTGCCTTTAATACGACGATGTATTACCTTTCTTTTATAAACAACTTATAAAAGTTGAATGAATTTACTACCTAAGTTCCCCCTTCGGGGGACAGGGGCTGTTATCAAATACCTGAACGCCCATTTCCATTCAATTTCATAATTAGTTATTCCTCCAATTTTAAAAATATTATGCCATTCATTTTTTTTAAACCCTCTTAGCACAGAGAGCGGTGCATCATTTTTTACCAGATAAGATTTTGAAAAAAACTTTGCAGCATATTTTATAAAATTATATGAGAAAGGATGCCGGTGCAAGTCATTAATAAAAAAACCAATTGCAGAATTCTCTTTCATCCATTGAAGTATCGCTACAAGTTCTTCATCAGTAAAGTGATGACAAAAAAGAGAAGAAAAAATTATATCAGGTTTGTTACTTTTAAGATTTACATATCGGTAATCTGAAACTATAAAATTTATATTCTTAATTTTAGACTTACTTTTTGCAAAGCTTATGCATTGTTCGTTAATATCAATTCCTGTAAATTGAACTTCAATTTTATTCTTTATGCAAAACTGATAAAGCGCATTTAAATTATCTCCCCCGCCACAGCCTATTTCACAAACAGAAAGTTTTTTTTTATTCCCTGCAAGTTTTTTAAATCCTTTAATTGTTATTGAATGGCCGCCAAGGTAAGTGTTGATAAAATCAAGCTCCTTCAAATTTTCAGCAATATCGTTAAATGGAATATTACTGTTATCAAGAAGTTCTTTTTTGTATGAGCGATGGCTGTAATCAATCATCAGATAAAATAAATGTCTCTAATGTAAGGCCGGGGCCGAAAGCAGCTCCAAAGATATTTGTCTTCTTCTCTTTTTTGATGGCAAGAGAATCCATAATTTCTTTTAATACAAATAAAATAGTAGGAGACGACATGTTGCCATAATTTTTTAGTACGTTGTAAGAATGCTTTAGATCTGCAGTAGTTATATCAATACTTTTTTCAATGGAAGAAAGAATTCTTTTTCCGCCCGGATGCATGCACCAATGTGAAATTTCGTTTTTATCAAGATGAGCATTTTCAAGCGCATTGCATAAAAGTTTATTAAAATCTTCTTCGATCAGATCAGGAACATAACCGGATAACGTCATTAAAAAACCAGATGAAGAAATTTCCCAGCTCATATCTTTTTTCCCTTTAAAAGATACTTCACTATAAAAATTATTAATTCTTAATCCTTCCATTTCAACATCATTATGCGCAACAAGCACAGCAGCACATCCATCACCAAATAATAAGCTCGATGCAATATTATCCATGGTATTTTCTTTTTGAAAATGCAATGTGCAAAGCTCTGTGCATACAACTAACACGCGTGCATTTTTATCATTGGCGCAAAAAACATCTGCTAATTTTAATCCATGTATAGCTGCATAACATCCCATAAAATTTACAGAAGTCCTGAAAATATTTGCGGGCAAATTCATCGCTTCCATTATTTGCAAATCAAGGCCCGGTGCGCTGATGCCGGTACAGCTTACAGTAATTAAATGTGTGATTGCTTCTTTTTCAATTTTGTTTTCAATACATTTTTCAATAGCATTTACTGAAAGTGAAGGAGCCGTCTTATTAAACCATTTCATTCGGAGTTCAAGATTTGGAAATGGTTCCAGGTTTTCAGTAGCAGGATAAAATTCCCAATCGTTAGCGTATAAACTATAATCAGGCAATACAGAATATCTTGTATCAATGGCACCTTGATGGTATAAAAATTTGAGCTTGCGTTTATCCACTTCATTCATTGCATACACATTTTGCATAAACGTGAGAATGTTTTCCTGCTTATGTTTATAAGAAGGTACTGAAGTAGCTATGGAAATTATTTTACTCAAAAAGATGTAATATTAACAGGGTGACAAAACCAAGGTTAGTACATACAGAAGCCAATATATTCATACGCATTGTATTTTTAAAGTTAGCTTCTTTTTTATTTTTAATAACCTTTGCAAACCATACAAAAAAATATACGAGCACAGGAAGCATAAAGGTTTGGAAAATGATAAATCCTGTCCACTCCAGGTTTAAAAAAAATTGCAAGGCGAGCATAATAAAAGCTAAAGCATATACAATGCCAGTAAAAATAAATGTACCTGTATGGCCAAGTTTGTAACTAATGGTTTTCACTCCGTCTTTAATATCTTCTTTATGCTGATAAATTTGCGTAAGAGGATAAAATCCCCCTATGAGCAAGCTTGATGCAATTATAGAAATAACGGGAACGTTGATTGTTAGGTTGCTATCAGCGCCATGGTATACCAAAAAAAAAGTAACCGCTCCCTGGAAAATAATGACCGTTAAATAACCAATAACCGGATATTGTTTTAAACGGATTTTTCTGTAACTATATGCCCGTGATGCAAGAATGTAACAAACAATTCCTACGGCAAAAATTATAGAAATAAAAAAACTTAATCCAATTGCAACAACATCCATAATGATTGTTACTATAAATAATTGTTTAGTTGGCTGCATCGGTTTTTTTAATCCTCCAATGGGCGATGTATCTCTATCCATATAACTATTATAACCATTGCTGGCAGGATAAACAAGCAGGTGCAGAATTATAAATATTAATATGGCATTATTCCAGTTGATAACAATAACCTGGCTTAGAGCAAACCAATAAACAGGCATTAAAAAAAAGGAGAAATGAAAGCGAAGGAGTTGTAAAGTAGAATTATTGAGCATAAAATATAATCTTGCTCAATTTACGATTTAGAAAGTAGGAAAATTTCAAATGTCAACTCAATGACATTGAATATACTCACACCAACATTGTAACAGGATTCTCTAAAAACTTTTTCACCGTTTGAAGGAAAGCAGCACCCACAGCGCCATCAACGCTTCTGTGATCACAGCTCAGTGTAACTTTCATAACATTGGCTACTCCAAAACCTTCTCCTTTTTTAACAACGATTTCTTTAATGCGGCCTACAGCAAGTATGGCACTATCAGGAGGATTAATAATTGCAGTGAAATCTTCAATATCCATCATACCAAGATTGGAAATGGTAAATGTATTCCCGCTGAATTCATCTGGTTGTAGCTTTTTATTTCTTGCTTTATCATAAAGGCCTTTTGCATCTGATGCAATTTGGGAAAGTGATTTTTGATCAGCAAATCGTATTACCGGCACAATTAACCCTTCGGGCATAGCAACCGCAGAGCCGATATGTATGTGTTTATTTTGCCTGATAAAATCGCCCATCCAACTGCTGTTAACAGCGGGGTGCTGCCGCAGCGCCATAGCACAGGCTTTTATTATCAAATCGTTAAAAGAAATTTTTACCGGACTAATTTCGTTTATGGTTGCCCGTGAGGTTATGGCATTGTCCATATTTATCTCCATAGTAAGATAAAAATGTGGAGCTGTAAACTTGCTCTCTCCAAGCCTTCTTGCAATAGTTTTCCGCATCTGCGTATTTGGAATATCCTCATAGCTTTCTTTACCTGTTTGCTCAAATGGCTGAACAGGCATTAAAGGCGTAACAGCTTTTTTACTTTCTTCTTTTGGTTGTGTTGTTGCGGGCTTATAAGAATCCACATCTTTTTTTACAATCCTTCCATTATCGCCACTTCCCTGGATTTTAGAAATATCAATTCCTTTATCAGCCGCCAATTTTTTTGCAAGCGGTGATGCTTTTATTCTTCCACCTTCTACAGATGATTGAGTATTTTCCGGCTCGTTTGCATTAGTGGTATTTTCCTTTTGCTCCGCATCTTTTTTCCCCGGTTCAGCTTTTACTTCCGGAGCATTGTCTTTATTTTTTTCTGCCTCTACAAAAGCGCTTACATCTGTTCCTTCTTTTCCAACAATCGCAATTATGCCATTCACTTTCGCGGCCTGCCCTGCTTCTACACCAATATATATAAGTGTTCCTTCTTCATAGCCAACTACATCCATAGTTGCTTTATCAGTTTCTACTTCTGCAAGTATATCATCGCTTTTTACTTTATCACCCACTTTTTTATTCCATTGAATAATTTTTCCTTCAGTCATAGTATCGCTTAAAAGAGGCATCCGTATTACTTTTGCACCCTTTGGCAATTCTATATTCTGCAATACATTCGCAGGCTTATTATCCTTTTGTTTTTCCTGTTTTTCAGCAATAGCTTTTTCTTCATTTTCATTTTTATTAGGAATCACTTCAGCATTTTTTTCCACCTTAGCTTCTTTTTTATTTTCTTTTGAACCTTTATTTTTTTCTTCTTCCAAAAGCCATTTATAATCTTCTCCGTTTTTTCCTACAATAGCAAGTATTCCCTCTACCGGAACTGATTTTCCTTTTTCTATACCGATGTACAAAAGCGTTCCTTCATTATAACTTTCCAATTCCATTGTTGCCTTATCGGTTTCTACTTCTGCAAGCAAATCTCCGGGCTTGATTTTATCACCCACTTTTTTGTGCCATTCCACAATCACGCCTTCTGTCATGGTATCGCTCATTCTCGGCATTCTTATCGCTTCTGCCATAAATAGTTTTAATTTTTTCTAAAAATTGAGAGGTGAAATTAATGCAAAATCAGCAAAGATTTCTATAGGCTTAGTGCTTTATTGGTTTGAAAATTTTCAGACTTTCTGAAATCCTAATCTTCTTCATAAAATTAAAAAATGATTTTCTGAAATAGAATAAAAACTATTTTTCAAATTACTTCTTAATTAAATTTTTGATTCCTGCAAACCCATCCATTCCACTTCATCAAAACCAAAACTTCTTTCTATTGCATCTTTAGTAAGAAGCTCTCCCGATTCTGATATGCCGGTAATTTTTGTTTCAAAAACAATATTTTCTTTTTTAAGCTTTACTACTTGGTTACGGGCAAACAAATTTTCATTATACTCCTTAAGCATATTGTTGATTTGTCCTGATTGTAACACTTCTAATCTTTTTAAAACAATTTTATGAAGCTCGTTGGCGAGTTGTAATACATCATAATTTTTATCGGTTAATTGTTGCAGAGAAACGGCATTCAATTTTTCTTTTTCAAAACTGATTTGATTTATATTAAGCCCGATACCAATAACCGCCCACTGCCATAAATTACCTTGTATTACATTTTCTATAAGAATGCCCCCTGCCTTCCTGTCATTTATGAAAATATCATTCGGCCATTTAATTTTTATATTCTCTTTAATATATTTTGAAAAAAAATTATGGCAGGCAAGCGCTACAGCCATGCTTAGCTGAAACTGCTGTTGTACAGGCAGCCACTGCATTTGTACTACTATTGTAAGAATTATATTTTCTCCTTTTTTGCTTTTCCAGCTTTTGCCCCGCCTCCCCTTGCCTGAAGTCTGCTCCATAGCAAATACAGCATCTCCGCTATTTACAGCTTTCTTCTGAACCATTGCCATGGCATAGTTGTTGGTACTATCCACCCTTTCAAGAATTATCAATTTGTGGGATGTTAATGGCATGAAAAAGGTATTAGGAAAGAATTAGTATTTTTGATAAAAAGGTTGCGTAAAAAGTTTTTAAAAACTGCAATCTACCTGAATAAAATTTATTTTCTATGCATTACAATGCCTGGAAAAAGTATTAAAATAAACGCCTTTGAATAATTTAACTTTATTGGATACCCGAAAAAAGCCCGCTCTTATAAGATTAACCAGAAACAGCAAAATTTTTAAAGCAATTCTACATGCCATTCAGGAAAAAAAAAGCGAAAAAATCGTAAGTCTTGATTTAAAAAAAATACCGGAAGCAGTATCTGATTTTTTTATTATTTGCGAGGCATCCAATAATATTCAGCTTAAGGCAATTGCTGATTTTGTTGAAGCAGAAGTTAAAAAAAAGTGCGGGGAATTACCTTATAAGCATGAAGGGCGCCAAGGAGAACAATGGATATTAATAGACTATGTGAATGTGGTGGTACACATTATGTTACCAGAGCCACGTAAATTTTACCGGCTCGAAGAAATGTGGAGCGATGCATCAATCGCAGAACATTAACTCAAAAAAATTATAATTTTCATAATACTCAATACTATTTTATTTAAACTCAAAAATTTTCGGGATAATTACGGAATAATAAATTAAAATATTGCAAGGCAAGCATATATGGCAACTGAAGAACAGAAAAAAAAAGTATCACAAAATAGAAATAGATTAAACCCTGTTAATAATAATACTCCTGAAGAAGACCCCAAAAAACGGCCCAGGCTAAGCATCTACTGGGTGTACGCTATTCTTTTCGCAGCAATTATTGGGTATAATATTTTTAGAACTACTGGCGGAGGAAGTGGATTTGAAATTGAAAATACTCAATTCTTTACCATGCTTAAACAGGGTGACGTTGACCAGATAAAAACTGTGGGTAATAAGAAAATGGTAAGGGTTTTTATTAATCCGCAGGCTCTTCAAAACAATGCAGAATTCTATAAAACTGTTTTTGGAGCTGATTATGATGCGGCAAAAAAAATGCCTCCTCCCCAGGGATATTTTCCCATTGTAAAAGATGACGCTTTTTCAGCAGAACTGCTCCAGTTTTATAAAGACCATCCTGAAGTAAAGCATGTTGCTGATAAACCGGGTGATGAAGGTGAATTATTCGGACAAATTATAAGCACGCTTTTGCCAATATTATTAATTGGATTATTGTTTATTATGATGATGCGTAAAGTGGGTGCCGGTGGCGGCGGCGGTGGCCCGGGTGGAATTTTTAATATTGGGAAATCCAAAGCAACCCTCTTTGATAAAGGTGCAAGAGTAAACATAAATTTTGGTGATGTGGCAGGGCTCGATGAAGCCAAAGTGGAAGTAATGGAAATTGTTGATTTTTTAAAAACACCCAAAAAATATACTGCGCTGGGCGGTAAAATTCCAAAAGGTGCTTTACTGATAGGCCCTCCCGGAACAGGAAAAACTTTATTAGCCAAAGCTATGGCGGGAGAGGCCCAGGTTCCTTTCTTCAGCTTAAGCGGAAGTGATTTTGTGGAAATGTTCGTGGGTGTAGGTGCCAGTCGTGTTCGTGATCTTTTCAAACAGGCAAGAGAAAAAGCGCCGTGCATAATTTTTATTGATGAAATAGATGCCATAGGCCGCGCAAGAGGAAAAAATATGATGATGAGCAATGATGAAAGAGAGAATACACTCAACCAGTTGCTTGTGGAAATGGATGGTTTTTCAACAGATATAGGGATAATTATTCTTGCAGCAACCAATAGGCCTGATGTATTAGACAGCGCATTGCTACGCCCCGGAAGGTTCGACAGGCAGATAACTATTGATCGTCCTGATCTTGTTGGCCGCGAAGCTATTTTCAAAGTTCATTTACTTCCTATAAAAATTTCACAAACACTCGATGTACATAAGCTCGCTGAACAAACGCCAGGCTTTGCAGGGGCCGATATTGCCAACGTATGTAATGAAGCTGCATTAATAGCAGCACGAAAAGGAAAAGATGCCGTTGATATGAGCGATTTTCAGGATGCTATAGACAGAGTTATTGGCGGCTTGGAAAAAAAGAATAAAATTATTTTACCTGAAGAAAAAGAAATCATTGCCTATCATGAAGCAGGCCATGCAATTTGCGGTTGGTTTCTCGAGCATGCGTACCCGTTATTAAAAGTTACCATAGTGCCAAGAGGTACGGCTGCTTTGGGTTATGCACAATACACACCAAAGGAGCAATATCTTTACAATACTGACCAGTTGCTTGATCAAATATGTATGACACTTGGCGGAAGAGCGGCAGAAACCATATTTTTTGGAAAGATTTCTACCGGCGCCAGCAACGATCTTCAGCAGATAACAAAAATGGCGTATGCAATGGTAACTGTTTATGGCATGAATGAAAAAGTAGGCAATGTAAGTTTTTATGACCCTCAGCAAGACAATACCTTTACAAAACCTTTTAGTGAAGAAACAGGAAAAATGATTGACGAGGAAGTAAGAAAATTAGTTGAAATGGCTTTTTTAAGAACAAAAGAATTACTTACTGAAAGAAAAAATGAAGTTGAAATTCTTGCAAAAGAACTGCTGAAAAGAGAAGTCCTTTTTCAAAGTGATGTGGAAGCTTTAATTGGCAAACGCCCTTACGAAGAAAGGAAAGCGCTTGACTTTGTTGACAATCCTAAAGAAGCAGTTATTGATCCACCTATTCATAGTATTGTTGTAAAGAATGATCCTGCATAAAATGAAAAACAATGAAGGTTTCTTCTTCAAAAGAAAAGATTTTAAAAAAAATAAGAGAAGCACTGAGCAATCCGGTGCCTTTACCTTTTCCAAAAAGCGAGGGAACTAATTCTGTATTTCAGCCGCAAAATGAAGATCTTGAAATTTTATTTGCACAAGAGTTTACAAAACTCTTAGGCAAATTTGCTTTTTGCGTAAGCGAAGCTGATATGAAATTACAATTGCAACAACTTATTGCTGAAAAAAAATGGAAAAATATTTATTGCATTGAGGATAGATTATTAAAAATAATTGCAGACAAAAAATTTCCCAAGCTCAACCAGTCAACACTTGCAGATTGCGATGCATCTGTTACAACCTGCAAAAATTTAGTAGCACGAACCGGTGCAATTGTTTTAACTTCTTCCCAGCAAAGCGGCCGTACTGTAAGCGCATACGCTCCTGTTCATATTTGTGTTGCTTATATTAATCAGCTTGTGTATGATACAAAAGATGCACTTAAATTATTAAAATCTTCTCCCGGTAATTTTCCTTCTTTTGTAACATTTGCAGCAGGACCAAGCCGTACTGCGGATATTGAAAAGACACTTGTTGTGGGTGTTCATGGCCCTAAAGAAGTTTACTTATTTTTGATAGATCAAAAATTAAAGTAAAAAAACTTGTTGGCTTAAACTATCTAATGACTGATTCACAAAAAAAAATATATTTTCTTTCCGATTTTCATCTTGGCGCCCCTGACCATACAACAAGTTTGGTGAGAGAAAAAAGAATCGTTAAGTTTCTCGATGAAATAAAAAATGAAGCTTCCCATATATTTATCGTAGGCGATTTATTTGATTTTTGGTATGAATACAAAAAAGTTGTACCAAAAGGATTTGTAAGAATTTTAGGCAAGCTAGCTGAACTTACTGACAGTGGAATCGTCATTAAATTTTTTGTAGGAAATCATGATATGTGGATGAATGGATATTTTGAAGATGAACTGGGCATAGAAGTTTTTCACGAGCCTGCAGAATTTGAATTTAATGATAAGAAATTTTTTATTGGCCATGGTGATGGGCTTGGGCCTGGCGATCATCGTTATAAATTCATAAAAAAAGTTTTCAGAAATAAATTTTCGCAATGGTTATTTGGTTTCCTGCATCCTGCAACAGGCGTTGGTATTGCAGATTACATGAGCCGTAAGAGCCGGGCAACTACCGGCAAAACAGATGAACAATTTCTGGGAGAAGATAAAGAATGGCTGATAATTTTTAGTAAACAAATACTTGAAAAAAAGCATTTTGATTTTTTTATTTTTGGCCATAGGCATTTTCCTATTGATTTTAAGTTAAACGAAAACAGCCGGTATATTAATCTTGGCGATTGGATAAAATATAACAGCTTTGCGGTATTTGATGGCAATAATACTGAATTAAAATATTATGAATAATGAGTACCGCACCCAAAAAATATTTTCGTTTATTCCTCTTCCTTATAATTGCATTTGTTTCAAGTAAAGTTAATGCACAAGACGATTCCCTGTTTCGCTTCTTAAAAAAAATAGAATATCCAATTTCTTCTTTTACTGTTGATAATCTTAGTGAGTTGTATATAATTAATACAGATAATCAATTAAAGAAATACAATGAAAAGGGAGATTCAGTGGGTGTATTTAACCAGGTAACCAAATATGGAAAGCTTAGTTATGTTGAAGCGCAAAATCCATGGAAGGCTCTTCTTTTTTACCAAAATTATTCAACCATTGTACTGCTGGATAAATATTTAAATGTGCTCGGCAACATTAACCTGCGAAAACAAAACATTTTTCAGGTAAAGGCAATAACTACTTCTTATGATAATAATATATGGCTGTATGATGAGCAGGATAATAAATTAAAAAAGATTGATGATACCGGAAATAAACTTTTTGAATCAGTTGATTTCAGGTTGTTATTTGATTCGGTTCCATCACCGAAAAAAATAATTGACAGTGATGGATTTTTATATTTATATGATCCTGATAAAGGATTATACACTTTTGATTATTACGGCAGCTTTAAAAATAAATTACCATTTTTACATTGGGCCGATATAGCCATTATTGATAAAACAATTTACGGATTCGATAAAACTAAATTATACCGATATACTCCTCCCATTCCGGATATTAAAACCTACACACTGCCCGAAGCTTTACAAAATAATAGTTCGTTAAAAGTAAGTAACCATAAGATTTATATTCTTAAAAATCAACAACTCGAAATCTATTCTCTTCAATAGATTGAATTTCATTTTTTAAATTGCATTATGAAATTTCTTGATCAAATTTATTTTGATAATACCCTGCGCAGTTATTTAGTAGTAGTCATTGCTATATTACTTGCATTAATATTAAAAAGAATTATTTCAAGGTATGCAACTTCTTTACTTTTTAAATTGATTAAACAAAAACCGGATACATTTGATAAACCTGCATTTGATAGCCTCATAATTATACCAGTTGAAAGAGTGTTGGTTGTTCTTATTAGCCTGTTTGCCATTGACCGGCTTAACTTTCCGCATCAGCTCATTTTTACAATTCATAAAATAACCAGCCAGGATATAGTTGACGGTTTGGCAACAGCAATTATTATCGGTTGCTTCATTTCCTTAATAATTCGCTTTATGGATTTCATGGTATTGCTCATAAGGCATAAGTCTGATGCAGGAAATTCACCGGGTGAATACCAGTTGCTTTTTTTCTTTAAAGATTTTATAAGAGTTATATTAATAATAATTGGCATTATACTTATTTTAAAATTTTCGTTTAAGCTTGATATAGGAAATCTTCTTACAGGCTTAAGCATTGTTGGTGCTGCACTGGCGCTGTCTGCAAGAGAAAGCCTTGAAAATTTAATTGCTTCGTTTATAATATTTTTTGATAAGCCTTTTGAGACCGGGGATGTTGTAAAAGTGAACAATATAACGGGAACGGTTGAACGCATTGGATTAAGAAGCACCCGGCTTCGTACTCCGGAAAAATCATTGGTAACAGTGCCCAACAAACAAATGGTTGATAGTATACTCGATAACTGGAGTGTGAGAAATCTTATACGAAATGAAATAAGAACACTTCTTTCGCCACACACTACCAGCGAAAATCTGGAAAAAGCAATAAAACAAATTGAAGGAATTCTTTCTGCTAAAAAAGGAAAAATTCCATCTTATTCTGTTTACCTGCAGGAAATAAATAATGACAGCGCAGTCATTATGGTAATTTATTTTACATCCTTTCCTATGGATGCAGATGCATTAAACAAATTAAAAGAGGAAATTAATCTTGATATAAGAAAGATGCAGGAGCAAAATGAAATTATGCCTTCGAGCACAACTTCATTTACATTGGCAAACCATTAAAAAATAATCGGGATCTATTGATTAATAATCGAAGCAAGCGCCTGGTCCCACTTTCCTGTTTTTCCATATTCAATTAAGCGCCCTGTTTCTTTACCGCCTTTCATAACAATAATCGTAGGGGTGCTTTTAATGTTCATTGCTTGTGAAAGATTGCCTGTGCCTATTTTATGCCTGTCAACTGCAATAACCATTATACGATCCTCAGGAAAGCCGGATACTTCCTGCGTTTTATAAAATTTAGGCAAAATAAAATGCGTGTCTTCGCACCAGGTGCCGCCAAAAAATAAAAAATATATTTTGTCTTTATTATTTCTCAATGCAGCAACAAGAGCAGTATCAGGATGCGGATACATTCTTTGGCTTTCTTCATACCATTTAAAAGAAGTATCACTTATTAGATCACTTTTTTTAATAATCCCTCTTAACATTTTTGCATTATAGTTTACTGAATCAGTAAGCACTAAGTATTGAGTCTGCGCTTTGGCAGTAAAAGTTGTTGTCAATACAATCGCAGAGATTAATAATAAATTTTTCATGTTCCAGACTATAAATTATTCTTTAATTCTAATAAAAAAGATTTTATTTTTTGTAATGATTCAAGCATCTCATGTTTTCCCCCTGCAGCTTTATTGTTTTTTAAAAATTCTTTTGCCCCATCAATTGTATATTTTCTTTCACGAAGCAAATGATAAATCATTTTAAGATTTTTTACATCTTCCGGCCTGAAAAAACGATCCCCTTTCTTATTTTTTTTTGGTTTTAATATTGAAAATTCATTTTCCCAATATCTTATTAAAGAAGTATTTTCTTTAAACATAGTGGCTACATCACCAATTGAATAATATTGCTTTTGAAAAAGAATTTCATCAGAAGGAATTTCAACAAGATCAGCATTAATGCCCATTTCCTTCAAACTTTTTCTTCCTCTTTTTGATTTTTGACCTGCAGGCATGATTTTATTACTCCCGCTTTTTTTTTGCGAAGCATCATCAAATTCAAATGTTATTTGCGATAAGGGCATTTAATTAATCAAGACTTTTTGCGCTTCCTGTAGAAGCTATTTTTAATATTCTGTCAAATTGTTCAGGTGTAAGATCGTTATAAAAAAAATAAACCGGGTCAACTTCCTGACCATTTATATGCACTTCATAATGGCAATGCGGCCCTGTGCTTTTTCCAGTGCTTCCTACCCAACCTATTACTTCGCCACGCTTTACTTTTTGCCCGGCTCTTACTTTCACTTTAACCATGTGCCCATACAAGGTTTCATATCCATACCCATGATTTAATACAACATGGTTGCCATAACCATCGCCGGTAAACCCTGCCAGTTCTACTTTTCCATCACCAGTTGCATAAATCGGCGTTCCCTGCGGTGCAGTAAAATCAAGACCTTTATGCATTTTTGGTGTTCCGTAAACAGGGTCAATCCTCATGCCAAAACCTGAGGCTATCCTGTCAAGGTCGCGATTGCTCACCGGTTGTATTGCCGGAATACTGGCAAGTTTTTCTCCTTGGTTTTTTATTAAATTTTCTATTTCATTATAACTCGCAAACTGGTAAGTTACTCTTGCTTTAAGATTGTTGAGTGTTTTGGCAAGTTCATTTCCCATCTCTTCATCATTAATCATTTCTACTTTTTGAACTTCATTTTTGCGTTCAGTTAATTTTACTCTGGCACTATCAGGTAGCGGATTTGCTTCAAAAATAGAACGGTAAACCTGGTTATCTCTTTTCTCCAATGATGCCATTTCTTGTTGCAGTTCTTTTGATTGTGATTCGAGCATCTCATAATTTTGCTTCATCTTTTCATAGCGTGATTGAGCAAGCTTTGCCTGCGGCGAAGGAATAAAACGAAATGCTAATGAAACTAATATGAAAGCTGTAACCATGGCTGCTGCAACAAATCCAAAAAATCTTAGAAGCTTTACGCGCAAAGGTGTTACAAGTTTTTCATAACGTAAAGTATGGGTATTATAATAGTATTTTATTTTTTTCATTACTACAAAAATGTGCAGAAGGAATTTAAATTTACAGTTTTTAAAAAATCAATAACTACTTGTAAATGCAGCTAAACAAAATACCTTTGCCGTCTTAAATTTGATTACGTTGGCAAAGATAAATTCATAATACCTAAAAATTAATCTTAAAATTTAATAACGGCATGATGCAAAGTGCAGAAATACGGGAACTTTTTTTTGACTTTTTTAAATCGAAAGAACATACAATAGTTCCTTCTGCACCTATTGTTATAAAAGATGATCCCACTCTTTTGTTTACCAATGCAGGTATGAATCAATTCAAAGATTATTTTTTAGGGAATAAAAAACCTTCTTACACAAGAGTGGCTGATACACAAAAATGCCTTCGTGTAAGCGGCAAGCATAACGATTTGGAAGAAGTTGGTGTAGATACTTATCACCACACTATGTTTGAAATGCTGGGCAACTGGAGCTTTGGAAATGCAACAGAAAATCCTGCGCCATATTTTAAAGAAGACGCCATTGCATGGGCATGGGAACTTCTTACTCAAGTATATAAAATTGATGAAAAGCGTTTATACGTGACGGTATTTTGTCCAGAGGAGGACTCCAATGGAGAAGGAGATAAAAAAGAAAGATTGCCAAAAGATAAAGAAGCTATTTCTTTTTGGAAAAAATGCCTGTCCGACTCTGGCTTTACAGAGTCGGAGATAGAGGACAGGATAATCATGGGAAATAAAAAAGATAATTTTTGGGAAATGGGTGATAGCGGGCCTTGCGGGCCCTGCACTGAAATTCATGTGGATTGCAGAACTGAAGATCAAAGAAAAAAAATTGATGGAAAGAGTTTAGTAAATAATGATCATCCACAGGTAATTGAAATATGGAACATTGTATTTATTCAATACAACAGAAAGAAAGATGGAAACCTGGAGCCATTGCCTGCAAAACATGTAGATACAGGAATGGGGTTTGAAAGATTAGTAAGGGTTTTGCAAAATAAGCAAAGCAATTATGATACTGATATTTTTACGGGAACCATTGCAGCTATTAAAAAAATTACTAAGCAAGATGAATTTTCTTTTGAACAAGAATCAAGCAAAAAAAATATAGCAGTAAGGGTTATTGCGGATCATATCCGAGCAATTTGCTTTACAATTGCAGATGGGCAATTACCTTCTAATATTGGTGCAGGCTATGTTATAAGAAGAATTTTAAGAAGATCGGTGAGATATTATTTTACAAGTCTTAATTATAAGCGCCCACTATTATTTCAATTAGTACCGTTAATTGCAAATCAATTTGAAAATGTTTTTCCGGAATTAAAAAAACAAGAAGATTTTATTACGAAAGTTGTTAAAGAAGAAGAAGATGGATTCTTACGCACATTGGATAATGGATTAAAAAGAACGAGTGGTATAATAGATTCTTTATTTCTTGATAGAACAAAAAAAAGATTGATAGATGGTAAGGAAGCTTTTGAATTATTCGACACTTTTGGATTTCCACTTGACCTAACAAAACTTATTGCTGCTGAAAATGACATGCGTGTTGATGAAAAAGGCTTTGAACAAGAAATGCAACAACAAAAAAATCGTAGTCGTGCAGCATCTGTTATTGATACAGAAGATTGGATTGTTGTAAACGATAATGGTTTATCAAAGTTTGTCGGCTACGATGCTTTTGAAACAGAAAGCAATGTTTTAAAATACCGTAAGTCAAAATCACAAGGCAAAGAATCGTACCAAATTGTTTTAGATAAAACGCCTTTTTATGCTGAGAGCGGTGGCCAAGTGGGTGATACAGGTTTTTTAATTTTTGGTGATGAAAAAATAAGTGTTGTCAATACAAAGAAAGAAAATGATCTTATTATTCATTTTACTGAAAAGCTTCCTGCAAACGTTAATACAAAAGTTTTTGCTAAAATTGATATTGACAAAAGAAAGAAAACAGCCATTCACCATAGCGCAACACATTTGATGCATGCAGCATTGCGTAAAGTATTAGGTAATCATATTTCACAAAAAGGTAGTTTGGTTAATGATGAATATTTACGTTTCGACTTCTCTCATTTTGCAAAACTTACTGATGAAGAAATAAAAAAGATTGAATCGTTGGTGAATGAAAAAATCCGTGAAAATATTCCTGTAGTAATAAAAGAAATGAAAAAGGAAGAAGCGATGGCAACAGGCGCTATGGCTCTATTTGGTGAAAAATATGGAGATGTGGTTCGTGTTGTAATTATGGAACCCACTTATTCAATTGAACTTTGCGGAGGAACACATGTAGGAAGCACCGGTGAATTAGGGTTTTTTAAAATAACTGCAGAAACTGCTGTGGGCGCAGGTGTAAGAAGAATTGAAGCACTAAGTGGTTTGGCTGCAGAAGATTTTATAAACAAACAATTCGATTTAATTCATTCGATTCGTACTGTACTTAAAAATCCAAAAGATATTCAAAAAACAATAGAATCCCTTTTGACAGAAAAAGAAAAACTAAATAAATATGCAGAACAATTGGAATCACAATTATTATCTGCTGAAAAAATAAAGCTTGTAAAAAAAATCCAAAAAGTAAACAACATAAATTTTATTGGCGAAATAGTAAATGTTCCTGATGCGGATGCTTTAAAGAAGTTATGTTATCTTTTAAAACCAGAGCTTAAAGATTATGTAATTGTCTTAGCAGCAAATGTTGAAGACAAAGCTCATGTTGCTGTAATGCTTCACGAAAATATTGTTTCTGCAAAAAAGCTGGAAGCTCAAAAAATTATTAAGGATCAAGTTGCGCCATTAATTAAAGGTGGCGGCGGCGGTCAAAAAACATTGGCAACTGCTGGTGGACAGGATGCATCAAAGCTTTCTGAAGTAATTGAGAAAGTAAAATCTTTAATTCAATGAAACCTAAATACGAAATAATAATCTATGGGAGTAATGAAGACGATTGTTTTATTGCAGAAGTTCCCGAACTATCCGGATGTAAATCTGATGGAAAAACGCACGCAGAAGCGCTGTAAAATGTAGAAGTTATTATTTTGGAATGGATTGAAACTGCAAAAGTTATTGGCAGAAATATACCCGAGCCAAAAGGTAAATTGATGTATGCCTGATAATATTTTTTTTATCCCATGCATATCATTTTTGAAACACCCAGGTTAATGCTTAGGCAAATTACGATTGAAGATTCTCATCTTATTTATAAACTTAACAGAGATCCTGAAGTTCTAAAGTATGTGCATGAACATGCGCTCGAAAATGAAGCTCAGGCAAAAGAAATTATTACTAACGTTATCATTCCTCAATACAAAAATAATCTTGGCAGGTGTGCTATACACACCAAAGCAGATTATGAATTTATTGGCTGGTGCGGCTTAAAATATATTACCGAAGATGATATCACCGACCTTGGATATCGGCTGCTGAAAACTGCATGGGGAAATGTTACGCAACCGAAGCTGCTCAATACACTCTTATATATGGCTTACAAAATCTAAAACTAAAAATCATAACCGGCAGGGCTCATATTAATAATATAGCTTCCATAAAAATTCTTGAAAAAATAAGAATGAAATTCAGTAAAAATGAAATTATTGATAGTTGCCCGGTGAAAACTTATACGCTTTCTCTTTCTGATTTTTGTTAAAAAATCACAATTATTTGCGAAAGATTTCGTAGTTCCCAAAAAGTTATTACATTTGCTCTACTAAACATTTCGTATTTAAAATTATTACCATGAAAAAGATTTTTATTTCGGCATTCCTATTAGGCATCAGTACCCTGTTATCGTTTAATTCCTATTCTCAAAAACCAGAAAATCAAAAGAAAAAATCAGAAGAAATTATTATTAGAAGCAATGGTGATAAAGATAAAAAAATGACCATCCAGGTTGATGGAGATAATATTACGGTTAACGGTAAACCTCTTTCAGAATTTCATGATGGTGATGTAACTATTATGAAAAGAGATTTCAAAGACCGCAATTCTCACAATTTTGTTTTTACTCCCGGCAATGAAAATATGGATATGCAAATTTACAAAAATGAAATGAATGATGATGAACCGGGAATCTTCAATAATGAAATGAATAACACTGAACCAAGAACTTTTTTAGGAGTAGAAACAGAAAAAACAAATGAAGGCGTTACAATAACCAATGTAATAAAAGGCAGCAGTGCAGAAAAAGCAGGATTGCAAAATGGTGATATCATCACAAAACTGGATGATACAAAAATTACTTCACCTGAAGATTTAATGAAAGTCGTAAGATCTTATAAGCCGGATAATGAAATAAAGGTTTCTTATAGCAGAGATAATAAAAAGAAAGACGTAAAAGTAAAGCTTGGAAAAACCAAAGAATACAACAAGAGCTTTTACTTTAAAGATGATAACCATATGAATGGAAATGGCTTTAATTTTAAAATGCCACCCATGTCGCGAATAGAGCGTCTCCCTGGTATGAATTATAACTTCTGGAACAATAACAATCCAAAGCTGGGTATAAAAATTCAGGATACTGAAGATGGAAAGGGAGCCAAAGTTTTAAATGTTGAAGAGGGTTCAGCAGCCGATAAGGCCGGCCTGAAGAAAGATGATATTATAACAAAAATAAATGGTGAAGAGGTAAATAATGTAAATGATGTAAGAGAACAGATGAATGAAATAAATGACAAGGATACTTTTAATATAAAAGCAAAACGGAATAATTCAGAAATGAATTTCGATATTAAAATAGCTAAGCAACTTAACAGCGCCGATTTATAAAAGTTAAGAATAAAAAAATCTCTCGGTTTTTAGTTTTGGATATTAAAGCTGCTTTTCCAGGCAGCTTTTTTTGTTTTGTTTATGTTTTGTTCGGTACAAGTAGAGTTGTCTTTTCTTACCTTCGCCCTATGGCCGCTATAGAAAAATATGAAGCAGTGATTGGGCTTGAAGTGCATACGCAATTGCTTACTAAAAGCAAATTATTTTGTGGCGACAGCACAACATTTGGAAATGCACCCAACACAAATATTAGTCCGGTCTCGCTGGCTCATCCCGGCACCTTGCCTGTAATGAATAAAAAAGCTATTGATTATGCAATCATGCTGGGTCTCGCTTTTAGTTGCGATATTGTACGCAACAATTATTTTGCAAGAAAAAATTATTTCTATCCTGATCTTCCAAAAGGATACCAGGTTTCGCAACATACAACACCTATTTGTAAAAATGGCTATATAACAATTAATGTTGATGACAAACCAAGAAATATTATTCTAAATAGAATTCATTTGGAAGAAGATGCCGGTAAAAGTATTCATGATGCAGATGAAAATTATACATGTATAGACCTTAACAGGGCAGGCGTTCCATTGCTTGAAATTGTTTCTGAGCCTGATATGCATACATCAGAAGAAGCATTTGCTTATGTAACGGAAATAAGAAAAATTGTACGCTACCTGCAAATATGCGATGGCAATATGGAAGAAGGCAGCTTGCGTTGCGATGCAAATATTTCCATCAGGTTGAAAGGAGAAAAAAAACTTGGGATTAAAGTTGAAGTTAAAAACCTTAATTCCATAAGAAATGTAAAAAGAGCCATAGATTTTGAAATAAAAAGACTTGTAGATGTGGCAGAAGATGGTAAACAAATAATACAGCAAACAAGAAGTTTTGATGCATCAACAGGCGCTACTTTTTCTTTAAGAGATAAAGAAGAAGCCAATGATTACCGCTATTTTCCTGAACCAGACCTTTCACCATTTTTTATTTCAGAAGAAAAAATTGCATCAATAAAAAAATCTTTGCCCGATTTACCAGCAGTACTTGAAAAAAAATTTATTAGCGAATACGCTTTGCCGTTAGCAGATGTAAAAATTCTTTGTGATGATAGGGAAACAGCAGCTTTTTTTCAAAACATTATCAGCTATACCACTAATTATAAAGCAGCCGCCAACTGGGTGCTTGGGCCAATAAAATCTTTTTTGAATGAAAATAATATGCTCATTGAAGATCTTCCGGTTAGTCCCGAAAAAATTGCATTACTTATAGATATTGTTGATAAAGGAATGGTAAGTTTTGGAATCGCATCATCTAAAATCTTTCCTGTTTTGATAAAATTTCCAGAAAAAGAACCCATTAAAATTATTGAAGAATTAAATCTGTTGCAGGAGAAAGATAATAATTCGCTTAATAACTGGGTTGATGAAGTACTTTCAAAAATGCCGGATAAAGTTTCAGAATATAAAAGAGGGAAAAAAAATCTTGTAGGGCTTTTTGCAGGTGAAGTAAAAAAAATAAGCAAAGGAAAAGCAGATATGCATGCTGTTAATAAAATACTTAATCAAAAATTAAATCAATAAATCAATTTCTATGAACAAACTATTCATTTTTATAAGCATATTATTTTTATGCTCATGCAGCAGCCCTGAAAAGAAGAACACGTTTATTGTAAAGGGTGAATTAAAAAATGCGCCAGATCAAAAAGTGTTTCTTGAACAAATTTCTTTTAACCAGCAGCCGCCACAGGTGCTTGATACAGCAGAAATGAAAAAGGGTTCTTTTGAATTAAAAACCTTATCACCTGAAGAAGGACTTTACCGGCTTAGATTTGAAAAAAATGCCGGTTACATTTTTATAAATGATAATGCTGATATAACATTTGGCGCCGATGCGAATGATTCAACACTTCAATCAGCAAGGTTTAATACACCCGCCAATGCATCACTTACGAAGTTTATTATTATGCTGGATTCTATACACTCCATGCTTATAAGTGAAGACCGAAATATTAAAGATATTCAGCAACAGAAAAATGATAGTCTTTCAAAAATTGCTCAAAATGAATTTAATGTAACGGATAGCTTGTATAAAAATTTTCTTGCCCAATATATTGATACTACAACAAGCCCGGTAATTGCATTATTCGCATTAAGCTATGCGGAAGAATTGACCGCCGATACCGCCAAATTCAAACAGATACTTACGGATTTAAATAAAAAATTTCCACAAAACAAGGGGATAGAAGATATTACAAAACAGTTTGAACAATATACTGCTGCTCAAAATCAACCACAGGCACCCACTCAACAAGGCCAAATTTCAGAAGGACAAGCAGCTCCAGATTTTACGTTACCTGATGTAAACGGCAAGCCTTTTTCATTAAGTTCATTAAAAGGAAAATATGTGCTGCTCGATTTTTGGGCAAGTTGGTGCGGACCATGCAGAAAAGAAAATCCTAATGTAGTAGCAACTTATAACCAGTTTAAAAATAAAAATTTTACTGTATTAGGCGTGTCGCTCGATAAAGAAAAACAGGCATGGCTAAAGGCCATAAAAGATGACGGGTTGGTTTGGGAACAAGTAAGTGATTTAAAATTCTGGAACAGTGCCGCTGCTGCACTATATAGCGTAGAAGCAATTCCGTATAATGTATTAATAGATCCGCAGGGTAAAGTAATCGGTACTTCGTTACGTGGAAGCGATTTGCAAAACAAATTGAATGAAGTGTTGAAGTAAATGCTGAAAATATCTTTAGATAATTCTTACCGCTTTACCAAAGGTTGTACAAAAAAAAGGAAGCGCTACCCAAAAATATTCTCTTACAAAAACGAGCATGAGTATAAGCCATATAGCAGATATAAAAAAGAAAATCCAGTATTTATTGTTGGCAGATTGGGTTTCACTCATCAGATAAAATTTACGCAAATATAAATGTAAATGAATTGTTTATTAAAATTCAGTAAAAAAATTAATTTTTAGATCCTGCTAAGATCAATTTGCATAGAATAAAAACTTATAAGCAAATTTTTAATAGATAATCAGTCAGTTATAAAGGTTACTCTAAAAAACTTTGACAAATTATCAGGAATTAGGCTTGTTTCCCCTTAACTTCGCACTCCTTAAAAAATGCTGGGATAGCGGCGATAAATTAAATCAGTTTCTTATTCTTTAAAAGTAAGAAACAAATAAAAAATAAAATGAGCAAATTACATTTCACCACTAAACATGCGAACGAGGCTACCGTGCAGCGTAATTGGTACGTTGTTGACGGCACTAATCAAACCGTTGGTCGTATGTGCGCTAAAATAGCGTCCGTTCTCCGTGGTAAGAACAAACCTTATTATACACCTCATGTTGATTGTGGGGACTTTGTTATCGTTACTAACTGTGACAAAGTAAAATTTACAGGAAACAAATTGGAAGATAAAATTTACATCAATTACAGTGGTTATCCTGGTGGTAAAAAAGAAGAAACTGCAGGCGACCTGTTAAAACGCCGTCCTGATGCTATTATTGAAAGAGCAGTAAAAGGCATGTTACCAAAAAACAGGCTTGGCCGTAAGATGTACAAAAAATTATATGTGTATGTTGGTCCAGAGCATCCGCACACTGCACAAAAACCTCAAACTCTAACTTTCTAATTTAATATAATGGAAAAACAAAAAAATGCAGTAGGCCGTAGAAAAGAAGCTGTAACAAGAGTTTTCCTTTCCAAAGGAGATGGCAACATCACTATCAATGGAAAAGATTACAAAACTTATTTCCCGCTTGTTTATTTACAAAACCAGGTGGAAGCGCCCTTTAAAAGTATTGAAGCTGCAGATAAATTTGATGTAGTAATAAATGCAACTGGTGGTGGTGTAAAAGGCCAGGCAGAAGCAGTAAAGCTTGGTATTGCAAGGGCTTTATTGCAGGTAAATGCTGAGTATCGGCCTGCTTTAAAAGAAGCTGGATTACTTACCCGCGACCCACGTTCTGTTGAGCGTAAAAAACCAGGTAAAAAGAAAGCAAGAAAGAGCTTCCAGTTCAGCAAGAGATAATACAAGAAGCAAGATATTGGTATCAAGTCGCAAGATAATTAACAACCTTTTCCTGATGCTTGATAATAAGTTCAGCAATACTATTAAAAAACAATTATAATAAAAAATAAATGGAAAATACTACTTCTTTACAACAGCAGCTTCTAGAAGCAGGTGTACACTTTGGTCATTTAAAAAAGAAATGGAATCCTAAAATGTTACCTTATATTTTTGCTGAGAAAAAAGGTATTCACATTATTGACCTCAACAAAACTGTTGAAGGTATGCAGGAAGCTGCAGCCGCTCTTAAATCCATAGCCAAAAGCGGTAAAAAGATTATGTTTGTTGCTACAAAAAAACAAGCTAAAGAAATTGTAACTGAAGCAGCAAAAAGGGTTAACATGCCTTTTGTTACTGAGCGCTGGCTTGGGGGTATGCTTACTAACTTTAATACAGTTCGTAAAAGTGTAAAGAAAATGCAAAGCATTGAAAAAATGCTTAATGATGGTACGCTTGATAGCATTACAAAAAAAGAACGCTTAACCCTCACTCGCGATAGAGATAAAATGGAAAAAGTTTTAGGTGGTATTGCACAAATAAGCCGTGTTCCTGCAGCATTATTTTTGGTTGATATCGGCCATGAGCACATAGCGCTTGCTGAAGCAAAAAGACTAAACATTACAACTTTCGGCATGGTTGATACTAATTGTGATCCTAATAAAGTAGAATTTTCAATCCCGTCAAATGATGATGCTACAAAGTCAATTGCAATCGTAACTAATTATATAATTGCTGCCATTGCAGAGGGACTTGCAGAAAGGCAGGCAGAAAAAGATGAAGATACTGATGATACTGATGATAGTGGAAAAGATGCAATAAAATTCGACATGGGAACTGATGAAGACAAAGAACGCAGAAGAGGCGGTGGCGGCCCTTCAGGTGGTAAAGGCCGTGGCCCGGCAGGTCCTCAAAAACGTCGTGTAGTAGGTCCTGGTTCAGGAGGCAATAGACCAGGCGGCCCGGGTGGACGCAGGTAATTTCAACCTACAATTATTAATTTAATGTTTAAAATATTTCATGTTCTGTATATGACATTACCTGTTTATTTTAATTTAAAAATTTTTTCAAATGAGCACAATAACAATAACAGCAGCAGATATAAACAAATTACGCCAGCAAACCGGCGCCGGTATGATGGATTGCCGCAAAGCATTGACTGAATCGGATGGAGACTTTGAAGCAGCTATTGATTACCTGAGAAAAAAAGGACAAAAAGTAGCGGCGCTTCGTGGTGACCGTGAAGCAAAAGAAGGAGTAATAATTGCACAAACCTCTAAAGATAATAAGACAGGATTAATTATTAATGTAAGCTGCGAAACAGATTTTGTAAGTAAAAATTCAGAATACATCGCTTTTGCACACTCTATAATGGACGCCGCAATTAGCAACAATGTAAAAAGTGCAGATGAACTTAATAAAGTAAAAATAGGGAACGAATTACTTTCAGATAAACTAAATGAGCAGGTTGCAAAAATTGGTGAAAAAATAAGTGTTTCTAAATTTGAAAGAATTGAAGCTCCTTATGTCTCAGCTTATATTCATGGTTCGTATAGAATGGGCGTATTGGTGGGTTTAAATAAAGCAGCGGAAGAAGCCGGGAAAGATGTCGCTATGCAGATTGCTGCAATGAATCCTATTGCAGTTGACCAGGATTCAGTACCAGCAGAAACAATTGCCCGTGAAAAAGATATCGCCATTGAGCAGGTAAAAGCTGAGGGCAAGCCAGCAGAGATGGCTGAAAAAATTGCTATAGGGAAAATTAATAAATTTTTTAAAGAAAGTACTTTACTTGCACAGCCTTTTGTAAAAGACAATAACAAATCTATATCAGACTATCTGAAAGGCATAGACGCAGATTTAAAGGTTATAGAATTTAAAAGAGTAGCATTAGGGTAAATATTTACTTAAAATAAGATTAAAGAGCTGCCGCTTTGCGGCTTTTTTTATATATGCTATTCTTGTAAAAATCTATTATAGTAATTTACATTTGATAAATCCATTATCTTCGCCACGCAAAATTTAAATTTTACTACTGGTATATGCTTCCTAAATTCAAACGAATCCTCCTCAAACTTTCCGGTGAATCTTTAATGGGCGATAAAAATTTTGGACTCGATTCCCAGGTACTTTCTCAATATGCCCAGGATATAAAATTGATAACTGAATTGGGTGTACAGGTAGCCATTGTAATTGGTGGCGGAAATATTTATCGTGGGATGAATGAGGCGGAAACAGGAATTGAAAGGGCACAGGGAGATTACATGGGTATGCTTGCAACAGTTATTAATGGCATGGCTTTGCAAAGCGCACTCGAAAGAGCAGGTGTTTATACAAGATTACAAAGCGCCATTAAAATGGAACAAATAGCTGAACCTTACATTCGCAGAAGAGCCATTCGCCATTTGGAAAAAGGAAGAGTGGTTATTTTTGGCGCCGGTACTGGAAATCCTTATTTTACTACAGATACAGCCGGTTCGTTACGGGCAATAGAAATAAAAGCTGACGCAATTTTGAAAGGCACCCGTGTAGATGGAATTTATTCTACTGATCCTGAAAAGGATAAGTCAGCTAAAAAATTTGAAACCATTTCTTTTGCTGAATGCATTTCTAAAAATTTAAAAGTAATGGATATGACAGCCTTTACTTTGTGCATGGAAAATGAACTTCCCATAATTGTTTTTGATATGGATACACCCGGCACCTTGCTTCGGGTAGTTACAGGCGAAAAGGTAGGAACTTTGGTATCCGGATAATATTATTTATATTTACTTTTACCCTTGTTTTTCTTATTTTAGAAAAGCAATCCTTAATTCTATGAAATCCTTCAGAATGTAGTCCCCGAATTTTTCTTTATTGCATTTTTATTTTTTTAAATAATTGCTTATGTGGACTTGGTGGATAATATCCCTCATCGTTCTTATTGCGTGCATCATATTTGCCTACCGGATGATCGTGAGCTCGTATGAATTTTTGCCTGCTGACAAAAGATATTTCTTATGGTTTAATAAAGAAACTTTTTCACAGGGCAATATGCCTGTGCAGCGTGATGCGATAAAAGTCTTAAAGAATAAGCTTCAATCTGTAGAAGACAATACAGCTTTTTATGAAATACAATTTTCAAAATTTCAACAACGTTTAAAAGCGCTTGAAGATCTTTCTGCCCTTAAATCAACTACCAAAGAAAATATACAGGAAGAAGATGAGGAAGATTGGAAAGAAATGTATTATGAAGAAAATTCAGCAAAAGAAAAAATTGAAAATGATCTTGACAATATCAGGCAATTACTTGAAGTAGCAGAAAACAAATTAAAGGCAAGATCGGAAAAAAATATAAGATGGGTTGAGATGCAAAGTGATTATGATACCAGGTTAAATGATCTTCTTTCTTTGCAAAATAATATCAGTCTTTTACAAAGGCAGCTTATAGCTTCATCAGAGCGCGAAAAAGAACTGGAACAGCTTTTACTTTCTGAAATAACCATACGTGAAAAATATTCATTAATACACAGCGAATACATAGCCCTGCAAAGTGAAGCCGACGATTTAAGAAGAAGAATTGTTGAACTTAGTAAAAAAGATATAGATATGCAGTTACGTATTGCGCATCTTAATGAACTCGAAAGCAAACTCGCTATTTGTGAAGAAGAAAAAGTGAGACTTCGAAATGATTTGGAAGAACTTCAAAAACAAAATGAAGCGCTACTTTCCGCTTTTAAAAACTCCTAAACACATTTTAAAATTTTGCCTCAATAAATAAATATTGGCTTGTTCATAAATTACTTTGTAGCGGCTTGCAAAGTTGAAATCCTTTTTCTATTTTTAAAAAAACTTACATATATGAATTTTCAAACAATGAGTAAACAAAGAAAATTTGTGCTGATTGCTGCTGCAGTTGGCGTCGTTTCTATGTTCATGCCATGGATTTCTCTTTCCGTATTAGGATTCAGCCAAACGGTAAATGGCATGCATGATAAAGGTATACTCGTTTTTTTATGTTTTGCAGCGAGTGGAATTATTGCCTATTTAGGAGATCAAACAAAAAATCTTGACAAGACAATGTGGGCAGTTACATTAATTGCAGGCGCCCTTGCATTGCTAATGGTTATTTGGTTTTATTTTCAGGCTACCGGAGATGGAAATGTGTTTGGTGGCTCATTCATTGGCTTTGGGCTTTATATTTCAGGCATTGCAGCATTAGGAATTCTTATAGCAGCTTACATGTTCAGGTCACCGACAGATAATATAAAAGATGGGTTTAACAGTATTAAAAAAGATTTAGAAACTAAAATGCACAATACAGGAAATACGGCAGGTAACATAACTAATCGTGATGAAACAATTAATAACCCGGGCAATCCAACCCCCCCGCTTTAATCCATAAAAAATATTCTTATAAAGCATTCCTATTGGGATGCTTTTTTATTTACAATATGTTTCGAAGAAGAAATTATTTTTGCAGATATTTTGTATCATCATAAAAAAAATAAAATTCTTCTTTTGTTACATTTAATCATTAATTCAACTTATTGTTTAATCGCGATTCAAAAATTATGCAGACAAATTCCAGTTTAGCAGATATAAGAAAAGATTACCGTCTGCAATCTCTTCTTGAAAAAGACGTGGATGTAAATCCCATTAAACAATTTGAAACATGGTGGCAGCAAGCCATAGAAAGCGGAATTGAAGAGCCAAATGCAATGACGCTGGCTACAAGTTCCTCTTTAGGAAAACCTTCTGCACGCATTGTTTTATTAAAAGGCATAAAGGAAAATGGATTTGTTTTTTTTACAAATTATAATAGCCGTAAAGGAAAACAAATAGAAGAAAATCCTTTTGCCGCTCTTGTTTTTTTATGGAAAGAATTAGAAAGGCAAATAAGAATAGAAGGTGAAATAAAAAGAATAAACGAAGAGGAAAGCGATGAATACTTTTTTAAGCGCCCGCTTGAAAGCCGCATAGGCGCATGGGCTTCACCTCAAAGTGCGGTGATCGAAAGCAGGGAAATTCTTGAAAAAAATGTTGTAGATTATTCAACGAAGTTCGAAGATAAAAACATTCCACGCCCATCAAATTGGGGCGGCTATATTGTTATCCCAACACTAATTGAATTTTGGCAGGGCCGACCGGGAAGATTACACGATCGTTTACAATATACCGTTAGTAAAAATGGTACATGGAAAATAGAAAGGCTTGCCCCCTGATAAAATTGAAAAGATTTTTGAAGGAGTTGAAAGCATACCTGTTTTCTACAAAACTTATTTTGAATTTTTCTTTTTTTCCTCAGCTTTCTTTACTGTTTTTGTTGGCCTCGATTTTCCAAAAGAACCTTTAAATATTTTTCCCTTTTTTGTTTTCTTATCTCCACGTCCCATGAATAATTTTTTTTTGATTAAATATTACAATATCAGCTGTTGAACAACCGCATAAAAAAAGCAAGATACAGAAATGCATCTTGCTTTGTAAAAATTTGCCGAAGAATCAGATTTTAGCTGATAATTCTTTACCTGCCTTAAATTTTGCTACTCTCTTAGCTTTAATTTTAATAACCGCTCCTGTTTGAGGATTGCGGCCATTACGGGCAGCTCTTTTGCTTACAGAAAAAGTACCGAAACCAACAAGTGTAACTTTGCCGCCACCTTTAAGGGTTTTGGTAACTGCTTCCACGAAAGAATCTAAAGAAGCATTAGCCTGTGTCTTGGTAACTCCTGCATCGTCTGCCATTTTGGAGATTAATTCAGCTTTGTTCATAATAATTTTATTTGATTTTTTAACTCCAACAAATATAAAAGGTTTTTCATTGCAACAAAATTTTTTATAATTTTTTTTTTGCACTTCTTTTGCTACAATCCGCAATTGGCAAAGGTTTTAAATTACTGCCTGCAAATTGAAATTACTTTTTATACCCCCATTATTTTTTAAAACACCCTGCCAGTAAGGCTTTCAGGGGATGTTTTTGCAAAGGCTTTACTGTAAAGGCTTTCAAAGAAAACTGTTCTACTAAAACTATATTAAGGGAAAAAATTATAAACAATTATTTCACAGTCTGCAGAAATGTGCGAAATGCAATAAACTGGTTCCCCCATTTTTCAAAAGTTTTATTTCGAAGCACAGATGCATAAGTTGAATGTATTTTCATAATCTTAAGTGTACTTGCAAAAATTGAATAACAAAAGTTTTTCCCTCCGTCTCATCCTGTTCAAGCAATTGAAAAAAACGATGTTCATAAAATAACCCTGCTCATCACATCGGGAATATGAATTTCCTTTTGCCATTGATGCCATTCATCAACAACATTATTATTAATTTTTATAGTGAGGCTATAAATGTACATGCTCACAATTTGAGCTCAAGATAAACAGGGCAGTGATCGCTGTGTTTTACTTCAGGAAAAATTTTTACAGATTGTATCATGTCTTTCAGGTTAGTTGACACATTAATATAATCTATCCGCCATCCTTTGTTTTCCAGTCGTGTGGTTGGGCGCATTACACTCCACCACGTGTATTGATCAGGCTCTGTATTAAGATGTCGAAAGCCATCAACAAAATCATTCTGTAAAAATTTATCCATCCATACTCTTTCTTCCGGTAAAAATCCTGTTGTTTTTTTATTGGAAACAGGATTATGAATATCTATTTCTTTATGTGCAATATTATAATCGCCGCACACAATTATTTTTTTTCTTGTTTCTCTCAGCTTATTAAGATAATCAAGAAATTCATCGAGCCAAATGTATTTATAAGATTGCCGATGCTCTCCACTTGTGCCAGATGGAAAATATGCATTTATTAAAGTGATGTCATTAAAGTCTGCACGTAATACTCTCCCTTCAAAATCGCTTTGTTCATTGGCATGGCCGTATTCAACATTACCTGGAAGGAGCTTAGTTAAAATTGCAACGCCACTGTAGCCTTTTTTTTGCGCCGAAAACCAATAAGAGCGATAACCGGTAGATTCTATTAATTCTATATCAATATCATCTCTATGTGCTTTCACTTCCTGCAGGCAAATAATATCTGCAGGATCGGTTTTAAGCCAATCAATAAAGCCTCTTTTTATGGCGGCTCTTATTCCATTTACGTTGTAAGTAATGATTCGCATTGTTATAGTTAATTGGTTGACTCGTTAATTAGTTTCAACACTTGTGTCTTGGTTCATGATGACATGTTTTTATACTTGAATATTTTTTATTTTATTCCCTGTCTGGAAATAAAATTATGCATCATAATCCAATTGTGGCCGTAACCATCTTTCAATTTCTTCCACAGGCATATTTTTTCTTTTGGCATAATCTTCAACCTGATCTTTTGCAATTTTTCCAACCCCAAAATATTTGCTTTCCAGGTTAGCAAAATACCATCCGCAAACCGAAGATGCGGGGTACATCGCAAGAGATTCCGTTAAAATTATACCTGCATTTTCTGTAGCATTTAATAGTTCAAACAATTTATATTTTTCAGTATGATCAGGACAAGCAGGATACCCGGGTGCAGGTCTGATTCCTAAATATCTTTCTTCAATTAATTCTTGTGTTGATAAATGTTCTTCCGTTGTATAACCCCAATATTCTTTTCTTGTTTTTTCATGCAATAATTCTGCAAAAGCTTCAGCCAATCTATCGGCAAGGGCTTGTAAAATTATTTTATTGTAATCGTCAAGTTCTTCTTCAAATTTTTTAATGTGTGGTTCAATACCATGAATTGAAACAGCAAATGCGCCAATGAAATCAGCCCCCTGTCCCCCGAAGGGGGAACTTAGATCAGATGATTCTTTCGATTCAGAATCATCTTTTAAAGATGAAGATATTCCCACAAAATCTTTAGATGATTTGTTTTTAATAGATTCCAACTTCTCCTCCCCTTCACTTCGTGAAGGGGCTTCAGTGGAAACTTTCAACGGCTCAGGAGTTTGTGGGGATGGGCTTTTTATAAAATCTGCTAAAGATAAATTGGGCTGCCCTTCTGCTTTTTTAATTTGCTGGCGTAGAAATTCAAGCCTTGTAATTTCACTTCCATTTTTGTACAGCGTAACTGTATCAGGTGAGGTGCAACTTGCTTCCCAAAAACCAATTACTCCATTTGCTGTCAGCCATTTCTCATCAATAATCTTTTTGAGAAGTTGCTGTGCATCGTTGTAAAGCTTTGTTGCCTCTTTCCCTATTTTTTCATCATTTAAAATCTGCGGAAATTTTCCATGCATTTCCCATGCTATAAAAAATGGTTGCCAATCAATATAATTGCTGATTTCGATGAGACTGTAATCTTTAAAAACTTTTGTTCCAATAAATTTTGGTTCAACACGCTTAACTTTTTTCCAATCAATTTCAAATTTATTTTTTTGCGCATTTAAAAATGGTAATAATGGTTTTGCAGATCTTTTATTACCAAAATCTTTTTTCAGTTTTTCATATTCATTTTTTATTCCGTTTAGAAAAGCAGGTTTTGTGTCTTTATTAAGCAAACTACCGGCCACGGTCACACTACGTGAGGCATCCAATACATGCACAATGCCATGCTCATATTCTGGTGCAATACGAACGGCAGTATGCATGCGTGAAGTAGTTGCCCCGCCTATCATTAATGGTATTGAAAAATTTTGCCGCTTCATTTCTTTTGCTACATGCACCATCTCATCAAGCGACGGCGTTATTAGCCCGCTAAGGCCAATTATAGCAACACCCTTTTCTTTTGCAATTTGTAAGATTTTATCTGCATGCACCATTACACCGAGGTCAATAACTTCATAACCATTACAGCCAAGAACTACGCCCACTATATTTTTGCCGATGTCATGCACATCTCCTTTTACGGTTGCCATTAATATTTTTGCAGGGCCTACCCCTTCCTCATTCTTTGTTCCTGCAGCAATATGCGAAAGCCTTCTCTCTTCTTTCTCTGCTTCAATAAACGGAAATAACCAGGCAACACTTTTCTTCATTACCCGGGCACTTTTTACCACCTGCGGTAAAAACATTTTACCACTGCCAAACAAATCACCGACTATGTTCATGCCATCCATTAACGGGCCTTCAATTACATCAAGTGGCTTTGGATATTTGAGGCGGGCTTCTTCAGTATCTGTATCAATATAATCGGTTATACCATTTACTAACGCATGGCTTAAACGCTTTTCAACAGATTCATTCCGCCATGTTTCATCCTTTACAATCGTTTTCCCTTTGGCTTTTACCGTTTCTGCAAATAACAACAATTTATCTGTTGCATCCGTATTCCGGTTTAAAATTACATCTTCACAAAGCTGCCTTAATTCAGGATCTATCTCTCCATAAACCTGCAACTGTCCTGCATTCACAATACCCATATCCATTCCTGCCTGTATAGCATGGTAAAGGAAAACAGCATGCATGGCATCTCTAACGGTGTCGTTACCACGAAATGAAAAAGAAACATTACTAACACCACCGCTAACTTTTGTAAGAGGCATCAGCTTTTTTATTTCTCTCGTAGCCTCAATAAAGTCAACACCATAATTATTATGCTCTTCAATGCCTGTTGCTATTGCAAAAATATTCGGGTCAAATATGATTTCTTCGGGATGATAACCTGCCTGCTTCGTTAAAATATCATAAGCTCTTTTACAAATTTCCACTTTTCGTTCTTTTGTATCTGCCTGCCCTTTTTCATCAAATGCCATTACGATTACAGATGCACCAAAGCTTTTGCAAATGAATGCCTGTTCAAGAAATTTTGATTCACCTTCTTTCATGGAAATAGAATTCACAATACATTTTCCCTGCACGCATTTTAAACCCGCTTCTATAATATTAAATTTTGAAGAGTCAATCATCACAGGAATTTTGGCAATATCAGGCTCAGCCTGCAATAAATTCAAAAATGTTGTCATTGCCTTTTCTCCATCCAGTAATGCATCATCCATGTTTACATCAAGAACCTGCGCCCCGCTTTCCACTTGCTGCCGTGCTACAGATAGTGCTTCTTCATAATTTCCTTCTCTTACTAATCGGGCAAACTTTTTAGAACCGGTTACGTTGGTACGTTCGCCTATATTCACAAAATTTGTTTCGGGACGAACGACAAGAGGCTCAAGACCTGAGAGACGTAAGAAGGGGTGTATTTTTGATTTCATAATTTAAATTGCCACAAAGACACTAAGACAAAAAGAAACACTAAGTCAGAGTATCATCCGTTTTATTCCGTTTTTTAGTAATGGTACTGCAAAATTGATTATAAATCCTAATCTCTTATTTCTTTGAGTAACGAAAGGCGTTTCTCTTTTAGTTAATTCGTAACAGAAACAAGTTTCATAAACACTTTCCAGCAGACCAGGGCCAAGTGTTTTATGTATCTTGAACGCTATATCAACAATTTGTTTAGCTAAGCTTTCCCGATGTTCTATAATTTCTTCTTCGTTCATTCTTAGTGAAACTTTGTGATTTAGAGTCTTCGTGTTTCTTTTTTTAATGGATGATTTAATCCACCTCTTCTAGCACAGGCAATTTTCTTGCTTCATATTTCTTTACCAGATCAGCAATATGCTTTATATGATCAGGAGTTGTACCACAACATCCACCCACTATATTTACGAAACCTTCCCTTGCCCACTCTTCAATAATATGTGCTGTTTCATGTGGCTGCTCATCATACTCACCGAACGCATTTGGCAAGCCTGCATTGGGATATGCTGATGTATAACAATCTGCTATTTCACTAAGTTCCGCAATATGCGGACGCATTTCTTTTGCTCCCAATGCACAATTCAATCCAACACTCAATGGGTTAGCATGGGAGATAGAAATATAAAATGCTTCCAATGTTTGCCCGCTTAAAGTTCTTCCGCTTGCATCGGTAATAGTGCCGCTGATCATGATAGGAAGCTCTTTCTTTTTACTGTCTCTGAAATATTTTTTTATGGCATAAATAGCTGCCTTGGCATTGAGTGTATCAAAAATAGTCTCAACTAAAAGTATATCAACTCCGCCATCAACGAGCCCTTTTATTTGTTGATAATATGCAGCGGCGACGGCATCAAAAGTTACAGCCCGATAGCCAGGGTTATTTACATCAGGTGAAAGACTTAAAGTTTTATTGAGTGGGCCAATTGCACCTGCAATGAAGGCTGCCTCCACTAAATTCCCTATCTTAGACTCTGCAAATTCGTCAATTGCTTTTCTTGCGCATTTTGCGGCAGCAACATTTAATTCATAAGCAAGTGACTGCATATCATAATCAGCCTGGGCAATTGAAGTGCTGCTGAATGTATTGGTTTCAATAATATCGGCGCCAGCTTCGAGGTATTGTTTATGAATGGCTTCAATTATTTGAGGTTGAGTAATGCTCAATAAATCATTATTACCTTTTACATCAGTATGCCAGTCTTTGAATCTTTCACCACGATAATCTTTTTCTTCCAGCTTATAGCGCTGAATCATGGTTCCCATTGCGCCATCAATTATAAGTATTCGTTCATCGAGGCATTGTTGAATAGTTTTTTTCATAAAAAATATTTTACATTAATAAATTCCTGTTACCAATGATGAATATAACCGTTATGCCTAAACGCCAAAGAATATTAAAATGAAAAAGTAAACGAAATTTGAAAATCCTGTAGAATGTATGCAGAATATTTTTTCGTTTATTAGTTCAGTTTAAAGATGGCGGCTGCCAGCTAAAGCATCTTACCAGGCCGAACAATAAACAAATCCGCCTGGTTGCCCTGTAAAATTAAAGTAAGTGAATTAGAAAACAAAATATCACAAAGTATAATACTAACTTTTTAAAGAGAGATTTCTCTCAGCCAACTTCCTGGCAAACTTCCCTATGGTAAGCCCTTGCACAATTATAGAGAATAACACCACTATATAGGTGATTGAAACAAATACTTCTCCATACATGTTTTGGGGCAGCGACAAGGCAAGTGCAACAGATATGCCGCCGCGTAACCCACCCCATGTAAGAATAGGAATAGCGTTTTTTTCAAAAGGTCTTTTTTGTTTCAAGAACATGATAGGAACTGTTACCGAAATTAATCGTGCCACTAAAACAATAATGATTGCAACGCACCCCAGCCATAGCAAAGTAATATTGAAAGGCACAATGAGCATTTCAAAACCAATGAGAAGAAATAATATAGCATTCATAACCTCATCCATCATTTCCCAAAATTTTACCAGGTAATCACGCGTGGTATCGCTAATAGCCGTTTCCATGCTTTTATTGCCTGTAATAATACCAGCCGTAACCATTGCCAGCGGGCCGCTTATGTGCATCTTGTCTGCCATAAAATATCCTCCCATTACAATAGCAAGCGTTATCATTACTTGTACAACATAATTATCAATTGAGCGCAGGGCAACGTACCCGATGTAACCAAGCAGGTTACCAAAAATAATGCCGCCGCCCGCTTCTTTTATAAACAACCACATTATTTGCCACCCTGAAACATTCGCTAACCCTACTTGTGCAATTTCATAAATGGTTGCAAATACCACAACACCTACGCCATCATTAAACAAACTTTCGCCGCTGATTTTTATTTCTAATGAAGATGGAATTTTTGCTTTTTTTAAAATACCGATAACGGCGATAGGATCTGTTGGTGAGATTAATGCGCCAAACAAAAGACAATAAAGATAATTTATAGAAAGACCGAAAAGAATAGTGGTTCCATACAAAAGGCTTCCTACTACAAATGTTGAAATGGCTACACCTGCTGTAGAAAAGGTAATGATAGAAGCGCTCTCTGATTTCATTTTTTTCGCATCAATATGTATGGCTCCGGCAAAAAGCAAAAAGCTTAGCATCACTTTCATAAGAGCAGTATGAAAATCAATTGCGCTGATGACCTTAATAGTTGTATTAAAAAATGCGGGATGAATTACACCAATGCCAATAACTACCAAAGAAGCAATGAGGGATATGAGCATGATGCCAATAGCGCCCGGAAGCTTAATGAACCTGAAATTGATATAGCCGAAAATAGCTGCCAGCACAATTATCAGCGTTATGATGTTGTAAATTTCCATTTATATTTTTTAAAATATTGCCATCTTCTTGTGTTATAATAAAGATTCATCTCTTAAACAATCTTTCTTCCCTGCAAAGATTGCTTTAAGTATTTTCCTGAAAAAATTACCAATGCTGGACTATTATAAAAATTATTATTGCGGCAAGTCCTTTTTAAATTTCTGCAGGTATTCCTTTATTGTATGTTCATTTGCCTTATCATCTCCTAATTCTTTATTCTTTTCTTCAAGCTCTGCTGAAAACATATTATAATGTGTTTCAAAAGCTTTTGTTTTTTCATCTTTTGAAGGCATTGTTTTTCCCTGGTAATGAGTATTTAATTCTTCAATGTGTTCTTTTAGGCGTTGTTCTGCAAATTCTCTAAGATCGTGATTGCTGTTTTTCTTTTCCATAAAATTTAGTTTAAATGTTAGGTTTTAAATCCGGCAGTTTATAAAAATAATTCAGCGTAGAATTTTTTTGTTTTTAAGCTGCTTTATTTATAATGAATTTTATTTTTCTACTGATAAAAATTCTTTTTCATGAAGTATTTATTCTAACAATCTTTTTGTTTACAATCTGATAATGCTGTTTCAATTTCTACAGTGCTGTGATGAATATGATGATGCAGTAATTCATGTTTTAAATTTTGAACCAACGCCATTTTTTCTTCAAAGCTTAATGCTTCATTTAAAGAAATATGTGCGGTAAGTGCATTTTCTGTAGTGCTTAATGCCCAAATATGTATGTGATGTACTTCTTCAATATTTCTTTGACTGGTTATTACATTTTTTATCTCCTGTATATCTATATCAGGCGGTACGGCATCAACAGATAAACGAAAACTTTCAGTAAGCAAAGACCAGGTACCAATAAGTATTACCATCATAATGATTAAACCAATTACAGGGTCTATCCAAAACCAGCCAGTATAAAAAATAAGGATTCCGCCGGCCACAACACCTACTGAAACCAATGCATCGCTCATCATGTGCAGGTAAGCACTCCTGATGTTAAGATCGGATTTCCTGTTTCTAAAAAACAATAAGGCCGTAATAACATTTACAAAAATTCCTGCACCGGCCACCCATGCAATTATATTTCCTTTTACTGCTGCAGGATGTAATAAACGCTGAACAGATTCGAAACCTAAAATACCAATAGCAATTAATAACAGTACTGCATTAAAGAGCGCCGCAAGCACTGTTGTTTTCTTAAACCCATACGTAAATTTTTCAGTTGATTTCTTTTTTGCCAGCCTGAAGGCAATAAGAGATAAAACAAGGCTGCCTACATCGCTAAGGTTGTGGCCTGCATCAGTAAGCAGCGATATTGAATTGTTTATAATTCCTGCCACCACTTCCACAATTACAAACAACATATTCAGGATAATTCCAATAGTAAATGCTGTGTTGTTATTACCTGTACTTAATGAAGGTGCATGATGTGCATGATTGTGACTATGATTATGCGCCATTATTCTTTTCCTGTTTTAACACAAAGTTACGATAGTGATAGCGGGTATTTGTTATAGTATTTTGATATTAATTTATATAATCAAACCGTAGAAGAATTAAAATGTATCTTTTTAAAATGAATCAATCTTTTTTCATAATCATTCATTGTTTTTTTAAATCATGCAGTAAATTAACGATTAGCGCAGTCCACCCGGTTTGGTGGCTGGCGCCTAATCCACGCAAAGTATCTCCATGAAAATATTCATGAAACAAAACAAGCCCGCTATTTTCTTTTCTTTTATAAAACCAATTATACTGGCCGTTCACTAATCTCTCATCGTGTTTATCTTTTTCAAAAATATGCAGCACTCTTTGGGTAATATCGTTAGCAACTTCTGTAAGGGTAAGAAAAATTCCGGAGCCTTTCGGGCATTCAACTTTAAACTCATCTTCATAAAAATCTCCATAGTTTTTTATGGCATTTATAAAAAGATAATTAATGGGCATCCACACCGGCCCGCGCCAGTTGGAGTTGCCGCCAAACATACCCGAAGTAGAATCGCCGGGATCATATTCTATAGAATAGTTGGTGCCATAATAATTTAAAGTATATGGATTTTGCTGATAAAATTTAGAAAGCGCCCGTACACCTCCTTCCGATAAAAATTCTGATTCATCCAGCAACTTTTCAAGCAATTGTTGTAACCTTTCTTTTTGAACAAGTGATAATAAAATACACTCTTCTTCATCTCTCTCCTGGCTGGGTAAATATTTGTTATTAGCCTCACGGTAGCTTTGAAACCATTGCATCCGTTTTGCAAAATCAGGTAATTTATCAAAAACTTCTTTCTCAATAATTGAAACTGCAAATAGTGGCGACAGGCCTACTACAGAACGAATCCTGAGCGGAAATGCATCCGACTTATTTAAAGAAAGCACATCATAAAAAAACTTATCTTCTTCATTCCATAAACCCATTTCGTTCAATGCTTCTGCAATAAGTACAAAATGCTCATAAAATTTTGTTCCGGCATCTTCAAACGAACTATCATACTTGGCAATTTCGAGAGCGATGTCCATCATGCCAAGCGCATACATTCCCATCCAGCTTGTACCATCGGCCTGCTCAAGAAGCGTATTGCCGGGCAATATCATGCTTCGGTTAAATAGACCGATATTATCAAGGCCAAGAAATCCGCCTTCAAAAATACTATTGCCATCTGCATCTTTACGATTGATCCACCAAGTAAAATTGATGATAAGTTTCTGGAAAATTTTTTTAAGAAAATCCAGGTCGTTTTTACCATACATTTTTTTTTCTGTTTTATATACTTCTATAGCCGCAAAGGCATGAACAGGCGGATTTACATCACTAAAATTCCATTCGTACGCAGGTAATTGCCCTTGCGGATCCATATACCATTCACGCATGAGCAGCAACAACTGGTGCTTGGCAAACAAGGGATCAATAATTGCAAGCGAAATACAATGAAAAGCCGTATCCCATGCGGCATACCAGGGATATTCCCATTTATCGGGCATAGACATGATGTCCTGGTTTTTCAAATATTTCCAGCGATGATTGCGCCCGTTTTTCCTTTCTTCTGATATGGGGGTTATGCCATCTCCAGTATTGAGCCAACGCTCCACATCATAATGATAATATTGCTTGTTCCACAACAAACCTGCAAAGGCCTGTCGTTGTATATTTTTTTGATCTTCATTGCAGGCAGGTGCGTATAAAGCTTCATAAAATTCATCTGCTTCTTTTTTTCTATGTTCAAAAATTTCTTCAAATTTTTCAGGGAATGCTTCTTGTCTTTCGGTGTTGGTTAGACGCAGATAAATTGTTTCTGTATGCTTTGCTTTTATTTCGTATTCATATACAGGTGAAAATTTAGTTCCTTGCTTTTTTTCTTTCAGCTTTTCAAAATTATGCCCGTGAATGATAGCTTCATGAAATGCATCTTTTACAAATTCAGTTGTATTCTCCCTGTTATACAATCTTTGAAAATTGGTTTCATTCTCTGTAAACAAAACTTCATTAGCTTCTTCGAAATAAAGAAAATAATCGCCCAGGTATTTATCATGTGCTTTTACTGACCTGTCATTCAAAAGCGTTATAAATGGTTTTTCATCATCACCAGAATATTGCCATTTATTGTAGAACCAAAGTGTAGGCAATACGGTAATATGAGCGCTTTCATTTCCCCTGTTGACTATTTCAATTTTTATAAAAATATCTTCACTATCATTTTTCGCATATTCCACATACACATCAAAATATTTATTGTCGCTGAAAATTCCTGTATCTAAAATTTCATATTCAGGATCATACTTTCCAAGACTTTTATTTTTATTGAGAAGATCAACGTATGGATAAGTTTCCTGTGGATATTTGTACAAATATTTCATGTAATAATGTGTAGGAAGATTATCGAGATAATAATATAATTCCTTTACATCTTCCCCGTGATTTCCCTCATGGTTACTCAATCCATAAAGCCTTTCTTTTAATATAGGATCTTTACCATTCCACAATGTAATAGCAAAACATAATTGCTGATTAATATCTGAAATTCCTCCCAATCCATCTTCTCCCCAACGATAAACCCTGCTGCGTGCATGGTCGTGGGGAAAATAATTCCATGCATCACCTTCTACACTATAATCTTCCCGCACCGTTCCCCATTGCCTTTCACTAAGGTAAGAACCCCATTTTTCCAAAGGGATTTCTTTTGTTGAATTTTCTTCTAATCTTTTATGTTCTGCTGTATTCATTTTATTATTTTCAGGGTTATAAATTTAAATTTTATTTTCTGTCAAAAGTATTTCAACATAGCAGCAGTGAATATTATGCCATATAATAATACAAGCAGAAAATTATTCAATTGCCTGTTTTAAAAAATGATTCTCACATTTTTTGTATTATTTAATAGGGGATAGCTCAATTTTTTCACAATTTATTCGTTGAATGTATAACACCTTATTTATACGAAACCGCTTCTTATGAAAAATTTATTATTTTTTGCCTGCTCGGTTTTTTCAATTAAAGGTTTTGCGCAAGTTCCGGTAGCAATGCCAGATGATGCTTATGCTTTTTATAATAATGCAATGCCTGTGCTAAGGCCACAAATTAAAAACATTATACTACAAACAGCTAACGCCCTGAAGAACCGCAGGCCAAATGCTGATAGCCTTAAAAAAAGATTGAATACAAATGCTGCATTGAAAGATATGAGTAATAATGATATTGATGGCATTACCATATTAGTAATGGTACAGGCATCTAAAGAAACGGATGCTGATTTAAAACAAATGGTGCTTGGCACAATGAAAACCGTTTCGGCAAGTAAAAGCGAATATAACAATGTATCTATTGAGGAAATAAATGAAAGGAAACAAATGAAACTGCAGAAGATTATGGACAGGAAAAGCGATATATCCCAGGAAACAAATAACGTTATGAAAAACATAACAGGCAACCCCGAAAGTATTATCAATAATTTAAAGTGAATTTCTTTTTATTTTTATAACACAAATTGAAAGCACGAATTACACTAAGATTGAAAACAGTTAATACTTCGTACATTTTTTTATAAAATTTATGTTATCTGATTCGTGGAATTCGTGGATAAAAATTCGAGTTCTTAATCTTACTTATTATATTGAAAAATAACATGCCAGCCGTCCTGCCTATGTTCAAGATAGATGTAGCGACTAAGATTACTTTCATTATTTGTATTAGTTAAAGCCGTTGCGGCAATTATAATTTTTGTTTGTTGTGATGATATTTTTTGCAGATCAAAAATGTAATAATTATTTCCCGCCTCAATAATTCCTGTTATATTTTTTGGATCATCTTTATCTATTTTTGAGGTGTCTTCAAAATTATAAATTACATAACGGGTTACTTTATTGCTTACACTATCCTGGTGAAAGTAAAGATTAATAGAATCCTTGTAAATAGAAGGTTTGGTACTATCAAAAAGTAAAACGGGCCGTTGCGGTTTTAATGAATCAATCCAATTCATTGGCGGTACAATTGCCGGATATTTATAATAATTATTTCTCAGGCTATCACTCCAACCGTTAGGATTGCTGCTAAAAGAAGCGCTGCTAAAAAAAATACTTCCTTGTACCTGCGGATATTCACGTAATCTTTTTATCTGGTTGGGCAATTCATTTTTATTTTTCCATGCATAAGATTTTGATTCCATCGCTCTGTATATTCCCTGCCCGATGTACATTTGCCTGCTATAAGAATGTCTGGCCCACCAGTCAATCAGCACTTCATAACCCACAACCTTCTGTCCAAATTCCCAATACAATTGAGGGGCCGCATAATCAATCCATTTCATTTTTAACCATAATAAAATATCTGCATACAAGTCATCATAATTCGTTTGTCCTGCTTTAGTATTGCTGCCTTCAGGATCTTTATCTATATTACGCCACACACCAAAAGGACTTATACCAAATTTGCAAAATTTATTTTCCTGCTTTATTGCTTTGCTTAACATTAATATTATAGAATCAACATTGCTACGACGCCATGTTTCCTTATCCATTCCATTCCCATACTTTCTAAAAGAAGCTGTATCAGCAAATTCTTTTCCCGCAATACGATAGGGATAAAAATAATCATCGAAATGAATAGCATCAACATTGTAACGGCTTACTACATCTCTTACCACATTGGTAACAAATTGTTGAACTTCTTTATTTCCGGGATCAAAATATTTTGTACCGCCGTAATTTAAAAACCAATCCGGGTGTATTCTTGTAATATGTGTTGGCGCAATGGACGATTTGCTGATGTTGAAAACAGCGCGGTAAGGATTCATCCATGCATGAAATTCCATCCCGCGTTTATGCGTCTCCGTTATCATAAATTCAAGCGGATCATAATAGGGTGAAGGAGGCTTTCCTTGGATGCCTGTAAGCCACTCGCTCCAAGGCTCATATTGTGAAGGGTAGAAAGCATCCGTTGCTGGCCGTATCTGTACCACTACAGCATTCATTCCATTTCTTTTGTGCATGTCAAGCAGCTTAATAAATTCGGCTTTCTGGCTTTCGGAGCTTAAATATTTTGTTGAAGGGAAATCAATGTTATCAACTGTGGCTACCCATACTCCGCGAAATTCATATTTAGGCTGGGCATTTATTTTTTGAGAACAGGCAATGATAAAGAAAATCAAAATGCAAAACAGGAATCTCTTCATGGAATCAGTGATTGTGAGACGGCAATTTATATTATAATGGCTTGGCTGCATTATGAAAGGATTATTTAAAAACTGGTAATGATTTTTTGTGAGTTGTATCTTTTATTCCTTCCATACTGACATGCCTTCACTGCAATTAGCACAGATGTCAATATTTTTCCTGCTTGTCATAAGCTCTTTACGGAATTGTTTATAGTTATCGTTGCGCCATATTTCTTTAAAAGATTGCTTTTTAAGATTTCCTAATTGATGAGTTGCATCTTTGTCGAAACAACAAGGTACTACAAGCCCATCCCATGTAATAACATTGGCCTGCCATAGCTTCCAGCAATGATTGGCAAGCTTATTTTTTGCAACATGTTTGCCCTCTTTATTTTTTTTGTAACGGCTGAATTTTTCATTGACAGGGATAAGCTGATTGGGATCTTTTTCATAATCATATACCTGTGCCGTTTTAAAACGCACTTCATCAACACCAACTTCTTCAGCAAGCTTTTTTATTTCTTCCATCTGGTGTTCATTGGGCTTCACTACTAAAAATTGAAAAAATACAAATGGAGTTTTACTATTTAATTTTTTTTTCCATTTTACAATATTTTTTGCTCCTTCAATTACTTTATTAATATTTCCTCCCACACGATATTGCTTATACACTTCCTGTGTGGTGCCGTCAATAGAAATAATAAGCCTGTCGAGACCGCTCTCAACCGTTCTTCGAGCAGCCTCTTCCGTTAGATAGTGTGCATTGGTTGATGTTGCCGTATATAATCCTTTCGCAGATGCATACCTTACCATTTCCAAAAAATTTTTATTGAGGTAAGGCTCGCCCTGGAAATAAAAAATGAGGTAAAGAATATCTTTATAAATATCATCAATGGTTTGCCTGAAAAAATCTTTATCCAACATGCCCGTTGGCCTTGTAAAAGCCCTTAAACCACTCGGGCATTCGGGGCAACGAAGATTGCATGAAGTAGTAGGTTCAAATGAAATGGAAATCGGCAAACCCCATTGTACAGGCTTTCCTGAAATACGACTTACATAAAAACTTGAAAGCACTTTTGTTGCATTCCATAACCTTCTAAGTGTAAGCTTTTGTAAAAAATTAATGCTGTCGTTATAATTTATTTTCGGCATGAGATGCCAAAGATACAGCAACTAAAACATGAATATTATAGCGGCTTAACGATGCAAAGAGAATCTTTGGAACTTGTTGAGTCTGCTGAAGCTATTTGTATTAATGGCGGTTCATTAAAATTCAATTCTTTATTAATGAATTTTTCATAATTAATATAAATAACATTTAGTGCAATAAAGTTCATTACAAACTTTCTTGTTTCTGACGGAAGAAATCTTTTAATATCCCAATAGGAAGGATTTTCTTTTTTGCTTTTTGCCAATGAAGATCTTACCCGGCCCTGCCCGCAGTTATATGCTGCTACCGATAATAAAAGATCATCATTAAAAAAATCAAGCTGGTCACGAAAAAATTTAGCTGCTGCAATGGTTGATTTCGTAAAATTTTTACGCTCATCGTATTTACCGTTAGTACGCAATCCGTATTCTCCTGCAAGCTCTTGCATAAATTGCCAGTATCCTACGGCGCCTGCCGGTGAAACTGCATTGGCATTGAAATCTGATTCAAGAACAGGTATCATTTGTAATTCAGCAGGAACGTTGTATTTATCCAAAACATTAGCAGCCTTGGAGAAAAACTTTTTACCCTTGGAAAAAATATAAATAATATACTCACGTTGCTTTTTACTGAAAGACTTTATATATTCCTTAGTTTGAAGCCTATGTTCCTGTAAAATTTCAGGATAAATAACTGAAAGTGGATTTGCAATGGGTAAATCCGTAACAGGTTGAGTTTCATTAAATGTATATTCCGGAAGATCAATAAGTGATTTTGCCGAAGTGGTAAAGCCAACTATAAAAAAAATTATAATTAACGTTAATAAAATTTTTGACTGAATAGTTTTCATCATTAATAATTGTTTTAAGTGTGTTGTTTACTGAATTTGCATTCAGGACAGCCGTTTTTGACAATTTTTTTCATGTTAAATTTTCATTTCCCAAAACCAGGAGTGAAAATTTATTTTGGATGATTTAAACGATTTTTTAAGTATCAGATTATACTTGCGTTTTAAAAAACGCATTTTAAAAAAAAGCAGGTTGGTTGAAACCCTTTATCTTTTTTTTCTCATTAAGTACGCAAATGTAATACCGAAAATCTTAAGATGCAAGCTATCTCGTTAATGGACCGTTAAAGAAACTTTCGTAAAACACTGCATTTATTTAATAGTTGCTTTCATATCAATAACTTATGGCTCATAAATAAATGATTGCTGCAAGTCAATTGATAACACTGCATTAGAAATATTTTTGGAAAGTTTTTAATCAATAATTTTTAGAAGCCTATTATTGCATTTAAATAGACTAATTAAGAACTGCTGTGGCAAGAAAAAAGAAACGCACCTCTTCAAAATATCTTTTTAATATATTTTTTTGGCTCGCTATAATTTGTGTTGCCGTTTATTGTTTAGTGTTTTTTTTCGTTATTCCAACCAATGTATTTTATCCTGGTTTTCAAATTGAAATTCCACCTGGTTACGAAATACATGGAATTGATGTAAGCCGTTACCAAAAAACTATAAATTGGCAAGAAGTAAAAGATATGCAGGTGAACGATGTAAAGATTGGATTTGTATTTATAAAAGCAACCGAGGGAGTTGGCAATGTTGATGAACAGTTTCGTCGCAACTGGCTTAATGCAGAACAACAAAATATTTGTAAAGGAGCTTACCATTTTTTTATATCAGGTAAAAGCGGAAAAAAACAAGCTAATAATTTTATAGAAATTGTAAATCTTAAAAAAGGTGATTTGCCGCCGGTGGTTGATATTGAACAGGCTTATGGTGTGGCAGCAGATGAAATAAAAAAAGAGATTACAGAATGGATTGCAACCATTGAAAAGCAATATGGCACAAAACCAATTATTTACACCAACATTGATTTTTATAACAATTATCTTCAACAAGGTTTTGATGAATATCCAATTTGGATTGCCCATTATTTACAACCGGAAAAACCAAGGTTTGAGCGAAAATGGAGTTTTTGGCAACATGGTGAAAACGGCAGGGTAAATGGTATTAAGGCGCCTGTTGATTTTAATGTTTTTTCGGGAGATAGTGCTGACTTTAAAAATCTTCTTATAAAGTAGATTAAACATTTTTTTAAAGAGTAAACTTATTTCATGAGTGAAATGGAGCCTGAAATAAAAAATTTTTTATCTAAAATTTTGACTTCAATTTCCATAGCGCTTTTATGGCTTCTTTTAAATATAACAATTGGTATTGGTTTTAATTATGCTTTTTTTGAAAATACACCTTCATTTGGGAATTATATTTTCTATGTATTTTTTTTATTGACACTTGTATTGCTTGTACGATATTTAAGAAAGAAGTGGAAGTTGTAGTTTTGCATTTATATTTAACTGGTATGGTCTGCAACAATAAACCATTGACCATTTATCTTTTTGAATAATAAAGTAAAGTAGCCTTTAAGATTGCCAATGGATCTTTGTAAAAGCCATTTGCCCGCAACAAAATAATAGATAGAGGAAAGTGGTTTAAATTCCAGCAAATTAAAAGTTAACTTACCCATGGCTGTTGTGTCAGGATAGCCTCTTTTATAATTATCAAGAGTTTTCTGCCAGCCATAAGTAATTCCGGATTTTCCAATAAACATCAACGAATCATTGTTCCAATACCCTTTCATAAAATTGTCAACATTGCCAGAATTCCACGCAACTAACTGTGAATTTAAAACCTCCCGAATAGAAGCTCCATCATTTAATTGAGCAACCGCCAAAGTTGTGGAGAGAGAAACCAAAATAATTACTACAATGAAAAGTTTTTTCATATTCATTTTTGTGCAAAAGGTAAATAAAAATTAAGTTTCGCTAACAGTAGTCGTTGAAGAACGTGAACGATTCCAAAACCTGTAATTTAAAAAATGAGCATATAAAATAAGACAGACTGCAGGAGCGAGGAAAATATACTCATGAGAATTAAAAAATTGTTTCAGAATTAAAAAAATAAAACCACATGCAAAAAAAAGCAAAGGAATAAAACTTTTATGGTGGTTTAGGTAACCATGCATCAAAGCATAACAGCCAACCATAAACGCAATGACAATCATCATCCATTCAAATGGAGAATTGTTGATAATGTTTATACCAAAAACAGGAAGCGAAGTAATAACTAATGGAAGAATGGCACAATGAATAGCACATACAACAGAAGTTGCCATGCCCATAAAATCCCAGTTTATTTTTACCATAGAATTTATTAACGAACAAAAATAGTAAATTTGCAACAATGATGCAATATTTTTAGTTAATAAGTTGATTGGCTAATTAGTTGTTTGGTTGAAATACCTTTGTGCTGATTTTTTAGTAAATATTTTAAATGAAAAAGAAATTGTTGTTGTTTGTTGTATTTTTTGTTTTGTTGATGACCGCGTTTTATTTTTTTCTTTTTTCAGGAAACGATTATTACAAATCAAAATTGCCGGTACTTAGTTATGTACAGGATTTTTTATTTACAGGACAGAATGGGAATATAGTGAGTCAACAAAATGTAGAAGGGAAGGTATATGTGGCAGAATATTTTTTTACTACCTGTACGGGCATTTGCCCCAAGATGAATACCAACATGAAAATGATATATGAAAAATTTAAAAATGACAGCGATTTTGCAATCGTTTCTCATACATCCATGCCCGAAACAGATTTAGTTCCGATAATGAAAGCTTATGAAGAAAGAATGATTGGCAAAAATCCTGAGTACGCAGCAAAATGGTATTTCGTTACCGGTACCAAAGATTCATTATACCAGATGGCAAGGGAAAGTTATCTTCTTGATAATGCAAAAAATAACAGCATAAACATAAAGGATCATTTTATTCACACACAATTTTTTGCTTTGGTTGATAAGCAAATGAGAGTAAGAGGTATTTATGACGGATTGAAAACAGATGAGCTCGAAAGGTTGAAAAATGATATTGCAAACTTATTGAAAGAACCAGCTGAAAAAATGCACACCGCGCATTCGACAGCTAACAATCCCTCATCGTCATAGTTATGCCAAAAAATGCAGTTGATATATTGAAGCAAAATCGTTTAAGCATTACCGGTAGCAGGCAGAAAATACTTGAATTTTTTTTATCAAACGGAGGAGCACTTTCGCATGCTGATATTGAGAAGAACGTCGGTGAAGCATTTGATCGCGTTACTATTTATCGGACGTTGCAAACTTTTGTAGAAAAAGGCATTATTCACCTTATACCCACCACTGATAATTCAATCAAGTATGCGTTATGTAAAAATGATTGTGCTCCCGGTCACCATCACGATAATCATGTTCACTTTATTTGCGATGAATGTGAAAAAATTATTTGCCTTGATCAGGTAACTATACCAGTAGTAAGGCTTCCAAAAGGATTTACACCTCAGCATTCAGAAATGGTTGTTACAGGAATTTGTGGAGAATGCAGGTAGTGACATTTACTTATGAACGACATCGAAAATCCAGTCACCTATAATTTTTAATACCTCAGGAGAAAAGGTTTCTTCGATTTCGCCATATTCATCAATGGTACATTTTGTACAATGCTGAAATAAGTGATTTAAGCCGGGTAACTCAATCATTTTATAATTTTTTGATTTACTTTTTTTAAGTGCAGATTCTATCGCAGCTAAATTTATTGTCGGATCAACCTGTACATCTTTCTCTCCATTTAATGCCAGAACAGGAATAGATAGTTTTTCAAGATCTTTGGCCGGATCATGTACCAGGAAAAATTTCCACCATTTAGAATGGAACAGGCCATACTTGTTTTGCAACACGGGTATAACCTGCGCATCTGTTCCTTTAATCAATTCATTAATTGTCCCGGGTGATTGCTTTTTTTCCCATGCAGAATAAATCTTTGATACTTCATCTTTATATTCTTCCGGGGTTGGAGCTGATGTTGCCGCTTTAACAAGGGTATGGTGAAGATCAAGAAAATCGCGAATAGCACTATCACTTACACCGGAACTTTTCAAAGGCAATACATTCTGGTATTCATTAATCACAGCGCCCGGAACACCTGTACCCGCAAGCATTACAATAAATGCAACATCTTTATCATGAGCCGCAACCAAAGGTGCAATCATACCACCTTCACTATGGCCAATCAATCCAATATGTTTAATGTCAACATCACCTCTTGACTTAAGATAATTAATTCCAGCTTCTACATCTTTAGCAAAATCTTCTGAAGAAGAAGTGTCAAATAATCCTGTAGTTTGTCCCATGCCTCTGTCATCAACTCTTAAAACTGCAATGCCTCTTTTAGTCAAATAATCTGCGATAACAGCAAATGGCTTATGGTCAAAAATATTTTCATCCCTGTCTTGTTTGCCACTTCCTGTAATCAGCAATACAGCGGGAAACTTTTTGATAGCTGACTCATTTGGCCGTGTAAATGTTGCGCCGTATTGAATAGATTTATCATCATTAGAATATGTAACGTCTTCGACTGTGTAATTGAATGGCGGCTTCGGAGTTTGTGGTCTTTGGGGTTGCTTAAATGTTTCTGTACCAGTTTTTGAAATGTTTAAAACTAATTGACCTTGCCCCTGGTGCCACATTCCCGTAATAGAATCCTGGCTTAAAAATTTTCCCTCATAAAAGCCTGAAATAACTTTTAAGCCAATCATTATACTATCTCCATTTATGGTAACATCGCTGCAGGGAAGATTCATAGCTTTTTGTGAAGGACTATCCCATTTGCCATTTAATTTTCCGGTACTGTCTTTATAAAAATGAAAAACGATAGGAATACTTTGTCCATTTACTTCAATATTTCCCTGCCATTTACCAGCTATATTTTGTGAAAAAACAGTAGCACACGCAAGAATTAAAATTGCAATAAATAGAAATTGTTTCATAGCAATAAGTTAATCACCTAACAACAAGTTACCATGTATTTGCAGATCATGCAATCTTTATTTCGCGGGATAATTAGTTAGTTTGGAAAACGAATATTGAAAAAAATTAGTTTATTTCCCTCCAAAAACTTTTTTCAAAATATCAGTCACCTGTTCAGCGGGATTTTTTCTAATGTTCTCCTCTTCCTGGGCCACGTAATAAAAAAGGCCGTCAAGTGCTTTGGACGTTACATAACTGTTGATATCAGTATCAACTGGGGTTGAAGAAAATTTATTGTAGGTATTGAAAACATCTTTCCAGTATTTGGTTGCATCTACTTTCTTTAGAGATTCTTCAATAACGGGGCGGAAAGTTGTTATAAGTTCAGGAGATGTTGTTTTTCTTAAATAGCCGGTTGCCGCAGTATCTTTTCCTCTCAAAATAGTAAGCGCATCTGTTACCGTCATTTTTTTTATAGCATCAATAAAAATAGGTGCTGCTGCTTTTGAAGCATCTTCTGCAGCACGGTTCATGCTTAATTCGGCATTATCAACCATCTTACCCATTCCCAGCATTCTCATTTTACTTTCAACTTTACGTACTTGTTCAGGTAATAAAATTTTTACTGCTGCATCTTTAAAAAAACCATCGGGTGCAGAGAGTTTGCTGCCGCTTTTTTGAGCGCCAAGCGAAAGTGCTTCTTTCAAACCAGAAACAATTTCATCAGTTGATAAGCTTCCTGAAGAAGAAGAATTTTTTGAAAATATGGAATTAGCTTTTTTAAATAACCCATTCAATTTATTTGACGAATCTTTTTGCGCAATAAGCGAAAGAGAAAATAATATAAAAGCAGAAAATGTAATTAATTTTTTCATAGAATAATTTTAAATGTATTATCAAATGTAATTACAAATGACTAACAGGTCAATGATTGAATTGTTAAATCGCTCATTAGCTTAATTTCCTTTAGTCATGATTTTTTAACTCACATTTGAAATTTGTACCCAACACCCTTAACCGTTGTGATGCAGTCTCCGCCAAGCTTCTGGCGTATTTTTCTTATATGAACATCTATAGTGCGGTCACCTACTATTACATCTGTTCCCCATACCTTATGTAAAATTTCATTACGTAAAAAAACTTTTGATGGTTTGGAAGTTAGTAATGCAAGCAATTCAAATTCTTTACGTGCAAGAATAATTTCTTCATTGTTGGAAGTAACAATATATTTTTCACGATCAATAATAAGATCGCCAATTTGTAATACACTTCCCGTTTCTTTAATAATTCTTCTAAACAAAGCATTAACGCGGCTTATTAAAACCTTCGGGCTTATGGGCTTGGTAATATAATCATCGCCGCCGGTTTCAAGTCCTTTAATTTCAGTGTTATCATCATTAAGTGCAGTTAAAAAAATAATGATGGTATTTTCAAATGCAGGAAGCGTACGCAGAATTCTGCATACTTCTAAACCGGTTTTTCCGGGCATCATCACATCAAGAATTATTAGATCGGGGTTATGATTTTTTGCGAGCTCTATAGCTTCATTACCATTTTTAGCAGTGATTACTTCATATGCTTCGGCCTGCAGATTAAAACTTACTATCTCCAGAATATCTGGTTCGTCATCTGCAATAAGAATTTTTCGGGCTTTTGTTTCCTGTAACATTTATATACAAACCTATATCAAAATTTTATCAGGATAATTTTGTTTACAATTTTTTATATTGAAAATATCCTTTTGGATTAAAATGCGTTCTTGTTTTCAACAATAAAAATGATTTTATTAATTGCATCTTCCAAATAAAAGGTTAATAGATACTGCCATTCAACATTTTATTTCTTCAAAATCTCTCAAAGGCACTTACAAAAAAAGTAAATTTGCAACCATTGGAAGTATTTTTGCTTCTATCATTTATTAAAATACTATGAGGCATTTTTTCTTTTTTATTTTTATTTTCTTTATTCCTCTTTTTGCACTTGCAGAAGGTGATACTACTAATATTCCTTTAAACAGGAAGATATTTCATGAGAAAATTATCGCAGAGCAAAAAAGGGCAGATAAAGCAGACGGGCATTTGGATGGAATTATTAAAGTTTCTTCCAATCATGATATTAATTTACAGGTAACGGATGCCATCTTCAGAAAGGTAAATGTTTTAAGAAATGATATTGAAAATAATGCCACTTTAGCTACCAACAATGATAAAATACGATACCTGCGTTTTATTGAAAATGTTGTAAGAGATTTTACTAATAGTTGGCGTGCACATAAAATTTCACCTGCACTTGCGCCATTACTTATTGATAATTTCAGGGAAATAATTTTCGCAAATCTTAAAGGCGAAAGTATGGCGCCCCTAATAGAAAAAGTTCCTTATGAAGTAGGAATGATCAATGCTGAAATATTTGATGAGAACTCCGGCTATAAAGAAAGCGAAAAAATTTTGTTTAGGAAGTTTTGCAAATTATATCCTGATAAAATTTTGGCCTATATAAGCCCGTATGTAAATGAACCTTTTGCAGATTCATTAGTAATTGATGCTTTTAATATTAATCCCAGCCAGGTATATTCTTATGCTCAATCGGCTAAAAGCCCGCAGGGAAAATTGATAAGGAGAAACAGTGATAATCGCATTAAAACGGTGGTTCAATTAAGTAAGCTTAACCAGCGGGCGCTTTTTTATTTTCCCTTTCTTGATGATCTTATTAATGGAAAACAAACTATAGAAAATATTCAAAAATATGCAGGTACTTCTGATAAAAATTATGATAGTATAGGCTATTACAAATTGCTTGTAAAAACTGAAATAAGTTATTATCCAAGATTGGTAGCAGGTGATACACCCATCGCTATGATTGGTTCAGATGGATTGCTTGATATGCTTCAACGAAAAGCAATAGAGCATTTTATTAATCCAATAAATGGCCTGCATGAAAATCCAAATCCTGCAATACGGTTCAGAGCCATTGAACCTTTGGATGCACAAGATCTTTATTACATGATAGTATTGGGTGAAAATGATATTTATACTTCAAGTTATAAATACAGTTTTGACAGAATGCTGCAAAAAATGGGGAGTGTTCCACATGGTGATTCATTATTAATGTCTTTAAATTTTGATCACTTTAAAAAGTTTATCAAGATGGCGGCAGAATATAATAAGCTGGATGTTTTTTTAAAAACAATGCCGCAGCAATCTGAAATGCTAATGAAGGCATTTGTTGCAAACCTTGAAAAGACAGGAACACTGGAAGATGCTGTTGATGTAGCAGATTCTTACGGAAGCATCAGCGATCCTGATCTGCAAAAATCTATGCTCTTGAATGTAGAATCCAATGAACAGCAATGTATAAAAGATAATAATGAACATGGTCATAAGATTTACAATCTTTTAAAAATGATCTTTCTTTCAGCTGATGAAAAAAATGGAATTGATCTTTCTAAAGAAATTGGAATACCGCCGGTATATACAATTAATTATAATTACTTAGCTGATGATTCGGGGCGTATTATTGAACAGGTATTTTTTTATGGAGATAAAGATGGCAGAGAATCTTACGCAAGTTATCTCACTTCTTTTCCACACAGCGAATGGAGTATTACACAAAAAAAAGAATGGACAGAAATAAAATCTACAAAGGGGAAACTCATCTGGATTTATGCAAACCTTCCATTGGATAACGAAACAGATAAAGATGCCGATGCACAAAAAGATTTAATTGATTATCTCGATGCTAATGGCCTAAAACCCTCAATTGTGATACATCGTGGCCATAGCTATCACCTGCCTTACACCATTCAGCAGCTTCCTGAAAATGCTAAAATAATTATGCTGGGTTCATGCGGCGGTTATCAAAACCTGAAGAAAATTCTGACGTATGCGCCCGAAGCTCATATAATTTCTACAAAGCAAACCGGCGCAAGAGATGTAAACAAACCGATTATTGATGCTCTTGATAACACCTTAAGAGCCGGCAATAATATTGATTGGCGGCAAATGTGGGCCGGGCTTGAAACTTATTTCAACAAGGCTCCAAAGGAAACAAGAGAAACTTTTGAAGATTATATTCCGCCACAAAAAAACCTGGGCGCTTTATTTATAAAAGCGTATAGCCGTGGGGGTGAGGAGGTGGAGTAATTTCATACTGCCTAAGATTCCTGACCTATTCATGAAATAATATCTGGATCAAATTAGCAAATTCAACAACTGATAATATATTGCCAATCATCATAAGGGCTAATAAGCTAATTAAGTTTTCAACTAAATTTGCAAAATGCCCGAAACGAAACAGCGCAAAAAGCTTCTTGACTTTACTATATTAAAAAGAGTTTTTGCTTTTACCAAACCTTATAAAAAGAAATTATATCTCTCCGTATTTCTGTCGATTGTTCTTGCAGTAATATCACCGCTGCGCCCATATCTTATTCAATACACGGTAAATACTTTTATAAAAGACAAGAACACCTATTGGCTTATACTTATCACCGTTATACAAATAGGAATGCTGTTGTTTGAAACGGCTTTACGTTTTTATTTCGGATTTATAACTTCGTGGCTGGGACAAACGGTTGTAAAAGATCTCAGGGTAAAAGTGTATAAAAAAATTCTCAGCTTTAATCTTACACAATTTGATAAAACGCCTATTGGCACATTAACTACCAGAACTATAAATGACATTGAATCGGTTAACGATATTTTTTCTGATGGTCTTATTCCCATTATATCCGATCTTCTTTCCATCATCTCTATTTTACTATTTATGTTTTTTGTTGACTGGCGGTTGACATTGATAAGTCTTGCACCTTTCCCGATTTTAATAGCGGCAACATATTTCTTTAAAGAAAGTGTAAACAAATCTTTTATTAAAGTGCGTAATGCCGTTGCATCACTCAATGCTTTTGTACAGGAGCATATTACCGGAATGAGTGTGGTACAGGCTTTCGCGGTGGAAGATAAAGAGTTTAAAAAGTTTAAAGAAATTAATAAAGAACATCGCAATGCTAATATAAGAGCTATTCTTGCGTACTCAGTTTTTTTCCCAATAGTTGAAATTGTCCTTGCTTTTTCAACCGGGCTTTTGGTATGGTGGGGCGCTAATAATGCATTCAATGCAGGTGTAATTATTGCATTCATTATGTACCTCAATTTATTGTTCAGGCCGTTGCGGGTAATTGCCGATAAATTTAATGTGCTGCAAATGGGCATGGTGGCAAGTGAAAGGGTTTTTAAAGTTTTGGATAATAAAGATGTTACTCCCGAAATACATAATGGCATTGAAAGCGGAACTATAAAAGGCGATGTGGAATTTAAAAATGTATGGTTTGCCTATAACGATGAAGAATATGTTTTAAAAAATATTTCATTTAAAATTGAAGCCGGACAAACACTTGCTATTGTGGGACATACCGGCAGCGGCAAAACTTCTATTATAAGCCTGCTCAACAAGCTTTATCATATTAATAAAGGAGAAATAAAAATTGATAATAAAAATATTGAGGCTTATGATGTTGATTTTCTAAGAAGCAGGATAGCAGTGGTTCTACAGGATGTTTTTTTGTTTAGCGGATCTGTGTATGATAATGTTACTCTGCGAAATACTTCTATTGAAAAAGGCCAGGTAATTGAAGCAGCGAAAATGATTGGCGTTCATGATTTTATTATGCATTTGCCAGGAGATTATGATTATAATGTAATGGAACGTGGCGCCACCCTCTCTTTGGGACAGCGGCAATTATTATCTTTTATAAGGGCGCTATTATACAATCCTTCTATATTAATATTGGATGAAGCTACTTCTTCTATTGACAGTGAAAGTGAAATGCTGATACAACATGCAATTGATAAATTAATTAGCGGACGAACTTCTATTGTAATTGCACATCGTTTATCTACTATCCGTAAGGCGAACAAAATTATTGTTCTTGATCGTGGAGAAATAAAAGAAATGGGAACGCATCAGGAACTTATGCGGCTACAAGGCCATTATTTTAAATTGCATAAAATGCAATTCGAAGATCAGGAGAAGGTTGTATAAAAATTCCATTATTCCCTATTACAAATGCTCGTTGTCTTTTGCTTATTGCTTATTAGCTTCTTCTTCAAATCCTTTCTCCGGCCGCATTTGCGGGAATAATAGTACATCCTGTATAGATGGTTGATTGGTAAGCAGCATGCACAACCTGTCTATGCCAAAACCAATACCACTTGTTGGAGGCATTCCATATTCCAATGCTCTTAAAAAATCATAATCAATAAACATGGCTTCATCATCGCCACGTTCCATAAGCTTCGCTTGCTCTTCAAAACGCTCTCTTTGTTCTAACGGATCATTCAACTCACTGTACGCATTAGCAATTTCTTTACCATTTATTATAAGTTCGAAACGCTCTACCAATCCCGCTTTGCTACGATGCTTCTTTGTAAGCGGACTCATCTCTACCGGATAGTCAATAATAAAAGTTGGTTGAATAAAATGATGCTCACATTTTTTAGAAAAAATTTCGTCAATCAATTTCCCTTTTCCCATAGTTTTATCTGCGTGTACGCCTAACCGTTTGCAAATCTCTCTTAAGCCATCTTCATCTTTATCACTTACATCAATTCCTGCATATTCTTTAATAGCATCATACATGGTTATTCTTTTGTACGGAGCTTTAAAATCAATTTCTCTTTCTCCTGAAAAAATTTTGGTTGTTCCATTTACTTCTATGGCCATCTTCTGCAGTAACTGTTCTGTGGTTCCCATCATCCACAAATAATCTTTATATGCCACATAAAACTCAAGTACCGTAAATTCAGGATTGTGGGTACGATCCATTCCTTCATTTCTAAAATTCCTGCTGAATTCATACACCCATTCAAAGCCACCAACAATCAATCTTTTTAAATACAATTCATTTGCAATTCGCAAATAAAAAGGGACATCCAGCGCATTGTGATGTGTGGTGAAAGGCCTTGCAGCAGCCCCACCGGGAATATTTTGTAATACCGGTGTGTCTACTTCAAGAGCGCCTCGGTCATTTAAAAATTCGCGAATGGCATTAATCATTTTGGTCCGCTTCACGAATGTTTCCTTCACATGCGGATTTACAATAAGATCGGCATAACGCTGGCGATAGCGAAATTCTGCATCAGTAACTTCATCAAATGTTTCTCCATCTTTCTCTTTTACAACAGGCAATGGCCTTAATGATTTTGAAAGAATTTTAAATTCTGAAACATGGATAGATGTTTCACCTGTTTTTGTTGTGAACACATAACCTTTCACGCCAATAATATCCCCTATGTCAATTAATTTTTTCCATACAATATCATATTGCGTTTTATCGTCTCCTTTAACATCATCCTTGCGAATATAAATCTGAATTTTACCGCTTCCATCCTGCAATACAGCAAATGAAGCTTTACCCATATCACGTATGCTTAGTATTCTACCCGCAACACATACATCCGTAAAATTATTTTTATTTTCTTCGCCTTTATAATTATTCTTTATAAAAGCTGCATTGGTATTTATGGGAAATAATGCTGCTGGATATGCATCAATACCAAGTTTGATGAGTTCTTTTAATTTTTCTCTCCTGATGATTTCCTGTTCTGATAAATGTTGAGTATTCATATTAAGACAATAAAAACCGTCCTTTAAAAAAGATAAGTTTTTAATTTTTTTTTTGCGAAGTTAAACTTTTGAGATGTAGATATGCAGGTTAAAAATATTAATTAACGACAGTAATTTGATTAAAAAACTTATTAGCTGCTGTAACCCCATAATCGTGGAGAATTTTCTTTTCTTTTAAAGAAATTTTTCTCGGCTTACCGGAAATATCGCCGTAACTAATGTAAATGGTTCTTCCTTTTTCATTAGCCAGCCCCGGTTTTCTATTGATGCTTTCCATCAACAGGTTCATAACTGCACTGGTATATTGTTTCATGCTGCTGATTTGATAGGGAGCGATAGTCAAATTATTTTTATCAAATTCTTCAATCTGTTCCCCCCGTTCTAATTTTAATCCGAGCGTCTGAGGATTATAAATTATTTTCTCACTTATTAATGGATTAAGTCCATCAAGACTGGAATCAAACATGCTGATAGGATAATTGCAAAGCATTCCTCCATCCACATAAAAATCATATTTTGTCAGGGAATCTTTAGAAAGAATTTCATTTCCTGAACTGTCTATTGCAACAGGCTTGAAATAAAAAGGAATGCAGCTACTGATGTGAACAGCAGTTTTTAATTTCATATTGGGAAAAGTATTCCATGATAATATTTCAAGACGCTGAAGAGAAATGTTTGTGCCTGTGCAATAAAAATCTTTGAAATTTTTATTCAACAAATGCAATTGATGCAGTTCTTCAAAAGTAGTATTGGCATTGCCTGTTTTATATTCAATCAACTGTGCAAGCCATTTTTCAAAATTGTCTCCCTTATAAACTCCATACTCTTTTTTTACTCTTTTTATTTTTCCAAAAATATCTTTCCCATCATTAAATTCATCGATTTTCAAAGTCTGCAAAATAGAATCTATTTCTTTTGCATTGTAACTAAGGGAAACCATGAGACCAGCGATAGCGCCTGCAGAAGATCCTGCAACCTGATCAATATTTTTTAAAATATCTTTTTGTTCAAGCACTTCAAGAGCGCCTGAATAAGCAAGGCCGCGAACACCGCCGCCTTCCATTACTAAATTTTTATAATAATAATTATTTTGAGAAAAAGCAAAAGCCGGAATAAGAAGAAACGCTATAAAAAATTTCATTCAGTAAAAATACAAATGATGTAACCATAGATGGGTTATTAATTTTTAGGAAAAGTTAAATATAAATAAAAGAAATTATTACCCAATGTTTTTTATGGTTACTTCTATTTTGCAATCATCTGTAAGTAAGAAAGTAGAAGGAATTTCCGGAGAAAATTTTTGAAGCACATATTTTGACCCTTGAAGAAAATAAATTTCTACCAATTCTTTTTCTGTATCAACTATGAGGTAATATTTAATTCCAAAATTTTGGTACAAAGAAAACTTAGTGTGCCTATCTTTTAATGCAGTTGAATCAGACAAAATTTCTACAACCAATACTAAAACCATACACCTTACAGTGTTTGCATTTGGATTCCTTTATTGCTTTTCTTAATTCATAATAATATTTGCGATGACCCATTGATGTTTCATATCAGGAGCCGGGCTCATTGCAAATGGAATTCCATCAATAAGTTCCCA
>JBBRTG010000004.1:0-240229 GCA_038244655.1 Chitinophagales bacterium
AAAATAAAAATATTGAAGAAATACAAAAGGAATATGGCTATTCATCAAAGCATAATGCTCAAAACCAAAAGCATAAATGCATTGAGCAGGTTCGTAAAATAAAGAACATAGAGGAGCAACAGGAAAATAAAATTGTACAGGTTGGGTGATTTTTTTTGGTTACTGGTATTACTAAGTATCAATAACAATTAAAAAAATTAAACAATGAAAAAATTACAATTGAAAAAAAGTCTACTGAAAATGGCTGTTGCTTTATTTGCAGTTTCACTTTTCAGTTTTCAACAAGCCAATGCACAAAGTAATCTCGTAACAGTTAAATCCGGCAAAAGCTACGACGCAACCGTTAGTAGCATTAAAAAAGGAGTTGCTGGCGCAGGAATGATGGTGCTTGCTGAAATCAATCATGGTAAAATTCTTTCAATGACCGGTTTATCCATCAATGGCGAATCATTGTTCATCGGTAATCCAACTGTGGGCAAACAAGCCTTTAGCGATAACATGGCAGTAGGTCTGGCTATTCCTTTAAGGCTTAATGTGTATGAAGAAAACGGAACCACCTATATCAATTACTTTACTCCTTCCAGTGAACTTGGAAATTTTAAAGGAGACAAAGTAAAAATGATTGGCCAGGAGATGGATAAGAAGATTGCTATGCTCACAGCAATGGCCACAAAATAAAATTTTGATGCAAAGTAAAGGATGGACTTTACCATGAGTTCATCCTTTATTATTTAAAACCTTAATCATGAAATTCAATACAAAAAAAATTCTGATTACAATATCTCTTCTAATCCTTGCTGCAATATCGCCTAACGTGTTTGTGGCGGCGCAGGCTGGGATGGCCGAATTTTCAACATTGGTAATTCAATTTATGCTGCCATCAGTTGCCTTGATATTTTTTTTGCTATTACTTGCTAAATTTTTAAAATTCCGGGATATCACACGGCTCGCAATCAATGGTATTTTAGCGGGAATTATTGCAACAGTTGCTCTTGAAATTTTCAGGGAATCAGGTTTCAGGTTGGGAACCATGCCGGGAGATTTGCCAAGGTTAATGGGAGTACTGATGCTGAATCAGTTTGCATCAGGCCCTGATATATGGTCTGACCTTGCAGGATGGACATACCATTTCTGGAACGGGGCAGCGTTTGGCTTAATCTTTAGTTTGCTGCTTGGGCAGGGGAAAATTTGGTATGGCCTGGTTTATGGTTTAGTGATCGGAATTGGTCTTATGGTCAGCCCCGTTGTGAAGTGATTAGGGATTGGGCTTTTTGGAGTTGATTTTAAAAACGGGTATGAATTTGCTACAACGGTGGTAATTGCTCACATCGCTTTTGGCATTACACTTTCTTTTCTATTGTCAAAATGGAATAAAGGAATTTCAAACATCTTCATCAGAAATAGAAAAATCGAGGACAATCAATATTCTAATTTCAATTGAGAGTGTATTGGTAATAATTCTTAAAAAGATTCTCTAATATTTTTTGTCATAATTTTAATAATTATTCGACTATTAAATAAAACAAATTATTATGAAAAGTAAAATTACACAAACAATAATTGCCGGCATGATTGCAACGGCAGCAATGACAGTGGTTGTATTCTTAGCGCCAATGATGGGTTTACCTAAGATGAACCCTGCTGCACTGCTTTCAGGAATGCTGGGCGTATCTATATTTATTGGCTACCTGATGCATCTGATGATTGGAATTGTATTTGCAGCTACTTATGTATATTGGTATAATGCGAAAGCGCACATAAAGAACAAAGTATTAAAAGGAATTTTATTTGGTTTTGTTGTTTTTATTTTTGCACAGGTAATGATGTTTATCATGGGAAAAATGATGCCAATGCCTATGCCACAGGATAATAAGATGTTAATGATGGTTGGTTCTCTTATCGGCCATTTGGTATTCGGCATTATAGTGGCAGCAATTGTTCCAAATATGGCAACAGAGCAAAGCGATACTATAAATAAAAACTACTAATGCTTAAATTTCCTCTATGAACTTAATAAATAAAATGATGTTGTCTTGTGTTAAGGCAACTGAACTGATGGAATTGAAAGAAGTTGTTCCTCTAAGTATTAAAAAGAAAATTCAACTCAGAATGCATGTTGCCATGTGTTCAGGTTGCAGAAATTATATGAAGCAAACAAAGCTGATCAATAAGTTATTAAATAAAAATTTTAACTCCACACCTGCAACGCCAGGTACTGATGAACTTAAAACAGCAATAATAAAAAAGTTGTAACCGCAATTAGCCGTCGTTGGTCATTGCCCCAATAAATAACAATAATTAAACGCTCCATAACAGATGAAACATTTTGATGCCTTGATAATTGGCTCCGGACAAGGGGGCACACCTTTGGCAAAAAAGTTGGCCAAAAATGGATGGAAAACTGCCCTGGTTGAAAAAAACAAAGTAGGCGGCACTTGTGTGAACGTTGGCTGTACACCAACCAAAACAATGATTGCCTCTGCAAAGACAGCATACACTGTTAACAGGTCGGCGAAGTATGGCATACTTACTAATGGATTTCGTGTAGATATGAACGTTATCCATTCAAGGAAGGATAAAGTGGTGGAAAGTTTTAGAAACGGATCACAAAACGGACTGGAGAAAACAGAAAACCTGGAACTGATTTTTGGCTCAGCCACTTTTACCGGCGAAAAGAAAATTAAGGTTGTATTAAATAATGGAGGAGAAGAAGAAATTACTGCGAATAAAATTTTTATTGATACAGGCTCTCACCCTTCCATTCCCGACATAGAAGGATTGAATGAAACAGGTTGTTTTACATCCACATCTTTAATGGAGTTACAGCTGGTGCCCGAACACTTACTGATTATCGGTGGGGGAGGTTTGGAATTTGGACAAATGTATCGTCGCTTTGGCAGCAGGGTCACTATTCTTGAACACAACGACAGGTTACTCCCGAGGGAGGATGAAGACATTGCAGGGGAAGTACTTAAGTTTTTACAGGAAGAAGAAATAGACGTTCTCACTAATGCCCAAGTAACAAAAGTAAAAAAGGAGAGTGATTCGATTACAGTAGATATGAATGTAGGAGGAAAAGAGAAAATTATTCAATGCTCACATATCCTGGTTTCAGCAGGACGAACTCCTAATACTAAAGATTTAAATCTCCAGGAAACTGGTGTTGCAATAAATGATAGGGGCCAGGTAATTGTAAATGAAAAATTAGAAACTACCGCTAAAGACATCTATGCAATAGGCGATGTAAAAGGCGGCCCTGAATTTACCCACATAGCTTATAACGACTATATTATTCTATACAATAACCTGTTGAACGGTAAAAATGAAAGTACAGAAAACAGGATGGTTCCCTATACCATGTTCACCGATCCGCAGTTAGGAAGAATAGGAATTACGGAACAGGGAGCTAGGAAGAAAGGGTTAAATATAAAAATAGCCAGGCTACCCATGACGCACGTAGCACGCGCCATTGAAACGGGAGACACACGAGGTATAATGAAAGCAGTAGTAGATGCTGATAGCGGTGAAATATTGGGAGCGGCAATTGTTGGGACTGAAGGCGGGGAAATCATGTCGGTTTTGCAAATGGCAATGTTGGGAGGTATAACTTCCCAGGCAATTGCTGATATGGTTTTTGCCCATCCATTATATGCCGAATCGCTGAATAATTTATTTATGACGTACGCAAGTAACCTGAAGGGAAAGCATAGTATAATGAGTCTTTCTTTTGCAGGTCCATTAAACTCTCTATGCCGGGTACTTGATTGTTTTCTTAAGGTTGACCGACATAAAACCACGAGATTATATTGGCTGGTAAAAAAAATCGCTTCCAAATTTGTATTTGTACCATGTTTTACCAATTGAAAATTACTGCAGTAAATAAGCCGATCAAAAATGTTCAATAAATTTAAATATGACAGACTCAACTCAACAGGAAGCTTTTCTTTTTATGCCGGATATCAGCGGCTTTTCAAAATTTGTAAATGAAACGGAGATTGAGCACAGCACCCATATTATTCGGGAACTTTTAGAAATAATAATTAATGCCAATGAAATAAATCTGGAACTGATGGAAATTGAAGGAGATGCTGTTTTCTTTTACCGGTTTGGCAAAACTCCCGGGATTCAAGAAATTATTCAGCAATCGAAAAACATCTTTAAAAAATTTCACGGGCATTTACTCAAATATGAAAGTCAAAGAATTTGCCAGTGTGGCGCCTGCAGAACGGCCGGCAGCCTTACTTTAAAATTTATTATTCACCAGGGAATAGCCGGCAGTTTTCGCATAGGTGAACATTTCAAGCTAATGGGCAAAGAAATAATCATCCTGCACAGGCTACTTAAAAATAAAGTACCTGAAAACAGTTACCTGCTCTTTACGGAATCGCTGTTCACGATTTTCAATGATGATTACTTAAAAAGTAAACAATTGGCGACCACACATTATAGCGAAGAATTTGATGATGTTCTTATTAATTACAAATACATACCAATTGATTTATGGCTGCAGGAAATAGAGCCGGTTGATAATGGAGCCAATGATTTACCCCCTCATTTCTTTTCAGCATTAAGCGTAAGTAAACCAATAGAAGCACCTGCTGCAGAAGTATTCACTTATATAACCAATCTCTCCAAAAGAACACAGTGGATGGATAGAATTAAAAGTGTTCAAATAGAGTCCAATCAGCTTGGCACTATTCACAATTGCATTCTAAGCGATAACAGTGTTTTACGATTCAGGTCAAATGGATATGAACATACTTGTAATGATTATTCCATAAGAGAAACAGATTCAGATAAAAATAATTTCGCAAGGCAATTTTCGGTAAAAGAGGTTTCTTCAAAAAAATGCGTAGTCAAAATACAGTTCCTGGTACCAAATAAGTTTTTCAGTAAAATGATGTTTACCATATTTATGAAAAACAGGGTATCAAAAGAATTTAGAAACACTTTGGAAACCCTGGGGCTTAAACTCGAAAAAAGATAAAATAAATCTTTGTGTAGTATGGGCTGCGATAAGAGAAAATTATAATAAAATTTATAGCAATGAAAGATAATAATTCTACATTAGAAGAGCTGCGTCTTGAAGAAAATTATTCCGGCAAAAAAGGTTGGTTGAAATGGGGCCCTTACCTCAGCGAACGGCAATGGGGTACTGTACGGGAAGATTACAGTGAAAGTGGAGATGCCTGGAATTATTTTACACATGACCATGCCCGATCCAGAGTGTATCGTTGGGGCGAAGATGGTATCGCAGGAATTTCAGATAATACCCAGCAACTATGTTTTGCCATTGCATTATGGAATGGAAAAGATCCAATATTAAAAGAACGGCTATTCGGTCTTACAGGGACCGAGGGTAATCATGGAGAAGATGTGAAAGAGTTATACTACTATCTTGACAATAACCCTTCCCATTCTTATATGAAGCATTTGTATAAATACCCGCAAAATGAATATCCTTATAATGATATACTAACTACCAATAAAAACAAGTCGAAGGATGAGCCTGAATATGAACTGTTGGATACAGGAATTTTTGACGATAATAAATACTTTGATGTTATTACAGAATATGCAAAAAATAGCGAGGAAGATATCTGCATAAAAATCACCATTCATAACCGTGCAATGGAAGATGCACCTGTTACTGTATTGCCTACTTTATGGTTTCGGAATTTATGGAGTTTTGGGGCCACTAAACACAGACCAATTATTGAAGAAGATGCAGATAATACCGATTGGAGCCAGGTAAAAGCACACCATCATTACTTAGGTGATTATTACTTTTATTTTGATAAACCTCTAAAAAAATTATTTACTGAAAATGAAACCAATACCCAAAAGCTGTATGGTCAACCTAATACTTCTCCTTATGTAAAAGATGCTTTCCATACTGCAGTTGTTCAAAATAAATTTGAAATTTTTGAAGAGAAAAATTGTGGAACAAAATTTTCGCCGCTATATATGTTTGAGGTAAAAGCACAAGCATCAATAATCATACAATTACGTTTGACCAAAGAAGTTTTAGAAACGCCATTCAATCATTTTTTTGAAGAAATCTTTGTTCAGCGTATTCTTGAAACAAATGATTTTTATAAAGGGATTTCCAAAGCAAAAGATGAAGACGAAAGGAATATCCAGCGCCAGGCGTTTGCAGGAATGTTGTGGAGCAAACAATATTTTAATATAGATATTCCACAATGGCTTGAAGGCGATCCGGGACAACCGCCTCCGCCAAAAAACAGGAAAAAGGGGCGCAATCACGATTGGCAAACGCTCAACAATGCAGACATTATTTCCATGCCTGACAAATGGGAGTATCCCTGGTATGCCTCCTGGGATCTTGCATTTCATTGTGTGCCACTTGCCATGTTAGATGCAGAGTTTGCCAAAGAACAACTCATATTATTATTAAAAGAATGGTACATGAATCCAAAGGGGCAAATCCCTGCATACGAGTGGTCTTTTAGCGATGTGAACCCTCCCGTGCATGCATGGAGCTGTATCCAGGTGTTTAATACAGATCGGCAAAAAACAGGTGTGGGGGATTATAAATTCTTAGAAAAAGTATTCCATAAATTGTTACTCAATTTTACCTGGTGGGTGAATCGTAAAGACCATAAAGGGAATAATGTTTTTGAAGGTGGATTTTTGGGATTGGATAATATTGGAGTTTTTGACAGGAGCAGTGCGTTGCCCGGAGGCGGGGTGCTTGAACAGGCGGATGGCACCGCCTGGATGGCCTTATATAGTTTAAATATGCTTGAAATAGCGCTGGAACTTACACAGTACAATAATGTTTATGAAGATGTGGCTACCAAATTTTTTGAACACTTTGTTTATATCGCCGATTCGCTAAACCGGATTGGCGGGGACTGGACAGGATCATGGGATGAAGAACAGGGCTTTTTCTATGATGTACTTTCCATGCCTGATGGCAGCTATATCCCTGTTAAAGTGAGATCTCTTGTTGGCCTGATTTCATTGTTTGGTATCCTTGTTATTAAAAAAGAAATGCTGGAAAAAACTCCCGATTTTTACCAAAGGCTGAAATGGTTCCGCCGCTACAGACAGAAAAATAATCAATACCTTGTAATTGAGGACCTCAAGGAAAATGATGATATACTATTGTCATTAGTGCCACGTAAAAGGTTAGAAAGAATGATGGGCGCCTTATTGGACGAAAAAGAATTTTTGTCGCCCGGTGGCATACGCTCTCTTTCAAAAATTCACGAGACTCCTTATAAAATAGATATCAGGGGGCAAAAGTTGGGACTAAACTATCAACCCGGTGAATCCACTTCATCTTTATTTGGCGGTAACTCTAACTGGAGAGGGCCAATTTGGATGCCAATGAATTACCTGCTGGTATTATCTCTAAAAAAATCCTGCGATTATTACAGGGGGCAATGCAAAGTTGCTTTTCCGGCAGATTCCGATAATATTATTTCTTTATCCATGGTTAGTACGCAATTGGCTGAAAGGCTGATTTCTATTTTCAAAAAAGATGAAAACGGGAAGCGTTTGGTTCACGATACTATTTCTCAATACCAAAATGATCCGTATTTCAAATACCTGGTTTTGTTTTATGAATATTTCCATGGTGATAATTGCAGAGGTGTTGGTGCATCACACCAAACGGGATGGACAGGCGTTGTGGCTGAATTGATAAATAGGGTGTCCCATAATTAATACCGTTCTTTACATAGAATTTAACAGCTTCCTTTAACTGAAAATACCGGAAATTTTATAGAATCAGAATGGTATTTGTCAGGTATCCTAAAATTGAACGACTATTACAATAAAAATAAATAAATGATTGATTAACTGGTTCATTTATATAAGAGCGTATGAAAAAAATATTTATTCTTCTTTCTTCTGGTATAATAAGCTACTCAGCATATTCCCAAAGCGACAGTTCATATTTCACCGTGAGACTCTCATCATTTGCTGTTAGCGCCAATAATAATATCAGCAAACTTCATTGGAAAACTGTTTGCTATTTGCAATATGCAAATTTCGAGATTCAACGGTCTTCAAATGGCATAGACTATTCTACCATAAGTTCCTTTACTACAGACAGGCTACGTTGCCAGCAGCCTTTTGATTTTGTAGATAGTTTGACAGGTAACCCGGGCAATATTTTTTATAGAATTAATGTAGGTAATATAGATGGCACTTTTTATCACTCTGCGATAAGGCGGGCATCTATAATAGGAAATCGATTTGGCCTGGTTAATGTGTATCCAACAATTGTATCTGGCACTATTAATTTCTCCGTCATAAGCAGCGATAGAGAAACTTTTCGTGCTGTAATTCTTGACCAGCGTGGTATCATAATAAAAGAACAACAAAACCAGGCTCCTAAGGGTTTGTCTAACTATAATATCCAGATGGGTAATTTGCCCGCAGGATATTATTGGTTACAGGTGACAAATGATAAAGGAGAAGTAAAAACTGAAAAGTTTATTAAACAATAAAACATTAGATAGTTTTTATAAATAGATGCAACTATTAACCATGGTAAATTTAATTTATAACCGATAAGACAGCAATTAATAATTCTTCAATTTATGAACCTTAATAAAAACCCATGAACGAACACTACTACAACGCAAAGGACCTGCCAAAATTTGGGAACATTGCAGACTTCCAGAAAGACTTAGGTGATAAGTTTTTTTCCTATTACGGAGAAGTTTTTAAAGACAGTGAATTAACGGCAAGGGAAAAATCACTGATAGCACTTGCGGTAGCTCATGCCGTTCAATGTCCCTATTGTATTGATGCCTACAGTAGCGATGCATTTGAAAAAGGATGGAGCGAAGGGCAAATGATGGAGGCAGTGCATGTAGCCTGTGCAATTCGCGGAGGCGCTTCATTGGTGCATGGTGTGCAGATGATGAATAAGGTAAAAGAAATAGCAATGTAATTATGAAGTCATTAAAAGCACAAAATAATATTCTTGCCAATGCTCATGAACAAGTTGAAATAATAGAACATGGGCAAAGAGGAGATTTTGCTTTGGTTCCCTTTCAGGAAAAATTGAAGCAGTCGAATTTATATCCTTTAAAGCCAACTCAAATAGAAATTTTCCAGGTGAACATTGGTAAAATGTGCAATCAAACCTGCAGGCATTGTCATGTAGATGCAGGTCCTGATCGGAAAGAGATAATGACCAAAGAAACGATGCAGCAATGCATTGAAGTTTTAAAAAATAACCCACAACTAAAAACAATTGATCTTACAGGTGGAGCACCGGAAATGAACCCAAACTTCAGATGGTTTGTGGAAGAAATTAAAAAACTGGACAAGCATGTTATTGTTCGATGCAATCTCACCATAATTCTGGCTAATAAAAAATATCACGACCTTCCACAGTTTTATAAACAACATAATATTGAAATCGTATCATCGCTTCCTTTTTATACAAAGGATCGTACAGACAGGCAAAGAGGTGACGGTGTTTTTGAAAATTCTATCAAAGCTTTACAAATGCTTAATGAAGCCGGTTATGGAAAAGAAAACAGCCGATTAATTTTGAATCTTGTATATAACCCTGCAGGCGCTTTTTTACCGCCATCACAGGAAGCTTTAAAGAAAGAATATAAGATAGCATTAAAAGAAAAATATGGTATAGATTTTCATGACCTGTATGTGATTACTAATATGCCCATCAGCCGTTATCTTGATTATCTTTTAACCTCTGGCAACTACGAAAAATACATGGAGAAATTAGTTGCAAGTTTTAATCCCGCTGCCGCAGGAAGCGTAATGTGCAGGAATACTATTTCTGTTGGGTGGGATGGCTATTTATTTGATTGTGATTTTAACCAGATGCTTGACCTGAAAGTATCCTGCTCTGCAAAACATATTTCCGATTATAATGAACAACAGCTTAGCAGTAGAAATATTTCTATTGGCCAGCATTGCTATGGATGCACTGCAGGCCCCGGTTCAAGTTGTGGCGGGGCTATTGCCTAAACTACATGAAAGAAGCATTAATCATATTTGTAAAAAATCCTGAAAAAGGAAAAGTAAAAACAAGGCTTGCTGCAAAAGCAGGTAATGAGAAAGCTTTGGAAATATATATGAGGTTACTTGAACATACAAGGTCAATAGTAACATCATTGGTTGCAGATAAATTTGTTTTTTATTCTGATACTTCGGATTATAATGATCTATGGGAGAATAATATTTTTAATAAAAAGGTCCAACTTGGTAATGATCTTGGAGAAAAGATCACTAATGCTTTTAAGGAAATTTTAGCAAAAGAATACCAAAAAGTTTCTATTATAGGGAGCGATTGTTTTGAATTAACGGCTGATATTATTCACATGGGATTTAAACAACTTGATTCAGCAGATGTAGTAATTGGCCCTGCTGCAGATGGAGGTTATTATTTTTTAGGAATAAAAAAAATACATCCTTCTTTGCTTGATAACATTGCATGGAGCACCAATAAAGTTTTTGAACAAAGTATTGCTGTCTGCAATAAAGAACAATTGACTTATAAATTATTGCCGCTATTAAATGATATTGATGAAGAAGCAGACTGGATAAAAGCACAGGAATATTTTTCTTTATGATAAGCATTATCATACCAACGTATAATGAAGAAGCGAGGATTGCTGATACCATTCAAAAATTACAACATAATAATTTTGATGGATTACTTAAAGAAATAATTGTGAGTGATGGGGGCAGTAAAGATAAAACTGTTGCTAAAGCAAAAGATGCCGGTGCGGAAGTAATCATAAGCTTAAAAAAAGGCCGGGCTGCTCAAATGAATTATGGAGCTTCAGCTTCAAAAGGTGATGTGCTTTATTTTTTACATGCTGATTCTATTCCACCACAAAATTTTGCAAAGGATATTTTATCAGCCATAAAAAAAAATTATTCAAGTGGCTGTTATCGATTGCAATTTGATATTGATCATTGGTTCTTAAAAGCAAATTGCTGGTTTACCCGGTTTAATATAAACTATATCCGTTTTGGCGATCAAAGTCTTTTTGTTACAAAGCAAGTGTTTGAAAAATGCGGTGGCTTTAATGAAAAATTATTTATAATGGAAGACCAGGAAATCATTCATCGCATAAAAAAATATGGAAAGTTTACAGTAATAAATGCGGCAGTAACAACATCTGCAAGAAAATATCTGGACAATGGAATTTATAGAATGCAGGCTATTTTTTTTCGTATTTGGTTTTTGTATTACATGGGTTATTCGCAAGAGCAATTATTAAAATTGCACAAAAAACTCATTCACAAAAGCAAACTTTAATTATGTTGATTAAAAAAAGAGTAAAGTAAAAAAAGCATGGCAGATAAACCTTATGATATCATAGTAATTGGAGCAGGTTCGGGAGGATTAAGTGTAGGATTATTTATGAGGAAAGCAGGCTTTAATGTATTAATGATATCAAAAAGCGATAACGATATTGGTGGCGATTGTCTTAATGATGGTTGTGTACCCAGCAAAGCATTGATACACGTTTCCAGGATTGCACATAGCGCAAAAATGGCTGCTCATTTTGGTTTGGAAGTAACAGGAAAAATGGATATAAAAAAAGCGATGGATTATGTTTATGGACGACAGGAAATTATTCGTGTACATGAAAATGCACAATGGCTAAAAGAACAAGGTATTGATGTGGCATTAGGTGAAGCAAGGTTTACAGGCAAAAATGAAATTGAAGTAAATGATAAAAAATATACCGGGAAAAAGATAGTAATTGCCACAGGTTCCAAACCACGAAAATTAAAAGTTGCCGGGGTAGAAAATGTAAAATATTATGATAACGAAATCATCTTTCACATTACTGAATTACCAGAAAGGCTGTTGGTAATAGGCGGCGGCCCCATTGGTATTGAAATAGCACAGGCATTGAACCGGCTGGGAAGTAAAGTAACAGTTATTCAACATAGCAATAAAATACTGGAGCATGACGATAAAGCAGTAACTGAAATTCTTTTACAGCAATTGCAGAAAGAAGGAATAAAATTTTTGTTCAATGCAGATATTGATCATTTTATTTCTGCCAATGAAGCGCTTATAAAATTTAAAGATGGTAAAACGGAACACATACAATTTGATGCAGTGTTTGTTGGCATTGGCAGAGAGCTTGATCTAAAGCCATTACAATTAAATAATGCCGGCATACAGGTTAATGGTAATAAAATTGTAGTGGATAAATATTTACGCACTACCAATAAAAATATTTTTGTTTGCGGCGATGTTGCAGGCGATCTTCAGTTTTCACATGCTGCCGAATTTCATGCACGTATTTTATTAAACAATTTTTTTTCGCCTATTAATAAAAAATTGAATAACGATTACATGTCATGGGTAACTTTTACAGATCCTGAGCTGGCAACGTTTGGATTGAATGAAAAGCAATTGAAAGAAAGAAATATTTCCTATAAAAAAACAGAACAAAATTTCACGGATGATGACCGCGCCGTTGTAGATAATTATCAATATGCAAAAATCATTTTATACATCAGCAAAGGCGGCTTGTTTAAAAAAGAAAAAATATTAGGAGGCACAATGGTAGCGCCACACGCAGGAGAACTTATACAGGAATTGATTTTGGCAAATACGAGCCAATTATCTGTAAATTCTATTTTCAATAAAATTTACGCATATCCTGTTGCTTCACGCATTAACCAACAAATTATTGTAAAACACAAAGAAGAAAGTTTGACAAACACTATCAAAAAATTATTACATATCGCTTTTAAAATTTTTAGTTAATGGAATGGTGGGAAATATTTAAGGAATGGTTTTTAAGTCTCGGCGAAAAATATAATGTAAACCCCTACATCTTTGGCGGCATCTATTTAGGCGCTATCCCATTTTTTTTTATTTCACTTTACCGGACAATTAAAAATATTAAAAAGAAAAAATCATTTGTCCTTCCTGTTTTATTAACAGGCTTCTTTTTTATATCAGCTTATTTATATCTTATTATCGCCGGTAAAAATATTCCCGTGTGGGTGTATATTTTTATTGGTTTAATTGTTGCTTATGGAATTTATTCAACTATCAAAAAGATAAAAACAAAAACAAAAAACGGCTGAAAGACATAGGGTTTTTCTTCAAATATTTTTGAAAAGCGCCGAAAAATTCTTCGCCCAAAATCCAGGAAAAAATTAATTTAAATAAAGATGCTACCTGGCATCCAAAAATAAGTGAAGGAAAAAAATTAAGAAAAAATGATTAAGCATGTTTTTGATTTTATTGGGGTACCTGTTCTTTTTGCATTGTATATTTTTCTTTTTTAATAGAATCAAAATTACAACTTCGTCTACGCGTGCAGGATAGATGGAAAAGAGTAATGATCAATTCTATTGTGTCTATTCCGGCATTTACCTTGCTTCGGCTTCTTTTTATTCCTTTAATGGTTTGGTTAGCTCGTCTGAATGAGAAATCTTCACTTCGGATTAAATTATTTGTATGATCTGCCAAAGCCAATTGAGTTTGTAATTGCTTTTTTATTACTGGATTGTGGAAATTATACATGGCATCTGATGAATCATAAAATTCCTTTTTTATGGCGTTTTCATTTAGTTCATCATACAGATAAAGATCAGCATTTCGTTTTCATTTTGGAGAACTGATCGGATCTGTTTTTTTCAGAGGTGCCATTACTTTTTTAAGTGGCGCTTCACCTTTCACCGTATTGATCTATGAAATTATTTTTGAAGCAGCCACAGAGTTTCATCATAGTAACTGGAAACTTCCTTTAAAAATTGAAAAAGCAATAAATAAAATAATGGTAACTCAAAGAATGCATGGCATTCATCATTCTGTAATCCGGCATGAAAGAGATTCAAATTATTCAGTTATTTTTTCATTTTGGGACAGGCTCTTTCGCACATTAAAAATGAATATACCACAGGAAAATATTTTGATTGGAATTCCTTCATATAGTGATTCAAAAGAATTAACTATCGGGGTTTTATTAAAATTGCCTTTCACGAAAATCAGGAGATCGCAGAATTTACCTGACAATGCTGATTTACACTTTACCAGAAAGAATAAAAAGGAACTGTTGTAAGAATTGATTAGTTTAAAGAGACTTGGCAAAATATTTCTCACGCAGAATTTCAAATTTTTTTCTCAATTCAACAGAGAGCAAATGAATGGCGCCTGTATTAAAAGCGGGGATCATTTTTTCATGAGTGGGATTTATAAAGGAAATATCGTTATCCCATTTATCTTTAAACTTTTGAGAAGCTCCTTCAGCTAACTTCGAAAACTGTTCTGCAAATTTTTGCTGCTGATCTATTTCTATGTTCATCGATTAGGTTTAGGGTGCAAAGGTAGTTTTATTATATGGTATATTTATAATAGCAAGGGAAGCCCGATTGCTGAGCAACATTACAAAATAAATATCAAATACATCTTTCTCATTATTTAACTATTACTTCGATAATAAAAATTCTTTTAACTCTTCATACTCAGCATTCGTTTTTATACTTTGCTTTTTCAATTGCAACAAATTATTTATTGCCGAAGGCAGAGCGACTTTCTCTTTAATAATTGGTTCCACAACATCATAAAATTTTACGGGATGTGCCGTTTCTAAAAATATTCCTTTAGATTCAGGATGTTGTTGCAGGTATTTTTTTAAAGCAAGATAACCAACCGCTCCATGAGGATCTAATAAATATTTTTTGTTATCATAAACTTCTTTTAGAATTGTTTTGGTTTCCTCATCGGAAATGGTATAACTGCTCAACCCGTTTTTAAGTGAGTGAAATTGTTGGTCAAACAATTCAAGTATTCTTACAAAGTTACTTGGATTGCCCACGTCCATTGCATTTGAAATAGTTGACACAGGTTTCTTTGAAATGTAATCTGCAGTTTCAAGATATTGTGTTACCACATCATTTGCATTACATGCAGCAATAAAATGACTAACGGGCAAGCCTGAACGATGTGCTAATAACCCTGCACAAATATTTCCAAAGTTGCCGCTGGGCACGCTTATAACCGGGGGATTATCTTTATCGCTCCATTGCTGGTATGCAAAAAAATAATAAAATTGTTGTGGCAGCCATCGTGCAATATTAATTGAGTTGGCAGAAGTAAGAAATAATTTTTCGTTCAATTCTTCATCTGCAAAAGCCTGCTTTACTAATTGCTGGCAATCATCAAAAGTTCCATCAACTTCCAATGCTGTTATATTTTTACCCAGTGTTGTTAATTGCAATTCCTGAACATTGCTCACTTTTTTTGAAGGATATAATATTACCACATCAACACCATCTACATTATAAAAACCATTGGCAACTGCCCCGCCAGTATCTCCTGATGTGGCAACCAATACAGTAATTTTTTTGTTATTGTCTTTTACAAAATAACCAAGGCAGCGGCTCATAAATCTTGCTCCTACATCTTTAAAGGCAAATGTAGGCCCGTGAAATAATTCAAGAGAAAAAATATTCTCTTCTACCTGTACCAAAGGAAAATTAAAGTTGATTGTTTCTGAAACTATTCTTTTCAATTCATCATCGGGAATTGCATCGCCGATGTATGGCTTAATAACTTTGTAAGCAATTTCTTCTTTTGAATAATCAGAAATATTTTCAATAAAATTTTTATCCGGCACAGGGATAGGTTCAGGAAAATACAAGCCTTTATCAGGCGCAAGACCTTTAATAGTGGCCTCTTTAAAATTTACTTTTGGAGATGTATTATTGGTGCTATGGTAAAGCATATTGAATATTTAAAATCTTCAACTTTTTTAAAAATTATTACTAAAAAAGGGTAGCGCGAACGGCGCATAAATCATTTCTTTTATTTTATTTCTACAAACAGGAAGCGCCTATGGCGCATTAGAGCCTATTCTTAACAAAATGACATTTTATAAAGGGTAAAAATATTTTATTACTGCACATTCACTATTGACCATTGACTCATTGACTAATCTTACTGCCATTATTATTTATCGTTGTTACATAAGTGTAATATTTCAATCCTGTATTATTATAAATATCTTTCATGATGTTCTCTACTTTTTTAGCAGTGTTTTCTTTTTCACACAACATAAAAATAGATGGCCCTGAGCCGGAAATACCACCACCTAACGCTCCCGCATCAACGCTTTTTTTCTTTACTTCATCAAAGCCGGGAATCAACATGCTTCTCACAGGTTCGATAATTACATCTTCCAATGATCGGCTTATTAATCCATAATCGCTTTTCATAAAGCCTGCAACCAGCCCGGCAATATTTCCCCATTGCTTAATAGCATCTTTTAACAAAATTTCCTTCCGCAAAATTTCTCTTGCATCAGATGTTTTTACTTCTATTTGCGGATGCACTACTGTAACAAACATTGGCGGAGCAAGCAATGAAATTATATCCAATGGAAAAATAGAACGTATAAGAGTTACGCCACCATAAATACACGGCGAAATATTATCGGCATGTTTTACACCAGATGCAAGTTTCTCACCGGCCATTGCAAAGTGAACCAAATCTTCATTTGAAAATATATTACCAAGTAAATGATTCACCGCTACTACAATTCCTGCAGCACTCGCAGCGCTGGAACCAAGGCCACTACCAGGTTTTATATGTTTCTCAATAACAACTTCAAATCCAATATTCTTATCAAGTTCCTGCATCATTTCTAACAATGAAACACCGGCAACATTTTCTTCTGGCTTTGTCGGGAGATTATAAATATCAGTATGCTTAATACGAATTCCGGGTATATCGCTCAACGAAACCTCCATTATATCGCATGGATTATTTAAAGCCATTCCTAATACATCAAACCCACAAACAAGATTCGCGATCGTCGCGGGTGCTAAAATTTTAATACTTTTTTTTACAAAAGGTTTTTCTGTAGAGTTCAAAATATCCGGTTTATATTTTTTCGTTTAAAATATTTTACAAACTAAAACTTTAGCCCGCTGCCCTGATAATATCTGCGAAAACTCCTGATGCGGTTACTTCCGCACCTGCCCCAGCTCCCTTTATTACGAGCGGCTGTTCAACATAACGATTGGTATAAAAAAGCACTGCATTATCTTTTCCATACAAATGATAAAAATCATGCTGGGGATCTATATGCTGCAATCCAACAGAAGCTTTCCCATCTTCATACTTTGCAACAAACTTTAATTTTTTCCCGGCAGCATTTGCTTCCTTAATTAATTTTAAAAAATGACCTTCATGCTTTTCCATTTCATTATAAAAATTTTCAACATCACCCTTCATGCATGATGGAGGCATGAAAGAATTATTATTGATGTCATCCATCTCTAATTTTTCCCCGGTCTCTCTCGCAAGAATCATAATCTTGCGCATTACATCTGTTCCACTCAGATCCAACCGCGGATCGGGTTCAGTATAACCTTCTTCCTGTGCCTGTGCTACAATTTTTGCAAAAGATTTTCCTCCATTATAATTATTGAAAACAAAATTGAGCGTGCCGCTTAATACTGCTTCAATCCTGTTAACTTTATCACCGCTCCGCAACAGATCATTTAAAGTTCCTATAACCGGCAAGCCTGCTCCTACATTGGTTTCAAAAAGAAATAGTGCATTAAATTCTCTTGCCAAATCTTTCAGATTTTTATAATATTCATAAGAAGAGGAACAGGCAATTTTATTACAGGCAACCACTGAAATACTTTTTTGTAAAAAATGAGGATATGATTTAGCAACTTCTTCATTAGCGGTAACATCTATAAAAACTGAATTTCTTAAATTCTTCTTTTGAATAATATTAATGAATTCATCTTTATTCATAGGTTCTGCATTTTGCAATAATTCATTCCATTTAGAAAGATCAACACCTTCATCATTAAACAACATTTTTCTGCTGTTTGCAATTGCGGCTATGCGTACCTGTAAGCGAAGATGATCTTGCAAATGTTGTAATTGCTGTTTTAATTGTGCCAGCAACTTACCCCCAACATTTCCTGTGCCGCTTATAAAAAGATTTACCTGCTTATAAGTAGTTTCAAAAAATTCTTCATGCAAAACATTGATAGCTTTCTTTACATCACGTGTTGCAATCACGGCAGAAATATTCCTTTCGGAAGACCCCTGTGCTATAGCCCTCACGTTCACACCGTTTCTTCCTAATACACCAAACATTTTTCCGCTGATGCCGGGGTGATTTTTCATATTATCGCCAACCAATGCAATTATTGCCAAATCTTTTTCAACAACCAGCGGCTCTACTTTTTTTATGTCGATTTCATACGCAAATGCGACATCAATAACTTCCTTTGCTTTATCTGCATTTGCTTGTTCAATACCTACACAAATTGAATGCTCCGAAGAACTTTGTGTAATCAAAATCACATTTATTCTTTCATTCGATAATGCTTCAAATAATCTTTTTGAAAAGCCCGGTATGCCTACCATGCCACTGCCTTCAAGACTAAGCAGCGCAAGATTATTAATGCTCGATATGCCGCGTATGGTGTTGCCGTTTTTATGAATATCATTATGAATCCATGTACCCGCATCGCCCGGCGAGAAAGTATTTTTTATACATACGGGTATGCCTAAATTCATCACAGGCTGAATGGTTGGCGGATAAATAACTTTTGCGCCAAAGTGCGATAACTCCATTGCTTCCTGATAAGAAATTTGTTGAATAATTTTCGCATTAGATACCAGTCTTGGATCAGCAGTCATCATTCCTGAAACATCTGTCCATATTTCTACAAGAGAAACATGTAATGCCGCTGCAACAATTGCCGCAGTATAATCTGATCCGCCTCTTCCTAAAGTTGTGGTGTTATTATTTTTATCTGAACCTATAAAACCCGGAATGATGCACACATCAGTATCAAGTGAAGAAAAGAAATCGTTTATGTTTTTATTGGTGATTGCAAAGTCAACATTGGCATTTCCAAATTCAGAATTGGTTATGATAAGTTCCCTTGCATCCTTCCAGGTATTTTTAATGCCAAGCGTTTTTAGCTTTGCTGAAAATATTTGTGATGATAATAATTCGCCATAACAAACAATCGAATCTTTTGTACGCAGCGATAATTCTCTTAATAAAAATACGCCATTACATATATCTTCAATTTCATTGCAGCGTTTTTTAACCATGCTTAATATACTGCTTTGCTGATCAAGGGGAATTAAATCTTTTACAGTTGATAAATGCCGCTGTTCAATAAGGTGTAGCTTTTCTTTATAAGAAAGGTCTGCTTTGGATGCTAAGGCGGCGGCTTCAAGCAAATCATCTGTAGTTCCTCCCAATGCTGAAAGCACAACACTAATTTTATCCTCTTTTAGAGCTTCCTGTACGATAGCGATAACGTTGCTGATGTTTTGTGCATTGGCAACAGAACTACCGCCGAATTTTAAAACTTGCATTTTGTAAGTGATGAGTTATGAGTTATGAATTCTGAAAAAGCTTGAAAGCCCAAAGATAATATGGAGACACTTAACCCTTACGGGTAATAATAATTGTAGTGAAGGATATGGAAATTACTTTTGTTGAGATTGGGCTGATATGTTTATTATTTACCACGATGCAAACGAAAATACATCAATTGATTGTAATGAGAAAATTTAAACGAAATTTTGAAGTATTTTCATCCTTCATTGCAATTGCTGTTATTTTTGTATTTCTTTTTTAATTCTTAGTACATGGACAATAAGGCTTCACAGGGTTTGCAGCATTTCAGGAATTATGTTGGCATAAAGTTTCAATTGTACAATAGCCTTTTCACTTCATTGCCTTTTCACCGCATTGAAAAAACAGGAATTCTTTTATCACTTTTTCTTAATATTTGTGAAGAAGGTTATAAAAAGAAACTAAGCCCTTCAGAAATTATAGAAGATTTTTTTTTGAAGCATACTTCTTATACGAAACTGCATGAAAAGCTGGATTTGCTTTTTCGTTTTATCCAATATGTGGAGCGGCAGGTTGTTTTATTTGATGCGCTTGAAGACGCTGCGTTTACGCATGTGCATGATACAGGCGGTGCAGGTACATTAAAGCAATTGGAGCTTGAAGTAAATCAAAATAAAAAAGAAGAAGCATTAAAAAAGAAGCTAAACGATTTTTCTATAAAGCTGGTGCTTACTGCACACCCAACTCAATTTTACCCCGGCTCAGTTTTAGGAATTATAAATGATCTTTCAAAATCTCTTTCAGATAATAATGCTGCGCAAATAAATATGTACCTGCAGCAGCTTGGCAAAACACCTTTTTTCAAAAAAGAAAAGCCTTCTCCTTATGATGAAGCAATGAGCCTGCTCTGGTATTTGGAAAATGTTTTTTTTGCTGCAGCAGGAAGAATTATTTCATTCCTGAAAAATCAATTTCCTGATGCTGTTCATCCAAATAATCCAATCATTAATATGGGCTTCTGGCCCGGTGGCGACAGGGATGGCAACCCGTTTGTAAATACTGAAACTACTTTAAAAGTAGCTGATGCTTTGCGGGGCGGAATTATAAAATGCTATTATCTTGAGATACGGAGATTAAGGCGGCGACTCACTTTCAAAGGTGTTGATGTGCAGTTGCTGGAACTGGAAAAACAATTATACAATAATATTTTTATTCCCGGTAACCGAACCAACATCTCTAAAAAAGATATTCTTGATGTGTTAAATAATATAAGAGAAACATTAATCTATCAGCACAATGGATTGTTTCTTCATCTTATAAATAATCTTATAAATAAGGTGCATGTTTTTGGCTTGCACTTTGCTTCGCTTGATATAAGGCAGGATAGTTCAGTTCTTGAAAAAGTACTTGGTACGTTGGCAGCTTCAAATAAATTTTTTCCTGAAAATTATTCCGGTTTGAATGAAGAAAAAAAGATTGAATTTCTTACCAATAATACAGAAGAGCTTCCTGAAAAAGATTATAAGGATGCAATTATTAATGATACAATAGAAAGTATAAAAGCAATAAAATTGATTCAGCAATACAATGGCGAAGCAGGCTGCAACCGTTATATAATAAGCCACTCCATGAGCGCTTTAAATGTGTTGGAAGTGTATGGATTATTTATTTTATGCGGCTGGAAGAAAAAGGAAATGAACATTGATATTGTTCCGCTATTTGAAACCATTGATGATTTGCAAAATGCTGCGTCTATCCTTAATACGTTATATAAGAATAAAGAATACAAAGAACATTTAAAAAGAAGAAATAACCTGCAAACGATAATGCTTGGATTTTCTGATGGCACAAAAGACGGCGGATATTTAATGGGCAACTGGAGCATTTATAAAGCCAAGGAACAATTAACTGCCATTTCAAAAGAATACGATATTGATGTAATTTTCTTTGATGGCCGCGGCGGCCCGCCGGCAAGAGGCGGTGGAAAAACACATAAGTTTTATGCATCCATGGGTAAAAATATTTCCAATAAAGAAATACAACTCACCATTCAGGGGCAAACCGTTAGTTCCAACTTTGGAACGATTGATTCTGCTCAATATAATATTGAACAATTAATTCATGCAGGTATTTCAAATGAAATTTTTTCAAACAAGAATATTACTTTACAAAAGGAAGAAGAAGCCTTGCTGCAGGAATTAGCCAATGAAAGTTTCAATGCTTATGTTGAGTTAAAAAATCATCCCGACTTCATGGATTACTTAACTTACATAAGCCCGCTAAGATTTTACAGTGAAACAAATATTGGAAGCCGTCCTTCAAAACGGGGTGGCTCAGGAAAATTAAATTTAAATGATCTCAGGGCTATTCCTTTTGTAGGCGCATGGAGCCAGCTTAAGCAAAATGTTACAGGCTATTATGGTGTGGGAGCTGCTTTGCAAAAATTAGAAAAGCAGGGAAAGTTTAACCAGCTAAAAACACTCTATCAAAATTCATTATTTTTTAAAACACTTATTGATAATTGTGAAATGGCTATGAAGAAATGTTTCTTTCCCCTAACGGAGCATTTATCGAAAGATGAAAAATATGGTGAGATATGGAATATGATTTACAAAGAATTTGTAATCACAGAAAAATATCTTTTTCAATTAAGCGGCCACAATGAGCTGATGGCAGAATATGAAGTGGAACAAATATCTATAAGCATGAGAGAAAAAATTGTGTTGCCATTAGTTACCATACAACAATTTGCCATTGCCAATATTCGCGAAATAGAAAAGGAATTAGTAAAAAATAATTTAAAAGAAACTTTTGAAAAGCTGGTGATGCGTTGTTCATTTGGGATTATAAATGCGGGGAGAAATTCGGCGTGAGGTGAGTGATTATTAGCTTAGTTGTAAAATTTATTTAGCTTGATACATGCTTACATCGTTAAGGCTTGGCCTGGAACTATTGCTGATATTGATTTGTAGTCTGTCCTAAACCATTGCAAAACCAGCCTGCATAAACATTACAAGAAGCCCGCTATTAATGTCCACATTATGTTAATGGCAATCTTATTATGGCCAACTGCAGCAGCAACTTCTTCACCTGTTGGCTTGCCAGCAATTGCTGAAGTAACGTCAGCGGCTGTACCTGTATTTGCACCAGAGGGATCCTGGGCTAAAGAAGGAAACGCAAGTGTAAGAAAAATAAAAATTGCTAAAACTGAAAATATTTTCAAAAGGTTTTTCTTTCCTAAATTATTTATTATTGAAAATTTTTTTTTATGGATTGGGTGCATAAAAGTTTTTTAAAATTTTGATAAAGAGTTAGGTGATTATTTAAAAATGATAAACAACAGCTATTAAAAAGTTCCCATCTGTTTTTGTGCTTGTTACTCCATTTGATTTAGTATAAATTTCTTTGCTGGCATTTTCAAAACGGAGTTCAGGAATAATCACAAGATTATCAATTCTAAAATTTGCAGAGAGCGTTGTTTCAAAAACACTTCCGCCACCATCAGGATTTAAAGCGAATACATTTTGCTGTTTATCATCATTAAAATATTCACTGCGAAGTGTAAGCCCAAAAAGGCTTGTAGGATCATAATTAAAGTAAAGCCCACTGCACCACCAGTTTTTAGAAGCTTCATATTTTCCTGCCTGCTGATGTTTATTGAAAGCTATGCTTCCAATATAAAGCATGTTGAATTTGTCACTGAACTTTTGTGTAAGGATTGCTTCCAACTGTGATACTTTAGCAGAATCAGCAGGGCGTTGCCCGGCAAAATAATTTATGTATGCTTTGAATTTATCATTCGGAGAAAAACTGTATTGGGCGATCACATATTTTTTTGCATCATTCAATGATTTATAATCATTGGGATTTGCAACACCTAACATAAAGCCATGTTTTCCAAAGGTAGCTTCAGCTTTTGCACCGGTATGAAAAAATGGACCGTAAGTAAACATGTACGACATGCTGTAATTGCGGTTAGCATCAGGCTCAAAAATTTCATTATCAAAATGTGTAGCCCAGTCACCTGCAGTAAACTTTATATTTTTCCAGGGTGAGTAGGAAACATATAATTGCCTGATAGCGGCAATAGTATTGGCATCGTTATAAGAAAATTCTTCTGCTCTTTTGCCAAAAGCCAATTCAGCAACCATGTCCAATTTAGAAGTAGTATGTTCAATTTTCACACGGGCCGTCCCCAATTCAAAAGAGTTATGTGAATTGGTAAAGCTGGTTTTATTATTAGTTGCCTGTTGATTAAAATCGTATTTGTAATAAACATCAACAGAACCCGAAATAACTGTTTTGGGTTTGGGTTCTTCCGAGGCAGTTTCTGTAGCAGCAGAATCAATTTTTTCCGATGAAACAGAGTCGGTTTGTGCAAAGCCAAAATAAAATGTGCACATTACGACGCATGTAGTCAAAATTTTTTGTAACATTGTTTTAGATTTAAAGATTAAAAATGAAAGGGAATAGCTAATTAACTTTTCTCAGAAGTTAATAGATTCAGCTATTCCCTTTTCTTCTTCAGTAAGAGAACCATTATTCCTTACCAATAAAGTGCCTTGTAAATATTTTTCATTATGCTGTGAGGCATCTAATCCTAATTCTTCATCTGCTTTACTTACCCTCATAGGCATTACCCAATTAATAAATTTGAATATGCCATAAGAAACTGAAAAGCTATATGCGACAACAATTGCCAATGCTTTTACCTGGGTAAAAAAGAATGCAGTATTGCCGTAAAATAATCCATCTGCTCCACCACTATTTATATTTTTTGATGCAAAAATTCCAGTCATAAGCATACCAACCATACCACCGATGCCATGACATGGAAAAACATCCAGCGTATCATCGAGAATTGATTTCGATCTATAGTACACAGCAACATTTGAAATAAGCGCAGCAACTGCCCCAATGAATATGCTTTGTGGTATTGCAACAAAACCTGCAGCCGGAGTAATAGCAACCAACCCTACAACGGCACCAATACAAAATCCCAACACGGATGGTTTTTTCCCTTTTAATACATCAAAGAACATCCAGGCCAATCCTGCAGCAGCAGCAGCAGTATTCGTAGTGGCAAATGCAGAAACTGATAATGAATTGGCAGCGCCAGCAGAACCTGCGTTAAAGCCAAACCAGCCAAACCAAAGTAAACCTGTACCAATGAGAACATAGGGGATATTTGCAGGTGGAATTTCTTTATGTTCAAGATGAACTTTCCTGCGTTTTAAAACTATGGCTCCTGCCAATGCTGCGCAACCTGCGGAAATATGAACTACTGTACCTCCTGCAAAATCAAGTACCCCCCATTTAAATAAAAATCCTTCGGGATTCCAGGTCCAGTGAGCAATAGGAGCATACACGAAAAGGCTGAACATAACTATAAAAAGTATATAAGAAGAGAATCTGATTCTTTCTGCTACTGCACCTACTACAAGACTTGGTGTTATAATCGCAAACATTAACTGGAAGAGCGCAAATAATGTCAAAGGAATTGTTGGGGCCAGGCTCCAGGGAGCGCCAGAAGCCACTCCTTTAAAAAACAAATGAGAAAGCGGGTTACCGATTACGCCGCCGATAGAGTCACCAAAACAAAGACTATATCCTACTGTTACCCATAAAATGCTAACCACGCCTGTAGCCACGAAACTTTTAATCATCGTAGAAAGAACATTTTTCCTGTGAACCATTCCACCATAAAAAAAAGCGAGCCCCGGTGTCATTAAGAAAACAAGAGCAGTGGCAACAATAATCCAGGCAATATCTGCAGAATTATATTTACCTGCATCATTAAAATTGGCAAGTGTTGGAACAAAGATGGCTAAAATTGCTACAACCATTAAAACCGTAAATGGAGCAGCCTGGCTAAAAGTGATTTTCCTCATGATTTAAATTTATTTTTTCAAATTTATAGTTTTTGTTTAATAATTAGAAAATATTTTAAGATATTTATTTTTGTTATGTGTTTATAAATAAGTATACTTATTTGATTTTTACCTATTTAATTAAATTAAATTATTTTTACACTTTTATATGTGGATAATTATTAAATAGATATTTTTAATTATAATATAAAATATTATTTTATAAAAAAACCTGCATAAGCAGGCTTACTAAATTTAAACATAAAACAGGCACTATGCCTGGTGCAGAATATTCTGATCTTTAGATTCTAACAATGAATGCCCCATGAGATATTCATCCACTTTCCTGGCACATTCCCTGCCTTCGGAAATAGCCCAAACAACAAGGGACTGCCCCCTGCGCATATCACCGGCTGTAAATATTTTAGAAATATTGGTCAGGTAATTTTTTTCTGATGCTTTTACATTACCTCTTTCATCCAGTTCAATTTCCAATTGATTTAATAAGCCTTCATGCTGAGGATGTACAAATCCCATAGCTAGTAAAGCAACTTCGCATGGAATTTCTGATTCACTTCCTGCAACTTCTACAAATTGTGCAGGCTTGTTATCTTCTGTAAACTTCCATTCAAGATCAACAATTTTTAATGCCTTTAGATTACCGGATTCATCACCTATAAATTCTTTTGTAGCAATGGCCCAATGCCTTTGAACTCCTTCTTCATGAGAACTGGTAGTTTTTAAAACCATAGGATAAGTGGGCCAGGGCATAAACTCATTCCGGGACTCGGGTGGCTTTGGCATCAACTCAAATTGTGTTACTGATATTGCTTTATGCCTGTTAGATGTGCCAACGCAATCACTGCCTGTATCGCCTCCACCAATTACTACTACATTTTTTCCTGTTGCAAAAATATCTTCGCCAGCTACTTCCTTGTTGGATACCCTTTGATTTTGCTGTTTTAAAAAATCCATTGCAAAATGAATTCCTTTTAATTCACGGCCCGGAATATTTAAATCCCTCGGAATAGTTGAACCTCCGGCTAATATTATAACATGATATTCCCTCAATAAATCATTAATGCTTACATCAGCACCTACATTGGAATTGCATTTAAAAACAATACCTTCTTCTTCCATTAATTTAATCCTTCTCTCAACTACCCATTTTTCTAATTTAAAATCCGGGATACCATATCGCAATAAACCTCCAGGTTCATCATCTCTTTCGAAAACAGTTACAGTATGACCTGCAGAATTTAATTGGGCAGCCGCAGCCATTCCGGCCGGACCGGAACCAACAACTACTATTTTTTTCCCTGTACGTATATTCGGAATTTTCGGCTGTACAAAACCTTTGTCGAATGCAATTTCAATAATATGCTTTTCTATTTCTTCAATAGTAATTGCCGGTGCATTAATACCCAGTACACAAGAAGTTTCACAGGGAGCAGGACATATACGCCCGGTAAACTCAGGGAAATTATTGGTGGAAGAAAGTATATCATAAGCTTCCTTCCAGCTTTTGCGATATACTGCATCATTAAACTCAGGAATAACATTGCCTAAAGGACAACCATCATGACAAAAGGGAATGCCACAATCCATACACCTGGCAGCTTGCTGGTTTAGCTTCTCATCTGAATATCTTTGAATAAATTCATTATAATCATTTAATCTTTCTTGTGGGCCGCGCCATTCAGGAAGCTCTCTTGTAAATTCTAAAAATCCTGTTATTTTACCCATTATGGTTTAATTTTTTTTGCCACGAATTACACTAATTTTCACTGATTTTTTGCATGGGTTTTCCTTATAATCTTTTTTTGTTTTAATTCGTGAAAATTAGTGTAATTCGTGTTATCTCTTTTCCGTGTAAATGTGTGTAATCTGTGGCTTCTCTTTTTCAGCCAATACTTTTTTATAATCCCGCGGAAATACTTTTACAAAATTTTTCAATTGATTTTCAAAATCATTCAGGATAAATTTTGCCACTGTACTATTGGTAAACTTGTAGTGACTGCTAATCATTTCATGCAAAAGTCTTTCATCATTTTCTTCTAAGCTATCCAGGTCAACCATCTCTTTATTATATAAGGAATCAAAATTGTGTTTCACATCATATACAAATGCCAGGCCACCACTCATTCCTGCGGCAAAATTTCTTCCCGTTTCGCCCAATATGATAGCATTGCCACCAGTCATGTATTCGCAACCATGATCCCCCACTCCTTCTACGACTACGTTGGCTCCTGAATTGCGTACACAGAACCGTTCTCCCGCTTTACCACGGATGAAAGCTTCGCCAGATGTAGCTCCATAAAATGCAACATTTCCAATGATGATATTTTCTTCAGGAATAAAACCTGCATCTTTTGATGGATATATAATAAGCTTTGCGCCGCTTAATCCTTTTCCGAAATAATCATTCGCATCTCCTTCCAGTTCGAGTGTTACACCTTTCGTATTAAATGCGGCAAAGCTTTGCCCGGCAGTGCCCGTAAATTTGAAATGAATTGTATCATTGGGTAAACCCGCAGCTTTATATTTTTTTGAAATTTCATTTGATAAAAGAGTGCCTGTGGTCCTGTCTGTATTTTTAATATTAAAAGAAGCATTTACTTTTTCCAAACTATCTAATGCGGGTTTAGCTGCTTTTAATAAATTCCAATCGAGCACTTCACTTAATCCATGATCCTGTTCTTCTGATTTGTATAAACCTGTAAATTTCGATGCAGGTTCCTTATATAATATGGGAGATAAATCCAGCTTGCTGAATTTCCAATGTGAAATATTTTGCTTTCTTTCTAAATAATCAACCTGCCCTACCATTTCATTTATAGTCCTGAAACCCAGTTCCGCCATAATCTCTCTTAACTCCTGCGTTAAAAATTTAAAGAGTGTAACAACATGATCAGCATCTCCTGTAAACTTTTTTCTTAGATCAGGATTTTGCGTTGCAACGCCCACAGGGCAAGTATTTAAATGACACTTGCGCATCATAATACAACCTTCAACAATCAACGCAGCAGTTGCTACGCCCCATTCTTCTGCACCCAGCAAAGTTGCTATTGCAATATCACGGCCTGTTTTTAATTGCCCATCTGTTTGTACAATAACACGGCTTCTTAATTTATTTTTTACTAATGTTTGATGCGTTTCTGCAAGACCTAATTCCCAAGGCAAGCCTGCATGTTTTATGGAACTCACAGGTGATGCGCCGGTTCCACCATCATGGCCCGAAATTAAAATCACATCAGCCTTTGCCTTGACAACACCAGCCGCAATAGTTCCTACTCCAGCTTTGGAAACAAGCTTCACATTTATTCTTGCATTCCTGTTTGAATTTTTTAAATCAAAAATTAATTGCGCAAGGTCTTCAATTGAATAAATATCATGATGAGGTGGCGGTGAAATTAATCCTACTCCGGGAGTTGCATGACGAACTTTACCAATCCAGTCATCAACTTTATGCCCCGGCAATTGACCACCTTCTCCGGGCTTTGCACCTTGCGCCATTTTAATTTGCAATTCATCAGCCTCAGTTAAATACATGCTTGTAACGCCAAATCTTGCTGAAGCAACCTGCTTGATTGAACTTCGCATACTGTCACCGTTAGTTAATTTTTCATACCGTCTTTCATCTTCTCCACCTTCGCCTGTATTACTTTTACCCCCAAGCCGGTTCATAGCAATAGCGAGTGTAGTATGAGCTTCCCATGAAATGGAGCCGAATGACATGGCACCCGTTGCAAACCGCTTATAAATATTTTCAGCAGGTTCTACTTCATCAATTGAAATAGAGGGATGATTATTTTTAAATTGAAATAAGCTTCTTAACGTTCCGGCCTTTTCACTTTGATCATTTACCAGTTTAGAATATTTTTTGAAAGTATTATAATCATTCAATCTCGTTGAATATTGCAGCAAGTGAATGGTTTGCGGATTGAATAAATGAAATTCACCCTTACGCTTCCATTGATACAGTCCACCAACAGTTAAACGCTCGAAAGGAATATTTTTTTTGCTGAAAGAAAAGAAATGTTTTATCAAAGTTTCTTTTGCAATTTCATCAAGACCCATACCCTCAACTCTCGATGTAACTCCTGTAAAATATTTATCAATCACTGATTTGTTGATACCTATAATTTCAAAAATCTGGGCTCCCTGGTAAGATTGCAGGGTTGAAATTCCCATTTTTGAAAAAACTTTCAGCAATCCATCGTTGACTGCTTTTATATAATTTTTTTTGAGCTGGCTTGCATCCAGTTCTGTTTGCAATTTCTCTGAAAGCTTCATATCGCGAATAGAAGATAGCGCCAGGTAAGGATTGATAGCTGTAGCTCCAAACCCAATCAAACAAGCAAAGTGATGAACCTCCCAAACATCGCCGGCTTCAACTATTAAACCGACTTGTCCACGTAAACCTTTTCTTATGAGATGATGATGAACCGCAGCTGTAGCTAATAAAGAGGGGATAGCAGCATGCTCCGAATCTATTGCCCGGTCTGATAATATCAATACTTCAAAGCCGTCTTCTACTGCATCGGCAGCATACCTGCACAACCTGTCTATTCCTTTTTGCAATGAACCCGGTTTGCCATCGGCAATAAAATAAGTTTGTAAGGTGTGTGCCTGGAAAATTCCTGTATCAATGCTTCTTATTTTTTCTAATTCACGATTAGAAAGCACGGGATGCCTTAATGCAACACTATGGCATGATAAAGGATTTTCCTCGAGCAGGTTCCCGTTGTTACCAACAAAAGTAGCCAATGACATTACTAATTTTTCCCTGATAGGATCAATAGGAGGATTAGTTACCTGTGCAAAAAGCTGTTTAAAATAACTGCTAAGGTGTTGTGGCTCATCACTCAAAACTGCTAACGGAACATCGCTGCCCATAGAACCTGTAGGCTCCTTTCCATCCAATGCCATAGGTGTTATGATAACATCCAAATCTTCCGTAGTATAACCAAATGCTTTTTGATATTGAAAAACCTGTTCATGTTCCAGGTGAGTGAACATTACTCTTGGCTCAGGCAATTCTTCCAAACGGATTTTATATTTATTAAGCCATTCGTTATAAGGTTTTTGAGAACAAATTTTTTGTTTTATTTCTTCATCACTTATAATTCTTCCTTCATCAAGATCCACTACAAACATTTTTCCGGGCTGCAATCTTCCCTTCTCTTTTATCAATTTTGGATCAACGGGAAGCACTCCGGTTTCAGATGCCATTATCACCCTGTCATCGGTTGTAACGCAATATCTCGAAGGGCGTAAACCATTTCTATCAAGCGTGGCTCCAATCAATTTTCCATCAGTGAAAGATATGGAAGCCGGGCCGTCCCACGGTTCCATGAAAGAAGCATGAAATTCATAAAAAGCTTTTTTTACCGGATCCATTTTATCATTACCATCCCATGCTTCAGGAATCAACATCATCATTACGTGTGGCAAAGACCTTCCGCAAAGCATAAGCAATTCAATCATATTATCAAGGCACGCAGAATCTGATTGTCCTTGCTCAACAACAGGCAACAGCATATCCATTTCTTCTTTTGTGAAGAACTGTGAAACGAAACCTTTTTCGCTGGTGCGAAGCCAGTTTAAATTTCCCTGCAAAGTATTTATTTCACCATTGTGTGCTATATACCGAAACGGCTGTGCCAGCTTCCACGAAGGAAAAGTATTGGTTGCAAAACGGGAATGAATTAATCCGAATGCAGAAACAATTTTTTTATTACTGAGATCAGGAAAATAATGGCGCAACTGCAGGCTTGTCAATTGCCCTTTATAAATAATTGTTTTATAAGAAAGAGATGCAACATAAAAACCGATGGCATCTTTCCTTACCGTATTATGAATGGTTTGTGTACAATAATTTCTTAATACAAATAATTTTCTTTCAAAGTCATCCGGGTTGTTTATATGATCGGGACAAGCAATAAAAACCTGTTCTATTTCCGGTTCAACTGATAAAGCTGTAAGCCCAATATCCTCAGTATTTACAGGCACCCGGCGATAACCCATAATTTCCAAACCAAGTGTTTCAGCAGAGCGGTTGAATATATCACGGCACTCTTCTCTTAACCGTATGTCTTTTGGAAAAAATAAAACGCCTACCCCATACTTGCTATAAGCAGGTAAATGAATTCCAAGCTTAATACATTCATCAAAAAAAAACTCGTGGGGAGTTTGAATAAGAATACCTGCACCGTCGCCTGTATTGTTTTCACAGCCACATGCACCACGATGTTCCATGTTTTCAAGAATCGTTAATGCATCAGAAATTATCTGGTGGCTCTTATTACTTTTTATATTAGCAACAAAACCTATACCGCATGAATCGTGTTCAAATTCCAGAGCATATAAACCTTTACTTGCCATATTTTATTAAATAATTAAATACCTTTTTTCTATAATTTTTTTGAACTAATAAAACCAGAATTTATAATATTAAGATTTATTACTGGTCTTTAAATATATCTGATTTGAAATGATACAATAAAAAGCAGATCAGTTCTTTCCGAAATTATCCTTAAAGGGCAGGCTTATGAAATTAAATATGTTTTCATTATACAATGTGCAAAGAAAGAATTTTTATATGGAATACAGGCTGAGACAGTAATTCAGCGATTTTTATCTACAATGCCCAAGTTTAGCTTGTGAATAAATTATTGAACAATATTTAAGCCGAATAAAATCCATACACAGAAGTTATTATTTTCCTCTTTTCCATTTTTTTAGATAAGAAATCAAATTCTGATTAAAAAATTATCCAATTTTTAAAGATGTCATGGTAAGAGAGCCTGCCATTAGTTTATCATTAAAAATTACTGCTTCTTCATTTTTGTTTTGCAAAGCAAGCGAATACAATAACGGATAATAATGATCAGGAGTGGGGATAGCTAATTTTGCTGCATTTCCAAGACTTTCATAATTGATCAATGCAGTATGATTATGATTGCTGATATTATTTTTAAAAACGTTATTCATTTCAATAGCCCAATCAAAACCAAATTCCTTGTCAAGTTTATCGAACGAAACCAATCTAAGATTATGAACCATATTACCACTTCCCATTATCAGTATCCCTTTGCTTCTTAATAAACTTAATTCTTTCGCAAGTTCGTAATGATATTTAGGCCCCTTTGAATAATCTATGCTTAATTGCAAAACCGGAATGTTTGCAGCAGGATACATGTGTCGCACCACTGTCCACGCGCCATGATCCAGCCCCCAATCATGTGCTAACTCCACGTTAGCAGATTTAATCATCATAGCTGTTTCCTTTGCCAGTGCAGGATTTCCGGGCGCCGGATATTGCACATCAAATAATGCTTGCGGGAAACCTCCAAAGTCATGAATAGTTTTTGGAAAATCCATAGAAGTAATTTTCGTGCCATCGCTTAACCAGTGAGCAGATATCACCAGCACTGCTTTTGGTGTGGGAATTTCCTTTGCAAGGTTTGCCCAATTATTACTAAACTCATTGTGCTCAATTCCATTCATCGGCGAGCCATGACCGATGAAGAGAACAGGCGTCAGTGTGTCTTGTCTCTCTAGATCACTCGTAAACTTCTTGAAAGTTGATAATGTTGTCATGAATTGTTTCTTCTTTTAAATTTTACTCACTCAAAATAAATGTAAAGTAAAAATTTACAACCTATGGCAAAGATTTTATCGGTAATTATTTGACAATTATAATTACACATTGCTATAAAAATCACCTGTGGAAAAATATTTCTTCAGAGAAAATAAAAATTTCAGCCGCTAAAAACCTTTTGACGTTCACCATATAAAAAAATTTTTGTTAACCTAATTACAATTTTTACAACTTTAAAATTAATTTCTAAAAAAAAAAAATTATTTTTTAAAATTGATTACCCTACTTTTGTGGTAGACTATTATATTTATATAAATGAAGCATCTTTCTTTTTTAATGGATATGAGTACAAACGGCTATCCAATGCGCTGTTGTTGTTTGCTGATAAATCAATAACATGAACAGCGTCATCCTTCCCAATTTCTTTTATTTCTTATAATACAAACAAAAATAAAATGCTTCTTTCACTTCAAAACCAAACCAACCGAATTGCTGACCAGGCAAAGCTTTTGAGTATTGAAGAAACATTATCAGAACTTTCAAATGAATTTCCGGGGCAGGTAACTTTTTCTACCAGCTTCAGTTTTGAAGACCAGGTTATTACTCATAAAATTTTAAGCAATCAACTTCCTATTAGCATTTTTACATTGGATACCGGAAGGCTTTTTTCAGAAACATATTCTGTATGGAATGCAACTAATGAAAAGTATAATACTCACATCAAAGCATATTACCCTGATCATTATTTGCTTGAAAATTTTGTTGCAGAAAAAGGCCCCAATTCTTTTTATGAATCTGTGGAGAATAGAAAAGGATGTTGTTATATACGCAAAGTAGAACCTTTGAAAAGAGCATTGAAAAATAATGCAGTCTGGATAACAGGGCTTCGTGCAGAGCATTCAGCAGACAGGCATGATATGCCACAGGTTGAATGGGATGAAAGCAATAAGATTATAAAATATCATCCTATTCTGCATTGGACAACTGCAGAAGTAAAAGATTATATCAATGAAAATAATATTACATACAATATATTACATGACAGAGGTTTTGTAAGTATCGGCTGCGCACCCTGTACACGGGCAATCAAGCCCGGTGAGGATTTCAGAGCCGGCCGTTGGTGGTGGGAAGATAATACTAAAAAAGAATGCGGGCTTCATGTACATGAGGAAGCAACAGTGAAATAATGAATTTTAAAAAAATAAAATGAGTCAACATCATTTAGATTATTTAGGACAGCTTGAATCGGAAGCGATACACATCATGCGTGAAGTAGCCGGTCAGTTTGAGCGTCCTGCATTATTATTTTCCGGCGGAAAAGATTCTATAACATTGGTTCATATTGCATTGAAAGCATTTCGCCCGGGCAAATTTCCTTTCCCGTTAGTACATATTGATACAGGCCACAACTTTCCTGAAGCATTAAATTTTCGTGATGAATTGGTAAATACAATTGGTGAAAATCTTATTGTTCGCAAAGTTGAAGATACTATTAAACAAAAAAACCTTACAGAACAAAAAGGAAAATTTGCAAGCCGCAATGCTTTGCAAACCTATACCCTGCTTGATATTATTGAAGAGTTCAAATTTGATGCACTCATTGGCGGTGCAAGAAGAGATGAAGAAAAAGCAAGAGCCAAAGAAAGAATATTTTCTGTAAGAGATGAATTTGGCCAATGGAATCCAAAATTGCAAAGGCCTGAATTATGGAACATTTATAATGGTAAAATTCATAAAGGAGAAAATGTTCGTGCCTTCCCAATTAGCAACTGGACTGAACTGGATATATGGAATTATATAAAAAGAGAAGAGATTGATTTGCCTTCCATTTATTTCGCACATGAAAGAGAAGTTATCGAGTACGAGGGACAGTTAGTATCTGTTTCAGAATATATAAAACTTGATGATACAGATGTTGTAACAAAAAAGAAAGTGCGTTATCGCACAGTTGGCGATATGACTTGCACGGCTGCTGTTGAATCAAATGCAGAAGATATTGATGATATTATAAAAGAAATTATTGCAACTAAAACAAGTGAAAGAGGCGAAACAAGAATTGATGATAAAGTTTCTGAAGCCGCAATGGAAGACAGGAAGAAGGGAGGATATTTTTAAGTTGAGAAGTTAAACGTAAGAATGTACGATCTACGATGTAAGAAACTATTGAGACAATGACTATTGACCAATGACTACTGATAAATAACAATTAACAATTAATAAAAATGGACATTTTACGATTTATAACAGCAGGAAGTGTGGATGATGGCAAGAGCACTTTAATCGGAAGATTATTGTACGACAGTAAATCAATATTAATTGATCAGCTTGAGGCAATTGAAAAACAAAGTAAGAATAAAGCAGATGGTGAAATAGATTTGGCATTACTAACGGATGGCTTACGTGCAGAGCGCGAACAAGGCATTACCATTGATGTGGCTTATAAGTATTTTTCAACACCAAAGCGTAAATTTATTATTGCTGATGCGCCCGGCCATATTCAGTATACACGCAACATGGTAACCGGCGCATCTAATTCAGAGCTCGCAATTATTTTAGTAGATGCAAGAAACGGAGTTGTTGAACAAACACGCCGTCATTCCATCATTACATCTTTACTTAACATACCGCACGTTGTTGTTGCAATCAACAAAATGGATTTGGTAAATTATTCGGAAGATGTTTACAATAACATTGTTATAGATTACCAGGAAGTTGCCAAATCGCTTGGATTGAAAGATGTAAAATACATTCCTATCAGTGCATTGAATGGCGATAATATTGTAGAAAAAAGTGAAAATTTTCCCTGGTATGAAGGCGAATCTTTATTGCATCATTTAGAAAATATAAAACTGGATTCTGATATTAATTTAACTGATGCAAGGTTCTCTGTACAATATGTTATTCGCCCGCAAGCCGCAGAGCTACATGATTACAGAGGTTATGCCGGTAAGGTAATCAGCGGTGTTTATCATAAGGGTGATAAAATAATTGTACTTCCTTCAGGCATTGAAAGCTCGATTATAGCAATCGAAATTGGCGGAAAAGAAATAGATGAAGCTTATGCACTGCAAAGCGTAGTACTTCATTTAGAAGATGATGTAGATATTAGTCGTGGTGATATGATTGTTCCTTTAAATAACCAGCCACAGATTGAGCAGGAGTTTGAAGTGCTCCTTTGTTGGATGGATAATAAACCTTTAATACCGGGCAATAAATATTTTTTGCAAACAAACAGCCGCGTAGTAAGAAGTGTTGTAAAAGAAATTGAATACAAACTGGATGTAAACACATTGCAAAAAAATTACTCACCTGAAAAAGCCTTGTTGAATGATATTATTAAAGCAACGATTAAAACAGCATCACCGGTTGCATTTGATTCCTATAAAAAATTAAGGCAAAACGGGGGAGCTATATTAATTGATGAAACAAGTTGTGTTACCGTGGGTGCATGCATGATTCAATAACAAACTAAATTTTTTTGAATATATACCCTACCAAATTAGTAGACTAAAATGAGTAAAATACCAAAAACAGGAAAAGTAATTCTTGCAGGCGCCGGCCCGGGAGATCCTGAGCTTATAACGCTAAGGGCTATACGCTATTTGCAGGAAGCTGATGTAGTGCTTACTGACCGTTTAATAAGCAATGAAATATTAAAGCAATATGTACATCCTGATGCAGAAATTATTTATGTCGGAAAACAATGCCGCCGTGGCATTTCAACACCACAGGAAACGATAAATAATTTGCTTGTACACTATGCTTTATTGGGAAAATTAGTTGTGCGTCTGAAAGGTGGTGATGTTTCCATTTTTTCTAATATTATGGATGAACTGGAAACATTGATTGCCAATAATATTCCTTATGAAATAATTCCTGGTGTTACTGCAGCGTTAGGCGCAGCGGCTTATGCAGGCATTCCGCTTACGGCAAGAGGTTATGCAACTTCTGTTCGTTTTCTTACTTATTATAAATCTGATATTGTTACTGATGAATATTGGAAAGAGCTGGCTAATACAAATGATACGTTGGTTTTTTATATGTCATCAGAAACTTTATCAAATGTTGTTGAGAAATTAATTTCAAATAATATTAATGAAAGTAAACTGCTCGCAATAATTGAACAAGCTACTACTCCGCTGCAAAATGTGCATATAACAAATCTGTATGATTTTGAAAAGCAGTTTAAGGGAAGATCATTTATTTCTCCTTCTTTAATAATCATTGGAGAAGTGGTATCACTTCATGAAAATTTTAAATGGCTTCAAAATAATAGCAGCAGCGAAAACTATTTTAAGCCAATGACCAGCCAGGTAATTTCATTTCAGCCACAAAATAAATTACAGAAACATGTTAGCTGAAAATAAATTAAAAACTTTACTGGATCTTATCAGCAGTTCAACCAATGATGAATTGATATGGATGAATGGTTACCTCAATGGTATTGTTTCAAAACAAGCATCAAAAGAAATACAACCGGTTGTAAAAATCGGAGTTAATAAAATTACCATCGCTTACGGAACTGAAACAGGTAACTCAAAAAAAATTGCTACTGAATTTGCAGCAAAAGCAAAGAAACATGGCATTCATGCAAAAGTGCAAAGCCTCGATCAATACAAGCTGAACGATCTTGCAAAAGAAGAATATTTTTTAGCGGTTATTAGTACTCACGGTGATGGTGAGCCGCCGGCAGCAGCAAAAAAATTTTATGATCATGTACATCAAAATGGCTTTAAGCTTCCTAAATTAAAATATAGTGTACTGGCTTTAGGCGATACATCTTATCCTTTGTTTTGCAAAGCCGGTGAAGATGTGGATGAACAATTAAACAAGCTGGGCGGCAATCGCATTGCCCCTTTGCAGAAATGTGATCTTGATTTTGATACAGAAGCTGGTGAGTGGTTTGTCAATGTTTTTAATGCTTTGAGCGAAACTGTTGAAAGTGAAGCCAGAACTGCTTCTCCGGTGATCACTAAAAAGCCATCTGGTAAAAAAATATTTACAGGCAAGCTCCTTGCACATATAAATCTTAATGATAAAGGCAGTAATAAAAAAACGTATCACATAGAAATTGAAGCTGAAGATGTGAATTATTTGCCTGGTGATTCTATTGGTATTGTTCCCGAAAATAAAAAGTCAATCGTAGAAAATATAATTGCATTAGCGGGTATTGATGCTGCAACAAATATTGATTACAAAGATGAATTAATTTCTGTGTATGATCTTTTGCAGAAAAAATTAAATATTATACAATTACCGGAACGTGTGGTTAAGAAATATGCATCAGTTGTACAACAGGAAATCCCTGAAACAAAAATTGATTTGTTGGATCTGTTGAAAATATATCCGGTAAAAGATGAGAAAGAGTTTACAGAGGTTTTAAAAATATTAGAACTAACCACACCAAGATTATATTCAATTGCATCTTCTCCTGAAGCGCATCCCGGCGAAGTGCATATAACTATTGCTAAAAATTCGTTCACGGTAAATGATGAAATTAAATATGGTTTGGCTTCTGAATTTCTATCACAATTTAATACAGATGATGAATTAAAATTTTATATACATCCCAATAATCGTTTTCGTTTACCCAACACCGATATCAACATTATTATGATAGGTCCCGGAACAGGTATTGCTCCATTCCGTTCTTTCATTGCTGAAAGAGATGCTACAGGGGCTACAGGTAAAAACTGGCTCTTCTTTGGTGAACAACATTTCGCTACAGATTTTCTTTACCAGACAGAAATACAAAACTGGTTTGAAACAGGGGTGCTTACAAAAGTAAACACTGCTTTTTCAAGAGACCAAGAGCAAAAAATCTATGTACAACATAAAATGCTGCAACATGGCGCTGAATTTTTTGAGTGGCTTCATGCGGGAAGCTATGTTTATGTATGTGGCGCTAAAGACCCGATGAGTATTGATGTTGAGCAAACCATTTTACAAATAATTGAGAAGTTTGGAGAAAGATCAAAAGAAGATGCAATAAAATATCTTGATGATTTAAAAGAAGATGGAAGATATGTTACAGATGTATATTAAGAAGCCTCTCTAAATCTCCCGAAGGGGAGTCTTGCACAATCTGCTTATTGTGTTTCTTAAAGAAGAAAAAGTATAAATGATTTAAATGATTTAGTAAAAAAATTAAATGGCAAAAGAATCAAACAAATTAAAAGCTTCCATCATTCCCCCTTCGGGGGACAGGGGGCTTTTATCATCAATTGAAAAGATTAAAACGGAAAGCGACGGCCTTCGCGGAACTATTGCAGAAAGCTTGCAGGATGAACTAACAGGAGCGATTCGTGAAGATGACCAGGCGCTCATAAAGTTTCATGGCATGTACCAGCAGGACGATCGTGATCGGCGTGATGAAAGAGCAGAAAAAAAATTGGATCGTTTATATACATTTATGATACGCCTTCGTTTACCCGGCGGCTTTTTAAAATCAGACCAATGGATTGCGATGCATGACATTGCAGGAAAAAATACTACCGGTGTAATTAAAATCACCACAAGGCAAACGATACAATTGCATGGCTTATTCAAATCAAAAATAAAACCAACCATAAAGGAATTTAATAAAGCAAAATTAGATTCCATTGCTACATGCGGTGATATAAACCGGAATGTTTTGTGCAGCTCTCATCCCAAACAGTCACCCATACACGAAGAAATTTTTGCCTATGCAGACAGAATAAGCATGATGCTGATGCCAAAAACACGAGCCTATTATGAAATATGGCTTGATGAAAAAAAAATTGCAGATAAAAAAGATGAAGAAGATCCATTGTACCAGGAGAGGTACATGCCCCGGAAATTTAAAATCGCTATTGCCATTCCACCAAATAATGATGTTGATGTTTTTGGAAATGATATAGGTTTGATTGCAATCGTTGAAAATGATCAACTGCAGGGTTTTAATGTTGCAATTGGCGGTGGCTTATCTACTACTCACGGTAACGCAGAGACGTACGCGAGATTGGGAACGGTAATAGGTTTTGTGGATGATGAAGAAAAAACTTTGAAAGCGATTTATGAAATACTAACGGTGCAAAGAGATTATGGAAATCGCAGTGATAGAAAACTTGCCAGGCTAAAATATACTGTTGACAGGTTAGGTGTAGAAAAATTTAAAGAAGAAGTTGAAAAGCGCATGGGCTTTACATTCCAGGAAACCAGGCCGTACCTTTTTACCGAACGTAAAGATTATTATGGCTGGCAACAAAATAACAAAGGCCATTGGTATTACACAGTTTTTGTTGAGAATGGAAGAGTGTTAGATGATGAATCCGTATCGCTAAAATCAGCCTTGTTGGAAGTTGCAAAAACTGGAAAAGTAAATTTTAGGTTTACTACTAATCAAAATGTTATTATAAGTGATGTAGCTCCGAAGGATAAAGATGCTATTCGTAAAATATTGGAGCAATTTAAAATTATTGAGCATACGGATGGCGCATCTGTGATTCGAAAAAATGCAATGGCATGTGTTGCTTTGCCAACATGCCCCTTGGCGCTTGCTGAGGCACAGCGTTACATGCCTTCGCTGCTAACAAAAATTGAATCCCTTCTTTCAAAATATAATCTTGATAATGAAAATATTATTATCAGGATGACGGGCTGCCCTAATGGTTGTGCCCGATCTTATATTGCTGAAATAGGTTTTGTAGGAACAGGCCCCGGAAAATATAATATGCATTTGGGCGGAGATCACCAGGGATACCGTCTCAACAAAATTTATAAAGAGAGCCTTGATGAAACAGCCATCCTTACTGAACTTGATGGATTGTTTAAAGATTTTAAAAATGACAGAATCCGCAATGAATCATTTGGAGATTATTCATTTCGTAAAAAATTTGCATCATAATTAAAGAATTGAAAACAAAAATTCATATACTTTTTTTTCCATTGATTCTTCCTGTTTTTTTGCAGGCACAACAAAAAACTGTTCATACCAATATGATTTGGGCCGGATATTATAATACGATACGTTTTAATAAGAAGTGGTCAATAGGAAGTGATGCACAATTGCGTATAAGGGATTGGACAGACCAATGGTCTCAGCTTTTGGTACGTTCGGGATTAAATTATTCATTCAATAATCATTTTACTGTAACCGCCGGTTTTGCTTTTTTTAAAAATGCACAATATCAAGGCAAGCAATTATTATTAAAAAATGAATGGCGGCCCTGGCAGGAACTTGCTTACCAGCTTACGTTTCATAAAACAAATTTTGTTCAAAGGCTGAGAACCGAGCAAAGATTTCTTCAGCTTGTTGAAAACGGGAAAAAGAGTAATCATTATGAATACGTTTTTCGTTTACGCTATCGCGTTAGCTTGCGGTTTCCTTTACAGAATGACAAGCTTAAATTATTAATCGGGAACGAAGTATTAGTAAACCCCGGTTATAATAACTCGCAACGCTTTTTTGATCAGAACAGGTCTTTTGCAGGAATCAATATTAAACTGAATTCAAAAACAAATTTTGAATGCCAGTATTTAAAAATATATCAATGGCGAAGCAATACATCAGTTCTTGATGATCAAAATGTTTTCAGGGTAAACATGATACAGCAATTCAATTTAAAAAAGAGTCATGATGCAAAATAAAACACTTGACCTGGCAGAAGAACAAAATATATCCATTGAAAATAGTAACAACCTGTTTCCTGTTTTCCTGAAACTGGAGAAGCTGTCACTTCTTATTATTGGTGGCGGAAATGTAGCATTAGAAAAATTAAATGCTGTTGTAAACAATTCACCCCGAACAAAAATTAAATTAGTCGGCACTAATATCAGCAATACTATTAAACAAATTGCTGAAGAAAAAAATAATATTGAATTGATAGAAAGAGCATATTTGATTTACGATTTTGATGATGCTGATTTAGTAATTGCAGCAGTGAATGATATTGGCACCAGCGAACAAATAAGAGATGATGCACATTCAAAAGGACTGTTGGTAAATGTAGCAGACAAGCCGGAGCTATGCGATTTTTATTTAAGTTCTATTGTAAAAAAAGGAAGTGTAAAAATTGCGATTTCAACCAATGGCAAGTCGCCCACAATTGCAAAGCGGTTAAAAGAAGTAATTGATACCATGATACCTGATGAAATGGAAAGCGTGCTGCAAAATATGCAAGCCTTACGGCAAGGGTTAAACGCAAATTTTGATGAGAAAGTAAAACAGTTGAACGACATTACCAAAGTGCTCGTGGCAAAGCAAACAACCTTGCAGGAAGCTTCATTGCCCGGTGCAAAAAGATGGCAGGGCATTGTGAAGTGGAGTCTCCTGGCTTTTTTATTTATGATTATAGGGCATACGGTGCTGTCATTTGTTCCTTTTGGAAATATAATAGTCGGCATCAAAAAAATTCCATCAATCATTGATACAAGATCTTTTTTAATGATGCTGCTTTGTGGCTTTTTGGCACAAATGGCAGATGGTTCTTTGGGAATGGGCTACGGAACTATTTCAACAACTTTCCTTCTTGCTAACGGTGTAAACCCTGCAATAGTAAGCAGCCGTGTGCATTCTGCAAGAGTATTCTCTAGCGGAGTATCGGGTTACAGCCATCATCGTTTTGGAAATATCAATAAAAAATTATTTAAGGCATTAATAATTCCGGGAGTTGTTGGCGCAATTGCAGGAGCATCGCTTGCATTTTATGCACAAAGATATTCTTCATGGGTTCGTATCCCTCTTTCTTTATATACCATTTATCTTGGAGTATTTATAATAGGCAAGGCATTTAAAAAACACAATGCTCTCAATAAAGTAAAACGGGCAGGATGGCTTGCCTCAGCAGGTGGCTTTATGGATGCATTTGCCGGCGGTGGCTGGGGTTCATTGGTTACAAGCACGCTTATTTCAAAAAGAAAAAGCCCGCGTTATGTTGTAGGCTCTGTATGCCTTGCCGAATTTTTTGTAGTACTCGCAAGCTCTATTACATTTTTTATTTTCTTAAAAAGTATTCCGTTTATAGATGTTGCCGGGCTTATCATCGGCGGACTTATAGCTGCACCTATTGCTGCACGGCTTGTGGGGAAGCTTCCCATAAAAACAATGTTTATTTTAGTGGGTGCATTGGTAATTATTACCAGCTTTACAACGCTGTGGAGAGTGGTGGCGCAGCTTCTGCATACTTAATAATTTATATCAATTACATTATTGCCAATTACTGAGCATGAATCGAATCTAAGGTTGACGCAACTGTAGTTGGAGAAATGTTTTTCCTTGTAACAATTTTAGTGAAAATATTTGTTGAATGTTTTCATGATTAAGAATAAAGTTATTCTATATAAAAAAATTCACCATAATTTATTCAAGTGTCGTTTTAAACAAGAATTAATTTGAGAAGCTATTTTTTTAAATATATGATGTCGTAGTTTTTATCGCCACTTATCAATTGGCCATCTACTTTATATGAAATGATGGGATTTATGCAAGCCAATTTTCCGAGTCCGCCATTAATAGAAGTAATCCGTTCCATAACATCGCTTATTTTAAAAACCCGGTTTGCTTTAGGAAGTGATACTTCATAATCATAAGTGCTTACAACCGCGTTATACTGATCTACGTATTGAAGAATTAGCAGGGTATCATTACTCATTTGAAAATTGCCGGTTGCAGCAGATAGTATAAACGTATCTTTTAAAGATGCAAAGTTTGTTGCCTTAACAAATCTCCGAAGAACTACTGTATCACTCTCTGCGGCTGAAAATGATACCAGCCCTAATATGGAATTCGCCTTATAACAGGGTTGCTTACCACAAGATAAAAGCAGGCAAATAAATGAAATGGTAAATAAATTTTTTTTAAATTTTGGCATAAACATCTTTAGTATTTAAAATGCTGAAATAAAAGTGTTCATCAATCAAACAATCCAAAGCTTGTGCTATCGCTTTTCTTTCTTTGCGCTTTTTTAAATGTGCTGCTAACGTTAAAATTAGATGAGATAGATATTAAATAATCTATTGTGCGGAATTGAACTGTACTAGTTTATCCCAATCTATTGAGCCATCTTTTTTACAAAATGTATCTGCAAATTCCTTTGTAAATAGATTAATCATTTTAGAATATGAAATTAAAAAATCATCATTTCTTTCTTTTGCCTGATGCCCTAATGGTTCAATTATTTTTATATATAATTCTTTATCACCAGAAATAAATTCCCAAAATCTTTGTCCACAGTATTTAAAATATTCTCCTTTGTCTGATTGATTATCTTTACCATAACAACAACCATTTACGGCAATTACATTTATTTGAGAATTACTTGTTCTTAAAGTTTTTTTTGCAGTATTAAAATCCGATCTTAATTTAATTATAGCACTCGCATTACCCCAATTTGGCCCCGACTTTATTGTAATAATATACCTAATGTTATTAAGATCAAACTCCAAATCAATACCTGGAATACCCGATTTTCTTCCTTTATATACTTTTGTATTAATAAAAATGGCTAGCCCTTCTATCCAATCCCCAAAAATAGTTTCTTCCTGTGAGGAAATATATGCATCTGTTAAACTCTTTATTATATCCTGTGCTGTAAGTATGTATTTTGCTTTGAACAGATAAGGGTTTTTTTTACTTAATACCGTTTTGAGTTTAAGTTTATTTAAACTTTCAATTCTTTTTCTATGAAAGGACCCAATATTTTCTTCAACGTACTTTACTACGTCGTTTATTTTTAGTTTTGGCATAATCGGCTTTAGGTTCTAATAAATATAATTTTATTGGTTGTAATTGTTCTTTGACCATATCATAATATTCTGAAACGATATCGATTCCAATTGCATTTCGTTTCATACGGTTAGCAACTAACAAAGTTGTTCCTGAACCCATAAATGGATCTAAAACTGTATCCTTTTCTTTTGTAAAAAGTTTTATAAACCATTCGGGTAATTCTTCTGGAAATGCAGCACTGTGATTTTTATTATTACACTCTGTTGCCAGATGCAAAACATTTGTTGGATAAGCTTTGTCTCTTAAAAGCCAATTGGAAATATTTTTCCCAAAACCGCTACCTACTTTTGAATTGTCACGAATTTTATCAGTATCAGAAAGGTTTTTTAATCTTGACTTTGCCCAATTGCCCATAGGCACCATTACTTCTTCTTGATACATACTGAACTTTCTGTCTTTATTGAATTGAATAAGCCTCTCCCATGAATCTCTAAAACGATTGGGCCATTTTCCAGGGTATGAATTTTTTTTATGCCAAATAAACTCTTCAGTCCAAAGCCAACCTTGCTTTCTCATTTCTAAAATAAGTTCCATAACGTAAGTGCTGCGCTCACCTTCAACAACTTTCTCTTTAATATTCAAAATAAAAGTGCCTGTTGGTTTTAAAACTCTTAGAAGTTGCTCAGATATAGGCAAAAACCAATTAACATATTTATCATGATGAATACCTCCATAAGTTTCTTTGCGTTGATCTGCATAAGGAGGTGAAGTAATTATAAGATCAACTGAATTGTCCGCAATTTTTTTTAGTTCTTTTTTACTGTCTCCGCAAAATAAATCTGTTCTTAATTCCATTAATATGCATTATTTTTTCAAATTTAATTAATAAAAAGTTGAGATTAATTTTCTTAAAGATCATGAATTATATTAAAATAGAATCCATGCATTCAATTCTATTCATTCCAATTAAAAATTATTTATTTTCCAAGCCCTTACAAGGCGATAATGAATTATTTTTGCATCCTTTAAAATTATCTAAGAAGTAAAATATTCAATGGAACAACACCCGATTACGAAGGCCGTAAGAATTCAAACGGAACGTACCAATGAAATGGAGCATTCTACGCCGCTTTTTTTAACCAGCAGTTTTTGTTTTGATGACGCAGATGAAATGCGTGCCGCCTTTGCAGATGAAACAGATGATAATATTTACAGCCGCTTCAGCAACCCAACAGTAAACGAATTTGTAGATAAGATGGTGGCACTGGAAGGTGCTGAAGCAGGTGTTGCTACTTCAACAGGTATGAGCGCTGTGTTTGCCACATTCATGGCATTATTAAAGAAAGGAGATCATCTTTTATCATGTGATGCTGTTTTTGGAAGTACACATAACATCATAAAAAAATATTTACCCAATTATGGAATTGAAAGCAGCTATGTAAGTGCTGATAAGCCGGAAGAATGGGAAGCGGCAATTCGCCTGAATACAAAAATGATTTACCTGGAAACGCCTACCAATCCCGGGCTTGAAATTATTGATCTTGAATTTGTATCAGCGCTTGCAAAAAAACATAACCTTATTGTAAACGTGGATAATTGTTTTGCAACACCGGTTAGTCAAAGGCCAATTGATTTTGGCGCTAATATTGTTTTACATTCAGCCACCAAATGGATTGACGGCCAGGGAAGGGTATTAGGTGGTGTAATTGTTGGCGATAAAAAATTAATCAATGACATTTTTTTATTTTGCCGTAATACAGGCCCATCCTTATCTCCATTCAATGCATGGGTATTAAGCAAAAGTTTGGAAACGCTCGATGTGCGCATGGAACGCCATGCAAAAAACGCATTATATATTGCCACCGAATTGGAAAATCATTCAAAAATATCCTGGTTAAAATATCCATTTTTAAAAAGCCACCCGCAACATGCAATTGCAGTAAAACAAATGAAAGATGGCGGTGGTATTATTTGTTTTGAATTAAAAGGCGGACTTGAAAGCGGCAGAAATTTTTTGAACAATCTGAAGATGCTTTCCCTTACTGCCAATTTAGGCGATTCAAGAAGCATCGCCTCTCACCCGGCAAGCACAACGCACGGCAAGCTTACAGAAGAAGAGAGATTAAAGGTGAATATAACGCCCGGGCTTATACGCATTTCCGTAGGGCTTGAATATGCTGATGATATTTTGAATGATATTTTGCAGGCACTGGAAAAATGTTGAAGAATTTTCTGTATTATGCTGAATGTAAAAATATTTCTGCGGTAATTGAAAATAATCTTTTAAACGTTGTGCCATTTTCAAAGTTATTTCACGCCTCACGGAAAGAATAGAGGATATGTGCCCTTTTGAGCCTATTATGGATTCAAGGTTTTTAGAATGTAGTTCCCTTTTTTCAGTATGGAACGTCCCAAAACGAGAGGGTTGCGGAGAATTAAAAAATTCCGATCTTTCTATATCAAAGCCATCTAATTATAAAAACACATCATGAAAGAAATCGTTAATTGTGCCGCTTATGCAGGCGGCCAGCGCATTGCAGATGTGGAATTGAATAGCGTGCATGAAGTACTGAAAGACGCTAACCAGTTTGTTTGGATTGGATTAAATGAGCCATCTGAAGAAGTATTGCAAAGAGTGCAGGAAGAATTTAACCTGCACGACCTGGCTATTGAAGATGCACACCTCGCACATCAGCGCCCCAAAATTGAGCTATACGGTGATTCTGTTTTTGTAGTGCTTCGTACTGCACAAATGAGCCAGGAACATCATACCGAATTCGGGGAAACTCATTTTTTTGTAGGAAAAAATTTTATTGTGAGTGTACGGCACGGCTCTTCGGTTCCATATACAGAAGTACGCTCACGTTGTGAAAGCATGCCGGACTTACTTAGCAAAGGACAGGGTTTTGTATTATACGCCATTATGGATTTTATAGTTGACCGGTATTTTCCGGTGGTGCAAGACATGGAACAGGAACTGGTAGCCATTGAAGATAAAATTTTTAAGGCAAAGCCCAGCCGCCAAACTACCGAACAGATATACCAGTTGAAACGGGAACTGTTAGAAGTAAAAAGAGCGGTTTCCCCGTTAGTGGATGTTTGCAACAGGCTGATGCGGTTTGATATTAAATGTATTTCAGCAGAAACGCAACCCTACTTCAGAGATATATACGACCATGTGGTACGCATTAATGAAATGGTGGATAATACCAGGGAATTATTAAACACTGCATTGGAAGCTAATTTTTCGCTCATTTCTATCTCGCAAAATGATACTTCTAAAAAATTTGCGGGGTGGGCTGCTATTATTGCTGTACCCACTATGGTGGCCGGTTTTTGGGGAATGAACTTTAAGACTATGCCTGAAACAGAGTGGGAATACGGTTTTCATGCTGTGATAGCGGGTACTGTTGTTGCCTGCGTTTTGCTTTACTATTTATTCAGGCGGTCGGGTTGGTTATAGAAAACCGGTTTATTCTTACTTTAGGAAACAATATAACTGGCAGGGTTAAACGCAAATAAATTTTCTTTTTATAAAATTATTGAAAACTCATTTAGAGAGTGAAAGATGCGGGGAATGGGCCATCAATTAAATAAGAAATCAATTTTATAAACCATCATTTAAAAGTTCATCAACTATTTCCACGGTGCTTTACCATCTAAAGAAATATAGTCTCTGTATTCATCTCCCCTAAACTGTATAATCAGTTCTGGTTTACCAGTAGCGGGATCATTTTTTTTCTGTAAAATAAAGCTATATGGATCTTTTATGTCTGACCGCAACATTTCGATCTTATTGCCGTTTAGTTTCCAATTACATGTCAGGTCTTTAAACCATTTATCAGGGCCCACATAATACTCATAAGTTCCATCGCTGTTAAATTTATAAGTAAACTCCATACCTGATTCGTCATGATGTTTCCAGGAGCCTACAATACTATTATCAATAGTGCCAGGTAAGTTATCAAAAGCCTTTGATTTTTGTAAGCCTTCCAAAGGATCTTTATTAGGATCAGCATTTTCTGTTTTTATAAGGCCAACCCCTTTGGCATAATAATTATTTACTGAAGTATTACTTTCGCCGCCTAAAAAATTATCATTAGAATAAGCTTTGGAATTAACCACTATCACATCATTATAAGTTGTGCCGTTTACCATTGTGGTTACGCCTTTTGCGATTAATGTATTAACCCTATAATATTTTGAATTTAATCCAAGAAAAGAATTGTCACCTGAACTTAAACCCCATTTGGTACCAATGGGTCCGCTACTTACTAAAATAGTATCGTTAGTAATATTTGTAGTAACACCATACCCGTTTTTAATTACCTGCTTTACCACAACAACACCGTTATCGCAATTATAATAATAGGTTCCATCATCCTTGTTTACCTGCTTATATGCTACTCCCTGAAAAGTTTTTAAACCATCATACTTGCACAAATTGAAATAACAATTTTTACAGTCATCATTTTTATTACTGTTAGCAGCAGCAGTATTGGACGTGGAAGCAGTATTTTCATTTGTTGCATTTTTGCTTTGCAATGCAATACGATTATCATCTATGCCGGTCAATTTAAAAAATTGTTTGGTAGTCTTAGGCAGTGCATCCCATAGCGTTTGTGCATTTCCGTTATAGGCCAATGTTATTTTAGCAATTCCCTGGTCATAGCCTTGTTTAAGTGATGTTACATTTTTTGTTTTTTGCAGGCTTTCTTTTAAAAGTGCAAAACCCGGATCATCATATTCAATTCCGGCAATGGAAATGGCAATTTGATTTACAGAAATTTTTGTGTTAGCCTGCGCTGTGCAGTAACTGTAAATTAGAAATGCCGGAAGAAGAAATGCAATCCATTTTGCAAAAAAGGCTGAATACTTTTTCATTTGAATGACAATTGAATTTATTAATAAATTTTCCTGTTAGTCATTCAGAAGCAGTGCAAGTTATTTTATAGGTAGGAAGATTACACTTTCTTAACTCCAATATACGATTTTAGAAAATCATGAACAAATTAGCCCTACTGTAATTCAGATATTGTCAGCACTTTTATTTCAGTCACAGATTTTAAGCGAAGGTCATTTGTCAAAAATAATCTGCCTGCCGTTCAATTGCAGTAGCTACTTGTAATGCATCAGGTGTGTGAAAATATACTTAGCTCTTATTTCAGCAGCCTTAATTGTAATAGGAATAGTAATTTCAAAAATATCTATCCCTTCTGCATTTGTGAGGATAGTTTTATATTGCTCAACTACTTTGCCCTCTCCGGCTTTCAAAGGTTTTACTAAGACTTCAAGAAGAGTGATTAATGAGGTAAGAAATTTGAAATACCCTTCATCATTTAATTCAAAAATATTTTTAAGCTTTTGCTGGTATTCAGAATGACCCTCGATAAAATAAATTAATGGTGTAGTATCTAAAAAAACAATTTTATTTTTGAATTTCTATTACCATGTCTTTCCTGTTCGATATATTCGTCAATGTTTGTTTTTTCCCAAACTTTTGAACCTATACCAGATATTTTTGAAAGTTTTGTCGGCTTGTTTAGAGTTTCATCTTTCCTTATGATTGCGACAAGTCTTCTAAAGAGTTAGCTGCTCATCTTTGCCAAGTTTTTTTACTTTAGAAAGTATATTATGTATGTTTAAAGTTGTTGACATATTGTAAAAATAAAGATTTTTTTCAAATCACTATGTCATACATAAGTCTCACCTTATACCAAATACCCGAAAGCATCATCATCCTTTTTCAGCTCAGTATATTTTACATTATAGTGATTAAGATTTTGAAGCAATGCTTCATAGTCTTCTTTAGATTGTAATTCAATACCCACCAATGCCGGGCCTGATTCTTTATTGTGTTTACGGATGTATTCAAATCTTGCGATGTCATCATTAGGGCCAAGCACTAGGTTCACAAATTCTTTTAAAGCGCCCGGACGCTGTGCAAAGCTTATGAGAAAATAATGTTTCAATCCTTCATATTGTAATGAGCGTTCTTTTATTTCCTGCATCCTGTCTATATCATTGTTGCCGCCACTTACAATGCACACCACGTTTTTATTTTTTATTACTTCTGCATAATCATCAAGCGCTGCTATTGATAAGGCGCCTGCAGGTTCAGCAACTATTGCATCTTCATTATACAATTTTAAAATAGTAGTGCAAACTTTTCCTTCAGGAACTAAATGAATATCATCAAGCACTTCTTTACAAATAGAAAAAGTAATATCGCCGGTTCTCTTCACAGATGCACCATCTACAAAAAGTTCTATTTCGTTTAATGTAACAGGGTGCCCGGCTTTAAAGGCTTCTAACATGGACGGCGCGCCCGCCGGCTCTACACCAATTATTTTTGTAGCGGGAGAAAATGTTTTAAAATAAGTTCCTACTCCTGCCGCAAGGCCTCCGCCACCAATGGGCAGAAATAAATAATCCACATCGGAAATTTCTTCTAAGATTTCTACGCCTACGGTACCCTGCCCTTCTATAATTTTATAATCATCAAATGGTGGTATAAAAACCATTTCATTTTCATGCGTATATTTTTTTGCTGCAACAGAACATTCATCATAAGTATCACCGGTTAATTTTACTTCAATAAAATCTTCACCAAACATTTTTGTTTGCGATACTTTTTGATTAGGCGTTATAATAGGCATAAATACAACGCCTTTGCAGGCAAGCTTCTTACAGGAATAAGCAAAACCCTGTGCATGATTTCCTGCGCTTGCACACACTACACCACGGCTTAGTTGCTGTTCCGATAAATTGCTCATCATGTTGTAAGCGCCTCGAAGCTTGTAAGAACGAACTACCTGTAAATCTTCTCTTTTTAAAAAAATATTACACTCATATTTTTTTGATAAATTATGATTGAACGCAAGCGGTGTTCTGTTCACAATTTTTTTTAATCGTTGGGCAGCGCTATAAAAGTCCAATATTTTATTGTTGTTTTCTCTGTTTGATGAAACAGGAACATGTGTACTTTTATTTTTTGTTAATTGATTCATTACAATATTTTAATTTTAAACTTTTTCTTTTTCCAGCTTAAGATTTTTATCTTCTGCTTTTACTGAAGAAGCAGATTTAGCAGGTTGATTTTCGGGGCGAAGGCTTCTAACGGTCTTGCCTGCCTGCCATAATTCACTGTCATGTAATTCTTTTAATTCTGCTTCTAATTTTACCCTGTAATCGGCTTTGCTGTTGCTTTCTATAGAGCGTGCTGCTTCACGGCCTGCTGCAACTTCTTCATATAATTCAGTAAATACAGGTAATGTGGCATCGCGAAATTTTTTCCACCAATCTAGTGCGCCGCGTTGTGCAGTTGTTGAACAATTTGCATACATCCAGTCCATTCCATTTTCTGCTACTAACGGCATTAGTGATTGTGTAAGCTCTTCAACTGTTTCATTAAATGCTTCTGATGGAGAATGTCCTTTTTTTCTAAGCACTTCAAATTGCGCAGCAAAAATTCCCTGTATAGCGCCCATTAAAGTTCCACGTTCGCCGGTAAGATCGCTGTAAACTTCTTTCTTAAAATTTGTTTCAAATAAATATCCTGAACCAATTGCAATGCCCAGCGCCACTACCCTGTCAAATGCTTTTCCGGTTGCATCCTGAAAAATTGCATAGCTGCTGTTTAATCCACGGCCTTGCAAAAACATTCTTCTTAAAGAAGTTCCTGATCCCTTTGGGGCCACTAAAAAAACATCCACATCTTTTGGAGGAACAATTCCTGTTTGATCATTATAAGTAATGCCAAAGCCATGGGAAAAATATAAAGCTTTGCCGGGGGTTAAATGTTTTTTCACTGTCGGCCACAATGCAATTTGCGCAGCATCACTTAATAAATAACATATTATGGTTCCTTTTTCCAGAGCCGCTTCAATATCAAATAAAGTTTTGCCTTCTACAAAACCATCACGTACCGCTTTGTCCCAGCTCTTTGAATTTTTACGCTGGCCAACAATTACGTTTATACCATTTTCTTTTTGATTAAGAGCTTGCCCCGGGCCTTGCACACCGTAGCCGATAACAGCCACCACCTCATCTTTCAAAACTTCCTGTGCTTTTGATAAAGGAAACTCTTCACGTGTTACAACGTTTTCTTCAGTGCCGCCAAAATTTAATTTTGCCATGATTTTTGTTTTTTAGCTACAAGAGATAAATAAAGAGCAAAGAGATAAAGAGATTGATGCTGTTTATAATCGTTGCTAATTTTTTATTCTCCTATTGTATTTAATTAATGTTTAAGTTCTTTTTATATATTTTAAAAAATCTTCGTTTACGCTTACCCGTTATATTCTCAAATTTTCCTTTCGTTGAATGATAATTTATTTCCAAAAGGATCATTTACTTCCATGCACCATGTGCCATAAAATGATTCTTCCAAACCCGGCTTGTTGTATTTATATTTTTTTTCTATCAATTGTTTATGATATTCTTTTAACCATGCGCATTCAATATACACCCTTGTTCCGGGTGTGCTGTCTCCATGATGTTCACTTAAATGCAATGTAATTCCTTCTCCCGAAACCTGCATGTAAACCGGTGTATTCTCTTCAAATGTATGTTCCCAATCTATTTTAAATCCTAACCAGTCAATATAAAATTCTATTGCTTTTTTATAATCAAAAATTCTCAGAATAGGAATTACTTTTTCAACAGTCATTTGCATTTTATTACATACTAAAAACTTCTTCCTGCTTATCTAAAAATTCATTCTCTATTACTTCTTCACCTGGCTCTCTTTGTTCAAATTCTTTAACCTTATCATGAAATCCACTGCTGTCTTTTATTATTGCTACCCGTGCACTTCTTACAAATTCAATTAATCCATAAGGCTCAAGAAAAGCAATAAGCTTATCTGTTTCTTCACGATGACCTGTAGTTTCAAATACTGTATAATCTTTACGAATAGCAACAGCTCTTGCACCAAATTCACGAAGCAATCTTTCTACTTTTACTTTTTCTGCAATGGCATCGGTAGATACTTTATACAAAGCCATTTCCTGCCAGATGATTTCATCATTCGTATTATAATATGCTTTTAAAACATCTACTTGCTTTTCAATCTGCCGTACAAGTTTTTTTATAACTTCTTCTGTTTCTTCAATAACAATATTAAAACGGTGTATGCCCGGTACTTCAGATGGTGAAGTGTTGAGGTTATGTATATTAATTTTTCTGCGTGAAAAAATAATGGAGATTCGATTGAGTATTCCAATCTGATTCTCAGTATATACTGTTAATGTAAATTCTTGCTTACCCCCAGCTGAGGAAACAGAATTGTTATTTTTTTGTTCACTCATAATTTAATTTTTATAATCCTTTAAAAACCCGCCCGGATGACCGGTCGGACGGGAAATAAGGATTTTATTTTAATCTTATTTCAGCAACACTGCAACCTTGCGGCACCATAGGAAAAACATTGTCTTCCTTTCCAACCATTACTTCAAGTAAATAAGCGCCGTCATGATCTAACATTTCTTTTAAAGCATTTTTCAAATTCTCTCTTTCAGAAACTTTTTTCCCTTCTATATAATAAGATTTTGCCAGTGCTACATAATCAGGGCTTTTAATATCTGTAAACGAATACCTTCTTTCATGAAATAATTCCTGCCACTGCCGCACCATACCCAGGAAATTATTATTGAGAATAATAATCTTTATGTTGATATCATTTTGCATGATGGTTCCTAATTCCTGCAACGTCATTTGAAAACCGCCATCACCAATTATAGCAACTACTGTTCTTTCTGGTGCACCAAATTTTGCGCCAATAGCTGCAGGCAATGCAAAGCCCATAGTACCTAATCCTCCTGATGTAACATTACTTTTTGATTGATTAAATTTTGCATACCGGCAGGTTACCATCTGGTGCTGGCCTACATCTGTAACAATCACAGCATCGCCTTTCGTTAGTTCGTTTAATGCATCTATTACTTCAGCCATGCTGAGTTCATCGACTACCGGATGCATTTCTTTTTCAATGCAAGTCTCTATTTCTTTTTGTTTATATTCTTTAAATTTTTGCAACCATTGCGTATGCTTTTTCTGCTCAATTCTTTCTGAAAGTAATGGTAAAGTTTCTTTACAATCGCCCCACACAGGCACGGTGGTTTTTACATTTTTATCAATCTCCGATGGATCAATATCGAGGTGAATTATTTTTGCCTGCTTTGCATATTTATCAAGCCTTCCGGTAACGCGATCATCGAAACGCATACCCACTGCAATTAATACATCGCATTCATTTGTCAATACATTCGGACCATAATTGCCATGCATGCCCAGCATTCCTACATTCAATGGATGATCAGTTGGTAATGCACTCAATCCAAGTATAGTCCATGCTGCGGGTATTCCCGATTTTTTTAAAAAATTTTCAAATTCTTTTTCAGCCTTACCCAGAATTACACCTTGACCAAAAATTACAAAGGGTTTTTCTGCAGAATTAATTAGTTTGGCAGCTTTTTCAATATATTCTACTCTTACATTTGGCTTAGGGCGATAACTGCGTATATGCCTGCACGTTGTATATCCTTGAAAATCGAATTTTTGTAACTGTGCATTTTTGGTTATATCAATTAATACGGGGCCAGGCCTTCCGCTTTTTGCGATATAAAATGCTTTTGCCAATACTGAAGGAATTTCCGTTGCATCGGTTACCTGGTAATTCCACTTTGTAACAGGTGTAGTAATATTTATAACATCTGTTTCCTGGAATGCATCGGTTCCCAAAAGATGCGCATACACCTGCCCGGTTATACAAACTAACGGTGTACTATCAATCATCGCATCTGCAAGCCCTGTAACCAAATTGGTAGCGCCGGGGCCGCTCGTAGCAAACACTATTCCTGTACGCCCTGATGTTCTTGCATAGCCTTGCGCTGCATGAATTGCACCTTGCTCATGTCTTACTAAAATGTGTTCCATCTTTTCCTGGTAGTCGTACAATGCATCATAAATCGGCATGATGGCACCGCCCGGGTAACCGAAAATAGTGTCAACTTTTTCAGCAAGAAAAATTTCCAGAAGAGCCACAGAACCTGAAGCCTCCCCCAAACTCCCTCCAGAGGAGGGGGCTTTTGAAGTCTCCACTTTTTTTGGAGAAGTTTTTTTTATTTCAGTGATTGTATTCATAAAATATTTTTAAAAAATAAGAACTTTCAAAGTCCCCCTTTGGGGATTTAAGGAGCCTCATCTGTTACACATCCTTCCGCCGCATTCTTAACAAATTTTGCATACTTATATAAAATTCCTTTTGTTGCTTTCAATGCCGGTTGTTTCCATTTCTTTTTTCTTTCAGCAATTATATTTTCATCAACTTTTAATGTAATTGTTTTTGTTGCAACATTAATTTCAATTACATCATCATCTTGCACAAGCGCTAATAATCCACCATCGAAAGCTTCCGGTGTTATATGGCCGACGACAAAACCATGAGTGCCGCCGCTAAATCTTCCATCGGTAATTAATGCAACACTATTGCCAAGTCCTGCACCAATAATAGCAGATGTAGGCTTCAGCATTTCAGGCATGCCCGGTGCGCCCCGTGGGCCTACATGCTTTATCACCACTACATCTCCTGGTTTTATTTTTCCTGAATTTATTCCATTTATTAATTCATGCTCACCATCAAAAACTCTTGAAGGCCCTTTGAATTGTTCACCTTCTTTACCACTGATTTTTGCAACACTTCCACCTTTGGCTAAATTGCCATATAATATTTGAAGATGACCTGTTGATTTAACCGGAACTTCGATTGGTAAAATAATTTTTTGCTTTTCAAAATCAAGATCAGCAACGTGCTCAAGATTTTCTGCAATTGTTTTTCCTGTTACTGTTAAGCAATCCGCATGAAGCAAATTCTTTTGCAACAAATATTTCATTACAGCCGGAACCCCGCCAATATGATGCAAGTCTTCCATTAAATATTTTCCGCTTGGTTTTAGATCGGCCAATACAGGAACTTTATCACTTATGATTTGAAAATCATCCTGTGTTAATTCAACATCCACACTTTTTGCCATAGCAATTAAATGCAACACAGCATTAGTGCTACCTCCTAAAACCATTACTATGGTTACAGCATTTTCAAATGCCTTCCGCGTCATAATATCTGATGGCTTAATATCTTTTTCAATCAACAATCGAATTGCTTTTCCTGCAGCATGGCATTCATTTTTCTTTGCATCACTTAATGCAGGATTTGAGGAGGAATAAGGCAAGCTCATTCCCAATGCTTCAATTGCGCTTGACATTGTATTTGCTGTGTACATGCCACCGCAAGCTCCTGCACCCGGGCATGAATGCTGTACAATACCTTTAAAATCTTCTTCACTTAACTGCCCTGCCATTTTTTGCCCAAGCGCTTCAAAAGCTGAAACTATATTCAGATCCTGACCTTTGTAATGGCCCGGCGCTATTGTGCCGCCATATACCATAATAGAAGGACGGTTCAATCTTCCCATTGCAATAACTGAGCCCGGCATATTTTTATCGCAGCCCGGCACTGCAATCAATGCATCGTAATATTGAGCGCCGCAAACGGCTTCAATAGAATCAGCAATAATATCGCGACTCACTAATGAATAGCGCATGCCATCAGTACCGTTGCTCATTCCATCACTTACACCGATAGTATTAAAAATGAGCCCAACCAAATCATTATCCCAAACACCTTGCTTTACAATTTTTGCCAAATCATTTAAATGCATGTTACAGGTATTGCCATCGTATCCCATGCTTACAATGCCTACCTGTGCTTTTTTAAGATCATCATCTGTTAATCCAATTCCATAAAACATAGCCTGTGCTGCGGGCTGTGTTTCATCTTGCGTAATCGTCTTGCTATATTTATTAAGCTCATTCATAATTATACGAATTGTGCAGAGGAGGATATATAATCCTTTTCTAATACTAAATTTTTATATGCCTGTTGAATTTGTATTCCTAATGTCGTTCCAATGTTTTTTAAATGGAATATCATCAAGCTTTTCTATTCCGATTACTTCAGCCGCTGTTCCGCAAAAGAATGCACTATCAGCTCCATGGATCTCATCAAGTGCGATTTGTTTTTCTATAACGGTGAAACATAGACGCTCACATATTCCTAAAATAGTTGCTCTTGTAATGCCAGGTAAAATATGGCCCAATTGCGGCGTATATAGAACACCGTTATGTTCAAGAAAAATATTTGCACCGGGTCCCTCTGCTACAAAACCTTCGTCATCAAGAAGCAATGCTTCATCATAACCTTTTGCTTTTGCTTCCTGGCTTGCCAGAATAGAATTTACATAATGCCCTGTTGCTTTTGCTTCAATTTTGAATGCTTTTGGATTAGGCCTTTGAAAAGAAGAAGTCATCACGCTTAATAATTTTTCCCCAAGAAAGGGTTGCATCAGCCAGGTTTCAATTACAATGAATGATTCTTTATTAAGATTAAAACTCATATTCGCAGGCGCATACACTAACGGCCTTATGTATGCGTCGTTTAGGTTATTTCGTCTTAATACTTCATACGTTGCTCTAATCAATTCACCAGAAGTCCATGGATAAGGGATGTTCAATGATTCAGCAGAATTTTTTAATCTTTTGAAATGTTCAGTTTCTTTAAACATTTTTGTTGCTCCTGATATTGTTTTGTAAGAACGGATGCCTTCAAAAACACCATAGCCGTAATGAAGCGTTTGACTGTATAAATCTATTTTTGCTTCGGATGCTTTTATTATTTCTCCATTGAAATAAATAAAAGTATTGTTGTTGTAATACATAAATTAATCTTTCTGCTATTTTAAATAATAGTTGTTTTCCCGTAAGCAATATTTTTTACATTGACATTTGCAGGAATGTCATTACTGATATAATCACTTATAAATTCGCCGATGGTTGATGTAAAATGTGGGTTTACCGGATCTATATCTCGCGATACAAATCCATTTGCCAAAGTCCACGCTACTGCTTTACGAACTTCAGCAGCTTCTTCCCGTAAATCAAAATGATCCAGCATCATAGCGGCGGATAAAATAGAACCAACCGGATTTGCAATATCTTTTCCTGCAGCCTGCGGATAAGAACCATGAATAGGCTCGAATAACGCCGATGAAACGCCTATAGACGCAGATGGCAACAATCCCAGCGAGCCACTAATAACGCTTGCTTCATCACTTAAAATATCACCAAACATGTTTTCAGTAAGCATTATATCAAACTGTCTTGGATTAATAATTATTTGCATTGCAGCATTGTCAACAAACATATAATCTACCTTAACATCTGGATAAGATGCTGATAACTCCTGCACAGTTTTTCTCCACAATCTTGATGTTTCCAAAACATTTGCTTTATCAACAAGCGTTAATTTTTTTCTTCTTTGTTGTGCGGCTTTAAAAGCAAGATGTGCAATTCTTTCTATTTCATTTTTGGTATAAACACAAAGGTCAGAAGCTTCTGAGCCATCTGCATTCAATTCTTTTTTTCCAAAATAAATTCCGCCGGTAAGCTCACGGTAAATTATAAAATCAACATTATTTAATTGCTTTTCTTTTAACGGCGAAAGGTGATGCAAAGATTTATAAGTTGATATGGGACGGATGTTTGCAAATAATTGCAGTTCTTTTCTAATCCTTAATAACCCCTGCTCAGGCCGAACTTTTGCAGAAGGGTCATTATCATATTTTGGATGACCTATTGCGCCAAATAAAACAGCATCGCTTTGCACACAAATGTCAATTGTATGTTGAGGCAGAGGATCGCCCATTTTATCAATAGCAACGGTGCCCATAAGGCCATAGGTAAAATCAAAATTGTGATAATATTTTGTTGCAATCGCATTCAATACTTTTATTGCCTGGTGTGTTACTTCAGGCCCAATTCCATCTCCGGGTATAACGGCAATATTCTTATTCATGGTTTTTTGTTAAGCAAATTGTTTTTCAAAATTTAGTATATCTTCTTTGATGCTTATGAGATAATCAATATCATCGAACCCGTTAAGCAAACAGGTTTTTTTATAATTATTAATATCAAATGTTTCTGTTTCTCCTGTTGCGTCTATTGTGATGGTTTGCTTATCAACATCAATCGTAAGTGTAGATTTATTATCAAGTCTGAATATTTTTTGCAAAAAATCATCAGTAACCTGTACTGGCAGTACTCCATTATTCAATGCATTGTTTTTAAAAATATCTGCAAAAAAGCTTGACACCACTACATAGAATCCATAATCAAGAATTGACCAGGCCGCATGTTCCCGTGAAGATCCGCAACCAAAGTTTTTACCCGCAACCAAAATTGTTCCCTTGTATTCAGGCTTGTTCAAATTAAAATCCATTTTCGGTTGTGCCTCATCGTTATTAATATACCGCCAATCGCGAAAAAGATTTTTACCAAAACCATCCCGTGTGGTTGCTTTTAAAAACCTTGCGGGAATAATTTGATCGGTATCAATATTTTCCATAGGCAATGGAACAAATGGGCTATGTATTTTTTTTAATGGTTGCATTTTTTCAATTTAATAATTCACGAACGTCGGTAATAACGCCGGTAATGGCAGCGGCTGCAGCTGTAAGCGGGCTTGCTAATAAGGTTCTTGCACCGGCGCCCTGCCTGCCTTCAAAGTTCCTGTTACTGGTAGAAATGCAATATTCACCCGCAGGAATTTTATCTTCATTCATTCCAAGACACGCGCTGCAACCTGCCTGCCGGATTTCAAAACCTGCTTCATTAAAAATTTTATCCAAACCTTCGGCAACAATTTGTGCAGCCACCTGCTGTGAGCCTGGCACTATCATCACTTTCACATTTTTATTTTTCTTTCTGCCCTTTATAACAGAAGCGACTAAACGCAAATCTTCAATCCTTGAATTAGTACAGCTCCCTATAAAAACATTTTGAACCGGCATGCCTTTTAATTGTTGTCCTGATTTCAATCCCATATATTGCAAAGCCTTAATAATATTTTTTCGTTCACCTTCATCAATAATAGTTCCGCTTACAGGAACAAATCCGTTTATTGAAATCCCGAGCCCGGGATTAGTGCCATAAGTTATCATAGGTTCAATGTCGTTTGCATTAATATTTATTTCAAGATCGAAGGAAGCATCTTCATCCGTAAATAATTTATTCCATTCTTCTAATTTCTTTGTCCATTCATGTCCCTTCGGTGCAAATTCTCTGCCTTTGATATATTCAAAAGTTGTTTCATCAGGCGCTATCATTCCACCTCTGGCTCCCATTTCAATGCTCATATTACAAATAGTCATTCTTGATTCCATAGAAAGATCACGAATAGCAGAGCCTGCATACTCCACAAAATAACCGGTGGCGCCGCTAGCAGAAATTTTTGAAATGATATAAAGAATAATATCTTTTGAAACCACTCCTTTATTCAATGTTCCATTTACATTAATGCGCATAACCTTTGGCCTCGTTTGCAAAATACATTGTGTTGCAAAAACCATTTCAACTTCGCTTGTGCCAATACCAAATGCAATAGAGCCAAATGCGCCATGTGTAGAAGTGTGGCTATCGCCGCAAACAATAGTCATACCGGGTTGGGTTATTCCCAATTCAGGACCGATGACATGTACAATTCCCTGGTAAGGATGACCGAGACCGTATAATTCAACATGATGTTTTTTACAGTTTTCAATCAGTTGATCAACCTGTAATCTTGAAAGCAAATCTTTTATTGGAAGATGCTGATTAATTGTTGGGACATTGTGATCTGCAGTAGCAACAATTTTTTCAGGCCGTAAAATTTGTAAGCCTCTTTTTTCTATTCCCGCAAATGCCTGCGGGCTGGTTACTTCATGAATAAAATGTTTGTCAATATATATAACATCAGGGCCGCCCGGTATAGATTTTACCAGGTGCTTCTCCCAAATTTTTTCAAATAATGTTTTTCCCATTCCCTCATTTTTTAAAAAAGTGGGGGACAATCCCCCACATACATAAAACTAAACGCATGAAACTAAGTTGTTAATAAACTTCTTTGCTGATAAGCCTTTGCAAGCCCTGAAAGATCCTGGTCTTCCACTTCTTTCTTGTTATCGGCTACCTGTAAAAATTTATCGTAAAGTACATCTACATCATTGCGGTTAAAATGGTAACCCAGCTTTTGAAAACGAAAAGCAAGAGCACTGCGTCCACTCCTTGCCGTTAGTACAATCTTTGAACTGTCTGCTCCTACTTCTTCGGGTGTAATAATTTCATATGTCAATGCATCTTTTAAAAATCCATCCTGGTGAATGCCTGAAGAATGTGAAAATGCATTGCTGCCTACAATAGCCTTATTGGGCTGCACGGGCATGCGCATCACATCCGACACTTTCCTGCTTAAAGGATTTAATTGTGTTGCATCAATATTGGTATAAAATTCCAAGTCCTTATGTTGCTTTATTATCATCACTACTTCTTCGAGAGAAGTATTGCCGGCTCTTTCGCCTAAGCCATTAATGGTGCATTCAATTTGTCTTGCACCATTTATAATTCCGGAAATAGAATTGGCAGTTGCAAGGCCTAAATCATTATGGCAATGGCATGATATAACTGCCTTATCAATATTGCTTACATTATTTATTAAGTACGCAATTTTTTCTCCATATTGATGCGGAAGGCAATACCCTGTTGTATCAGGAATATTAACCGTTGTAGCGCCTGCTTTTATTACAGCTTCAATTACCTGCGCCAAATATTCGTTGTCAGTTCTTCCAGCATCTTCTGCATAAAATTCAATATTATCTGTAAAATTTCTTGCCCATTTTACACATTGAATGGCTCTTGCTAAAATATCTTCGCGTGTTGAATTGAATTTGCTTTTGATGTGCAGATCAGAAGTTCCGATACCTGTGTGAATTCTTGGATGCTTTGCATATTGTAATGCTTCTCCGGCAACTTCTATATCTTTTTGCACCGCACGTGTTAAAGCGCAAACAGTTGCGTTTGAAATGTTTTTTGAAATTTGAACTACTGAAGAAAAGTCTCCCGGGCTTGAAATAGGAAAGCCTGCTTCTATAACGTCAACGCCTAAGTGCTCTAGATCCAATGCAAGCTCAACTTTTTCTTTTGTATTAAGCTTGCATCCCGGCACTTGCTCACCGTCGCGGAGTGTAGTATCAAATATGGTTATTTTATTCATAGTAAAAGAAATTAAGAAGTAATGTTTAGAAAATAGTAATCAAAAAAACCAGTAGTAAAGAAACCATAGAGGATAGTTAAAGCGAATCGTTTAAGCCACCCCATTTAAGATTATCTAAAATTCTTAAAATCATTTATCAATCAATTGTTTCTGTATATGAAAGTAAATTATCTAACAGGAAGATTTTAAACTAAAATAGCAGAAATTTACATTGCCGAAAGGAATAGCAATTTCTTTAAAGTACTGTCACCACTGCTATTCCAGCTAAAATTAATACGATGCCCAACAGATCAACAGATGCTGTATTTCAATTGATTCATTCGCTTCTAAAGTCAGAAAAGAGGAATTTCAAGCTGTATGTTCAAAGAAACACATCTAACAATGATTTAAAAATTGTTCAGCTTTTTGATGCATTAGATAAAATGAAAGACTATGATGAAAAGGAATTAATCAGTAAAACAAGAGCTATAAAAAAAGGACAGCTTTCTAATATGAAAGCTCATTTATACAAACAAATACTTGCAAGCCTTCGCGTATTGGAAAGTAATGAAAACATAGATATTCGTTTGCATGAGCAATTGGACTTCGCAAGAATTTTGTATAACAAAGGGCTTTACCTGCAAAGCCTGAAAATACTGGACAAAGTAAAAGAAAATGCGAAAGCGCATAACCAGGTAAGCTTTCTTATTGAAGTATTATTTCTTGAAAAGAAAATAGAATCGTTGCATATTACGAGGAGCATGCAGGACAGGGCGGATGCATTAACGGATGAAACGAATAAAACAAATGAGCGGCTTATAAGAGTTACAAAACTTTCTAATCTCGCATTGCAATTATATAGCTGGTACATTAAGAACGGACATGCAAGAAATAAAAATGATGAGAAGGAAGTAGAAAATTATTTTCATGATCATCTAACGGAAGACATAAAAATCCCCCATAGTTTTTATGAAAAAATGTATTACAATCAAAGCTATTGCTGGTACGCATTTATACGGCAGGATTTTTTGATGTATTACCGATACACACAAAAATGGGTTAATCTTTTTACAGAAAAACCCATGATGAAAGAAATTGAAACAGCCAATTATATAAAGGGACTTCACAACTTATTAAATGCGCATTTCACTTTAAGAAATTACCCAGGCTTTGAAAAATCATTAAAGCTTTTTGAAGAATTTAAGGAGTCGGATATTGTGAAACAAAACAATAACAACCGGGTACAGGTTTTTGTTTATTTCTACATTGCGAAATTAAATCAGCATTTTTTGGAAGGAACTTTTAGAGAAGGATTAGAAATTGTTACAGATATAAATCAACAACTAAATGAGTTTAGCATTTACCTCGATCATCACCGGGTGCTTGTTTTTTATTACAAGATCGCTTCACTATATTTTGGCGCCGGGGATTATGATACGGCTATAGATTATTTAAATAAAATCATCAACTGGAAAGTTGATCTCAGGAATGATTTGCAATGTTATGCAAGGTTGCTGCATCTCATTTCTCATTATGAATTGGGCAATTTTCAATTGCTGGAATACCTTATCAAATCGGTGTATCGCTTTATGGCTAAGATGCAAAATCTAAGTTTGGTTGAAGAAGAAATGTTTAAATTTTTACGCAAATCATTCTATTTATCAGCAAAAAAATTACAACCGGAATTTGAAAAACTTTTAGATACTATAAAGCAATTTGAAAAAAGTAAATTTGAAACAAGAGCATTTGCCTATCTCGATATTATTTCATGGCTGGAAAGTAAGGTGTATAACAAACCTGTGTATGAAATAATCAGAGAAAAATATTTAACAGGAAAACGTGCAATTAATAATAATAAAATTTATTAAAAAATAAAATTATGAGCTATACTGCAAATCAACATCGTTATGAACAAATGAAATACCGCCGCTGCGGAAACAGTGGAATAAAGCTTCCATTAATTTCATTAGGCTTATGGCACAACTTTGGCGAAATTGATAACTTTGAAAATTGCAGGAATATTTTACGGACAGCTTTCGATAATGGCATTACACATTTTGATCTCGCCAATAATTATGGGCCACCTAACGGTGCCGCAGAGACGACCTTTGGGAGAATATTAAAAAAGGATTTCAAACCTTACCGCGATGAAATGATCCTCTCTTCAAAAGCAGGCTGGAAAATGTGGGACGGCCCCTACGGAGATTGGGGATCAAAAAAATATTTGGTAGCAAGCCTTGATCAAAGCCTGCAAAGAATGGGTTTAGACTATGTAGATATTTTTTATCATCACCGGCCTGATCCTCAAACTCCATTGGAAGAAAGCATTTCAGCGCTTGACCTTATTGTGCGGCAGGGGAAAGCTTTGTATGTTGGCATCTCAAGCTATCAGCCGGGAGAAACAGAAAAGGCGATTGAGATATTAAAACGCTTAGGAACTCCCCTGCTTATTCACCAGCCAAGATATTCAATGCTCGATCGCTGGGTTGAAAATGGATTATTAGATCTTTTAGAAAAAGAAAAAGTTGGCTGCATTACATTTTCATCATTAGCACAAGGCATACTTACCAATAAATATTTAAAAGGAATTCCAAAAGATTCAAGGGCAGCAAGGAATCTTGAAAATGGTGCCATTACTGAATCGCAGATAACAGATGCCGTGATTGAAAAAGCAAAAAAGCTAAATAAGATTGCTTTAGAAAGAAAACAAACGCTTGCACAAATGGCACTTGCATGGATATTAAAAGATGAAAGAATTACTTCAGTTATTCTTGGCGCAAGCAAGCCAAAGCAAGTAACCGACGCCGTTAGTGCAATTTATAATTGCTCTTTTAGTAAAGAAGAATTGGAAAGGATAGAAGAAATATTAAAGACATAATTTTGCTACAATAATATGGATCCGCATCATTTTCCCTTTTTCACATCAGTAGAATAATAAATTTTACGTGTATTCTTGCATTCTCAGTTGATAGTGTTTTTACGACTTTTTACTATTCCCATTTAATCTTCAAAAAAAGCATTTAAAAAGATATTAACAAAGGCAATTAATAAAGCCTTCCCGCCGTTAATCATATATCTGATTATCCCCAAGTTAAAAAATCCAATTCAGTCACATTAACCTGGCATTATGAAAAGACAAAAGGAAAAAACCACCATCTTATTTGTAAATAAGAACCCGCAGGCTTTAAAGCCGATGCAAGTTTCAAGTAATTTAATATTGAACTGGAAAAAATATTTCGCAGGATTGATCTTAATTTTTTTCGCATTAATCTGCGCCATCGTTTACTTAACGCAAAATAATATTCAGCAATATAAATTACAGGAAATTCTTACTAATAAAATTAGCTCAATACATGCTTCATTTTCAGAAGTTGACACAAACGCAGTGCGTAAAAAGTTTACAAATATTGATAACGAGCTATCCACTATAAACGGGTTTTTAAAATCAAGGGGAATACAAACTGCATTTAAAGGACCCAAAGGCGGTGAAGCCGATAATGATATTATATCAACAGATGAGATTACCAATTTTTATGAAGGTTACTTAAATCGAATAGCTTACAACATATCTTATACACCGTTAGGCTTGCCTTTTTCAGGAGCTATTACCTCACGTTTTGGCACACGCGAAAATCCGTTTGATGGCTCAGGTACAGAAACACATAAAGGGCTTGATATAAGAGCTCCTTTTGGCGCTCCTGTAAAAGCAATGGCAAAAGGTGAAGTAGAATTTGCAGGGCTTCGCGGCGGATTTGGAAATTGTATCATGCTAAAACATGGCAATGGCTTTGAAACATTGTATGGGCATTTATCAAAAATTCTGGTAAACGTTGGAGAGAAAATTGAGATTGGTCAGCAAATTGGAAACATAGGCTCTACGGGTCGGTCGACTGGTCCTCATTTGCATTATGAAATTCATAAAAACGGACAAAAAATAAATCCTGAATCTTTTTTAACCCTCAATTAATATGTTTAAGAAAAACAACAAAGAACAGCAACCTTTAGAAATTACTGCAAAAGAAATTTCAACTATTATTGGCGAAGGCTACACTTTCACAGGAGAGCTGCAAGGCTCATCTGTTATAAGGATTGAAGGAAAAGTGATAGGCAATGTACATGTTGAAGGTGGTGTAGTATTAGGCGAAAAAGGAAATATCGAAGGCGATATAATTACCAAATCTGCGATCATTTATGGAACTGTAAATGGGAATGTAAAAGCAACACAGCTTGAAATAAAAAAGACGGGTTATGTAAATGGTGAGATTACAACTGATAGTCTTCAAATAGAATTGGGCGCTCAATATAATGGTAAATTAAATATGCACAGGCCACAAATATTGGCAGAAGCTTCATAGTTTTTTTATTTGAAATACGAAATAAAAAACTAAAGAATATTAATCATTTATTTCTTTTAAAAATTTATACCCTCGAATTTAATATAGCGGGATTATATTCTTTTTTATGTAATTTATACTTTTTGTAATACTATCAAATGGAGAGCCGGGGCACTTATCCTGCTCAACAAAAAAGTATTTCATACCGGCTTTATTTCTATACTTAAAAATTTCTTTGAAATCTATAATGCCGTTTCCAACTTCTGTAAACGAATGCTCGGGTGTATTGTCCATGTCCTTTACATGCCATAACGGGAATCTTCCGGGATGTTCATTGAAAAGTTTTATAGGATCTTGTCCTGCTTTTGTAATCCAGTAAATGTCCATTTCCATCTTTACCAAATTTTTATCGCTTGCTAATAAAATGTCGTAAGGATATTTATCATCTTGTTTTATAAATTCAAAATCATGATTGTGATAACACAATTGTATCCCTGATTTTTTACATTTTTCGCCGGCAATATTTAATTGGTCTGCAACATATTTATAATGATCAAGCCCTTTGCGTTCAGTTTCCGATAAATATGCACATACCATATATTTAATACCCACTTCTGCAGCATCGTCAATCGCTTTATCCCAATCGTGCAATATTGAACCCTTCGTTATTTCACCATTTGTTTTATCCTCTCCCAGCCTGTAATGGCTGCTTGGAATAACAAGTCCGTTATGCTTTAATACCTTTTTAAATTCCTGTGGAGTCATTCCATAAAATTTTCGATCGCCTGTATAGCCGGCGGCTTCAACAGATGTATATCCTATTTGCGCAACCTGGGCCAGTGTTGACTTTGGATCTTTAGCCATCGCATCACGAACGGTATATAATTGCAAGCCGATTAACGGTAATTTATTTTTTAAGTAAGAAGGAAGCATCAACGAACCTGCTGTTGCTATTGATGTTGATTTCAGAAATGATCTTCTTGTAGTCATGTTATAAATTTTAAATTGTTATCAATAATATTAATTTAGTCACCTTTTTAATTTTTAATTAATCTAAACTATAATTTAATAACTCTCTTTTTCTTACTACTCTTATAAGCGGCTTCAATAATTTTTATAACATTCACTCCATCTTTAGCGTTTACCGGCACAGCCTTATCATTTCGTATTGCATTGTAAATGCCATCATAATAATCTCCATAATTCCCTTGTTCAGAAGTAATATATTTTCTTATTTCTGCACCATTTACATTAGTATGCAACAATCCTTTTTCTGTTTCAGGTTCTATACCCCAATCTTCGCCACCGGGAATACCGCCGGCCTGTAACGTATTTTCCTGGATATCGGTTTTATGTTTTATAAAAGAACCTTTCAGGCCGTGTAAAATGTATCCGGGCAATCCTTCACGTACTACATAACTGGATTTTACACGAACCCGTAATTTTTTATAATAAAATAATAACTCAAAATAATCATCAACTTTTGATATAGGCCTGGCTGATCGTATATCGGCAAAAATTTCACGAGGCATTCCAAATAACTGCAGTGCCTGGTCAATTAAATGTGAGCCAAGATCATATAATGAACCTGCACCCGGCCCCGGAATTTCTTTGTGTAATTTTGGGCTAAGCTCTTCTTTAAACCTGTCGAAATGCATTTCTACTTCAACAAGATCTCCCAGCAATTTTTCATCAACAACTTTTTTTATTGTTTTGTAATCGCTGTCGTACCGTCGATTTTGATAAACTGATAATTTTTTATTTTGTTTTTTCGCAAGTGCAATTAATTTTTTTCCTTCAACAGAAGAAATAGTAAATGGCTTTTCAACTATTACATGCTTACCTGCTTTCAAAGCTTTTTTTGCAAATTCAAAATGGGTGTAATTAGGTGTATTTACAATTACCAATTCTACCAATTCATCTGCCAGCATATCTTTCAACGATTGGTAAGTTTTTACACCGAAATATTTTTCTTCTGCAAGATTTTTAGTTCGTTCTAAAACTGCATAAAAATTAAAGCCTGGATTTATACTTATAAACGGGGCATGGAATACTCTGCCGCTCATTCCAAAAGAACATAATGCTGTATTAATAGGTGTCATTATCTGCATTATTTTTTGCTTGTTAATTTTATCAGACTAATTATAATTTGTTTAATTAGAGTCTAAAATTCGTGCCATTATTTTTTATATAAGGATAACAATTTTTGTAACACTTTCCACATTTCATCAGCAACCACTAAATTTCCAGTGCCGTTGAGATGCACTCCATCTGTAGTCAAAATTCCTTTTTCTTTATTTGATGAATTATGCATTTGCAGATATTCGGTAAAAGTTTTTCTTAAATCACAAAGCGGCAATGAAAATTCTTTTGATAAATTTCTTATCACATTGCTGTATGCATTAAGGTCTGTATCCTGTTCATTTGAATTATCTTTTTTCTCACCAATAACCGTAGGTGTGCAAAGAATCACCTTAATATTTTTAGCTTTTAATCTATTAATAATAGCGCGGTAAAATTTTTCATACTTATCCTGATCGGTGCCTGTGCCTAAAGATTTTTTATGCCATACATCATTAATGCCAATGTAAATAAAAACGATATCAGGTTTTTTATCAAGCACATCAGTTTCCAAACGCAAATACAAATCATACACTTTATTACCACTTATTCCTGCACCAATTAATTGAATAGGGTTGTGGACTTTGGATTGTTTTATAATACTATTCATTTTAGTTATAAATCCGTCAGGCAATACAGCATTTTGCGTAATAGAATCTCCAAAAAAAAGCACCTTAATTTTTTTTGGCGGATTAGTAAAAGAAATGATCATAACAAATAGAAATAATAAGCTTTTAAATAAATGTTCCATTGGTATTCTTTAGTTGTTGTTTAAATAAAACCATAATCACTTCGAATCAATTAATTTTTGACCAGGCCCAAAGGAAAAACAATTTTACTATGCATTTCATTTAGCAAAATTCCAACGCCTGCATACATTGCAGAAGCGCCGCAAATAATACCTTCATAACCAGTGAAAGTTTTTAAAGTTGCATTGCCTGTTGAATCTCCAAGAGCTAATAAAAAAAATAAAATAGTTAAGGTGGCAAATACAAATTGCAAGGCCCTGCTGATGCGAAGTGTTCCAAAAAAAAGGCAAAAAGTAAAAATACCCCACATAATAAGATAAGCCACCATAGCACTCTGCGAAGGAGCAGCCACCCATCCCATTTTTGGCATTACTATTAAGCCAACCAGCGTAAGCCAGAAAAACCCGTAAGAAAGAAAAGCCGTTAGACCGAAAATATTATTTTTTTTTGCTTCCATAATACCCGCGACAATCTGTGCAAGCCCTCCATAAAAAATACCCATAGACAGGATCATTGAATTCATTTCAAAAATGCTGGCGTTATGCAAATTGAGTAAAACAGTTGTCATACCAAAAGCGAGTAATCCTAACGGTGCAGGATTTGCGGTAGTATCTTTAATAGCAATCGTTGACTGTTCCATAAATGTTCATTTATTTTAAAAAATCAGGTTTTGAGATATCACGTATCAGTTATGGTACAATGTTTTATTTCTTGTTACTTATAACTTATCACTCATCACAAACTTTTTATCTTAATACTTCTGAAGCGACTTCATTACTATGCTCCTGCAAAGGATGTGTTCCTTCACAAAATAGCGATTAATTTTTTTTTAACTCCCATCTATACAAATATGGTCATTCCAGATTTTCGCTTTAAAAAAAGATTGTAAATCAGGGAACCCAAATAATTACTATAATCAAAGCTGAATTTTCTGTGCTGGCCCCTCATCAGGATCATAAAATTTGAAGAGCTAAATAAAACAACCAACTTCTATGATTACCGAAAGAGTTTGTAAACATTTCAAAGATTTTACATCAGGGTTTTTAAATGATCTGAAAGACGTAAGCTAAGCGCAATCAATGTAAGTGTTGGATTGGGTGCTGCCGCTGTAACATAACAGGAAGAACCAGCCATATATAAATTAGAAATCCCATGTACTTTACAATTGGCATTAACCACTCCTTTTTTGGGATCATCGCTCATGCGGGTAGTGCCCATGTGGTGCCAGCCTCCGCCGGTGAATGATGGCCATGAATTATCTTTTTCATCATGTAAATAATCCATCAATCTTACGCGACCAATTCCGGCAGCGCCTACCTGCTGACCTATAAGCTCATTAATTTTTCGGATGCTTCTTTTTTCAAGAGGTGTAAGTTCCCAATGCAGCATAGCCCGCGGTACGCCTAATGAGTCTTTTTCCGTATCAAGTGTAACACGCGATGAAGGATTAGGAGCCTGCTCAACGCGTGTGAAAAGTTCATACGACCTGTTATTTACCAGAGCCTGTTGCTGCTTACCTGCATCTGTAAAAGTCTTTATAAGTCTATCTAAGCTTTTACGAGGATCCTTATCTGACCATATATCAATCATCGGCTTCATATTCTTTGATATTTCCAAAGGAGACCTGAGCGAAGCGGTGCCATTTAAGATTTTAAATTCTTCCTGCTTTTTTTCTGTTATGGCTAATTCGGCGCTTATACCTTTGCCAAAGGTAAAGCCATATAATTTTAATTCATTGGGTTTTGCAAGCCATAACTCTGAAGATTTTATTTCAAGATGTTCCATAAAATAGCGCCCTACAATATCATTATCGTTGCCCAAACCTTTAGCGGCCTGTTTATTAGACGCCAGCAGTAATCTTGCATTTTGAATAGAGCAGCAGGCAATAATAAAATGCTTTGCCTGAACTGTATGTTGTTTGCCTGCATAGTTTTTAACCGTTACTTTTTTTATAGCTGATACATTTTCATTGGCGCTTATATCTACAACATTGGCATAAGTATATAAATGAATGCTCTTTGCCTTTACAATTGTATCCTTATATTTTTCACCAAAACGTGTAGGCGGACTGAATTGCCAGATCTTATTCCAGACTACATCAGCATCAGGAAAAAGAGGAATTAATGAAGGGTCTTTTTTTTGCCAATAATTTAAATCATACTCATAAGGGCCGAGTTCTACATTTTTATGTGCTCTTTTATAAAAAGGATCAAGGTCTTCACGTTTAATAGGCCATCCGCTGTGCTCCACCCAATCCCTTTTTTTAAAATCAATGGGATCGAATGTTGAACAGAATCCTGCCCAATGACCGGTGGTGCCACCGAAGTAATGTAAACGGCTTGACCTTAAAGGATAGTAATGCTGACCGGTAGTTTTACCATCGTAAAGATCTTGCACTTTATCATCATATTCAAAACCACCGCCTTCTAAAAGAATTACTTTGAAAGGAGTATTAATCCATTCCAGTGCAATGCTAATGCCCGCAGCGCCAGCGCCAATAATACAAACATCACCTTCAATAAGTGAGTTGTTAGGTAATTCTTTTGCATCAATATGCATACAATATTTTTATTTTATGAGGGAATAAGGGAAAGCAGTGCAGCTTGCCGGGCTTCGGTAACAGAAAGCACCCAGCCGTTAACTATAACCGTTTTACCGGATTCAAAATCAGTGTGAATATTTTTATCAATGAATGTGTGAATCTCCCCTGGTGTTGATTTTGCGGAAATCGTATTATTATCTGAATTGCTCACCAGCAAGTCTTCTATTTTTTTAATGTTGTATTCTTCCGGCACTTTATTTCCATAAGCTTTGCCTATTTCCTTTATTGTTTTTGCATTGCAAATATGCGACAGCATTTCGGGTACTGATAATGCTTTATCAAGTTGTGGATTATGGGCTGTACAATTTAAGAATGGCATGCTTACAGTGGCAGTAGCCATTGCAGACAGAACGATAAATGTTCTTCGTTTCATATAGATTGGTGTAAGTAAAAAATGGATATACATAAATGTAAAAAATCGTATAAACAAATACAAGTATTGGGAGATTAAATTTTTCCTTGATACTTCAGGTATAAGGTATCAATTCTTTAAAGAACTTTTATTTTAATACTTCTGAAGCTTACTTCATTGCCATGATCCTGTAAAAGAATATGTCCTTCGGGAGCTTCACCAAAATTTTTCCAAATTTTGAATTTGCTTATTGCTACAAGATCGCGAAACTCCTTTGAACCTCTTACATATTCCAATACTTTGATTCCATTCAGATAATGTTCAACCCTGTTATCACGATACACAACTACTCTTCCAATATTCCATTCACCAATCGGGCGAATAACGGCTTCCGGTTTTTTTGCAGGAATAAGATCATATAAAGAAGCCAGTGTGCGATCGCCATTTCTTCCAAGCTTTGCATCAGGATGCAATGAATCGTCAAGCACCTGGTATTCCAGCCCGATTGCAGAACCTGTATTATTTTCAGAAAGTGTAACAAAATATTTTACACCACTGTTTGCACCTGGAGTTAATTTGAATTCAAATGAAAGATCAAAAGATTTGTATTCACCGGTTGTTACAATATCGCCGCCATTGCCGCCTTCTTTACCTTGTGATGCAAGTACCGTTATGGTTCCATCTCTGATTACCCATTCTATTTCAGGAAATGTTTTTTTATAAGCGCCTATCCAACCGTTAGAAGTTTTTCCATCGAATAATAAATGCCACCCATTTTGTTTTTCATAAGTAGTTAATGTATTTGGGACAAAATTTACTACATACACACCTGCGGGAAACAGGGTTGATTGAAGGTTTGAAGTTTTTATGCGAATGTTTTTAAAATATATTTTTTTACCGGCTTCATTTGAATCGCTTATCTGGTGCACCTGCAATGCTATAAATCCTTTATCATCTATAGTGTCAACCAAATATGCAGTGGCAACGCCATTCAGCCAGGTTTTCATTTCATTGCCAATGCATTCTATTTTGTAATGGTTGAATTCATTTACTTTAAAAGCATTCTGCGCTTTTGTATTTAGCGTAAGCGGGTATAACCATTTTCTTCTTCCTTCATCATAAATACCGCCACTCCATTTGCGTGCAGAAGGATCTACTTCTACCTGTCTTCCATACACCAAACCTTTTCCGTCTTTGGCAGCAGCATCATAATGGCTTCTTGTTTGCACTCCTGAATTTCCTTTTACGCTTTCGATCTTTATATCCAGCTCAAGAATAAAATTCCCATATTCTTTTTCTGTTGCCAAAAATGTATTGCCTGAATGCAAGACAGTGGTTCCTACAATCATTCCATTTTCAACAGAATATTCTGCAGTACCTGCCAATCGTTTCCATCCATTAAGCGTTTTCCCGTCAAATAAATTTATCCATCCCTTCGATTGTGCATTACCGTTAGTAATTATAAAGCTTAGTGAAATTAAAACTGATAAATATTTTTTCATGATGATTTAATACAATTTATAAATAGAAAATAATTCCGGTAACGTTTAATTTAATCAAATCAATTTTGGTTCCCATCCTTTTTCATAAGTTCTGCCCCACAACTTTTGGCCTTCTGTACTATTAAGAATATGACCATTAGCTGCATCACAATGCAAAGTTTGTCCGGTGCGTTGTGCAATGTTGGCAAGGTGGCAAAGCAACACGCTTTTATGCCCTTCATCAACAGGAGAAGTAAGCTTTGCTTCACCACGAACAGCTTGTACAAAATTTTGAAAATGAAAAATATCCATATTTCCATTGGCACTAACGGTATTATTTGGATCGGGCGTAACTCCTGATTTAACTTCTTTAATTATTTTATTTTTTGTATCCATAATCCTATAATCTTCATTTCCTAAATTAAGCAATGTCCCTTTTGTTCCATAGATTTCAAAGCCACGACCGGTGCCTTCAACAGGGTAATTATTACAGCTTCTGCCTTCCCAGGTAATAGTTGCTTTGTTTCCAAATTCAAATGCGGCTACTTGTGTATCGGTAGTTTGCCAGTCATCTTTAAAAGCATAACGGCCACCCGCAGACGTAATTTTTGTTGGATAGTCAACTCCAAGAAACCAGCGACAACAATCAATTTCATGTGTACCATTATTACAAGCTTCGCCGGTGCCCCAGTTCCAAAACCAATGCCAGTTGTAATGAATAAGATTATCCTGGTAAGGTTTTCTTGGCGCAGGCCCCTGCCATAATTCATAATCTAAATTCGGTGGTGGTGCAATTATTTTTCCTGTTCCGATTGATTCCCTGTTATTGGTGTACCAGGCTTTTCCAAAATATGCATCGCCAATAATTCCATCTCTTAGTAATTTTGCAGCTTCTATTAATGTGGGCATAGAACGGCGCTGATTTCCCATTTGTATAAGCCTTCCATATTTATGATATGCCTGCGAAACCATTTCACCTTCATGCGGATTGTGCCCGCACGGTTTTTCAACGTACACATGCTTATTATGCTGCACAGCCATTATCGCAGCAGGTGTATGCCAGTGATCCGGTGCAGCAATTATCAATCCGTCAAAATCATTTTTCTCCAGCAGCTTACGAATGTCTTTACTAACGGTTGGCTGTCGCTTAGCATCTTTAACTGCGTCAAGCCCTTTTTTTATTGCATTGTCTTCCACATCACAGATGTAGGCTATTTCTACATTTTGCAATTGCGAAAAGTTTTTGGCAAGATAACTTCCGCGGCTGTTTACACCCATCACACCAAGAACCACTTTATTGCTCGGCGCATTTTTTCCGAAGATGGGGAAATTAAGAATAGTAACACCGGCAGTTGCGAGGCTAGCATTTTTAATGAATTTTCTTCTATGCATGGAAATTGGTTTTAAGATTGAGCTATCAGATAATTTAAGGAAGGCTCAATTTAAACATAAATGATTATTCTAAAAAAAATTCATTGGAATTATAATATGAAATTGAATTGTACTTTTAATAATATTTCTCCGAATTATATTTTTCTAAAAAAAATGAGCTTTAATTTGAATTAAAAAATATGCTTCAATATGTAACAGGCGTGGATATTGGTACAGGAAGTACCAAAGCAGTTGCCATGAATAATAAAGGAGAGGTAATTGCAGCTTCGCAAGCTTATTATTCAACCAACAATCCAAGTCCCGGATATTATGAACAAGACCCTGAGGTTATATGGGAAGCCTTTGTAAATTGTATAAAAGAAATCAGCAAAAAATTACAGCATGTAGCCTTAACAGTTAGTTTCAGCAGCGGCATGCACAGCCTTATGGTAATCGGCAAAAACAATAAACCTGTTACCCCTTTAATAACGTGGGCCGATACAAGAAGTGAAAAAATTGCGGGGGAAATACGGGATTCTGCAAATGCAGAAAATATTTATAAAGCAACAGGCACTCCTATTCATTCCATGTCGCCCTTATGTAAAATTATTTGGCTTAAAGAAAATGAACCGGCAATATTTGCAAATGCTTTTAAATTTATTTCAATAAAAGAATTTATCTGGTACAGGTTATTTAATGAATATCAAATAGATTATTCAATCGCTTCCGCAACCGGCTTATTTAATATTGAAACATTTACATGGAACGATACTTCATTGCAATTGTGTACTATTTCTTCAGCACAGCTTTCTAAAATTGTTGCAACTGATTTTGCCAGAAATGATGTACAACCTGAATCAGCAGACATTTTAGGCATTGAAGTAAATACCACTTTTTGTATTGGCGCCAGTGATGGATCCCTTGCAAATATTGGAAGCTATGCTATTGATGCGGGCACTGCTGCTCTTACTATTGGAACCAGTGGCGCAGTAAGAATAGCCAATGCAAAACCCGTTTACAATTTCAGTGCAATGATTTTTAATTATGTGCTGGATGATAAAACTTTTATTTGTGGTGGCCCAACCAATAACGGTGGTAATGTAGTTGCCTGGTTGTTCAAAACTTTTTTAAAAAATCTTAAACCTTCTGAAGAAGATTATAAAAACTTTTTTAAAGATATAGAAACTATTCCTGCAGGAAGTGAAGGATTATTATTTTTACCATATCTCGATGGTGAACGTGCGCCTGTGTGGGATGAAAAATCAAGCGGTGTTTTTTTTGGTATAAAATCTTTTCATAGTAATGCACATTTTTTAAGAGCAGCAATAGAAGGAATTTGTTATTCTCTAAACAATGTTTTACAAATTGTAGAAGAATCAACTTCTCCTGTTTTGCAACTTCATGTAAGCGGAGGTTTTGTTCATTCAAAAATTTGGATGCAGATTCTTGCTGATGTTACAGGAAAGAAAATTTGTCTTATGCAAACTGAAGATGCATCTTCCATTGGCGCTGCCTTACTTTACATGAAAAGTATAAGCATCATAAAAAATTATTCGTCCTTGCAACCGGCGAATAATATTACTATAGAACCCAATTTGAATAATCATACACTTCATGAAAAATATTACAGCATTTTTAAAAATCTATACGAACCACTTAAAGAATCTATGCACCAGCTTCATGAGATTAATAATTGATTCATGCATTTTATAATTACCGGAAGACACATTTAAAAACTTTATAAAAAAGATTCCCAGGCTATTGTATTTATAAAAACTTCTTTCTATTTTGTGCTTCCTGTACAAAATTAACTCAATACACATCCTTTAGAATCCTCCTAATTTAGAACCTCTTAAGATCCTGTCCATACCTCTTTACCCCCCCATCGTTTATTATATTCCGAAATTTTGAATCATCTCAAAATTTTGATTATTGCAAAACCTATAGATTTCGCCCCTTAAAGAATTTTCTTATTTAAAATCTTGTAATCCTATCCAAATACGCTCCTCTCTAACAGTTCATCGGGAAATGATATTATAAATGTTGTTGATCAAAATTTTGACCAATCCTTAAATTTTGATGTCCGCCGAAAAATCATTGGCTTAATAATTTTTAATTGGCCTTATCCTTTTTTAAACCATTCATTTCAATACTGACATTAAAAACTCTTCAAGTAAACTTCAACAATGAAAGCAACACTTATACTATTAAGTAATGATGAAGCACCTTACTATAAGTGTATTGTTTCAATAAACCTTTATGCCTTACCAAAACGCCAAATCCTTTTAAAGAATAATTCACCTCCAGGCGGGATTTATTTTACACATATATTTTTTAATAATTTAAAACTTAAAATCATGAAATCAATTTTCACATTCAGGCAATTTCAAAATTTAAAATCTGCCAGAACCAGGTTTGTAACAGCACTGGGATGCCTGTTAGCTTTGTTATCTTTTAGCAACGTTAGCTGGGGACAAACACCTGCTAATTGTAAATTAGGATGTACATCAAATGACGTACAGATCCAGAAGGCCTATTTGTCAAATAGCAGTGGAACTCAATTACCTCCAAATTTTGTGTGCCCTATTAGCGGCACTGCCGTCGTTTATCTCACCTTGGAGCTTACAACAAAAACGCCACGTGTAGGGGTTGTTATCTATGCTAAAGTAAAAAATTTTACGCCACCTTCAACAATAGGCAGTGAAATAACAACTATAGCACAATGTTTTGGAACCACCCTAAACCAGCCGACAAATAAAGTTACGTTTACGGCCCCCTTTAATTGGTCATGCGGTACATCAATCGTATTGACAGATGTATTTATTGGCTGGGGAACCGGCAACACTAACTTCTGCACAGGAACCGGTTTCCAATGTCCTGCAACCTCATCTAAATGTTATTCATTGCCTCCCGGTTCGTATATACCTATTCAGACTCCAACTGCAAACCCTGCAAGCGCTACCTTGTGTTCTACTTCACCAGGCGGTACTACCGCAACTTTTAATTTGACAGCTTTAGAATCAACAGTGAAAGGAAGCCAAACCAATGTAACAGTAACCTGGTTTACTGATGCCGGATTAACAAATCAGATAAGCACACCTGCCTCCTATACTTCCGGCACCGCAAATGTTTATGCAAAAGTTACCAGCAATAGTGATGCAAGTGTTTTTTCACAATCAACAGTGTCTTTAACTGTGAATTCAACACCTGTTGCGCCGGGTGTGGATGTGGTAAACAATTGTGATGGAAGCTCAGACCTGACAGCAACCGGCTTCACAGGATCTTTATTGTGGAGTAACGCAGCCACTACGGCCAGCATTCATGTAACCAATGCCGCAACGTATACTGTTACTCAAACAGTAAATGGTTGTACCAGTGCATCAGGTTCAGGTACATCAGCACCTAAGACAACACCAGGAGCACCCACTGTAGGTGTTGTTAATAATTGTGATGGAAGCTCAGACCTTACAGCAACCAACTTCACAGGATCTTTATTGTGGAGTAACGCAGCTACTACGGCCAGCATCCATGTAACCAACGCTGCAACGTATACTGTTACTCAAACAGTAAATGGTTGTACCAGTGCATCGGGTTCAGGCACATCAGCACCTAAGACAACATCAGGGCAACCATCGGTGGCTTATAACGCACCGGTGTGTGACGCAACCACCTTTAGCGTAACAGTAAGCTCAGTAACTTCCGGAGCTACTTACTCCATACTTGATAAGAATGGAAGTGCCATCAGTGGAATTAGTCCCGCCAGTCCTTATCTTGCTCCTAACAACAGCAACTTTTCATTTAGCAACATACCTGCAGGGTCTGGCTATAAGGTTACTGTTACCAACAATGGCTGCCTGTCTTCTGCTAACTCTTGCGGTACTGCTACAACAAATAGTATTCAGGCTGTTACATCTGCAGTAAAAAGTGTAGAGACTATTAATGCTCAAATTGGGTCACCCACAAAGGTATTGGCTGCTCCAAATCCTTTCAATGATAGAGTAAAATTCTCTTTACAATCTGCTGTATCAGGACAAGGTTCCCTTGAATTATACAACCTGATGGGCCAAAGAGTGAAGACTGTATTTCAGGGCTATGTTCAAAAAGGACAAGTGCAAAACATAGAATATAGTGTTCCGGGAGTTCAGCGCACTAACCTGATTTATATTTTCAGAGTAGGTGATCAAAGAACATCAGGCAAGCTGATAAATCTTAAATAGAAGAATTATTCTGAAAATAATTTTTATTCAAGGCTGTCTCAAAAGAAATTTCGAGGCAGCCTTTTAGATAATATACTGAAAGATGGATAGTGGCTTTTTTTTTATATTTTCTATTCTTATAGCACTATGGTAACAATTCCTTTTTTAGGTTTAGTTCCGTTTTTCAAATCTATAATATAAACATACACACCCGAGGTTTGCAGCACGCCTCTATACTTTCCATCCCATTGCACTTTTTTACCATGATTGTAATACACAAGTTCTCCATACCTGTTGAATACTTTAACCTCTGCATCTGGATAAGCTTCTAAAGTTTCTATAGTCCATGTATCATTTTTTCCATCACCGTTAGGCGTAAACGCATTTGGTATATACAAATCATTATACACTTTTACCAATACCGTATCTGTTGCTATTCCGCAACCAATGTTTGATGCTACATTCAAGATATATGCAGTTACATTTGGCGGATTTACAACAGGATTAAGGATAGATGTGGAAGATATAAATTGATTAGGAGTCCACGAAAATGTAAAGTTTTCAACGCCTGCCTTGCCATTCAAAACAGCAGATTGCCCGCGGATAATAACCCTGTCTGGCCCGGCATCAGCTACAGGTTTTTTATTTACAGTAACCGTTACAGAATCATAATCATTACAAAAATTATTGCTTGCAGTAATAATGTATAAAGTGGTTTCTGTTGGCGATGCAATAGGGTTTGCAATATTGCTATTTGAAAGAGATATTGATGGATTCCAGTTATAAAAAAGTATGTTACTCCCTGTTGCAAATAACTGAGTACTTTTTCCTTCACAAATTTCAGCATCATTTCCAGCATTAACCTGTGGGCTTATATTTATAACCACATCGGTTGAATCTGTATTTACACACCCTTTATCTGAAATAGCTTTTACATAATACCTGCCGGTATTATTTAAAGCAGCACTTTGTATTAAAGGATTTTGATCACTGCTTGTAAATCCATTTGGCCCGCTCCATGAGAAAATATTTCCCTGCATTGCTTTTAATGTAAGCGCCTTGCCAGTACAACCAGGGCCGGTGTTAGCAGCAGCAGGTATTGGTATAGGATTTACGTTTACGGTGACAACGTTAGATACTACCCTGCAGGATGGAACAGCAATATTATTTCCCTGTGCAACAGCAAGCCTGTAGTGATAAGCTCCGGAATTATTATTGGGCAATCTTACATAAGTGGTTGTATTGGCTCCGGCAATATCGCTCCATGTAATGCCCGAATCAATACTAACCTCCCATTGATATACAGGGTTATCGTAGCCGCTGGAAACATTACCATTAAAAGTAAAAGAAGATGGATTGCCTTTACACACATCGACCGATTTTGCAGTATCGTTTATGCTTGCCGTTACTAACGGGCCGCATGGACGAAAAGTAATATCATCCAGCAAAAGATCATTGCCGCAACCACCGGGCGCATTATTAGTCATTCTTACTATTACGGAAGTTGCACCTGCAGGTGTCTTAAAAAATAAGCCATATTGATTCCACTTTGGTGAGCCGGAACGAAGAATATCGCCTGTATTATAAGTTTGTAATACTGTGCCCGAAGTAGTTTCAATTTTAAAAGTTACATTCGGGCTAATAGGAGAAACAGGAGATTGGCATGCATTAAAGTTGAGAACATTTAATATCCATGCTGCAAATTCATAAGTGGTATTATCACAAAGCCCATCCACCTTTTGAACATAAAAATCGCCTGGATTAAATGAGGCGTTTATTACCATCATATAACCATTAACATCACCGGGTGTATGATCTTCAGGTACAGAATACCATGTATTAGAAAAACAATTTGGGGTTGAATTTGCTATCGTATAAGCCCCATCATCGGGGCAATCATGGGTAACAAAATTATAATTGGTAAGTGTTGTGGTAAGTGGTGGACCGGGGTTAGAACCAGAGCCGAATGTGATATTTACCACCGGATCGCCCAGGCTTCCCTGGCATAATTGTCCATAGGTTTTATTTAAAAATATAAAAGATGATAACAGGAAAATTATAATAAATGATTGCCTGTATAACTTCGTTAGTATTTTAATAAAAATGTTTTAATGCAAATTACTAAATGATTAAGGCTTCAAAGTATTTAATACTTTTAGGGTGCATTTCAAATTGTCGTATGCGGAAGTGGTTTGTGTGGACACAAACCACGGCTAACTTGTCTGAATCTGGATTTTCATGATTAAAGGATTATATTTTTGATTATAATTTTTTTTTGAAGGCAGAATCTTAATATAAATCATTGAACTAAACTAATTTAAAATAAAACCCCGCCGCAGCAGGGTTTCTGTTAGCAGGGGGAAATTTTTATTCTGCACAAAATTCATTTCATCATTGTTCTAAAAAAAGATTCACCCGTATATTAAAAGTTATTCTTTTTTATCGCTTATCTCCACACCATCATATCCAAACTTAAATAATGCTTGTTGTTGGCATTATCTTTCCAGATATTGTACCGTGTAGGATAATAAGTATTAACGGGCGCAAAATGATCTGGCTGCCTGAAATCCTGATGTATGGTATTGCCACTTTCCAAAGTTGCTAAAGTGACCATAGGTTCATCAAAAGTTACTTTGCCATCATAGCTTCCATAAATAAAAGTATGTGTAAATAATTGGTTATGAAATTCTGGTGAGAGCAGGTCTATCCAATGCGCACCCATTTGAGGAACACCTTCGGGAATATGAAGGTATAGGTTCGGCATAAATCCTGCAGGTGGATTCGCATCAAACTTTGAAGGAGCTACAGGATAAGGTGGAATGGCTAACTGATCTGCCAATGATATTTTATAAAAATGAAAATCAAAATGTGGAACATCATACACATGCTGGGGCTCATGGCCATGCACGTTCCAATTGATCACAAGATGATCAAACGGTGTAATACCTTTTGCTTTTTGATGTAAAGGAAAAATAAACGTGCTGCCGGCAAAATCTTCCGGATCTTCGGAAAGCCCCTGCAAGGCGCCACTTGTCATTTCAATTCCTATTGCCAGGGGTTTGCCATCATGCAAAATATTTATCCATGACCTGGAATGCCCATTTCCCATTTGTACTGTCGGTCCGTAAAATGTATTGTATTTCTCTGAAGAAGAAATATTTTGGGCACTGTTTATGGCAGTACCAGCGCTCACATCACCCGGCATAATGATCTTTGAATTGGCGCTCAACGCAAAATCATCCTGTTGCAATGATGTGCTGTTAATATCATTTTTGCGACAAGAAATGAAAACTGTTATCATTGTCAAAATGATAATGAGATGAATGATTCTATTGAGTGCACCTGTTTTAATTTTTGTCTTCATAATAATCATATTTAATTTTTAAATAATCAAGTTAATAATTGTATTGTCTTTAGAAAACATAAGCATTTTGGGAAATTTTAGAACTAATTAGGGGCCATCCCGGCAATGGAAAATATTGAAATAACAATTTTTAAATTTCACTGCAGAAAAACATTTCATAATAATGAATTGATTGTATAAAAAACAGAACCCTGGTGGAATATTTTCCAGCAGCAGAGGCAGAGATAACAAATTTATTAATCAGGGATAATTAAAACAAAGGTATTGGAGATGATAATTTCTTATACTAACGATGCAAATGATTTCTTTAAGCGCAATTTAACAGGACTGTTAAGATACATTACCGTTTATATAAATACAAGAAAAAAAAATTTTTTTTCGTCATTAAATCATCAGTTTTGTAAATAATCAAAATAGCTTTTGCAGAATTCAAGCTATTATGAAAAATACTGCTTTATAAAAAATAGTACACAGTGAATATGAATAAAATGTTTAGGTTGGCAAAAATTGTTTCAATATGGTTTTTATTTTTAATGATACCTTCCTTGATTTTGGCCCAACAAAATGCAGCAGACTCAATTCTTGAGCAAGCCACATTAGAAAATTGCATACACTTTGCTGTAAAAAATAATCCGGATATTAAAAATGCAAGGTTTGATGAAGACATCACTGAAACTATTATAAAAGGCAAGCTGGCCGATTGGTTTCCGCAGGTAAATTTTAATTATAATTTTCAACATAATTTTCAGTTACCCACTTCCAATTTCAATGGCATGGTTATTAATATTGGTTCACAAAATACATCAGGCCTTCAGTTTGGCGCTACGCAAAATATTTTTAAAAGAGATTTGTTACTCGCATCGCGAAGCTCAAGAGATGTGCGGCTTCAATCAAAACAAAATACCAAAGAACAAAATATAAACATTGCCGCAATGGTAAGTAAAGCTTTTTATGATGTGCTGCTTACGAGGCAACAAATAAATGTAACTGAGCAGGATATTGCCAGAATAGAACTTAGTTTAAAAGATGCTTATTATCAATACCAGAGCGGCATTACAGATAAGACAGATTATAAAAGAGCCACCATTTCTTTAAACAATGCAAAGGCGCAAAAAAAATTTGGCGATGAGTCTCTTAAAGCAAAATATGAATACCTGAAAGAACTCATGGGCTATCCATCTTCAAAAGATTTTCAATTAGTATATGATTCTGCACAAATGGCTAATGAAATTTTGGTAGATACTTTACAAACTGTAAACTATTCCAACAGGATAGAAATTCAATTATTAGAAACACAAAAGAAATTGCAGCAATATAATTTGCAATATTATAAATGGAGTTTTCTGCCTGAAGTTTCTGCCTTTGGAAATTACAATCTTAATTTTCTAAACAACAAGTTTTCTAAATTGTATAATCAAAGTTATCCCAACTCTTATGCAGGAATTACCCTTGCGCTTCCTATATTCCAGGGAGGAAAACGTTTGCAGCAAATAAAGCAGGCAGAGCTGGAAGTTAGGCAGGTTGATAATTCCATCACGGGCATTCAAAATAAAATAAACACCCAATATGCGCAGGCGCTCGCCGCTTATAAAAGCAACCTGTACAATTATTACAGCCTCAAAGAAAATTTATCGCTGGCAAATGAAGTGTATGATGTGATACAATTACAATATAAGTCCGGAGTAAAAACGTACCTCGAGGTTATCAATTCAGAAACAGATTTACGCACCGCACAAATAAATTTTTACAATGCATTGTACCAGTTGCTTTCAAGCAAAGTAGATGTGGCGCAATCGTTGGGAAACATTAATTATTAATTAAAATGAGCATGAAATTTAAACACTATATATTTTCTTTTTTCATTATTGCATTTGCAGCATCGTGTGCTGATAAAAAAAATACAGCACAACAAGGGCCGCCGCCTGCAGTTCCGGTAACGGTTGAACAAGTAATCTCAACAGATGCGGTTTATTATGATGAATACCCTGGCGCCATTTCTGCATTAAATGAAATAAAGCTTACATCGCAGGTGAGCGGTTATATAACTTCCATCCATTTTAAAGATGGTGATAATGTGAAAAAAGGCCAGCTTTTATATGCTATAGATGCAGAGGTTTATAAGGCTAATTACAACCAGGCAGTTGCTAACCTTCAGGTGCAGGAAGCCAATTTATTAAAAGCGCAAAAGGATGCTGATAGGTATAATGAATTAGAAAAACATGATGCGATTGCAAAGCAGCAGGTTGATTATGCTAATGCTGCTAATGATGTTGCAAAAAAACAGGTGGCTGCAGCGAAAGCTAATGTAGCGGGTGTACAATCCAATGTAAAATTCTCCAGCATTTATGCACCTTTCAATGGAACGATAGGTATTTCACAAGTGAAGCAGGGTACAGCAGTTGTGGCCGGGCAAACTGTTTTAAATACCGTATCAACCAACAATCCGGTAGCAGTAGATTTTACAATAGATCAAAAAGATATTTACCGCTTCAATGAATTGCAACAAAGTAAAAACAACATTAAAGATTCTGTTTTTACTCTCGCTTTTGGAACAGAAATATATCCCTACCACGGAAACATAAGCTTCATTGACAGAGCCGTTGATCCGCAAACAGGAACTATAAAAACAAGATTGGTTTTCCCCAATGATAAAGGAATGCTTAAGCCCGGGATGAATACAACCGTAAGGGTTAAGAACACTGCATCAAAAAAATCTACCATCATACCTTATGTGGCAGTAACAGAACAGTTGGGAGAATTTTTTGTATATGTTGTTGGAGACAGCTCTAAAGTAACACAGCGCAAAGTAAAGTTAGGTACACAAATAGGAGACAATATAATTGTAAAGGATGGATTGAATGCAGGAGAAAAAATTGTAGTGAAAGGAGTTCAAAACCTGCATGAAGGTTCGGTGATTACTACTGCTCCGCCAAAAGCGGCAGCCACACAACAAAAATAATTTCATAACAGCGTTTATTCATAAACGTTATAACGGTTAGAACTATATAATCATCGTGAGAAGAAAAAAATAAAATGGTTTTTTAAACTAACTATTAGCTCCAGATGAGACTTAATCAATAATGTCCCTTCTCCCTAAGGGAGAAGGGGTTGGGGATGAGGCTTGTGGCTATAATTCGTGTTTTTAAATTAAAAAAATGATCGCCGAAACTTTTATACGACGCCCTGTTACCGCAATTGTTATTTCAATTGTAATCGTGCTGGTAGGTATTATATCATTAAGCAGTTTGCCCATTGCACAATACCCTGATATATCACCACCGACCGTTTCAGTTAATGCTAATTTCACCGGGGCAGATGCGCAAACGGTGGAGCAAACTACCACCACACCAATAGAAACACAGATCAACGGATCGCCTGGCATGACGTACATCACCGGCAACAGTTCTTTAAGCGGGCAAAGCTCCATTACGGCAACTTTTGAAGTAGGTACCAATATTGACATTGCTGCCCTCGATGTACAAAACAGGGTTAGTGTTGCAGTGCCCACATTACCTGATGTTGTAAAACGATTAGGCGTTACCGTTAGAAAGCGTAATCCAAGCATCATGGCAGCCATTGCATTTTATTCGCCAAAGGGAACGCATGATCCAAAGTTTGTAGGCAACTATGTAAACATTTATGTACAGGATGCATTGAAGCGGGTGCAGGGTGTGGGCGATATTACATCTCTTGGAAATGATTTTGGAATGCGTGTATGGCTCAACCCTGAAAAACTTGCCGCATTAAATATTGCGCCATCCGATGTATCAGCGGCAATAAATGAACAAAATCTCCAGATTGCTGCAGGCACTATTGGTGGTACTCCTCAACCAAATGCGCAGGCCTTTGAATACAGTGTGTTAACTAACAGCCGCATTAATACTGTTGATCAATTTAGAAATATTATTGTCCGTTCAAACCCTGCTACAGGAAATATTATTTACCTGAAAGATATAGCCCGCGTGGAATTGGGGCAGTTTAGTTATTCATTCAATGCTTTTGTAAATGGCCAGCCCGCCACGTTTTTATTAATATACCAGGCTCCCGATGCCAATGCAATGGAAACATATTCTGGCGTCACCAAAGCTCTTGGCGATTTGAAAAAAACTTTTCCGAATGATGTTGATTATCTCATTCCTCTTGAAACGGTTTCTGTTGTAAAAACATCAATAAAAGAAGTAGTATTTACACTTCTTGAAGCGCTGGGCCTTGTAACATTAGTAGTGTTTTTATTTCTTCAAAACTGGCGGGCAACACTAATTCCGGTTCTTGCTATTCCTGTTTCTTTAATAGGAACATTTATCTTTTTTGTTCCTTTTGGTTTCACCATAAATACCCTTACATTATTTGCTTTTGTATTGGCAATCGGCATAGTGGTGGACGATGCAATTATAGTGGTAGAGGCTGTTCAGCATAATATAGATCATAATAATTTATCGCCGAAAGATGCAACCCGCAAAGCAATGAAAGATATTTCAGGGCCTGTAATTGCTATCGCTTTGATATTAGCATCTGTTTTTGTTCCGGTCGGTTTCATTCCAGGTATTGTTGGAAGATTATATCAGCAGTTTGCTATTACGATTGCTGTTTCAGTAATTATTTCTGCATTTGTTGCATTATCCCTTACACCTGCACTTTGTTCAATAATGTTGAAACATTCAAAAGGAGAAAATGAGAGAAAAGATTTTCTTGAAAAATTCTTCGCATCATTTAATAATGGTTTAAGAAAATTTACAGCCTCGTATACACGAGGCGTTGCGTTGTGGATTAAGAAAACACCTTACGTATTAATTATGCTTATTGTGTTATTTGTTGGATTGTTTTTTCTTTTCAAAGCAAAACCTACTGGTTTTATTCCACCCGAAGATGAAGGCAGGCTCTACGTTACATACGAAATGCCAGAAGCTGCATCTACTACGCGGAGTATTGATATGTTGAAATTAATTATGACGAGATTGCGATCAATACCTGATGTGCAAGTAGTAGGCGGCCTTGCGGGATTGAACATCATTAGCTTTTCCAACAAATCTAATGTGGGAACTATATTCGTTATGTTGAAGCCTTGGGATGATCGTAAAGGAAAAGAACACAACGCTCAAAGTGTAATAGGAGAAATAAGAAAAAAAACTGCTGATATAAAAGAAGCACGCGTTTTGGCGATTTCGCCTCCTGCGGTGCCGGGCCTTGGCCGTACTGCTGGCTTTACTTTTGAATTGCAGCAGACTTCCAGCACTGATGATATAAATCAATTTTCACAGGTTGCCCGAAATTTTTTAGCTGAGGTAAATAAACGCCCAGAAATAGAATCAGCATTTACATTTTTTACCGCTAATACACCAAGTTACCAGGTAGATGTAGATCGTGATAAGGCAAAACAATTGGGCGTATCCATTGCAGATGTTTATACAACTTTGTCAACCTATCTTGGAAGCGGTTATATAAATGATTTCAACTTATATGGAAGAAATTTTAAAGTAGTAACCCAGGCAGATAGCATGTATCGCACATCGCTTGCCGAGCTTGAGAAATATTATGTACGCAACAGCCAGGGAAATATGATTCCCATCAGTTCTTTAATTACAAGCAAAGTGATAGAAAGCCCAACGTTGATTTCGCATTATAATATTTATAGATCAATCGAAATAAATGGTGGTGCAAAACAAGGCTACAGCAGTGGACAGGCAATTAAAGCTTTGGAAGAAACAGCAGCAAAATACTTACCCGTTGGGTATGGTTATGAATTTTCAGGAATGAGCATTGAAGAAATAAAGGCAGGAAATAAAACCGTTACTATTTTTGCCATATCCCTCATATTCGTTTTTCTTTTTCTCGCAGCTTTGTATGAAAGCTGGTCAGTTCCTTTTTCTGTTTTATTTGCCGTACCCATCGGCGCATTGGGTTCTATAATCGCACTTACTTTATTGCCTAGTTTAACAGATAATATTTATGCACAAATAGGATTGATTACACTCATCGGACTTGCAGCAAAAAATGCCATATTAATTGTGGAATTTGCAAAAGAAAGAGTAGATAGCGGAATGGAATTATTAAAAGCAACCATTGCAGCGGTAAAATTGCGTTTACGCCCTATCGTTATGACATCGCTTGCATTTATCCTCGGCGTTTTACCATTGGCCTTTGCAACAGGCGCTGCGGCAGAATCACGCAAGACTATTGGCTGGACTGTATTTGGCGGAATGCTTGCTGCCACCTCTCTTGCTATTTTTGTAGTGCCTGTTTTATTTGTGCTCATTACCCGCCTGTCTTATGGAAAGAAAAAACTTACAGCATTGCAGGCTAATTATAACCCCGAAGAACATAAAGAATTTGAAGAGGATGAATGATAGAGAAAGAATTGCCTTAAAGAATTGACATAATTAAAGCATGGGCTATTTAATAAAAATCCTGAATTTTTTTTAAACTTAAATTCCCTCTTTTATCCTTCTTAATTTTAAAAAGATTATGCAAACTCATCATTATAAAACAACAATTGCCTGGACGGGAAATTCAGGACAGGGAACAAAAGATTATAGAGCGTATGAAAGGTCTCATACAATTTCTGTAAATAAAAAGGAAATTATAAATGCTTCTTCCGATCCGGCTTTCAGAGGTGATAAAACAAAATTTAATCCTGAAGAATTATTGGTTGCTTCTTTATCTTCATGCCACATGCTTTCTTACCTGCATCTGTGTGCAGTGAATAAAATAATTGTAACAGAATATATTGATAACGCTGAAGGAACTATGCAAGAAACAGATAATGGCGGAGGCCATTTTATTGGAGTTATTTTAAAGCCTGTAATTACTATTTCTGATAAAAGCATGCTTGAAAAAGCAACACAGTTACATCATGATGCCAACGAGCTTTGCTTCATTGCCAGTTCATGCAATTTCCCGGTGAAGCATGAACCTTCTTTTAAATTTTTGCAAGAGGTATAAAATCATTTAACCAAAACGTTTTAGTTTTATACTTTATCAAAGCAAATTATAAATGGACGAAAAGCTTAAAGAATTATCTAATCAATTAGAAGGCGAATTATATTGGGATGACACAATGAGAATTTTGTATGCAACTGATGCATCTGCATATCGTGAAATGCCTTTAGCGGTTGCTATACCAAAATCAGTTGCAGATTTAAAAAAGCTTATTGATTTTGCCAATGAAAATAATACTTCATTAATTCCGAGAACAGCAGGCACTTCACTTGCAGGACAGGTAGTAGGCAATGGGATCATAGCAGATGTTTCTAAAAATTTTACAAAAATTATTGAATTTAATAAAGAAGAAAATTGGGTGCGTGTACAGCCCGGTGTTATAAGAGATGAGCTGAACATGTTTTTAAAACAGCATGGTGTATTTTTTGCCCCGGAAACATCTACTGCTAACCGGGCTATGATTGGCGGAATGGTTGGAAATAATTCATGCGGTTCCAACTCTGTTGTGTATAGAAGTACAAGAGAACATTTACTGGAAGTGCATGCATTATTAAGCGATGGAAACGTAGTAGTTTTTAAAGCACTTGATATAGATTCATTTCATAAAAAATGTGAAGGCGATAGCCTTGAAGCAAATATTTATAAAACAGTAAGAGGATTTTTAAGTAATTATGAAAACCAGTTAGAAATAAAAAAAGAATTTCCTGCAAAAAATGTTGAAAGAAGAAACACCGGTTATGCTTTGGATATTTTATTAGATTCTGCCCCTTTCACTGCGGGAACACAGGATTTTAATTTTTGTAAATTGATTGCAGGCTCTGAAGGAACGCTGGCATTTATAACAGAAATAAAATTAAATGTTGTTCCATTACCTGCAAAAGAAACCGGTTTGTTATGCGTTCATTTTAATTCTATTGATGAAGCATTACGTGCTAATCTTATTGCTTTAAAATATAAGCCCAGCGCAAGTGAACTTATCGATCATTATATTTTAGAATGCACAAAAGACAATATTGAGCAAAGTAAAAACCGTTTTTTTGTAAAGGGAGATCCGGAAGCAATTTTAGTGATTGAATTTATAAGATCTAATCGCCAGGACATTATTGAAGTAGCCACTGAATGTGAAATTGAAATGCGTGCTGCAGGCTTAGGTTATCATTTTCCTTTATTATTTGGAGATGATTCAAAAAAAATATGGACACTTCGAAAAGCGGGCCTTGGTTTGTTAGGAAACATGCCCGGTAATGATAAACCTGTACCCGTAGTTGAGGATACAGCAGTTGACGTAAACGATCTTCCAAATTATATTGCCGAGTTTAATAACATACTGAAAAAGTATAATCTGCATGCTGTACATTATGCACACGCAGGTTCAGGAGAAATTCATCTTCGCCCCATTATTAATTTAAAAACTGTTGAAGGAAATCATCTCTTTAGAATTATTGCAGAAGAAATAGCAACGTTAGTAAAAAAATACAAAGGTTCATTGAGCGGTGAGCATGGTGACGGAAGATTGCGTGGGGAATTTATTAAGCAAATGGTAGGTGATAAGAATTACGAATTATTTAAAATTATAAAACGCACATGGGATCCAAAAAACATTTTTAATCCAAACAAAATTGTTGATACACCTTCCATGAATACAATGCTCCGCTATACGCCGGGACAAAAAACTCCTGTATTCAAAACTGTTTTTCGTTATTACAACCAGGATGTATTGCAACATGCTGAACAATGCAATGGCTCAGGTGATTGCCGCAAAACTGAATTATCGGGTGGCACTATGTGCCCATCTTTCATGGCAACTAAAAATGAAAAAGATACTACAAGGGCAAGGGCAAATATTCTGCGCGAGTTTCTAACCAATTCACAAAAACTAAATCGCTTTGATCATAAAGAAATTTATGAAGTAATGGATCTCTGCTTGAGTTGTAAAGGATGCAAATCAGAATGCCCTTCCAATGTTGATGTTGCAAAATTAAAAGCAGAGTTTCTTCAGCAATATCATGATGCGAATGGAGTGCCTTTCCGATCAAAGCTTATTGCCAATTTTAATAAGTCTGCAAGGTTAGGATCTATGGCCCCTGGCCTCTATAATTTCATGATGACAAATTCTGCAATTAGTAAAACCATAAAACGTTTTTCAGGTTTTGCGTCTGAGCGTTCTATGCCCACTTTATATAAAACCAGTTTAGAAAAATGGTATAATAAAAGGAAGAAACATTCAGGCAAAGTCGAACTAACGGTCATGCGTAAAGTATATTTATTCTGTGATGAGTTTACCAATTATAATGATACAGAGATTGGTATTAAAGCAATTCTTTTATTAGAAAAATTAGGTTATGAAGCCATTATTCCTGAACATGAAGAAAGTGGAAGAGCATGGTTATCCAAAGGATTATTAAGAGAGGCAAAAAAAATTGCCAATAAAAATATTTCACTTTTACATAAAATTGTAAATGCTGATGCTCCTTTAATTGGTATAGAACCTTCTGCCACCCTTACTTTCAGGGATGAATATATTGACCTTGCTGATGATGAAAATTTTGAGGCTGCTAAAAAGCTGGCAAAAAATGTTTTCTTAATAGATGAATTTATTGCGAATGAAATTGATAAAGGAAATATTGATCAATCATTATTTACAAAAGAAAAAAAATTAATAAAGCTCCATGGACACTGCCAGCAAAAAGCATTATCGTCTGTTGCCCCTTCTGTAAAAATGATGTCGCTGCCTGAAAATTATACTGTCGAAATTATTCAATCAGGATGTTGTGGCATGGCAGGTTCCTTTGGTTATGAAAAAGAACATTATGATCTTTCTATGAAGATTGGTGAACTGGTTTTATTCCCTACAGTGCGTAATCAATCAAGCGATGTAATTATTGCTGCACCCGGAACAAGCTGCCGCCACCAGATAAAAGATGGAACCGGAAGAAAAGCATTACATACTGTCGAAGTTTTGTATGAGGCATTAAAGTAAATGATAATTTTATACCATGTTGTCTATAAATATTCAATTTCTTGAGAATTATTTTATTATAGGATTATGTATTTAGTTCGCAAAGCCTTGTTCTGATTATATTTTATAAGAACTTCACCACACACAGTGGGAACCTGTTTGTAGAAAGAGGCTCTGTTATTTTCCAAAGGCTCCGCAGGAGTCTCCTAAAATTTATAAAAACAGGCAGCTCCTCCAAAGGAGTCCTTAGGACGATGGAGCTATGTTCTCATTTTTAAATCTTTTTCCCATTGGTTTTGCGAACTAAATACATAATTCTATTTTATTATTATAAATCTTTAATTTTTTCTCCATAGGAGATAAATATTTGTAGAAAAAAATCTTGAGATGAGTTCAACTTTCCTCTGATCGCTATTTTTCACTAGCGTTCATGATTAGCTATCGGGTTATCTATTAGATCAAAATAGTACAGGCGTGATTTAGTTCACGCCTGTGTTAAAAACATTTTATATGAATAATATATATAAAGAAAATTAGATAACTACAATAGTTCTTATTCTGAATTTTTATCATCATCCTTATCATCACCTTTGTGGGCCTTCTTAACAATGCTTTTTTTATGTCTTTTAGTGCCTCCATTGTTTGCATTGGTTTTTATACGGCCGTTAATCTCATCCATATCATCGCCTTTCAATTTATCAGAATGAGTTTTAGTTTTTAACTTCTCATTCCCTTCTAAAACACTGTTTTCATTTGCACGATTCTTACCATTCTCATTGGCATGAGCATTTGCGTTTACAGAACCGTTAGCTCTTGCTTCTTCTCTTCTGAACTTTCCTGAATTTCGTGCAGTTTTATTAGCCCTTATCCCTGCCTGTGAATGAGCATAGCCATGACTTCCGCTCTTGCCATGTTGAGCAAGTAATGAGTTACTGAAAAAAAGGGCAGCAGCAGCGACTAAAATTTTACTTAATGATTTCATACGTTTTGATTTTAAGTTGAATAAATTATTTTATCATTATTATTGACAAAAAAAATACTAAAGGTTTACCTAAAAATTTATTATTTGACTCTTATTACAGGACGTAATTTATACTCGCTGTTTTCTACACTAACAGACATTCCAGCATCAAAATCAACTACAATTGTTTGAGAGCCTTCTTCTAAATTTTTGTTCAACTTTATTTTTAAACCGCTTTCTGAACCACTTGGGATTGTTAAAGGATAAGTAATGCCATTATCAATGATTGTATTGTTACTTCCTAAAACAAATCTGATTTCTTTTATTATCCCACCTCGCAATGTACCTGATGCTAAAACTGTATCAATACCATTCTGCAAAGCCAGTAAATTATAAACACCTGCTTTAGTGCCTAAAGTAATCCAGCCGGTTGTATCCATTTCGTCATTTGAATGAACCCTTACTTCCTGGATGTCCACATTTACAGCGTCGAACGAAGCAGGAGCATCCGTTAATCTAACTTCTAAATTTGTTGCGCCATTTTGTTTTTTACAAAAGTTATGCATTTGATTATACTATCCAGGGAGCAGGATGTTTTATAAATTCATTTTTTGTAAATGCAAATGGAAATATTGCTAAGCTTACTTTGGATGTTGGTACTGTAAATAATATTGCCGGCATATCTTTTGAAAAACTTATTGCAAGCAGGTATGTAACTATTTCTTCGCCTTCAATTAATGGATTAGAATATTTATTTAGCTATTCACCTTTACCAACAGGCATTACTTATTTCAGGGCAAAAATTACTTTAACTAACGGGCAAATAATCTACTCATCTCCTGAAGCTGTTTTTTATGTTGAGCCCGGAAAATATTTATTGCTTCCCGTTCCGGTAAAAAGAAATACTGATATTAATGTGTACACTCCTATGCCTGATGGAGAAATTATTTCTTTGATTGATGTAATGGGAAGGATTGTTTTGAAAAAAGAAATTCAATTTACACATGAGCACATTTCAACTTCAGCATTGCAGGCGGGTCAGTACTTTTATATGATTACAAAAAAAGGGCAAAAAATTTCTTCTGGAAAGCTGATTGTTTTATAGATTAATCAGATTCTTGCTTCAAATATGAGTTTTCTTTACCTTTCCAATTCAATGAATCAATCCCGTCAACTCGCTGCTATCATGTTTGCCGATATTGTCGGTTACACTGCTATGATGCAGGAGGATGAAGAAATGGCGTTACAGTTAAGGTACAAACTGAAAAAAAAACTGCAGGAAAAAATAAATTTTCATAACGGACGCATATTGGAATTTAAAGGAGATGGCGCCCTGTGCAGTTTTAACAGTGCCATAGAAAGTGTCAGGGCTGCTCTTGCTTTGCAACTGGAAATGCAAATCAATCCCATCGTACCGCTTCGGATAGGGATACACACCGGCGATGTGATGATTGAAGAAGATACTATCTATGGTGATGGTGTAAATATTGCATCAAGATTAGAATCTTTTGCTGTACCCGGTAGTATTTTTATTTCCGGAAAAGTGTATGATGATATAAAAAATCAAAAAGATATTCAAACAGTTTTGCTGGGAAAATATGTTCTAAAAAATGTAAAAGAACAGGTAGAGATTTTTGCCATCAGTAATCACGGCCTGCAGGTCCCGGAAGTACATAGTCTTGAAGGCAAAGGAGAAAAAATTTTGCAAAACGGTATTTTGGTGTTACCCTTTGTTAACATGAGTACCGATCCCAACCAGGAATATTTCAGTGATGGCCTCACTGAAGAAATAATTTCAAGCTTATCGAGAATAAAAGATATACGTGTCATCTCCAGAACAACATCCATGCAATACAAAGCGACATCAAAAGATATTAAAACAATTGGCAGGGAAGCTGGTGTGAGCTACATTATGGAAGGAAGTGTAAGAAAGTATGGAAATGATCTCAGGATCACGGCACAATTTATAGATGCAAACAAGGACACGCATTTATGGGCCGAGACATTCCGCGGAACGATGAAAGATATTTTTGATATACAGGAAAAAGTATCGGCAAAAATTGTTGAAGCCTTAAGAATGCAACTTACGAAGGAAGAAAAAAAGACTTTGCAGAAGCGCTTTACAGAAAACAGTGATGCTTACCAGTTTTACCTACAGGGTCGTTATTTCTGGAGCCGGAGAAATGAAGAAGGATTGAAAGCGGCAACCCGTTTTTTTGAAAAAGCTCTTGAAAAAGATCCGGATTATGCATTGGCCTGGACAGGCCTCGCTGACACATACAGTCTTATGGGCGAATACACTAATATTTCGCGGAGAGAACTTTTTCCAAAACAAATGGCGGCGGTAAATAAAGCGCTGGCAATTGACAGTCGTCTTGCAGAAGCCCATATTTCACTTGCTATTTCACTTATGCTCAATGAGTGGGATTGGATAAATTCAGAGAAAGAATTCAGGATTGGAATTGAATTGAATCCTAACTATGCTACCGGGCGGCATTGGTTTGCAGAATGGTTATTATATACAGGGAATTTCAGCGAAGCACTCCGCGAAATTTCACTGGCAGTTGAACTTGACCCGGTTTCCCAGGGAATACTTAAGGACAAGGGAATACATTTTTATTATAACCGGCAATACGATGAGGCAATTGATGTGGCGATGAAAACGCTTGATCTTGATCCTAACTTTGCCCCGGTGTATCGTCTTCTTTCCCTGGCTTACCAGGGCAAGGGAATGTTTGATAAGGCGATTGTGGAGAACCAGCGATGGAGAGAGCTTACAGGGAACAAAGTAAAAACCGAAGTTGCTCTTGTCCAAATTTATGCTGCTGAAGGACTGAAAGAAGAGACAAGAAAGCTAATAAATCATATAGAAACAGACAATCTCAGTGGAAATGATTATCGCGGGATGGGCACAATATATGCGTGTCTCGGCGAGAATGATATGGCTTTCCATTGGCTTGAAAAAAGTTATGAAATGCATGAGGAGTCATTATGCAGTTTGAAAGTTGATCCTAAAATGGATCCCCTTCGTTTCGATCCACGATTCAGCGATCTGATAAAGAAAATCGGGTTTGAGAAATGATTATAACGGATAAGCATAAACGTAAATATATTTAATTCTTTTGGAACCAGTTATCCTAATTTAAAAGAGTCAGCAAAGTAATCCTGAATATAAAAACACAAGCCGCATGATAGCAATTATGGACCTTTTTGATCAACATCATTGATTCATTAACTTCTAAAATGCCAGGCTTTTGGTTTTACAAAAGCACGCAACCCCGCATGAGAAAGTGTAACTCCAAATCCCGAATGCTTTCTTCCGCTCCATGGCAATGCAGCACTAACCCGGTCACAACAATTCCAGTAACCGCTTCCTGTATTTATTTTTTGCAAAATTTTTTCTGCTCTTATTTTATTGGAGCTGTAAACCGAAGCCGTTAATCCATATTCAGTATCCTGCATTAACTGTATTGCCTCCTCATCGTCTTTCACTTTCATAATTCCTATAACCGGCCCGAAAGATTCATCTTTCATTACATTCATATCATGCGTAACATTTATCAATATGGTTGGCTCAAAGAAATAACCTTTACGATTGATTCGCTTTCCACCAGATATAATGGTAGCGCCCTTTTTCACTGCATCTTTCACCTGCTTTTCCAATATATCAATTTGATTTTTTCTTGTTAATGCGCCAATGTAAACTCCTTCTGTAGGCAAACCAATCCTCCACGACTTCACTTCTTTTACAAATTCATCAAGATACTCATCATAAATTTTTTCATGCACATAAATTCGCTCAACCGCACAACAGCTTTGGCCGTTATTATAAAATGCGCCATCCGCAGTGCTTGCTGCAACAGTTTTTATATCTGCAACATCATCTGCTACATACAATGGATCTTTTCCACCGAGTTCGCATTGACAAGGAACCATTTTTAAGGCGCATTTCTCATAAATATATTTCCCTGTTTTATAAGAGCCGGTAAAAAAATATCCGTCAAAGGGAAGATCTAATAAAAATTCTCCAATATTTCCTCCACCAATAGCAACATGAAAAATATTTTCGGGTACGCCTGCCCGTTGTAATAATTTTTCTATTTCAATTCCTGTAAGTGTTGCATGTTCTGAGGGTTTATACATTACTGCATTTCCTGCAAGCAATGCGGGAACAAATACATTCATACCAACGAGGTAAGGATAATTCCATGCGGAAATATTACAAACAACTCCTAAAGGTTCGTAAGAAATTTTTTCTTCCAAACCTTTTTCTTTTGTCATCCATTCATCTGCTAAATATTTTTCTGCATTTTCTGTTAACCATTTTATTCTTCCTCTTGCTCCGTTGATTTCATTTCGTGATTGTTGCAAAGGCTTTCCTGTTTCCGACGTTAAAACAAATGAAAGTTGTTCAATATTTTCTTCTAATAGGCGGGAAAAATTTTGCAGGATTTTTATTCTTTCAGTTAGCGAAATATTTGTCCATGCAGGTTGTGAATCATGTAACAATTTATATTTTAAAGCAAGGCTTTCTTTAGTGTCTTCATCTACTTCCGTTATAATTTCTTCGGTTGCAGGATTTATTATTTGCATAATATTATTATTGAATGGTATCTCTCACAACCTTTAAAAAATTTTGCTTTATATTTTTTGAAAATATATCCTCCAGGTCTGCCATTCGTTCAGGATGCCATTGCACAAGCAATAAAAATGATTTTACTTCCGGCTCTTTTCTTTCCATCCCTTCAATAATTCCATCGGGCGATAAAGCATTTACCACCAGCCCAAAGCCAGGCATATCAGCGCTTTGATGATGAGCGCTGTTTATTTCTCCTGTATGTTGCCCAACAATTTTATACAACAAGGAATTTGAATCAACTTCAACATTATGAATTCTATCCGCACCTCCTTTAAATTTTGAGTGATTAAATTTCCCGAATGCAGCAATATCCGGAACGAGCGTACCACCAAAAAAAACATTTACAAATTGCAATCCCCTGCATATTCCTAAGAGTGGTCTTTGATTTTCTTCTGTGTGCTGCATTATTTTCCACTCAAATTCATCTCTTTTTTCATCAATATCTTTTGGATTGCAATACATAAGAAATTCCGGTTGATTATACAATCGCGGATTAACATCTTCACCTCCTGTAAATACAATGCCATTACACTTTTCGATTTCATCAAAATTATTTTCATGATAGCTTAATTTAATTACTTCCACATTTTCATCATCATGAAACCAATGTTCATAATTTTTATATTTTGAACAATCCGTTATTCCAATTACAATTTTTTTCATTTTAATATTTTACGATTCACTATCATAGCGCTTTCAAATATAATTGCTTAAAATCTTCGCGACTCACAGGTTTGGGATTATTGGAATGTGCAAAGTCTGCTATTGCTAAATCTGCTAATGTTTCGATGTGCTCAGGCTTTACACCAATGGCATTCAGCTTATGAGGAATATTTATTTTTGAATTGAGATCGAATAAATATTTCACAACGGCTCCACCGGATTCTTCTTTAAGCTCTAATGTTTTTGCAATTCGCTCAAATTTATTTTCAAATCCTTCAATATTAAATTGCATCCCATAAGGAATGTTTATCGCATTCGCTAACCCATGATGGGTATCAAGTAAAGAAGAAAGGGGATGCGCCAATGAATGAACTACGCCGAGGCCTTTTTGAAAAGCAACTGCACCCATTAAAGAAGCAATGAGCATTTTACTTCTTGATTCAAGATCAGGGTTATTCACCGCTTTTTCCAATGATTGATTTATTAAAGAAATGCCTTCCAATGCAATGCCTTCACACATAGGATGAAACATCTTTGCAATGTATGCTTCCATATTATGCGTCAATGCATCCATACCGGTTGCAGCAGTTATAAACGAAGGCAATTCCATTGTTAATAATGGATCAGCAAAAACAATCTTAGCAAGAAGCTTTGATGAAAAAAGGATTTTCTTTTGATGTGTATCATCATCTGCAATGATAGCGCTTCTTCCCACTTCACTGCCAGTACCGGCTGTAGTTGGAATAGTTATAAAATGAGGAACGTCATTCGTAACAAATACATCGCCCCCAATAAGATCATCATATTTAAAAAGGTCTTCCCGATGATTTATTCTTAATACAATGGCTCTTGCAACATCGAGTGCAGCGCCACCGCCAATGCCAATAATTGAATCACGTTTTGTTGAATCATAAGCATCGGTTCCTTTATACACATCAGACTTTACTGGATTTTTATGAATGTCATGAAATACTTCCACAGAAATATTCTTTCTTTTTAAATCATTAATAATTTCCTTAAAAAAACTAAGTTGAGATACGGTGGCATCAGTTACTATTAATGGATTTAATAAATTATTTTTTAGTAAGTACTCTCCTAACTCTTTACTAACGCCCGCGCCGAAACGAATTGTAGTTGGAAAATTATATTGATAAATTGTGTTGAAGGTCATTTAGAAAAATTTAAAAAAATAATTTCACGCAAAGATGCATAACGAGCAAAGCCGCAAAAAAACTCATTGCAACTTATTTATCATGCGCCTTTGTATGAAAACAATCTTTCATCTTATATAATCTCAAAATAGCGTTTATACTCCCAGTCTGTTACAGATTTAAGATGTTGCCTCCACTCCCATTCACGCGTTTGCGTAAAGTGCTCAACAAATTTTTCTCCAATTATTTCTTTTACTTCTTTTGATGCTTTCATCATTTTAGTAGCTTCATCAAGGGTTTTAGGCAAGGTACCATTTGAAAAATCTTTATAACCATTTCCGTTAGTTGCCGGTTGTTTTAATTTTAATTTATTTTTTATACCATACAAGCCTGAAGCAAGTGATGCTGCCATTGCCAAATATGGATTTACATCCGAGCCAATGACTCTTGTTTCTAACCTGCTTGATTTATTGCCACCACATAATACACGCAATGCAACAGTTCGGTTATCAATTCCCCATGTAAGTGTTGTAGGCGCCCATGCACCTTCTACCAAACGTTTATAGCTATTAATAGTAGGCGCATACATGGGTAAAATATGTGGAAGTAAATATAATTGGCCGGCAATATAATTTTTCATCAGCTCACTCATTTTCATTTTATCTTTTTCATTATAAAAAAGATTTTTCTTTCCTGATGTATCCCAAATGCTTTGATGTAAATGACCGCCACAGCCGGGAAGATTTTCATTAATCTTGGCCATAAACGTAGCCATGATATTATGCTTGTAAGCAATTTCTTTTACAGCCGTTTTAAATAACATTGCTCTGTCTGCAGCTTCGATAATTTCAGAATAAGCAATGGCTGCTTCATAAGTACCGGGGCCTGTTTCAGTATGCAAGCCTTCTAAAGGAATATTAAATTTATTAAGCAAATCGAAAAGATCAGTGATATAATTGTTCTGTAATGTGCTTCTTAAAATGGAATAACCAAACATTCCCGGAGTAAGGGGTGTAAAATTTTTAAATTGTTTTTCATGAATGCTCTGCGGAGTCTCTGAAAAATTATACCATTCAAATTCCTGTGAAAAATAAGGTAAGAACCCTGCCTGCTCTGCATCTTTTAAAACTTTCTTTAATAACTGCCTCGGACAAACGCAGGAAGGCTTATCATTTTTATCAATCATTTCGCCAAGAAAAAAAGGAACATCATTTTCCCATGGAATTTTTCTGAAAGTTGATAGATCCAATCTTGCAGCAGCATCAGGATAGCCGGTATGCCAGCCTGTATATTGAACATTATCATAAGCTGCATCATTTGCATCCCATCCAAAAATAACATCACAAAATCCTGTATGGGAATCTATCACTGAAAGAAATTTTTCCAGTGAAATATATTTCCCTCTTAAAATACCATCAATATCGGCGAAAGCAATTTTTACTTTTCCCGAAGGATGATTTTTTACATACTGAACAATTTCTTTGGTATTCATACAATTATTTTAGCAAAATTATTTAATAATTGTTTTACGTTTATTTTGTAATAGTTTAAATAATCCATAACATAATCCCATCAGCAATAAATAAATTAAAGTCAGTTTTAAATTATAAATCGTCATTGCAATAAACGAAACAATTGCAATAACCAAAGCAATAAGAGGAAAATAAGGATACATTGGAACTTTAAATGGCCTCAATAATTGTGGTTCTTTTCTTCTAAGTTTCAACAATGTTATCATTGATACAATATATAATGTCAATGCACCAAATACAGAAATAGTAATTATCTCACCTGTCTTGCCGGTAAGCAAAGCTATGATACCTATAAACATATTTATAAGTAATGCATTGGAAGGAGTTTGAAATTTTGGATGAATTTTTCCAAGCAAAACAGGGGCAAATTTTACTTTTCCAAATTCATAAGTTGATCTTCCAGCAGATAATATAATCCCGTGAAAGGATGCAATCAATCCAAATAATCCAATAGTGATTAATAAATGATATAGGATATTATTGTTCCCAACAATATGGCTTAAAGCCAATGGTAACGGTGAATCAGAAGTGGCGCCGTCAGGCTTATATACAATAGCTTCCCATCCTGCAACACCAACTGAACTTATAAAAGTAAGCACACATAAAATAACTAATGTAAGAATAGCAGAACCAAAACCAAATAAAATCGTACGCTGAGGATTGATTGCTTCTTCAGCTACATTTGCCACACCTTCAATAGCCAGGAAAAACCAGATGGCAAAAGGTATCGCTGCAAATATTCCCAGCCATCCATGCGGAAAGGCATTATGCTCTAAATTTTTTATATCAAAATGCGGAATGGTTATTCCCGTAAATAATAACAATTCTCCAACTGCAAGTATAGTAATTACTAATTCAAAAATAGCTGCTGCTTTTACCCCATAAATATTTAAGGCTGTAAACAAAACATACCCGAAAATGGCAATTGCCAATATAGGAATTTGCGGAAAGAATAAATTAAAATAAGCTCCTATTGCAAATGCGATTGCAGGTGGCGCAAATATAAATTCAATATTTTGAGCCATTCCGGCAATAAACCCCAAATCCTTTCCCAGCGAACGATTTGCATAGTCAAATGCGCCGCCTGCTTTTGGTATGGCACATGCCAGTTCAGCATAACTGAAGGTGAATGTAACATACATGATTATTATAAAAAAAGTTGCAATGGCAAGGCCGCCTGTACCTCCTTCTGCAAGACCAAGATTCCAGCCGAAATACATTCCTGAAATAACATAACCCACTCCAAGGCCCCACAACATTGCAGGAGTCAGTGTTCGCTTAAGTTCATTGGAAGAAGATGACAATAAAAATTATTTATCAATGAAAATTTAAATTCAGAGAGTTTATGAGCGTATTCAAAAATAACCTGAAAATATTTTCATAGCAAAAGGAATTTTCGATTTATTGTTTTCATATCAAAGTATTAAAAAATACTTCTATGATTATAAGGCAAGAAATTGTATGATTCTCTATTTTGTAAAAATTTAATTCATAGAATAGCGAATAGCTTATAAAGGCACCAATTTGTATAAATCAAAAATGAAATTGAGGGAACGATGTATTTTATAAATAGATTATGTATTTTCAAATGTTGGATTCAATAAGTATTCACTCTATAAATTATAATCAAACAAAATCTTCTTCAAATCCAAATAATACAATTTCTTATGAACAGGAATCTCGCTTTCACTGACTACATGGTTTTCATTATCTATTTTGTTATTGTAGCCGGATATGGTTATGCCATTTATCGTAAACGTAAAAAGAATGAACACGATGCCAAAGCATTTTTTCTTGCAGCCGGAACACTGACCTGGTGGGCTATTGGAGCCTCATTGATTGCATCTAATATTTCAGCGGAGCAATTTATTGGTATGAGCGGCGAAGGATTTTTCCTCGGTATAGCTGTTGCTGCTTATGAATGGATTGCAGCTATTGCGCTTATCATTGTGGCGGTATGGTTTATCCCTGTATATATTAAAAACAAGATTTATACCATGCCCCAGTTTTTAAAACAACGATATAATGAATCAGTGGCTTTAATAATGGCAATCTTCTGGTTGTTTCTTTATGTATTTGTAAACCTTACATCCATTTTATATTTAGGAGCTGTAGCCATTAATGGTATTGCAGGCGGGCAATATCTTCATATTATTATGATAGGTTTAGCTGTGTTTGCTTTGATAATTTCATTGGGTGGAATGAAAGTAGTTGCTTATACAGATGTGATACAAGTAGCTGTATTAATCTTCGGTGGTTTAGTTACTACCTATATTGCATTAACGGTTGTAGGTGAAAAGTTTGGTGTAGGAAGCAGTGCAATTGCGGGTTTTAAAGTCCTGCTACATAATGCACCGGATCATTTTAACATGATTATACCAAGACCTGGAGCCAGTTCTACTCAAAATGAAATTAATAAATACCTAACTTTCCCCGGGCTTGCTTCTTACATAGCTGGCATCTGGATTATTAATTTGAATTATTGGGGATGTAATCAATACATTACCCAGAGAGCATTGGGTGCCGATTTACAAACTGCCCGTACCGGTATTTTATTTGCGGGCTTTTTGAAATTATTGATGCCGGTTATAGTTATGTTACCCGGTATCGCTGCTTTTGTTTTATATCAACACGGGCATTTACCGCAATTAATAGGTGGTAAAGATGGAGCGTATTCAGCCATTCTTACTTTCTTGCCAACCGGCTTAAAAGGCTTATCCGTTGCAGCTTTAACTGCTGCAATCGTAGCATCACTGGCGGGCAAAGTAAACAGTATTTCTACTATTTTTACATTGGATGTTTACAAAAAATATATAGGCAAAGAAGCAACTGAAAAAAAGCAGGTAATCACAGGAAGAGTAACTGTATTTGTTGCCATGATACTTGCGATTCTTTTTACCTGGAACGATTTATTAGGGATTGGTGGTGTGGGCGGTTTTACTTATATACAAAAATATACCGGCTTTATAAGTCCGGGTGTATTTGCTATGTTTCTTCTGGGCATGTTCTGGAAAAGAACAACAGGCTGGGCAGCTATTGCAGGGGTTATAACCGGCTTTGTATTGTCAGTATTTTTTAATGAATTTGCGCCGCAATTATTTGGAAACAACACTTTTTTTTACACAGCTTTTCCCAATGGAAAAGGAGGCTTTGAAATACCATTTCACATTTGCATGGGCTTATCCTTTTTATTTACAATGATTGTTATGATACTTATAAGCTTAGGCGGCCCAAAAGTAAATCCAAAGGCATTTGAACTGGATAAAAGCATGTTTAAATTGAAGCCATCAACTCTTGCACTGATCGTTCTTATATTGCTTATCATTGCTGCTTTGTATGTAAAGTTTTGGTAGCGATGTGCAACTTATTGAAAGGGCTTCATGTTCTTACCTTTTTTTATAAAAAGATTTCAATTATTTACTCCTATAGATTTTATTTTAATAACTCTATTTAAACGTAAGTTTAGGTGATGGCTTTAAAGCCTGGTGTTATAAGTCCACTCCGTCATACAGATCAGATAATGAAATCCGCATTTCTATTTTTTTTATAGTTAAGATTTGTTCAGGATTGTTATAAACTGCTAACGTCCATGTGTTGTCATTATTTTTTATATAATGTTCTATTTCTATCTTTTCAGAATCAATTAAAACATATTCACTGAATGATGGAATGCTTCTATATAAACTAAATTTTTCCAGCTTATCATATTTCCTCGTTGACCTGGATAGAATTTCAAAAATGACAGAGGGGTTCAATACAGTATCAAATTTGTTATCCGGCAATTCTTCTTTTCCGCATATAATAAATACATCAGGATAAGTGAATAAAGTATTAGATGGAATATGTACTCTTATATCATTTCCAAAAACATTGCAAGACTTTCCTTTTAAAAATGGGTTGATCATCCCAATCAGGTTTTTATCAATGCGGTCATGTTGCAGTGTAGTGCCTGCCATGCTATAAATTTCTCCCTGATAAAATTCATGCTTATCTATCGAATCTTTTTCGAGGATAAGATATTCCTGAATTGTAAAATATTTATGTGCAATAGCAGAAGGCATGGTTACTTTTTGTATAAAGTTAATGAATAGTTAGGGGAAAAATGTTTTCAATAGTCTTCCAAGTTCTTACTTCTTGTGCTCCTTTTAGATTCTTTACTTCTATTTGAAAAGGGAATAAAGCAATAGGAATATTTTCGATGTAAATGCTTTTTGTAGATTATCTTCAACCTTTATAAATTTATACTGTTGACCACCACCCTAAAAGATATTTTTTTGATGCTAATAGACTTTTTTCTTATAAAATAATTTCAATTATAAATTAGAATTTCAGATGAATATTTTTGATGCTTCGATTATGGATTTTCTCAATGGATTCTCTCAAACATCGAGATCATTTGATGCATTAATGGTATTTATCGCTGATGATAATTTTATAAAAGGAGGTGTAATCGTATCAATATTATGGTTTTTTTGGTTTCAAAAAAGTAGCAAAATTATCTTTAATCGCGAATGCATAATCATAGCTATAATTTCCTGTTTAGTTGCAATGGTAGTAGCCAGAGTGATGGCTTCATCACTACCTTTCAGGTTAAGGCCTATTTTAAATACTGATTTGAATTTTGTAAAACCTTTTGGTTCAACGGCAGCATCACTTGAATCATGGAGTTCATTTCCCAGTGACCATGCTGTCATGTTTTTCTCTTTAGCAACAGGCATTTTTCTAATCTCCAAAAAGGTTGGGATTTTAACTTATCTATATGTTTTAATTTTCATTTGTTTCCCAAGAGTTTATTTGGGTTATCATTATGCTACAGATATTCTGGCAGGTGCAATAATTGGTGTGCTGATAACTTTAATAGTTTCAACGAATAAAATCAGCCAGCCTGTTAGCCAAAAAGTATTTCAATTTTCATCCAGATATACCGGTTTATTTTATACATTATTTTTTTTACTGGCCTATGAAATTTCCAGGTTGTTTTTCGAAATTCGTGTGGCAGGAGGTTATTTATTTCAGCACATTCGGCATATAATGAATTAATAAATTTTATTAAATTTTATCATAACAATTAAACTGTTTTTGATTTGTTTTAAATTTGAAATTAACTTAACTCTTTTTCAAATCTTCTTAATTCTGCAGTCTTTATCTTGTTTTTTTTCGTAAATAATATTGGTATCAACCTTAAAGTTTATGAAGGCATATTCATCATTTATAAAATCAATTTCGTTTCTGTTTATTTTTGCTTTATCTTTTTTGTTTTTAATTTCCTGCGCAAAAAAGAATAATATTTCTTTCCTAAATAATAACAATGTTGTGGTCACTTCTAAAACTTATTTGGCGCTCGGTGATTCATATACTATAGGTGAATCTGTACCTGATGCCGGAAGATTTCCTGTGCAAACAGTAAATTTATTAAGGCTTCAAAATATACAGATTAAAGATGCTGATATTGTTGCTACTACCGGATGGACGACAGGCAACCTTCTTAATGCATTAGACACACATCCACCGAAAAAAAATTATTTGTATGTAACGCTTCTTATTGGTGTAAACAATCAATACCAGCACAGAACTTTAGATGAATATAAATCTCAGTTTACAGAATTACTTAACAGGGCAATCTCTTATGCCGGAAATAATAAAGCTCATGTATTTGTACTTTCAATACCAGATTATAGTGTTACTCCATTTGCTTCGGGCTCAGATACAGCACAAATTGCAAAGGAGATTGATAAATTTAATGAAGAGAACAAAACTATCTCCTTAAATGAAGGTGTACATTATATTGATATAACGTCAATTTCACGCGGAGCTAAAAATGATCCTTCACTAATTGCAGGTGACGGCTTACATCCTTCAGCCATTCAATATAAAAAATGGAGTGAACTTCTTGCTCCATTAATGTTGCAGGAGATTAATTAAATATTACACGAATTATAAAAACACGAACCTGGCTATCGGCAGACAGGTTACACGAATGAATGCACTTTTTGTATTTTAATTCGTATAATTAATGAATCAAATTCGTGATATAAAAAATAGGATAATTTGCTTATAACACAGCATTAGTATCTGATTTATATTTGTCGCCGTTATGATAAGCAATGCATTTTCATTTTATAAAAAGGCTTATGGCGGTCTTTCTCCCGGTACCTGGTGGCTATCGCTTGTGATGCTTGTAAACAGGAGCGGTACAATGGTAGTGCCTTTCATGACAATGTACCTTACGCAACATTATGGTTATACTATTGGCACGGCTGGTTTTGTTATGAGCCTTTTTGGTTTGGGCGCTATTACCGGTGCATTGATAGGAGGTAAACTGGTAGATAAAATCGGGTATTATTATGTACAATTGTTTGCTCTTATTTTTGGCGGAAGCATGTTTATTGTTCTTGGACAGATGCGTTCTTATATATCCATTTGTATATGCACTTTTATTCTTGCAATGCTGAATGAATCTTTTCGGCCTGCAAATACAGTAGCTATTGCCCATTACAGTAAAGAACAAAACAGGACACGCTCCTATTCGCTCAACAGGCTCGCGATAAATATGGGCTGGGCTGTAGGTGGTGCAATGGGCGGTATTATTGCAAGCTTTAACTATGGCTTGCTCTTCTGGGTTGATGGAATTACAAACCTGCTGGCAGCCTGTTTGCTATATATAACGCTATCGCCTAAACGCAATCATGCTACTGAGGTAAAATCAAAAAAAGAATATATTCCAACGGAAGCAGCTTATAAGGATCGCACTTATCTTTCCTTTATTGTTTTGGTATTTTTATTTGCCCTTTGCTTCTTCCAGTTATTTACAACCATCCCTGTTTTCTTTAAAGAAAAATTTCACCTCAGTGTTTTGTTTATTGGAATGATCATGGCGCTTAACGGGCTTATTATAACACTGTTTGAAATGATAACTATTTTTTACCTCGAAGGAAAAAGACCTTCTCTTCATTTTATATCAAGTGGCGTATTGCTTGTGGCAGTAGCATTTTGGTTACTCAATATGCCTCCGGTAAATTATGGAATGATTGCTATAATTTCTATGATCTTTTTAACCTTTGGAGAAATACTCGCCATGCCTTTTATGAATGCTTATTGGATAGGCAGAACAGTGCAAAATAACCGGGGCCAATATGCTGCTTTATACAGTGTGGCATGGGCATCAGCGCAAACTGCAGGCCCTTATGCAGGCTCTCTTGTAGCTGAACATTTTGGATATAAAATACTTTGGCTTTTAGTAAGTATCATTTGTATATTGTTAGCTTTTTTCTACAGGCGTTTGCATCGCGTTGAGCCATTACCGGTTTAAGAAATCCTGGTAAGAAAACTGCATATAGGCTTTGCCAAAATTTATCTCATTTGTGTCTGCACCGTTAGTTTGATAAATAATTTTTTTGGAAACATTATCCATAGTAACAATTCCTGAAGGCGTTACAAATCCAAAGCCATTGTTAAAAGAATAAAATGCAAATGGATGTGCAGATGAATCTAACAAATCTTTTCCCCATTTGAATTGATTGGTTGAAATATGAAGCTGATCTAAAATAGTTGTAGCAATATCTGTTTGAGATCCGATGGTATTTATTACTCCCTTCAATTTTAAAGCGCCACCTGTAAATATTAATGGAATATGAAATTTTGATGGCCTGTCATTTTCATCATGACCCGGAAGCGGATGGCCATGATCGGCAACAAAAACTACTAAAGTATTTTTCCATAATGAATCCACCTTTAATCTATTTATAAAATTTCCTATCACACTATCAGTATAATAAACTGAATTTTTAAAAAGTGTTGCCTCATCTTTTCCTGCAAAGTGGGAGGCCATAGGAACATCGTAAGGTTCATGACTGCTGAGTGTAAATAAGGTTGCAAAAAAAGGCTTTTCTTCTTTTTTAATATTTTCAAAAAAACGATTAAAAACATATTGATCATGTACACCCCATGAAGTAGTCCTTTCAGAAATAGGGAAAGAATATTTATCAATTAATTTATCAAACCCAATATTGATGAGATAAGATTTTATATTGGCAAATTCCAATTCACCACCATAAGTATAGCTTGAATGATAACCTTGTATTTCCAACGCTTTATTCAACGAAAGAAGCTGGCGGGTTTTATTGGGTGTCTTTATAATTGAAGTTATTGCCTGGTTGGGATAACTGCTTAAAATAGCTACCTGTCCTTTTTCACTTCTGTCGCCGGATGCATAAATATTTGTAAACAATAATCCATCTGCTGCAATTGCATCTAAATTAGGCGTGACGCCGGGTACACCGCCAAGACAACCAATCCATTTTGCTGTGTAGCTTTCTAAAATAATTATAATGATGTTTGGTTTCTCTACCGATAAAATAGATGGAATTTTTTTAGCGGCTGTGTTATACAAACTATCAACTAACTGTTCTGATTTTTTTTCAGTAAAGTAATTGAAAGGATTTTTATCATTGTTTTTATTCAGAATAGAAAACATAATATTCCATGGTAAATTAAGGGCAGCATGATCTGCGAATAATTTTTCAGAAAAATATACATCACTTTGATTGAGTGGAATTTTTTGAATGCCACCACGAATAAGTATAAAAAGAAATGCAATTAAAAAAATAGAAATTAAAATGCTCAATAAAGAAAATTTTACAGGCTTTATACTAATGTATGAACCAAAATATTTTTTATAGAACAATATAAAAAATGTAATTAAAATTATAAAGATTACAAATAATAAAAGTAAAGGTGAAGAAGAAACTGAAGCGCCCATTTCTTTTGGAGACTTAAAATATTGCAAGGGAGTAGCATCCATCCTGTAACCCCATGCACTGTATAATTGAAGGTCGGCAGTTGTAAGAAATGAAAGCAATGCCACCAGGCAGATTGTGTAAATTGTGATAATCTTTTTAATATTGATCTTTGCTCCAAAAAACTTTATTAAAAAAAGCAGGAAAGGAAAAATGCAGATGTAGGAAGTGAATGATGCATCCATTCTTAATCCATAAACAAATACTTTTAAAATTTCATCGCTACTTAAAGTTTTTGTAAGAGAAAAATGGTAAATTAAAAAAACAAGTTTGGCAGCAACAAAAAATAAAAGCCAATACAAAAAATAAAAAAAGTATTCTGAAAAATTTTTCACGCAGCAAAAGTAATACATACTGAAATGCAATAAGCAGTGAGAAGTGAGCAATATTCATCTAACTATAAAAGTTAAATTTGTTTGAACGTGAAACTGTTTGAAATCAATGAACGTATTTTTTAATAAGCTCAAAAATTTATCATGAAAAAATTTATTTATGGATTTATGTTATCTATGCCACTATTTACTTTGTGGTTTTGTACTTCTTCTTCTGCAGGGAAAGATAAACAACCTGTTTTGCAGAATAAACAATCACCATCAATGAAGTCCGGTTTTAAAAATATAGCGGTTCTTGAATTATTTACTTCGCAGGGCTGCTCAAGTTGCCCGCCTGCAGACAAGCTGCTTGGATCTTATGCTTCGAAAGAAAATGTAATTGTACTTTCTTTTCATGTTGATTACTGGAACCGGCTGGGATGGAAAGATCCATTTAGTTCAAAAGAATATACACAAAGGCAATATAATTATAGTACCGCTTTAAATTCCAGCGTCTATACCCCACAGTTAGTTATAAACGGACAAAGCGAAATGGTAGGCAGCGATGAAAGCAAAATCTCTAATACGATTAAAAAAATACAGTCGCAGCAAGCAGTTGCACACCTTTCAATAAAAAATGTACAACTTGAAAATGGAAGAGTAAATATAAATTTTGCCGCTTCAGGAAATATAGATAACTCGGTTTTAAACGTTGCATTAGTAGCAAAAAAAATAACAACCGATATTAAAGCAGGGGAAAATGGAGGTGTTACACTTACCAATTATAATGTAGTAAATAATTTTAAAACTATCCATCAATTTAATACCGGCGATAATACAATTGATATTGATATTCCTTCCGGCATTGATCTGAAAAATATATCCGTTGTTTTATTTCTGCAGCAAAAAGCTAATAACAAAATCTTAGCAGCAGACCAGGCAGCTTTATAAATAAGAAAGCCCCGCAAATAATTAGGGGCTTTTTATTTTTGCTCAAATAAATTAAATAGGTTTTACGGTAGTTACTGATGTTATTGTAGCGCTCATTGGAACATCCTGGCCCATAACATTTACGGAACCTGAAGTATCTGTAGTCGTATTATTTTGTATTATAACGCCGGTATTTACATCAACCATTTCTTCTCCTGTAAACTTCCCGTTTGTTTTAGTGTTAACTTCCATTCCCTGGATTTCAGTTTTGAAATCTCTCTTCTCAGTTCCCTCAATGGAAACCGTAGCAGTATTGCCTTTCACATCTTTAGCAGTATAATTCGTTACTCTTATTACACCATCTTTAGAAGTAGAATCTTTCCATGAGGTCCCGGCTTTAATTTTTTTAGGCAAAGCCATAAAAGCCATTTTTGCTCCATAACCTTCTCCCTCAGGATCGTTGCCCATTTGCTTTAATAACAGGGCAGTTTCACTAGCTTTTATAAGACTTTCATTAACCTTAGTTGTGTCTGTTCTTTTTGCAACAATTACATTACCCGATTTGTCCATTAAAACATCTTTCGGCTGGTTAATAAAATCTTTAAGCTTATTTCCCATCTCACCATCCATATCTTCTTTTTTATCAGAATCAAAATTTACATCTTGCCCCATCATGCTCATTTTCATTTTAATGCCGGAAATAGAATTAACCATATTATAATTAGTTCCATTTAAATCCTTTACTTCTATGGTGTAAGTTGAAGTTACATCTGTATTTGATTCCATAGTTTGTCCCTGCATTTCAGAGGAGCCTTTGGTAATGATCCTATTTTCAACAATATACTTTTGCCCTTTGGAAAGATTAATTGTACCGTTGCTTTGAGCAAACGTTCCTGCCGAAACAAACAATACAATAACACTAACAATTATTATTTTTTTCATTTTTTTTAAAAAATTTGATTGCAAATATAATGTGATGCCTGCTACCACTTAACGTAGCTTTTAAATATTTAACACCAATTTCAATTATTGATAATTACAACTGTCATAATAAAAGTTTGTAACTTTTCATAAAAAAATTGAATTTAAATCATTGGCTTCTTGTAATTATGTGGATGTTGTATTGCGTTTTGCATAGCTTGCTTGCGGCTTCGCCTGTGAAATTATTTTTTGAAAAAATATCCGGAAGATTTTTCAGGTATTACAGGCTGGCATACACGATTTTTGCTACAGTCGCATTATTATCAGTATTATTTTTTCAATATTCTTTCAAAAGTGTTGTATTAATAAATTCTACTTTAATAAAAATAATTGCATTAATAATTCTTTTATCGCCCGGCCTTATAATTATGGCAATTTCAATTTTTAAATATTTTATATTATTAAGTGGTGTGCGAACCTTATACCAGGTAAGTCCTTCAACAGAATTAAAACAGGATGGAATTCACAAATATGTAAGGCATCCTTTATACACAGGTACTTTATTATTTGTATGGGGCTTATTTTTCATTTTTCCTTTACTCACTAATTTAATTGCGGTTGTTATAATAACAATTTATGTATTGATAGGAATTATATTTGAAGAAAAAAAATTGTTGAAAGAGTTTGGAAGTTCTTATTTAAATTATATTAAAGAAGTACCTATGCTTATACCCAATTTTAAAAAAGTTAGGGCTAAATAAAAAGGGCAGCCTTGCGACTGCCCTTAAGTTTTTGAAAATATCGATTTTAGCCGATTAATTTCACGTTAACGGCATTCATGCCTTTTTGTCCATTTTGCAAGTCAAATTCCACTTTGTCGTTTTCTTTAATCTCATCAATTAAGCCGCTTGCATGTACGAATGTTTCTTTAGAAGAATCATCGTGCTTGATAAAACCGAAGCCTTTTTCGCTGTTGAAAAATTTTACGGTTCCTGTTGTTTTGTTGTCCATTTTATTGTTGTTTATTAAAAAAATTAACTGTAAAGGTAAGTATTTTAAATTACTGTTCCTAACACTTGGAAGAATTAGGTAAGGAATTAACATTATTGCAGCCTTTAAAAATATTTATAGCTCAAACTATAATGCAGAAAGTTCTGCAGGAGAGAGATTTATGCAATCCTGCATTATCAGCATGAAAAAAGATACTGTTGAGGAAAATGCAAGCATTTGTGAAGAAGTTTAAAACTTCTCAGTAGATAATAATACCGGAAACTTTTATTTATACAAAACCTCGTAATATTCATCAGCCATCCTGTTGCTGTCAAATGCAAATTGAACGTCGCGCATTCCATTTTTCACAATCTGCCGCCAGGTATCGAAGTTGTCATAATAAATAGGCAATATTTCATTTTCCAAAATATCATAAAGCTTTTCGAGATCATAATTATCCTGTTCTTCCACATGCATGTTCATGTAATCAACTGGTGGCACTACAAATCCATTATTGCCATTATTGATAAATTCGCATATCCATCCATCGTTAGTGCTCAGGTTCACGGCGCCGTTCATGGCGGCGGTCATCCCACTGGTTCCGCTGGCTTCACGTGGAACTCTTGGATTGTTGAGCCATACATCGGAGGCTTGTTTCAAACGCTTGCTAAGTGTAAGCTCATAACCGGTACATACTGCTACATTATCGTACTGCTTGCTTAAACTTACCAGGTGATTAAAATCTGTTATTGCAGGAAAATCGAGCGGATAAGGCTTTCCAGCCCAAATGATTTGTACAGGATATTTTATATTATTTAGCAATGCTTCAAAGCGTTTATGGTCCCTGGTTAGTAACTCGGCTCTTTTGTATCCTGCAAACCTTCTTGCCCATACAATAGTAAGCACTTTGGGATCCATAACTTTACCAGTTTGATCCGCCACTATTTCAAGGGCTCGTTTTTTGAGATAGGTTTTCCTGTCATCAAACCAGGTATCGTTGCCTTCTTCTTTTGCACGGTACAATTGTTTATCGGCCCAGTAACGCCAGTTCTGTGCATTGGTAATCGCTTTTATTTCACAGATGCCTTCATACTTTTCCCACATTTGCCTGCTTACTTCGCCATGAAGCTGCGAAACGCCATTTGCAAGATGAGCAAAGCGTAATGCTGCAAGCGAATGATTAAAAAGATCGTCTGTCATTCCCGTTAATTCCCTTACCTGATCCAAAGGCATACCACAGAAATAACTCATTTTTTCACAAAGAAAAATATCATGTTTTTCATTTCCTGCTTCTTCAGGGGTATGCGTTGTAAACACAAGGCGCTTTTTTACATCTTCTTTATTACCAAATTTGTTATACAAATAAAATGCAGCGCTTACAGCATGTGCCTCGTTAAGATGATATAGATCCGGATTGAAATTTAATTCATCAAGCAGCTTTGCTCCGCCAACTCCCAATAAAATAAACTGTGCAATTTTAGTTGCTGCATTTCCATCGTAAAGACGATGACTTATAGTTTGAGAAACAAAATCATTTTCAGGCAAATCTGTACTAAGTAAAAAAAGTGGAGCGCTGTTAAATGTTGTGGGATTTAAATACCAAACTTTAACCCACACAGGATGATCATGTATTTGAATCTGGAAAAGCATTCCTGTGTCTTCGAGAAAGTTATATATCTTTTCAATCCACACAACTTTTAAAGTTTGATCAGGATTTCTTGCCTGGTCATAATAACCTTCTTTCCATAAAATTCCTATGCCAATCAAGTTTTGCTTAAGCTCATAAGCGCTTCTTAAATGTGAGCCGGATAAATAACCCAGGCCACCACTGTATATTTTTAAAGGTTGGTGAATGGCAAACTCCATAGAGAAGTAAGCAATTTTTTTTGAATATCGTTCTTCAGTTTCATAGGGAACACTGTAATTTTTAAAGCTCATAATCAGGTAAGAAAAATTTAATAAGTGCGCAAGATAAAAGTAAAAATTTACAATTGGATGGTTTGGGAACAATTTAATGTGTCATTTTTACACATATTTTTAACACTCAGGTATTTACAAAATGATTTTGTTAGCATTTGAACAAAATAAAATCTTCTTATGCTGTAGTTTAAACGCAATGGTTTTATCTTTATTACAATTAATTAATCAATTTTTTTTACAATTTGTTTCCCAGTTTTTAATTCAGGCAAAAAAGATGCTTTCTATATCCTGATCAACAATTCATTTATCAACAATTCAATTACACAAAATACAATCTTCAAATCCATCGGTTAGGGTTTGTGTTCAGATATCAGTTAAATTTTTTAGATTTGTCTAAAATAATTTTTAAGATACATGAAATTTTCCGCAAGCGAAGAGAATTATATTAAAAGCATTTATACACTTCAGGATAAAACAGAAAAAGTAAATACCAATTCATTGGCCGGCTATCTTAATACGCGGGCAGCTTCTGTAACAGATATGCTAAAAAAATTAAAAACAAAAAAATTGCTTGAATACAAAAAGTATTATGGGTTCAGGCTGAATGATGCAGGGGAAAAAGAAGCTCTCAGAATAATAAGAAGGCACAGGCTTTGGGAATTTTTTTTGGTAACGAAGCTCGGTATGGATTGGGATAAAGTGCATCCTATTGCCGAAGAACTTGAACATGTAAGCAGTAACGATCTTATAAAAAGATTAGATAATTATCTGGGGCAGCCTAAGATAGATCCTCATGGAGATCCTATACCTGATGCCAATGGCGTAATGCCTGTACTAAAGCAAGTTGCTTTAAACCAGCTACCGCTTAGAAAAAACAGCATTGTAAGTTCTGTAAGCAGCCAAACGCAACAAATGATGGCGATGCTGAATCATTATGGAATCGGCATAGGCTCACAAATCAAAGTATTGAAGGCATTTGATTTTGATGGCTCCCTTCAAATTAAAATTTCAAAACAACCGGCTTGTATTATAAGCGAGCTTGCTGCAAAAAATATTTTTGTTTATGATGATAACAAAAAATAAAATTGATAATTCATTAAGTGAAGTGCATGGAAGCATTGACACTAAAAAGAAAATCGGGTGGAAAAGAATTTTTTCTTTTTTAGGGCCCGCTTACCTCATAAGTGTAGGCTATATGGATCCTGGCAATTGGGCTACTGACCTGCAGGGAGGAAGTAAATTCGGTTATGCACTTATCTGGGTGCTGCTCATGAGCAACCTCATGGCTCTGTTACTGCAAGGCTTATCAGCAAGGCTTGGAATTGTAAGAGGACGGGATCTTGCACAGGCTAACAGGGAGGCGTACCCGAAATTTATAAATTTTACTTTATACGTCCTGGCCGAGATTGCTATTGCAGCCTGCGATCTTGCAGAAGTATTGGGAATGGCAATAGGCATTCAATTACTTACAGGACTTCCGCTCATTTGGGGAGTTTGCATTACGGTTCTTGATACTTTTTTATTACTCTATTTGCAAAAGCTGGGCATGCGCAAAATGGAAGCTTTTATCATTACACTCGTTGGCATAGTGGCAGTCGCATTTCTTATACAAATCATTTTAGCAAAACCGGATTTAGGTGAAATCGCAACCGGGCTTCTGCCAACAATTCATAATAATGAGGCGCTTTACATTGCAATTGGGATCATCGGTGCAACCGTAATGCCGCACAATCTTTATTTACATTCGGCTCTTGTGCAAACAAGGAAAATTGAACGTACAGAAAAGGGAATAAAGCAGGCCATAAAATTCAACAGGATTGACAGCGCTGTAGCATTGAATATTGCTTTTTTAGTGAATGCTGCCATACTAATTTTAGCTGCAACTGTATTTTTTAAAACAGGGAATTCGCAGGTAGCAGAAATAAAAGAAGCTCATAGATTGTTACCAGGCTTTTTAGGAAATACTGCTCCTGTATTATTTGCTGTTGCCTTAATAGCAGCCGGCCAAAGCTCAACAATAACCGGCACATTAGCCGGGCAAATTGTTATGGAAGGGTATTTAAGATTGAGAATAAATCCTTGGGTAAGAAGATTAATAACAAGGTTGCTGGCTATAATTCCGGCAGTAATTGTTATCCTTATTTATGGAGATAAAGAAGTGGATTCGCTGCTCATTTTAAGCCAGGTAATTTTAAGTCTTCAATTAGGGTTTGCCATTATTCCGTTAATTCATTTTGTAAGTGATAAATCTAAAATGGGAAAGTTTGTAATTAAACCTTTTACAAAAATTCTCGCATGGCTGATTGCTATTGTTCTAATTTATCTCAACTTCAAAATGCTTGTAAGCCAGGTGTGGCCAGTATTTGAAGAAGGAAATAATTTTATAGAAAAATTTATCATTATTGCAAGTGGATTATTTTTTACGGGCTTGCTGATTTATATTATTGCAGAACCATCTATTACTAAAAGAAAATTATTTGCATCAATCAAAATACATCCCGAAATGGAAAAAATTATTTTGGATATTCCCCAATACAATAAGATTGCAGTGGCGCTTGATTTTACTGAAAATGATAAAAAATTAATCAGCTATGCCATAGGCCAGGGAAATGCCAACACACAATATATTTTATTGCACATCGTAGAAAGCGCCTCTGCAAAAATGTGGGGAAGTAAAAGCTATGATTATGAAACAAGAAAAGATCAAAAGCAATTAGACACTTATGTGGATCAATTAAAAGCAAAAGGATTTAATGCTACAAACCTGCTTGGCTTTAAAAACCGTTCAAAAGAAATTGTGCGTCTTGTACAAGAAAGTAAAGCAGACATGCTGGTAGTGGGCGCTCACGGCCACACAGGCATTAAAGATTTAATTTATGGCGAAACAGTAAATTCGGTAAGGCACGAATTAAAGATTCCAATATTAATGGTTAGTTTAAGAGAAGGAATTTAATTGATTGCTGATTGCTCTTATTTCAGTGTCTATTTTATTATTCCATTCTTGTTGCTTTTCTACATTCATACTATGCATGGTTTCTTTATCATATTGTTCCTGCAAGTCTTCATTTTCTTTATACACTTTATTAAATATAGATGTAACCAATCTATTATAATTTTCTTTTGTGAAATTTGCTTTTTTCAATTCGGCAATAAATTTTTCTGAACCAATTTTTGTAATATCAAAATGATGTTGCTCATGCAATAAATGGTAAGCTGAATTTATGTCGGGTTTTTTCCACGAATCTTTTTTCGTAAAAAAAGTATATACCCCTATATTCAAATAAATATTTGTTCCATCAAAATTCATTTTAGAATCAAATGCAAATCCGGAAGCAGTTACTGCACCACCAAAAAAACTCTCATCAGGTTTACCTTTAAAGTCATTCCAGGTAAGACTTTGGCTAAAATCGTAATAAATAGTATCATTTAAAGGGCTTGCTTTTCTATCTTCTGCAAAAATTTTTACGATTATTTTCTGTGAATAAGATTGAAATGTAAAACCAAAAGCAAATAATAAAAGAACAAAAATTTTACAGGGCATCTTTCAAATGTAATTGAATACAAAAATGCTCATAGCAAATGAAATGAAAAGTTAAGATTAACGCCCATCCTCCCAATAAATACCGGGACTTCAAAGGAGAGGGATAGAAAACCTATTTTTTTATAAAAGCATGAACACTATTTGCAATTGCATTAATATCCTGTTTATTCATACATTTAAAATGCCCGAGCGGACATTTATCATAACCTATTTTGCTGCAGGGCCTGCACCATAATTTATTTACCTGGAACAATTCATAAGAAGTTTGATAAGGATACATTCCAAATGAGGGAACTGTATTGCCCCACACTGAAAGAATGTTTTTTTTAAATGCGGCTGCAATATGCATGAGGCCGGTGTCGTGGCTTATCACCAACTTTGAACGGCGCAGCAAATCTGCTGATTCATTCAAAGAAAATTTTCCGCAGGCATTATAAATTTTTACTGAATCAATTCTTGAAATTCCAAGCCCATTATAAAAATCTTCATTGCCTCCCAGCAAAATTATGGGATAGTCAATTTTAGCGCATAATTCCTTTAGTTTCTCAACAGGTAATTTTTTTGTAAAATGTGCTGCGCCAATCGCAATTGCAATGTATCCATGTGAATGAGAAAAAGGAATGTCCGAATCTTTAACGACATCTTTTTCAGGTATAAAAAAATCCAAACCAAGATTATCATTCACTACATCAAGATCTTTAACTGTCTCCATATACCTGTCAACAATATGCTTAACGGGCATTAAGTTGATTTTAAAATTTGTATAAACCCATTTCTCTATATTCAACTTGTTGAATGAATGAAAGGGAACACTTTTTAATGCCTGTTTCATTTTAAGTGTTCTTAAATTATTATGCAGGTCAATTATGTAATCATAATCCTCATTTTTAATAATTTCAATCGTTTCATTCAAATCGTTTGCTAAAGTATACACTTTATTTATGTAAGGATTAGCTTCAACAATACCTGCAAAGTTTTTTTTTGTGAGAAAATCAATTTCTGCTTCAGGATATTTTTTTTTCAAACAGCGTATAACCGGTGTCGTTAGTACGATATCGCCAATGGAAGAAAAACGAATGATGAAAAGTTTCATATAACACGAGTTTTTGAAGAGCGAATTACACGAATTCAATAATGTGATAACAACCAAATAACAAGTCAACGATTAGTAATTATATCTCCACATAATTAAGTTCTTTATGAAATGTCTCTTCTGTAAAGATGGCTGCGGTAACGCTTATTATCATAACTATAGTTCCGGTTAACATAGCGCTTACAACGTAACTGAAAGAACTTTGCAGTCCGTTAAATAATAAAAGCATTAATGGTAATGCTCCGCGAACCATATTAGGAATGGTTGTAGCAGCCGTTGCACGAAGATTGGTGCCAAATTGCTCAGCGCCCATAGTTACAAATATTGCCCAGAAGCCGGTAGCAAAGCCAAGACCTGCAGCAATCCAATACATATTGGCGGCATTACTGTTGGCTGATTGCATAAAATACAATGCAATCATAATGGTTGTTATCGCATAAAAAATATACAATGTTTTTTTCCTGCTTTTTAAAAGCTGGCTGATGAGTCCTGCCAATACATCACCAACTGAAATTGCAATGTAGGCATACATGGTTGCCTTGCCCGGGTTTATCTCATCTGTCATCCCAAATTGTTTTGCAAATTTATTTGAAAAGCCAATAAGGATTCCAATTACATACCATGTTGGCAATCCTAATAAAATACTGAATGCATATTTTTTGAAACGATGTGCATTATTAAAAAACATTAAGAAATTTCCTTTGGATACTGATTTTTCCAATGATTTGTAAATCCCCGATTCAAAAATGCTTACCCGTAAAAAAAGCAAAGCAATGCCTAATCCGCCGCCAATAAAATAACATATTCTCCAATCAAATTTCTGTGAAATAAAAAAAGCGGCTATGGCCCCCGTTAGTCCAATACCTGCAACCATTGAAGTTCCTATGCCTCTTTGCTCTTTTTTCAAAAGTTCAGATACCAATGTAATACCTGCGCCTAATTCTCCTGCAAGCCCGATGCCTGCAATAAATCTTGCCACAGCATATTGCGGAACTGTATGAACAAACCCATTAGCAATATTTGCAACGGAATATAATATTATGGAACCAAATAAAACACTTAGCCTTCCTTTTTTGTCACCGGCAATACCCCATATAATACCGCCGATTAAAAGCCCCACCATTTGAATTCCGATAATAAGTTCCCCTTTTTTATCAATATCTGTAACACTTAATCCAAGAGATCGAAGACTTGGAATTCTTACTATATTAAAAAGAAGCAAATCATATATGTCAACAAAATACCCCAAAGCCGCAACTATTACCGGAATGGAAAAAACTCCAATTGATTTTTGATTCATAAGAGAGAGAAGCTATTTGATACCTGGTTGATTATTATTTGGCTTTTTTTTACTTATAAATAATTTCCATATCACAGGAAAAGTTGTAACAATCACGATACCTATTACAATAACTTCTAAATGTTCTTTCAAATCAAAATGAAATTCTCTCATGATGAGCCTCTGTAAAAAATGGCCTGCCAGCAACATACTGCCAACCCATAATACACAGCCCCAAATATTATAATAAGTAAATTTCTTTTTATCCATTTGAACAATGCCGGCCACTATAGGCGCAAACGTACGCACGAAAGGAACGAACCTGGCTAAAACAATGGCTCCCCCACCATTTTTTTCATAAAAGTCATGAGCCTGTATAAGATATTTTTTCTTAAAGAAAAATGTATCTTTTCTATGAAACAAAAATGGGCCGCTTTTTCTGCCAAACCAATATCCAACAAAATTTCCTAAAATTCCTGCTACTGAAATTATGATCCATAAAAGTCCTAAATCAGCCCATTGATTATTGGTAGTGAATAAGGCAGCGCTTACAATTTTATCGCTAAAAATCCCGGTAACAAAAAGCAAGGCATCGCCTGGCAAAAAGAAACCTGCAAATAAACCTGTTTCTGCAAATACAATAAAAAGTATCATCCACAAACCACCATGTTGAATATAGAAATGAGGGTTTAGCAAATCCTGTATACTTATTCCTAAAATGTGCAATAATTCCACTGGTAATAATTTAAAATTTAATTAGCAAGCTCTCCTTCCCATTTACTTACTGCGGATGTTGCCAAAGCATTTCCCAATACATTAGTCATCGTCCGGAACATATCGCAAAAATGATCAATCGGCAATATCAAAGCTATTCCTTCCGGCGGAATATTGAACATGCTGCATGTTGCTAATACAACAACTAATGAAGCACGGGGCACTCCGGCAATTCCTTTACTGGTAAGCATTAATACGAGCAACATAGTAATTTGTGTTCCTACGTCCATGTGAATATTATAAGCCTGCGCTATAGCAATGCTTGCAAATGTCATATACATCATGCTTCCGTCAAGATTAAAGCTATAGCCTAACGGTAAGGTAAAAGCGACAATTTTCTCCGGGCATCCAAAGCGTTCAAGCTCCTCCGTTAGTTTCGGAAAAACTGCCTCGCTGCTGGTTGTACTGAATGCAATTAAAAGCGGTTGCGCAATTCTTTTTATTAATGTGGCAACCCGGTTTCTTAAAATTAACCAGCCCACAAAAAGTAAAACGAGCCAGAGTATGAAAATACCAATTATAAAAAACAAAAGATACTGACCGTAAAAGCTGAAAATCTCCAACCCTTTAGTGGCAATAACAGCTGCAATGGCGCCAAATACGCCTAACGGTGCAAAGTTCATTACATAGCCAACCATTTTTAAAATAACATGCGAAACACCTTCCAATGCTTTAACTAACGGTTTGGCATAATTGCCGATTGAAGTTGCAGCTATTCCAAAAAAAAAACTGAATATAACTATCTGCAGTATTTCATTAGAAGCCATCGCTTCAAAAATACTTTTTGGAAAAACATGTTCTATAAAATTGGTAAGAGAGAACTGACGCGTGTTTGTTATTAAATCTTTTGCACCGCCAGTATCGGCAATACTAAGATTTATCGCTGCACCGGGTTTAAAAAAATTAACGAGCACCAGCCCTATGAAAAGACTTACCAAAGAAGCAGAAACGAACCACAGCAATGCTTTTCCACCAATGCGCCCGACAGTTTTTATATCTCCCAGCTTTGCAATTCCTACAACTAATGTTGAAAAAACAAGCGGAGCTATAATCATTTGCACCAATCGTAAAAATATGGTTGTCAATAAATTTATATTGGCAGAGAATGAAACTATAAAAGAAGGAGATGAATTTTTATGAACAATATATCCAAGCAAAACGCCCACGATCATGGCAATTAAAATATAAATCGTAAGCTTATTTTTATTTCCCGAAACAGGCTGTATATAACTCATATTAGTTTTGCAATATAATATTTAAAATGAGTTATCGATGTTTACATTTAAAATTTGTATGTGCTTTCTATATTTTAAAAATTAATTCCTTACTTTTCCAATCTATTGATAACTAAAACCTATTCATAAATATGAGTTTATTTATAACCAAGCCAATGAGCAGCCTGATGGCTGAAGCAAGCGATTCAGGCAATACATTAAAAAGAACATTAGGTCCGGGAAATTTAATTGCCCTTGGAATTGGCGCTATCATTGGCGCCGGCCTTTTCGTAAGAACCGCTGCTGCCGCTGCACAAAATGCCGGGCCATCTGTAACTATTGGTTTTATTATTGCGTCTGTAGGCTGTGCATTTGCAGGTTTATGTTATGCTGAATTCGCATCAATGATTCCGATTGCGGGAAGCGCTTATACTTATTCGTATGCAACTATGGGAGAATTTATTGCATGGATTATCGGTTGGGATTTGGTGCTTGAATATGGCGTAGGCGCTGCAACAGTTGCCATTGCATGGAGTGAATATTTTAATAAGCTTCTTCAAATTTTTGGATTGAATGTCCCCTATCAATGGTGCCACTCCCCTTTCGAAATTTCCACCACAGGCATACATGGCATTATGAATATTCCTGCACTGTTCATCATTTTTGTACTTACACTTTTACTGATAAGAGGTATGCAGGAATCAGCTTTGGTGAATGCCATAATTGTAATTTTAAAAGTTGCTATAGTAATTGTTGTAATTGCAATGGGCTGGCAATATATAAGGCCGGAAAATCATACTCCTTTCATTCCTGAACCAAGCACCTTTATTGATCAGCAAGGTATCAAACATAATTATGGAGGCATACTTGGCATATTAGGCGCAGCGGGTGTCGTCTTTTTTGCATTCATAGGCTTTGATGCTGTATCAACTGCAGCGCAGGAAACAAAAAACCCTAAAAGAGATATGCCGATTGGTATTTTAGGTTCTCTTGTAATTTGTACCATACTTTATATACTTTTTTCTTATGTACTCACCGGTATTGCTTCAGTAAATGATTTCAGAACACAAGGCAAGGAAGCATCGGTGGTGTATGCTATTGAACACATGAGCGGTTCCTTAATTGGTGGGGTGTGGGTGCCCACTTATAAATGGTTAAGCAATTTGGTAACGATTGCGATTCTTGCCGGATTCTCTTCTGTAATTTTAGTAATGCTGATGGGCCAGTCAAGAGTATTTTACTCAATGAGTAAAGACGGGCTTGTGCCAAAAGTTTTTTCTAAAATACATCCGAAATTTAAAACACCTTATAAATCTAACTGGATATTTTTATTGTTTGTAGGATGCTTTGCATCATTTATTCCGGGTGATATTGTTGGAGATATGACAAGCATAGGAACTTTGTTTGCATTTATTCTTGTATGCGCAGGCGTATGGATCATGCGCAGAAAGCATCCTGAAATTAAAAGAGGTTTTAAAGTTCCTGCTGTGGGGTTAGTTTCTATTTTAGGCATTGTTGTTTGTGGAGCAATGATCTTCGGACTTGGATGGACTAACTGGGCAAGGTTAATAGGATGGTTGCTGATAGGATTCATCATTTATTTCGGCTACAGCCGCTATCACAGCAGGCTAAGAAACCCCGGCAAATATCCGCCTGATAGCCCTCATGAAATTCCCGAAGAAATTCCTCCTTTAATATAATTAGTCAGTGGTGATATTATGCAGAAGCGACGTACAACAATAGTTACATTATGGCAAACTTATTGTAATAGGTATTATGAACAAATAATTTAAACCAACCAATTAAAAATAGTAAACATGAGCGTAAACAATAAACACCTTGCAACCATATTATTAGGAGCCGCAGCCGCTTTTGGCGCATATAAGTACAGTAAAATGAGCGATGAAGAAAAACAAAAAATGGCTGATTCTGTAAAAGATAAATTCCATAAGCTGAAAGACGAAGCAGAAAGTGCAACAGATACTGCTAAGAATTATTTTAGTGAATTAAAGAATAAAGCGACTGATATGTTTAAAGAACATTTTCCCGGCGCTGAACAGCATTTTGAAGATTTCTTTAAAGGATCTCCTAAAGCTGATGATACAACTGCCGCAGGGAATACAACAGGAACAGTATCATAATTTCTTACTTCTGCGTTTATCCTTATCTATAACTAACGGCTAAGACTAAACGCATATTTGTAAGTAAAATATTCAATTACTTTACTGATTTATCGCCCCATAAATCTTTCATTACATCATCAAGGTCAATTAATGCTTTGGAGCAGTCACCATAAAATGAGGAACCATGCATGGTAGCCAGAGTTTGTGGCTGCAGGGCAGCTAATTCTTTTAATAGCTTACCTGTATTATGATTATAAGGTACATAATCCATTAATGGGCTTTTCTCTAATTCAAGCATTGATTTTTTATGCCCTTCAAGAATATCTACGTCAGTTAAATGAATTACATCTCCATTCTGATGAAACAAGTCAGAACAAAGAAGGGTTTTGTTTGTTTGTTCAAACATAATCCCCGCATCCCATCCATGTGGCAAGTGTGGTGTTCTTATAAAACGGTAACTATATTTCCCTGTAGCTAAAATTTCATTGTGACGTAAGGGGCGAGAAGGCCTGATAGCAAAGTCACCGAGATTAACTATAGCACCCACCTCACTACAAACTGCCTGCGCATCTGGAGCCACCTGCAGCCAATCATTTAAAGCTCCGCACTCATCTACTTCAAAGTGGCTAAAGCCCACCCATCTTATTTGCGTAGGATTAATTAAAGTTTTTACCGCTTCATGAAGTAGAGGAAACATTCCCCTTAAACCCGCATGATACAGAAGTGGCTCATCATCTTTTATTAAAAAGTGATTGAATTGGATATTAAATTGAGGCGCAAATATAGAAATGCGATACAGGTCTGGAGCAATCTCATTAATTTTATACATAAGCTGATTTTAGAAAATGAAAAGCAAGTGTTTATTTATCAATAGTTGATTCATAAATATAATTAATCCTAAATGGAGATTAATTTTAAATTTAGCACGAGATAATAATAAGCCATTAGTAGATATCCAATAAATAAGCTCTTCATTTCATTTTACCAGAGACATGCCCGATAAGTTTTACTCAAGTCTTTCCCGGAGATGAATTGAAACGCTATCACCTGCTTCTTTCCCGATTTTTTTGCGAAGGCCCGCTTTTACAGGTAGCTTATGCCTGCCATCTCCCAAAGCCATAAAGGAACTTGTAAACGGCTCGCCATCTGCTGTTCCTGCAATCTTTACCAGTCCCTTCGTTTTAAAAAAAGTTGCTGAATCCGGCCATACAACATAAGTCCAGCCACCTTTGCTTTCACTTTTTTCCAGTGTTGCTTTAAATGTTTTGTTCAGTTTACTCATGGTGTTTAAATGAAGATTATAAAATTAAAGTTATACAAAGCTAATTCTTGTCTCCGGGTTAGATCCCGGAAAAAGCGACAAAACAGATTCTTATTGCGACAATTTTTTAATCCTCTTCAGGCAGCGGGAAAATGAATTTTAATTGAATATTAAAGCGTTTACACTTTCCCGTTATAAGGGGCCAGTGCATTTTCTTACATCTACAATTACAGGCACTTTGCAGAAAATTGCAATAGCAAGTTTAATATAAGATTCCTTCATGCCTCACACTGAAGAAGCCCCACGAGCGCACGTCACATGAAAAATGTTCTATATACTTAGAGTAATGTGGCTGAAACCAGGATGCATTTGCTAAAGGATTGCTAAAAAATATTTTCTACTATGGGCATTACCGTTGAAAATATATCTTTAACTTATGAAGAAGGTTCTTATTATTAAATGCTTTTTATGCATGGTATTGGCAGCGCCTTTTGCAACTATTGCAAAGCCGGTTCCCCCTAACCTTCATGACACTCTTCACAAAAATTATGGCAATAGTCCTGCCATCAGGCTGCGCAAACTGCCATTGGATGATAAAACTATATGGCCAAAAATAAGTAACCCCGCCAGGTTGTCGGCTGACAGCTTTTCATTACACACTCTGAGAGACAAATTATGGCACCCCACAGAATTTTTTCTCCATATTTAAAGCATGTGTAGTTATAGTCTAACGTAAACGATGATAGCTTTCAAATGACAACAATATTTCACAACCCTGGTTTTTTATAATGCCTCTCATTATATCACATTAATATCCTTGCTCTTTAAATATTTATAACTTCTGTATAAACTTCACTGCGCACTTGCTCGGTTTTATTGACATCCTTACACCAGAAATATACCGTTATTTTTGTTTTCCCAACGATGACATGAAAAATAATTTTGCAAATTTAATGGGTAGTGCCGGGGGGTGACGAATTGGTTATAACGCAGGTGGCTACATTTAATCACTAATACCTACTTTGCAATAGTTTTAAGATCATGCTAAATAATAAGAACGATCATCCCGTAGAATATCCTTTTACTTTCTCTTAGTAATATTTATATAATGGAGGCATTTTTATTAACAGTAATGAATTGGTCAGAAGTGTGGGCGCCATTAGTTCCATTAGCGTTTTTATCATATAAAAAACATCAGCCCCTTTTTTTGAAACCGGTTATCGTTTATCTCTTCCTGGCTTTGTTTATTAATCTTGCGGGTGACCTCATTGACGTTGGTAAGCAATACCTGCCGTCATGGCTGCAAAGTAATAATCCATTATATAATGTGCATTCCATAATAAGGTTTGTGTGTTTCAGTTATTTTTTTACTGCACTTCCTTACACATCAGCCGGCATTGCGAAATATGTGATACCCGCGGTATCGGTGTTGATCATAATAATTAATTTTAGTTACCTCGAAAATTTTGGCAACCCAAATCATTTAAGCGGCAATTTATTAGCGGCTGAAGCATACCTTTTATTAGTTTATTGCATGCAATACTATCTGTCAAAATTGAAAAATGAAGAAGATGATGTAACCAGCGGTGCTGATTTTTGGGTAGTTACAGGCCTTGCTATCTATGTAGTAATTAATTTTTTTGTTTTCCTGTTTTACGTGCCCATGCTGCAGCAGGATGTTGCGCTGGCGATAAATATATGGTATCTTCATAATGCTGCCTACATTGTATTATGCATCTTTATAACCAAAGCTTTTTATGAACCTTCTCGATATCAGTATTCAATCTAGGGTAATCATTGGCATTTCAGCAATGGTATTTTTATTCAGCAGTTTTTTAATTGCATTCATTACCAATCAGCGAAAAAAACTTCAATACCATAAAAATCTCCAGGCCATTAACGAGCAACAACAACATGCGCTGATTGAACAAAACTTACAGTTAGAGGAACGTGTGAAGGAACGAACTATCGAACTATCCCAACAAAAAGAAAGCCTGCAGGTGGCACTTACAGATCTTAAAAAAAGCCAGTTGCAGTTAATTCAAAAAGAAAAAATGGCTTCCCTTGGCGAAGTGGCCTCCGGTATCGCACATGAAATTCAAAACCCGCTGAATTTTGTAAACAATTTTGCAGATGTAAGTTCCGAATTACTACAGGAACTAAAGGAACTGATTACAACACAATCGCTCAATGATGCGGCAAAAGAGGAAATTAATTCACTAACGGGTGATGTGATCGACAACCTCCATAAAATAAACCAGCATGGAAAAAGAGCAGATAGCATTGTAAAAAGTATGATGCAGCATGCCGGCGGTAATAGCATGGGGCAAAAGGAATTTTCCGACATCAATATGTTAGCCGAAGAATATCTTAAACTCAGTTACCTTGGCTTTCGGGCAAAAGACAACTTGTTTAATGCTGAATTAATCACCAGCTACGATCCTTCTATTGACCGGGTAGAAATTGTGCCGCAGGATATTGGCCGTGTAATAATGAATATTTGTAACAATGCATTTTATTCAGTGCGTGAAAAGGCAAAAAAAAATCTTAATGATTATAAGGCCACCATATTTATAAGTACCCGCAAAGAAGGCAATAAATTAACGATAACAATAAGAGACAATGGGTTGGGAATTTCAAAAAAATACCTGGATAAAATATTCCAGCCCTTTTTTACCACGAAGCCAACCGGTACGGGTATTGGGCTGGGTTTGTCCCTCGCTTATGATATTATTAAGGTGCAACAGGGCGAACTGAGTGTTGATTCTACCGAGGGAGAATTTGCTGAGTTTACCATAACACTTTTGTATGAGTAATATTAAGTACTAAAACAAAAATTCTTCCAGCTTGGTGCAAATATGCAGCGGGCCTTAGCTTAGCGTAGTTTTGTTATGTATTGTCGCAAATGAAATAAAACAGCTTCTATCATTATCATAAAAATTGTATTTGCGGCTCATAAGTAAATGTGCAAATCTCTTTATTGATAGCACAAGTATGGCCAGCCCAACTATATTTTTTTGCAATGATGCCTTCATATTCCTTTCCTACAAGTTCTGATTTCGTGCGTAGTTCTATTTCTAAATCATCAAGATATTGCAGAAAAATAATCCAGGAAGTTTGCTCAACATAATCAAGTTCGCTTTGGCATCCGGCTTCTTTCCAAAGGATGTCGTTAATATTTTTAAAGATTTGTTCAAACATTAGTTATGTTGTGTAAGTAATTAAAATTATTGTATGAAGAATAAAGCAATTAAGTATGGTGTATTCAAATATATAGCACAGTATTAATAAATAATCTAAGAAAAGATATAAACTTAGTTTTTGCCGACATTACCTTTTTCAAAAGAATTATACATTTTGGTTCGTGGTACACCTACCCATGGTGGGGTAATTGTGAACATAGGAATTATCTCACCACACCACCAATGGTATAAAAGTGACGCAACTTCAAAAGGTATAAGTTAAAATCAATTGCCTTTAGGCGACAGTTATAGAATAAATATAACATGCTTTACTTTAAAGAAGAAAATAAAAAAGCGGCAACTCGCATTGCCGCTTCAAAAAATCTATAGAATCAGAATGGCAAATCATCGGCAGGTTCTTCCATATCTGCAGTAACTGCTGAATTATTATTTGAAGAAGAAGAGGAGGATGAAGAGGAAGAAGAATGAGCATTTGAACTGCTCTGACTACCATCAGTATTGCCTCCTAATAATTGCAAGTCTCTTACCCGCAACCGTAAAGTAGCTGCAGGCTGATTCTCTTTATTAGTATATGCTTCTGCTTCGGGTGAGCCCTCTACATACACTTGCTTGCCTTTTTTTAAATACTGGGCAACAGCAGTCCTGTCTGTCCAGTAAGCACAATTTACCCAGGTTGTTCTTTCTTTTAAATTTCCCTGTGCATCTTTAAACTTTTCTGTGTGTGCCACATTAAAGTTAATTACATTTTTACCGTTTACTTCTTTTTGTATGCAATCTGCTCCGAGGTTGCCTACGATTTGTAATTTAATCATTGTTTTGTTTTTTAAATTGTTATCGATGTATCTGAACGGCTGCATTCTAATGGTAAGAATGAAGCGAAATCTAATGGTTGATTACAAACCTAATTCATTTTCTTTTTTAATGAGCTTACCTGGTCTTGCAGGTTACTCACAAGATTTACCAATGAATCCACATCCCACCTTTGCTGTTGTGTTATTTTATTTATTGCCGCCTGAGCCTGCCACATTTCCAGCACATCTGCAGTGTTTACCTGGTAAGGCTGGTAAGCAGGATTGTCGCTCACAAGGGTAAGCTTGTTTTTATTTTTATTGCTTTTAATTATACGCTTGTAAACAATGCCTTCACTTTTGCTTACAACAATGTAAACGGCATTGCTTTTTACATTTTCAATGTTCTCTATTTTTTCACCAACAATAATACTACCGCTTGGCGTGGGCATCATGCTATCTCCTATAATTTCAAATGCCCGGTAAGTGCCTCCTGAAAGCATGGGCAAAGTAAAAGTGTTAAGCTCATCAATAAATTCACTATCAGCATAACCTGCAAGATAACCTGCTGCTGCTTTTACAGGAACGAAATGAATAATGTTCCTGTCGGCGCTCATCATTTTTAACTGGCGTCTTTTTGCAAGATAGCTGGAGCCTTTTGCTTCACTAAGGTCGTGTAGCAAAAGCTCGTCAAGTGTTACTTTAAATATTTCACTTACAATTTCAAGAACATCTGTTCTTGGCTCTGCCCTCTCCTCTTCATAAGCGCCAATGAGAGATCGTTTGATACCAAGCTTGGATGCAAACTCTTCCTGGGTCCATCCACGAAGCTTGCGTAAGTATTTTAAGTTTTGTCCGGCAACTACCATAACCCAACTAAATTATTTAGACAAAAATACTAATTAATTTAGTTCTGCAAAATTTTTGAGCATTTATTTTTAAAATATTTTTTATGAGAATTAATTCTTAAAGAACTTTTGGAAAATTATACTTTTCGTTTTATTGAAGAAGAACAATTTTCTGAACAACTGAGAGTGGTGAATGGTGAGCAGTGAATCCTGAAGGAACTTTGGTAGAAATTTTTAATACAAAGCTTTTGTTTTTATAAAATTGCTTATTTATTTAAATAAATTTTCGCTGTCACATAAAATTTCTTTATCAATTTCCAGGAGATATTTTAATTCTGTGGGATCTATTTCTTCTTTGAAAATTGATTTTTCCAAATGGTCATTTATTATTCTGCAATCATGCCATTTTCATAATAATTCCTGGAAATTATTTTCTTCTTTAAGATTATCCCGGCCTTGTAAATTCAAATCTTCTCTGTTATAAAAATCCACTTTTAATTTCTTGCGCAATTCATGCACTTGTATTGGAGCTAAAGGATCTTGTTGAATAAGATCATTTCTTTTTTTTCTTTCATTTATCATGAAATCATTCACTTCTTCCCGCTGTAATTTTTTTTTATAAAAGAATAAATTTTTTAAAGGACATTTTTATTTGCTTTTTAAGTTGCTTATTAATAACATCATTGAATTTCTTTTGCTCGTTTTTAATCCGTTTTGTCAAATCAGATAAATAATTTTCAATGGAATACTGCTTATATTTTTCCAAAGTTGATTCTTCCAATTGAAATTCTCTCACGCTTCCTGATTGCTCAAAAATTTTTCTAAACGGTTTAAAATATCTCTTTCCTTTAAAATTTTTGAAACAAAATTTTGTAAGTTCCAAAAGATCTTTTAATTTTTTTATTGAGATGCGAAGTTTTGGTAGTCTTCTTCATCATATTTGCCCAAAGGTGTTTTCAGCTTCTTATTAATTTTCTTTGTTAGCTTTTTATATTTTGAAAGTTCACTTATTTTTTTGATGATGCCGAAATACAATAAGCTATCAAGAATATTGCCACTTAAAACCTTTCCGCAAAAGAATACCTGAATGATTTATTAAACCTTCATCACATTATTTTAACATCTGCCCCATAAGGCTTATTCGTAAATTTGGTTAAACAATAATATGAAATCTTTAATCGGCTTATTCATTATAGCTGCAATGTCATCGGGATTTGTTTCCTGTGCTCAAAAATCATCAAAAGAAATTACAGTTCAGAAAACAAAAAAAGATTTGTCAAAATACAGCAAAGCTACTTTTGCGGCAGGCTGCTTCTGGCACGAAGAGGCATTATTTGAAAGCGTGAAAGGCGTGCAGGAAGCCATCTCCGGTTATGCAGGTGGCAATACGCAAAATCCAACGTATGAATCTGTTGAAACCGGCAATACCGGCCATGCTGAAAGTGTTACAGTGTATTATGATCCTTCATTAATTTCTTACAATACCTTATTAAAAGTTTATTTCGAAGGTCAGAACCCAACACAAGTAAATGGACAAGGGCCTGATGAAGGCACTCAATACCGCTCAATTGCTTTCTATAATAATGATGCAGAAAAAAAACAAATAGATGATTATATAAAGCAAATGAATTCTTCCGGAAAATATAAAGCTCCTATTGCTGCGCAGGTTATGCCGCTAACTAAATTTTGGGTGGCCGAAGATTATCATCAGGATTATATTACTAAAAACCCTGAAGGCGGATATGTACAAAATGTTTCCATACCTGAAATAAAACATTTTCAAAAAGAATATCCCGGAATGATTAAGCCCGATCATAAGTTTTAATTCTCCCTTTCCTGTTCTGTTTTCTTTCCTGCATAAGCAAAAATCTAATCCCCTATTTTTGCAAAAAAATATTATGCAGGTACTTCTTGTTTTACATAACCTATTAAGATGGTTCATTCTTATTTTCGGAATATGGACCGTACTAAATGCAATCAGCGGACTCACCGGCAAAAGAGAATTTCTACCAGCAGATAACCGAAGTAATTTTTTCTTTATGCTTGGTATGGATATACAATTATTAATCGGCCTTGCACTTTATTTCACCGGTGCATGGTTCGAAAGATTACAGCATCTTGGTGAAAATATGAAAGATGCCAATCTCAGGTTTTTTACAATGGAACATGAATTTCTTATGATACTCGCCTGGATTTTGGTGCACGTGGGCAGAGTGGCAGTAAAGAAAGCTGCTGCATCATCAGTTAAATTTAAAAGAAGCCTTATTTTTTTCGGAATAACATTGCTCCTTATACTAATTGCTATGCCATGGCCGTTTAGAGAGGCAGTGGCCAGACCGTGGTTCAGGTGGTTTTGAGGTGAGGATGATTCGTCAATTGGTCAATGTCAATAGTGAAAATGCTGAGCTATAATATACCCTGAACTAAAAACTTTAAACTCTGAACTAAAAACTCTAAACCCTAAGCAAAATTAAGAAAGACTACATGACTGAAGAAAAGAAAGAAAAACCCATTATTCTTATAACAAATGATGATGGCATAACGGCGCCGGGTATCCGCAGTTTGATTGAAGCTGTAAAAGATTTGGGCAAAGTAGTGGTGGTAGCGCCTGATAAGCCCCAAAGCGGTATGGGACACGCTATAACCATTGGTGTTCCGCTACGGCTTAATAAAGTTGAAGATATGTTTGAAGATGTGGAAGCATGGCAAACAAGCGGCACTCCTGTTGATTGTGTAAAGCTGGCGGTTGATAAAATATTACACCGCAAACCAGATATATGCCTCAGCGGAATTAATCATGGCGCTAATCATTCTATTAATGTAATTTATTCCGGTACAATGAGTGCGGCTATGGAAGCATCAATTGAAAGTATTCCTTCGGTTGGTTTTTCCTTGCTTGATTACCGGTTTGAAGCAGATTTTACTGCATCAAAATTTTATGTGCATAAAATTGTAAAAAGCCTGCTGCGAACAAAAATGGAAAAGCATCTTTTATTGAATGTAAATATTCCAGCAGTGCCACTTGAATTAATGAATGGCATAAAAGTATGCAAGCAGGCTTATGCAAAATACGATGAAGACTTTGATGAGCGCCTTGACCCGCATGGAAAAAAATATTACTGGCTTACAGGAGAATTTAAAAATTTTGATAAAGGCGAGGATACTGACGTATGGGCTTTGGAGCATAATTATGTAAGCGTTGTGCCGGTACAGTTTGACCTTACCAATTATACACTGAAAAAGCAGCTTGAAAAAACCTGGGATGTTTTATGATATTCAAAAAAGATAATTTTATTTTCGGTCTCGCACTCGGCCTTATAGCGCCTGTAATAGGTTTCATGCTTTTCAAACTCTATAAATTCAGGGGACTTACTTTATCTGAAATGTTTGAGTGGATGAAACTTAATCCCAATTTAATTAGTGTTTCTATAAGTGTTTCCTTATTAGCTAACGCCATTTTATTTACCATCTATCTTAACGGTCATCGTGATAAAACTGCTAAAGGAATTTTTGTTCTTACCGTTATTTACGCGGTCATCGCCATGATATTTAAATATTCTTGATTCTTGATTTTTTACATCGTACTTCGTACATCTCCATAGCAGTCCTTTTGACAAACATCGTACATTGCTTAATTTCGCATCGTTCATTCTAAACGTATGAAATATTACATTATCGCAGGCGAAGCTTCAGGGGATTTACATGGCAGCAACCTTGTAAAAGAAATTAAAAAACTGGATCCCAATGCTGAGATTAGAGCGTGGGGTGGTGATAAAATGGAAGAGGCAGGAGTTAAGCTGGCAAAGCATTACAGGGATCTTGCTTTCATGGGCTTTGCTGAAGTAGTGAAAAATCTCCCGGCTATTTTAAAAAATTTTTCATTTTGTAAACAAGATATTACCACCTTTAAACCAGATGCTGTTGTTCTGATTGACTATCCCGGTTTTAATTTACGCATGGCTAAATGGACAAAGCAAAATGGATATAAAACTATTTATTACATTTCGCCACAAGTATGGGCGTGGAAAGAAAACCGCGTAACAGGAATAAGAAAGAATGTTGATAAAATGATCGTAATTCTTCCGTTTGAAAAAAGGTTTTATAAAAACAGGAATTATGAAGTTGAATATGTTGGTCATCCATTGGTTGAAGTGATTGAAAATTTTAAAAAAGATCATCCTCACCTTCATTCATCAACTAATATTGTTGCATTGCTGCCCGGCAGCCGAAAACAGGAAATAAAATCAAAGCTTCCTATAATGCTGAAAGCCACAAAAAATTTTCCGGGCTTCACTTTTATTGTTGCCAAAGCGCCTTCTATTGAAGATTCATTTTATCAACCTTTTCTTACACCATATAATAATAATGTAGAGGTTGTTGCCAACGAAACCTATTCATTGCTTATGCAGGCCACCGCAGCATTGGTTACTTCAGGAACTGCTACTTTGGAAACTGCTTTATTTGATGTCCCGCAAATTATCTGTTACAAAACAAGCCATGTTTCTTATGCAATTGCAAAACGCCTTGTAAAGCTTTCATACATCTGTCTTGTAAATCTTATCATGAATAAAGAAGTGGTTACAGAACTGATACAGGACGAGCTTACTCCCCAAAATATCACAACTGAATTAAATGAAATTTTATTTGACCCCATAAAAAGAGAAAAGATAGCTTTTGATTATTACGAATTAAAAAAATTACTTTCAGAAGGAAGCAATGCATCTGCTAATGCAGCAAAAGTTATTTATGATTTTGTAAATTAAATGGATTTAATAATTCACACCACTTTAATTCTTACATCATAAATGAAATCCTTTAAATCCACAATTTTTAAATATTTACTATTAAGATGAAGCGGATTTAAAATGTAATTATATTCTTGTGGAATTATAGAAGAAGGAATTTTTAAAACAGCATGAACTGAAGTTTTTAAAAGATGAGTGCCAAAGTCTTTTGTTGAAGAAGGAGCAGGTGACTGTCTCCAATTTCCCGGAAGTTTATTTTCTCTTATTATTTCAATATCAGCAGTTGGAATTTCAAAAGTTAGCATACTTAAGGCACGCGGAATTTCTTCAATATTTATGTTTACTGTATATTCTAATAAAGCCAAAGCCCTGCTTTCTGAAGTATAAATACAAGGAACTGATTTATGATTCCATCGCCCTCCAAATAATTTTGCTCCTTCGCCTGTAATATCATTGACATGTTTTGTTTTCCCAATTCGATAAACTATCATTATTATCAAATTAAGAATAAACGCCGTAATCAATTCTGCCTATCAGGTTTTTTAATTCTTCCCGGCCATATTGATTATCTATTATGTCATAAGGAACTTTTCCGTCAAGAGCTTTATTAGGACGTGCCATCCATTCATTAAAACGATCCTCATCTTCAAAAACCTCAAAGCCATAAGAGTAAAGATCGGCAAGGCCAATAATTTTTTCGCTTAAGTTTATACCAAATTTTTGATCTCTTTTTTTATTGATTAAAGTAGCCCTTGTAACAGAAAGCGCTTTAGCGAGCATCGTATAGTCCAGTCCTGTTTTATCTTTCAAAAGTTCCAAATCTTTTTTGCTTATTCCATCCCGAACAATTTCCATTTTTTCAAAAGCGGTTAAATTGCGTTCCGGTTTTTTTGTAGTATCGCTTAAAATAACAGCAAATGAGCCTGCATTATATTTTTTTTGATAAGATATAGCTGCTTCGGGCTCGCTCAACACATTTTCATTTTCGGGATATGCTTTATATTTTTGGGGTGTCGTTTTATATTTTTTTGACATAGTATAATATTTTAACTTATCAAGTACAAATTTATACTTTTTTGAATTAAAAAAAATTATTTTTCCATTTTTTTACCAAAGTGGTTTGTCCTGGTAATAATCCAAAATTTTTGTTCTTAATACAAAATCATATTTTGAAATAATCATATTGCTGTTGGCCCGGTCAAGATTATTTTTTGCAATTAAATAATCAACAGATGTTATTGCACCAGAGTTGAAACGGATTTCCGCTGCACGAAAAGATTCAGTAAATGAATTTACCTGGTCAAGTAAAATTGTATATTTATCTGAAGTGTTGGTAAGATTTACATACGCCCGTTCAATAGATTGTTGCAATTGAACTTTTGTATTTTGTTCAACCAATTGAGTATTTTTAAAATCAATTTGTGCAAGCTTAACCCTGTTCCTCACCTGGTTTCCGTTAAACAAAGAAATACTTAATCCTAAATTAATTGTTGTAAAAAAATTATTGTTTAGCTGGTTGCGGTAATTAATTTTTCTTGTATCAAAATTATTTTTTGTTGTGATAACGGGTACCTGCGATCCATTAACCACCACATAATCAGTAGAAGGCACCTGGCTGCTGTTTAAGAAAATTGATTCGGTTGCTGCGCTTGAATAATTCGTATTAATATCTCCGCTTAAAGAAAGTGTAGGAAGTAACTCTCCCTTAATTGATCGGATATTTTTTTCGGCGCTTTGTGTGCGCAGGCGAACCGATTTTATTTGTGCGAATTGTTGTAAGGCAGTTGCATATATTTTTTCAGGAGCAGCAGCATAACCAACGTTGAATGCTTCTTCCGGCAATCTTTCCACTCCAAGGTTTTTATTGTATGGAATATTCAAAAGCTGCACCAGGCTTAGTTTTGCAATTTCCATGGCTGCCTGGTTATCAGCAATAGCTATTTCATCATTGGCCAACTGTCCTTTAAGATCATAATATTGCGATGGTGGAATAGCGCCCGATTGATTTAAAATAGCAAGCCGGTTAACCTGTGAATCTGTTACAGCTTTTTGTTCACGTGAACGTTCCAGTATATCTTCTGAACTCAATACCTGCAGATAAGCCAGAATAATATTAATTGTAAGATTATCTTTTGCCTGCTGCAATTCCATCTTCGATGCTTCATATCCAAGTGAATTACTTTTTATTTTATTTTGAAGAGAAGAACCATTAAACAATAAAATACTGCTGTTTGCTCCATAACTGGCATAGTCAACATTTTGATTGATAAACGCATTGGTAAAAGGATCAATGCTTCTTCCCTGGTTAATACCATGATTAGCTGTGGCATTAAGATTTGGAAACGCATTAGCCTTCGATTGCCTCCATGTTATATTTGCTTTTTGCATTTGCAAATCAGATTGTGCTACGTCAAGATTATTAGCAATCCCTGTTTCAATAGCCTGCTTTAAGGTTAGCTTATTTTGCGCCGATGCAAATAATGTACACGTTGCAAATACTACATTTAAAAAAAATAATTTCATATTCATTTCCTTTTTTCTTTCTTTTTTCTATTGGTAAAAATTTTTATTCTATAAGAGTTCAACTCCTTCGGAGTTGAGGATTTTGTTTTATTATTTTGCTATAAGCATTCAACTCTTTTGGAGTTGAAAACTCTATTGTCTATTGTTTATTGCCCATTACTCATTGTCTATCGCTTATTGTTAATTGTTCACTATCCTTCCGTCGAGCAAATTCACTATTCTTGTTCCATAAGCTGCATTTTTTTCTGAATGGGTTACTTGTATTATGGTAACTCCCTGGCTGTTTAATTCTTTAAAAATATCCATGATCTCCTCTCCTTGTTTTGAATTCAAATTACCCGTTGGTTCATCTGCCAAAATCAATTTTGGTTTTACAATCAACGCTCTTGCAATACCAACTAATTGTTGCTGACCACCGGAAAGTTGGGAAGGAAAAAGATCTTTCTTACCAACAATTTGAAAACGATCGAGCATATCTGCAACCATTGCTTTTCTTTCACTTCCTTTTATATTCTGATAAATTAACGGCGTTTCAATGTTTTCATAAACAGTAAGCTCATCAATAAGATGATATGCCTGGAACACAAAGCCAATATGGCTTTTATAAATTTCTGAGCGTTGCTTCTCTTTTAATTTTAAAACATCCTGTTCCATAAAATCATATTCACCTTCATTGGGTTCATCAAGCATACCTATCACATTCAGCAGGCTTGATTTACCAGAGCCTGAAGGTCCCATAATAGAAATAAATTCACCTTCTTTTACATTGAGGTTTATATCTTTTAAAATAAAAGTGCGGTTAACACCGTTGTTGTACCATTTATAAATATTCTTTAATGAAATCATAATTAATTTTAGAGTTTAGAATTTTTTATTTTCGTTTAATGTTGTCCGTTAGTGTTTCCTATTCATCATTCACTATTCACGATTTTATTCACTTCTCAAACTTTTCACGGGATTAGCAATTGCAGCTTTAATAGATTTATACCCGACTGCCAGCCATGCAATAATAATTGAAATAAGCACTGCAATAATAAACACGCCTGCACTCATCTTTATGCGATAAACAAAATTTTGCAGCCAGTTATTCATCATATAATAGGCAACAGGCACAGCTAATAAGAATCCAATGAAAATAAGAATGGTAAATTCTTTTGAAAATAAATAAATGATATTTTGAATGGAAGCGCCCAGCACTTTTCTTATCCCAATCTCTTTAGTTCTTTGCACTGCCATAAAAGAAACCAGGCCATACAATCCAAGGCATGAAATAAAAATGGCGATGCCTGCAAATATTTTATATAACAGCGAAAGCTGGTCTTCCTGTTGGTAAAAATTATTAATGCTTTCATCCATAAAAAAACTATTAGCGGCATATTCGGGGTAAAATTTATCCCAGGTTTTTAAAATAGCATCTTTTGTTTGTGCGAGATTCGTACTTTTTATTTTCACTGAAACATCACCGTAAAATCTTTTCTTCGGACCAATTATAGTTGGTTTTATTTCTTCGCGTAAAGAGTTTGTTTTAAAATCTTTCACCACGCCGACAATGTTTCGCCATGCATCTCTCGCGCCCATTCTGATCTGCTTGCCGATTGCATCGTTCGCACTTTTTAATCCAAGCTTTTTTACAAGGGTTTCATTTATCACAATATCTTTCATTGTATCTGAGGGTTCATAGGCATGCCCCGCAACAAATTGCAAACCGAATGTTTTAAAATAATCTTCATCTGCACATTTAAAATACAAAGTATAATTTTCTGCGGGGCCGTGATTAAAAAAGAAATTTGTTCCCCAGCTATTATCCGAAGATGGAACATCGCTGCTGAATGAAACCGACTGTATTCCCGGCAATTGTAACAACTGCTGTTTAAAAGCCTGCTGCCTTGAAAGCACCGTACTATCAGATGTTGTGCTTAAAACCAACACAGCGTTTTTATTAAAACCAAGATCTGCATTCTTTACAAAATTCATTTGAGTGATAGCCACAATAGTTCCTATAATGAGCACTTGTGAAATGGCAAATTGCGTTACAACCAAACCCCTTCTCAAAGAAATTCCGCCAATGGTTGCAGAAGTTATTTTATTCTTTAACGCGAGTGCGGGCTTAAAACCCGAAAGAATTAATGCAGGATACAAACCCGCAAGAATGGTAATCAATACTACAACTGTAAAAACAAACAGCATAGTTTGCCAGTTAAATAAACCAGGCGATTTCGCAATGGATGCGATGTGGTTAATGTAAGGAAGACATAGTACAGAAATAGCTATTGCCATTATTACTGCGCAAAGAACAATCAAAAAAGTTTCGCCAAGTACCTGCCCGAATAACTGCCGGCGATTACTTCCTAAAACTTTTCTTATTCCAACTTCTTTACTTCGGCCAACAGCTTGCGCAGTTGATAGATTAATAAAATTAATGCAGGCCATTATGATAATAAAAATGCCGATCAATGATAGTGTCCATAAAGTCGATTTGTTTGTGATGTGATCACCAAAGTTGCTAAAACGATTGTCAAAATGAACCTGGCTGAGCGGTTGAAGAAAATTAAGGCGAGTGCTATTTTTGCCTTTATTATTATAATTATAATTTTTGTTGCTAAATGCTACAAGCTCTGCATCTATTTTTTCTGAAGAAACATTTGAGGGAAGGCGCATAAAAATTTGAAAGTCGCTGGTAGTTCTTCCCCAATCTGTTGAATAAAGATATGTCGATGCATTTGCCTTTATTGTTTCAAAAGAAGTTACCACACTCAAAGGAAAGTCTGTATTACCCGGAATATTTTCCAATATGCCTGCAACTTTAACTGTGATGGCGTTGTCTAATTTCAAAAATTGTCCCACGGCATCTTTCCAATTTCCGAAATATTTCTCTGCCATTTTTTGAGTAAGCACTGTATTGTTTGGTTCTTTTAAAACAGTCGGTGAGCCAGCGAGCCAGTTATAATGCAACACCTGGAAGAATTGCGGATCTGCAAAAAAGATACCTGAGGATTCTAAAAATTTTTTATCGGAGGCAGCATTAGCTGAATTAGTTCCCAACACAGTAACCTGGCTTCCGTAGCTTGCAAGCAGTGCTCCTGTTGCAACTTCCGGAAAATTCAAACGGGCTGCTTCTAATGCGGGATATGGAATTCCTGAAGTGTAGGTTACTCCATCAGGAAATTTATCCTGAGTTACCACATGATATACCTGTTTATAATTTGGCTGAAACCTTTCGTAGCTTAATTCATATTTCACCACCGTAAACAATAACAAACACGCTGCAATGCCAACAGCCAGCCCGCTTATATTTATTACAGAAAATACTTTATGCCTTATTAAATTTCTGAATGCTATTTTAAAATAATTTTTTATCATCGTAAAATTATATTATCCATCTTCGTTTAATATATACCGTTAGGTACTCATTTTATTTCATTATACTATTATCAAATTAGCCAATCAGCCATTAATATTTATTCACTCCTTAAACTTTTAACCGGGTTCATCATTGCTGTTCTTATAGTTTGAAACGCAAGCGTAAATAACGCTATAATAACCATGATGGAGCCGCCGAGTAAAAATATCCACCAACTTATTTCTGTTCTGTATGCAAAATTGTCCAACCATTTATGCATTCCGAAATATGCAAGCGGCGCTGCAATTGCAAACCCAAGTATGACAAGCAAAATAAAATCTTTCGAGATCATAGTTACTATCTGCGAAATAGATGCACCCAACACTTTTCTTACACCAATTTCTTTTGTGCGATGTGTAGTAGTATAAATAACAAGCCCAAGCAAACCGAGGCAACTGATAAAAATAGCAAGACTAGTTGACCACATTAGCAAAGTTGAAATATGCTGATCAACTTCATAAAACTTTGCAATGTCTTCATCAAAAAAACTATATGAAAATTCATCTTGAGGATAAACTTCTTTCCAGGCTTTTTCAATTTTGCTGATGGCAGTTTTCCATGTAGTGCCCGATTCATTTTGCGGCTGCAGTGCAATATTAAAAGTACGTTCAGAACTTGTGCGACTTCCGATGAGCAAAGGTTTAATTGGTTCATGAAAAGACTTCTGATGAAAATCTGCTACTACACCAACAATAATATCTTTATTATCCCAATCAATATATTTTCCTATTGCCTGTTGAAGATTTTTAAAGCCGAGAATATGTGCATATGTTTCATTAATTATTACACTATGCACTGTATCGCTGAATGGAAGATTGGCTCCTGCCAGCAATTTCATTTGATAAAGTTTTAGATAATTGGTATCACCTAATTTAATCTGAACATCTGTTTGAATTTCTTTCTTTCCATCTTTATATTTTATGGTGCTGCTCCATGAATTTTTTGAAGAAGGCGGATAATTTCCAAGGCTTATCATTGTTATTTCAGGAATAGCTTTTAATTTATCCATCAATACAAACTTGTGGCTCTTTACTGTATCATAATAATTGGTAGTTATATTAAGTATAGCATCTTTCCTAAAACCTAAATCCTTATTCAGTGAATAATTAATTTGCTTGCTTACCAATATTGCACCCATTATAAATACTTGTGCAATTACAAACTGTGATACTGTTAATGATTTGCGCAACCATGCATTTCTTGTTTTACCGGTGTTAGTATAAGCCTGGTTCCTTAAGACCAATACAGGTTTATACCCTGATAATATTATTGCAGGATAAAATCCTGAAAGAAGGGTTACAACCATCATCAAGACTATTAAAAACAAAATCATACCTGGCTGCGCAGTAAAATTAAAATGCAAGTCTTCAGGAATAAAGCCTGAGAAAGCTTTTAAGATTAAGGGAGTTAAAGCAATAGAAAGAATAGTAGCTGTTAACGTTAGTAAAAATGTTTCAATAAGAAATTGTAAAATCAATTGCTTTCTTGAACTGCCCATTGTTTTACGAATACCAATTTCTTTTGCACGATGAGCAGCATGCGCGGTAGTAAGATTGATAAAATTGATACAACCCAGCAGTAACAGGAAAACGGCTATAGCGAGTAAACTATACAGCGTTGGCTTATTTGCCAGCGGTTTAGTATAGCCACCATATTCATCATTAAAATGAATATCGCTCAAAGGCTGTAATGCAAAACTGGCTTTACTATTATCATCATGTTCTTTATGGCGATATTTATCATAAAGGACATACATACCTTTTTCAATTTGTGCAGGAGAAGTACCGGGTGATAATTTTAGCAGCAACTGCGAAGCAGAATTAGTATTATTCCATTCTTCCCAATCCAGTGGTTTTAAACTCGTATTTTCAAGCGTTGCTCTTGATATAAATGTCTTAAAACTAAAGTCTGTGTTTTGTGCAATATCTTTTACAACGCCTGTAACAGTTGTTCTTACTGTATCATTAAAATAAATTTCTTTACCAATAATTTGTGCAGCAGTAATCTTTGGAAAATAAAGTTTGGCATTTGATTCAGTTAATACAGTTTGATAAGGTTGCTGCACTGCTGTTTTCTCTGAACCTGCTATCCACTCATAACCAATCAGCTTAAAATAATTTCCATCGGCAAAAACAATTTCTTTTTGCTTTTTAAAAATAACAGGTTCTTTTTCCTTTTCCGATGGCACACTAACTTTTGTATCACCATCAAACGTCCGGAAAGGCACAACGGCATCAAGTCCTGTCAATTCTTTTTTTACTGCCGGCCCCATTGGTGAAGTAATCCCGGAATTCCGAAATGTTTCACCGGAGAAAGTAAAGTTTGAAATAACCCGGTAAATGCGATCACCATCTTTTTCGAACTTATCAAAAGTAAAATGATAATTAACCAACAGGTAAATTACCAATGAAGCGCTGATGCCAATAGCAAGACCAAGTATGTTGATAACAGTGAACACTTTGTTTTTCCACATATTTCTAAACGATAATTTGAAATAGTTTTTTATCATAAAAAACAGTTTTTCGTTTAATGCTGATAGTTAGTTAGGCGCTTTTATTAATAATTAATACCTTATTCTGTTCTTAAACTTTTTACGGGATTAGCTATCGCTGCTTTAACAGATTGAAAGCTTACTGTTGCAAGAGCAATCAACATGGCACATAAACCGACACTTACAAAAGTCCACCAGCTTATACTCATGTGATAAGCAAAATTCTGCAGCCATTTATTTATTACAAGCCATGCTGCCGGAAATGCAATACAAATGGAAATAAAAACCAGCTTTAAAAAATCTTTTGAAAGCAGCGAAATAATGTTGAATACACTTGCCCCTATTACTTTACGAATCCCTATTTCTTTAAACCGCTGCGCTATGGTAAAAGCTGTTAAGCCGAAAAGCCCAAGGCATGCAATAAAAATAGAAAGTGCCGTAAATAATCCGAGAACCCCTTGCAGGTTTTGTTCTGATTTATAAAGCGCAGCAAAATCATCATCAAGAAATGAATACTGAAAGGCAGCATCTGGAACAATAGTTTTCCATGTTGCTGATAATGCAACAAGCGTTTGCTGCAGTTCATTTGGTTTAATACGCAACGCAACAAAATTATATGCCTGCGGCAAAAGCTGAATGATAAGAGGCTTTATATTATCGTGCAGCGAACTGTAATTAAAATCTTTTACAACACCAATTACCTTACCTTTTTTTCCTAAACCCCAATTAAGGTATTTCCCTATTGCCGCTTCATCATTTTTCCAGTTAAAAGCTTTTACGGCAGCTTCATTAACAATAAATGCCTGGGCAGAATCAGTTGGAAAAGATGTTGAAAAATTACGCCCCGTTGCCAGTGGAATTTGAAAAGTTTTTAAAAAATTATAATCTGCAAAAATGGAACTGATAGAGCTTACCTGGTTATCTGAAAATCCTTCGGGCAATGTGGCAAAAGAGCTTATGGTCTGTTGAAATGAAAAGTTAGTAAGTGATGCATTGACAACATTATAATTTTTTAAAAATTCCTGCAATAAAATATCTTTTTTATCTGAGTGAGAAGCCGGAAGCTGTACTTCTAAAAGTTGGTCTTTATTTAAACCAATTTTTTTATTTTGAATAAACCGAAGCTGCTGGTAAACTAAAAAAGCGCCGGCAATTAAAATTATGGCAATTGTAAACTGAAAAACAATTAAACCCTTCCTTAAAAAAATATCATGCCACTCATATTTAACGGTTCCCTTCAAAACTTTTATAGGAGAAAAAGATGACATTAAAAATGCCGGGTAAATGCCTGCCATTAAGCCTACAGAAATGACAATGGTTATAAAAAGAATCAGCACATTATAACTGCTGAAATCAAACAGTGATAAAGATCTGCCGGTGAAAGAATTAAACCAGGGCAACATCAATTGAATTAGTATAACAGATAAAACAGCAGAAATAACAGTGAACAAAAAAGATTCGCCTAAAAATTGAAAAATCAATTGCGAACGATTTGCACCAATCACTTTTCGCAACCCGATTTCTTTTGCACGGCTTATTGATTTTGCGGTAGCAAGATTAATAAAATTAATACAGGCTATAAGAAGAATAAGAAAAGCTGCAGCAGCAAAAATATAGATGTATGTAATATCTCCGTTAGGATTTATTTCAGAATTTAAGTTTGACTTTAAATGAATATCCGCCACTGGCTGAAGTTTTAAATCGTAATACATTCCTGTCGCTTTACGGGCTTTATTCATTTGCTTTGCAATAAAAGAGCTAAACTTATTTTCTAACTGATGATAGCTGGCGTTCTTTGACAATAACAAATATGTATAAAACCCATTGCTGAACCATTCGGTTTCAGGTAAATTTTTATTCAATGCATTAATGGTAGTGCGTGAAAGAATGCAATCAAAATTAAAATGAGAATTTGCAGGAACATCTTTTACCACAGCAGTTACTGTTAACGGAACTGTGTCCGACAGCTGCATTATTTTTCCGAGAGGAGATACACTACCGAAATATTTTTTAGCCATACTTTCAGTAAGTACAATAGAATATGGATTGACCAACGCTTTTTGCTTATCGCCGCTAATTATGGGAAAAGTAAAAATGTCAAACAAAGTTGAATCAGCATACATAATTTGAGTGCTCACAATTTTTTTATTCTGGTAAGACAAATACCTGCTTGAATAACTTATACGCACTGTTTTCAATACTTCAGGAAAATTTGCCTGCAAGGCCGGCGCCATTGGAGGTGAGGTTAATGCCCGTGCATTGTTTTCATTGGGCAGGTGAAGCACTTCAGTAAGGCGATAAATCTGGCCTGACTTAACATTGTATTTATCGTAGCTCCATTCATATTGTACATAAAGAAAAATGAGAACGCAACAAGTAATTCCCACTGACAAGCCGGTAATATTTATAAAAGAATATAATTTATTCTTCGACAAATTTCTCCAAACGACTTTGAAATAATTTTTTATCATAAAAAATCAATTTATAGTTCCTGGGTGCCAATTGTTTATTGCTAATTGTCTATAGCTCATTGCTCATTATTCTTCAACCAATATGCCAATATTAAAATGCCTTGCATATAAGGCTTTTAGAAAAGAAAAGAATTAATAAGTGTACGAAAACGGACACCCTGTGTGCGAATAACGAACAATTACGTAGTTCCAAAATGATTTTCAAAAGTGGATTTGCAAATGATTATCAAAATCATTTTAATTAAGACAGGAATAATTAATTCAAGCAATTGAATGCCAAATTGGATAATTTTAATTTTCCTTTTAGAAGCCTGACGCATTAAATTTTGCTGATAATGATTATAAGAAATCAAACAAGAAACACTTTCATTCTTTCACTAATATTATTTTCATTTCAAAATTTAACAGCACAAACTATTTCTGTGTGGTTAACAGATTACGATCGTTCTTCATTATTTGAACAACAAGGTGAACCACTAAAATTTATTGAAGGCAATGTTTCAAATAAAAAAATATTAGTCGACGACAGCAAAACCTACCAGAAGATGGATGGCTTTGGTTTTGCATTAACCGGTGGCAGCGCATACCATATTATACACATGAGTACGGGCCCCAAAAATACTTTGCTCCATCAAATATTTGATACCACAAAAAAAGCAATTGGCGTAAGCTATTTGCGGTTAAGCATAGGCTCATCAGATTTGAATGAAAAAGTTTTTTCTTATGATGATGTGCCCAATGATACTTTATTAATTCATTTTGATTTGGCAGAAGATAAGACGGATGTTATTCCTGTGATAAAAGAAATTTTAGCAATCAATTCAAATATAAAAATATTAGGTTCACCTTGGTCGCCGCCGGCATGGATGAAAACAAATAATGATACAAGAGGCGGAAGGCTTAAGCCTGAATATTATGAGGTGTATGCAAAATATTTGGTAAAGTATATACAGGAAATGGCAACAAATGGAATTACAATAAATGCTATTACTGTTCAGAATGAACCATTGCATCCCGGGAATAATCCAAGCTTATTACTGGTAGCGCCCGATGAAGCAGACTTTATTAAAAATCATCTCGGGCCATTGTTTGAAAAAAATAATATTAAAACAAAAATTCTTATTTATGATCATAATGCTGATCGTCCGGATTATCCTATTTCTATTTTAAATGATCCGGAAGCAAGAAAATATATTGATGGCTCGGCTTTTCATTTATATAACGGTACCATAGACGCATTAACGGATGTTCATAATGCATACCCAAAAAAAAATATTTATTTCACAGAACAAATGGTGGTGCAATTCAACAGGAATAATGTTGAAACAAAAGGATTGAATATCGCTTCGCCGGTAAGTCGTTTAATAATTGGTGCACCCCGCAATTGGTGTAAAAATGTTTTGCTCTGGAATCTTGCTGCTGATCCTGCTTTCAAGCCTTTTACTGATCGTGGTGGTTGTGGGAGTTGCCAGGGCGCAGTTACAATTGATAAGGATAGCGTTACTTATAATCTTGCTTATTATACAATGGCTCATGCTTCTAAATTTGTACGTCCTGGTTCAATTCGCATCGCTTCCGATCCACAGGACAGCTTGTCTAACATTGCATTTACGACACCTTCTGCAGAAAAAGTTTTGATTGTGGCCAACATCAGTAATACAGCACAAACTTTTGATATTATTTATCATGAGAAACATGCAACCGCTTTTTTACAACCACGCTCTGTTGCAACTTATGTTTGGAAATAAATTAATAAAATAATTACTTCATGAAAATTATTATACGCTTATCATTGTTATTATTTGTCTTACTATTTTTTTCAAATGTTTATAGCCAAAGTTTTTTAAAAGCTTCAGGTAAAAAGATAATGAATGAAAAAAATGAAAATGTTTTATTGAAAGGAATTGGCATTGGCGGCTGGATGTTGCAGGAAGGTTATATGTTGAAATTACAGGGCGACAATCCCCAGTTTTCAATAAGAAAAAGAATAGAACAATTATTAAGCAAAGAACAAACTGAAGAGTTTTATGATACATGGCTGAGCAATTTTGTTACAAAAGGGGATATTGATTCTTTACATGCATGGGGCTTTAATTCAGTGCGTTTACCCATGCACTATAATCTTTTTACTTTGCCGGCAGAAGAAGAACCCGACCCCAATAAACAAACATGGCTTACCAAAGGATTTGCGCTTACTGACAGTTTAGTGAAATGGTGCAAAGCAAATAAAATGTATGTTATACTTGACCTGCATGCTGCACCCGGCGGGCAGGGCAACGATATTAATATTTCAGACAGGGATACAACAAAATCTTCACTATGGCAAAGCGATGCCAATAAAAATAAAACAATTGCATTGTGGAAGAAACTTGCAGAGCGTTATAAAAATGAACCCAACATCGGCGGCTATGATTTATTGAATGAAACTAATTGGGGCTTTAATGATGCAAATGATAAGCATGGTCAGAATGAGATTCATAATAAACCTTTGCGAGAATTGTTGATGAATATTACAAAAGCGATTCGCTCTGTTGATACAAAGCATATAATTATTATTGAAGGAAATGCATGGGGCAATAATTACAAAGGTGTTTTTCCATTGTGGGATAAGAACATGGTGATAAGCTTTCATAAATACTGGAACAAAAACGATGTGCAATCTATTCAATACATGCTGGATACACGCAATAAATATAATGTCCCCGTATGGATTGGTGAAACGGGAGAGAATTCAAATGTATGGTTTACTGATGCAGTGCATTTGTACGAGACAAACAATATTGGCTGGAGCTGGTGGCCATTAAAAAAGATTGGAAATAATAATCCGTTGGAAATAAAATCAAACCTTAATTACAATAGCCTGGCAGATTACTGGAATGGTAAAACACCAAAGCCGCCAAAAGAAAGCGATGTATATAGTGGTCTTATTGAATTGGCAATTTATACTAACATCCGATCTAATATTGTGCATAAAGATGTAGTAGATGCCTTGTTCCGACAGCCTTTCAGCAATAAAGCCGTTCCTTTCAAACCAAATATCATCAATGCAAATGATTCGGTTATAAAAGCTGTTGATTATGATTTTGGAAGAAATAATATTGCTTATTCTGATAAAGACACAGGCAATTATTATATCTCTACCGGTGGCAGAAATATTGGCAACAAAGGTTATACTTACAGGAATGATGGCGTGGATATTTATAAAGACTCAACGCATTATGAAAGCTATTTTATTGGCAGCATTGAAGATAATGAATGGCTGCAATATACAATTGATGTTACTGAAAAAGGAACGTATAACATTAAACTTTCTGTTGCATCAAATGATAATACAGGCAAACTAACCGTTAGCATAGACGGCAAAAGGATAGTCAATCAAAAAAATATTTTATCAACCGGTGATCTTAAAAGCTGGCAAATCCAATCGTTAGGAAATGTTACTTTAGATAAAGGCCAACATGTAGTTCGTGTTTATTTTAATAAAGGCGGATTTAACTTTAAAGAGTTATTATTTGTTAAAAAATATAATTAACGAAGAAGGGGTAATGTTATAATTAATAAAATTATTGGTAGCTTAACATTCTTAAATCTCTGAGATATGAAGAAAATACTTTTTACTCTTTCAATGTTTGCAGTTGCTATTCTTTTATTTGAAAATGATATAAATGCGCAAACTAACAATTCAACCCCAGGCCTTTTAAAGCATATCGTTATTATAACTTTTAAACAGGATGCATCTGCTGACAGTATTAAAGCATTGGACGATGTATATACAATCTTATCAAAAAGCCTTTTGGTTAAAGACTTTGAATTGGGTGTGGATATTTCAACGCGAAATGGCGGCCAGCTAAAGCACGTGTATGTCACAACTTTTGCCTCGAAGGATGATATGACCAATTATGCAAAAATTCCAGAGCACTCAAAGCTTTTTAAAATTTCGCTTCCTATTGCTAACGATGTTACTGTTGTTGATTATTGGAAGACTAAATACTAGTTTCACCAGGACTTTAGTATGTAGTTTTTCGTTGACAACTTTCCCAAAGAAATTATTGAGCTTTTGGTTACGTGCTGATAATTTAAAACAAAACCGAAATGAAAATTTGTGCAGCACAGTCAAGACCAATCAAAGGTGATATTCAAAGTAATATTGATAATCACAAAAAATTAATAGACCTGGCCGTTTGTAATGGAGCAGGCACAATTATTTTTCCGGAACTATCATTGACAGGTTACGAACCAAAATTAGCAAAAGCATTAGCGACTAACCAGGATGATAGCAGGTTTGACGGTTTCCAAAAAATCAGCGATACGGGTCAGATAACCATTGGAGCAGGAGTGCCAACAAAAAATAGTAAGGGCATCTGCATTAGCATGATTCTTTTTCAGCCACACAAAGCAAGGCAAACATATTCAAAAAAATATTTACATCCTGATGAAGAAAAATTTTTTGTTAGTAGTCAAAATTTTATTGGTTTAACAGGTAATAAAATCAACATTGCTCTTGCCATTTGTTATGAATTATCAGTTCCGGAACATTCAGAGAATGCTTTTAAAAGCGGGGCAGAAATTTATATGGCAAGTGTTGCTAAAACTGTAAATGGAGTTGACAAAGCAATTAAAAATTTATCTGGCATAGCCAGTAAATATTCAATGACAGTATTAATGGCCAACTGTGTGGGACAATGCAATGGTGAGCAATGTGGAGGAAAAACATCTGTTTGGAATAATAAAGGCTTATTAGAAGCACAACTAAATGACACAGATGAAGGAATAATAATTATTGACACTGACACACAGGAAATAATTGAAAAAACAATAAAATAAACTGCTATTAATAAGTGGCACCGCAATTTTTATAACAGGTACTCGCAAATATTTATAAGCTTGCAAATAGTTTTTACAAAATATTATTTCTAAGCATTAAAACAATCAATTATGATAAAGCCAATTGACATTGATGAGTATATAGCAAGCTTTCCAAAAGAAATTCAAAAACTACTGAAACAACTTCGGGCTACCATAAAAAAAGCTGCTCCCCAGGCAAACGAAGTAATCAGTTATGGAATGCCTGCGTATAAATTGAATGGTATGTTATTATATTTTGGTGCACATAAAAATCATATCGGCTTTTATCCATTCTCATCAGCTATTATGGCATTCAAAAAAGAACTACCCATCTATAAAGGAGCAAAGGGTACTGTTCAGTTTCCATTGGACAAGCCGCTTCCATTACGATTGATAAAAAAAATGGTAAAATTCAGGGTCACTGAAAATCTGCAAAAAGCAGAAATGAAAAAGAAATAACTGCAACAATAAAACAGCAGTGCTTCTAATGAACTTTAATGCTACAATTCCGCCACTTTGCCAAGACCCGAAACGTTAAACAATAGATGAATAAAATTGTAAAAGACAAACCTCCATACACTTGATATGGGGGTTGTTGCAGAACTTAATTTTGCTCTGTAATTTAATTTTAAATTTAATTATTTTCCCATTTCTTACTAGCCTGATTCGTTCTGTCATTTGTGGAATTGTTGCCAATATCATGGGCTTATTTTTGAGTGATAACGAAGGCTTAAAATAATTTGATGGCGGAGCAGTATTAATTGATTCGTCATTATTTGAAGGTTGCATAATAAAAAAAATATTACTCTTACAGACTTTGGTTATTTTGTATTTGTTTCCTCAATTCTTTTATCTGTTCTTTTATTGATTTTGCTGAACCGTGTATCAGGAGTTTCGAAAAATTAAACCTGTTGTTATTTGTAGTTGTTGAACTTGATTTGGGCATAGAAACTATTGCATTATTATCATCAGGGCCGCAATTCCCGTAATTAAAAACGAAATGGCTCCAACTCTGGCTTATGACATCAAAATAATTGGAAGTGGTAACATAATTTTCATGACCTACACCAACAACCGTTTGATGAGGATCCTGGTCTAATGCTACAACAGGATTACCCTGATCATCATAAATAATATCTTTTTCACTTGTTGACCACCATTTGTTTTGGGATACTGCACCGTTTACATAAGGGAAGTCATAATTTATTCCGGGCCTGGCAAGGTCCGGGTTTTTATCATGGTTAAGAAAAGTATATTGGACTGTATAAAAAGGTTGGCCACCATAATTAAAATCCCATTCATATACATTGCCTTCCGGTGTATATTTATAGTTAGTCACGTAGTCTTGAATAAAACTTTGCATCTTTATAATTTCGCCTTTTGAATCGAAAGTATAAAACACTTCATCACCTTTTTCCTGGGTATCTCCGTTATACCATATTTCATGTACAACTTTATCACCCTGGTAGTAGAATACGATAGTGTTTAGTAGTACATCGCCTGAGTAAAATCTCGATTTTATTAAACGACCTGATGAATTATACTCTTCTTTAAAAAATCCTCCATCAGCTTCTATACTCCATTTATCTACCAATCCATTTTCGTTGTATGTATAAGATTCGTTTCCAAACTTGCTTTGTTTAAGTATTAAACGACAACCATTTTCAGATCTATTTTGCGTTGCATTATTTGCAACAGCTAATTCATCTGCAGTTGTTTCTTTGGCTGAGCTTGTTTGAATTTCTTTTTGGCAGCCTGCAAAAATGATTGCGATAAAAAGGAAAGCAATCAAAAAACTAATTTGTATTCGTTTCATAACTGGTAATGTTAAATTGAGTTATTTATAAAATTTATTTTAATCCTTAAAATTTTTCGTGTAACCTTGTACGTTATAGCATCATTTCTTTTTTTTCAGCTTTTCAAGCGCCTGCTTACCATTATCGTTTTTTGGATTTATTTTTAGTGACATCTCATAATTTTTTATGGCAGCATCAGAATTATTATCATCAGCATAAGCTTCGCCAAGGCTGTCATATACATTCCATGAATGTGGAAACAGCTTTACATTAACTTTAAATACTTCAATAGCATCTTTTATTTTTTTAGCATTTAGCAACCTATAACCGGTAGCATTAAGATTGTCTTCAATGTGGGCAGAATCACCTGATGTAAATGAAAGCGAGTCAATGGTTGTAGAAGAAGCTATCTTCCATTGATTATCTACTTTCATCATTGTTCTAAACTCATGGGAATAATATGGCTTGAGCGAATCAATTCTTGGCGCAGATATCTTCTGGTCATATTCCAGGCTTGCCATATTATCATCCATCCTTATAATATAATTATCATCTTTTACTTCAGTATATTTTGATGGTGACGGATTTACCTTAAGCGATTGCTGTACCAGGCTGAGAAGGTTATTCCATCCTTGTACACTAAAAATACCGCTATTACTTATATAGGATCTTCTCATTTTTTCATCATGTACATATAACGACTTCCACGTTACAGTATCGCGGTTAATAATACTTTCATTTTCTAATCCAACTACTTTTTTTAAAGCATTTTCGTCTGGGGTTTGTGCATTGATTTTTATAGTTAAAAAAAGTAATGATGAACATAACAGTAATTTGATTTTCATAATTGAATTGTTTTATAAATAGCTATTATTATCACCATTTTATTTTTTAATCGTCTGGAATTGCTCTCTTAATTTTTGTATTTGATTTTTTATTGATTGTATCGAACCTCTCAACAACGGCATTGGCCCCATGTGAACAGGCTGTTTAGCCGTTAGCATATTGCTATTGCTTTGCGGAAAGGTTTCATCTGCTATGTCGCCATTACCATCACAGCTATACATTAAATTATTATATGCAGGCGCCTGGGTAATGTTGTCGTAAAAGGTTACCGAACGAGGGAAATCGAATAAACCGGTTTTAAAAACTGTTTTAGAAGGGTCATAGTCATTTACAATTATTGGAGTACCGTTATCATATGCTACTCCTGTATTGCTTGTAAACCACCTGGAATTTAAGAAGTTCGCCGTGCCGTAAAATGGAAAACCAAAAGGAATTCCGGGAACCAGTAACAAAGCATTCCTCACAGGTTTATCGAAAGTATAGATATCAGAAAAATAAGGATCTGTTCCAAAGTAAATATCGGTACGTGTAGTATTTCCCAGGAGATCATAATACATTAGGGTGTGTGTATCAAAGGTAACGTCGTCCTGTCTTGTCATCTGCCCTTTATAATTATAGGTTAGGTTAATTACATCGGGTGCATCAGAAGACCCAACAAGAGTCCATATAAGCTGTGTTACACGATTGTGTGTATAAATAAAGCTAACAACATAATCCACACCATGGTACGACTGATTCGCCTGGATGAGCCTGTTATCCCTGTTATAAATCATCGTCTCTATCTCAGGGAATCCATCGCCGTAATCAATTACCCATTTATCGGCAAGCCCTTTCTCATTGTAATGAAACGTCCACTTCGATGCACCCACCCAGTCGAAAGTTACAAGGTTGCAACCGTCCTTATGCAACCGGTCAAATGCGTTGTCAACACCATTTTTGTTAATGTCTATTTCTTTTAATTCTTTTGTGCAACCGGCACAAACAAAAAGAAAAAGCATGAATGAACCCATAAGTTTTAAGTAATTCTTTTTCATAAAAAAGTTTTTTTGTTTTTAATGTGTATGTGTAGTGGCGCAGGAGTATAAAACATTTATCATTTATAGTATTACAAAATAACAATCAAACAAACTATATGTCAATTACCAAATGTGGTAATAGTTTAAGAGTGATCGAAATGGAATAGTGATTAAAAAAATCAGGGAAATAAATTCTTGTTGATAGCTTTCGCTACTGCTTCGGTCATGGAGCTTACATGGAGTTTCTCATAAATTTTTTTCATGTGAGCACGCACAGTATCATAAGTAATATTAAGCTTACCAGCAATCATTTTATAAGAAAGCCCGTCAACTAACAGTCCGAGTACTTCTTTTTCACGGTGGCTTAAATCATAATCTTCTTTTAGTTCTTCGGGCAAAATATTTTTGAATTGCTGCAGTACTTTTTTTGCAATGCCGGGTGTCATTGGCGCTCCGCCGTTATACACTTCTGAAATAGCCGCCAGCAATTGCTGTGATGAAGCATTCTTTAATATATAGCCCCCAGCCCCGGCTTTTATTGCAGCAAAAACTTTTTCATCATTATCAAAAACAGTAAACATTAATATTTGAAGATGTGGAAATTTTTTCCGGATGATTTTTACACCTTCAATGCCATTAATGCCCGGCATATCAATATCCATAATTATCACATCAGGATTACATTTATCAATATCATCAATAACATCAAGACAATGAGAGAAGGAACCGCAAAGGCTGAAATCTTTAGTTTCACTTAACAGCATGGCAATCGAATCCCGCAAAGAATTATTATCATCGAATAAGGCTACTTTAATACCATTCATTGTTTATTCTTAATAAGCAAAATTGATTTTATTTGTTTCAGTAAACAACTACCGAATTTGGTAATTGACTATAATTTTAAAATTACTTCAATTGCTGTTCCTTCATTTATTATTGAATGAATATTTAGCTGCGCATGCATATCGTTTGATCTCGATTGCATATTTTTTATTCCATTCCCGTTATACACTGCATTTGAATGCTGATCGAATCCTTTGCCATTATCTTTAATCGTCATGCAAAAATTATTTTCATGAATGCTTAAATCTATACATACAATTGTACAATCTGCATATTTTACAATATTGCTTATTGCCTCTTTAAAAATGAGGTATATGTTTCTTCTTTTTTGTATTGAAAAAAGCATGTCATTTGGATTACCAGGTGAATGAAAAGTAAATTCAATTTCACGTGGCGTTAGCATCAATGCTGCAAAAGCGCGCATACGGTTTTGCAACTGTTCAAAGCTTTCATTGTTTGGGTTTATGCTCCATACAATATCGCTCATTTTATCTATGAGTTCACGCGATACTATTCCAATCTTTGAAATGGCTTCATCTGCCTTTTCGTTTTTAAAACTAAATTTTTTTGCTACTTCACTATATATAGAAATACTTCCCAGCGTGCTACCGATTTCATCATGCAAATCCTGCGAGATTCTTGTTCTCATTGCAAAAAGTTTTTTCAACTGATTGAAACGGTAACGGTATAGCGAATAAATAAATATTGCGATGCATAATAATAATAACAAGATAAACCACCATGTTTTCCAGAAGGGTGATGCAATTGAAATAATAATACCTTTCATATATTTTTCACCAAGTTTTCCCGTTGCCTTTATTTCTATATGATGTTTCCCGGCTGATAAAGAATTAAAAAAGATTACCTGGTTTCTTTCAAGACTTATCCAGCTTTTATTATCAATCCTGTAAAAAAAATCATAAGCATGCGGAGCATCGTAATTGAGCACTGTAAAATGAACAGAGCAATTATTCTGATCATAATCAAGAGATAAATTATTTGAAGGATTATAAAATATTGTATCAGAAAAAGCAATTTCAGTAATCAGCAAATGTTTTTCATCATTATTTATCTCTTTAATATCTGCAGGAAAAACTGCGAGGTAATTATTATGCAAAGAATAAAAACAGTTGCGTTCTTTATCAAAATAAATTGAACGTGATGACGCCCTTTCTTCAGGTAAGCCATCAGCCTGATCGAAGTAATAAATTTTTTTTGATAAAAGATTATAACATATCAACCTGTTGCCAGTAGTAAACCATAATTTATCATTTACATCATTCGCCATTGCCTGAACAAATTCGGGTAGGCCTTCCCGTGAGTCATGGGCATAAAATTTTTTTTCTTTTATTTTATATTCTAACAAGACGTTTTCAGCATTATACAGCCACAATGAACCTGTTTTATCTGCAATCATGGCAAGTATATCATCATTAAATTTATTAGGACCTCCATACACTGTAGTAAGTGTATCAAATTGCTTCAAAGCATTATTCCACCTTGCCAATCCATGTCCGCCAATCCATACATCGCCATAAGAATCATAAACAATATGTTTTATTCTTGTAAAAGGAATTGCCGGCTTGGTATTAACAGTAAAGAAAGTATATGTTCTCCTTGCAGTATCATAGTAACCTGCTTTACCATTCATGTAATCGCCCATCCATGCCTTTCCGTTTTTATCAGCGGGATATAAAACTGGCTGACTGTTTAGCAAAACAGTATCACCACTTTTATCTGTTACAGAACCGTAATGATAGGAGTTAATATCCAACCACAATAAACCATTTGTTGTGCTTATCCAGAGCGTATCTTTGTGATAACATTGCACATCACCAATCTCGCTCCAGCCATTATTTCCACCATAAAAAGTAATTTCTTTTTCTACTTGCATAGTGGCAGTATCCATTACAATTAGGCCTGTGAAACGATTGAAACTTCCGACGTAAATTTTATTTTTATACCGCAATACAGCCGATAGCCGCAAACTTGAACCGTTCTTATTTTTTGCATTAAGGAAATACGATTTTATAAATGGGGTACTAAGCTTTTGTTTTAGCAAACCTGTTCTTGTGCCAACCCAAAGTCTTTTATCACTATCAACAAATATATAATTGCACTTATAAGAAGGAAGATATTTTATTCCATTACTTATAATGATTCCGGTGTTATGATCAAGATGTAAAAGATAATAGCCGCTTCTTGAGCATGTAATGGCAAATTCATTTTCACTTATGGCAAAAACTTTACTCGCATAATTTAGTTCCTGTTGCGATAAGCAAGCGAGTTTCGAAACAACTCTTTTATCAAGTAAAGAGTTATAAAATATCAGGCTATCAGAATACTGATTAAATAAAATAAACTGATTTGGGGCAATTTGCTGAGAGTTAGTACCGGTTTTTTTTGGATAAAATACATTCCATTTATAAGCGGAAGAATCAATTTTTTTAAGTGCTTTATTTATATAATTATAGTGACTTAATTCATTTCCTCCATTGTAAGAATAAATAAACACTTCATTGTCATTAAAAGGAAAAACCTGCTGAACAAAAGCTATTCTTTTCTTACCTATATCTTCAGGTATAAATCGGTCATAACGAAAATTAAGGTGACCAGGTTTATCGAAAGAATATATACCTGTGGCCGAACTCAGTAATATTGATTTATCCGGTAGCTCTCTTCCGTCCATTAATTGATCGGAATAAATTGAAAAAGAAGAAGTATCGGGAAATCTATAACTTTTGTAAGTAAAATCTATGGGATTAATTAACTGAAATCCCCTCCGGGTAACAATCCCTAAACGATGATCACTGCATTGAACAATATTTACAATATAAGTTCCTGGAATATATAAGGGTTCTTTTCCACTGAGATAGTGTTTGAATTCTTCACCATCAAAACGGTTTAATCCCATTTCAGTACCTATCCAAATATAACCAGGAAAATCCTGTGAAATACAGGTAACATTATTATCACTCAAGCCATCTAATACAGTATAAACCTCAAATTCATTTTCATTAAATTGGGCATTAGCGTGTAAAATCAATAGAAGGCAGTAAAGACAAGCTATTAATTTTCTTATCATAAAGTGCATTTTACTATTTATAAAGAATAGATGGCAGTTAATTAATTATAAAATTATTTCTCAGGAATTATTATAGATAAGAAAAAAAAATTATAAAAGCAAGTAATGCAGCTTTCGTTTTTAAATTAAATGAAAATTATTAACAGGATTGTATTTATAAACTTAGAATAAATTTTATTCATTTCTTATGCTAAACTTATTCACTTCTCAAACTCTTTACCGGGTTTGCAGTTGCTGTTTTTATAACTTGCGATGTTATAGTAATAGTCGCAAATGCCAATAATAAAAGCACTCCTGCTGTATAGCCTAAGACTAAGTTTATTCTGAAAGCAAATTGATTAAACAATAATACATTAAGCCAAATGCCCAGCGGCAATCCTATTAAACATGCAATAAGTAAAAGTTTAGCGAAACTTTTTGACAATAAAAATCCGATTTGCGGCACAGTTGCTCCCAGTATTTTTCGAATGCCTATTTCTTTTGTGCGGTGTTTTAAAACAAATAACACCAGCCCCAATAATCCCATGCAGGCAATGATTACGGCCATAAAGGCAACCATGCCCACAAACTTTGTAATGTCATTATAGAATTGATAAGTATCTTTTAATTCATCTGCAAAAAAGCGATAAGAAAGCAGACGGTTTTTATCAATAGAACTCCAGGCAGCTTGTAATTGCGCTAATGTTTGTTGCGCATTTTCTTTTGTTACCTGCACATTTAATTCAGTAATATCAGCCAGATTATAACGCAATACTAACGGTTCTATGGCATAAGTAAACGGCTTGAAATGAAAATTATTTAATACACCAAGAACAGAAACATTAATGCTGTCTCCCAATATTACATGCCTGCCAATTGCTTCTGACGGTGTTCCTAATTTATAAAACTTACAAAACTCCTTATTAACAATAATGTATAACTCGCGGTTAGATGGAATATCTTTCGTAAAATTTTTACCTGCAATTAATTGCAATGAAAGATTGTTTATATAATCAGCATCAACAGAATAATCTCTCGCACTCATTTTTTCTGCGTTCTCATTAAGTCGTACATCAATACTTCTATCCCGCCATGTGCCCATGCTATGTGAGATACCGGAAACTTCCACCACACCATTTTGTTTTTCAAAAGTATGTTTTACCAGCGCATAATTATTATCCTGCAGATCCACATTAATAATATCGTCTTTACGAAAACCGTAATCTGCATTCATTAAATAATTCATCTGCCTGTTTATATTTATTAAGGTAACAACAAATATAAGCGCTGTGCCAAACTGCACTACCAGCAGCACTTTACGCAAACCGAGCTTTGGCAGAAAATTAAAACTTCCAATATCTTTTAATGCCTTTGAAGTATTGAAAGAAGAAATATAAAGTGATGGAAATAATCCTGCTATCAATCCAATAATGATGCTGAAAATAATGAATACAACAATTAAAGTTGCATCCTCATGTAAAGAAATATCAAACTCGCTGAATAAAGAAAAACTTGTAAAAAATGGAATTAAGGCAAAATGGTAAATAGCAAAAGCAACTGCCATACTTAATAACGAAGTAAAAACTGATTGCGTAAGAAACTGCAGCACCAATTGGTAACGTTGTGCACCTGCTGCCTTGCGCACGCCTATTTCTTTTGCACGGCTTAATGCCTGCGTCAATGATAAACTGTTATAATTAAATACAGCTGATATAATAATTATAAATGCAAAAATGCCCAGTGCCCAAAGCATTTCAACAGGCATAGCCCTTCCCATATTATTTGAAAATGTTGGTCCCGGAACAATTTTAGTTAATGGCTGCAAGGCAAACTGGTAGCTTTTATCACGGCTCTCAAGGTCAAGCTTTTTATAACGTTCAGTACTCATTTTAGCAAGTGCATTTTTTAACGCAGGCTTATAACTGTTATCTTTTAAAGTAACATAAGTATAAGTGGCATAATAATTCAGCCAGTTATTTAATACTGTAAATTCCGGCGGAGAAGTTTTATCAAACGTTGGTAAAAAATTATCAGAGCCTAACAGGTCAAATTCAAGATGTGTTTTGCCAGGCGCATCTTTTAATACACCGCTTATAGCAAAATCACCAATCCCTTTAATGGTAATTACTTTACCAACAGGATTATCATTTTTAAAAAATTTAACAGCAGTTTTATGCGTAAGCACAATTGCATTTGGCTCATTAAACAAAGTGGCTTTATTACCATATAATAATTCATAACCAAAAACATTCAGGAATTCATTGCTCGTAAAATAGCCATTTACATTAATTGCTTTCGAATCGAAATTTGCTTCACCATTTAATCCGCGTGTAAGATTTACGGCATGTTCTACAAACGGATAATTTTGCTTAAGCTCAACAGAGAGAGGCAACGGCGATGAGGCATACTCTTCCTTACCGCCATCTTTTCTAATCGCTTCTGTATTCACGCGGTAAGTACGTTCTGCATTTGGATGAAATGCATCATAGCCCAACTGGTCTTTAATGATGATTATGACCAACATGCATAATGACATGCCAAATGCCAACCCGCTAATATTTATAAAGGAAAATATTTTATTCTTCATTAAATCACGCCATGCAATTTTGAAATAATTTTTAAGCATAAAATCAGTTTAAAGTTTTCGTTTAATACTTGCCGTTAGTAACCTCTTTCATTAGCACAATATCCAATTATCATATTGGCTACTCCGTTCTCAAACTCTTTACAGGATTTGCTATCGCTGCTTTTATTGCCTGGAAGCTGATAGTAACTAAAGCAATTGCTACTGCAAAGAATCCTGCAAATAAAAAAACAGTCCAGCCAATGCTTATTCTGTATGCAAAATCCTGTAACCATTTTTGCATTAAAAACCATGCTAACGGTGAAGCAATAATTATAGCAATGGCAATAAGTTTTAAAAAATCTTTCGAGAGTAGTTTTACAATTTGAGAAACATTGGCACCAAGCACTTTTCTTATGCCAATTTCCTTTGTCCGGTTAATGGCAGCTAATGCCGCAAGGCCAAATAAACCAAGGCATGCAAGAAAAATGGAAACACCCCCTGCAATTCCAATAATGCTGTTTATCTTTTGTTCTTCTGCATAAAATCGTGTAAGGTCTTCATCAAGAAAACTGTATTTAAATGGAAGTTGTGGCACTAGGTTGCTCCATGTTTTTTGAATAGCTGCAATGGCAATTGAAGGGTTACCGGGTTTCAACCGCACAAAAAATTTATAAGGTGCATAGTCTGAAAACCGGTGAAACATTTGCGGTTCTATTTTTTCTTTGAGCGAGAGATAATTGAAATTTTTAACCAGCCCAATTACAACCGGTGTTTTAGTTTCGCTATATCCTGTTAGCTTTTGCCCTATCACGTTGTTTATATTCCATCCAAAATCATTCATCATGGCTTCGTTGATGATAACAGAGGTTACAGTATCTGATGCAATGGCTGCGTTGAAATCTCTTCCGGCAATTATTTTCATGCCCATCACATTTATATAATCGTTGTCAACAAAATATTCAAATACTTGTCTTAGCTTGCCATTATAATCAAAGCCACTGCGGCTCCAGCCCATGCCTGCACCAAGGCTTAATTCTGCTGCAGCAACTCCAGCCACATCAGGCCGTTGCAATAATGTTTGTTTAAACAAAGGATAAATTTCTTTACTTTTTGTTTCTTCAGCATCTACAACCAATACATTTTCTTTATTGAATCCAGGGTATTTATTCGTCATATATTTTTTTTGCTGAAGAATAATAATGGTACAAATAATTAAACCAATAGATAAAGCAAACTGTACCGTTACCAATGTTTTTGTAAAAAGATTTGAGCCACCTACACGTACTTTACTTTTTAAAACTTCTATCGGCTTAAAGCCCGATAAAACCAAAGCAGGATATGCACCGGCAAGCAAAGCCACAAGAAGTATTAAACCAGCAAACATCCAAATCATTTCAGGATATTGTGAAAATGAAAAGAGTAATTCTCTTCCGGATAATTGATTAAAATAAGGTAATAACAATTTTGCTAACAATAAACCTAATGCTGTTGAAAGAATGCTCATCACTAATGCTTCAGCAAGAAACTGATATACTAATTGTTTTCTCTGGCTTCCAATAACTTTGCGTACACCGATTTCCTTTGCCCGGCTTGCAGAACGGCCGATAGAAAGTGTTGTAAAATTTATGCAGGCGATCAGTAACACACCTGCAGCTATGCTTAATAATATCCAGATGATTTTAGGATCAATATTAGCAACGCTTCCTTCTGCAACTTTTGTGTTGGTATGCACTTCAGGTAAAGACTGCATTTGATATCGAACCGGAAAAAGATTTCCCTTCCAGGTAACACCGCGTTTCTTTAAATCTGCTTCTTCATCAGGATAATATTTTTTGCGAAAGTTCCTCAGCTTATTTACATCGTTTGGCAAAACGCTGCCAGGGCGCAATTTTACATAAGTAAGGTATCCTGATCTATGCCAGTTATTCGCACCGGATTTATCAGAGGTTTCACTTTCTAAGAAATCAAAATTTCCCAATACATCAAATTGAATAGATGAATTGGCAGGAATATTTTCAGCAACAGCGCTTATAGTAAACGGCAAAAAATCTTCATCAATTTTAATTTGAACTGTTTTACCAATCACATTATCAGTTCCAAATAATTCTTTAGCTTTTGATTGAGTGAGAACAATGCTATGTAAATTTTGCAAAGCAGAAGCTGCATTGCCATATTTTAGTTTGAAAGAAAAAACAGAAAAGAATTGTTGATCTGCATAAGATAATTTTACACGCCGCACATCATTATCTGCAACACGCATAAAATTAGAAGCCCATGCACTTTTAAAGCGAATATAATTTTCAACGTCAGGAAAATCCTGCTTTAATGCAGCACCTAAAGGCATGGGCAAATAGGGTGAACCGCTTGCGGGATTATCACTGTAAGCATCATTCCATTGATATACTTCAAAAATATTTTTAGCATCTTTTTGAAAACGATCGAAGCTGAATTCGTTTACAGTAAATAATAAAAACAAACAGAAGCAGGCAATGCCAATAGAAAGCCCGAGTATGTTTATCAGGCTCAGAACTTTTTGTCTGGCAAGAGTTCGTAATGCAATTTTAAAATAGTGCTTAAACATTGTCTGAACCATGATTTTTTTGATTAAATGATTAAATGATTTTATCTGCCTTTACTTCATGATTAATCTTATGCAGTTTAATCATGGTTATCAATAGGAGTCCTTTAGACAGACAATTTTATTCCGTCCTCAAACTCTTTACCGGATTAGCAACCGCTGCTTTTATTGCCTGGAAACTTACTGTGAGCAATGCAATTAAACCTGTTAAAATAGCTGCACTTATAAAAACCCACAACTCAATCTTAATACGGGATGCAAAATCGTTCAGCCATTTATTCATTACCCACCATGCAACTGGAAACGCGATAATAGCTGCAACAAAAACAAGCTTTATAAATTCTTTTGATAATAAGCCAACCAGGCCTTTCACTGAAGCGCCCAATACTTTTCGAATGCCTATTTCTTTAGTGCGTCTTGCAGCCGTGTAAACAGATAATCCAAACAAACCAAGACATGCAACAATGATTGATAAGCAAGTGAAGATGCCAAACACAGTCCCCAGGCGTTGTTCGGAATTATATAGGGCTTCAAAATTTTTATCAAGAAATGAATATTCAAAAGGAACAGCGGGTGCAAAATTTTTCCATTTATTTTCTAATTGGGTTATTGTGCTTTTTAAATTTTTTGATTGTACACTTGCTATTATATATGATGTACCAACCTGATAAGTTTTGGATGAAGAATGAAACAATGCAAATGGTACAATGGTATCACTCATGCGAAGCGAGGCAACATTAAAATCTCTTACCACACCGATTACTTTGAAATGCTGATCTCCATTTCCGGGATAAGTAATGTATTTACCCAATGATTCTTTCCATCCAATTTGTTTTACCGCTGTTTCGTTTACAATTACCGAAGTGGAATCATTAAAATCTTTAGAAAAATTCCTTCCTTTCAATACATGGATTTGTAATGCAGGAATAAATTCTTCATCTGCCATGAAAGAAGAAAGTATTATATCTTTTACTAACAGTTCTTTTACATTCGTTATATCAGGCACATAAGAGTCACCAAAAACACTTTCTGTAGGCACACTTGTTGAAATGCTTGCATGAGTAACACCTGGTATTTTCATCGCTTCCTGCCTGAAAGTTCCTTCATCATGACTTTCCATTTTGGCACCATTAGGAATAATGATAACATTATCTTTCTTTAAGCCGAGAGCTTTATTTTGTGTAAACTGCAATTGCTGAAATACAATAACAGTGCAAATAATAAGCGCAACTGAAACAGTAAATTGAAATACAACAAGGCCATTTCTTATAAAAATATTTGAAATACTTTTTTTGAAAACACCTCCTTTTAAAACAGCTATAGGATTGAATGATGTTAAATAAAATGCAGGATAACTTCCGGCCAAAAAACCGGTAATGATTGTTAGCAATAAGATGAACAGCCAAATGCCACTTGTAAAAATAGAACTGAAATCTAAAGTTTTTCCTGCAACAGAATTAAATAATGGCAGCAGCAATGCAACTAAAAATAAAGCGATAACAGAAGAAATAAAACTATACAACATTGCTTCTGTAAGAAATTGTTTTATCAATTGACCCTTCATCGAGCCAAGCACTTTTCGTATGCCTACTTCTTTTGCTCTTATTGCAGATTGTGCGGTGGAAAGATTCATGAAGTTTACACAAGCGAGCAGAATGATAAATAATGCAATCGCAGAAAAAATATATACATATTTTATATCGCTCAACGTTGAAAGAAAAGGTGAGCTTATATCACCTGAATATAAATGCACATCAGTTAAGGATTGTAAATGAACATCCCACTTGCCGCCTTTTTTTATAAATTCATCAAAGGGTTGCCCGATGCGTTTAAAAGCACTGGCGGCCTGTGTTCTAACCATTGAAGGAAATTTACTTTCCAGCTTTTTTATATTAGCTGCCGTTGAGGAAAAATTTTTATCAAGCAAAACATACGTATTCATCTGAAGCCACACCCAGCTCCAGCTAAAATGTTGAACAGGCGGACAGGCAGAAGTTGGGATTAATAAATCAAATTGTATAGAAGCCTGCGATGGAAGATCTTTTAAAACCGCCGTGACCTCAAAAGGTTCTTTATATTCATCAAGCACTAAATTTTTTCCAAGAACTTCTGTGTTACCAAAATATTTTTTTGCGGTTGTTTCTGTTATCACAATTGAATGAGGTTGCTGCAAACATGTTGCAGCATTTCCTTCTTTAACTGCATAGTCAAACACCTGCAAAAAATTTGAATCAACGGCTAAAAATTTTTTTTCTGTAAAATGTTTTTGTTCCACGCTATTAGTTCCGCTGCTTATTATTTCATTACCCATTACATAAAACCTTGTATAAGCTTTTATTTCGGGAAATGATTGTTGTAATGCAGGCCCGACTGTAGGCGGAGTGTTGGATACATAACCAGCCTCTCCGCCCATAGCAACATCCATATCTACCTGGCAAATGTGATCAGCGTTTGAAAAGAATCGATCATACCTGCGCTCATCCTGCACATATAATGTAATTAATATTACACAGCAAATACCAATAGCTAACCCTGCGATATTTATGAAGCTGTTTACTTTGTTTCGCATTATATTTCGCCATGCGATTTTGAAATAATTTTTAAGCATAAAAAGGGTTTAAGTTGTATACGTTTTACTTTTTTATTCCGTTCTCAAACTCTTTACAGGGTTTGCTATTGCTGCTTTTATTGCCTGAAAACTCACCGTTAGTAAGCCTATAAATATTGCTGCAACCCCAGCCAATATAAATACCCACCAGCTGATATTAGTTCTATACGCAAAATCCTGTAGCCATTGATTTGAAAAATAATATGCAACAGGCGATGCAATTACAATAGCGATCATTATCAATATCACAAAATCTTTACTTAGCATTGCTGCAATGTTTGCAATGCTTGCTCCCAGCACTTTGCGTATACCAATCTCTTTTGTTCTTTTTTGTGCAGTGAACATTCCAAGTCCAAACAATCCCATGCATGAAATAAAAATGGTAATTCCCATAGCCACATTCATCAGCCATGCGGTTTTTTTCTCCTGGCCGTAAAGCAGTGTAATTGATTCATTCAAAAAACTATGATCAAAGGGTGTTTCCGGAAATATTTTTTTCCATTTCATTTCTATTTGAGATAAAACTTTTTTTATATCAACTATATTTTTCTCACTTGTTGACAGTTTAACCGCAATGCTAAACTTTCTGTCTGGTACATTCTCAATTACTGTAGGCTTTATAGTTTCATGAAAGGACGTTGTATGAAAATCAGCAACCACTCCTACAATGGGATGGGCTTTATCACTATAAAGAAATTTACCGATTGCATCTTGCGGATTAGTAAACCCAATTGCCTTTGCTAATGTTTCATTTATTATAAGTTCATCTATACTATCACTATGCAACATATTTCTACCGGCAACTAATTTCATTTGGTAAAAGGGAATGAAATCTTCATTGCCCATTTCCTCTAAAACCTGAAGATCCTTTTCCTCCTTGCCTTTATATTTAAAATTGTCAATCATTTGAGCAAAGCCCATAGGTGCATTGCCCTGCAATAAAACCTTATATATTCCGGGAATTAGTTTTAAATCATTAGCAAGTACTTTCAATTTTCCTTCATGATCGTTCCAATTATTCATTGTAATAACAGCATCTGTATTAAATCCTTTGTCTGCACTGCTCATAAAGTTTATTTGCTTGCCAATAATTATTGCTCCTATAATAAAAATTAAAGAGATAGAAAATTGAAAAACAATTAATGCTTTACGCAAGTTTAAATTCTCTGTTCCTTTTTGAGATGTAACACCTTTCAGGCTTAATACAGGTAAATAAGAAGATAATACTTTAGCCGGATAGAAACCTGCAATCACGGAAGTAATTAAAGTAACAATCAATAAAAAAATAAGTGTTGATGAATTAAAAAGATTGAATGTAATTCCGGCTGGTATATAATCGCTGAGTGAACTAAGGACAGGCTTAACAAGCAACACCGAAAGAACAACTGCAAATAAAGTAACCGCGAAAGTTTCAGTCAAAAACTGGAACATAATATTTTTCTTGCTGCTGCCCATTACTTTTCTTACACCTATTTCTTTAGCACGCTGAATAGATTGTGCAGTAGATAAATTAATAAAATTGAATATCGCAATAATTAATATAAATAAAGCAACACCCATTAATGCATATAATGTAGGCAGGTAAGGTTTCCTGAAGTTATCACCATCGTCGCCGCGGTGAAAATCCTTTGTAAAATGAATATCAGTTAAAGGCTGAAGCTGCATACTTAATGAAGTACCGGGATTATTCAACTTTACGTGCTCTTTAATAAAAGATGTGAACCTGTTATTTATTTGCGAAGCCGTAACACCCTTTGCAAGTTTCACAAAAGCCATAGATCGATGAGGGCTCAGGCTGTTCCAGTCATCAGTTGGAATTTGATTCTTTAGAAAACTATGAGTTGCGGTACTTATAGAAATAAAATCAGTGTATCCGAAATCAGTATTTTCGGTCCAGTCTTTTACAATGCCTGCTACACTAACTCTTAAAGAATCATCATAGATTACTGTCTTTCCAAGCATGCTGCTCAGTGGAATATCGCCAAAGTATTGATGCGCCCTTTTTTCAGAAAGCACAACTTTAAAAGGCTCGCCTAAAACTCTTGCATTTCCTTCCAGCCATTGATATTTGAATATATCAAAATATTGTGGCCATGTAATAATAGCTGAAGCAACATAAGAGTTCTCAATTCTGCCGGCAAATTTTTTAAGAGGCCGGTTACCATTTGGAATGCTTACACCGGCACCATAAGAATAAACGCCAGTTTCTGTTTCAAACCCAGGTATTTGTTTTTGAAAACCTGCAACATCATCAATAGGGCTGTTTAAAAATTCTTTTTCACCACTGCTTCTTTGTACTTCACCAACGATGCGATAGATACGATCTTTATCAGGATGAAACCTGTCGAAGCTGAATTCGTAGTTTGTAATAAGATAAATTACAATGCAAGCACATATACCTAATGCAAGACCAAGCACATTAATAAAGCTGTAGATTTTATTTCTCCTGATATTGCGCCACCCGATTTTAAAATAATTTTTAAACATTTCTTTTAGTTTAGAGTTTACAGTTTACAGTTAGCATAAGTACATTTTGTAATTCTTAATTCTCAATTCATAATTTTTAATTTATTCATTCCGTTCTCAAACTTTTCACCGGGTTTGCTACTGCTGCTTTTATTGCCTGGAAGCTCACCGTTAGTAAAGCAATTAATAATGCCGCAATTCCTGCGATGACAAATATCCACCATTCAATATTTATGCGATAAGCAAAATCCTGCAGCCATCTATGCATCGCCCACCATGCAACCGGAAATGCAATGATGGCTGCAATAAGAACCAGCTTTAAAAAATCTTTCGAGAGCATGGTTATCACATTGACTACCGAAGCGCCCAATACTTTTCTTACACCAATTTCTTTGGTACGTTGTTCGGCCATGTAGGTAACTAATCCAAATAAACCAAGGCATGCAATAAAAATGGTAAGGATAGAAAATGTGATAGAAATTTCTCCAACACGTCGTTCAGCACGATACATATTATCAAAGGATTCATCCATAAACCGATAGCTGAAAGGCATGCCGGGAGCCATTTTTTTCCATTTGATTTCTGCCTGCTTCACAAGGTTTTGAACATTGGCTGCACTTACTTTAAAAGAAGCAAGGCCTGCGCCGCTGCCAAGCCTCATGCCCAGCGGGTAAATATTCTGTCGCAATGATTCATAATGAAAGTCTTTTACAATTCCTATGATCGTATAATTGATGAGGTCATTGGAAGTAGCCGTTTGAAAGTTGGTATATATTTTTTTACCAATGGGGTTATCATATCCCAGTACTTTTGCAGCAGTTTCATTAAGGATGATGGCGCTTGAATCGGCACCAAAGTCTTTAGAGAAATTTCTTCCCTTAATAATATTCATGCCCATCGTTTTTATATAGTCATAATCAACTACCCATGTTTGCATAGAAAGAGCATTATTTGGATCCATTACTGCATCCTTTGAATAGCTGTTATCGCTGCGTGATGATGCAACAGGCAGATAGGAACTTAATGTACCGCTGCTAACGCCGGGCATGTTGAGCAGTTCATTTTTAAAGGCGACTGCATTATTGTGAAGTGCATTTGTTCCATTAATAATAAGCACCTGATCTTTATTAAAACCAAGGTTGGTTGTCTGAATATAATGTAGCTGCTTATAAATAACAACAGTCCCTATAATCAATATAATGGACATAGAGAATTGAAATATCACCAGGCCGCTGCGCAAAATATTCTTTTTAAATCCTGCGTTTATTTTTCCTTTCAATACATGCACCGGTTTAAATTTTGAAAGAAAAAATGCAGGATAGCTCCCTGCAATAATACCTACTATGAAAGGCAATGCTATAAGAAAGGGCAATAGTTTTGGGTTAAGAATGCTACCCATAGAAAGTGACTTAGCGGCAATATTATTAAACAGCGGTAGGGTGAAATAAGCAATGACAATAGCAATGAACAAAGAAATAACTGCCATTAAAGTTGACTCTGTAAGAAATTGAAAGATTAAATTTTTTCTTTCAGTTCCTAACACTTTACGAATACCTACTTCCTTTGCACGGCCGGCGCTGCGTGCAGTTGAGAGGTTCATAAAGTTAATGCATGCAATGAGTAAAATGAATAATGCAGCAGCGCCAAAGATGTAAACGTATTGTATATTCCCATTAGTACCTAGTTCAGGAAACCTGTCGCTGTGCAGGTGTATATCTGTAAGCGGCATCAGGCTGAATTCTAATTTATTACCTGCTTTTTTAAAATCATCCATGCTGGTTATATGCATCATCTGCTTTGCCTGCGGCAAAATATATTTATCAATTACCTGTGTAAAATTTTTTTCAAATGCTTTATAGTCTGTTCCTTTTTTTAAAAGTATATAGGTTTGAAAATTCATGCTTAGGTAATTGCCAAATTGATAATCTACATTCTTCATAGAGAAAATAAAATCAAAATTAAAATGCGAATTGTGCGGAATGTCTTTAATTACTGCTGTTACTTTATACGGCACTTTATTGGCTTCAATTGTTTTGCCCAATGCATCGGTTGTGCCAAAATATTTTTTTGCTGCGGATGCAGTTATAACAACTGTGTTGGGTTCATTCAATGCTGTTTTTGTATTGCCTTCAATAGCAGGTAATGTAAATACATTGAATAAGGTAGAGTCTGCATTGGCCACATGTTCTTCTTCAATATATTCATTGCCCTTCTTAATAAGCTTGGAGCCTTCGGAAGTATATATTCTTGCATATTCTTCTACCTGCGGATAATCTTTTTTAAGCGTTGCCCCCATCGGGTCAGAAGCTACGGCAAGCCGTAATTCATTGCCACCGAATTTCACATCTGCGTCTACGCGATAGATGCGCCCGGCATTTTTATTATAGCGGTCGTAGCTTAATTCATCAACAACATATAACGTAATAAGCAGGCATACAGCAAGACCTACTGCAAGGCCGATAATATTAATAGCAGAAAAGGCTTTGTTTTTCCAAAGATTTCTAATTGCGATTTTGAAATAATTTTTAATCATAAGATTTTTTTTCGTTTAATCCTCTGCGTTAGTATATAAGTTTTATTCAGTTCTCAAAGCTGCCTTTTGGGCAAACTTGCCTGGGCACAAACGAAAGGCCTAATATATTAATTGCAGAAAATGCTTTGTTAAGGATGAGGTTACGCCATGCAACTTTTACATAATTTTTAAACATCTGAATCAGATTAGTTGGGTTAAAAAATTATAAATAATAAAAGGTTGACGTTGAATACTTCAATCACTCCAAAATATTGCCATTAAACTTATGTTTTGGTAATGAAGTATTTATGAAATAAAGGAGTGTACAAAGTGTTCGGTTTTGATACGGTTTGTGTTCGGTTTTGGGGGAGAATACTAGTTACAACTATAGCTTGAGGCCTGGTTGACAGATACTTTAGAAAGGAACTTTTAGAAAATGATAATCAATCCCGGTTATCGACTCATTATTGGGCATTTTACTCTTAATGTCTATTTTCCTAAAATATTCCAGAATTAAATTTGTTTTATTGATGTCAGTTTCTGTAATATATCTTATCAAAATATTGAAATAAATTTCGAACTCCAATGTTGTTTGTTATGCAACGTATATTTTGGGAATGCTACGTAGTATTTATCTAATAAGGCTAATGTATTTGAGACTAGGTTATCAATAATATATCCTTTCTCATTTTTTAATTCAAATTCTTTCCAAATCGCGAGTTGTTTAAATTCTTCCAAAATAAGCTTGCTCATAAATCATAATATTTTTCTAATAATCATTTTGCCTTTGCCGGTCTTCCATCCAAAATTAATAACTTTCACTAAGACAAAAAGAGGCTGCCGATGTTGTGTGTTGAGCGGATGGCTTTGCAGCAAGGCTACACCAACATCAGTAGAGATCAATGCATCGGTTTGTTTATACTATCCAATATGGTTTGTGTTCCAATTTATGAACTATATCATAAACTATAAATCGCTTGCTATTTCCGCTGCAGGAGACCCGACTGAAACAAAATATATTTTTAAAAGTCAAAACTTAATAAAATCAAGCTCTAATTTTATAACTTCATGAATGCCTGAAGAACAAAATATTTCCGGAGAATTTCCGGGGCAAGCCTCTTCAAAAGATGAAGAGGCCAAGGAAAATATTTTACAACCGCAGGCGGGTGAATCAACTAACCGGGAGATCACAAATTCTAAACAGCAATCAGATAGTATGGAGGCACATCATCATCCCCACGTTCATCATGGAAAGAAATGGAAAGATTATTTCTTCGAATTTTTAATGTTGTTTATTGCTGTAACATCGGGATTTTTTGTAGAAAATCTGCGGGAGCATTATATAGAAAGCCAGAGAGAAAAAGAATATATTAAATCATTTATTGAAGATTTAAAAACTGACACTTTATCCGCTTCAGGTTGGATAAACATTCTTGAAGAAAGACGCATGATGATGGATTCCTTAATGTACCTTTTAAGCAGCCATAGTGGTATCACCACTTCATCAAACAACGACTTATACTATTATGCGAGAGTTGTAACAAAAATAAATTTCTTCAAACCGAGTGACCGGACAATTACCCAACTTAAGAATTCGGGTGGCCTTCGCCTCATCCGCAATCAACAGTCGTCAGATAGCATAATGTCGTACCAGCAACTTCTTGAAGATATGCAAAGCAACAGGGAAATCGAGGACAAAGAAACTGAATTTTTGTACCCATACTTGTCGAAGCTTTTTGATCCTATTGTATTTGAAACAATGGTTGACAAGTATGGCAATACTAACAGGCCTGTGAACAATCCACCGCTACGCTCTGCAGATCAGGAGCAGATAAAAGAATTCCTGTTCTATCTCCATCAAAAAAAGACATCCTATGCTTTTGCAATAGATCTTTTAAAAAACCTTCAAATTAAAGCGTACAATGTTATAAGATTTCTTCAAGAGGAATATCATTTAATAGAATAACCGGCCAATATAGATGTTGTTTATTTCGGGCAACTTACTATGCTGTTGACATTAAAGCTGGTTAATCCGCTCTTCTTCCAAATCAATCTGGTAAACCTGCCAGCGGATAATGGTTTCGTCTATTTCGGGATCTTTATTCAACCCTGCTAAATACTGTCGCTGGCTTTCTAACACTTCTAAATAATGCTGCTTTGCCTCCGCAGTCATTTTAAAATTCTCCGGCTCTTTAATCTTATTTTCCCAGTGACTAACCATTCGCAGTAAATGGCCATCATTGTACAAACCCTTTTCCTGTTTTTCTTTTAGTAAACCGACAGTATATACGGCCAGCTTATTTCTTAATTTCAATCGTGCCTCTTCTTCAGGCATGTCGTTGGTATTCTCAAAAAGCTTAGAGCGCTTAATAAGCCAGGGCAACGTAAGGCCCTGGGTTAGCAACGTGAGCAGGATAACCATAAATGTAATAAAGAGCACCAGGTTCCGGTAAGGAAATGGATCACCATTTTCTAATACTGTGGGAGTGGCTAAAGCAGCAGCGAGTGATACAACACCACGCATTCCGGTCCAGCCTAATAAAAGCGGCAGCTTCCATATACTTCCCCCACTCCGTATCCTGGGAATTACGCCCGGCCTGAAAATAATTGTTGCCACCATTGCAGTGTAGGCGCTGATAATTCTCGCCACTATTAAAATAGCCGTTACAAAAATTCCGTACTTAATAGCAGTGCTCAATGGTATGCCATCTGCATGCAGGCCATCAATTATTTTTGGTAATTGCAGGCCAATAAGCATAAATACAATTCCATTAAGAATAAAAATAAAAGCTTCCCAAAAATTATATCCTTTTATCCGGCTGGCGCTTGATAGGAATACAAGCCGCCTGTTTGCTAAAAACAAACCACCCGATACAACAGCCAGCACGCCGGAACTGTGCAATTGCTCTGCAACCCAATAGAGAAAGTATGGCTCAATAAGTGTAAAGGCAATGTCTGAAGAAGCATCGGTGGGCAACCGCTTATGCGCCTGCATGAATAGCCATCCAAAAATAAGCCCGAGGCCAATGCCACCGATAACCATCCATGAAAAATTGATCATCGCCTGCTGAAAAATAAACTGGCCTGTACCCACCGCCACCAATGCAAACCTGAAAATAATAAGCGATGATGCATCATTAAAAAGACTTTCTCCCTCAAGGATGGCAGAAGTGGCTTTGGAAATTTTTACAAATTTCATGATGGCTCCGGTACTTACAGCATCCGGCGGCGATACAATACCTCCCAATAAAAAGCCCAACGCGATTGTAAAACCGGGAATAAAATAATTAGTTAAAAGGGCAGCTGCCAATGCAGAAAACAATACTACCAAAAAAGCAAAGCTGCCGATAATGCGCCACCATTTTTTCATTTCCTTAAATGAAATGCTCCATGAAGCTTCAAAGAGGAGCGGCGGTAAAAAAATAAAAAATATCATGTTGGGATCTACCTGCACTTTAGGCAAACCCGGTATAAAGCTGATGAATAAACCCGCCACTACTAACAGTACTGGGTAAGCGATCCGTAATTTGCTTGCCAGCATCTCTATGAGCACAATGGCTGCAACGAGCGCCAACATGAATGGTAGTTGTTCATGCATTACTGAGATAAATATAATTTGAGCAATAAGAAACAACAAATATAACTGTGCTGTTCAATATTTTTTACCTGGCGGTCAATTTTCTGGTATGGCATGGTTAATACAGCCCAAGCGCATTGGTTGCGTATAACCCATACCGTTATTTTCTTTTATTTTGAGGAACTTCACAGGTATTACTCCGTTCTCAGTGATTTAACAGGATTTGCAATCGCTGCTTTTATCGCCTGGAAACTTACCGTTAGTAAAGCGATTAATATAGCTGATAAACCTGCTATTAAAAAAAACCAAACACTTATGTTGATGCGATATGCAAAATCCTGCAGCCAGTTATTTGCTGCCCACCATGCAAGCGGCGATGCAATTAAAATCGCAATGGCAACGAGTGCAACAAAATCTTTTGAAAGCAATAAGGTAACCTGTGATATAGATGCACCTAAAACTTTCCGGATTCCAATTTCCTTAGTGCGCTGTTTTGCCGTATAAATGCTGAGGCCAAATAATCCAATGCAGGCAATGAAGATAGCAAGCCCTGCAAAAATATTAAGCACGTGCAGCATACTTACATCGGTCTGATAAAAATGATTTAGCTGCTCATCTAAAAAAAAGTAATCAAAAGGATAGACGCTGTTAAATTGCTTCCATTGCTTTTGTATGTAATCAAGAGAAGATGGAATGCTTCCGGCCTTTAATTTTATGGATAAATACAAAGGATTGTTGGTAAGTATTACAGCAAGCGGCTGTACCTTTTCTCTTAATGAAGCAAAATTAAAATCCTTCATCACGCCTATAACTTTTCCTTTTACTGCTTCATATATTTCAAATTGCTTTCCAATTGCATCCCTATAGCTATCGGTATTCCATCCAAGCATATTTGCCATTGCTTCGTTTATGACAATACCGTTAGTTGTATCTGTTGGCATTTGAGAAGAAAAATAACGGCCCTGCGTTAATTGAATATTATAAGTAGAAGCAAAGGCGGCATCAGATTCAAAAACGCTGCATAGCAAATGTTCGTTTAACGTGTGCCCCTCAGGAATTATTCCATAACCATTAAAGCCTTGCCCCGGCACACGATTGCTTGCAGAAACTGAAATAACAGACGGATTTTGTTTAAGCGCTGTTATAAATCCTTTACTCTTGTTATCGACATCAAGCCCTGTATTGGCAAGCTGCAATACCACCACCTGGTCTTTATCAAAGCCAAGATTTTTTGTTCCGAGATAATGCATTTGATTATTTACAATTATCGTTGCGATTATTAAAAAAACTGACAACGCAAATTGAGTTGTAACCAATGTCTTTCTTAACCAATTATCTTTACCTGCTTTAATAATATTTCTAAAAACATCTAATGATTTAAATCTTGCAAGGAATATTGCGGGATATAATCCGGCGCAAACACTCAGCAGCAATAAAAGAGCAAGCAAAGCGCCGGTAAGCTTCCATTGAAATAACAGATCAATATTTATGTTGGTGTTTGCTAACCGGCTAAATAAAGGCAAGAGAAAACTTACTATTATCAATGCAACAATTAATGAAATTGCGCATAGCAAAAATGATTCACTAAAAAACTTTTTTATAAGCTGGTACTGTCTCGCTCCGATTACTTTTTGAACTCCTGTTTCCTTAGCCCTGCCTAAAGCGCCTGCCGTGGTAAGGTTTATAAAATTGAAGCATGCAATCAATAAAATAAAAGCAGCAATGATTAATAACGTATAAATGATCTTGCTGCTATTGGTATGAAATTGCTCTGCATAAAGTATTCCTGAAGATTTAAGATGAATATCGTCTAACGGTTGCAGGTAGGTTCTGTATTGAAATTCTTTTTCAGGAAAATGCGCATGCAATAAAGAAGAAATTTTATCACTGACTTTTTTTGCATTGCTGTTTGGATTTAATTGCACGAATGTGTAATTCACATTGGTTGTCCACGTGTTCATCCATGAAAAGTAATTAGCATTTGCAGGCGCTTCAACTGTTGCAAAGGAAATCAACATGGTAAATTGTAATGAAGAATTTGCAGGAACATCTTTCGCAACACCTGTAATCTTCACCGGAATATCATTAAGGGTAACAATTGTTTTTCCTATTGGATCCTTATTACCAAAATATTTTTTTGCAGTAGTTTCTGTGATTACGGCAGTGAATGGTTCTGCGAGTGCAGTTTTTTTATCACCTTTTATTAGAGGAAAACTAAACATGTTAAGAAAAGATGCATCAGCATAAGCAACATCATCCAACTTAAGATGAACAGTATCGTAACTAACGAGCATTTCTGTAAACCATGGCCTGAAACGTGCTGCTGTAGCAACTTCCGGTATTTCTTTTACAGTTGCAGGACCAAGTTGACCAGGAGTTATTCCATCCTGTTGAGCCTGCTTTCCCTTTTCATTTGTTATTTTATTGATACGGTATATTTGGCTATGATTGTTGTTGAACTTATCAAACGATAATTCGTTGTAAGCATATAGTCCGATGATAATGCAGCTTGCCAGTCCAATAGAAAGGCCCAAAATATTTATGAAAGAAAAAGTTTTATGCCTCCGAAAATTTCGCAGTGCAAGCTTAAGATTGTAATACAGCATAATAATTTGTTTTAATCGTTGTTAATTTTGATAATTTTCTCATGCTGCTTTCAACTTTAATTCCATAATTTTTGGAATTGAAATATTTTATTCTGTTCTTAAGCTCTTCACCGGGTTTGCCATTGCTGCTTTTATTGCCTGTTACAAATGCAACAACAATTGAAACAATGCCTGCCAACACAAAAACCCACCAGCTAATACTGGTTCGGTATGCAAAATCTGCAAGCCATGTATGCATTGCCCACCACGCAACCGGAAATGCAAGAAGCGCCGCAATTACAACGAGCAATAAAAAATCTTTCGACAAAAGCTGAACAAGCTGGCTTGCATTTGCTCCTAAAACTTTTCTTATGCCTATCTCTTTTGTTCTGCGTGTAACCGTGAGCGTTGCCAAACCAAACAAACCCATGCACGCAATAAATATTGATAACCCGGATGCAATTTTTACAACCGTTGCGCTTTTTTGTTCCTGCTCATAAGCTGCAGCAAGCTTCTCATCTAAAAAATGATATTCAAAATCCTGGTTAGGTGCAATGGTACTCCATGCTTTTTTTAGAACGTTAATGTTATCCTGAAGGTTACCTTCCTTCATACGAACAGAAATGCGGGGCTGAGGAGCGTTTGCAAAAGAAACATCACTTGACTGGCGGCCAATCGTATCAAATTTTAGCGATAATACTAACGGTTGTATTTTGCTGTGCAATGATTCGTAGTTGAAGTCTTTCATCACTCCAACAATTTGCTGAGAATATTTTCCAAACCTTTTACCTACAGGATTTGTTATTCCATATTCTTTCACAAACGCCTCATTTACCAGGATGCTGTTATTTGTATCAGCAGGGTTTTCGGGCAAAAAATTTCTTCCTTGCAAAATTGATATTTGCATTGCTTTAATAAACCGCGAATCAATTTCATTGTATTGAAAGCTGTGATATTGCTTTTTATCATCTGAATAGCCAAGCGTTGCCCATGGCGTTTCTGCAAAGCTGAAGGTAGAAGCGCTAACATCAAGCACCTGCGGGTGTTTCGATAATTCATTTTTATACAACTGTGCCAAAGGAAAGCCATTAGATCTCTTTTTATTGGTAGGCACAATTATCACCTGGTCTTTATTGTAACCAAGATTTTTATTGTGGAGATAATTCATTTGCTCACTTATTATCATGGTGCAAATGATCATCACGATTGATGCGGCAAACTGACCAACGATTAATCCTTTTCTTAACAAGCCTGCATTATTTTTCAAATTCAATTTTCCTTTCAGCACTTCAACAGGATTAAATCCGGAAAGTATGATCGCCGGATACACACCTGCAATCAAAGCAATGATGCCCATTAATAAAATGCAGAACACAATAAATAAAGGATCAAAATGAAAGCTTAGATTTTTATTAATAAGACTGTTAAAGGGTTTAAGCAAAAAGAATGCAATCACTAAACCGATTATTACAGAAATAATCGTTATTAATAATGCTTCGCCCCAGAATTGTTTTACGAGCTGTTTTCTTTGAGCGCCTAAAGCTTTTCTTACACCAACTTCCAATGCTCTTGTTGTGGAGCGCCCAATAGACAATGTAATAAAGTTTATACAGGCTACCAGCAATATTAAAATACCAATTGTTGCCAATATGTAAGAATATTTAGGATTACTAACGGGCTGGATAGCCGCAGGCAATGCATTATCCAAATGAATTGAAGTTAACGGTTGCAGGTACATATTAAATTCCTCCGAGCCATAGTCCTCACCCAATTGCTGTTTCAGCATAGCAGGAAATTTTTTTTGAAGATTTGATGCAAGCACATTTTCACGCAGCATTATATATGTTTCTCCAAAAACATTGAACCAGCTATGAAGCATTTTTTCCCTGAACAATAATTTATCATTTGTATAAGACAGCAAAATATCATATTTAATGCTTGATTCTTCGGGCGCATCTTTTGCAATTCCTGCAATAGTGAACAATTGTTTTTGATCACCCAAAGTCATTTCAAAATTTTTACCAACTGCGTTCACGCTTCCAAAATATTTTTTCGCAATCTCCGGAGTTACAATAATTGAATTACTGTTCGGAAATGGATTGTTACAATTGCCTTGCAGCATTTTAAAGTCAAACATTTTGAACAAGGCAGCGTCCACCATTGTAATATTTTCATTAAAAGAATTATTGCCAATTTTTACCAAAGTATTAAACACGTTTACCCGGCACATAGCTTCCACTTCAGGGAAACTGCTTTTAATGGCAGGCCCCATTGGTATAGGTGTAACTGTGTTAATAAAATCTCTTCCATCAGCTTTTTCATCTTGCCAAACACGATAAATACGATTTGCTTTTGTATTAAAGCGATCATAGCTAAACTCGCTTCTCACGAACAGCATTATGAGCAGACAACAGGTAATGCCAACAGCTAATCCTAAAATGTTGATAGTTGTATATGTTTTATAACGCATTAAATAACGCCACGCTATTTTGAGATAATTTTTAAACATGGTTTATAGTTTAAAGTTTTTCAGTTGATAGTACACAGTTCGCAGTTGCCTATTGTCCATTGCTTATTACCTATTCTCTAACAATGGCAGTACCGTTATTCTATTAATATGATTATCAGTGGAAAATATTTTATCAATACCGCTATAACTGTACGGTTTTGATACAGTTGATGTACGTTTATGTTTATATGAACAAATCTTTAATGAATTAAGAGTGTTATTTTTAAATTCATAAAAAGAGAAAATAATTATGCCAAAGCATCAGATTAAACCATTTACTATTTATTGCGGGGATAATTTAAAAATGCTGAATGAAATACCAGACGAAAGTGTTGATTTAATTTATATTGATCCGCCATTTAACAGCAACCGAAACTATGAAGCAGATGAAAAAATTAAAATCATACGAAATTCAGGTAGTTTAGACTGATGATGATAACAGAGAGGTATTGCACATTGAATCGGATCTGTCATTTTCGCAATAGATTGGTTCGTCTCCCACGAGCCACCATTATCAGCAAATGAAGCACTTTTCAGCCCTGACGGGTTTTCAATTTATCTATTCGCTTCTCAGGCTTTCATAGATTTCGTTTTGCTTACTCGCTTCTCAAGCTTTTCACCGGGTTTGCAATCGCTGCTTTTATTGCACGATGCGCTACTGTTATCCAGGCAATAATTACAGAGCTGATAATTGCCAACACAAAAACAGAAACACCCAACGGGATTCTATACGTATAATTCTGCAACCATTTATTCATAATAAAATATGCAACCGGCGCAGCAATAGCAAATGCAATAATAATAAGCAGCGTAAATTCTTTTGAAAGTAAATACACAATATTGCGGGCAGATGCGCCAAGCACTTTGCGAATGCCCATTTCTTTTGTGCGCTGCACTGCCATAAAAGAAACCAATCCATATAAGCCAAGGCAACTGATGAAGATGGCTATGCCTGCAAAAATTTTATACAGCTGTGAAAGCTGATCTTCCTGTTTATAAAAATTTTCAATTTTTTGATCAAGAAATTTATAATCGTAAACATTATCAGGATAAGTGCTTGTCCATAATTTTTTAATATAGGGCAATACAGCTTTTTCAGTGCCCGGTTTTATTTTTATGTTGATGGTGCGATATACCTGTTTCCATGTGCTTAGTACAACCGGGGATATTGGATCGCGTAAAGAATAAGAATTAAAATCTTTTATAACACCAACAATATTTGCCACTTTATCGCCATCCCAAAAATTTATTTGTTTGCCAATTGCTTTCTGCGGATCAGTAATACCTAATTTTCTGAGCAGGGCTTCATTTACCACAAAATTACGTACTGTATCGCTGTTGCTGTATGCATTGCCTGCAACAAACTGCAGGTTATATGTTTTAAAATAATCGGCATCCGCCCATTTAAGATTTGCATTAAAGTTTGTGGTTTTTGCTGCATGATCAAATTTAAAATCACTCGACCAGTTACCATTATCTGAAGGGCTTGCGAAGCTGAAGCTTACATTTTGTATATCGGGATTATTCAGCAATTGATTGCGCAGATAATCCGTCTTTGTAAGATTAATGCTATCATTAAATATGGGCACATTAATTATCGCATCTTTGCTGAAACCAAGCCATGCGTTCTTAAAAAAATTCATCTGGCTTACTACGATGATCATTCCAATAATAAGAATATGCGCAATAGCAAATTGCATCACAACCAATCCGCGACGCAAAGAAATACCGCCAACCATTTTAGTAGTTACCTTACTTTTTAATGCGGTTATCGGGTTAAAGCCTGATAAAATAACAGCAGGATAAATGCCTGCAAGTAATGTAACCAGTACCGCTGCAGCTAATAAAAATATAATGACAGATGGATCATTAATGAACCGGATGCTTATCTGTGTTTCGAGCAATGTATTTAAAAAAGGCAATGCTGCTGCGGCTATAATAACCGCCAGTATAATTGCGGTGATAACTATCAACGCTGTTTCTCCTAAAAACTGAAAGGCTAATTGTTTGCGCTTGCTCCCTAAAACTTTCCGTACCCCCACTTCTTTAGAACGGTTTACGCCTGTGCTGTGGCAAGATTTATAAAATTTACGCAGGCAATCACTATAAGAAAAATTCCTATCAGCGATAAAGCATTTATAAGCGAATGACTGAATGTATGATGATTATAATTTCCGAAACGTTCATCATAATGTATTTCAGATAACGGCTGTGCTATGTAACTATCGCTTGCAGATTCCGCGGGCTTATGTTTTTTTGCAAACGCTTTTAGTTGTGTATTAAATTTTTCAACAGATAACTCAGGCGGCAACACAACAAAAGTATAAGTGCCACTGAATGTGCTCACCCAATCATCAAGATTGTTTTTTCTATTAGTATTTTCTAATGCTGAATAAGGTACTATAACACTTAAAGGAAAATCTGTATTGTGAGGCAGGTTTTTTAATATGCCAGTGATGGTATATAGATTTTTATTTGCGTATTTTATTGTTTTGCCAAGTGCCTGCTGGTAATTATCGGGACCAAGTCCAAAATATTTTTCTGCCGTTGCTTGCGTAATCACCGCATTGTTGGGATTGTTCAATGATGTTTTATGATTGCCTGCAAGCCATTCAAAATTGAATATGCTGAAGAACTGCGGCTCTGCGTAATAGAAATTATCTTCTTGTAATTTTTTTTGCTCTCCGGTTTTATTTTCAACCGTTATTTGACCGCCTTCTTTATCAATAGAAGCCACTTCTTTTATTTGGGGAAAATCAATCCGCAATCCCTTACCAATGGGAAAACCAACGCCATCAGAATAGCTTATACCATCTGCGTTATGAAATTCGGTGCCCACACGATAAATAGTATTTTTCTTTGGATGAAAATCATCAAAGCTGCTTTCAAACTGTACAATTAAAAAAATAAGAAAGCAGGCACCAATGCCAACGGTCAACCCGAATGTATTTATAAGCGCATAACTTTTATTGTGCTTAACATTTCTAAATGCTGTTTTGAAATAGTTTTTAAACATTATAGAAGTTTTAAGTTTTATGTTATAAGCTTTATTCACGATTTACATTTTCACCATTCACCTTATCATTCCGTTCTCAAACTCTTCACCGGGTTTGCTATCGCTGCCTTCAATGCCTGGAAGCTCACCGTTAGTAATGCAATTAAAATTGCTGCTGCGCCGGCAATTAAAAAAACCCACCACTCAATATTTATTCTATATGCAAAATCCTGCAGCCACGTATGCATTGCCCACCATGTTACCGGTATTGAAATAATAAAGGCAATACCAACCAGCATTAAAAATTCTTTTGAAACGAGCAACAACACGCTTTGAACAGAAGCGCCCAAAACTTTTCGGATGCCAATTTCTTTGGTGCGTTGTTCTATAATAAATGCAGAAAGTCCAAACAAACCAAGGCTTGCAATAATGATGGCTAAAATCGCGAATGCTGAAAATATTTTTTGAGTGCGTTCTTCACTGGCATAAAGCTTTGCAAAATTATCATCAAGAAAATTATAACTAAGAGGGCCGTCAGGGTTAAATGCATCCCACTGTTTTTTTAAATCAGCAAGAAATCCTTTTACATTATCGGTTTTTATTTTTACAACCAGTCCTCCGAAATTTTGGCCAAGCAACATCATTAACGGAGCTACTTTTTGTTTTAATGAAGCATAATTAAAATCTTTAACCACTCCCACAACTTTAAATTCATGCTGGCCTGAACGTACTATAGATTTACCGATGGGGTTTGTACCGCTCCATCCTAATTCGCGAACCATTGCTTCATTAATAACTACTCCTGAAGAATCTGTCGGAAAATCTTTTGAAAAATTTCTTCCCTCTGAAATTTGTATGCCCATCGAGCGCAAATAATCATAATCTACATGATAAATATTTGCATGAATTTCTGTTCCGTTTCCATTTTCATTCTTTGGATAAATTTGTGTTCCATCCATATTGGCGCTCCCCGGCACAAACCTTGAAATGCTTGCAGCGACTACACGATTGTCCTGTACTAACTGTTGCTCAAACGCAGTTTGATTTTTGCCTAACAATCCTGCATCAGGCATAAACAAAACCTGTTCTTTATCATATCCTAATTTTTTGTTTTGCATATAATGCAATTGCTGGTAAACAATAATCGTTGCAATGATTAATGCAATTGAAACAAAAAACTGGAACACAACCAGGCCGTTGCGTAAAGGTTTTTTTTGTGAACCTTGCATAGATGCACCCTTTAAAACTTTTATGGTATTGAAGGATGATAAAAAGAATGCAGGATAAATACCGGCTAATATTCCTGCAAAAAAACTTAATGAAAACATTACCAATACTGATTGGTAGTGCAGGAAAGAACCAAAGCCGATATTTTTATTGGCAAGCTGATTGAAAGAAGGCAGCAACAGAAATATTAAAACAAATGCGCACAGCATTGCAAAAAATGTAAGCAAAACAGATTCTGTAAGAAATTGAAATACCAATTGTTTTTTTACAGAGCCCATTACTTTGCGAATGCCTACTTCTCTTGCACGCTTTACACCGCGGGCAGTTGACAGATTTGTAAAGTTTACACAGGCAAGCAATAAAATAAAAATTGCCAATGCTGAAAAAATATAAACATATTGAATGTCACCATTTGGTTCCAGTTCATATTTTGTATTGGAATGCAGATGAATATCGCTAATCGGCTGTAATGAAAAAACAAATGTGTTTACTGACTTCTGTGCCTCGGCAAGGCTTACACCCATGTCATGCTGAATTTCGGGGACTATATATTTTGCGACAAGCTGCGGAAATTTTGCCTGCAATTTTTTTGGATCCACCATCTTATTTAATTCTAAATAAGTAAAAAAGCCAACATTACTCCACGTTTCATGCGTAAAATGCATTGTAGAAAGGCTCATAAATGCATCAAAGTGAAAATGCGAATTATCAGGCACTTTATCAATCACTCCTGTTACTTTATATAATTGGTCGGCAGTTCCTACTGACAATGATTTTCCAATTGCATCGTCATTACCAAAATATTTTTTTGCAAACGCTTTATCTATAACAATGCTATTGGGCTGCACCAAAGCAGTTGCTGCATTGCCTTCGATTAACGGTATAGAAAACATTTGCAAAAAATTTGAATCTGCAAAAGCAAGATGCTCCTCTTTAAACTGCTTGTCATTATACTTTATAAAATTACTAGCTCCAGTAATCCTTGTTGATGCTTTTATTTCCGGAAAGGCATTTTTCATTCCTTCACCCACCGCTACATCTACCCTCGGATAAACAGCTACATCACCATTGCCTGTTGCAGATAGCAAAACCCGGTACATGTTTTTTGCATCGGCAGGGTATGTATCATAACTCAATTCATTATAGACAAATACTGCTATAAACATAAAGCAGGTAAGGCCAATGGCTAATCCAAAAATATTAATGAAAGAAAAAATTTTATTCTTTCTTAAATTTCTTAATGCAATTTTTAAATAATTTTTTATCATAGTAAGATAAGTTTTGCGTTCACTTTTTTTATTCCATTCGCAATAATTTCACAGGATTAATTTTTATAGCCTGCCATACTTTAATCCCGATGGTGCCTGCAGTTATTAGAAACAATACAATTACCGAAATAATTATTGTTGAATTTTGAATACCCACATTTACTTTAAATATTATATCCAGTAAAAGTTTTGTAAATGCAAATGAGAAACGATAAGTCTGGTAACCCCACACCATGGCGCCTATACCAATACCCATTCCTAAAATATTGATAAAGGTATAAGATTTGTATCGCAGCAAATTGCGAACAACTATTTTAAAATAATTTTTAAACACGTTTATCAGTTTATAGTTACTAATTTTTCTTTCTCAATTTGAATTCTAATTTCAATTATCAATTTTGCTATTCAGATCTCAGGCTTTTTACGGGGTTTGCTATGGCAGCTCTGATAGCCTGGAAACTAATTGTTACCAGCGCAATAAACAATGCTACTAATGTTGTAATTACAAAAACCGTCCAGCTAATATCCATTCTATATGCAAATTCCTGAAGCCATTTATTCATTACATACCACGCAATTGGTGAAGCAATAATTATTGAAACAGCAATCAATTTTAAAAAGTCTTTTGACAAAAGAGTTACGATGCTTAATACACTTGCGCCTAAAACTTTTCGTACGCCAATTTCTTTTATACGTTGCTCTGCACTAAAGGTGGCAAGCCCAAATAAACCCAGGCATGAAATAAGAATTGCGATTAAAGTGAAATAACCAACAATCGCTGCCAGCCTGGTTTCTGCGTTATAATTTTTTTGATAATCATTATCCAGGAAACTGTACTCAAAAGGTTCATTTGGATTTAATTTATGCCATACAGCATTAATTGATTTTAATAGGAAATTTATATCTCCGGGTTTTGCATGCACTAACATATAATTAAAGCTTAACCGGTTTTTTAATCCATAACCATAGGGTGTAATTGGTAAATGCAAATCTTCAAAATGAAAATCTTTAACCACGCCGACAATTTTAAATGAAGTTTGGCGTCCGCCATAATCATAATAAACTTTTTTTCCAATAGCTTGCTGTGGAGAAGCAAAGCCAATTTCTTTAATAGCCCGCTCATTAAAAATTAAAACATTCCCGGTATCCGAAGGAAAATCTTTAGAAAATAACCGGCCTGCTACTGGTTTTATATTTAAGGTTTTGAGATAGTCAAAATCGACACTATTCATGCGGGTTCTTTTTGCATCATTCATTGTCTGCCCTTCTTTATAAAATGCATTATCGCTTGGATTAAAAATTCCTGGATTATATTCTGACGCGCCAACACTTTCTATTTGTGAGAATTTATTTATCTCACTCTTAAAAGATGTATAAATATTTTTTGCATTCTCGCTTCTTAATGGAACAATGATCTGCCTGTCTTTATCAAAACCAAGATCTGCCGATCGAAGAAATTTCATTTGGTTAGCAATAACTACTGATGCGATAATAAGAACTACTGAAATAATAAATTGAAAAACAACAAGCCCCTTTCTCAAAGAAACTGCAGCAAGCGAATTTGAAAATTTTCCTTTTAATACTTTAACTGGTTTGAAAGAAGATAAATAAAGTGCGGGATAGCTTCCTGCAATTAGTCCGGTGATTATTGACAATAAAAAAAATGCTGCGATTATGAAGCCCTTATTTGAAATTGATAAAGAAAGATTTTTCCCTGATACTGAATTAAAAGCAGGTAACAAAAGTTCTGTAATAACAAAGGCAAATATAAATGCCAGCAAACTCATAAATAATGATTCGCCGAGAAATTGTTGAATGAGAGATTTTTTTTCAGCACCTAATACTTTTCTTATACCAACCTCCGCGGAGCGTTTAGACGAGCGGGCTGTAGAAAGATTCATAAAATTAATACAGGCAATAAGCAACGTAAATAATGCAATGGATCCAAGAATGTATAAATAGGTTAGACTGCCCGGCGGGGTTGCATTTTGTGTCATGCCGGAACGCAGATGTATATCTTTTAAACCCACAAGAAATTGTTTTTTTGAAAAGCCAATTGCTTTTAATTCTTTACCTGCATATTTATCTATAAATGCAGGAAATTTTGCTTCCAGCTTTTTAGAATCACTGCCATGTTTCAATTTGAGGTAAGTAAAAAACATATTGTTAGTGGCGTAGCTTGTTCCATTTTGTTTTATATAGTCTTCAATGCTTCCGCCGTTTATTGAAAGAAAAAATCTTCCGGTGATATGCGAAGGCTGATCATTAGGTCTGAAAACACCGGTCACCAAAAAATCATTGTCACCGTTAGTACTGCTGCTTATATGAATTATTTTATTTAATGCCGGCTGATTGCCAAAAAACTTTTTGGCAATTTCTTCAGATAGCACAACCGTTTTAGGATTGATAAGTGATGTTAAAGAATTTCCCTCAATAAAATTATAAGTAAACATTCTGAAAAAAGTAGAATCTGCCAGGTAACCTTTTGTTTCATAAAAAGATTTCGTGTCTCCGTTAGTGCTATGATATTGCAATAATGTTTTGTCTTCTGCAAACAATCCCATTAGCCTGGCTGTTTGCTCTACTTCGGGAAACTCCTGTTGCATGGCAGCGGCCATAGGCGCCGGCGTATTAGGCATTTTATGTTCTTCCCCCTGCTGAATAAAATTTGTTCCTACCTGGTAAATATCATCAGCATTTTTCTGGTATCTATCATAGCTTATTTCATTTAAAATATATAACGAAATCAGCATGCAACAAACAAGCCCTGCACACAATCCAAATATATTGATGAAAGAAAATATTTTATGTTTCATCAGGTTTCGTACAGCAATTTTGAAATAATTTTTAAACACGTTTATCAGCTTATAGTTACTAATTTTGCTTTCTCAATTTGAATTCTAAATTCAATTATCAATTTCCTATTCAGCTCTCAGGCTTTTTACAGGATTCATTAAAGCCACCCTTACAGAATGATAACCTACCGTGCATAATGCAATCAACGCAGTAACAAAAGCGGTTGCTATAAATACATACAATTGCACAGGTATACGAAATGCAAAATCCTGCAGCCATTTATTACCGGCCCACCATGCAAGGGGTACGGCAATGAGAATGGCAATACCTATCAATTTCAAAAAGTTTTTTGCTATTAGCAATGTAATGCTGCTTACGTTGGCTCCTAATACTCTTCTTATACCGATCTCTTTTGTACGCTGCACTGTTGTAAAAGCAGCAAGGCCAAACAAGCCAAGGCATGCCAATATTATAGCAAGGCCGGCTGCTATACCAAATAATGCTGATGAACGCTGTTCCGCGAGATATAATCTATTATAATCTTCGTCAAGAAAATGATAGATGAATGGCCGGTCGGGGATGCGTTGTTTCCAAACAGTTTCGAGGCGGCCTAGTGTAGCCTTCATATCGCTGCCGCTTAGACGCAACATTAAGGTTCGCGAAAAATCACGGCCAAGAAAAATAAGCAATGGGCCAATAGGATCGTGAAGACTGGCAAAATTAAAATCTTTCACTACTCCAACTATCGGTCCTGTTGCCCTGTTTTCGATTGTTCTTCCTATTGCCTGTTGTGGCGTCCAACCTATCTTTTTTGCAAGCGTTTCATTAATAATGTATGGCAAATGATAATTAGCATTCTTATTACCAGTATCCATCATTGCAAAATCAGATTGCTGAAAATCGCGGCCTGCAACTAATTGCATTTTTAATGTTTTGGTAAAACCAAGATCAACGGGCATAGCGTTTAATGAAATATCATGCTTACCTTTTTCATCAATTGCCGTAACTCCATCGCTCCACCCCACATTTTCCGGCGTTTCATAAGATGCTGTAACGCCTTCTACACCTGGCACAAGCGCAAAAGCATCTTTTATACTTTGAAAATTTTTCAGCATGTTATCCCCAACAGGAAGAACTAAAAGATGATCTTTATCGTAGCCAAGGTTTTTAGTCTGCATGTAATGCATCTGCTGTAAAATAATAACAGTATAAATAATCAGAAACACAGAAATACCAAATTGCAAAACAATTAAAGTTTTGTGCATCATGTTATTACCACCCGTAAATGTGAATCCCTTCTTGAGTACGCCGATAATTTGCGCACCCGATAAAACCAACGCGGGGTAAATACCGGCAAAAAAACTTGCCAGCATTGCAAATACTATTAAGGCAATGATCGGCAAAGGCTGAAGTAAAACATCGGTGGTAAATTCTATGCCTGTAATGGTATTGAAATATGGAATAAGTAAAATACTCAATAAAAATGCAAGCGCTGCCGCGATAAAAGTTATTACAGATGACTCGCCCATAAATTGCATAAACACTTGCGTTTTGGATGCGCCCATTACTTTTCTCATCCCTATTTCGCCGCTGCGCCCTGCAGATTGTGCTGTTGCAAGATTTGTATAATTGGCGCATGCAATAATTAATATAAGCAACGCAATAATTGCAAACATGTATATATAAGTAATGCTGCCGTTTGGCTCAAAGCCCGCAAGTGAAGAATACAAATGAACCTTAGTTAAAGGTTGTAAATGATAAGCGAGATAACCATTTCCTTCTATGCCTGCATCTGCACGGATTGCAGGAGTATTCATGTAATTATTTATTTGTTGCTGCAGCTTTGAAATATCACTTTTATCTTTCAATAAAAAATAAGTTATCCAGTTTGCAGTCCACCATGTTTCATCTTTTACTCCATTGCCCAGATTAACAAACTGCGTTGCAAAATCAAATTTTATCTGTGAGTTTTGCGGCACATCTTCACATACTGCAGACACTCTCAAATCTTTTCCCCCGCTGGTTAGTGTTTTATTCAATGCTTCTTCATTACCAAAATATTTTTTTGCCATGGATTGCGTTATCACAATTTTATCCGGGGAATTCAAAGCTGTCGCGGCATCGCCTTCAATTATGTTAAATGAAAATATTTTAAAGAAAGCTTCGTCAGCATATAATATTCGCGGCTCATCAAATATTTTATCACCGCTTTTTACTACGTTATGGCTAATAAAAGTGCGCACATATTCTTCAATGGATGGAAACGTTCTTTTGAATTGCGGACCTACTTTTGTGCCGGTAGTGGCAACAGTATTTACAGTTCCGGCTTTTGCATATTCCATTGTTGTACGCACAATTCGATTTGCATTCGAATTAAACTTATCATAGCTTAATTCATGAATAATATAAACACCAATTAAAAGACAAGCGGCTAACCCTACCGTTAGTCCAAAAATATTAATGGCAGAATACAATTTATTTTTACGAAGGTTGCGAAGTGCGGTTTTGAAATAATTTTTAAGCATAATATTTGGTTTTCGTTTTAACCGGAGTCTAACGGCTATCGCCGTACCGACTGCTATTCACTTCGTAAACTCTTCACAGGGTTTGCTATGGCTGCTTTTATTGCCTGGAAGCTTATTGTTATCAATGCAATTAATATCGCAACTGATCCTGCTACTAAAAATATCCACCAACTTATATTAATGCGATAAGCAAAATCGTGCAGCCAGCTATTCATCACCAACCATGTAACCGGCACGGCTACAATAAATGCAATGCAAACAAGCATGAGAAAATCTTTTGATAGCAAATAAATAATATGTTGAACTGATGCGCCAAGCACTTTACGAATGCCTATTTCCTTTGTACGCTGCAACACATTGTAAGCAGATAAGCTTAACAAACCGAAGCTTGCTATGATGATTGCAAGAAATGCAAACAAGCCAAACACTTTACCAAATTGTCCGTCAGCTTTGTATTGTGCATTATATAAATCATCAAGGAAAAAATAACTGAAAGGATTTTCAGGAAAATATTTATTCCAAACTTTTTCAACAGAAGAAATTATTTGATGTACATCAGCCGTTTGAAATTTAATAGAATAAAAATTATTTACTTCCGGCTTCGGTATAAAAATAACCGGAAGCATTGCTTTGCTCAATCCTAATTGATGATAGTTAGTAACTACGCCAATAATTTTTAATGAATCATGGTAGTTGGAAATTATTTGGTTCAATGCTTTTTCAGGATTATTAATTCCAAATAATTTTATTGCCTCTTCACTTAATACCACCGCTTTTTTATCGGAAGGATTATCCTGCGAAAAATTTCTTCCCGCTCTAAATTTCATATCATAAGAAGAAAGAAAATCATTATCTACATACAGAGTATAAAAGGTGAGTGGATTTTTATCTTTTGAATTTACGAGGTAAGCACCATTAGTCATGTATATTTCTTTACCCATAACACCTGACGATGCAGTGATACTCCTTATTCCACCTATCTGCATCACATTATTTTTAAAAGATTGAAAAGAACTTTGATAAGACGAATCCTGGTTTGCGCCCGGGCCATCCAATACTAACGTCTGGTTTATATCAGCGCCAAGCTTTTGGTTTCTCATAAAATTAACCTGCTGATAAATTATAATTGTGCCTGCAATTAAAATTATAGAGGTTGCAAATTGTCCTATTATCAATCCTTTTCTTATTACCATTCCACTTGTTGAATTTTTGAATAAGCCTTTCAACACCGCAATCGGGTGAAAGCCGGATAAGACAAATGCGGGATATATTCCTGAGACAAAAGCGCCGGGGATAAATAAACAAATAAAACCTTCCCAGTATAATGCGGGCAAGTGAAAAATTCCGGTTGATGTGCTTCCTATTAATTTATTGAAGGAAGGTGTAAATAAAAATGCAAGAATTAAAGCAACAATAACAGCCGAAAGATTTAATAAAAAACTTTCCGTTAAAAACTGCCCCACCAAATTTTTTCTTAATGCGCCCAATACTTTTCTTACGCCAACTTCTTTTGCTCTTTCTAAAGAACGTGCTGTGGCAAGATTTGTATAATTGATCCACGCAATTAATATAATTAAAAAAGCCACGAGAAAAAGAAATGAAACAGATTTACCATCATCATTCACACCTGCTTCTTCATTATAATGAGAATACAAATGAATATCTTTTAGAGGCATTGTATACAAATCCTGTCTGTTGTTGTGTGCACGGCTGTAAGCATTATTTAAATACCGATCAGAGAATGAAACTAATTTTGAGTCAAAACGTTTTTGATTTGTTCCCGGTTGCAATTGCAGGTAAACATAATAATCATACCAGCTTAAACTGTTTTCAGGATCGAGCCACTTAGGCGCTCCTAAACTTCGCACCATGTTTACAAATGTTGAATAAGATATCAGGTAATCAAAAGCGAGATGGGAATTAGCAGGATAATCTTTAAACACCCCGGTCACTTCATTATAATATGTGTTGCCGCCTTCTCTTACCGTTATTTTTTTTCCAAGCGCATCTTCATTACTAAAATATTTTTTTGCAGTGCTTTCAGATAAAATTATTTTGTTCGGGCCATTTAATAATTGTGACCGGCTTCCTTCAATAAGAGGAATGGTAAACATATCGAGAAAAGATTGATCAGCATAGAAGCCTTTATTCTCAAGAGCTTTTACATTTTTTTCATCATTGGCAAGCACAATATTATTTTGAACCATTTCATTTTTCAACCATGATATTCTTGTATCTATTAAACGGCAATAATTCTCAACCTCAGGAAATTCTTTCTTCATTATCGATCCAAGGCCTGGATAAACTGTGGCAGACTGCATCGTTAATTTCCCCTGGTCATGCAAATCCAATCGCAAACGAACAACCTGCTTAGCTTTTTCATGAAATGCATCGTAGCTCCTTTGGTATGCTACATATTGAAATATAAGAAGGCAACAGGTAATGCCAATTGAAAGGCCAAGAATATTAAATATAGTATAGCCCTTTCTTTTCAGGATATTTCGCAGGGCAACTTGTAAGTGATTTTTAAACATGCTATAGTTTATCTTTTCGTTTAATATTAACCGTTAGTATCACCAATTAGCACATTATCACATTAGCACATCATCACATCAGCTCATTAGCAAATTGATCTTATTCGCTCCTCAAACTCTTTACAGGGTTTACTGTTGCTGCTTTTATTGCCTGGAAGCTGATAGTAATTAATGCAATAAGCGCCGCTAATAATCCTGCTATCAGCAATACCCACCATTGAATATTTATACGATAGGCAAAATCCTGCAACCATCTATTCATTGAAAACCATGATACAGGTAATGCTATTACGGCAGCGATCAATACCAACTTTAAAAAATCTTTTGATAACAATGCCAGCAAATTATTTACACTGGCGCCTAACACTTTTCTTATGCCGATTTCTTTCGTACGTTGTGTAATAGTAAAAGCTGATAATCCAAACAAACCAAGGCATGCAATAAAAATGGCAATGGACGCAAATATGGTAAAGATGGTTCGCTGCTTTTGTTCTGCATCATACAGTTTTGAATAGCTATCATCTAAAAAGGTATAAGTAAAAGGAGTATCAGGAAGAAATTTATACCATGTATTTTGAATAATATTTATTGCAGATGAAATATTATCTCCGCTGATTTTTACTGAAAGATTTCCATAACCACCAATATTAGAAGAAACCATTCGCATTAATAAAGGAACAATTTTTTGATGCATGGATTCGAAGTGAAAATATTTGGTAACACCAATAATTTTCCCTTTTACACCTCCATACGCAATATCTTTTCCCACGGCATCATGCGGAGATTTCCAACTCATTGTTTTTACAGCCTCTTCATTAAGTACATAATTAACTGTATCTATTGAAAAGTTTTTTGAAAAATTTCTCCCTGCAGCCATTTTAATATTGTATGATGGAATAAAATCGTAATCAACAGTAATAAACTTCAGATTCACATTAGCAGGCTGTAAGGAATCTCCTGCCATCACCTGTGTTCCCATTGCATCCAACAATCTCCCGGTGGGAATGCGTGAAGAGCGTGAAAGATTTTTTATAGAAGCATCTTTCAATAAATCATTTCTGAAAATTTCATATTGCGGGTTTAATGCAGAAGTGTATGGAATATTTATTACATGATCCCGGTCGTAACCTAATGAAGCTCTTTGCATATAATTCAATTGCTGAAAGACCACGACAGTAGCTACTATCAGAATAATTGAAATTGCAAATTGAGCAACAACCAGAACTTTCCTGAAAGAAATATTTGCTGAACCAACATTCACAATTCCTTTTAAAACTTTTATCGGTTTAAATGAAGACATAAACAATGCAGGATAAATACCGCTGGCAAAACCCACTATAAAAGGAAGTAGTAAAACGGGTAACAAAATTTGCCAGCGCAACAAAATATTTATAGAAAGGTGCTGCCCGGAAAGCTTATTTAAAAATGGTAATGCTAATGCAGTTAACAATAAAGAAATTATAAGAGCGGCCCATGCAACCATAATTGATTCACTCAGGAATTGCGAAATGATTTCCTTTTTTTCTGCACCTACAACCTTTCTTATGCCAACTTCTCTTGCTCTTAATACAGAACGGGCAGTAGATAAATTCATATAATTAATACATGCAATCAATAAAATAAATAATGCAATAGCCGAAAAAATGTAAACCCTTTTAATATCACCGTTCGGTTCCAGTTCATCATCAAGATGAGAGCGAAGATGAATATCAGTAAGCTTTTGAAAGTATAACTTTGTGCCTTTTGAAAACTGAAAGCCTGCCGGTGCACCAGGAAAACTTATATGCCTGTCAATAAATGCGGGGAATTGTGCTGCAATTTTTTTAACGGGATAATTTTTAGGAAATAATAAATAGGTGTAAAAAGCATTGTTTCCATAATTTGTCTGAAGTTGCCGTTCGCCATAAACTGCAGAATCTTTTAAGGAATTAAATGATAGCAATATATCGGGATGAAAATGCGAATTGGCAGGAAAATCTTTAAAAATGCCGGTAACCTTGTAGGTAAATTGCCGATCTATTTTTATCATTTTATTCATCGGGTCTTCATCACCAAAATATTTTTTTGCCATCTCATTAGTAAGCATAATAGAATAAGGTTCCGTTAATGCATTCTTTTCATTTCCTTTTAATACCGGCACTGAAAAGAAGTCAAAAAGATTTTCATCAGCAAAATAGACGGTACTTTCATTAATTAATTTATCGCCATATTTTATTGCTGTGTTACCGTTAGGGAGTATGCGTGTAATTTTTTGAATATCGGGGAAATCATTTTTTAATAAAGGCCCAAAAGGCGGGGCAACGGCGCTTAAATGTAAATTTTCAACGCCGTCAGGTGTATTAAAGCTTCTTGTTACTCTATAGATACGATCAGCTTTATCATTAAATTTATCATAACTAAGCTCATTAAAAATATAAGCGGCAATAAGCAAACAGCAAGTAATCCCTACCGTTGGCCCGAATAAATTAATGAATGAAATAAATTTATATTTCATTAAGTTTCGCCATGCGATTTTGAAATAATTTTTTATCATAAAATCAGTTTATCAAAAGTGATGCCTTTGGTATAGTTTGAAGCTCATAGTTTAGAGTTCATTTTTTCACGATTAACCATTCACTATTCGCTTCTTAAACTCTTCACAGGATTAGCAATTGCTGCTTTTATTGCCTGGAAACTAACCGTTAGTAAGGCAATAAGTAAGGCCAGTAAACCGGCAATAAAAAATATCATCCAGTTTATTTTTATCTTGTAAGCATAACTATCTAACCAGTTATTCATCATCCACCATGCAACAGGAAAAGCAATGATGCAGGAGATGGCAACAAGCTTTAAAAAATCTTTTGACAACAACGCTGCAAGGCCATGAGCACTTGCACCCAACACTTTGCGGATGCCAATTTCTTTGGTTCTTCTTTCTGCAGTATAGGCTGCTAAACCGAACAAACCCAAACATGAAATGAAGATGGCAAGCATTGCAAATACACTGGCTAATTTTCCTGTTAAGGTTTCTGTTTTAAATAACCGTTCGAACGATTCATCTAAAAATTTGTATTCAAAAGGGAAACCAGGGTTAGCTGATTTTATTACGCCTTCTATTTTGGATATTGAAGCAGTGATGTTTGACCCTGCTTTTAAACGGATAGATAAAAAATTTGTATTCGATGTATCAGAAAATAATATAAGAGGTGCACCGGGGCTGTACATATCGTTATAAATAAAATCTTTTATAACGCCAACGACTGTAAATTTTTGGCCGCCATTTGTTATTACACTGCCTATGACATTTTTTTTAGTTACCAGTTTTGCCAGTGTTTCGTTGATAATAATATTGCTGCTGTCGGCTTTTGCATTCTGGTAAAAATCGCGTCCTTCTTTTAAGTGCATATCCATTGTTGAAACATATTCAGGGCTTACACCTTCCATCGTTATTAATACCTGTTTATTTGGTTCTTTACCCTGCCAGCCAAAATCGCCGGTGTTGTTACCCAATGATAAAACCCTGCTGTTACTTAAGCTCGCATTTTTTACAACACCTGTTGCAATTAAATCATTTTTAATAGCATTGAAATGCTGTTTCATTTTTCCTTGCAACTGTACATAAATCAAATCCTGTTTATTGTAACCAAGATCACGATCTTTTACATGTTGTATTTGCTGATAAATAAGTACGGTGCTGATAATTAAAATAACTGAAATTGAAAACTGAACAACAACGAGAGCTTTTCTTATAAAACCTGCATTGCCGGTTTTTATTTTCAAACCTTTCAGCACCATTGCCGGGTTAAAAGAAGAAAGATAGAATGCAGGATAGCTTCCGGCAATAAGGCCGCATATTAAAGCGATTGATAATAAACCCCCGATGTGTAAAGGATTAGCAAGGCTGAGTGACAATTGTTTTTCAACCAGGTTATTGAAAGCTGGTAATGATATATAAATAATGATAACTGCAATAAATGCAGAGAGCAAAGCCATAATTAATGATTCGCCAATAAATTGAAAAATTAATTTTTGTTTGCCGGCTCCCAAAACTTTTCTTACACCTACTTCTCTTGCCCGATGTTCGGATCGTGCAGTAGATAGGTTCATGAAGTTGATGCAGGCTATAATTAAAATTATCCATGCAATTAAACCAAACAGGTTTACATATTTTATTCTTCCAGCGACTTCTTTGCCGTTCTCAAAACTATCATACAAGCGCCACCTGCTCATAGGATAAACAGAAAACTTTGCATTAAGATCTTTCTGTTTTTTTGAATCTAAATAATTGTAAAGCTTTTTATTTATTGAATTAATATCAGCGTTAACGCCTGTTTCTACATAAGTCAATATGCTATTATTTCCCCATTGCTGCAGTCCCGGGTTTTGTTCTTCATAAATTTTAAAAGGAGCAAGCCATTCAAATTTTATTGAAACATTTTCAGGCAAATCTTTTATTACTCCACTTACAACATAATCCTGCTTATTATCTACTCTCAGCGTTTTGCCGAGCACGTTAGTTGAATTAAAAAACTTATCAGCCATTTTTTTACTGATAACAATTGAATGTAATTGTGAAAAAGCGGATGCTGCATTTCCTTTTATAAACTGCAATTGAAACATAGATAAAAATGAGGAGTCAGCGTATATGCCCATCTCATTAATATTCTTATCATTTAATGAAAACAGCGCCTGGTTGCCCCATGAAGTACGTGCCGAATTTTTTATTCCGGGAATATCTGATATAATGCTTTGTGCAAGCAGGCCGGGGGTAGCATCAAACGTAAACGTATTGCCATCGTAGGTTTGCTGGTCTTTTATCTTATAAAGATTATCCTTGTTACTGAAATAATTATTATAGGTAAGCTCATCGTCTACCCATAAAAAAATTAAAGCAGCGCACGCAATACCGATAGCTAAGCCGGCTATATTTAAAAAACTATATCCTTTGTTTTTCCAAAGATTGCGAAATGTTGTTTTGAAATAGCTTTTAAACATTGCATTTTATTTTTAATAAGCTGTGAGCTATGGAAGTGAGTTATGAGCTATGAGAAGAAATGGCTCAAGGCTGAAAGCTTATAGCTGATAACTTTCACACTAAAATATTCTCCGTAACAGTTTGCCCGTCGAGCATGCGAATAATGCGATGACTGTAACGGGCATCATGCTCACTATGTGTTACCATAATAATGGTTGTTCCCTGTTCATTTAATTCAGTAAGCAATTGCATTACTTCATTACCGTTAGATGAATCGAGATTCCCTGTAGGCTCATCAGCAAGAATTAATTTTGGATTATTAACTACCGCTCTTGCTACGGCAACTCTTTGTTGCTGGCCACCTGAAAGCTGCTGTGGATAGTGATTGCGGCGATGCATGATTTGCATTTTATCCAAAACTTTTTCTACACGCTGTTTTCTTTCATCACTTTTTACACCGAGATAAATTAAAGGAAGCTCTACGTTTTCAAAAACAGTAAGCTCATCAATAAGGTTAAAGCTTTGAAATACAAAACCGATATTGCGTTTACGCAGGTCAGCTCTTTTGCGTTCATTGAAATCTGCCACTTCAATGCCGTTAAATAAAAAACTTCCGTCATCAGGATCGTCAAGTAAACCAACAATATTCAGAAGCGTTGATTTGCCGCAGCCCGATGGGCCCATTACAGCAACAAATTCACCCTGCTTTACTTCAAATGAAAGCTTGTTTAATGCAACGGTTTCTACTTCTTCCGTGCGATAAATTTTTTCTAATTCAGAAATTTTGATCATTGTTTTAGTTTTTTAGTTTATGTCTTTACTTTTTTAAATTTTTATAAAAAATCCATCTTCATGATATAACGGATCATATTCAGCAACATTTTTTAAAGATTCCTTTAATAATAAACATTTGGTAATTGAACTGCATCGCACGTTGCAAAACGATGTTTCGCTTTTAATTAGTAAAGAAGAAAAGCATAGTAATACGAAAGCAATTAGGCGGAATAGAAGATACTTTTTCATATCAGTTGATTTAAGTTGTGAGCTGTAAGTCTGAATTCTGAATACTCATTGCTCATTTATTTTTTATATTTTTATTTGTTACCATTTTCTATTTAATTCAAAAAAATTTTATGAGAAATTTTCAAACACTTTCCATTTGGCAACTAATACCTGATACCACATACCTCACAGCTTATTGCTTCTTCAAGACTAGTTCCTGCATAGTTCCATAATTCTCATAACTTGATGTAACCACTTTGTCTCCCGGTTTCAAACCTTGCAACACTTCATAATAATCTGGATTCTGGCGGCCGAGTTGTATGTCAACTTTGTAAGCGGCGCTTCCGTTTTCGTTTACTTTAAAAATCCAGTTACCACCCGTCTGCTGGTAAAAACCACCTTTAGCTAATAACACAGCTTGTGTTTCATCGCTCAATGCTAAACGAATCTGGAGTGTTTGGCCGCGCCGTATTCCCTGTGGCACTTCACCAACAAATTCCATATCTACCTGGAAGCGACCGTTAGTAACCTGCGTAAAAACTTTTTTAATTATCAGCTTATACGTTTTATTATTAAAGTCAAAATCTCCTTTAAGCCCGATGAAGATGCGGGAAATATAATGTTCATCAACATCTACTCTTACTTTAAAACCACTCAGCACATCTATCTGTCCGAGCCGCTCTCCTTTATTTTTTGATTGTCCTACTTCTGCGTCTAAGGATGTTAGTTGCCCATCAATTGGTGCACGTACTATGAGGTCGCCAACTTTTTGCCGCATTACATTTAATGCAGTTTGAGAACCTTCAAACGATTGCCTGGCTTGTGTTACCTGTTGCTGATTGGAAGCAGAATCCTGTTGTAAAATTTTATCAGTGAGCTTTTGTTTTTGAAGTAAATAATTATAATCATTTACAGCTTTTTGATATTCCTGGGAACCAATAACTTTTTCTTCATACAAATGTTTATCTAATTTATAAACACGCTCTGCTTCTTTTAACTGGCTTTCAACATCAGTCATTTGATTTAATTTGCTTACCGTATTTTGTTGCGCAGCATTTTTTGAAATCTGCATTTGTGTAAGCAAATTATAAACATTGGTTTGCTGTGTTACAAGGCCCAGTTGCAAATCGGTATTGGATAATCTTAAAATCGGTTGACCCTTTTTCATCATTGCTCCATCATCTACAAATTTTTCTTCAACGCGGCCACCTTCTACCGCATCAAGATAAATTGTAGTAAGCGGAAGCACTACTCCATTCACGGGAATAAATTCCTGGAAGGTGCCTTTCTTTATTTCGCTTATTGTAATTCTTTCAGTGTCAACATTTAATTTGCTGTTGCCTGAGGTGTAATAATAACTGGCGCCAATTAAAACAACGATTGCAAGAATTCCTGCAATGGTTAGGATTCTTTTTCTGGACCATTTCTTTTTTTCAATAACTCTATCCACGGTAAATATTTAAAATTTATTTTTTTAAAAAGAAGGGGCACCGGTTTTACCTGGTGGCCTTTAAAACTAAAATGAGAAAATTCATCGCAACTTTCAGGTATATACTATCAACACAATGCCATTGTTTGACGTTTATGATACTCAATAAGTTACAATTATGAAATGTACGAAAATGGTCGTTAATGATACAGCGGGTGTACGGTTTTGATACAATGTTTGATAAAAAAACTTTTTACATTAATTCATAACCAATAGTTTAGTACTATGGTACGCTTGTAGCAAATTATTTTTAAATAAAAATCTGTGTTTAAAAATTATATTACCGTTGCAGTAAGGCACTTAACAAGACACAAACTATTTTCGCTCATCAATATTTTTTGTCTTGCAATTGGAATTACTTTCTCTATGCTGATTTGTGTTTATGTATTGAATGAACTACATGTGAATGCAGATATTAAAAACATTAACCATCAATATATAATTACAAGTAAATGGAAAGTGAATAATATGGGACTTGATATAACAACGCTCGCTCCATTACCAAAAACATTAAAAGATGAATACCCAAATCTTGTTGCAAATTATTATAGATTTAGTCCTGTAACGAACGTTGTTTCTGCAGGCGATAATCATTTTAAAGAAAACATATCTATTTGTGATACAAACCTGGTTTCCCTGTATGGGTTTAAGTTATTGTATGGAAATGAAAAAAGTGCTTTTAAAAATAATAGTTCAGCTATAATTACTGAAGCACTATCCTTAAAGCTTTTTGGAAATAAAAGTGCCCTTAATAAAACGATTACTATTACCAACACTACTGCAAGTAAACAGGATTATACAGTTTCAGCAGTTTTAAAAACGATGCTCTATAATTCTGTAAATAATTTTTTGGGGCCTGATGGCTATAGTGTGTTTTTACCATTTGAAGGAAATAAGTTTTTTGCAGGAGGAAGCCAGGTTGAATCATGGGATAATGGAAATGTTGTGGGTATGATTGAATTAAAGCCGGGCGTTTTGCCTAAAGATATGGTTCGTCCAATCGCACAAACATTAGCCCTCCATGAATCAAATTATATAAAAGGTAATTTGCAGGCATCACTGGCGCCTATGAAAGATTATTACCTGAAAGATAATAACAATGCAGTTCAAAAAATGATCAATATACTGTGTTTTGCAGGGGCATTTATATTATTGATGGCTGTTATCAATTTTATCAACATCAGCATCGGCACATCATCTTACCGTTTAAAGGAAATTGGATTGCGCAAAGTATTTGGCAGTATAAAAATGCAAATCATCATTCAATATATTATTGAATCGTTAATGCTCGCTTTTATAGCAGGACTTATTTCTATAGCATCGTATGAATTGCTGAGGCCTCTTTTTATCGGGCTTTTAAATACAAATTTTGATCACATTTGGCAATTCGGTTTCAAGGAAATATGTTTACTATTTTTGATAGTGATTGGCATAGGAATTATTTCCGGTGTTTATCCTGCATTTGTGCTTAGTTCTTCTAATGTTATAAATGCAGTAAAAGGAAAATTAGATACTGTCAAAGGAGGACTAATGCTGAGAAAAATTTTGCTTATTATTCAGTTCTCTATTGCTATTATAATTTTTATAAGTGCTTTAAATGTTTCTAAGCAGGTTTCTTATTTTTTTACGAGAGATTTAGGATATAATAAAGAGCAGGTGGTTGTTTTAACAGCCTTTCCAAAACAATGGGATTCTGCTGGTGTATTAAAAATGGAAACAGTCAGAGATGAATTAATGCAAATACCTGCTGTGAGCAGCGCTTCTTTGTCTTTTGAAATTCCTGAGCGTGTACCTCCTAATACGCTTAATCTCATTCCTGAAGGCTCAACAACAAACCAACCAATTATTATTCCTACAATTGTAGCTGATGAAAACTATGCAACAACTTTTGGTCTTAAAATGAAAGAAGGAACATTCTTTCATAATTATAAAGGAAATTCTGTTCCAAGCCAGGTCGTATTAAATGAAGCAGCAGCAAAAGCGTTGGGCTGGGGTTCTGCAATAGGCAAAAAAGTGAGAATGCAAATGGCAGGATTTACACTAACAGTTACGGGTGTTGTAAAAGATTTTAATTATTCCTCTATGTCGACAGCAGTAGGGCCATTGGCTTTTATGCACGTAAAGGATGATAATACTTATAGATATTTAACTCTGAAGCTAAATACTTCTAATATAAGTAAAGCAATAACTGACTTAAAAACAAAATGGAAATCTATATCACCCGATTCTCCATTTGAATATTTTTTTATGGAAGATAATTTTAAATCACAGTACCAATCAGAATTAGACTTAAAAAAAGCTTCCAATGTTGCAACAGTATTAAACATAATTATTGTTCTTTTAGGGGTATTTGGGATCGTTGCTTTCACTCTTACAAAACGCAGAAAAGAAATAGCAGTACGTAAAGTTTTGGGTGCAGATATAAAAAATATTATTTTATTGTTCATAAAAGATTATGCGATTTTAATATTAATTGCGAATATCATTGCATGGCCATTGGCATATATAATCAGCAATCAATGGCTGCAGAATTATGCTTACAGAATTCAACAAAACATAATACCATTTTTATTTGTAACTGTATTCATTTTCCTTACAGTATTCATTTTAATCACATTACAGTGTTTTAAAGTAGCTTCCGCAAAACCAATTGAATCGCTGAAGTATGAATAATTAATGGACATGGATAATGGGCAATAGATAATGGACAAACGATAATGGGGTTATAAAATTGTAAGTTATTTATTGACTATTGTATTTTTTGATTATTGCTTTTTGCTTATTGACTATTGACTTTATTGACTATTGACCATTCGCGATCTACGAATATGAATTTAAAAAACGCAAGCATATTAATTTTAGATGATGATACTGATGTTTTAACCGCCGTCAGGTTATTATTAAAAACAGATGTAAAGGAAGTAGTCACTGAAAAAAATCCTGAAAACCTTCGCTGGCTTTTATCAAAGCAAATATTTGATCTCATCTTATTGGATATGAATTTTACCAGCTCTATCAATACAGGAAATGAAGGATTATTTTGGTTGAAAAAAATAAGAGAATTTGGATCAGAAGCATCTGTAATTATGATTACTGCTTATGGTGATATTGACCTTGCCGTACGATCATTAAAAGAAGGCGCTGCAGATTTTGTTGTAAAACCCTGGCACAATGAAAAGCTGGTTGAGGCTATAAAAGCAACTCTAAAAGCGAAAGGAAAAACTGCGGTTAATATTCCCGCTTCGGGCACTTCTCTTCTTGGCAAAGAGATGCTTGGTGAATCAGGAATAATGAAAGAACTTTTTTTTAAAATAGAAAAAATTGCCCCAACAGAAGCCAATATTTTAATTCTCGGTGAAAACGGAACCGGCAAAGATCTGATAGCACGAGCCATTCACCAGCATTCACTTCGTACAGATAAACCTTTTGTAAAAGTTGACCTCGGAGCATTAACTGAATCCATTTTTGAAAGTGAATTATTTGGTCATAAAAAAGGTGCGTTTACGGGTGCGGGTGATGACAGGGCAGGGAGATTTGAAGCGGCTAATGGCGGAACTTTATTTCTTGATGAAATTGGAAATATATCATTACAACAACAGGTAAAACTGCTGAGCGTTTTACAAAACAGGCAAGTAACAAGATTAGGAAGCAATGATCCAATTAATATTGACATACGCCTGATATGCGCTACCAACCTCCCTATTATAGAATTGGCCAATGAAAACCGTTTTAGGAAAGATCTTATTTACCGCATAAATACTGTAGAAATTGTAGTACCTCCTTTGCGAAAAAGAGAAGATGATATTACATTGCTTGCAAAACATTTTGCGCATATTTATGCCATCAAATATTTTAAACCCGAACCTGTGTTTGATGTAAAGGCTCTTGAAAAAATGAAGCAATACCTTTTCCCCGGCAATGTGCGTGAACTTCAATACACCATGGAAAGAGCAGTGATTATGTCGGATGGCGAAGAACTTACTTCTTCCGATTTAATTTTTTCTCCTATAGAATCTTCAACATTTAAAGATGCTGAACCCGTAGAATTCAATTTAAGCGCTGTGGAAAAAAATACTATTTTACGTGTTATAGAAAAACACAATGGAAACATAAGCAGGGCAGCAAAAGAACTTGGGCTTACAAGAACTGCGCTGTATAGAAGATTAAGTAAGTATGATATATAAAGTCCCAAAGCATCGAAGGGGGAATGAGCGAGTGTATTCTGTGGTAGTTTATTTTTCCAAAATTTAAAGTTTAAAAATAAAAATGTTTTATAAACGAAAAAAATGAAAATACTTCCATCTTTCCCCTTCGGGGTTAGGGGCTATTATGAAATTCAGAATTTTTATACGAATAACTTTACTGTTTATAACACTTTCAGCCACTTCATTTTTATTGGTGAAGGGCTGGTATGTTTACCTTCTTTTACTTGCTCCTGTTGTTATATATCAGTTAGTAGAATTGTATCGTTTTCAATATAAAGCACAGGAAGAATTGAACCAGTTTGTAGAGTCAGTGCACTACCGCGACTTTTCCCGTTACTTTGATGTAAAGCACGCCCCTGCTGAATTACAGCCTATGCGGCAAGGTTTCAATCAAATTAATACTACTTTCAAAATCATAAGTAAAGAAAAAGAAACTCAATATCAGTACCTGCAAAAAATTCTTGAACTTGTTGACACCGGAATTTTATCGTATGAAGGAGAGACCGGAGAAATATTATGGATGAATGAATCCTTAAAAAAAATGCTGCAGGTGCCTTATTTAAAAACGATTCATTCATTAGCAAAAAGAGATAATGAATTGTATAATGATATTGTAGCACTGAAACCCGGAGACGGAAAAATTACCAAAGCTCATCTTGAAAAAGGTTCTTTTAAAATATTATTATCAGCAACCGCTTTTCAGACGGAAGGAAAAAAATTTAAGCTGATTGCCTTTCAAAATATTAATGAAGCGCTTGATGAAACAGAATCAAAAGCATGGCAAAAATTACTGAGCGTAATGACTCATGAAATCATGAATTCAGTAGCGCCTATTTCTTCTCTTGCAGATACTTTAAAGAACAGGCTGGAAAAATTAGTGATGCATATCACCAATAAATCACCCGCTGTGCATGATTTGGAATTAGGAATAGAAACTATAAAAAGACGAAGCGAAGGGTTATTAAAATTTGCTGAAACGTATCGCAACCTTAATAAAATTACAACGCCTAATGTAAAAACAATTTATGTAAGAGATCTTTTTGAAGGCCTGCACCAATTGATGCAACCTACTTTGGCACAAAAAAATATTGAACTGGAAATTGTATTGAAAGATACTGATCTTGTTTTGCAGGGTGATACAAGCCTTGTAGAACAAGTGCTCATTAACCTTATTGTGAATGCGATGGAAGCCGTGAAAGATAAAGAAGAACCGAGAATTATTTTATCAGCGTTGTATTCAAACAACCGGAAAATTTTAATAAAAGTAAGTGATAATGGTTTTGGAATGACAGAAGAAATTATGGATAAAATTTTTATTCCTTTCTTCAGCACAAAGAAAAACGGAAGCGGTATTGGCCTGAGCTTGTGCAAGCAAATTATGATGTTGCATAAAGGAAATATACAGGTGCAATCACGGCAAGGTGAAGGCACTGCGTTTACTCTGCAGTTTTAAATTTTGTATAAAGAAGCTTATCTACTCTTACAGCTTCATTCAATAATTTTACAATTGCCTTCCCATCAATTTCTTCCGGTGATTTATATATTTTATAAAATATTTGCTTGTTAGTTCCATGAGTAAGATAATTGTCAACATCATTAAGTTTGCAACCATACCAAAATCCTAATAAAACGCCTTCTTTAATTCCACCTCTTGGAATGGTAGCCGGCCAAATTATACAAATACCTCTTCTGCCATAAAAGAAAGGAACATTATAAGATATTTTTTCTTTGCACTCTTTGGGTAAATTTTCAATTATTATTTGCCTTAATATATCGGTTATAATTCTTTCATTTTCCGGAAGCATTTCATATAACTGGAGAAGGGATTTTATTTTATAGGAAGGTTCGGCTTTCATTTGTCAATAGAGAGATTAAAGTTTTAGAGCTATGCTAACGTTAATGGTTAATCGCACTCAGGATATTATTAATCCTTCTGTCAAATTTATTATTAAAAGCTGATAAGTATTTTCAAAACTTACGATACATTATGTAAGCATTTGTCAATCCATTTTGTATATGATTAAATGCTTCCGGTAGTTCTCCTAGAATTTCAAATCCTAACTTCTTCCATAAACGCACAGCCTGGTCATTACTTTTTACAACAATATTAAATTGCATTGCTTTATATCCAAGCCGCTTTGCTTCTTTAAACGAAAATTCGCCCATAGCTTTTCCAATACCTTGCCCTGATAATGAAGACAATGTTATATACGATGCGTAGGCAATATGCGAACCAAGATCTGGCTGATTGTTTTTAATAATAAAAGTTCCAACGACTTTGTTGTTTAATGTAGCAACATAAGTGTTTTTACCAGCCTTCAATCATTCCATTGCTTCCGGTAATAATTACATTTTTCATGCATGGAATATTAGGATCCTGAAGCTTTAATGCGAAACTTTAATATAACCCCAGCCTTCATGCTGTTTTGAAATAATTTCATAGATTCCATCCGGAACAATCTGAACCCCCGGAAGCAACTGGCTTTTGTCAATTTTATTATTCCGCATTGCTATGGCACATACTTTAAATGCTACATTCTTTTTTTCAGAATAATTTTTGACAGCGTCAGCAACTATTGATTTTCCCTGCACAATCATGCCAAGCGATTTACCAAAAAAAACCATCTCCACATTTGCATCAGGATTATTGTCTATTACTTCTGATATCCATCTTACTGCCATTTTTTGGGTAACGGTATCATCACTCGTCATATCAAATACTACATTGTAGGGAGTTTTTTGCGCAAAAACAAAATGGCTGCACAATAAGATGAATGTGATAATTAATGTTTGCTTTTTCATTTTTAAAGATTTAATTAATTTTTTATGTACCCTATTTCAAATGTGTTAGTTTAGAAAGATGTTCAAATTTAAAAATTAAATTTTTGTGCCGCAAGTATTCGTTTTACCTACCGGCGTTGCGTTTGATACTGTAGCATAATACAGCAAATATTGCTGAAAATGGCAAAGAAAAAATTGCAGAAGTCTTACAGCATCTTATTGCACCAACTTTGCAATTTGCTGCAGCGGCATGGTACCGGCCCATGCAAGCGCCTGTGAATCGGTTGTGTTTTTTCCTTCAAACGTTATGAGTGAATTGCCTAGTGGAATTTGTATAGAATAATTCGTTTGCCCGTTACCGTTATCCTGCTTGGTAAGCTGTCCCTTGTAACCTTGCACCTTCACAATTTTATTGTTGCCGTTGCTCATCATACCGCCAAGCAAAGGCGTATTTAAAAAAGCATTGAGCGTACTTACTAGCGGTGAATTGCCAATGATAGAAATATCAACATTGCCTTGAGGGCCGTAAGTACGGTGAATAGTTGTGCCAATAAAGCCAACATTAGAAGTTACATTATCATCCTTTGCGTTTACAGTATATGCATCCATTTTGGCTGGCATAAGCTTCAGCACTTCTTTCCCGATAATCAAATCTATTTCCTGCATAGCCTGCAGCAAAGCGAAATGCGAATCTTCAAGCTTGCCGGAAGCATAAGATGCTTTTGCAGTTTTTATATCGGCAGTAAAATTTTGCGCAAAGCATTGTGGTACAAAAAATATAAATAAAAATATAAGTAAGTATTTCATGATTGATTTTTTTTGAATAATAATTTATTGTTCGCCCAGCATTTTTTTAATACCGTCAATATCAAATGCATTGGCTGCATTCATTACATCCTGCTCGGTAGCAAAGTTTACGCATTCCCAAACCACCAGCGAACTTTGCCCCAAAGGCACCATCAGCGTATAGCCTTTGCTGTCATCATAAGTTATAAGCGCTTTATAGCTTTTTACTTTGGTTTGCTTTACATTTTGCTTGTTATCGTTGCTGCTGGTTTGAGCATAAGCGTTATTAAAATACAAATTTACAAAGCCTGAGTACATAGTGTTATTGCCAATGGTAACCGTCATTTGCTTATCATCTTTTTTATATACGCTTTGTATAGAAAGATTATTCCATCCCCATTGCGTGCTCATCACTTTATTTTGTATGGTATCTTTCTGCAGGCCGCTTACAGTAGCAGGCAAAGATTGCAATATTTGTTTTCCAATCTGCAGTTCAATACCCATTAATGCCTGCTGAAGTGAATAGCGTGCATCGCTGTAATCACCCGCGGCCTGCGATTTTTCAGCATCAGCCATTTGCTGGTTTACATCAGGAGGTGTGGTGTTAGTTAAGCCGCCCCCGGTTTTGTTTGTTGGCGAGCCGGATGAAGAATTGCTGTTATTGCCGCCCTGTGAATTTGTATTTTTAGTGTTGGAAGAATTACTTCCCATAGCACTGTTTACCTTTTCTTTTAATTTTTTAAGAAACTGTGCATGGCCGCTATAGCTTATACCTACAATGCATAGCAGGGTAAGCAGTGTAATTTTTTTGAGTAAAAGCATGTTATCTGATTTTGTTTACTAAAGTAGAAAAAAAATAGTGAATAAGAGAACAACTAGAAATAAATAATTATACACCGGATTGTAGAACTACTTGTCGTAGCTGAAGAATAAATTATCTGGTGGAAGATACTGCTCTAACATTGACATTCATTGTCAATGGCTTTGGCGGAAGCTGATTAATATTTAGAAAGTTATTGGCGAAACGATAATAAAGCGAAGAATAAATGTTCCAAAATTTCATACAACTAATTACTCTCAAAAAATTTGTATCTTATATTTTTATTTGAATACAAAATACTGTTATGAAAAGACTGCTTGTTTGTTTATTCCTCTTTACATCTCTTACTTCAAAAGCACAGAATGCAGATTCAGCATGGATCAGAGACAACTACACTAAAAAAGAAGTGTATATAACCATGCGTGATGGTGTGAGATTATTCACGTCTGTATATATGCCAAAGAGCACAGCAGAAAAGCATCCGGTTTTAATAAGCAGAACACCATACTCCTGTGCTCCTTACGGAGAAGAAAATTTTAAAGATTACTGGAACGGTTATGAAAAAGAATATTTTAAAGAAGGTTATATAATGGTAAAGCAGGATGTACGTGGAAGATGGATGAGTGAAGGTGAATTTAAAGATGTGCGGCCATTTAACCCTAATAAAAAAAATAAAGAAATTGATGAAGCAAGTGATACCTATGATGCGATTGACTGGCTTGTAAAAAATATTCCGAACAACAATGGCAATGTTGGCGTATTTGGAATTTCTTATCCGGGTTTTTATTCAACCATGGCGGCAGCAAGCAACCATCCTGCATTAAAAGCAGTAAGCCCCCAAGCGCCGGTTACCAATTGGTTTATTGGAGATGATTTTCATCATAACGGCGCCTTCTTTCAAATGGATGCATTTGATTTTTATTCAGCATTAGGATTTGCTTTTGGCGTGCCTCATCCTAAACCACGTTCTGATGCTGCAGCTTCTGTTGGTTATCCTATTCATGATAATTATAAATTTTATTTAGAAACCGGTACTTTAAAAAATCTTACAAAATATATGGGCGACAGCATTGCCTTTTGGAAAGAGGTTATGTCTCATCCAAACTATGATGCATGGTGGAAAGCACGGGATGCACGCAACGCAACAAAAAATTTACATCCTGCCATGTTATGGGTTGGCGGCTTGTTTGATGCAGAAGATTGCTGGGGTGCATGGAATGCGTATAAAGCTGCAGAACAAAATAACCCGGGTAAAGCTTTTAATAAAATTGTTGAAGGACCGTGGTATCATGATCAATGGTCAAATCATGATGGAACGCATCATGGCAACATTCAATTCGGCTCCAATACAAGCGAATATTATCAGCAACATTTTGAAATTCCTTTCTTCAATTATTTTTTAAAAGGCAAAGGAGATATTTCACAAATAGCAGAAGCAAATATTTTTATTACAGGAGCAAATGAATGGAAATCCTTTACACAATGGCCGCCTTCAAATAAAGAAGATGAAGCAATGTATTTTCAACCTGATGGAAAATTAAGTTCATTGAAACCCGCTGCTGCAAACAGTTTCAGCGAATATATAAGCGACCCCGCAAAACCGGTTCCTTATGAAGAGCATGTGCATTTCAACAGGACAAGAACTTATATGACAGATGATCAAAGATTCGCTTCACGCAGGACTGATGTATTGGTATTTCAAACCGATACTTTGACTAATGATGTAACGGTTACAGGAAATGTTATTGCAGATCTTATGACAAGCATTTCAACAACCGATGCAGATTTTGTGGTGAAAGTAATTGATGTGTTTCCTGATTATTTGAGTTATAATAATGTTGATATTTATGCAGAAGAAGATCCTGCTAACTCCTACCCTATGGGCGGTTATCAAATGCTCGTAAGAGCAGAAATTTTTCGCGGGCGGTATAGAAAGAGCTATGAGAATCCTTCAGCTTTTACACCTGGGAAAATAGAAGAAGTAAAATTTGAATTGCCTTCGATTGCACACAGCTTTAAAAAAGGCCATCGTATAATGGTGCAGGTGCAAAGCAGTTGGTTTCCTTTGGTTGATCGTAACCCGCAACAGTTTGTCGACATTTATCATTGCGATAAAAAAGATTTTATAAAGAGCGATATAAAAATTTATCACGACGCGCAAAATGCATCGAAGATTATTTTACCGGTTTTGAAGTAATCAATAAAATATATTTATTTTGATTTACAATGATGTAATCATCATTCAATTTGAAAATTTCTACTGCTTAAAAAATTCTGCTGTGAAAAAATATATTCAAGTTTTTATTTGTATTGCAATCTGCATCTTTTTTTATTCAGTTTCAAAAAGCCAGGTAACTATTCCCTATTTTGGCAAGCAACAATTAATTAATGGTTTTTCAAAAGCCATTATTGGTGAAACGATTTCTTATTTCTCTGTCTATCCAAAATATGCAAAGGAAGCATTGCTTACCCGTGCAACAGATGGCAAAAAAATAATAGCATGGGAAACAGATCCTATTCCCGCAGAGACAAAAGGAGCTTATGCATACTTCACCTGGATTGCTGCACATTCTACCGGCACAAGTGGCGGCGACCGCAATTTTGATTTGTACATCAATAATGTATATGTACTTACTTTCATTACACATCCTAAACAATATCCTGCTTTCTGGACATTTGGCGGTAAGGACAGCACTCGCCTTGTGTTTGAATTTAAAACAAAAGATGGCGCTTCAGATGCACATGGAATGGCTTACCTGAGAGTGCCGATGGCAAAGTATCAAAAAGGTAAAGCTTTAGAATTAATAGTTGTAGGTCAAAACCAAAACAGCAATGACTGGTACATGACTTTTAAATATTCATTCAAAGAAAAAATTGATTTTAATCCACTTCCTTTTTTATTAAGAGGTACAACACCGGCTAAGCAACCATTACGAATTACTGTTTTGCATTTTGGCAATCCTGCTACTCTTGATTTAACGATTAATGGAATTACAAAAAAGCAATTTCCTGTAAAAAACGGATTTAATGTTTTTGAATTCCCGGTTAATGCATTAAAAGAAAAAACAAGATTAAACATCACAGCAACTATAGGAAAATTATTGCAGGTAGCCGCAACCGTTATTTTGAAGCCTGTTATTTACCGGGAAATAGATTTGGTTCATCATGCACATACTGATATTGGGTATTCTGATATACAGGAAAATATTGTAAAGGTGCATACTGAAAATATAAAACGTGCTTTGCAATTAATTGAAAAGACAAAAAATTATCCGGAGGGCAGCCGCTTTATATGGAACATTGAATCATCATGGGCTGTTGAAAATTTTATGCATGTTGCAACTAAAAAAGAAAAGCAGGATTTTATTACGGCTGTTAAGAAAGGGCAAATAGTTATCTCCGCAACTTATGCCAATGAGCTTACAGGATTATGCACTCCCGAAGAAATGAATTGGATAACGGAATATTCACGCAGCCTGAGAAACAGTTTTCATGTGCCTATCAACACCGCAATGCAAAGTGATGTTCCGGGAATAAGCTGGAGCATGGTTTCTGCATTGGCACAAAATGGAATCCGGTATTTTTCTAACGGGCCTAATTACGTACAAAATCTTCCCGACAAAGGAGATCGTATTGGCAGCACATTAAGAGAACTTGGTGACAAAGCTTTCTGGTGGAAATCATCTTCAGGAAAAGACAGTATTCTTTTATGGACATGTGGTAAAGGATATTCTTCGTGGCATGGCTTTGCAGAAGGCGCTGTTAAAGAAAGAGGAACTGAAAAAATTGCTGAATATATTGATGAGCTTGATTCAATTCAATATCCATATTTTATAGTTCAATGGAGGTATAATATTGTATCTGATAACGGGCCTACTGACAGCAGCATTCCTGATTTTGTAAGAGCATGGAATCAAAAATATTCATCGCCCAAATTAGTTCTTGCTAATGTAACGGATATGTTTCAAAGGTTTGAAAAACAATATGGCAAAACCATTCCGGTACTCAGTGGAGACTTTACTCCTTATTGGGAAGATGGCGCTTATTCAACTGCGAAAGAAGAAGCACAAAATCGTGTAATGAGTGAAAAATTATTATCCCTAATAAACTTTGCAAAGCAAAAAAACATTCCGCTTAACAAAGATTGGCTGTACAAGGCGAAACGAAATATTGTTTTGTTTCATGAACATACATGGGGTGCATGGTGCAGCATCTCAAGCCCCGATAGTTCTTTCACAATGCATCAATGGGAGTATAAAAAACGCTTTATAGATTCTGCAAATTATTTTATAAATAAAATACAATTATCCATAATACCAAACACTGTAAACCCTTCACAAATAACCGTTGTAAACACTTTACCCTGGAACCGCAGTGGTTATGTTGAAATAGAATATCCTGCTTCTTTCAAAGGAAACCAGCTTACAGATGATAAAGGAAATAAGATACCTGTACAAAAAAATACTGATGGCAAATTATGTTTTGTTGCATCGGATGTTCCGGCAAAAGGAGAAAAAATGTATCAATTTTCTACAGCAAAAAGACCGGCTCATTCATTCTACTCATCTTTATCATATAAAATTGATACTACTACCGGAGCTATAAAAAGTTTACTAAATAACAATAAAGAATGGGTAAACAATAATTCATTTAAAGGCTTACTCCAAGCGCTATATGTAAAAGGATTGAACCCGAATAATTTTTCTCTTTCAACCTTTAAAAAAATGGAATGGATGGAGAACGGCACGGTTGAAAAAAAGTTGCGTATAACCTGTAGCATGGAAGGAACGAATGAAGTTATTTATGAAATCACACAGTATAACGGTCTATATTACCTGCTTTTATCAGTCATCATTGATAAAAAAGCAATCCGGGAAAAAGAAGGTGTTCATATTGCATTTCCTTTTGCAATCCCAGGCGCAACTGTTCGTCTAAGCATGGGCGATAGTTTTATTATACCGGGTAAGGATCAAATACCGGGATCCAATAAAGATTTCTTTTCTGTTCAGCGATGGGTTGATGTTTCCGATGACAAGGATGGCGTAACCATAAGCAGTCCGCAAGGTGCTTTATTTGAAGTTGATAAAATAATTAATGAAGAACGTGTAAACAATGGCTATAAAAAATGGAAAGATTCTGTTCATTCATCACCCAACATTTTCCTGTATGCCATGAATAATTACTGGCATACTAATTACAAAAGCGACCAGGAAGGAAAAGTACGTTTTGACTTTTACTTATATTTTCACAATACTTTTAATGCGGAAAAAGAAAATCATTTTGGATATGAATCAACACAGCCGCTGATTGGTTATGGTGAGAAGTGAATATTTTATCAGAGGTTGTATTAGTCGCATAATTTATTTCTTTTAAGACTCTCAATTATTTTTTTTTGAAATGACAGAATATACTTTCGGCTTTATAAAATTACAATCTATCTTAACATAAATATAAGCGCCCTTCAATCAGCATCAGCTATTTTATCAAAAAAGGTTTTACCAGTTTTTCATCTGCAGAACTACTTCCAATAATCAAATTATAATTTCCTTTGTACAGCTTCCATGTATGATTTGTAAGATCCCATTTTTGCAGTTCACTCACAGGGATGGCTAAACGAATTTCTTCTACATTATCTTTTTTTACAAATACTCTTTTGAATTGTTTTAATTCTTTTAAAGGCATTCTTTCAACATTTGGATATTTAATATAGGCCTGCACAACTTCATCACCATCCATCGCTCCTGTGTTTTTTATATTGAGAGAAAAAACAATCGTATCTTTTTTAGAGTAAGTTGCATTTGGAATTTTTTTCCATTCATAATTAAAATTAGTATAACTCAATCCAAATCCGAAAGGATATTCTACTGTTCCTGTAAAATAACGATACGTTCTGCCCTTCATATTATAATCGCTATAATCCGGAAGTTGATTTACTGATTTATAAAAAGTAACAGGCAGTCTGCCTGAAGGCGAAACTTTTCCAAAAATAATATCGGCCAAAGCATTGCCACCCTGCTCACCCGGATACCATGCCATAATAATTGCATCAGCGTAAGGTGCTATCTCATCAATATCAACTGCGCTTCCTCCGGTTATAACAGCAACAATTGGTTTGCTAGTCGCTTTATGTAATGCTTTTAAAAATGCAACATGCCCGACAGGCAATTTTAAATCTAACCTGTCAGAGCCATTGTTTGATAAAAATGCATCGCCTTCCTCTCCTTCCATCATAGGTGTAAGGCCAAGCACGGCAATCGTTACATCTGATTCATTTGCATTCCCTATTCCACTGAAATGTGTTGAGTCAGCAAAATCATTTCCCAAATCATATTGAACATTAATGCCCGGTCCTGCTACTTTGGTAATACCTTCAACAAAAGTGATCATGTCAGAAGATATGCCATGATAATTGGCCAACAAAACATCAATTGAAGAAGAGTTGCAACCCGTAACATAAATTGAAGAAGTATTGCTGAGATGTATTGGCAAAACATTTTTATCATTTTTTAAAAGCACCATGCTTTGTGCTGCCACCTTGCGTGCAAGTTCAACATGATAAGAAGTACGTACACTATCAGCGCCATACAATGCATAAGGAGAAGATGCTGGATTATCATAAAATCCAAGCTTGAATTGCGTAAGAAGCAATATACTTAATGATGTATCAATTTCTTTTTCAGTAATTAATTTTTGGTGAACAGCCTTCATCAAATCATCCTGCAGTAAATTGGAACAATCCATATTTACTCCTGCTTTTATCGCTGCTGCAGCTACTTCCACACTGCTGGATAAAACTTTATGTCCTTTCCAAATATCTTCAAGCGCCCAGCAATCGGTAACAAGATGCCCTTTAAATCCCCATTCATTTCTTAAAATATTTAATAAAGTTTTACTGATGTTTGCAGGCTCGCCATTGATACGATTATAAGCTCCCATCACTGCTTCAACACCGGCATTTACCAATGTATGAAATGCAGGAAGGTATGTTTCCCTCAAATCTTTTTCATCAACAATGGCATTAAAAGAATGACGTGTTGCTTCTGGGCCGCTGTGCACAGCAAAATGTTTTGCACAGGCTGCTGTTTTTAAATGATCAGGATCATTGCCCTGCATTCCTCTTACAAAAGATGCACCCATGCGGCCGGTCAAGTAAGGATCTTCGCCGTACGTTTCCTGCCCCCTGCCCCATCTTGGATCTCTGAAAATATTAATATTGGGCGACCAGAAAGTTAAACCCATATATTGCAGGTGCCAATCTTTTGCAATCGCAAGATTATATTTTGCACGAGCCTCGGTAGAAATTGCAGAAGCACTTTGTTGTAAAAGTTCATCATTAAATGTAGCCGCCATACCAATAGCCTGTGGAAAAACGGTAGCCTCGCCTGCACGGGCAACACCATGCAGCGCTTCATTCCACCAGTTATAAGCAGGTATGCCTAACCGGGAGACCGCTTTACTTCTATAGCCTAATAATGAAATTTTTTCTTCAAGCGTTAAACGGGAAACGAGATCTTTTACTCTTGCATCAATAGAAAGTGAAGAATTTCTGAATGCTTCTTTTTGCTGTGCAAAAGTTTTTGAGGTTATAAAAAGTGATACTATAGAAAATAAGAAGAAATATAAATTTTTTGAAAATGCATTGAACAAATTAAAAGAAGGAATTTTCATATTGCAGTATTTTCTTTGGAAGTTACTAACAAAATATGCTTGACATTAGCCGATCTTTTCTAAACTCAAAAATTTAAAAAGAATTTATTTATCAGGAGAAGGTGTGTTGTTGCCACCATCTACAATAAATTTCCATTTACCATCATTTTGCTTTTTCCATATTGTATAATAGTTGCCATACAATGTGGTATCCTTTGTTACAAATTTCCAGTTGCCCAATGTATAGCCCAATTCGCCTGACTTTGAAGCTTCCGCTTTATAAGGAGACCAGGAAATATCTTTTGTTTCATCTTTACCAGCCCAATACTTTATCAATGCCTGTTTCCCAATTACAGGTAGCTGCCCTTCCTGTGGTTTTACTACGCTGTCATCTGCATAAAGCAGAAGCGTTTTATGAAAACCTTCTTTTACTGCCATATCGCTCATAGCTTTATCAGCATTAATTATTTCCTGTGTTGCCTGTTTGCTCAAATCAGTTAGTTGCGGCGAGCAGGCAGAAAAAATAGTAATAACAATTAATATTTTTTTCATGTTACAATTTTATTTTTTATTATTTTATCTGTTAATATTAATATTTTTTTCATTGTTTATTTATTTTTTCTTCCCTGTCTTCACACTAAATGTTTTGGTGAACTTCACTATTAAAACCTGCTGCGCTATTTGCGGCAACTTAGGTGTATAGCGTGTGAGCTGTGTATTGATGTTCGGATTATAAACCACATACAAATCAGTTCCTTCTATAGGATTATACCTGAACCGGAAATTTGCACCAACCGTTTTTGAAACATTATCATACTGCATCAGCATATTGAATGATGTTTGTATGGTAAACGAATAAATAAATTTGGTAGCAAATAAATGACTTTGAAATTTTCCGTTTCCATTATCTGAAAATTCTTTAGGGAAATTTATTTGCGTAAAAAGGTAATATAATTGCAAAGAGAAATGTTTGTTTACACCGCCATTTATTTGCGGTTCAAAGGCAATTCTGTTGCCACCGTAAAATTTATCTGTTGTAATAATTACCTGGTATAAAACATGAATGTTCTTTGGTGATTCAAATGTAAATTCATTGCCTGCCATTGTATGAAATTTTGAAGGGATAGTTATATGCTCAGAAAAATTCCAGGCTGCAGGAAGATAATCTTTATTGTAAACAGTTACCTTGTTTTTAAGCAGCATGCCGTTTTTAAAACCTATGGAAGGCTTAATATTATAATAGTTAGTTTCAAGATATGTATTGCTTACATTTCTCCATTTAAAATAAATCTCTGAGGACAAATCAAAATAATTTAATTTCTTTTTATTTTTTATCTGCCAGGTATACCCATTGTATGTGTAAGCCATATCGAAACCTTTATCGGTGTAAAAACCACTTGCAGGGTTAAAATTTTTACCAGCTTTTGTATAAGTAAAAAAATTGCTATAGCCAAAACTTACCTGCCGATAAGTGAGAATATTGTAAATAATATTATCATCAAATAATTTTTTTACATTCACATCTTTTGTTCCTGCGATATTTAAACCATAAGTCCATTTATCATTCAGGCGATGCAAAAAGTCAAAACCTAAAGTTTGATTTGATATAGAATCTTTGTTTGTTGTTATCCTGTTTGCAAAAAATCCGCTTGCATAGCTTCCATTCTTAAACAAATCTTTATGCAAATGAAATACACCAAAATTTTCAGGATTTACATTTGCTGATTGTAACCCCTGCGTTTGTATATCCAATGCACCAAGCTGCCACCCTTTCGATTTTCCGGTAAGTCGTAATCCACCGACTATTGGAATGATGCTTCCATTTTCTATTCCAATATTTCGTGAATTAAATAACTGGAAGTCTCCCGGTAATGAAAAATTCATATAGTCATTTGCTTCCAGGAAAAATTGTCTTTTCTCTGGTAAAAAAATATTAAAGCGCGTATAATTAAAAACTCTGCTATCTGCTTCGGCTTGCGCAAAATCTGTATTCAAAGTAGCATCAAGTGTAAAATTTTTACTCACTCCAATCTTGGCATCTATTCCCACATTGCTTAAAATCCTATCGGCAGTTTTATTTTTTACAAAATTATTTCTAATCATAAAATCACTGGTTTTTACATAGCCCGTGCCTGCATTATTAAGTGTGTTTGTTTCGGTATAATTTGCTTTTATATATGGAGAAATATAGACAGGAATTTTTGCCGATAGGTTTCCAAAAATTAACTCTGCCTCCGAGTTCACTCGCCACACCATATTACCCAAATTACCCTCACACTTTGGAAAAATATCCACTTCATTTTTTCTGCCTATTTGACGTATTACTTTAAATCCCATTACTACTTTTTCCTTCGTTTGAAAACGTAAAGAAGAAAAAGGTATTGCAAATTCAACTGCATAGCCACCATTGAAAACATGCGTTTTTACATCCCAAAAAGTATTGTAAGCTGAGTTAAATGCATCACCGTTATCAATAACTTCCTCGTCGAACCTTGCTCCGACAGTGTTTGAATAAAACAACAACGAATGAATTTTATCATTATAGGTATCAATCATGATGCTTATCCCGTCTTCGCTTGGATAATATTTGTCTCTTTGCAATCCAGAAACAATATATTTTCCAACAGAATCATAGGCCGTTATTCCTACATACAAATTCTCATTATCAAAAAGTAATTTTATTTCTGTTTGATAATTTGCCACTGAGCCTGGAACAGGTTTTGCCTGCATAAGTTCATTCATCGTCGTTGCCTGTTTCCAGGCTTCATCATCCAATTTTCCATCCAGCTTAATTGGTGATGTTGTTTTTGCTACATTGATTGGAGCTATTAAAATATTTTGAGCAATCCCTGGATTGCCAAAGAAAACATATAAAATAACCAAAGCAATATTCCTGTATATTCTATCCATCATACTTCTTATGGTATTTGAAATTATTATTTTATTTTTTAGGAAGAGCTGATTTTACATTTAAAAAAATCATACTAACGTTCAATCATACCCGCTTTTTTATAGCCATATAAAAAATAAATAAACAATCCTGCCGTCATCCAAACAATGAAACGAATCCACGTCATAACGGGTAAGGAAAACATTAAAACGAATGAACAAATAATTGATACTACCGGAATGAACGGAACTAACGGTGTCCTAAACAGAGGTTTTGGCATATCCTTTTGCTTGCGGATAAAAATGATTCCTGCTGCTACTACAACAAATGCGAACAATGTTCCAATGCTTCCCATTTCTGCAACAACCTGTAAAGGAACAAACCCTGCAATAAGAGCAACAAAAAATCCTGTTATCATGGTGCCCCTGTATGGCGTTTTATATTTCACATGCAGTTTTGAAATCCATGCAGGTAAAAGCATATCACGGCTCATCGAAAAAAATATTCTTGATTGCCCCAAAAGATTTACAAGACACACGCTTGTAATGCCACATAAAGCCCCAATTGTAATAAATAAAGCTGCATAAGTTTGAATGAAATGATTTGGTATTTTACTAAAGGCATACACCATCGGCGCTCCTTTGTCATCAGTGCTTAAATCATTTATTGTAAGTGAGCCATCACATTTTACAAGCCCTGTAAAAACCGCAGCCATCAGGATGTATAAAAAAGTGCATATCAGCAAACTCAAAATAATGGCTCTCGGAACATCTCTTTTAGGATTTTTTGCTTCTTCACTTGTAGTAGAAACGGCATCAAAACCAATGTAGGCAAAGAAAATTATTGCAGCGCCCATAAAAATTCCTGCCCATCCGCCAAAACCATTTTCAGGAATATTACCAAACCAGCTTGAAATCCATTTCCATAATTCCAATGTTTCAAAATCATGCCCGGCAGATGCTGCTACCACTTCTTTATAAACCGGAACAATGGGAGACCAATATGCAGTATGTACATAAAAGAAACCGAGAACAATAAAAAATACCGCTACTATAATTTTTATAATTACTATAATATTATTTACTCTTGCACTTTCTTTTATGCCTGTTATCAGCAACCAGGTAATAATTAAAATAATGAATACTGCGGGAAGATTAATGTACCCGGGAACATGTTCAAAAGGGCTGCTGGTCCACTCTGCAGGAAGATTGCCTAAACCAACCAGTTTCAACATCTTTACAAAATAGGCCGACCATCCAATAGCTACGGCTGATGTTGCAATGCCATATTCAAGTATTAAATCCCAACCTATAATCCATGCTATCAACTCTCCTAATGTTGCGTAGGAATAAGTATAAGCGCTTCCCGAAATAGGAATAAAAGATGCAAACTCAGCATAACATAGTGCAGCAAGTATGCATACTACCCCGCAAAAAATAACTGAAAGAATTAAACCGGGGCCTGCATTCGATATGGCAACTTTTCCCGTGAGCACAAAAATTCCTGTGCCAATTACACAACCCACACCAATGGCAATTAAAGACAACAACCCAAGAGAGCGCTTTAATTTGTGTTCTCCTGTTTCGCTTTCATTCAATAAATCTGTAATGGGCTTCCTTCTAAATAAAGATTTTATGGTCATGCTTAGATAAAGATTTCCAAATGTGCATGATAACAATAGATGCAGAAAAGAGTTTTCTATAAAACGTTCTTATCTTCCTTTAAAGAGTGTAAATATTTTCATACACCGAAAATTGTATTGAGATACTTTTTTATAACAGCAAATATTTTTTTTCTATAAGGTGTTCTAAAATCTCTTTCAATTGTTTGAATTAAAGGATGAACTGAAAGGAATAGTAATTTCATAGTTTTCCCTTCCTAAAACACTTCAATAATTGAATAACTTTACGCTGAAATGTTTCAAGACTTTGACATACAGGAATTTTTTAAAAGGAACAGAAAGCAACTTTTTATTTCTATTATATTGTTTTGGATAATCTTCGCTTTGCTCATTTTAATTGAAGATGAAATTGCACTTCGTATTGCCAACATGAAAGCTGACCCGCTTGACAGGTTACAATACTGCATACGTTGGATATTGTGGACCTTCCTCACACCCCTTGTTATTTTTCTTGCTGTTAAATTTCCTATTAACAAAAAATATTTATTTCGTGGTATAGCAAAACATTTTTCTTTTGCAATATTTGTTGTTATCCTCGAGTTCGTTATTGAGATTCCTATAATCAGGTTTGTTGCACTTAAGCTTACAGGTACGATGCCACCTGTTTCTAATTATGCAGCGGTCTTTATTTTAAAACTGAATATTTATTTTCTTTTGTATTTTCTTGTAGTGGGCACCACTTATCTTGTATTGTATATCGAAAGTGTTAGTCGTTCAAAAGTTCTTGCAAGAGAAGCTGATATTAAAAATCAGCAATTGCAAACTCAATTGGCAAAAGCAAAACTTAGTTTGTTGAAAATGCAGATAAACCCTCATTTTCTTTTCAATACACATCATTCCATTGTGAGTTTAATGATAAATAATGAAAATGATAAAGCAATAAGCATGCTTACTAAATTAAGCAATTTACTACGGCTAAGCCTGGAAGACCAGCAGCAAACCATTTTGCTGGAAAGAGAAATTCAGTTAGTAAAATTATATCTTGACATTCAAAAAATCCGGTTTCAGGATCGCTTAAAAATTTCGTTCAACATAGAATCAAAAACACTCTTGCAAAAAGTTCCTTCATTTATTCTTCAACCCATTGTAGAAAACGCAATCAAACACGGCACATCTGTTTCCTCAAATGCCGGCACTATAAATATTACGTCATCGCTTTCGGATCGTAATCTTTTTTTAACTGTAGAAAATAACGGCTCTTTTATTGATTTCAAAAACTTCCACGAAGGAATTGGAATAACGAACACCAAAGAAAGATTACGCCAGTTATATAATGGATCTTCAAACTTTGAATTAAATAATTTGTTGAATAAAGGAGTGATTGCCCTAATTACTATTCCAATAAATTAAATTATGACAGAGTACAACATCACATTAAAAGCAATTATTGCCGATGATGAATTACTTGCCCGCAATGTTATCAAAAAATATTTGATTGAGTTTCCGCAGATAGAAATTATTGCCGAATGTGAAAACGGATTGGCAGCGCTAAATAAAATTAATGAACTCAATCCTGATGTAATCTTTCTCGATATTCAAATGCCGGAATTAGATGGGTTGTCATTATTAAGTGAATTGAAAATATTACCTCTTGTCATTTTTACAACTGCATACAATCAATATGCAATTAAAGCATTTGAAATAAATGTAGTTGATTATTTACTGAAGCCATTTGATAAAGACCGCTTCAAACTGGCAATTCACAAAGTGATTGAACAGAAAAATTCTCCTGTTCAAGTTCAAAAACAAATCAGCAATCTTCAACAGTCATTAACCGAACTTATCAAAACTGATAAAAAATTTACTACCCGTATTTTAATAAAAGGAAACAATACTTATTCATTTCTTAATGTAAAAGATATAATCTGGTTTGAAGCATACACTGATTATGTAAAAATTCATACCAAAGAAAAGTTTTACCTTAAAAATATAAGCTTACATGAACTGGAGACAAAACTTAATCCTGAAACTTTCATCCGCATCCATCGTTCTACTATTGTTAATTTTGATTTTATTAAGGAAATGAAGCCTTATTTCAATGGAGAGTATTACATCTATTTAACTAATGGAGAAAAGCTGAAGCTAAGCCGTTCATACAAAGACAAAATTAAACTCATTATTGACGAAAGCATTTAAAAGCAGACCTTGCTAAACAACTAAAAAATTTATATTACTATAAGATAAGTACTATAGTGCCAGCAATGATCAACAGAGCGCCAATACTTGTTTTAAGTGTAAGCGTTTCTCCTAAAAACAAAATAGATAATACAATTGCAATAGCAACACTTAGCTTATCAACAGGAGCTACCTGCGAAACCTTACCCAATTGCAAAGCTTTAAAATAAAATATCCATGAAAGCCCCGTTGCCACTCCTGATAAACAGAGAAAAATAATATTTTGCTTCGTAAGCGTTTGTATTGTAGAAGCACCGCCTCTTACAAACGCAATTCCCCATGCAATAATTAAAATAACAACCGTTCGTATGGCTGTTGCTAAATCCGTATCTACACCTTTAATACCCACCTTGGCAAAGATGGCTGTGAGCGCTGCAAATAGTGCCGATAGTAAAGCATATATCCACCACATAATTATTGTTTTTAATTATAGAATTTATTAAATTATTTTTGAAGAAATTCAAAAATACAAACCTTCACGATAGGAATAAGAATTACTATAATGAAATAGTTCTAAGTAAATTTCTCCCAAAAAAATGTACCCGAAAAATTAGCCATTGATAAAAAAACTTAAATTAGAGCAATCTTAATAATCCTTATTTTGAAATACAGGTTTCTTTGAATAAAGAAATAAAAGATAAAGATGAAATTAAAGACAATAAAAATTTTAATGTCAACAAGGATCATTGGCAGGTTTTTAATATAAATTCAAAATCATTTTAATGAAGCTTTCATACAAACTATTTTTCCTTTTATCATTATTCACTTTTCCTCTTTCAGAGATAACTTATGCCCAGGAAAAAAATACAGCAGATACCATCTCAAATTTTAAAACAATAAGCGCAGGGCCACAGTACAAACGCTCAGGCTGGCATGATTTTTTTTGGGGTAAAAATTATAGAAAGGAATGGTACACTCCTGTTCGTCTTCGTGTTTTTTTATTGGATAAAAATAAAGGCGGCCTTACTGCGGTAAAAGAAGGCGGCGGACACCAAACCACCTCTTTGCATCTTGAAACCAAAAACGGGGAAAACTATTCCCTTCGTTCGGTTGATAAAAAGCTCGGGAAAGTTTTACCAGAAAATTTTAGAGGCACATTTATAGAACGAATTGCTAATGATGAAGTTTCCATGTCTAACCCTTATGCAGCAGTTACTGTGCCGGGCATGGCTGCCAGTGCGGGTATTTATCATACAAATCCCGAATATGTTTTTTTACCAAAGCAGGATGCGCTCGATAGTTTTAATAAGTTAGGTGATAATGTTTACCTCTTTGAGCAAAGGCTTAAAGGAGACTGGTCATCATCAGATAACCTCGGAAACTTTGATAAATTTTATGACACATCCGATGTATTAAAAAAACTCCGGGAAGAAACTAAATACCATGTTGACCAGGCTGAGTTTGTAAAAGCAAGGCTCTTTGATATGTTTATCGGAGACTGGGACAGACATGAGGATCAGTGGGGATGGGGCATTGTAAAAAAAGGAGCGGAAAAAATTTTTGTACCCGTTCCGCAAGACCGGGACCAGGTTTATTTTAAACATAACGGGGTATTGCTTGATGTAGCTATATCTGCTGCCGGCTTGCATTATTTGCAGAGCTTTAAAAGTAAGATTGGCAATGTAAATACTTTTAATTTCGAGGAAAGAGGAATCGACAGGCTTTTTACAAATCAATTAAATCTTGCGGCATGGCAATCGATTGCAAAAAACCTGCAGCAATCTCTTACTGATAATGTTATTGAAAGTTCAATAAAAAAATTACCTCCTGAAATTTATTCTATATCAGGAAATACAATTATTGCCAACTTAAAATCAAGGCGTGATCATTTAATTGAATATGCTACAAAATATTATTTATTCCTTGCAAAAGAAGTAGAAATTGTTGGCACCAAAGGTTCAGAATATTTTGAAGTAAAACGATTAAATGATAATGAAACAACGGTAAATCTTTATAACAAAACCAAAGAAGGCAATAAAGAAAATGAACCATTCTATTCAAGAACATTTCTTACAAATGAAACCAAAGAAATAAGGTTATTTGGCTTATCGGGAAAAGATGTTTATACAACTGAAGGAAAAGTAAATAAAGGAATAAAAATAAGGATTATTGGTGGTGATAAAAAAGACTCAATTATAACAAATTCAACTTCAAATAAGAAGACACACATTTATGATGATGCTGATAACTATTTTGAAACCGGCGCTAAAACAAGACTCCATATTTCAAGCGACAGCAGCATACATGAATATGAATACAGAGATTATGTTTATGATAAAAAAGGAATTAAACCATCTTTATTTTACAGCGATGAAGACCGCATTTATGTTGGGCTGGGATATGGATGGGAGCATCACAAATGGAGGAAGTTTCCATTTGTATTTAAGCAGGATATAAGTGTACATTACTCCATTTCACAACAAGCATTCAGCTTTACCTACAAAGGTATTTTTCCCAATAGTATTGCTAAATGGAATCTTGAATTGCTGGCTAATTATGACCCTGTACGATGGACAAATTTTTATGGATTGGGCAATGAAACTATTCTTACTACGCATAATAAAGATTTCAACAGGATGCGAACTAAAGAGGCAATTGGTAGTATTGGTTTCAATCGTAAAGCCGGAAATAATTATTTTGAAATAAAAGGTTTTTATCAAACCATACAAATCATTAATGATGATATCCGTTATGTCGCTAAAATTATTTCACCCGGTGATCTTAATGTATTTAATCTAAAAACTTTTGCTGGTGCAGAAGCGGGTTATAGTTTGGCATTTCTTAACGATATAGTTGTTCCTACAAAAGGAATTATTTTTTCTGCTCATGGTTCTTATACACAAAATGTAAATAAAAGCAGCCAGTCATTTTGGAAATATGGCAGTAATCTGCAATTCTATCTTCCATTGTTTTATAAATTTTCTTTATCCATATCGGGCGGCGCTGCTACAGTAAGCGGCAATCCTGAATTCTATCAGTATCCATCTATTGGAGGCGGACAAGATCTTCGGGGATTTCAGAGGCAAAGATTTTATGGAAAAACTGCATTTTATAATAGCAATGAGCTTCGCTTTATCAGCAAAATAAAAAGTTATCTTTTTAATGGAAAAGCAGGACTTCTTGCATTTGTAGATGATGGCAGGGTATGGATGCCGCAGGGAAAATCAAACACATGGCATACGGGATATGGCGGTGGTATTGTAATAGCACCTTTTAATATGATGTTTTTTGATATAACCTATGGATTTTCAGATGAAGATAAAGTACTGCAATTACGACTTAATGTTAAGCTTTGAGTAAAGGTAGCAGGTATCAGTTTAAAGTCTCTCTGGCATTAGCTCTTTATGCATTTAACTTATAACCTCATCCCCTTATAACTCATCCCTGATACCTGGTAACTAAACAACAAGCCCAATCTTTTTTGAATGAGCTGTCGCTTCTGAGCTGTGCATAAAATAACAGCAATGGATACCCGAAGTTTTCATTTTATCAACAATGCCTTGTACACTTTTGTATTTATTCTTATGTATGCGTCTTATATAAACAGCAAAAATTTTATCGGCAAAATGATCAGCTATGGCTGAATAAATATTGGGATCTTCCTGTGTATCATCGCCAAGTAAAATAAATTGAAGGTGCGGATATGCTTCAATAATTCGTACAATACGCATAAATTTTGTTGCATGTTTATTTTGTCCTGTACGCCACACATCTTTAAACTTTTTTAATTCATTCAGAAGGTAAACTCCTTTAGGCAATCCGTTCTCACGCGAAAATTCTGTAATAAAATTATAGAGATTCCATTCGCTGCTTGATACATAAAAAAAGGGATTTGCCATATTACTTTTTTGTCCTGCTGCGGCAAGCTGTTGATAATGTTTTACTACACCTTCAAAAGGTTTCCGGCTTCTTGCATTTTTTGTAAGCAAAATGTATAACCGCTTGCTGAGGCGGGAAGAATTAGATATTAAAAAGGTATCATCAATGTCTGAAATAAAAGCGTGCTGCGAATCAAAAGGAATAATCACCTGGCCGGTTCCGCAAATTTTTCGGACTTTATATTTTTCTTCTTCAAGATAAATGGATATGCTGTGCCAGCCCGCAACTGGCTTTGTTTCAGGTTGCCATTCAAATTTAAAAAATCCATCGTCCTGCGACTCTGTGTAAAGGATAGTTCCCTCCCATGCCATTGATAATTTTGCATAAGGAAAAGGCTTCACCATAAATAATCGAAGCATTGAAAAGGTATTGACAAGCCAGTTATGCCGGTATGTTTTACGCATCATCGGGCTTAGTTTTAAAACATGACCGAATGCAATTATTTTTTCGGAACTGCCATAACCATTATAGACTTTAATTACAGGGTGATGATTTAACCTGAACAAAAACAATATTTTTTGTTTTATCTTCTTAAGCAGCGAAATTTTCTTTTCTTTATGTTTCAAATCTTTTACTTTTTGTTGCTGTGAAAAAAAATATTATGGAACAACCATCCGACTTAAAAATATTATTTATTCTGAATCCTATATCAGGCAATAAGAAAAAGACAGATTGGGAATCTTTCATCAGGAATTATTTTAAAGGCCTTTCACACACTATTGAATTTTTTATTTTATCAGGCAAAGATGATACCGATTCACTGCAATACTGGTTTAAAAAAATGGATTTTGATCGGGTAGTTGCTGTAGGCGGCGATGGAACAGTAACTCTCGTGGCTAAACAATTACTTAGTTCAAAATTAATAATGGGCATATTGCCTGCCGGTTCTGCAAATGGAATGGCAACAGAGCTGCATATTCCTGAAGATCCAAAAGAAGCCTTGGATATTATAATAACCGGTAAAGTAAAATGCTGCGATGTAATACGAATAAATGAAAATGACATCAGCCTGCACTTAAGCGATTTTGGATTGAATGCCAGGTTAATAAAATATTTTGACGAAAGCCCCCTGCGTGGAATGTGGGGCTATGCAAGAATGGTTTTTAAAGTATTGTACCGAAAGAAATTAATGAATGCACATATTGTTGCAGATAACCTTGACATAAACATCAATGCATATATGGTAGTAATTGCCAATGCAAGCAAATACGGTACCGGCGCTGTTATTAACCCTGAAGGAAATGTTGGCGACGGTGTTTTTGAATTAGTAATTGTTCGCAAACTTTCTTTGTCACAAATATTTAAAATGTTTGTAAGCTATAAAAAATTTAATCCCAAAAAAGTAGAAGTCTTTCAAACAAAAAAGGCTACAATAACCACCACGAAGAAAACACATTTCCAGGTTGATGGCGAGTATAAAGGAAAAATTGATTCAGTAAAAGCAGAAATTATTCCTGCGCAATTAAATTTGCTGATAAGCAATAGGCAATGAGCAATTTAACCAAACGAGCGTGTCCTTCTCCTTTGGAGAAGGGTTGGGATGAGGCTTCTTACACACACCTCCAGATAACATCAACAAAATATTTATTGGTATCTAAAAAATGAGCAACCGGTGCAAAGCCATTATTCAATGCTAATTCATCAGTTTGAACAACTGTAAATTTTTGAGAAATTTCCATAAATATAGTTTCATCTTTTTCAAAATTTATTGAACAATTATCTATAGTTATCTTTTGATCTTTTAACGAGACAAGGAAACTTTTGCAGGCGCCACTGAGTGGATCATACGTTACATAATGTTCAAACGCTTCTACTTTAAAATCAGCAAACAATTCTTTATTGATTCTTTTCAAAAGATTGAGATTAAATTCACGGGTATAACCTTCTCTGTCGTTATAAGCTGCTAATATTTTTTTAGGATTTTTTTTAAGATCCATTCCAATTAAAACCATATCTCCTTCAGAAAGCTTGCTTCGTAATTGCCTGCAAAACTGCGGTACTTCTTCAATAGAAATATTGCCAATATTAGAACCAAGAAACAATACTAATTTTATTTTATCAGAAATTTTTTTTGCTGATGTAAGCATTTCAAGATATTCTCCGTTAAGCCCGTGAATAGTGATTTGTGGCAATTCTACGGGAAGTTTTTTATGAAGCAGTTTTATTATATTATCAGAAATATCTACAGGAAAATAAGTGGACAATGCATTTTTACTTACCAGCTCTTTTAAAAGATACATTGACTTTACAGCATTGCCGGGACCGAGTTCCACAACATCAAAATGTTGATGCTGATCAATAATGATATTTGCTAATTCAGATGTTTGTGTTGAAAAAATTTCCAACTCGCAATCAGTAAGATAATATTCATCACAATCCATTATTTTCTGGAATAATTCATCTCCCGCTTTATCATAAAAATATTTTGATTGCAAATATTTTGGCATTGACTGCAAGCCCTTCAACACATCATTTAAAAATTGATTCATCACGATTTGTTTTGATTCATCAAATTATTTTGCCAATCTTATTCCTGTATATTGCCAACGCAAATGCGGGTGAAAAAAATTACGATATGTAATGCGGCTATGTCCCGGCGGAGTTACTTCCGATGCGCCACGCAATACTTTTTGATTCACCATAAATTTTCCATTGTATTCACCAATTGCGCCGGGCGCTTTTGTAAAACCGGGATAAGGCAGGTAAGCACTTTCAGTCCATTCCCACCTGCGTCCCCAATCAAATTTTTGTGCAGCAATTTCCCATTCAAATTCAGTGGGCAACCGCATTCCTTTCCATGATGCATAAGCATACGCTTCGTAAAAACTTACATGGCATAATGCTTCATTCATGTTTATTTTTTTCAATCCTTCCAAAGTGTAATGATGCCATTCGTTATCAATAAAATGCCAGTAAAGCGGAGAATTAATCTGGTATGATTTTACCCAATCCCAACCTTCGGCATGCCAGTAATTAAAACTTTTATACCCGCCTGCATTCATAAATTCCATAAACTCTCCATTCGTTACCAAATCTTTTGCAATATTAAATTCATTCAAAAAAAACTGGTGCCTGCTTAGCTCATTATCAAAACAAAAATCATTACCTGCATAACCAATTTCATAAATCCCTTTTTCGATTTTTATAAATTTTTCCGTATTTTTTTTTATGAAATTTTCTTTATTATTTATTAAAGAATTGTATGCAGGAAATAATGGATTGTTTCCTAAAATATATTTTATATCGGTAGATAAAAGTTCCTGGTGTTGCTGCTCATGATTAAGCCCGAGCGTAATAATTTCCTTTAATTCTTTTGGTGGATCATTTTGCAAAAATTCATTCATAGCATTATCTACATGCTTACGAAATTTATAAATATCTTCTACAGAAGGGCGGCTTAAATTTCCCCTGTCTGTACGGATCACTCTTGCGCCCACTGTTTCATAATAGCTGTTGAAAACAAAATTATATTGCGAATCAAATTCATTATAGTTTTCCATATTTGGTTTCAAAACAAATGTTTCAAAAAACCATGTCGTATGTCCAATATGCCATTTCGGTGGGCTTACATCTGCAATGGGTTGTACCACGTAATCCTCTGTTTTAAGGGGTTTACAGATTTCTTCTGTATGCCTTCTTACTTCCTTATATTTTTCTAAAAGAGGAATTATATTTTTTTTTGTTTCTCCATTGGAGCCCTTATGGGCTGTTTTTTGTTCTGCTACAAGACTCATTTTGTTCTTTTTATTAATGTCATTTATAAAAGAAATATTATTTTTTATCGAGGTAATTTTTTAAATCAGATATGCTTTTAATCTTTAAACGTTTTGATTGTTCTCTTCGCATCATTAATGCATACGCATTATTAAAGCCTTCAGGTTTCAACCATTGTAAATTATATTTTTCATGAAATTGCTTTTGAACATAATTATAAATCTTTTCTTTATCTCCGCCAAACTTACTAACGATAGAATCGGGTGTTTGTAAAATTACCAATAATCCTGTTCCGGTATATTCGGGATACATATCTATCTGGTTATTCGTTAAAGCGTCAAAACAAATTTTTGTTCCGCCTAATCCTGTTTTAGTTTCTACCTGCAAATTGGTATTTCCTTCTATTAGCATAGTGTACATTGAGGCAAGTATATATTGCTCTCCAAAAATTTTTGATCCTATTCTTATTACGCCTTCATTACCATTCAAAGGTTCTTTATACAAACTTTGTTCCATCAAAAAATCTTTGGCAACTTTTTCAGGGCTTTGCTTTAAATAATCAACCCGATAATTTAATTCAGTCATTATAGAATCATTGATGTGCCCCGCAAGATGATTAATTACATTTTCAAGTTGGGGATATTTTTGCAAAACATTTTCGCGTATTACCGGCGCAACATAATAAGGCGGAAAAATTCCTTTATCATCGTCAAGCACAATAAGATTATAAGCTTTCAAACGCCCGTCTGTACTGTATCCGCTGATGACATCTAATTTTTTTTCATAAGCAGCTTTGTACATCACTGCATCACTTATCACAACATTTCTAATATTTAATTTATAGACTTTTTTCAATCCAAGATACCCATCTTCTCTTCCCATAAACTCCGGAGTAAACCCCGCAAGCATTTTACTTCCATACAAATCAGGAAGCAGGTAAAAAGATGAAAGAAGAATAATGCTTAAAGGAAACAGCCAAAACCCGGTTCTCAATTTTTTAAGATTAATCTTTTGCACTTTTGATAAAATGAAATCTAAAAAAATGGCAAGCAGTGCTGCAGGAATTGCGCCTGCCAAAATCATGTTAGTATTATTAAGCGCTATACCGCCAAAGATAAATTCACCAAGTCCTCCTGCGGCAATGTACGCTGCAAGTGTGGCTACGCCTACATTTATAACGGTTGCAGTACGAATGCCTGCGAGTATAACGGGCATGGCTAAATGCAGTTCTACTTTAGAAAGTATTTGTCTGCTGTTCATTCCCATTCCTTTGGCAGCATCTCTCACGGCAGCATCAACTCCTGTAATGCCGGTAAAAGTATTTCGTACTATTGGCAACAGTGCATATAAAAACAAAGCGCATATCGCTGGTTTCGGTCCAATGCCCAGCAATGGAATCATAAAACCCAGCAATGCAATGCTGGGTATGGTTTGCAGAATACCTGTAAATCCTAAAACCGGCGCAGCAAATTTTTTTTTCCTGGCGATAAAAATACCCAAAGGCACACCAATGGCAACAGCAATGAGCAATGAAATAAATGTAAGGCCGATGTGTGCCAGCAACTGATCAAATATTTTACCCGATTGCTGCCGCATGAAATCAATTAATGATTGGCCTTGTTCATTCATCTGCTTTCTTTTAATGCGCCCAGCGCTGTGAATAATGAATTATAACCCGCATGTTTTACTTCACCCGTAACTGAATTTTTAACAGCAACGCTTTTATTTTTTTGTGCTGATAAAATATCCAAAGCTTCCCAAATACTTTTACGTTCATCCATAACCGTTAGATTGTTGTCCATATTATTTTTGGGTTCCAAATACGGCCAGATATCTTTTAAAAGCACTACATTCAATTCAAGCTGCGTATGCTGTGCAGCAAAAAAATCAATAACGAATTTATTGGCCGGGTTAAATAAAAAATCAGCTGGTTTACCTGCCTGAATAATCTTCCCTTTATCCATCAGCAATATTTTATCACCCATTTCAAATGCTTCTCTTATGTCGTGCGTTACTAAAATAATTGTTTTCATTTTCAGCACGTCAAGATGTGAAAATTCATTGGTAATATTTGCACGGGTTACCGCATCCAATGCCCCGAAAGGCTCATCCATCAATAGTATTGGCGGGTCTGCAGCAAGCGCCCTTGCTAATCCAACTCTTTGTTGCTGGCCGCCGCTAAGCTGCTGCGGATAGAGGCACAAATAATCCTGCGGAAGCTTTAATTGTTCTAATAATTCACCAGTTCTGTTTATAATTTTTTGTTTTGGCCATTTCAACAATTCAGGAACAATAGCAATGTTTTCAGCAATTGTATAATGAGGAAAAAGCCCGTTATGCTGTAATACATAACCAATACCTCTTCTCAATTCTTGCTGTGAAACATTTTTAATATTTTTTTCTGAAACATAAATAGAGCCTGATGAAGTTTCTGTTAACCTGTTAATCATTCTAAGCGTTGTAGTTTTTCCGCAACCACTAGTACCCAGCAATACAACGTTCTCCCCATCTTTTACTTCAAATGAAATATCATCAACTGCTTTTGTATTTCCAAAAAGTTTTATTACCCCATCAACCTTGATCATTTTAAAATATTTTTAAAATAAATCTTCTTAAAAATCTTTCAAATATTCATGTACAAATTGTACAGCCATAGAACCTTCGCCCACGGCCGATGAAACTCTCTTAACTGAATTGCTTCTAACATCTCCGGCTGCAAACACGCCGGGGCGGCTGGTTTCAAGCAGGTAGGGCTGCCGTTTTTCTTTCCATTGAACTGACTTGCCAACGCTCCCTCCCGTTTTAATAAATCCTTTTTTATCTTTTTCAATTTCATCAGAAAGCCATTCAGTCCGTGGATTTGCACCAATAAAAGAAAAAATGGCACATACTTTTAATTCTTTTTTTTCATTCGTTTTATTATTAATGATCACAATAGATTCCGGATGTTCATCGCCTTTTATTTCTTTAATTTCTGTATGTGGCAACACTTCAATATCGGCGCATTCGTTTATGCGTTGTTCCAGGTATTGGCTCATGGTAAGTTCCAGCCCTTCACCACGGATAATTAAATATACTTTACGCACATTAGCAGATAAAAATATGGCAGCCTGCCCTGCGGAGTTTCCGCCACCTATTACAGCAACTTCTTCTTTGCCGCACATCGCCGCTTCCATTTTAGTAGCGGCATAATAAACACCTCTTCCTTCAAATTTTGCAAGGTTATCTAAATCCAGTTTTCTGTATTCAGCGCCGGTTGCTATCAGCAATGTTTTTGTTGAAATTTTTTCACCGGTATCCAGTTCCAAAACATTATGTTTATTTTCAAAAGAAAGGCTTATTACTTTGGAAGGAACATTTAGTTGAGCGCCGAATTTTTCTGCCTGTATGGTAGCCCCTGCTGCAAGGTCAGTACCCGATACACCGGTAGGAAATCCCAAATAATTTTCAATCTTTGAACTGGTTCCTGCCTGCCCGCCCGGCGCCAGCATTTCAAGCACAACAGTTTTTAAACCTTCAGAGGCCCCATATACAGCCGCAGCAAGGCCCGCAGGGCCGCCGCCCACTACAACCAGATCATACAGGTCTTCTTTAAATTCCTGTTTAATTCCAATCTTTTCTGCGAGTTGTATGTTAGAAGGATTTCGCAACAGCCATTCGTTTCCATAAGCAACAATGGGTGTATCACGCAACTTTACATTGAAGCGTTGCGAAAGTTCATTTACATGCGGATCATTTTCCACATTAACCCAGGTAAACAATACCCTGTTTTTTGAAAGAAAATCCCTGATGCGAAATGTATCCTGCGAATATTGTGAACCTATAACACGAAGCCCTGTGAAATCACTTTCGTTCAAGGCGCGGTCACGGGCTATAAAAGCTTTAAGAATAGTATCGCTTAATTCAGGACGGTCATTTATAATGGTCTTTAATTCTTCAGCGCATATTTCATACACTTCAACTTTCCCTTTGGCAACCGCATCCACATTAGAGCTTCTGCCGGCGAGATTTGCAATATCTCCGGTAAACTCAAGAGGTTCGTGAATTAAAATTGTTTTAGGCTCATCGCCCGATTTATCAATTATTTCTATTTCTCCTTTTTGAATAACATGAAATTTAAATTCAGTTTCACCGGCTTTCAGCAATACATCACCATCCTGGTAGGTACGGCATTCCGCAACTTCAGCAATAGAAGCCATTTGCTCAGGCGTAAGCTTTGGGAATCCTGCCGGAAATTTTTCTTTATAATTCAAATCGGGCATAATACATCTTCAAATTATTCCATAACAATGTAAGTATTTTTTTGTTCTGTAATTTTTAGAATATTTATTCAAATCATTGTTCTCTATGTCTTAGGAAAGAAGTTAGGTGAGGCCTAAAAAAAGCGTTTAATCCTTTCCGTTAGACTATCGGTTGGGAGTGATTTCTATTCTCCCATTCCTTCCTCATCAAATGTTTTGCTGCTATTAGTAACCAACCTGTTTATTTCATTAATTTCATTTGCAGAAAAATGCCGCCATTTCCCTGCTGTCACACCATTTAGTGTTATATTCATTATACGCACTCTTGTTAATGACGTTACTTTATAATCCAGGGCTGCGCACATTCTGCGTATTTGCCGGTTGAGGCCCTGTGTAAGAATTATCCTGAATTTTTTTTCTCCTTCCTGTTTAGCAAAACATTTATTGGTTATTGTTCCCAAAATTTTTACACCGTTCTGCATTTTGTTTATAAAACCGGGAGCAATAGATTTATCAACCGTAACTACATATTCTTTTTCATGGTTGTTTCCTGCACGAAGAATTTTATTTACTATATCGCCGTCATTGGTTAAAAAAATCAATCCTTGAGAAAGCTTGTCTAATCTGCCGATTGGGAAGATGCGGCTTTTATAATGTACAAAATCAATGATGTTGGTTTTATCTTTTGCATCTGTTGTGCAGGTAATGCCTTTAGGTTTATTCAACATAATATAAACAGGAGCAGCTTTCTTTTTCAATGGTTCACCATCTATGGTAACTACATCATTTTCCTCAACGCGGTTGCCCTTTGTAGCTACTTCGCCGTTAATACTTACACGCCCTGTTTCAATATATTTATCTGCCTCCCTCCGGCTGCAAAAGCCGGTATTACTTATATATTTATTAAGGCTGATGTCCATTTATATTGCAAAGAAATTTCTTTTGTTTGTTTTTATCAAAAGATAAACCGACATTTTTTTTATATCGTTGAAACTTAAATTTTGAATACTTTTTCTGTTATCAAATATATTTTTAAAAGATTATGTCAAAAAGATTTGTTAATTAAAAAAATCCTGTTACTTTCACAATAGTTTCCCTCAAAGGAGAACCTATCTCCAAATATCTAAGCTAACTAAATCCATCTTCTGTGAAATAAATAATCTTCCAGTTATCGGAGCTGGTTTCTATGAAATAGTCTATCATATTTCAATCAAACTTCACACTTAAACATAGTTTATTATGAAACTACTGCTACGTTCCCTCCTATTTACTTTATTTGCTATTACACTTACAAGTGTAAGTGCATTTTCCCAAACAGCAACGATTGCTACAGACCAGGCGGATTATCCTCCCGGATCAACTGCAATCATTACCGGTACTGGTTTTCAGGCGGGTGAAACTGTAACATTGCAGGTGTTGCATTATCCCACCTGTTGTGATGATGCAACAGATCCTTCTCATCAGCCCTGGACAGTCGTGGCTGATGGAAGCGGAAATGTAAATTCAACATGGCTTGTTCCAGGTGATGCAGACGAGTTGGGTGCCACTTTGCAATTGACAGCAGTTGGAGTAAGCTCGGGATTTCAGGCGCAGTCCACGTTTACGGATGCAAATGATTTAACTTCTTATGCAAGTAATTGCACAACCGCGAAGTCCATTTTCTGTCTGGGAGAAACCGCATGTATTAAGACGACTAATATAAATGGGGGTAATCATCATTATGCCATACATAACTCATCAAATGTCATAGTAGCAAGCTCTGCATCTTCTTCGACTTCGTTAAGTTTTAATTTTACCCCTTCTACCGCAGGAGTCTATAGAATAGATCTTGTTAAAGATGCAAATAGTACCGTTGACAATACTATTAATGTCACTTTTAATTCCTTACCACTGGTTACAACAACAAATTCATGTTTGGGCGGCGGCAACGTTACATTTACCCAATCAGGTGGAGCAGCAGGTGGAACATGGAGTGTCAGTGGTGGTGGTACTATTAATTCCTCTACAGGCGTTTTCACACCAACGACAGCTGGCTGTTTTACTACAACATATACAACACCTTCTGCTTCCGGAAGTTGCTCCGATACAAAAAGTTTTGTAGTGTTTCCTTCCGCTCCTCCGACACCTACTGTTAGTGTTGGTTGCGGGGCATTTACAGTTACGGCTCCTTCTTCAGTTAGTGGTTTTAATATTCAATATAGTTTTGATGATGGAGCTACATGGGGCGCTAACACTCCACCGACTGCGGATAATTGTTCAGGCTATAAAGTTAGAACTCGTTATGTAACTGCAGCTAATTGCGGCTCCATCCTGGCAGTAACTGCAAGTACAAATTCTGTATGTGGTGCGTCACCTGCTACTATTAGAAAAGTTGATAATACTCCGCCTACAGGTACTAATCCAACTGCCATCACGGGTGTGAACAGTTGTTTGCCTACTCAGTCTGAAGCTGATGCTGCTTTTGATGCTACACTTGCTGCTGCAGGTTATTCTGATAACTGCGGTGGTACCGTAACTGCTGTCTTTGGAAGCGCTGTTGTTTCAGGTACCAAATGTGCATGGAACATTACTTATACTTTCCAGGTAAAAGACGAGTGTGGTAATCTTACAGCTAATCAAACTTATACAAGAAGCGGCAGCGACCAGACTCCGCCTACTGGTACTAACCCAACTGCCATCACTGGGGTGAACTCTTGTTTGCCTACACAGTCTGAAGCTGATGCTGCATTTGATGCAACCCTTGCTGCTGCCGGTTATACTGATAACTGCGGTGGTACAGTAACGGCTGTCTTTGGAAGCGCTGTTGTTTCAGGTACTAAATGTGCATGGAGCATTACTTATACTTTCCAGGTAAAAGACGAGTGTGGTAATCTTACAGCTAATCAAACTTATACAAGAAGCGGTGGCGACCAGACTGCTCCTACAGGTACTAATCCAACTGCCATCACGGGTGTGAACAGTTGTTTGCCTACTCAGTCTGAAGCTGATGCTGCTTTTGATGCTACACTTGCTGCTGCTGGTTATTCTGATAACTGCGGTGGTACCGTAACGGCTGTCTTCGGAAGCGCTGTTGTTTCAGGTACTAAATGTTCATGGAGCATTACTTATACTTTCAAAGTAAAAGACGAGTGTGGTAATC
>JBBRTG010000005.1:0-219027 GCA_038244655.1 Chitinophagales bacterium
AATACCTGCCACATCGGGGCATTTATCATCTTTATCTGCAATGCCATCTCCATCACGATCGGGACAACCCTGCAATGCAGCCAGGCCTGGTGTATCAGGACATGCATCTAAACTATCAACGATGCCATCTCCATCACGATCACTTACTACAGGTATTTCAACAACTTTTGGAGCCATCACTTTTTTCTCCACTATATTACCTGCAATTGTAACGCTATGGTAAAAATGATAACTTGCATTTTCTGTTACAGGAATCCTATATTGAGAATTTATAAGTAAATAGGCTTCATCAAAAAAATTAATTTGCAAACCGAGGCCAACTGGTACAAACGCACTAGCAAATTTTTTGTATAAGCTTGCGCCTACACCTAAATCTGCAAAAGGAACCACCCAATACCTGTCAGTTAATAACTTAAGATTAAGGCTTGCTGTTGATTCCAGTAAAAAAGCATTTGAGTTGAAAGCAGGCTTGTTGTTAATAGGATAATCAACATAAGAACCACCAAGCGTTGCAATAAAGTCGACATGCTTGCTTAATCCTGAAAGATAATCTACAGCTAATCCGGGGTTCATCCGGCTTGTTTTAAAAAAATTTTTAGATTTTAATACGCTTGCCAATCCATTGGTTCTTATATCAGAAGCTGTTTGAAAATCACTAAAAAAAAAACTGAATCCAAGGGCTTTTGTTTTTTTATAACTTTCCATCTGGCCAAAAGAAGTGGCAAAACAGCCGATGGCGATAAGGAGGAAACATATTTTTTTCATATTGAGTTAATTTGCTTATAAAACAAAAATAGAGGGTTACATCCAAAGCAGAAAATTAAATTAATAAAGGCTTTCTCTTTTCAGAACTCAACAATGACAAATTAAAATTGATTTGATAAAATTAAATGTTCTGTGCATTTGAAGAACCGCACTGTTTACATTCCAACCTGGAAATTTTCAAGCACTTCAACTTTCACGCGGGTTAAGCCTCTTGATACATATCCTAATTGTTGAGCAGCCGCTCTTGACAAATCTACCAGCCGTTTATTTTTAGGGTGAAGCCGGTCATTAATTTTTACAATAACAATTTTATCATTACGAAGGTTGGTAACTTTTATCCAGGTATTTAATGGCAATACATTGCATGCTGCGGTGTATTTTGCTGAACTGTATATTTCTCCATTGGCTGTTTCACGGCCATTAAATTTTTTAGCATAAAAACTTGCTGCACCATATTTAATAATACTTTTTTTAGCCTCAGCTTTTGCTATAGAAGTTTTATGTGAATAATGTATTTTCTTTTGTGCCTGCACATTGACAAATGAAAAATGCAGGAGCAATAGGATAATAAATAGTTCTTTAATTTTAAAAAGATACTGAAGCAATATTCTCAACATATATATTATTTAAGCTATAAACGCTTTTTTCATTTAATTATTTGCAAAATATTTTTCAGCAAGCATCCTGTCATCGTTATAAATATCATCATAAAAAACCAATCTATTTTTTTTAGCTTCACAGGTAAAGTATTCAATAAAAAGCGGCAGCCTGTTTTTCACAATAATTCTTTTCCTGTCTTTATTGGTAAGCCACGTCTTTATAGAATCTACATTATAAGATAATTGGTGCTCTGCTGTTTGGTTGAGGCTGTCGTTGCGGGCAATATAATATGCAAGTGCTTCCCAGTTTTGCACGCGTACGCAGCCATGGCTTAATGCTCTTGCCGAATTACTAAAAAGATAACGCTGGTTTGTATCGTGCAAATAAACACTATAGGGATTATTAAAATTAAATTTAAAAATTCCCAAAGCATTGTCATCGCCACTGCCCTGCATCACTTTCCACGGAATACCTTTTTTATATTTAGACCAATTAACGGTAAAAGGATTTACAACCTCGCCTTTAGCATCTACAAGATTAAATCCTTTTCTTGCAAGATAGCTTGCATCCTGTTTTAATGCCGGTAAAATATCCTTTTTAATAATGCTTTCGGGTATGGTCCATTGCGGGTAGGTTACCATATCTGAAATCTGTGAAGTTAGTACCGGCGTACGGGTTGTGGGTTTGCCAACAATCACTTTTGATTCAAGAACAACCGTATCATGATCCCACACTTTTAAATAATATCCCGGAAGATTTACCCAGATATATGTTACAGGAAGTGTGGCTGGTAATAGTTTATACCGGTCAAGCGTAATCGCAATTCTTTTAAATTTTTCAACATCATTAGTATTAAGAACATTTATAAGCTTAGCGCTTATTTTACCATCTTTTTTAAGATGATGTATTTTTTGATAATTTTTTATTTCATCACTAAGCATGATAGAATCGGGAAGCAATGTGTGTGTTTTTTCTGCACCTGATTGTATTAATCTCTTCTGAAGATCTTCAACAAGATTTAGAGAATCTTTCTGCGGATAATCAATGTATAAATAAACTGTATTATCCATGCTGTCCGCAAAATTTTTTATTAATCCTCTTATAGATTGGTAACCATTATGTAAAGGTTCCATTGTATTAAACAAATCAGTAATGGTATTTTTTGTACGGGCTTCATTTAAATTTTCAATGAAAAAAGAATCTATATATTTTTGTTTTGAAATTATGGAAACGCTGTCGGGAAGCAATCTTCCTTCTTTAAGATGCTTTGCTGTCTTCATAAATGCATCGCTTAGCAACAGGTCGGCCTTTGTCCAGATAACTGCATCTGTTTTTGCTAAAGTATCATCAATTATCTTTTGGCGTAAAGAAGACAATTCTTTAAAATGATAATCTTCAGGATAAAGCCCATAATATTTTGATTGATATATAAAATCAAACATGGAATCTGCCAAAGGAAGCCAGTGTTCTTTTTTACTCCATATATTATGATAATCATTTTGCTCATAAAAAGAACCCACAACCCTGGAAAGTGATAATCTAATTGAGTCGTTTATTTTACCATTATTTTCTTTAGCAAATTGCAGTGCTGATTTTATATTATCGGCAATCTGATCATCCATATCTTCAGGCTTTTTTACAATTTCCTTTTCCGGCACTGCATGTTTGCTTTTACAGGAAACCAGGCAGCACATAGCAACAGCTGTTAAAAAAACAAAAATTAAATTTGCTTTGTGTAGCATGGTTTTGGTAAGATTTATAAAAAATAAATAGTTTACAATATTTAAAGAATTTTTTTGCAATTGAATGTCAGGTTTCCATTTTCAGAAAAGCAAAAAAATAAAAGTGATTTATACAATGAAAAATTGGTTGCAAGCATTGATAGTGTTTGGTATAATTTTCTTTAAGGCGAATACTATTTGTGCCCAGTCAAATGTCGTAAATAAGTATGGATTAATTGTAGTAAAAAATATAAAGATTTTACAGGAGGAAATTACTATTGATTCTAATAAACAAATGGTGAATTTACGAGAAGCAATACCTTCTTTAGTCCTGGATTTAAAATATGCTACGGCAAATAATTTTATGCATCTCAAATTATACCCTTCCGTTAATGCTACTTACCTGCGCTTATCCGCAGTCGAGGCTTTAAAAAAAGTGGTTAAAGAATTTAATAAGCAAAACTTTTCATTAAAAATTTTCGATGCATATCGTCCTTATTCTGTTACAGAAAAAATGTGGGAAACAGTAAGGGATGATCGCTATGCTGCTGATCCTTCAAAGGGAAGCGGGCACAACCGGGGTATTGCAGTTGACCTTACGCTTATAAATCGGCATACTAAAAAAGAGTTACCCATGGGAACGGGATTTGATAATTTCAGTGATACTGCTCATGTTGATTTTACGAATCTCCCAAATGAAGTTTTAAACAACAGAAACATTTTAAAAACAATTATGGAAAAATATGGATTCATAAGTCTTAGTACAGAATGGTGGCATTTCAGTTTGCCGAATGCTTCCTTTTATGAATTATTAGATTTGTCTTTTGATGAATTAAAAAAATTGACTACGCATTCAAAGCAGCTCTAAGCTTTTCAACAAAAAGCATTGTTGCAGGGCAATATTCAATATTTTGCTTATGCACATACATATAATCAGTCAGCGGTTTTTTTATTAAATGCGGAAAGCCTGCGCAATCAGCAGGACGCACTTCATAAATAGAACACATATTTGTTTTAAGATCCAAAAACTGGCAAGGTCTCGATTTATTCATCCAGTCATTTTCTTTTTTATCAAGATAAAGCCACTTCTCTTTAAAATCTTTTGGCCTCATACCAAGGTGGGCAGCAATTCTTTTTATATCCTGGAAAGTGTAGGTGGGACTCATTACTTTACAACAGTTGGCACAGCTAAGACAATTAGTTTCAGTCCATACTTCCTTATCAATTTGGCCTACAAGAGCTTCCAGCTTTTGGGGAGAATTATTTTCTGTACGGGTAATGAAACTTCTTAAAGATTTCCTGTTTTCCTCAAATTTTTTTTTGAGTTTCCGGAGATTGATAGAACGCATGAATAAATGAAAATTAAATTAGCTGATTACTTGTAGCTTACGATTATTTTAAAATATAAATGTAAGTATATTTTATTTTAATTTCACATGACATTAATTTTACTAACGGTGGCATCAAACGCAGTTTATATGATGAACATGTATTTCCTTCATTAAAATAAATTTAAGAATGTGGGATGTTTATAAAAAAGGATTCAAAGCATATTTACGGCTTGAAAAATCTTTATCAGAAAATTCGGTTGAGGCATACCTGCATGATTTAGATAAATTCACGCAGTTTCTTTCAATAAACCATTCTGATCTAACTCCTTCCCAGGTTGAATTAAAGCATCTTGAAAATTTGTTACAATGGATTAGCGAATTGGGAATGACACCTTCTTCCCAATCAAGAACAATTTCCGGCTTGCGAAATTTTTATAAATATTGCTTACAGGAACAAATATCAAAAAAGGATCCTACTGCATTGCTCGAAACGCCAAAGCTGGTAAAGCACCTGCCAGATGTATTAAGCTTTGATGAAATAGAAAATATAAGTGGCAGCATTGATGTAAGCACACCGGAAGGAACCAGAAATAAAGCTATTATTGAAACCCTATATAGTTGCGGGTTACGGGTGAGTGAGTTAGTGAACCTGCGGTTATCGTGTCTTTATTTTGATGTAGGATATATCCGCATAATTGGAAAAGGAGATAAAGAAAGATTAGTTCCTGTAGGTGCACCGGCAATAAAATACATTAATTTGTACAGGCAAAACATTCGTTTACACCTACCCGTTATACCCGGTAATGAAGATATAGTTTTCCTGAACCGGAGAGGAAGAAAGCTCTCACGTGTAATGATATTTATGATAATAAAAGATTTGGCAAAAAGAGCAGGTATTACAAAAAATATCTCACCGCATACCTTCCGCCATTCTTTTGCAACACACCTGGTAGAAGGCGGCGCCGACCTGCGTGCTGTGCAGGAGATGCTTGGGCATGAGAGTATAACAACTACTGAAATTTACACACATCTTGATCGGGAATATTTAAGAGATACTTTGCAGCAATTTCATCCGGCATTTAAATAATAAGAGTTCACTTTCTTTCCATCAAAACTTCCTGGCTTTGGAAAGATGTATCATCACCCATGTTTTTAACCCTGTTACGATAATTTTTAAACATGCTCATCCATTTAAGTTTGAGCACTCCAAAAATACCTTCTTTAACAATTCCCTTATTCATTTTAGAAACGCCATATTTTCTATCAATAAATGTTATAGGTACTTCTTTAATTTTAAAGCCAAGCTTCCAGGCTGCAAATTTCATTTCTATCTGGAATGCGTAACCTATAAAGCTTATCTGGTCGAGATTGATGGCTTCTAATACTTCGTTCCTGTAACAAACAAAACCTGCTGTGGGATCTTTTACCGGCATTAAAGTAATAATGCGTGTATAAACTGATGCCCCTTTTGATATGCTTACCCTTAACCAGGGCCAGTTTTCCACCTTTCCTTCTTTTATATAACGGGAACCCACTGCTACATCTGCATCACCGTTTTTGCATGCCCGGTATAGCTTATCAAGATCCTGTGGGTTGTGAGAAAAATCACAATCCATTTCGAAAATAAAACGGTATCCTTTATTTAGCGCCCAGCGAAATCCATGAATGTATGCAGTACCAAGGCCAAGCTTTCCAATTCGCTCTTCTAAAAACAACATACCAGGATATTTTGCAAAAAGATTTTTTACAATTTTTGCAGTACCATCGGGAGAACCATCATCAATAATAAGAACATGAAAGTTTTGTTGTAAAGAAAAAACTGTTTCAAGAATAGAGGCTACATTTTCTCTTTCATTGTAAGTAGGTATAATGAGAAGCTTTTCCAAAAAAGGCAATAGTATTTAATAATGAATTTACAATTATTCTCTAATAAATTTTTTCAGAAGAGATAAGCGGTCTTATTTCTTTAGCAGCGTACGGTTAAGTATTTCGGTAAGCTTTTGTTTTGTGTGCAAAGGAAAATCTCCCTTCATCATCCAATCATAATATTGTGGTTCAGCTTTCAGCACTTCACAAACCGGGCGTCCTTTATGTTTTCCAAAGTTAAATACTTCCACATTATTATCCATTATAAACCGGCGGGCAAAATCCACAAACTTTTCTTCACCTGTAAATTGCAAAATTGTATCTAAAGTATTTCCTAAATTTTCGTACCTCGTAAGCTGTGCTTCAAGTATTTCCCAGGTAGCGGAAGCATCTGCCTCAGCAGAATGAGCATTATGTAGTTCTTTTTCACAATAAAATTTGTATGCAGCACCAAGGGTGCGTTTTTCCATCATGTGAAAAATATGCTGCACATCAAGCATTCTCCTGTTTGTCATGTCAATAGTTATGCCTGCTCTTAAAAACTCTTCCATTAATAAAGGAATGTCAAAGCGGTTTGAATTGTAGCCTGATAAGTCTGCATCATCTATAAATTGCTTCAACTCGTTGGCAACTTGCTTAAATGTAGGCGCATCTTTTACTTTTTCATCGGTAATTCCATGTATATCGCTGCTGCTTTTAGGAATCGGGATTTGTGGGTTTATTATTTTCTGCTTTACTGTTTTAGTTCCATCGGCAAGCACTTTTATGATGGCAATTTCCACAATCCTATCTGTTGAAAGATTCGTTCCGGTTGTTTCAAGGTCAATAAAAACCAATGGACGCTTTAGTTGTAAAGGCATATTTTAAATTATGAATTTAATAATAGTATTTCTGAGTCGCAGTTCTCAGTTCAGAGTTTAAATGTTTTAAATAATTTAATCGCTTTTAGTTTCTGAAAAAATATATGATAATCATTTGTATCAAAATTTTTAAGATAAAGTTCTGATTTTCCGCTTATACTAAGTTGGTTCAATTCAATTTAATTCTGATTTGAACAAAGTTTCTGTACTTTAACTTTGAACTTCAAACTATGAGCTAAAAAGTGTTTGTAAGACATCCATTCCTTCATAATTGCCACTACTCATAAAAAGAAAATTGGTATTGCTGCAATCTTTGTTTTCAAGGTAGGCTTCGAGTTTTTTTCTGTCAGTAATCACTTTAAGATTTGTTTTATTAAATCCTTTAATTACCATTTGTGGATCAAGAGCCGGCAATCGTTTTAATTCCAATGCGTGCCTGCTGTAAAAAACAATTGCTTCATCAGCATTTTCCATTGCTCCTGCATATTCACTCATAAAGTTTTCATTAAGGCTGCTGAAAGTATGTAACTCAAGAATTGCTATCAGCTTTCTTTGAGGGAATTGTTGCTTTACTGCGTTTATGCTTGCCGTTACTTTACTGGGTGCATGTGCAAAATCTCTGTAAACATTGTATTCTGTAGTTTCCGCAAGTAGCTCAAGCCTTTTTGAAGCACCGGTAAAATCTGCTATAGCTTTTGCAAAAGTAATATCATTTACATTAAGCTCTTTACAAACATAATATGCTGCCTGCAAATTTAAAAGATTATGATTCCCAAATACTTTTAATGTTGTTTTTTCTTTTTCAATTATCACGGTTGTAATGCCATTTTCTATAAAGTAAGTGGGAAGAGTGTACGGAATGAAACGTATATCGCTCCTCTTATTTTGAGCTATCAGCTTTTTAAGAATCTCATCAGTATTATTATAAATTAGAACTCCATCACTTTCAATTTTTTCAATAAAAAATGTAAACTGTTCCAAATAAAAATCAAATGTGGGAAAGACATTTATGTGATCCCATGCAATTCCTGTGATGACTGCTATGTGAGGAAAAAGAAAATGAAATTTAGGTCGCTTTTCTATTACACTTGCAGGGTATTCATCAGCTTCACAAATAATTAAAGGGACATCGGTAATGCGAACACTTTGCTCAAAGCCGTCCAGCCTGGCTCCTACAAGATAATCGAAATCAACTTTTGTATATTTAAGCACATGCATCACCATTGATGTAGTTGTGGTTTTGCCATGACTTCCTCCTATCGCCACTCTTTTTTTATTTTCGCTTTCTTTATAAATATACTCAGGGAATGAAAATATTTTAACCCCTAATACCTTAGCTTTTTGAATTTCCGGATTATCATGCTTTGCATGCATTCCCAAAATAACCGCATCAATATCGTTGGTTATTTTTTCAGGAAACCAGCCCATTTCTGCAGGCAAAATTCCTTCTTTCTTCATGTTTGTAACGGCAGGTTCAAAAATTTCATCATCGCTGCCTGTGACTTCATAACCTTTACGTTTAAGAGCAATAGCAAGCTGATGCATCACGCTGCCGCCAATAGCTATGAAATGAATCCGCATTATTATGGCTTAAAAATATTTTTTAACAATAGATTGAAATATAATTCGTTTTTGCTTAGTAACCTTAAAATCGGATGCTCTACCTTTGCAAAAGGATGCAAAGTAAATTTTAAATTAAAACTTTTATGAAAAAAGTATTTGTTGTTTTCGCCTTAACCGGTTTAATTATTATTTCTTTAGCGTCCTGCAGCAGTTCACGCAAGACCGGATGCCCGATGACAGAGAATATAATACATTAGAATTATTTACTAACCTACAATTTTTTACAAAATACATGAATTGGATACCCTTGCATAACGAGCAGCAGCTTGAGGAGATAAAGATGAATTCTGCCAATAAGCCACAAGTAATATTTAAACATAGTACCCGCTGTTCCGTTAGCAGCATGGCAAGAAACAGGCTCGACAAAAATGATTTTCCTGAAGGGATTGATTTTTACTTTCTTGATATTATCAATCATCGAAATATTTCCAACAAAATTGCAAAGGATTTCGAAGTACATCACGAATCTCCCCAGGTACTTGTTATAAACAATGGAAAATGTGTTTATGACGAAAGTCATTCGGGCATACACATGGATGACATTAAAGCTAATGCAGGGGTTGCTTAATCTTCGTTGTATTTTTGAATAAAATTTTTCCTACTTTATTTGCAAGCTAACCCACCAATGTTTATGAAGACTTAGTAAACTCATGAATTTTTATCATGGGTTCTGGTTTTGTTTTCTATACAGCCGCCTTTCCAATTTTCTCTGCTAATTTTTGTTGCACTTTATTTGAGCAACTAATTGAATCAAAAAGTATTTATTTTACTTTTTTATCAGTGCAGAAGCCTTGTTTGCAGAAATATTTATCAACTACATTTACATTCAGGTTTTCAAAGAATTTTTATGATTACAACAGTAGCGGTAATAGGGGCAGGCACTATGGGAAACGGGATTTCGCATATTTTTGCTCAGCATGGGTTTAAAGTAACTCTTATTGATGTATCTCAGCTGCAACTTGATAAAGCTATTCTCCTTATCACAAAAAATATTGACAGGCAAATTTCAAAAAATGTAATTTCAGAAGAAACCAAAATTGAAACACTAAAAAATATTACTACACTTACATCAATTACAGCAGGTGTGCAGGATGCGGATTTGGTTATAGAAGCTGCTACAGAAGATATCGATTTGAAATTAAAAATTTTTAAACAAATTGATGAAGCCGCTCCTGAGAATTGCATACTTGCATCCAACACATCTTCCATATCTATAACAAAAATTGCATCTGTAACCAAACGGCCGCAACAGGTAATAGGCATGCATTTTATGAATCCCGTTCCGGTAATGAAGCTGGTAGAAATAATAAATGGATATGGCACTTCTAAAGAGGTAACAAAACAAATTGCGGAACTTGCTAAAAAGCTCGATAAAATTCCATGCGAGGTGAATGATTATCCCGGTTTTATTGCTAACAGAATTTTAATGCCTATGATTAATGAAGCGATTTATAGTTTGTATGAAGGCGTTGCCGGTGTTGAAGAAATAGATACAATTATGAAATTAGGAATGGCACATCCAATGGGGCCTTTACAACTCGCCGATTTTATTGGCCTTGATGTTTGCTATTCAATATTGAAAGTCCTTCACGATGGTTTTGGAAATCCAAAATATGCTCCATGCCCTTTATTAACAAATATGGTTAATGCAAATAATTTAGGGATTAAAACAGGAGAAGGCTTTTATAAATACACAGCCGGAAGTAAAGAATTAATAGTAAGCGAAAGATTTAATTAGAAGAAGTTTCTCTTTCTGCCTCCTGGATTTTTGTATGTATTTGCCCGGTAATAATATGCCAGAACATAACAAAATCGCTGCCGAGGCTGTACAGCGGGTAAGTAAAAGTTGCGGGTTTATTTTTTTCAAAAAAGAAATGACCAAACCATGCAAAGCCATAGCCAACAAAGGGAATAAGAATTAATAAAATCCATCTTCCGGTAATTATTCCTGCTATTAAGCAAACAATTAATAACAGCGTACCAATAAAATGAAGTGAGCGGCTTGTGGCATTTTTATGCTCAGTAAGATAGTATGGATAAAAGCTCCAAAAAGTTTTGTATTTTTTTTCCATATTTAAATGTAAGAATTTATTTTTTCTAATTGTAAGTCTACATTTGAAAATATTTGTTAATGCACGCAGCGCTTCATTTACCGTGAATTTACCAATACTCTTTTCACCTGGCGTGTTATTTAATTTTTATGTAAAAAGAAGAATTAAATCACATTTTTTTTTGATTCATTACCTTTAATTATTCAACATCTATTTATAAAAAAATGGAATCATTAATTAAAAGTTCTGGGGCAAAAGCCATAGTGCATAATTTTGAAAATACATTAGAATTTGCACAACAATTAGACAAACAAGATCCATTAAATAGGTTTCGTGATAAATTTTATATTCCACTCGTTAATGGAAAAGAGTGCATTTATTTTACCGGCAATTCATTAGGGCTTCAGCCAAAAACAGTGCAGGAATATATTTTAAATGATTTGGAAGACTGGGCTAATTATGGAGTGGAAGGCCATGTACATGCAAGAAATCCATGGATTAAGTATCATGAAATGTTTCCTGAAAAATTGGCTCCTATATTAGGCGCAATGGAACAAGAAGTAGTTGTGATGAACCAGCTTACCATCAATTTGCATTTGCTTTTAATTTCTTTTTACCGCCCAACAAAAGAACGTTATAAAATAATTTGTGAAGCAAAAGCTTTTCCATCCGATCAATATGCATTGGAATCACAGGTATTGTTATCAGGATTTGATTCTGAAAAATCAATTATAGAAGTGAAGGCACGCGAAGGAGAGCATACTATAAGAAATGAAGATATAATTGACACTATTAAAAAACACAGCAATGAATTGGCCGTTGTAATAATTGGCGGGGTAAATTATTATACTGGACAAGTGTTTGAAATGCAAGCTATAGCTGCTGCGGCGCATGATGTTGGAGCGTATTGCGGATTTGATCTTGCACATGCTGCAGGAAATATTGAATTGAAGCTTCATGATTGGAATGTTGATTTTGCATGCTGGTGTTCTTATAAATATTTAAACTCCGGCCCCGGTGCAGTTGCAGGTGCGTTTATTCATCAACGTTATGCTGCCGATAAATCGTTGTTAAGGCTTGCAGGTTGGTGTGGTACCAATAAAGGAAAGCGCTTTAAAATGGAAAAAAAATTTGATCCTATTCCTACGGCGGAAGGATGGCAGCTTAGTACTACGCCCATTCTTAATATGTCTGCTCATCGAGCTTCGCTTGATCTGTTTGAAGAAGCAGGGTTTGAAAATATTATTGCAAAAGGAAAACAATTAAGTGCTTTTTTAATTTTTATTTTAGATGATATTAATGCCTCTGCTTCCAAAAAAATTATTGAAATAATTACGCCCAGGAATGAAAATGAACATGGCTGCCAGGTATCCATTTTAATGTTGGAAAAAGGAAAAGAAATTTTTGAGTCATTGAAAAAAAATGGAGTGACAGTAGATTGGCGCGAGCCAAATGTAATTCGTTTGGCTCCTGTTCCGCTTTATAATACGTTTGAAGATATTTTTAGGTTTGGGGAAATAATTAAAAACATGCTTTAATAAAATCAGTGAACCAAATTTTCATAGTTTTATCATTGTAATAATAATCAACAGAAAACCTGGAATGTACAAGCTTCCATATTTCGTAGAAGAAGATGAAGAGAAAGTTTTTGACTTCATTCAACAAAATTCATTTGCCTTAATCACAGGTTATGATGGAATTTTCCCTGTAGCAACTCACGTTCCACTTGATATTAAGAAGAATGCTGATAAAATAATCTTCACTGGCCATATCATGAAAAATACAGATCATCATAAAGCATTTCTGCAAAATGAAAATGTACTGGTAATATTCAGCGGCCCTCATTGTTATGTAAGCGCTTCATGGTATGTTACAAAAAACGTTGCCTCCACCTGGAATTATATTGATGTGCACGCCAAAGGAAAAATAAAATTTGGAGATGAAAAGCAAACCAGAAAAATAATCGAAAACGTTACCAACAAATATGAAGGTGCAGAAAGCGAAGCCGCTTTTAATAAATTACCCGAAGAATATGTTGACAGGTTAGTAAAAGCTATCATTGGATTTACAATTGAAGTATCATCAATTGAAAATGTTTTTAAGCTAAGTCAAAATCATGATATTGAAACAAGGAAAAGTATTATTAATCATCTTATGTTGCGTACTGATGCTGACTCCCATAAAATTGCAATGGAAGTAAAAAATAGATTGTAGTATAAATTTAATTTATGACAAGAGAGGAATTGATTGGTCAAATAAAAGAAAAAAAATCTTACTTATGTGTTGGTCTTGATACTAATATAGAAAAAATTCCAGTATACCTGCGTTCCTATCCTGATGCTGTTTTTGAATTCAATAAAAAAATTATTGATGTTACAAAAGATTTATGTGTTGCTTATAAAATAAATACAGCTTTTTATGAAGCCATGGGCGTGAAGGGTTGGGAGATAATGGAAAGAACAGCGAATTATATTCCATCAACGCATTTTAAAATTGCCGATGCCAAACGCGGTGATATTGGTAATACCTCTTCACAATATGCTCAAGCTTTTTTTGAGATTTTAAATTTTGATGCAATAACAGTTACGCCTTATATGGGATCGGATAGCATACAACCATTTCTTGAATATGAAAATAAATGGACTATAGTTTTAGGACTTACCAGTAATTATGGGAGCGAAGATTTTCAGCAACAAAAAATCAACAATACATATTTATATGAAACAGTTATTAAAAAAGTAAGTGAATGGGGAACAAAAAATAATTTGATGTTTGTAGTAGGCGCAACAAAAGCAAGTGATCTTTCATCGATTAGAAAAATTGTTCCTGATAATTTTTTATTAATCCCTGGCGTAGGTTTCCAGGGCGGAAGTCTTGCAGAAGTTTCAAAACATGGACTCAATAAAGATTGTGGACTATTAGTAAATGCTTCAAGAGCCATCATTTATGCAAGAGATGATGAAAATTTTGCAAAGGAAGCAAGGATTATAGCAAAGCAATATCAAACAGAAATGATGAGTTATCTTTGATATAAATTACGCGAATTATAAGAAAATCCATAACACGAATTATAAAAGGATTACAAGAATTAATACTTATTAACTAATCAACCCAAATGGCACAGGATCTTTTTCAATCACCGGATTATTTTAATGTAGATGAACTGCTTACTGAAGAACACAAGTTGATAAGAGAAAGTGTAAGGAGTTATGTGAAAAAAGAAATCTCACCTATCATAGAAGATTACGCTCAACGTGCAGAATTTCCTGAGCAGATTGTAAAACAATTGGGTGATCTTGGTTGTTTTGGCCCAACCATTCCACAGGAATATGGCGGCGGCGGCCTTGATTATATTTCTTATGGTTTAATGATGCAGGAATTAGAAAGAGGCGATAGTGGTGTAAGGTCAACTGCGAGTGTGCAGGGATCGTTAGTAATGTTTCCTATTTATGCTTATGGCAGCGAAGAGCAACGAAAAAAATATTTACCAAAGCTCGCAAGTGGTGAATGGCTGGGTTGTTTCGGGCTTACCGAACCTGATCATGGAAGCGATCCAAGTGGCATGTTGAGTAATTTTAAACCTGTCAGGGATCATGTTATTTTAAACGGAAGTAAAATGTGGATCAGCAATGCACCTTTTGCACAGGTTGCTGTTGTGTGGGCTAAGAATGAAGAAGGCGACATATGCGGATTAATTGTTGAACGTGGCATAGAAGGATTTACAACGCCAACAACTCATGGCAAATGGAGCTTGCGTGCAAGCTCAACAGGAGAACTGGTTTTTGATAATGTAAAAGTTCCGAAAGAAAATATTCTACCAAATATAAAAGGATTAAAAGGACCTTTGAGTTGCTTGACAAAAGCTAGATATGGCATTGCATGGGGAACTATTGGCGCCGCTATGGATTGTTATGATACGGCGCTTCGTTATTCTAAAGAAAGAATTCAATTTGACAGACCGATAGGAGGGTTCCAGTTGCAACAAAAAAAATTAGCAGAAATGATTACAGAAATCACCAAAGCGCAATTGCTTAACTGGCGCCTCGGTGTATTGATGAACGAAGGCAAAGCCACGCCACAACAGGTAAGCATGGCAAAAAGAAATTCGTGTGAAATTGCGTCTAATATTGCCCGTGAGGCCCGACAGATGTTAGGCGGAATGGGAATCACAGGCGAGTATTCTGTAATGCGCCACATGATGAATATTGAAAGTGTAATTACTTACGAAGGCACTCATGATGTTCATCTTTTAATAACAGGAATGGATGTTACAGGATTGAATGCGTTTAAATAAAAGTCTTCATTTTTTTGTAAATTGCTTGAATGAAAACCTATATCTATAAAAATATTATTGCCGATGAAGAAATTTGTGGAGGAAGACCTACCATTGATGGTACAAGAATTACAATAAAAACCATTCTCGGGTACATTGTTGCCGGAGATACAGACGAAGATATTTTAGAAGGATACCCACGACTTACCAAAGAAGATATTTCTACAATTAAAGAATATGCCACTTTGTTCCCCAGTTTTTTGCAAAAGCTTTCAATTAAATAAAATGAAATTTCTTATTGATGAAAATTTGCCTGATAATGTTAACATCTGGTCATCTAAAGATTTTTTGCATGTTACAAAAATTGGAAATTTCCTAAAAGATTCTTCTATCTGGGATATTGCCGAGAAAAATAATTCGATTATTCTCACTAAGGATACTGACTTTCATGAAAGAATGTTATACAGAATCCAACCACCAAAAGTAATTTTACTCAAACTGGGTAATACTTCAGTTAGTTTCCTTCAAAAGTTTTTTAAAGCAATGCTGGGGTAGAAGATGAGATTGAATTGGCAACTTGTAATTGTTTATTTAGATAAAATTGAAGGCTTAAAATGAATATTTTTATAATTGGTTTTATGGGAAGCGGTAAAACGCACTGGGGACGCATCTGGGCTTTCAAAAGCAAGCTTAACTTTTTTGATTTGGATACACAGATAGAGAATGCATTTAAAATGTCTGTTGAAAAAATTTTTGAAAAAAAAGGGGAAGAAAAATTTCGTGAACTGGAAAGATATAATTTAAGAAAATTTGAATCGAAGAAAGATTTTTTACTTTCCTGTGGAGGCGGAACTCCATGTTTTTTCGACAACATGGAATGGATGCTGGCACATGGAAAAGTTATTTATTTAAAAGCGACACCACAATTAATTCTTGACCAGGTAATGCATGAAACAGAGCAAAGGCCCTTATTAAAAAAAGTGAATCCTTCAGAATTATTATTTTTTATTCAAAAAAAGCTTGCAGAAAGAGAACCATATTATAGCAAAGCCAATCATATTTTGAATGTAGAGAAATTGACGGAAGATTCACTTTCCATTTTGCTAACACCACCTAAGAAAGAAAAGGTAAAAACTTCTGCAGAAGTATTGCAACTGAATTTATCAGGGCACGAGATAAAAAAATTAAGCAAAAAAAATTTAGAAAAATTGCAGCCAACTTCAACAGATGCAAAACAAAGACAAAGAAAAGAAGCTTAAAAATTTCTTACACACTTATGCATAAAGGATTTATAAAAACTGCAGCCATATTCGGCGCATTTTCAGTTGGTCTTGGCGCTTTTGCGGCGCACTCTCTTAAATCAACCATCTCCGATTATGCGGTAAGTATTTTTGAAACCGGGGTTCGATACCAGTTCTTTCATGTGTTTGGATTATTAGCCGTTGGAATTTTGTATAAAGAATTTCAAAATAAATTTATAAAATGGTCAGGCATATTCTTTATTACAGGAATTATTTTATTCAGTGGTTCTTTATACATTCTTACATTTATTAAAGGAGCAGTATTATCCGGTTATGATTGGGTAGGTGCTATTACACCTTTCGGAGGATTATTTTTTATTGCGGGTTGGGTTTGTTTGTTTATTGGAATGTTTAAGAAAAGTTCGTAGTTCTAAATTTTTAATTCATAGTTAAATCAAAACTTTAAACTTAGGACTCTGAACTACAAACTCTGAATTCTGAACTCTTACATTCTCTATCTTTGCAACTAATGGCGACTACAAAAAAAAATAAAAAAACCAAAGCGGGAGACTCTTCTAAAATGAAGGCTGATATTGTTGAAAAAGTTGAAGTAAAAAAATTGCTTAAAGATGAGCGTTCTCATAAAATTGCTGGCACCATTCTTATCCTCATAGCATTTCTTCTTTTCATATCTTTTACTTCCTATTTATTTACATGGCAGGAAGATCAATCTAAAGTTTTCAAAGGTGCAAAAATTTTATTGCCCAGCCATGCAGAATCAATGGCTAACTTACTGGGTACAGCAGGCGCTTATTTTTCTGATCTTTTTTTCAGGTCGGGTTTTGGTATTGCTTCTTACTTATTCTGCACATTTTTTATTGTATTTGGTGTCAATTTATTTTCGCCAAAGAAAATATTTTCCATCGGCCGCAACCTGCGGTATGTAATTGTGGGACTTTTAGTCATAAGTGTTTCAGCTTCATTTTTCATGAGCGGTCATCCTTTTCCATGGGGCGGTGCAGTGGGCGATATGGCAAGCCAATGGCTACAGCAGGTTATTGGCAGAGTGGGTACAGCAGCGCTTTTGCTGGCAGCAGTGTTCAGCTACATTATCTGGCGTTTCAATCCTTCCTTCAATCTAAAAAATAAAAAGTTACTTCCAGAACCTGAGCTTGGAATTGAAGGAAATGAAGAAGCTTTTTCTCAAGCAGGATTTACAAACCCTGGTGGAATACAAACTTCAAATGATAAGCTCGTGCCTTTGATAAAAATTCCTGCGAGGGAAGATAATGGTGTTAGTCACGATTTACAAATGATTGAAAAACCTGGTGAACATGATGCATTCAAGCCCGAACCTGTTATCGAATACGCTTTTCCATTAGATAAGAATAAAAACCCTATAAGCAATAATCTTCCTGCAAATGGGCTTACCCTCGAAGTGAAATCAATGCCTTCAGTTATTGAAGAAGAAAAAACTGAAACTGCTTTAAAACCAAAAATACAGCAGCCTTATGATCCAATTCTTGATTTGAGGAATTATAAATTTCCAACGATGGATTTGCTGGAAGCACATGGCAGTGAAAAAATAATTCAGGATGCAACTGAGCTTGAAACAAATAAGAACCAAATCATCAATACGCTAAAAAATTATGATATTGAAATTCAAAAAATTTATGCTACTGTAGGGCCAACGGTTACACTATATGAAATTGTTCCTGCGCCCGGAGTTCGCATTTCGCGTATAAAAAATCTGGAAGATGATATTGCGCTAAGCCTTGCTGCGCTTGGCATACGCATTATTGCTCCTATTCCCGGAAAGGGAACTATTGGTATTGAAGTGCCTAATGTAAAGAAGACAGTGGTGAGCATGAGGACTTTATTAAATTCTGAAAAATTTCAAAACAATCATTTTTCATTACCAATTGCTATTGGTAAAAAAATTGACAACGAAAATTTTATTGTTGATCTTACTACCATGCCGCATTTGCTTATGGCAGGTGCAACCGGGCAGGGTAAATCAGTTGGTTTAAATGCAATCCTTGTTTCTCTTCTTTATAAAAAACATCCATCACAATTAAAATTGGTTTTGATTGATCCTAAAAAAGTAGAATTAAGTATTTATAAAAGTATAGAAAAACATTTTTTGGCAAAATTACCAGGCGAAGAAGATGCAATTATTACTGATACAAAAAAAGTAATTCATACTCTCAACGCATTGTGTATTGAGATGGATAATCGTTATGATTTATTGAAAGAAGCAGGCACAAGAAATATAAGAGAATACAATGAAAAATTTGTAGCAAGAAAATTAAATCCTGAAAAGGGACATCAATACCTGCCTTTTATTGTTTTGGTTATTGATGAATTTGCCGATCTTATAATGACTGCCGGCAAAGAGGTTGAAATGCCAATTGCACGGCTGGCACAGCTTGCAAGAGCAGTGGGTATTCATCTCATCATTGCTACTCAACGTCCTTCAGTAAATATTATTACAGGAACAATCAAAGCGAATTTTCCGGCACGAATTGCGTTTAAGGTTAGCAGTAAGATAGATAGCCGTACAATACTTGATGTTGGCGGTGCCGAACAGCTTATTGGTAAAGGCGATATGCTTATAAGTTATAACGGTGAGCTTACACGCTTGCAATGCGCTTTTGTTGATACGCCTGAAGTTGACAAGGTTACTGATTTTATTGGTGATCAACAGGGCTATCCTCAGGCATTTATGTTGCCCGAATATGTTGATGAAAAAGAATTTGAAAACAAAGACTTTGATGTAAATGATCGTGATCCACTTTTTGAAGATGCAGCAAAGCTTATAGTTCAAAGCCAGAGCGGAAGCACTTCTTTATTACAACGCCGCATGAAACTTGGTTACAATCGTGCCGGAAGATTAATGGATCAATTAGAAGCAGCAGGTGTTGTAGGCCCCAACCAGGGAAGCAAAGTTCGCGATGTGCTTATAAAAACTGATGCCGATTTGCAACAATATCTTAACGGGATGTAAACTTCTTTTTAATGATTGGTTTTGATATTACATTTCATCATCCCAGCTTGGCACCTTTCATGTTTATAAATAATTGCTTTCTTCTCCACCCATATTTATTTACAGTAAAATATTCCTGATGCCACGTATAGCTTTCATCTAACGGTTTTGAAAACCCTTGTTGTTTGGTGCTGTTTAAATTAAGCATTCTTAAATAGCGTGGCCAGAAATGAACAAACAGCCTGTCAAATTCTGTAAGATAAATATCTGCAACCCGTTTATCACCCTTTATTAAAAGTGTATTTTCATCATTATTCAAAATGGAATTTGTGCTAAAATTTGCTGAACCTGTTACTACTACAGGATTTTCGCTTAATGCGTCAATTATAAAAAATTTATTGTGCACATATAATATGCCTGCTCCCGTGGTAGCTTTGGTTGTTATTTCTTTTGCCCATTCTTTTTCCTTTACATCTAAAATTGCGCCTGCTGTTATCTTAACATCAATATCATTGCTCTTTGCATTTTTTGCATCAGTTGCCGATTCAAAAATTAATAACCGCAAATAATCTTTGTCTTCATTATAAACAGTTGCAAAAACATTATCCATATTAAAGGGGAAAACCATGCATACTAATTCCTTTGCGCTGTCTATAAGCGTTGCGTAATTTTTTAAATGCGCAGGCGCTACACCTTTGTCAGTTGGTAAATCACGCGGACTAAAAAAAACATAAGTACCTTTTGCTAATGTGTTAAGGTCTGTATCAGCCTGTATGATTTCAGAAACTTTTGCTTGCTTGCTCATCACAGGATCTTCTTTTATACCCTTCCAGTATTCTAAATAGTTTTGTGCAATAGTTTCGTCCTTGACCCAATGGCCTGTATTGCATTGCCCGAATATTCCTGCAAGCGTAATATTTGTGGAACCTGTCCACACTTGTTTTGGTTTACCATTTTCACATAGCACCATAAATTTATTATGAGGCTGACTGGGTTTTGTGCGCAAAGTACAAACAGAAGTTAAACCTGCTTTTTCAATCATTGTTTTATTATTCTGTCTTACAGTTCCATCTTTATATGTTTTATCTAAATATTGATCATCTTTTCCACTAACAATTAATTGAACTTCTGCACCTCTGTCTTTAGCCGCTTTTATTTCATCTAAAAAACCAGGATATTGAAACTCGTAAAATGCTCCAAACAAGCTGAATTTATTATTCGTTGCCTGCTGTACAAATTTTATCAATCCATCATTCCACAATTCTCTTCCCAAAAAAGATAATGCATCTTTTAACGCTTTGCCTTTTAAATCGCTGATAGGAGTATTTCCAAATTCTTTATTAGTAGCATAACCCTGCGAGCCGGTTACACCATAATTAAAATATACTGAATGCTTGCCTGAATGTAAATCTTCAGTAGTTACCTTAATGCTGTTTTCATATTTTGGTGTATGATTTATGGGAGTGCCAAACATTGGCTTTATTGTATAAGTATATGTTTGCCCGGGATCTGCCGTATAATCGTGCCAGTAAAATGTTTGCACGAGTGACAGGTATTTTAAATCATGATCTTTGATCGTATCATTATTTATTAATGAATCGAAATGCTTGCTGCCGTTGAGAAATTTTATATTACCATTTTTATCTTTACGTTCAAAGCTAAAGCCAAGAAACTGCTTATTATCAATTTTACTTTTATCAATATCCAAAGAAAGTAGTACCGTTTGTGTACCAGCTACAGTATAAATTTTTAAACTCTTTTTTTTATTATAGTACCTCATACAAATTATGTTTAAATGAGAAATAATAGGATACCTAATATAAAGTTTATTGCTCATAAAAAGAATTCCAATTGACTTTTCAGAAATTAAATAGTTACTCAACACAACAATTTGGCAATTTTTACATTATAGTATCTTCGTACTTATGTCGAAGTATTTAATTGTAGGACTTGGTAACCCCGGCGATGAATATGCACATACGAGGCATAATATTGGATTTGATGTTGTAAGCGCTTTTGTATTGAAGCACGATGGATTTTTTAAAACGGCTCGCCTGGTAGAAGTTTCAGAAATAAAATATAAAGGAAAAATATTCGTTTGTATTAAACCTGCAACGTTTATGAACCTGAGCGGCAGGGCAATGAAATACTGGCTCGATAAAGAAAAGATAGGAATTGAAAATTCATTGACGATTGTTGACGAGCTGGCTCTTCCCTTAGAAAAATTGCGGCTACGCAAAAGCGGTAGTGATGCTGGTCATAACGGACTTCGGGATATTCAAAATGTTTTGGAAACTGATGCTTACCCGAAATTGAGGTTTGGAATTGGTAACAATTTTCCCAAAGGAATGCAGGTTGAGTTTGTACTCAGCAAATGGTTTCCAGAGGAAATTCCACTGGTAAGATTAAAGATTGAAAAAAGTATTGAAGTCATTGAAAATTTTGCAACTATTGGAATTGACAGAACCATGAACACAATAAATAACGTTACATTTAAGTTAGAATGAGCGGATTACTTAAATTCTTTTTTTAATTTGTTTTGTATATTCGCTTCCAAACTTTCGGAACCCTAATCATAAAGCTGCTTTAGTATGAAAATATTTTGTATAGGACGTAATTATGCAGACCATGCAAAGGAAATGGGTAATGAATTGCCTGTTGAACCTATTATTTTTATGAAGCCTAAGAGTGCTTTGGTTCAAAACTTTACTCCATTTTATTATCCCGAATTTACCAATGAATTGCATTATGAATGTGAGCTTGTTGTTCGCATAAGTAAAAATGGAAAATATATCCAGGACAAGCATGCTTCTAACTACTATAATGGAATAAGCGTAGGCATTGATTTTACCGCGAGAGATATACAAAATCAGTTAAGGGAAAAAGGCCTTCCATGGGAAAAAGCAAAATCTTTTGATAACTCTGCCGCAGTAGGAAAATTTATAGATATTACCCCGGCGCTTAATAAAAAAAATATTAATTTTTCTTTTGCAAAAAACAAAGAGGTTGTGCAAACAGGAAATTCAGGATCTATGATTTTTTCCATTGACCAAATCATTGCAAATATTTCTAATTACTTCTCTCTTAACATAGGAGATCTCATATTCACAGGCACACCTGCCGGCGTAGGAGAGTGCATGGTTGGTGACTTACTGGAAGGTTATTTTGAAAAAGATTGCCTGCTTTCTCTCGAAATAAAATAGATAAGTTTCATTATCAAACTGTTTAATGACAAACTTAGTTATGGTGAAAGTCAGCAAGCATTATTTAAACTTAATTCATTAATGGTAAACTAAAATAAAAAGTGCTTCCTTCTCCATCAAAACTTTCTGCCCAAATTTTACCGCCATGCTGTTTAATTATTTCAGAAGAGATAAAAAGACCAATTCCTAACCCGCTAAAATTTTTCAATTCTTCATCAACCCTGTAATAACGGTTAAATATTTTTTCAATTTTTTCTTTAGGAATACCAATTCCAAAATCTTTGAAAGAAACAATAACTGTCTTATCTTTTTTAAAGGAGTTAACTATTATTTTTTCTTTGCCAGGAGAATATTTTGATGCGTTGCTTATAATATTTGCAATTACCTGCTCCAGTCGTAGTGCATCAATTTTTATTTTGGCAGCTACATTTTTTTCTAAAATTATTTTATGATTTTGTGTAATGTGCTGCATTGAATTAAGTACTTCCGGAAGAAATGAATCCAGTTCTACTTCAGTTTGAGATAGTCTTAATTTACCCGCATGTATTCGTGACACATCCAATAATTCATTTAAAAGAAAATTCAGCTTGCCTGCATATTGATCAATTTTTGCAAGGTATTTCTGAATTGGCTTGTGCTCTTCACTCTTTGAGAGGCTTAGTACAAGTTGCGTATATGCTTTAATGGTAGTTAAGGGTGTTTTTAATTCATGGCTGGCAATGGAAATAAATTCATCTTTCTTTTCTTCCAGCAACTTGGCCTGTAATAATTCAGCTTCTTTATGTATCAGCGTTTCTTCTGTTTTTTTTCTTTCAGTTATATCAGAAAGAAAAGCAATGAAAAGCCATTCACCTTCCATTTGTACATTTGAAATACTGAGATTAATGTAAAACTCATGACCTTTTTTATGGAGTGCCGTTATCTCAATTGTTTTATTTAAAACAGGTCCTTCGCCCGTTTTTAAAAAATGCGATATTCCTTTTTTATGGGCCTCACGGTATTGAAGTGGTATAATTGTTTCTGATAATGGTTTACCAATTACTTCATCTGCGCTATATCCAAAAATAATTTCTGCCTTAGGGTTCCAATCTAAAATTTGCTGCTGTTCATTAATAACGATAATCCCATCAGGGCCGCTTCTGAAAAAAGTTTTTAATCTCTTCTCACTATTCTCAAGTTTTTTTTCAGCAATCTTTTTTGCTGTAACATTTTTGAATACCCCTCTTGTATAAACAGGCTTACCAATATCATAAGCACAACCAATGTGCCCTTCCACAACAACTTCTTTTCCATGCTTTGATATAAAAGTGGTTACAAAATCTGTCCTGCCCTTTTCAGATATTGCTTCTTTCCGGGCAGTTTTATATTCCTCAATGCATGGAGGATGGATAAAATCATAAATACTTCTGCCAATTACTTCATCTAATTCATAATCCAGCGTTGAATGCCACGCCGGATTAACCAATTGAATGGTTCCTTCCAATGTTAGAAAATAAATGAGTTCGCTGGTGTTTTCGAACAAATCTTTGAAATGGCTATCAAAGCTCACGTTGGGCATAAAGGCTTGAGGATTTTTATAAAAATACAATGTTTAAATGAAAACAGATGCTTCTTACGCCGGAAGGGAAATACTTTGCACAGTGTATCTATATAAAAAAAAAAAAATTCCCCTCCGAAGAATCGGAAGGGATCTCTTTAACCCTTAAAACAATCAACATTTCTGTTGATTATGTTTACAAATTATATTTACGAAGGTTTATAATCCCCAGATTTAAAAAATAAGAATTAAGAGAGCGCAATGTCAAGAACCTGTTGCATCGTTTTTACATAATTTACTTTAAGGCCTTTTATAAAATTTGGATTTATTTCAGTTACATCTTTTTCATTTTGAAAACACATAATTATTTCTTTTAAGCCTGCTCTTTTTGCAGCAAGCACTTTTTCTTTTATACCTCCTACAGGTAATACCTGTCCTCGTAAAGTAATTTCACCAGTCATGGCAAGATAAGGCTTTACCTTGCGCCCCGTAAACGAAGATGCAAGTGCCGTCATAAGGGTAATACCTGCACTGGGCCCATCTTTAGGAACAGCACCTTCCGGCACATGTATGTGTACGTTTTTCTTATAAAAAAGTTCGGGATCAATTCCATATTTTTTTGCATTAGCCTGCAGGTAAGTCATGGCAGTGGTAGCGCTTTCTTTCATTACATTTCCAAGATTACCTGTAAGCTTTAACTCGCCTTTGCCATTATCACTTGTAGTAGTTTCAATAAAAAGAATATCTCCGCCAACATACGTCCAGGCAAGCCCTACAGCCACACCCGGCATGTTTGCCATTTTATACATTTCATTATTATACCTGGATCTTCCAAGGATTTTTTCAACATCCCCAAGACTTAAGGTGGGCTTCAGCTTATCTTTTTCAGCATAAGTTCTTGCGAGGTTACGCATTACACTGGCTAATTGCCTGTCAAGTTCACGTACACCACTTTCTCTTGTAAAGTCTGAAATAATCTTTTCAAGTACGATATCGCTTATTTTTAAAGGAACATCTTTTAAGCCATGTGCGTCCTTTTGTTTTGGAAGCAAATGGCGTTTAGCTATCTCTATTTTTTCTTCAATAGCATAACCACTCAGGTCAATTATTTCGAGCCTGTCTCGCAATGCCGGTTGAATGTTTTGTAAATTATTTGCAGTGGCAATGAAAAGAACCTTGCTGAGATCATATTCCATTTCAAGGTAATTATCGTAAAAATTATTGTTCTGTTCCGGGTCAAGAACTTCAAGCAATGCAGAAGACGGATCACCACGAAAATCAGTACCTACTTTATCAATTTCATCAAGAATCATTACAGGGTTAGATGATTTTATTTTTCGGATAGATTGTAAAATTCTTCCGGGCATAGCGCCAATGTAGGTTTTGCGGTGACCGCGAATTTCACTTTCATCATGCAGGCCGCCAAGGCTTACTCTTACATATTTTCTATTAATCGCATTAGCGATACTTTTTCCGAGAGAAGTTTTACCAATTCCGGGAGGGCCTACAAAACAAAGTATCGGGCTTTTCATATCGCCCTTTAGTTTAAGAACAGCAAGGTATTCCAGAATTCTTTGCTTTATTTTTTCCATTCCATAATGGTCATGGTCTAATATTTTTTTTGCTTTTTTAAAGTCATATTGATCTTTGGTATAATCTTCCCAGGGCAAGTCAAGCATAAGGTCAAGATGATTGTACACTACCGAATAATCGGGTGTGGAGGGATGCATTCTTTCCAGCTTTTCAATTCCTTTATGAAACATTTCCTTTGCAGTTGCGGGCCATTTTTTTAATTCGGCTTTTTTCTGCATTTCCTTAACCTCGGCCACATTATCTCCACCCAATTCTTCTTTAATCGCTTTAAGCTGCTGTTGTAAAAAATAATCTTTTTGCTGTTTATCAAGTTCAGCGCGGGTTTTATTGGTTACTTTATTTTTTAATTCTGCATATTGTAATTCTGTTTGCAGCAGGTTCATCAACACTTCTGCACGTGCTTTAATATTATTAATCTCCAGCAATTTTTGTTTTTCAGCTATAGTGCTGTTTAAATTACTGCTTACAAAATGAATTAAAAACGCAGGATTTTCTATATTTCTTAAAATGATGGAAGCTTCTGAAGGAAGATTAGGAGAAAGTTGTATTATTTGCCCTGCAAGTTCTTTTATAGAAGATACCATTGCATCAAAATCTTTATCATCTTTTAAATCTTCTTCGCCTAATACAGAAATTCTTGCTTTGAAATAAGGATCATCTGAAGTAATCTCTTCAGTTTTAAATCTTTTTCTTCCTTGTATAATTACGGTAGTGCCGCCATCGGGCATTTTTATAAGCTTAATAATTTTTGCAACCGTACCTATATCAACTAAATCACTCACGGTGGGTTCTTCTACAAGGCTGTCTTTTTGTGACACAACTCCAATCAATTTGTCACCCTTATAAGAATCTGTTACGGCTTTAATACTCTTATCTCTTCCTACGGTTATTGGTATTACAACGCCTGGAAAAAGCACCGTATTTCTTAATGGAAGAAGTGGTAACTCAGCAGGAATAGGCTGATCATCATTGGTTTCATTGCCATCTTCATTTAAAGGAATTATGGGCATAAATTCCATTTCATCTTCAGGGCCGCCCAAAAAATAATCTCTATTCATATAATTTTTTCACTTGTCAATCTGTCAATACTTCTATCAAAGAAACGAAGTTTTGAAGGGAAATGTATATTGTTCAACATTAATGCCACGTTAAAAACATTTATTTTTTGTAGAATACAATTAAGATACTGATTGTATAAGATGTTTAAGCGTAATATGTTTTAATTATTGTATAGTTTTTCAAATAAAAGGTTGAAAAGATAACATTTACTTTTGCAGCATGGATATAATTTATAGTGATGAAGAGCTTTTTATTTTTAAAAAAATTTCAGAAGCGGCAGAAGAACTTAATACGCCTGCATATATAATCGGTGGTTTTGTAAGAGATAAATTTTTGAACAGGATTACAAAAGATGCAGATATTGTATGCCTGGGCGATGGTATTGAACTTGCAAAAAAAACAGCGAAAAAATTTATGCCAACGCCTGAAGTAGCCTTCTTTAAAAATTTTGGAACTGCTCAAATAAAAATATATTCAAAACAGGTTTTTAATAAAGCAGTTCTTTCCCCTTCGGGGAAGGATTGGGATGGGGCTTTTGAAATAGAATTTGTAGGTGCAAGAGTAGAAAGCTATAATGATAAAAGCCGCAAGCCACATGTAGAGCCAGGCTCGCTTGATGATGATAGGTTGCGCAGAGATTTTACTATAAATACCTTGGCAGTCAGTCTTAATAGAAATAATTTTGGAAAATTAATTGATCCTTTAAATGGATTGCTGGATATAGAAAATAAAGTTATTAAAACTCCTTTGTCACCTCAACAAACTTTTAGTGATGATCCGCTGAGAATGATGAGGGCAATACGGTTTGCTGCACAATTGCATTTTACTATTTCCCCTGAAACTTTTGAAGCAATAAAGAAGAATGCTGAAAGAATAGAAATTGTAAGTGCTGAGCGTATTACCGAAGAATTAAATAAAATTATTTTAACTGAAAAGCCGTCTGTAGGCTTTGACCTTTTATACAAAAGCGGGTTGCTGAAAATTATTTTTCCGCAAATGATAGCCCTGGCAGGTGCAGAATATATTGATGGCAAAGGCCATAAAGATAATTTTTATCATACACTGCAGGTGCTTGATAATATTGCTCCCAATACTAATGACCTTTGGTTGAGATGGGCTGCTGTTTTGCATGATATAGCCAAACCGGTTACTAAAAAATTTGAAGAAGGCCATGGCTGGACTTTTCATGGGCATGAAGTAATCGGTGGAAGAATGGTTTCAAAAATATTTGCCCGAATGAAATTACCGCAGAATGAAAAAATGAAATTTGTAAAAAAAATTGTAGAGCTGCATTTAAGGCCAATAAGTCTTACAAAAGAAAATATAACTGACTCGGCTATACGCAGATTACTTTTTGATGCCGGAGATGATATTGAAGCTTTAATGACTTTATGCAAAGCGGATATTACTTCAAAAAATAAGCAAAAGGTTCAGCGGTTTTTATCCAATTTTGAAATGGTAGAAAAACGGTTGAAAGAAGTGGAAGAATCTGATCATCTTCGCAACTGGCAGCCACCCATAACCGGTGAAATTATTATGAAAGAATTTAATCTGCCGCCATCAAGGATTGTAGGTGAAATAAAAAATGCGGCTCGGGAAGCCATATTAGATGGATTGATACCGAATGAATATGAAGCTGCTTTTGCTTTCATGGAGAAAGTTGCCGATGAACTGGGTATTACAAAAAAGATTAATAACTAAAAATTTTATCACACAGTTTTGAATATTTTAATTCAGGAGTAAGCCTTAATTTCGTACTATGGCAATTTTAAAGTTCAGGGTTTATTGGGAAGATGACGACAGCATTTATCGTGATGTTGTGGTAAAACATGTGCAGACTTTTTTTGAATTGCATAAAGTGATACTAAAATGTTTTGAATTTGACAATAAGCATAATGCAACCTTTTATCGCAGCAACGATAAATGGCAGCGGGGCAAAGAAATCACGCTTGAAAAATATGATAAAAAGTATGCGGCAGAGCCATTGCTAATGAGCGACGCAACTATTGGTTCAGAGATTCGTGATCCCAATCAAAAATTTATTTATGTATATGATTTTCATAAAAACTGGACTTTTATGGTGGAGCTTATAAACGTAAATAAGGAAGAAGATAATAAAATAGCTTATCCCTCCTGTATTCGCAGCGAAGGCATAGGCCCAAGCCAGTATGGAACCAAAGGGCTCATTAATGAAAAGCTTGCAGAGATAGAAGAAAAATATGATCTGAATAATGTAGTGATGGCCGATGGTTTTAATGAAGAAGGGGAGGCAGATACAGAAACCGAAGCTGATGAAGATGTAGAAGAAAATACGACAGAAGAAATTTAAAAAATAATTTGGAAGGTTCTTTACAAGCCTGCCCGCCGGCAGGCGGGCCTAATCAAATTGAATGAAGAATAAAACCTGCATTATAATAACAGGCCCTACATCCGTTGGCAAAACTTCTTACGCAATTGATCTTGGCAGGCAATACAATACTCAAATTATTTCTGCGGATAGCCGTCAGTGTTATAGAGAGCTAAATATCGGAGTTGCCAAACCTTCTCATGAGCAACTTCAAAACATACATCATTATTTTATTAATTCTCATTCTATTCACGAAGAAGTGAATGCAAAAGTATTTGAGCAATATGCATTGAATGCTGTCAATACTATTTTTGAAAAGAATAATGTTGCTATTATGGTTGGAGGTACAGGACTCTACATTAGAGCTTTTTGTGAAGGCCTTGATGAGGTTCCGGCAATAAATGCATTAATAAGAAATGAAATTAATGAAGCCTATAAAATTAAAGGACTGGCATGGCTTCAGGATGAAATAAAAAAACACGATCCGCTTTATTTTTTTTCGGGTGAAATACAAAACCCGCAAAGAATAATAAGAGCGTTGGAAGTAAAACTATCGACAGGAAATTCAATCCTTAATTTTCAATCAGGGAAAAAAAATGGAAGGGATTTTGAAATAAAAAATATTTATTTGGAAATACCAAGAGATGAATTGTACAAAAGAATAAATAATCGCGTAGATGAAATGATGGATGCAGGTTTATTACAGGAAGCAGAAAGTTTATTTCAATACAGGCATTTGAATGCATTGCAAACAGTGGGTTATAAGGAATTGTTTGAATACATGGAAGGAAAAATCCTGCCTCCCGGCAGGCAGGTTTCTTTATCTGATGTAATTGAAGAAATTAAAAAAAATACAAGGCATTTTGCAAAAAGGCAAATGACGTGGTTTAAGAAAAACTGACCCTAACTCTGAAGGGTAAACGCAATTTTCTTCTCATTGAATATTTAGTTATGAATTATGAAGTTTCACTTTCTATTAAATCGAAGAGGATTTCGAAATCTAATAAGCTCCAAATAACGTCCCTCTCCTTTGGAGAGGGGTTGGGGTGAGGCCTTTATATCTTAAACCCAATGGTAGCAATTATATTTCCACCATTATTTTTTATAGAAGCAGGGGAATTTTGTTTATCCTGCAGCAGGTAAGGGTAATGAATATCTTTGTTGATTGAATATACGTAAGTAAGATCAACAAAAATCCCTTTGTTCCTGTAACCTAAGCCACCACTCACTTTGTAAAGACTCACATTTTCATTTTTATATGGATTGCCATAATAAGCGCCGCCAAGCCGGAACATAATAGTATTGAATTTTACCTCACCGCCCAGTCTCACATTAAAAGCATTTTTGTAAAGGTTATCAATTACTTTATTAAGAGAAGAATAATAATCCTTAGCCGTTGCATCGTTATTACCTGCTGCATGAAATGAAGCCGCTTTGTAATTTACATATTCAATATCAGCCGTAATAAATCCAACCTGCTGTTTCACATTTTCCACTTCACGAAAAACATAAGAAGCGCTTGCTATTACTTTCCAGGGTGTAGTTAAATTATATTTAGATTCAAGTACTTGCCCGTTATTCAAATCACCGGAGCTTTGTTTTTTTATTCCTGCTCCGCCATAACCTTCAAGGTCTGTAATTACTTCTGTTGAATATTTATCAGTAAGCTGGTAAAAAGTGGGCGTATGTACAGCAAGCCCAAGCCTTACATATTCAACAGGTTTATAGATAACTCCCAATTTTGCATTGGCACCGATTCCTTTTGTTTCCAGGTTTTCATTTGATTCAAAATAATTAAAATTATTTACTGTATTGCCGGAAGCATCGCTTTCTTTATAATGTCCATCTCGGCTGTAATTTAAAAATGGAAAACTAAGCGAGCCGCCTAAAAACAATTTTTCGTTCAAATCAATAGCACCTGCCAAAGATAAATCTGTAATGCCGCCACTTGTATTAATGGTATTTTCCTGTATAAGCCCAAAGCCGGGATTGGCAAGGCTTCTATACCCTGAAACAGAACTATCAGCCGACTGCACCGTGTCAATAAGAAAAGTATTAAATGCAAGGCTGGCGCCAAATGGATAATCGGTTGCTGCTTTATTGGGGTCAGTAACATTATTATTTACCAGCTCTTCCAAATATTTTTCTGAATAAGAAGATGTTTTATTCTGGCCTTTATAATAAATGTGCTTATTAAAATCTGCCATCCTGTTTACGCCTATTGCAAATGTAAAATTTTTTACTTTTCGTTGTAGTGTTGGTGAAGAAAGCAATAACCCGCTGGCGCCAAGATTAAAATTATTATTGCTACTGGTTGTCCCAGTTCCTTTGTAAGTTGATTTAAAATTTTTTAATGAATAACCGGGCGTAATTAAAAATTCATTTGTTTTATAAAACCCTAAGCCCGCCGGGTTAATAAAGAGAGAAGAAAATTCTCCACCTAAAGAGGCGCCTGCACCGCCGATGGCCTGGTTACGGGCAGTTCCATTTTGAGTTAAGTATGAATATCGAAGTGCATCTGCAGGTTCCTGGGCATAGCTTTTTGTGATAGCAAGCAATGCGATTGCTATTAAATATGTTGCTTTCATTGTACAATAATTTGGATAAATAAGCGGTTCGTCCCGCCCGGCTGCATTAATTTTTTATTTTCTAAAAGTTCTTACAGGTGCGCTGCCACTGCTTCCTGAAGATGATGAACTGCTGCTGCTTGGTGTATTAGTTTGATACGTTCTTGCAGGAGTTGAGTTATTGTTGCTGTTATCATTGCTGTAGGTACGGTTATTATTTTCAGGCGTAAAAACCCTTCTTATTAAATTACCCACTCCGCTTCTGGTTGCAGGTTGCGGTGTAAAAGTTCGTACCGGTACAGAATTAGTTGTTGACGGTTGCGTTGTTGGATGTGTATAAAGAGGACGGGTGTTTGTACTATTATAGGCACCCAGGTTATACCTTCTTGGAGCAATAGTTACTGCTGTCCCTGGTTGCGGAATATAATAAACCGGCGGATAATAATAATTGTAATAAGGCGAAGAATAGCTGTCATAATAATTATGGCTGTAAGGATAGTAAGAAACGCCAGGGTATGAATAATAATTATTGTATCCATAAGGATTGTAATTGTATGCATAAGGATTATAATTGTAAGGGTTATATCCATAACCTAAACTATTATAAGGATCATATCCAAAACCAAAATCAAGTGAAATATTGCTGCGATATCTTTGGTCACGAATGCCACGCCTTATTTCTAAATCTTCATTATTATAAGTATTGTTATTATTGTAGCCATAAGAGTCTTTGTCTTGCTGGTTATCAGTTTGTACATAATTATCTTGAGGCGGAGCAGGCGAATAATAAACATCGTCAGGAGTTTGGACTGTACGGTAAGCAGTGCTGCAACTGCTAAAGGCAACTATCAATCCAAATAGAAGTAGATGTTTTGTTTTCATGGCTTTTAGTTTAAAAGAATTAAAAATGAAGTTTACTTTTGCGCCGTATGCTGCCGTAAATTTAAACATAATTCGCCTTAATGTAACGTTTGATTTTATGAAAGGTTGTTAAATTATTACTAAGATGAAATTGAATTTTTAAAATAGTTTCTATTCAAAATTCTTTCTTAGAATTTAATAAAAAGAATTATAGGTTTTCTTAATAATCCTGAAGAAATGGAATGATATATAGAATATAAATATGGGAGCTCCCTTAATGATTATTAACTTATTTACTTTTAATGACTATTGAAAAAAATGGTGAACAAATAATGAGCAAAGAAATTACAAGCAGGGAAAAAGATTATTCGCAATGGTATAATGATATCATTTTAAAAGCAGGGCTTGCCGATTACAGTGCAGTTCGCGGGTGCATGGTGATAAAGCCTTATGGTTTTGCCCTTTGGGAAAATATGCGTGATCAGCTTGATAAGCGCTTTAAAGAAACAGGTCATCAGAATGCCTATTTTCCATTATTCATTCCTAAAAGTTTTTTAAGTAAAGAAGCAGCGCACGTAGAAGGTTTTGCAAAAGAATGTGCAGTAGTAACACATTACAGACTCATGAACGATCCCAATGGTAATGGAATTATTGTTGACCCCGATGCAAAGCTTGAAGAAGAATTAATAGTAAGGCCTACTTCAGAAACAATTATCTGGAATACCTATAAAACATGGATACAATCTTATCGTGATCTCCCGGTGTTGGTAAATCAATGGGCCAATGTGGTAAGATGGGAAATGCGTACACGCTTATTTTTACGCACCACAGAATTTTTATGGCAGGAGGGACACACTGCTCACGCAACCTCACTGGAAGCCATAGACGAAACTATCCAGATGCTGAATATTTATGCAGAATTTGCTGAAGAGTGGATGGCGATGCCGGTAATTAAAGGAATTAAAAGTATTAATGAACGTTTTGCCGGAGCAGAAGATACTTATTGCATTGAAGCGCTAATGCAGGATGGCAAAGCATTGCAGGCAGGAACTTCGCATTTCCTCGGGCAAAATTTTGCCAAAGCCTTTGATGTAAAATTTAGCGACAAAGAAAATAAGCTGGAGTATGTATGGGCCACAAGCTGGGGAGTAAGCACACGTTTGATTGGCGCGTTGGTAATGGCACATAGCGATGATGAAGGCCTCATTCTTCCTCCAAAGCTTGCTCCCATACAGGTTGTAATTGTTCCCATTTATAAAGGCGATGAACAAAAACAAAATATTGATGAGAAGGTGAAAACTTTACTGGAAGATTTTAAGGCGTTGGGAATAAGAGTGAAATATGATGATGACGATAACAATCGTCCCGGCTGGAAATTTGCTGAATATGAATTGAAGGGCGTGCCTGTGCGTATTGCTGTTGGTGCAAGAGATTTGCAAAACAATTCGGTAGAAGTTGCACGAAGAGATACCAAAGAAAAAACTTCTGTTTCTTTGGATGGGTTAGCCAATTCAGTTCATGTTTTATTGAACGACATCCAGGAAAATATTTATAATAAAGCAAAAATTTTTCGCGATAATAATATCACAAAGGCTGATAGCTGGGAAGAGTTTATAAAAATTCTTGATGATAAAGGCGGCTTTGTATCTGCACACTGGGATGGAACCGCAGAAACAGAAGACAAAATAAAAGAACTAACGAAGGCGACTATACGCTGTATTCCATTAAATAATAAACAGGAAGAAGGAAAATGTATTTTAACCGGCAATCCAAGTCCGGAAAGAGTTTTATTTGCAAGAGCTTATTAAAATTTGCCGGTGTAAAAAATCTATCTTTATTAAAATCAAAACTACTATGGAAAATTTTGATCTTCTCAGTAATGACTTGCAGGTTTCTCCCATTGCGCAAACTTATTTATCCGAATCTGCAAAATGGGGTAAATTCCTTGCTATAATGGGTTTTATTCTTTGCGGAATTATGATTGTCATTGCATTTATAATTCCTTCTTTTATGGTTAAAGTTCCACCTTATAATGGAATGTCTGAAAGCTTTGGCTCAGGTATGCGGGTAGGCATGACTGTTATGTATCTTTTATTTGCAGTTCTATTCTTTTTTCCTTGTTTGTATTTGTATAAATTTTCTGTAAAAATGCAATCGGCGGCAAAAGTTGTTAGCCAGGAAAATTTTGAAGAATCATTGATGAACCTGAAATCAATGTTTAAATTTTATGGCATTTTTACTATCATCATTCTTTCAGTGTATGCATTGGCATTTATTATTGGTATGATTGCGCTTACAATGAAGGGATAAGTTTTTAGGATTATTTTGTAGTCAAGGACTATATTTTGAAAGAACTGATTTACAAAACCAGAATAAATATCTTAATCATGGTACAGAATTATTGGTATATATTTTCTATTATTTTATTGTTTTCCTGTAACAGTAATTCTGTAAATAAACATGATATTAATAACAAAGATTTAGATCAAATGGCGAACAAATTTTATAAAGGGGAAAAGATATTTAGAAGCAAAACAGTTATATGACACATTAATTTCAAATGACTCTTCCAATGGACAATATTATGCCAGAAGAGCATATTGTAATGCTGTTTTGGGTGATTTTGATGCTAAATATGATTCTGCAATATATTTTTATAACGAAAGTTTAAAATTAGATAGTAATTTTTTAAAAGCTAAAGATGAAAAAAGGGAATTGGACAGTATACTAAAAGTAAGTAAGTAATATCTTTGATAATTTATCTGCCCCAACAAAGGGGGTTGCTCTTACAATGCAGCCGTAATTTTTTTTCAATTATTTCGTCGCTAAATAATTATAATCAGCCAGCAGTTTTTCTAAAAAATCAATAGCATACATATCGGTTTGTATTTTTAAAACTTCTTGTACTTTATGTGCAACACGCGAGCATGTATGAGTATTGTGATTTTTGTAAAAAAGATTAATCACATTTTTTATGGTATTAATATCCCTATCTGATAATTTTAAAACTTCCGGAAATTTAACTACATAATCTGCCTGCTGAATTTCCATGAAAACAGTGTCCTGAACAGTAAATGGCGATTTGGTATTTACCACAACCGTGTTTGCGGCAATATCTCCAAGGCGCTGATTTTTTTTAGTGACAGCAATAATTATAACTACAATTATTCCTAAAAAACCGGTTATGAATATATAAACGATAAGACTCTCGCGGGTAAGTATGGTATAACCAAAAAAGAAAGGCCATTCGTAAGCTTTAAACATCCATCTCGTTATGTATTGACTAAGCTGCGGCTCACCACCATCAAGGCTTATTACTCTTATGTTCATTAATTTTTTACCAATCGTTTGCCCGTGCATCATCACTTCAGTAATTAATGAATACAAAAGCATTGGAAGCGAAATGGTGAGAATATCGATGCCCACATGGCTTTGCAACTCATATTCACTGGCGGTATTAAATCCGCCGTAATAGAAATACTTCATGCTTATAAAATATAAAAGCAATAAAGTAAAATCAATCAGGTATGCAAAAAGCCTTTTATGAAATTCAGCAATTTCAAATTCAAGATCAATATTAAAAGGAGTAGCTATTTGGATAACGGGCATAAGGCAAATTATTATTTTTAAAACAAAAATTACTTTTTATTTCAACTCTCTGGTTGGTGGGGACACCAACCAGGGCAGCCTGCCGTGGGCGGTGTCCCCACCGCCCAATCTCAATAACTTACTAAATTTTTTTATTCATTACTGTTGAGAGGATTTAGGGTAAGGTTTTTCATTAATTTTATGTAATGCGTGAAGCGAGGTTTATAAAAAAAAATGTTGATAAATGGAATAGGTATCAGCATGAAGAATCACAAGACCCTGATGAAATGGCCAACAGGTTTGTCACATTGCTTGATGATCTTTCCTACGCCAAAACTTTTTATCCGCAAAGTAAAGTAACCCGCTGGATTAATGGTATAGCGGCGGGAATTTATCAAAGCATTTACCAGAATAAAAAACAAAAGTATTCAAGGGTTTTACTGTTTTGGAAATATGAATTGCCATTATTGTTTCGCCATTATCACAAAACTTTTCTCTTTACATTTATTTTATTTGTATTGTTTGTTGCTGTTGGTGTTGTTTCTTCTACAACTGACCCTAATTATGCCCCTGATTATTTTAATCACTATGTGCAGCCCGGTTATTATGATGCCACTATTGCACGCATTCAGAAAGGCGATCCCTTTGGTGTGTATAAAGATGATAATCCATTTTCAATGTTTGTTCATATTGCCTATAACAACATTAGCGTGGCTTTTAAAAGTGTGGTATCAGGAATTTTATTTGGGATAGGCACCCTTTTTTTAATGTGGAGCAATGGAGTTATGTTGGGATGTTTTCAATATTTATTTTTTTCCCAGGGATTAGGATGGCAATCGGTGATGGTAATCTGGATACATGGTACGCTTGAAATTTCATCCATTGTAATTGCAAGCTGTGCCGGGCTTATCCTTGGTTTTGGTTGGCTTTTCCCCGGAACCTATACGCGTAAGCAATCTTTTTTAAGAGCCGCAAAAGATGCTATGAAAATTTGTATAAGCCTTATACCTTTTTTTATTGTTGCTGCATTTTTTGAAAGTTATATTACACATCTTATGAGCAATACTTTTCAAAAAGATTCACATAATATTGGGCTACCCGTTCCCGTTAGCCTGATGATTCTTGCCGGTTCATTCTTTTTTATTGTATGGTATTTTGTTTTGTATCCAATCCGTTTGCATAAAAAAGGTGTTGTATTGGCAGATGGAAAAATTATAAAGAATGGAGTAGTCTATGAATTGTAAGTCCATAAAATTTTATTGCATTTTAGTGCTGTTGATTTCTTTCAACAGTATTTCTTTTGCCCAAGAAAATAATTCAAATTCAGATACAGATATTGTTTCCCATGAACAAGATTCTACAAATATGTTTGATGATATTGTTGAAGATACTACTGTTACAAAAACATTATTTGATGAAGGCAATGATTCAATATTAAAATGGAAACAAAGTCGTGAATTTGGTTACATGACTTATCTCGATAGCCTGTTAAGAAAAAAAACAGATCTTAAAAATGATACAGTAAGCATTGATAACAACACTGGAAGAAAGCGTCGGGGAAGGATTTCAATATCACAGAATGATGGAAGCACTTTTCTCAACAGCTTTCCTTTAAGAATATTTTTTTGGATTGTTGCTGTATTTTTTATTTGCTTTATTATTTACAAATTATTTCTTACTAATGGATTATTTGCAAGAAGAAACGCAAAGATTGTTGATGAAACAAATGATGAAAGCCCTAAAAGTTTAAATGAATATTCCGAATATAATTTACTTATTCATGAAGCTGAATTAAAAAATGATTTCAATTTATCTATAAGATATTTATACCTGCAAATGCTTAAAAAGCTTGCTGATAGAGAACTAATTCATTTTTCCCCTGAAAAAACAAATGATAAATATGTTTATGAATTGTTGGGTAAAAATTATCAGCAGGAGTTTGCGCATCTAACCCTTAATTACGAATATATATGGTACGGAAATTTTTCAATTGATAATATTTACTATCATCAATTGAAAGAAGAATTTGGTTCATTTAATAAAAAAGTATAACGGTTGAAAATTCCTTTGCCATATCTTTTATTTTTTATGCTGAGCATAATTATTGGTTGTAAATGCCAGCATAAACCCGTTCTCCCTTCACTTAATGAAAGTTATCGCAAGACTGATAAGCAACCTTTCGGATCTTATGTTGCCTACAACGGGTTTAAGGATCTTTATAAAAACAGGTATGTTGAAATCGTCACAGATCCTTTTGATGAAACCTGGAATAATATAAAAGCATATTCTACAGATAAAAAATATTCTCTTTATTTTCTCATTGCGAAAAACCTTGTTCTTAATTATACTGAGGTAAAAGCTTTTCTTGATTATGTAAAAGAAGGAAATGATCTTTTTATTTCTGCAGATTATGTTGACAGCCGGTTGCTTGAAAATATAAATTGCAATACAGAAAGGGATAGTGAAATTGTAAAAGAACTGAATGGCGTTATGAGCCCAACCCATGTCAGCATGTATTTTGGTGATAATTTTAAAGTGCCAACTTATAGTTATTATTATTATTCTTTCCTTAATGCGCTTTCAAATTACGATACAGCATTCACAAGGGTTTTGGGAGTAAATGAAATGAATGCCCCCAATTACATCATCCTGTTTTCGGGGAAGGGACGTATTTATCTTCATGTGGCGCCACGAATTTTCAGTAATTATTTTTTACTAACGGGAGATAATTATAAATATTTTGAAAATGTAATTTCCTATCTCCGCTCCGATCCAAAAAATATTTATTGGGATGAATATTACAAGAATACAAATTCAAGCCGGCGAAAAAATAATAACAGCAATCAAAGGCAGGATGACTTTTCATCATTGAGTGTTATACAACAGCATCCGCCACTGCTTTGGGCTTTTTGGATTGCTATAATTGGTTTATTACTATATATACTTTTTAATGTAAAAAGAAAGCAACGAATTATAAATATTGTAAAGCCCAATACCAACACAACCGTTACTTTTACTGAAACGGTAGGCCGCCTTTATTTGCAAAAAAAAAATAATAGTCATATTGCTGAAAAGATGATTACTTATTTTTATGAGTATACCCGTAATAAATATTTTATAAGCACTGCAAATATTAATGATGAATTTATAAATTCACTTTCGGGTAAAAGTGGAGCTTCCATAGAGCAAACAAAACAATTGTTCAGTTTAATAGCAGGAATACAAACAGGTAAGGAAGTTAACGATGTAGAATTATTAAAACTAAATGCTGAAATAGAAAAATTTATAAAAATAAATGCTGATGGAAGAAAACATAATCGAGCAAAAAATATTTGAACAAAGAATTGATTTAAGCGCATTAAGCGCTGCTGTTTCTGATATAAGAAATGAAATAAGCAAAGTAATCGTTGGCCAGCATGAAATGGTGAATATGCTTATGATTGGTTTATTATGCGATGGGCATATTCTTATAGAAGGTGTGCCCGGTGTTGCAAAAACTTTAACAGCCAAGCTTATGGCTAAAATTATTAATGCCGATTTTTCACGCATACAATTTACGCCCGACCTTATGCCCAGTGATGTGTTGGGAACTTCTGTTTTTAATCCCAAAGAAGCAGACTTTCAATTTAAACGAGGCCCTATATTCAGCAATATTATTTTAATAGATGAAATAAACCGTGCCCCTGCTAAAACACAAGCTGCATTGTTTGAAGTGATGGAAGAAAGACAAATTACTATTGATGGCACAACGCACATAATGGAATTTCCTTTTTTAGTTTTGGCAACACAAAATCCAATAGAGCAGGAAGGTACTTACAGGCTTCCGGAAGCACAACTCGACAGGTTTTTATTTAAGATTAATGTAAATTATCCATCTCTTGAAGAAGAAATAAATATTCTTCTTAATCAACAATCACTTACACAAAATGCATTGCTGGAAAATGTAAATAAAATTTTATCTACTGTGCAAATAGCGAACTACCGGCAAACCATACACGAAGTAATGATTGATCCAAAGTTGGTAGAGTTTATTGCAAAAATGGTAAATGAGACCCGGAACAATCCTTCATTATTTCTGGGAGCATCACCACGTGCATCGCTTGCAATTTTAAGAGCATCAAAAGCAAATGCAGCGATTAAAGGAAGAGATTTTGTAAAGCCGGAAGATATATTGGAAATGGCTGCACCTGTAATGCGGCACAGGATAATTTTAACTCCTGAGAAAGAGATGGAAGGTATTACACCTGATGAACTGGTTCAAAATATTATCAGCAATATTGAAGTGCCAAGGTAAAAGAAAGTCATTAAGTCATTAGTCATTTAATATTGAATATTGATTGTTGATTATAAATTGTAGAATTGATTTATTGTTTAATTGAATATTGCCTATTGAAAAAATGGATCTTATAAAGAAATATTTTACTGACCTGTTCCTTACTTCCCGATTCTATGGCGGATTAGTAGTTTGTATAGGTTTGTTCATTACTGCATTTTATATTCCGGCTCTTGAAGAAATAGTGCCTCTTTTATTTTTTGTTTTTATCCTTCTTTGTTTTGCCGATTACAGCTTTTTATTTTTTACAAAAAAAATTCCTTTTGCAAAAAGAATTACTGCAGGACGATTAAGCAATGGTGATGAAAATAAAATTGAAATCGTTATTAAAAATGAATTTAATTTCCCCATAAGCGCAGATGTTATTGATGAATTACCGGAGCAATTCCAGGAAAGAAACTGGGAAAAACATTTGACTTTAAAAGGCAGGCAGGAAAAGAAAATTCAATGGTACCTGCGTCCTTTGCAAAGAGGTGAATATTTTTTTGGAGATATTCATTTATTCATCACTACGCAATTAGGATTGGTGTGCCGCAGGTTTACAACCGAAGCCGGGGAAACCATTCATGTGTATCCTGCTTTTATGCAATTATATAAATATGAATTACTGTCAAATGCTACCATACAAAATGAAAATGGAAGCCGCCGTATGCGCAAGATTGGCCAGAGCATGGAGTTTGAGCAGATTAAAGAATATGTAACCGGAGATGATATTCGTACACTTAACTGGAAAGCATCTGCAAGAAAGGGCGGCTTAATGGTGAATAATTTTATGGATGAAAGGTCGCAGCAAGTGTATTGCATTATTGATAAAGGCCGCTTAATGAAAATGCCTTTTGACGGATTGACACTTTTGGATTATGCAATTAACAGTTGCCTGGTGCTTAGCAATGTTTGTCTTAAAAAACAGGACAGGGTAGGAGTGATCACTTTTTCAAATACATTGGGAACTGTACTGGCTGCGGATCGTAAACCTATTCAAAAAGAAAATATTTTGCAATTGCTTTACAACCAGAAAACAGGTTTTTTGGAAAGTGATTTTGAAATGCTGTACATGCAAATAAGAAACCTAATAAAGAATCGAAGTCTTTTAATATTGTTTACAAATTTTGAATCGTTATCAGGACTGAACAGGCAAATTCATTATTTAAGATCAATCGCAAGCCATCATTTATTGCTGGTGGTATTTTTTGAAAATACTGAACTGGATAAACTCACTACTTCTCATGCAACTAATGTTGAACAGGTTTATATAAAAACCATTGCTGAAAAATTTGCTTTTGAAAAACGGCTTATTGCAAAGGAACTTTTAAAGTATGGAATTTTATCGGTGCTTACATCTCCTCAAAAGCTTACCGTAAATACGATTAATAAATATCTTGAATTAAAAACACGGCAGGCAATTTAATTTTTACTGATGATTGAAAATACTTACGAAGAAGGCAGGATGCTATTAATAAATAAACCTTTGCATTGGACATCTTTTGATGTTGTTAGAAAAATACGTAATACTTTAAAAATAAAAAAAGTAGGCCATGCAGGCACACTCGATCCTTTAGCCACCGGGCTTTTAATTGCATGTACCGGCAAGTTTACTAAAAAGATAAATGAGTATATGACGCAGGAAAAAGAATATATAGGCACATTTACCTTAGGCGCGGAAACTCCAACGTATGATCTTGAAAGTGAGCCAGAAAACTTTAATTCAATTGAAGGAATTACTGAAGAAATGCTTCACGAAGCGACAAAGAAATTTACAGGTGAAATAATGCAGGTGCCACCTGTTCATTCGGCTATTAAACAGAAAGGTAAACCGGTCTATCTGCTTGCCCGCAAAGGTGTATATGTTACAATGAAACCAAGAAAAATTAATATTCATGAGTTTGATATTACTGAAATTAATTTACCGACGGTTTCTTTTAAAGTAGTGTGTACAACGGGCACGTATATACGCAGTTTAGCAAATGACTTTGGCCACGAACTGCAATGTGGCGCTTATCTTAGCAGCTTATCCCGAACACGTATTGGAGAATTTACCCTTGAAAATGCAATGAGTATTGATGAGTTTGTTACTCAATTTGGGAAGTGATTTTTTTTCATTAATTAAAGTTGGCAGTAAAAAATCAAAGAAGTCATAACTTTTTTATGGTATAAATTTTGCCCCGAATTTTCATTCTTATATTTATTTTTTCTTTAAATTTTTACTTCCGGGTAGAAAAAATTTAAGAAAAATTCAAACAAAATCTTTTTTGAAATTGCATCAGTTTTATTCAATTATTTCCTCTTTTTTTAATCATTTATTTATGAATTTTTAATCATTTATTTATGAAGAAAATTGTTCTCACAATAGTACTGCTTATCTTTTCTAATACATTCATGACGTTTGCCTGGTATGGCCATTTAAAAATGAAACAATTAAACTGGCTGAATGGTACAAGTCTATTTATAGTTATTTTGATAAGCTGGGGCATTGCTTTTTTTGAATATCTTTTCCAGGTTCCGGCCAACAGGATAGGTTTTATAGAGGATGGCGGCCCTTTTACCTTATGGCAATTAAAAGTGATACAGGAAGTAATTACTCTTGTTGTATTTACAGGATTTACTTTAATTTTTTTTAAAGGGCAGCCTTTGAAGATCAATCACCTTATCGGTTTTGGATTTCTTGTACTGGCCGTATTTTTTATTTTTAAAAAATAAATTTCTCCGTGTCACTTCTGCAAATTTGCTTCTGCCTCAAAAGTTTTTAATTTTGTTTTCGCAATTAATTTTTTTTAAAAAATAAAACGAAATAAGTATGCAACAAATTGGAATTTTCGGAACAGGAATCGTTGGCAATACCATCGGTACAAAACTTATTCAACTGGGTTATAAAGTTATGATGGGAAGCAGAACTGCAGCAAATGAAAAAGCACTTACCTGGGTTGATGCAAATGGAAAACATGCATCAGCAGGAACTTTCGCCGATGCTGCTCAATATGGAGAAATTATTTTTAATTGTACTAAAGGCGAGATTGCCCTCGATGTTTTTAAGCAGGCTGGTATTGAAAAATTTGCCGGTAAAATAATTATAGACATCAGCAATCCATTGGATTTTTCTAAAGGAATGCCTCCTTTTCTTATTCCTCAATATACAAACACTAACTCTTTGGGCGAAGAAATTCAAAAATTATTACCCGAAGCAAAAGTTGTAAAAACACTGAATATAGTAAACTGCGAAGTGATGGTAGAACCGAAAAAAAGCGGCGGCGACGCAACCATGTTTATAAGCGGCAACGATAACGATGCTAAAGAAAAAGTAAAAATTTTTCTTGATCAATTTGGCTGGAAAGACATTATTGATTTAGGAGACATCACAACAGCAAGGGGAACAGAAATGCTGCTGCCCGTTTGGCTAAGAACCTACATGGCAACAGGCAATGGATATTTTGCTTTTAAGATTGTGAGGTAATATTTTATTTTGAATATTATTTATCCAATTTATTGAATTCATTTTATTAGACAATAATTTCTTTAATACTACACTTGCTTAATAAAAATTAATGACTAAAGCAGAAGAACTTTTTAGTGAAATTGCAAAAACAATTCCGGACGTAAAAGAAGGAAAAATGTTTGGCGCACTATGCATGAAAACTCCTAATGGAAAATCTGCGGCAATGTTTTGGAAAGATAATATAGTTGTGAAGCTGCAGGATGATCAAATGAAATCTGCATTGGCTTTAGAGGGTTCTAAAATTTTTGAGCCAATGGAAGGAAGACCCATGAACGGTTGGGTTCAGATTCCTTACAAGCATAAAGACAAATGGAAAATGTTTGCAATTATTTCTGCAGAAAAAGTTAAGCTGCTTCCAAAAAAAGAAAGTAGAAAGAAGAAGACTTAAAAGTTTATCAGCAGGTCAAATATGTATTCTGTAACAACTTCTATTTTTTTAATCTTATAACTACTTACAATTTTTTTCTTACCAACCTGTCCAAATTCTTAAACCTCAAACGTCATAAGAATACTATTCTAAATTCTTAACCAAAAAAATTAAAAATCATGGACAAAAATTCAAATTCACTCAACTGGTTTGAGATCCCTGCTCTTGACATTGCAAGAGCACAAAAATTTTATGAAGAAATTTTTAAAATTAAAATGGAGCAGATGCAGGAAATGATGGGCATGAAAATGGCTGGGTTCCCGGCAGACATGGGAAGCGGAAAAGCAAACGGCGCATTGGCGCAAAGCAAGCAACACAAACCTTCAAAGGATGGTTGTGTAATTTATTTAAATGCCAATCCGAAAATTCAAACCGTAATTGACCGCATTGAAAAAGCGGGTGGTAAAGTAGTTGTGCCTAAAACGCAAATCAGCCCTGAGATTGGTTACATGGCTTTCTTCACCGATACCGAGGGAAACAAAATGGCGGTGCACGCTCAGAATTAATTTTTATTTATACCACATTTTTCAAAATGGTTTTCTCAATTATTGAATCAATAATAAAATATATATTTCAATTAAAAAATTAAAAATGAATAAGCCAATTTATTATTTAGAAATTATGCTCAATCTTAACACCCGGTTGTTTAATAATACACTTGCAGGTATTACAGAAGAGCAATCCGAAGAAAGATTAAGCGGCCATAACAATTCGTTTAAATGGATAGCAACGCATACCGTTTGGGCACGTTATAATTTGCTGGCGTTTCTTGGTAAACCTGCTGCAAATCCTTATCAGGGCTTGTTTGAAAACTTTAAAGCTTTCGACGCATCAGACAAATATCCTTCAGTGGAGGAGATTAAGAAAGAGTGGCAAAAGGTTTCAGATTTATTGAAAGATGCTGTTAGTTCAGTTTCTGAAGAACATCTTGCTGCTAATGCTCCAATAAAAAATCCCATTGGAGATTTTACAAATGGAGGCACAATTGCTTTCCTGGTTGAGCATGAAAGCTACGATATCGGGCAACTGGGCTTTTTGAAAAAATATCTTACAAAAGAAGCAATGGCTTACAATTAAATATTTGGCCTTCCCAAATTTTTAAAAAAATAATTAAACAGACAATAAAACAAATTAATATGAAAGAGTATTTATTTTTATTCAGAGGAGGTGATATAATGTCCCAGTCGCCTGAAGAAACCCAGGCTCACATGCAACGCTGGATGCAATGGATGGAAAGCCTTGGCAAGCAAGGAAAATTTGTAGGCGCACAACCATTAAGCAAAACCGGGAAGCATGTAACGGGGAGAACAAAAGCAATAACTGACGGGCCATTTATGGAAGGAAAAGAAATGATTGGCGGTTATCTTATTTGCAAAGCAAACACAATTGATGAAGCTGTTGAAATTTCAAAAGACTGCCCGATTCTTGAATTTGATAGCGGCATAATTGAAGTGAGAGAGATACAGGAATTGATGATGTAAATCAATTCTAACCGATATAATATCTACCAGCAGATAGTATTTTTGTTCCAGGATTGGTTAGTCGTTGTACACCAATTTTATTTTTTATTGTTTTAATAATTCAAAAAAATTGAAACTATAATGACCAGCAAAAAAGAAAATAATATTCATGCAGATAAAATTGATTTGTATGACCAAATCATAAAAACCAACCCCGGTATAGAACAAAAAGGAGCAACCATACCTTATACCTCTATGAATGGCCACATGTTTTCATTTCTTGATAAGGCAGGCTCTTTATGTCTTCGGCTTCCGAAAGAGGTGAGAGAAGATTTCCTTAAAAAGTATAAAACTACTTTGTGCAAATCTTATGAAACTGTTTTAAAAGAATATGTATTGGTTCCTGAAAAATTATTTGAGAATACTAAAGAATTAAAAAAATACTTTGATGTAAGTTTTGAATATGTAAAAAATTTAAAACCGAAACCAACCAAAAAAATTATAAAGGCAACAAAATAATTTATAATGGCAAAAGCAAAAGGAACAAAAGAAGAGCCCTGGAAATTAAAGACACCGCCGGGTACCTCTGAATATGAAATGTATAAAGATGTAAAAGACCAGAAAGAAATTATTGTGTGCACTGTAGGCAAAACTGTTTTGCATTATGATGCAAGATGCATAAACGATCTTCATGCAATGCTTAAGAAACATAGCGATTGGATGGAACTTGGCAGTGCTGATGAACAGAAGGCTGCCAAAGAAGGAACCGTAGAAGCATGGGGGCGTTCAGCTAAAAATCCTGTAGGCGGATGGTATGGATTAAAGAAAGGATTTCGCGGAAGATTTGGAATGTATATTCCACCACTGATGGAAGAATTGGGGCTTGCAGAACTGGAACACAATCCAAAAAACAACCGCATAAAAGCGTTGTAATTATTTTAATGAAATAAAAAATTTTTTGCATCAAGCATCCGAACCTGTTAAGCAACTTACCGATCATCTTTTTCGCAACGAGTCGAAGAAGATGGTTTCTATTCTTACAAAAATATTCGGTACAGAAAATCTTGAAACCGCTGAAGATGTTGTACAGGATACGCTTCTGCAGGCTATGCATATTTGGAAAATGAAAGGCATTCCTGATAATCCTTCAGCATGGCTCTCTCGTGTTGCAAAAAATAAAGCCATAGATGTTATCCGGAAAAATAAACGTTCTGTACAATTTGATTTCAGTGATAATGAAAAAATTCTTCTCACATCAGAATATACACTTGCTGCAACAATGGAAAATTTTTGGAAAGCAGAATTAATAAAAGATGATTTGCTTAGAATGATGTTTGCCTGCTGCCACCCGGAAATTTCAAAAGAAAATCAAATCACTCTTATGTTGAAAACGCTTTGCGGTTTTAGCACTACAGAAATTGCCAAAGCATTTCTTACCACTGAAGAAACAATTTCAAAAAGGCTTTACCGGACAAAAGAATTTTTCAGGCAACATAAAATAAAGTTGGTAATTCCATCAGCAGATGAAATTAAAAAAAGAACGGACTCAGTTTTGAATACTATTTATTTACTTTTTAACGAAGGATATAATTCAACCAATTCAGAAGAATTAATACGGAAAGATGTAATTGAAGAGGCAATGATGCTTTGCAAATTACTTACAGAAAATGATCACACACAACAACCTGATGTATTTGCATTGATGGCTTTGATGTGTTTTCATTCTTCACGCAGCAGCAGCCGTTTAACAACGGAAGGCGAAATTATTTTGCTGCCCTTGCAGGATCGTACAAAGTGGGACGCTATATTAATTGAGGAAGGAAATGACTACATGAACAAAGCCGCATCAGGAGATGCAATAAGCTCCTATCATATAGAAGCGGCGATTGCTTATGAACATTGCTGTGCAAAAACTTTTAAAGAAACTAACTGGAAAAAAATTTTAGAATATTATGAATGGCTCTGTAATATTTCGTCTTCCCCTATAAATCAATTAAACAAAGCAGTAGCAGTAATGGAATTGTATGGCGGCGCCATTGCTCTTGAAGAATTAGAATCTATAAAAGAAAAAAAGAAATTAGAATCTTATTATTTATATCATAGCCTTCGTGGCGAAATTTATTCCCGGATTGATAATTTGCCAGTTGCAAAAGAACATTTTGAAACAGCAATAAAGCTCACACATTCTGAAACAGAAAGAAAAATGCTGCACAATAAAATTATTGCTTTGTTGGGTTGAAAGTAATATTGTTCGTTGAAAATTTCTGTACGATTTAAGTATTCTCCACTTCATTTCCCTGCCAGTTAATTTTTATAAATAAATTTTGTTTTTTGTACAATTAATTTAAAAAAAAACAGTTATTATATTTTAGTGATTCTATTAATTGATTTTTTCAATTTCCAATTGTCTGTATGTCGCCAGCTTTTTTAATTTTTATTCTTTTTGCAGTTGTTACGTTAATTGTTTATTCAACTGCGTCTTTAATTAAAACAGAAAAAAATAAAATGGAGAATTTATTTTTGAATTTAAGCAAAGAGGGCTCTGCAAATAATCTTATTTTTTGCAGCCAGGAAATGCTTCACAATAAAGTAATTGGCATTGATGGGATACACAGGAAAGTTATGATTTTAGAAGAGATTAATCATAAATATAATGCCTCCATTCTTTCACTGGACGAGGTGCAAAACTGTGAATTAAAAAAGAATTACGAATCTTTAAATATGAGGGAGCATAAGAGATTTGGAATTAAAAAAATGCTGCAAAAAATTGAATTGCAATTTGAATTCAAAAATGATGCTCAACCTGCTTCGATTACATTTTATGACAGAGCAGTTAACTCCGGAAAAGAAATTGTATTAATGAAAGCAAAAGCTGAATATTGGAATGTGATGCTTTCAAAAATGTTGACAAGAAAAGAAGTAAAAGCAAAGGCTGCCTAAATTTTAAAAGAAATAAATTTCATATTTGTTTCATAACATTATCTACAATCCTGTCGCACCTGTAGAGATGAAAGTGCAGAATATCTTCCTTCTTATAATGTTCAGCCAAAGAATTTCTTAACATAGACTTTGCACGGTTCAATCTCACTTTTACATTTGCTTCACTCAGGTCAAGGCATTCCTGCGTTTCTTGCACATTCATGTTTTCAATTTCACGCATAATGAATACAGTCCTGTATTTTTCTGGAAGCAGCAGTATGGCATCTTCCAATATTTTTTTTAATTCTGAATTGATAACTTTCATAAGAGGAGTTTGATAATCCACCGGCTGATGTTGATGAATTAAGTTTTGTGCAGCGTCATCATTAATATGAAATGATTGTTTTCGTTTTTTTATCCTCAGAAGGCTTTCGTTAATTAATATTCTTGTAATCCATGTTGAAAAACCTGACTTAAATTCAAATTTTCCAAGATTCTCATACGCTTTAATATAGGCTACCTGCATCACATCTTCCACTTCTGCATCATCTTTTATAATAGACATGGCAACACGATACAGACGTTGGTTATACTTGCGCACAATTTTTTCATAAAGATTTTTTTCCCCAAGCAATACCCTGGAAATAATTTCATTATCAGAAATTGAATCTGTTACAATTGTATTTTGATTATTCATTTATCCGCGAATCTTATTGATTAGATTTCTTTGTTACAGAAAGGTTACAAAGTTATTGTAATATTTTTTGTAACCTTTTTACATATGACCACTCCAATAATTAAGTAAATTTTTTTATAAACAGGAATAATCATTTAAAATAAAAAATCATGAATACAACCATTTCAAACGCTGGGAAAATTCAACAACTTTTAAAATATACCTATGGCTTACTGCCAATTGCAGCTGGCCTCGACAAGTTTACAAATCTGCTCACTCATTGGGAAGATTACCTTAGTCCGTCAATGATAAAAATGTTGCCTTTTAGCGCAGGAACATTTATGCATATTGTAGGTATCATTGAAATTGTCGCAGGTATTTTGGTTCTCTATCGTCCACGCATAGGCGCTTATGTAGTAATGGCGTGGCTAATTGCCATTGCACTAACATTAATTTCAGGCGCGCATTATTATGATGTTGCCGTAAGAGATATAGTCATGGCTATCGGCGCATATTCCCTTGCAAAACCTTCAGTTATTTATACCAATCAAAACCCTGGACAATATTCTAAAGCCTGAGATGTGGGGGGCTGTACAATTAAAATTGAATTTACAAAAGAAATATACCTTATGAAACAAAATGAAATAATGCTGGATGCCATAGACAAAAAATTTTCTATAGAAGAATTAGAAGATCTGTTTGGTGAACAGCATATCGGAAATTGTTATGATACGCCATTACAAAAAGATGCTTTCAAACTTTCTGATGATGAAAAAATTAAAATCATTTCTCATCATTTCAGAGAGATAATGAATACGCTTGGGTTAGACTTAAAGAATGATAGTTTGAAGGGAACACCATCTCGTGTTGCTAAGATGTTTGTAAAAGAAATATTCAGCGGCTTAGATCCTGAAAATGAACCGGTAATTACCTTATTTGATAATAAGTATAAGTATAACCAAATGCTGGTTGAAAAAAATATTACGCTTTATTCAAATTGCGAACATCATTTTGTTCCAATAATTGGGAAGGCGCATATTGGTTATATATCGTCAGGTAAAGTTATTGGCTTATCAAAGCTTAATCGGATAGTTCAATATTATTCACAAAGGCCGCAAGTGCAGGAAAGGCTTACTGTTCAGATAGCAAATAAATTAAAAGAAGTTTTGGAAACGGATGATGTTGCTGTTATAATAGATGCAGCGCATTTATGCGTTTCATCAAGAGGTGTGAAAGATTTAAACAGCAGCACTGTAACGGCTGAATACTCGGGAGACTTTTTAAATGCAGCGAAACGTGATGAGTTTTTAAAATATTTGAATTAAGTTTTTAGCTATTAAATATTTATTTCTCTCCTTTTTATCTATTGACATTAACTTCCCGAATACAATTCATTTTTTTTGCCTGCTAAAAAACTATCGATCAACATTAAGCCTAATACTACACTAATCATTAAAAATATTCTTGCATAAGTGCTATTGAAAAATTTGCTCAAATCAATATTTTTAAAATCAAAAATCAAATTGTTATTACCCGGTAAGTTCCAGTTTATTTGTGCAAATGCGTAGATTAAAAAACCTGTAATTAAAGTAATAAAAAAAGCGCCAATTGCCCAGATGATTTTTTTATTAATATAATTTTTTGCCGCAGGTGATACGTTATAATTTGAAATTTTATCCATTACATTTTTTGTGAAACGCAATGAAGGTTGCTCCAGTTCTGATGAGGTTAGCATTTTTTGTATCTCCAATAATTCTTTATATGTCTTTTGCCATTGTACATTGCCTCCCAAAAAATTTTCTATTATAATTTTTTCTTCGGCGGTACTGTTACCATCAATGTAATCCCACAAGCGGGACTCAATATTTTCTTTTGTATTCATCATATCAATTTTAAAAAAATTATCAATTCAAATCCTTTACTTCATAAGCAAAATATTTTTCCATTTTCTCTTTTAATCTTGCTCTTGCCCTGTGCAGCCGAACCTTAACTGTATTGGTTTTCAGACTAAGTATCCGGCCTATTTCTTCAAGGCTTTGTTCTGCTTTATAAAACAAAGTTATAATTTCTGCATCATCCGCATTTAATAAATCAATAGCTTTTGTAACCATTTGTATTCTTGATTTTTGTTCTGCCAGGTTGGAACTATATCCTGAATCTCTGTAATCTGCTGAACTAAAATTTTTCTCATCGTCAAGAGAATGTATTTCATATTTCTTTTTTCGAAGAAATGTAATACAGGTAGTATTTACTATTGTGTAAAGCCATGTGCTGAATTTAGAAGAACCCCTGAAACCTGGCAACGATCCATATGCTTTAATAAAAATATCCTGAGCTACCTCTTCAGCGTCTTCCCTGTTTTTAATGTAACGCATTGTTAATGTAAAAACATAATTCTGGTAACGGTTCACGAGTTCGGCAAAACAATGTTTTTCTCCCCGCAGGATTCTGCTAATAATCTCTGTATCATTCAATCCGTTACTCATTCATTTTGTAAGACTACTTAAAAAGAAAATTGGTTACTCACAAATTACAATTATTTGCAAACTGCATTAAAGCAGCTTATGAAAATATTTTTGAAAGAATAAGTAAATGCCTGTAACCATATTTATATTTATGTAGTCATAGTTGTACAAGAAAGATTCAGCAAAAAATTAAGCTGTAACCGTATTTTTAAAAGAGTAGTCATATTATACAAATACAAAAAATTTCAAAACAATAAAATTGTAAGCAATGCAACCAACAGAAATGATAGTAGCCGTATTAATTCCCCTTGGGCTTTTTTTAATGATATTCGGGATAATTTATATGCATAAAAGAGAAAACCTTGCGATGATTGACAAGGGCTTGAACCCTAAAGAATTTGCCAACAGGCCCGCTCCATATCATAACCTTAAATGGGGTTTGCTTTTGATAGGATCCGGTGTGGGTTTATTATTAGCTTATTTTATTACACAGTATGTTATTCATGATTATGTAAATCCTGCTTTATGGTTTGCTTTAATAGCAGTAGGCGGCGGTATTGGATTAGTATATTCTTACAAAATTGAAAAGAAAGAATTATTGGATAAAGAAAAAAGAGATTAATTTTTTTATGCTCTTATTATTCATTAGCAATAGCCGTTGGTTATTGCTTTTTTAATTTTTTTCAGATGCATTAATTCTCAGGATTTTAATTAATAATTAAAATTTGCAGCGAAAATATATTTTTGCAGGTCATAATATTATGCTCTTGAGAAATGTAATTGTCCTGTTTTTTGTATTCTTTGCTTACCAGCAGGTTAATTCACAATCCTGCACTACCCTTGGTCAAAACCCTTCAACAGCTTTCCCCGTTTGCGGCACTACTGATTTTAACCAGAGTACTGTACCAATATGCCAGAATAACACCACACCCGTACCCGGATGCACTGGGAGGACTGGCGTAGTCTATGGAGATAAAAATCCTTTCTGGTACAAGTTTACCTGCTTCAAGGCAGGCACGCTTGGATTTTTAATAACGCCAAACAACTTAAGCGATGATTATGACTGGCAACTATTTGATATAACAGGTGTCAGCAACCTAAATGCTGTTTATACAGATGCTTCTTTATTTGTTGTAGGTAACTGGTCGGGAAGCTTTGGTTTAACAGGGGCTTCTGCAGCAGGAAATAATGTTATACAATGCGCTTCAGACCCAGCTGCTAATGTACCGCGGTTTAGTAAAATGCCAGTATTGAAACAAGGGCATGTTTACCTGCTGTTGGTTAGCCACTTCAACGATTCGCAAAGTGGTTATAAATTATCTTTTGGCGGCGGTACTGCCAGCATTACTGATCCTAAATTACCTGATCTGCAATCTGCAAAATCTTCATGCGATGCCGGTAAAATAATGGTAAAGCTGAATAAGAAAATGAAGTGCAACAGCCTTGCAGCAAATGGAAGTGATTTTAGTATTTCTCCGGCAAGTGCATTTATAACAGCAGCTAACGGTATCGGTTGTACGAATGGCTTCGATATGGATTCAGTGATGCTGATAATGAGCAGCTCACTGCCTCCGGGAAATTATACAATCATAATAAAAAACGGAAGTGACGGTAATACTTTATTAGATAATTGCGACCGGAACATTCCCGTTGGAAATAATATCCCGTTGGTTATATTGCCACTTCTGCCAACGCCGATGGATAGTTTAACTCCCATTGCATGTGCACCCCAATCGCTTCTATTAGTTTTTAAAAAAAATATTCGATGCAATTCAATTGCTGCAGACGGAAGCGATTTTATTGTTACAGGCACTACACCTGTTACTGTAACAACTGCCCAGGGTAATTGTACTAATGGCGTAAGTAATATTATCAATGTTATTTTATCCGGTGCAATTGTAAATAAAGGAAATTATAAAATTACGCTGAAGCAGGGCAGTGATGGTAATACTATCATTGATGAATGCGGACAGGAAACTCTTGCAGGTGCTACATTAAATTTCATAACAAGCGATACCGTATCGGCTGATTTTAGTTATACAATATTTCAGGGTTGCAAAGAGGATACAATTACATTTTCTCATGATGGCAGAAATGGTGTTAATAAATGGTTGTGGCAATTTGATTATTCAGGAACCAGCACACAGCAAAACGCAATTGCTTATTTCAATAACTTTGGAGATAAAAAAATTACATTATCAGTGTCCAATGGTGTTTGCAGCGATACAGCAAATAAGATTATCTCATTGAATAATGAATTAAAGGCAGCTTTTGAAGTAACTAATTTATTATGTCCTGAAGATGCTGCAACGTTTATTAATAATAGTATTGGCGATATTACTAATTACAATTGGGATTTAGGTAATGGGAATATAAATTTTTCAAAAACTCCGGCGCCCTTTCATTATCCAATATTGTCGCAGGAAAAAATATATCCTATACGTTTAATAGTTGAAAACAATTTAGGTTGTTTTGATACTGCCATTAATAATTTAAAAGTTTTAAAGAGTTGCTACATTGCCGTGCCAACTGCGTTTACGCCTAACGGTGATGGTTTAAATGATTATCTCTATCCATTAAATGCATACAAAGCCGATAACCTGCAATTCAGTGTATATAACCGGCTTGGACAAATGGTATTTCATACTAATGACTGGACTATAAAATGGGATGGTAAAATAAAAGGCGAGCCGCAGGATACAGGAATGTATGTATGGATGTTGAAATACACCCATCATGATACAGGTAAAAAAATTTTCATAAAAGGAACAACAGTGCTGATAAGGTGAAGATGGTAGCAGTTATTTTAATTATTTCAAATGTTTTATAATTATTTTTTCATCGGGGCATGATTTGTTGTAATCAAAGCCTCTTTCAATGCTTTTGCCAATTTTTCAGGATCATCAATTGCCCAAAAATGCATCATAAATAACCTTGGGTTATCATGTATCATGTGATTGTGTAAAGCAGTTGGCGTAATTCCATTTTCAATTAAAGTTTTTATAACAGGATTTATTTCATCTGCCAGTAAAACAAAATCGCCTGTTATTGCTGCACTGTCTCCATCTTTCTGAAAATTAATGCCGGTGGCCATTCCCATGTATGCAGGCATCACCATGCCGCTTTCTTTTAATATTTCCATTCGCGGAAAACTGTATTGCAGCAACATTCCATTATGCTTGCCTGTTGTGCCAAGTATAGCTTCTACTTTTGACCAATCAACATTGGTTGCCTGAGTCGTTGATTCAGGTGGAGTTAATGGCATTGCGGTTACGGCAAGAACAGATTTAATTGCTTCAGCAAGTTTTACTTTATCGCCATTGCCTGAGAAATGCACATACTTAACGTTGGGCGATTCATTTATAAGATGGTTATGAATGGCTGTTATTTTAAGATTAACTTCCACAAGTTTTTTTAAAACGGCAGGTACTTCTGTATCTAATAAAACAAGATCACCCATCATAGTTGCGTGGCCTTGCATGTTCATATTTTTATCCATGCTCATAAAACCAATCCAACTTCCAAGAGCAAAGCCGGGTGCTACTTCAAAGTCACCGACTTTTACTTTCAGGTCAGAACGCGGATAACTGATTTTAAAAACATTATCCTGAACAGTACCCTTTTTACCAAATACTTTTTCAACAGAAGACCAATCGTTTTGCTGAGCATAACAGTAAGAAACAGTTAATAAGCTTAAGATAATTAATGCTGTTTTTTTCATATAGTTTTTTTTAAGAAATTAAATTAAGAGAGTGAAACCATATAATTATTTTTTGCATAAGGTAAAGTATCTATACTCGCCATTTTCAGGATTAAGCACACTAAAGTAATCATCGCCTATAACATAATATTTACCGTAATTATATTTACCGGCAAATTTTCTATATTCAATTTCCGAAGGGTCATTGGTAAGAAGTTTATCTTTTTTAAATACACCTGTTACTTTAATATTATCAATAACAATAAGCACACTATTGCCTTTAATTGTAACCAAATATTTTGCATCATTGTCGCTTGAACAAAATATTCTTTTACCCTGAAAAGGAGAATTGCTTTTTTGTTTTTTTTGTATGCTACTTTTAGTTTTTACCGGTGTAGAATCAATGTGAATTTTTAAATACTGAACTATTCTTAAAGGTTCTGTTTTTGAACTGTAAAAAAAACCCGATAGTATTAAAATAATTATAAAATGTTTCTTCATAAAATTGTACTGTAGAATAGCATTAATTTTTGTACAGGATATTTTTTTTTAATAAATAAGCAACTGTGAATTTTTCATTATAACCCTTTACTAAAGTTACTTAATGTTCAAATAGATTTATTATTTGCATCAACAACTGATTGTGAATTGCGATAAAAGCAGTGCATAAAAAAAGCCTCTTAATGAGGCTTTGAGATATTACCATTGAAGCAGGTATAGATTTGTAATTGATGACTATATTATTTTTATAACTTATCTGGTTGAAATATTTCGTTCATCGCTTTTTTCCAATTAGCTATGTATGAAACGTTGTTTTCCCGATCTTAAACCTTATATCCTTGCGATATTTAACTGCCTTATTGGTTGTGAAGAAAATTGGGTTGTGTTAACCTCTGTACTTTCTTCAATTTTAGCAGGCTTTTGGTTATTATTTGAAATTCCTATTATAAATAATAAAGGAATTGCAATACCTACCATAAGTACCTGGAAAGAGTATAAAATGCTTTTTGCTAATTCATATACTTTTGATTCTTGATTTTCAATTACTGTTTTCATTGTTTTAAGTTTTTGATTGTTAGTGTTAATTACATAACAAAGATATGGTTAAAAACATGTTCTATGCAATACATAGTACATTGAGTGGCATAATACCGTTTTTAATGGTAAAAAAATAATTTGAGTGGAAATAATTTTGGAGAAATTACCAATTTCAGTGTACAAAAGAAAGAGATGCTTCGAAATAATGAAGCCAAAAAAAAAGTTCTAAGTTTTGTGTTGTATTGAAAAAATAGGCCAGTGCTGCTAAAAGAAATTGTGTAATCAGGCTAAAATAAAAAAGTGCCGTTAAAAACAGCACTCAATATAACCGGTTTTTCTTTATCAGGATTAAATACTCTATTAAAAAATTAAATTCTTTTTACATGTTCCATGTATAATGCATGAAGACATTTTTCAGGATAAAGTTAAAGTTGAAATCTATTTTTAAATAATAAACTTACGTGTTGATTATTTTAAACCATGGTAAAAAAAAGGAAGCGGAAATGTAGGTGTTTAGCTTAGAGAGAAAATATATTAGAATTTTAATATTAAATATTATAAATCCAATTTTTCATAAATGTATTAACTCAAGTTGATTTTTCAAAATTAAAAACAAATATTAAGCCTAAAATTGAATTATTTTTATCCAGATTTTTTCAACAATTCTTTTATAATTTAAATCACTCCCTAAAAAGGATAATCAATTCCGATAGTGGCATTAAAATTTTCATAACGCCATAAACGATTTTCGCGATCTGTTCCAAAAAGATTTTTTAAAGTAATATCTGGAATTTGCCAGCCATCGTTTTGTATTACATCAGGTCTTTTAAAACGAAACCCAACATCAAACCTAATTAGAAAATAAGTGAAGTCGAACCGGAACCCAACACCTGATGAAACCCCTAACTGTTTATATAAATTTTGAAATTTAAATTGTGTAGTATCTGTGCTTCCATCGGGTTTGGTATTTTTAAAATTCCAGATATTTCCTACATCAGCAAATAACGCCATTTTAAAAAATACGGCGTTTGAAAACAAAGGGGCTACATTAAAACGATATTCGATATTTCCTTCCAATTGTATATCCCCGGTACGGTCATTAAAGAGCCCTGTAGTATCGGGAGCCAGCGCCTGGCCGCCAACTCCAATGCCTCTTACCGGCCAGCCGCGCATACTGTTAGGGCCTCCGCCAAAATATTGTTTAAAGAAAGGTAAGGTAGTATCACTTCTTGAAAGAGGTATTCCTACACCGGCAAATGCACTGAAAGCGATGGCAGATTTGGGATGATTGATTGTATAGGTGTACTTAACATCTGTTTTTACAAATTCTTTTAAATACTGGTTGAAAAAATTTCCATTTTGAGAATTCTTGCCACCGCTTTTTAATAATCCCCATATTAATCCTGACTCTTCAAGATTAGCTTTTAAAGTGCTTACTAATTTTGAATTTTTTGGATTTGTATGGGCTGATGAATAACTAAGAATTTGCCCCATAACCAAAGCTGTATTGAATGAATATCGCAAATAAGGATATTTAACTAATGTACTGTCGAAACTTTTCGACCTGTTGTAAAGCCTATGATAATCGAAGTTGAATGGTTTATAACTCCATAAATGATTTTCATTATTTGTCCAGTTATAACCAAGGCTAATATTAAAAATTTGCTGATTAAAAAAATCAATCCGGTTAATTAAAGAAAGATTAGTGTTGATAAAAGATTGACTGGTAATTAAATTTATTTTATTAAAACCATTAAAAGGAAAAATAAAATTTGGAAAAAGAATATTATTTGTATAACTAATTTCATTAGAGTTAATAAAAGTTCCGGTGCTATTACGTTTTGTGGTATTAAATTCCACTCCCACTCTTATTGCATTTGTCATGCGAACGGCTTCTTTAGCAAGATTACGGTTGGTGACTGAAATATTACCTGCTATGCCAAGCAAGTTTCCTGAAGTTGCTGAAGAAATATTCGTATTGTTATTGGCTGAATAGCTCAACTCAATGTTCCCTTCAAATGCATATTTTTTTACCGGTATCAACTTAATAACCAGATCAAGAAGATTGGTATCTTTTTTCTCAATGATATCAATAGTCGGGCTTTCCCATACACCAAGCTTATAAAAATTATTGATGGTTTTAAAATAATTATCCTGCTGAAATTCTTCTCCTTTTTTTATAGAAAGATTTGTTCCCGGTATATAAAACTTAAAAAGTTTTTGATGATATCTTGTAATATAATTTTTTGAAACATGCTCCTTTAATATGGGATTTGTGTATTCATCTCCGGGCACATAATCGGGCAACACATAAATATTGTTGATATAATATTTTTTAAGTTTTGTGCTATCGGGCGAATTATTTAATTGAAATCCAAGCCTTATTGTTGGCTTATCCCTTTTTGCATTTGCTTCAGCAAGTAATTGCAATTGTTCAAAAGGACCTTCAACTACGGAAGTAAGCGCTGCAATAGAGGTGTCGCCGGTAACCCGTATTTCATCGGCAGTAAATTTATAATAACCATGATTGCGGTAAAGGTCCACAAGTCTTCCTGATTCCTGCTGAATGGCAGCTTTTGTAACCGGTGTATTTTTTTGTAAAGGCGATTCTTTTTTTGTTGATATGGCAAGTTCTTCCAACTCAGGTTTTGCAAAAAGATAAGCCAAAGTATCCACCAGGGTGCGCTTTCCGGCAATGACGGTATAGTTTGTGATAACTCTTTTTTGCTTGCTTCCCTTCATTATTACTGTATCAAATTTATAAGTTACTATTGGATTATAATAGCCAATGTTTACCATGGAAGTCCGCATGTTTTCTGCAGATTGAATGATGGCATTTGTATCAAAAACCGGAGGCCTCGTTATGGTATGAAATATAAAAGCAGCATCTCTGATTTTCACTTTCGCACTATCATCAAACTGGGTATTTAATCTTGAATTAACGATAACTTTTTCATCACTGCTCAAATCATTTGCAGTAAGTCTTATGTTGTTTTTAAAAACAAAAGGAATATTTTTTTGATATTTACGTACTGATGTGAATCCTGAATATTTAGTGGTTGTTGCACAACCCGATAAAAAAAACAAGGTAATACCAATAATAATAACAGGAAATATTTTACCACGGATTATTCCATTCATATAAACACCATGTTGAGCAAAAAGATTGTCAAATATATTCAAAGTTTAAGCCATAAAAAATTAAGAGACGAACTCGGGCTGTTTATTGCTGAAGGGCCTAAGATAATTTTGGAATTTTTAAAAGATAATTTTTTTAACTGTACCATTTTATGTGCGACTGAAGATTGGCTTATAGAAAATAAAAACATTTTGAAAAATATTTCCCCCGCAAATATTTATGAAGCTAATAAAGAAGCATTCCAAAAAATATCTCTGTTAAAAACTCCGAATAAGGTTGTAGGGATTTTTGAGAAGAAAACCTTAGATACTAAGCCGGTATTGCTTAATAAGCTCACATTAATGCTTGATGACATTCAAGACCCGGGAAACCTGGGAACTATTATTCGTATTGCAGATTGGTTTGGTATTGAAAATATTGTTTGCAGTGAAAATTGTGTTGACAACTATAATCCTAAAGTAGTGCAGGCTACAATGGGTAGCCTGGCGAGGATAAATGTATTATATACTAATCTCGCAGCATTTATTGAATCAAATAAAAATATAAGCGTTTATGCTGCAGCGTTAGCAGGCATCTCTTTAACAGAAATAAAGAATATAGATGAAGGAATTATTTTAATAGGAAATGAATCAAAAGGAATTAGGGAAGAACTTTTAAAGATGGCTTCAAAAAGAATTACCATTTCGCGTTATGGCCATGCAGAATCATTAAACGCAGCAGTTGCTGCAGGAATTATTTTATCGCATATAAAAAGCCCCTAACCCCAAAGGGGAACTCATAACCTTCTTTTCTTTAAGCATTGGTTATAGAATTATTGAGTGTTTACTTTAAAAAACTTGAAAAGGATTTTCAAAATCTTATGCACCCCAAATACTGCCCTTCCCCTTTGGGGAAGGGTTGGGATGGGGCTTTTTATCTAAACTCAATCGCTTTCACTGGTTGTATTTTTCTTACTAATAAGGATGGAATAATAAGCATTACAAAACAAACCACGAGCGTAGCACCATCAATAGCGGCAACCTGCCACCATACTACATCTGCATGGGCTACTTTCATATAATAAGCTTCTTCATCGAGCTTAATGAATCCTGTCCATTCCTGTACATAACATATTCCCAGCCCAAGTATAGTTCCTGCAATAATTCCTGTGAAAGCAATGATAGAAGTATTATATAAAAATATCTTTTGTATGGTACTATTTTTTGCTCCCAGTGCTTTTAATATCCCTGTCATTTTAGTTCTTTCCAAAACAAGAATAATAAGACAAGTAATTAAATTAACCACAGCAACCACTATCATTATTACAAGCAAAATACTTTTTATCCTGCCTTGTAAATTTAACCAGTCAAAAATGTTTGGATAAATTTCCTGTATGGTTTTGCTGTACCATTTGCCTGGTAATGCATCAGAATTAAAAAGAAAATTATTTACTGAATCTGTTTGCTTATAATCTTTTAAAAAAATTTCATAGCCGCCTATTTCATTCGGTTCCCAATCATTAAGCCTTTGTATTAATTTAAGATCGCCAAGGCAAAAGTTGTTATCATATTCTTCAATGCCTGTTTTAAATATACCGGCAATATTAAGCTTGCGTGCACGCTGGCTTCCATCACTTTGAATAAAAAGTATAATTACACTGTCATTCACATTTGCTTCAAGCTGGCTTGCAGTATGTTCAGATATATCGATGTCTTTACTGTAGCCGCTGTCTTTAAAAGAAATCCATTTTCCTTTTATTAAAAATGAATTAATGCGATTGAAGTCAAAGCTGCTGTCGATGCCTTTCATGAGCACGCTTTCAATATCATCTTTGTATCTTATAATAGCAGACTTGGTTGCATAGCGTTCTACACTTTTTACTTGTGGAATTGTATGAAGAAAAGTTTCAAGGCTGTCATTTTTTTCAATAGGCGATTCTTCAGCAATGTTTGCTTGCGTCATTACATTTTGCTGCACCCGTATATGTCCCCAAAAACTGAAGACCTTATTGCTGATTACATTTTGAAAACCATTAACAAAGCTTAATGCAACTATCATTACCGCAACACTTATCATAGTAGCAGTAATGGCAAGCCCGATGATGAATCTTGAAAAAGTTTTTTGCTTATTAAAAGCTATGCGTTTTGCAATAAAGGAGGAAACATTCAAACCATGTAAATTTGGTATCTTGTAAAACTAATTTTTTTTAAAACATTTCAATGAAATCACAAAAGATTGCTTCCTTTATTATCTTTCAAATATTTTTTTTAGGTTGTTTAAATTTTGTAAATGCGCAGGCGCCGGATAGCATTTATGTAAATAATATTAAAACAATAAGACTTTATAATTATGCAAACCAGCTTAGCCTGCCTATAATAAATTTAAACAGCAATGAGCAGTTGCAACTTCGGTTTGACGATATGGATGCCGATGTAAAATATTATTACTATACTTTTCAATTATGTAACAATGACTGGGCTCCTGTTAATCTCAGCCAGTTTGATTATATAAAGGGTTTCACGCAGTTAAGGATTTCAAATTACCGGTTTTCTTCTATTGCTCTTACAAGATACACGCATTACGAGGCTGTACTTCCTGAGAGGAATATTTATCCTACCCGTTCCGGAAATTATATTCTGAAAGTATATTTGAATGGAGATACTTCACAGCTTGCATTTACAAAACGAATGATGGTTGTAGATAATAAAGCAACCATATTGGCAAAAATAATACAGCCATTTGCGCCGGAATTTTTTCGTACACACCAGCGAATTCAATTCAGCGTTGATATAAAAAAGCTCGATGGTTTCAATGCAGGGCAGCAGGTAAAAATTGTAATACTTCAAAATAACCGTTGGGATAATTCATTAAAAAATATACCGCCTACTTTTATTCGGGGAACCACACTGGAATACAATTCTGAAAACATAGGAATTTTTCCAGGCGGTAAAGAATGGCGCTGGCTTGATTTAACAGATTTTCATTTACAAAGCGACAGGGTGCTTACTGCAAATTACAATAAGAGATCTACTGATATTTATGTTAGGCCTGATGTACCGCGTGAAGGACAACGCTATGTATATTACCAGGATTATAATGGCATGTACACCGTTGCAGCTATTCGTGGAATAAACCCTTTTTGGGAAGGCGATTATGCCACGGTTCATTTCTCTTTTATACCACCTAACGGTATAGGTTATACGAATAAAGATATTTATCTCTTTGGACAGTTAACAAACTATAACTATGCTGACAGTCTTAAAATGAAATTCAATCCGGATAAAGGAGTTTATGAGACGCATTTGTTTCTGAAACAAGGTTATTACGATTATACTTATATCGCAGTCGATAAAAATAATCCTGCGAGTCGCAGCGAATTAGATGGAAATTATTATGAAACCGAAAATCTTTACACCATCCTTGTATATTATAAATCATTCATCGGCAGGTCTGATGAATTGATAGGAGTGGCCACTCTGGATTCAAGAACAGATAAGCCTGGATTGAGTTTTTAGCCTCCCCTAATCCCTCCAAAGGAGGGAAATAAAATACCGCCAGTAATTTCAATTAATAATTCAATAATCTAATCTAATAATTTAGTAATAAGTGATTCAACAATTTATCAATTCAACATTTGACCTTATATTTGCAGCCGGCAAGTCTTATACGGCCAGCTCCTACAGAACTCCCCCAGGATTGGAAGATAGCAAGGGTATGCGGTTGAGCGGTGCGATGTAAGTAACTTGCCGGTTTTTTTTGAATTAAGTTAGCCAACGAATTAACTGGTTACATAAATTTTTCTAAGCTTCTTAAAAATCTAAACTTTCCACTTCCACTCAAAACTTCTCTAATAAACAAATACCTTTGCAAAATTAAATCACATCATTTTTAAAAGATAATCAGATATGAAATATTTTATTGATACGGCAAATCTTAATCAAATTAAAGAAGCCCATGATTTGGGAATTTTGGATGGCGTAACCACTAATCCATCGTTGATGGCTAAAGAAGGAATTAAAGGAGAAGCTGCAGTAAATAAACATTATCAAACTATATGTGAAATTGTTGAGGGTGGTGACGTAAGCGCTGAAGTAACCACTGTTGATTTTAAATCTATTGTTAAACAGGGCAAAAAACTTGCAGCGCTTGCTAAAAATATTGTAGTAAAAGTGCCTATGATTCCTGATGGTGTAAAAGCAATTAAATGGTTTACTGATAATGGAATTCGTACCAATTGTACTTTAATTTTTAGTGCCGGGCAGGCAATGCTTGCTGCAAAAGCAGGCGCAGCTTATGTTTCACCATTCATTGGCCGTATTGATGATAGTGGCTGGGATGGCATTGAATTAATAGAACAAATTTCTCACATCTTTACAATACAGCAAATTGATTCGCAAATTCTTGCAGCATCTATTCGTAGTTCGTTGCATATAATTAAATGTGCTGAAGCCGGTGCCAATGTTTGTACTTGTCCTCTTGAATCAATTATTGGATTAACCAAACATCCTTTAACTGATATTGGTCTTGCTAAATTTATGGAAGACGCCAAAAAATTTGCATAAAAGATAATTATAAAATGCCCTGCTGATTCAGGAATCGTCAGGGCATTTATTTTGCGTTTTCAAAGGTTAATTTTTTTTCTTTCGCGATGATTTTGAATTGCCTTTCATTTCATTCATTAAATCGTCCATAGTTTTTAATTTTTCATCATTAGGTTTTTTCTTTATATACATCGTAAACTCTTTATACATGGAAGGGTTTGATCTCAAAACGGCTTTTATGTTTACTTTTTCTTTCGAAAAATTAGGATCGATCCACAGGCTGTTTCCGCTAAATCTTCCATCCGATGCTGTGAAAATTATATCAGTGGAATCAAGAGGAATAAATTTTCCGGTAGAAAGTTTCCCGTCAATATTAATATAATTATACGTTCCTTTTTTAAGGCTGTCAGTGTATAGGTTCACATATATACTTTCCACTTTCTGCGCTTTTGCAAAAGAAGAAACTGATAATAATAAAAGAAATAAAAATTGTTTCAAGGAAATTATTTGTAAAGAGATTGAAAATTTTGTGCCATAGTTGCATAAAGTTTTTTTTAAAGTAAAATTAGCTGATAAGTTAACAGGTTAAAAGTTGATATGTTTTCAATTCTTGTAATTTGTGAGTTAATTCGTGAAATAAAAAATAAAATAAAATATTTGTCAGTTAAAAATTTTCATTACATCTTTGTGTACACAAATGAAAATAAATAACACATTTAATAGCTGGTGGCAGGCAATCTCCTGATTGTGCCGCTTTGCTTTTATTTGTGTATTAAATAAATAAATATAAACCCTGGCACTTCGCCGGGGTTTTTTTATGTTATGAAAAAAACAGAACTATCAACATCGTATAAAAGATTATTGGCAGATATATTTACCCCTGTTGGAATATACCTCCGTCTGCGTGATCGTTTTCGTGATACTATATTGCTTGAAAGTTCAGACTTTCATGCCGGTGAAAACAGTTTTTCATTCATTGGCATAAATGCCATTGCAGGTATTGAGATTAGTGATTATCATGAAATCGAATTTAAGCTGCCAAATGAAAAACCACAAAAAATTCAAATTAAAAATGATACAAATGTTGCAAGTGAGCTTTGGAACTTTATGCTTCATTTTAATGTAAACGAACCGGGGCAAATGCCTGTAAGTATGGCCCAGGGCTTATTTGGTTATACAACTTACGATGCAATTCAATTTTTTGAAGATATAAATTTTAAATCTGAAACCGGCAACCTGCATCCTGAAATCCCGCTGATGCGTTATCGTCTATACCAGTACGTTATAGTCATCAATCATTTTAAAAACGAACTGTTCATTTGTGAAAATCATATCAAAAGTATTGTAAGCGAAATTGATGTAGTAGAAAGCCTTATTAAAAGCAAAGACGTTCCTGCTTATCCTTTTTATGCTGTTGGCAAGGAAACATCTCCATTAACTGATGATGATTATATCAATATGGTAAAAAAAGGAATCGCAAGCTGTGCAAGAGGAGATGTGTTCCAGGTAGTGCTAAGCCGTAAATTTCAGCAACAATTTTCTGGCGATGAATTTAATGTTTACAGGGCATTGCGCAATATTAATCCGAGCCCGTATCTTTTTTATTTTGACTATGGCGACTATAGGATTTTTGGCAGCAGCCCTGAAAGCCAGTTGATAGTTCAGAATAATATTGCTGTTGTGCATCCTATTGCCGGCACTTTTAAAAGAACCGGCAACGATGTTACTGACGAGCAATTGGCAGAAACGCTTTCAAAAGATGAAAAGGAAAATGCTGAACATGTAATGCTTGTAGATCTTGCCCGTAATGATCTCAGCCGTTTGTGCAGCAATGTAAAAGTTACCCGTTTTTGCGAAGTGCAATATTTTTCCCATGTTATTCATTTGGTAAGTGAAGTAAAAGGAAATGTAGAGGAGAATACAAATCCTTTCAATTTACTTGCAGTAACATTTCCTGCGGGAACATTAAGCGGCGCTCCAAAGTATAGGGCTATGCAGCTCATCGATGAATTTGAAAATAATCCAAGAAGTTATTATGGGGGCTGTATCGGTTTTGTGGGGTTTAATGGAAATATAAATCACGCCATAATGATCCGGACATTTTTGAGCAAAGACAACAATCTTATTTACAGAGCTGGCGCAGGTATTGTAGCAGCGTCTAACCCAAACAGTGAGCTACAGGAAGTTACCAATAAATTGAATGCACTTACTTCAGCAATTAAATCAGCAGAAAATATTTAAGATGAAAATTTTGATTTTTGATAATTACGATTCTTTCACTTACAATCTTGTCCATGTTGTTGAAAAAATAATTCATGGAAAAGTTGATGTGTTTCGAAATGATAAAATATCGCTCGAACAAATAAATGATTATGATAAAATAATTTTATCTCCCGGGCCGGGACTTCCTGTTGAATCGGGCCTTTTGCTTTCTTTGATAAAAGAATATGCTTCTTCTAAATCCATACTGGGTGTATGTCTTGGCCACCAGGCGATTGGAGAAAGCTTTGGAGGAAACCTCGTTAATTTAAGCACAGTATATCATGGTGTGGCTACTAAAATAAAAGTAAAGCCGGATCGAATAAAATCTGAAAACGATGTATTTGCGTCTTTACCCGATGAATTGGAAGTAGGTCGCTACCATTCATGGATTGTTAGTGAAAAAAATTTTCCGACTGAACTGGAAATTACGGCAACAGATGAAAGTAATTATATTATGGCGTTGCGTCATAAAAAATTCGATGTTCAGGGAGTTCAGTTTCACCCGGAAAGTGTATTGACACCTATGGGCGAAAAGATGATGCGTAATTGGTTAACTGTCTGAACTGAAATTTATGGGATGTTTGGGAAAAGGAATCTAAAAACCTATTTTAAAAACTATGTTGTATGGCTGATTTTAAATAAATGAAAAAAATACTTCAATATTTATTTGAACACAAAACACTTTCAAGAGAAAGCGCCAAAGAAGTTCTTGTGAATATTTCCAAAGGAATATATTCAGATGCGGAAATTGCATCCTTCACAACGGTGTACCTTATGCGAAGTATTACTATTCCTGAACTGCTTGGCTTCAGAGATGCTTTGATCGAATTATGTGTACCGGTAAATTTAAAACCATTTAGCGTGTTGGATATTGTAGGTACAGGAGGCGACGGGAAAAATACTTTTAATATTTCTACACTTAGTTGTTTTATTGTTGCAGGTAAGGGACAAAAGGTGGCCAAGCATGGTAATTACGGCGCTTCATCAATAAGTGGCTCCAGCAATGTAATGGAAATGCATGGCTATAAATTTTCATCAGATAATAGAAAATTGCTCACAGAAATTGAGCAGGCAAATATCTGTTTTATGCATGCGCCCTTATTTCACCCGGCATTAAAAATAGTTGGGCCTATAAGAAAAAATCTTGGTGTGCGCACATTTTTCAATATGCTTGGGCCTATGGTAAATCCTGCATTGCCCGAAGTACAAATAATAGGCGTTTATAATCTTGAAATGGCACGCATTTATTCTTATTTGCTTCAGCAATCTTCTGCAAAATTTACAATTATACATAGCCTTGATGGTTATGATGAAATATCTTTAACGGGAGACACAAAAGTTATTACGAACGAAGGCGAAAAAATTCTGACTGCTGATTATTTAGGAAAAAGAACAGTAAGTCCGGAAGATATTTATGGTGGTAATTCCACAGAAGAAGCGGCAAAAATATTTTTGAAAATCTTAAAAGGCGAGGGTAGCTGGGCGCAAAACGCAGTGGTGATAGCTAATGCAGCGATGGCTTTGCGTTCAACCGGCACCGATAGTAACTATGAAAATTGTTATGAAATGGCTGTTGAAAGTTTGGAAAGCGGAAAGGCGTATAACTGTTTTGAAAAATTAATAAGCCTTCAATAAATGAATATACTGGAAACTATAATTGCAAAAAAGAAGCTTGAAGTTGCGGAACGAAAACGTAATAAAAGCATCAGAGAATTGGAGAAAGGCCCTTTTTATAAAAATGTAACGCTCTCTTTCAGCGACTTTTTATTAAGGGATGATACAACAGGTATTATTGCAGAATTTAAAAGAAGATCACCATCAAAAGGTGTGATAAATAACACAGCAACAGTTGCAGAAGTTACTGCTGCTTATGCAAAATATGGAGCCGGCGGAATTTCTATTCTTACGGATGAAGAATTTTTTGGCGGCTCTTTACATGATTTATTGGAGGCGACCATTAATGAAGTTCCTTTGTTGCAAAAAGATTTTATAATTGATGAATACCAGTTGGTTGAATCCAAAGCATTTGGCGCAGAAGTAATTTTATTGATTGCAGCCTGCCTTACAAAAGAAGAGGTGAAATTATTGGCCGCATTTGCAAAAAATATAGGATTAAATGTATTACTTGAAATTCATAATGAGCAGGAACTTGAACATATTTGTAATGATGTAGATGTTGTTGGTGTTAATAATCGCGATTTAAAAACCTTTACTGTTGATATAAACCGCTCCATTGAATTGAGTAAAAAAATTCCTGCCGGCAAAATAAAAATATCAGAGAGTGGGATAGACGAAGTTTCAACAATTAAGCTTTTAAAACAATATGGATTTAATGGTTTCTTAATTGGAGAAAAATTTATGAAAGAAGAAAATCCCGGCAAAGCATTTCAAAATTTTACAGAAGAATTAAAAAAAGCGAAATGAAATTAAAAGTATGCGGCATAACACAATTGCAACAATTAAAGCAACTCGATGAATTAGGTGTTGATTATATTGGGCTTATTTTCTATGAACAATCTGCACGTTGTGTTAATAATAAGTTGAAAGCAGAAGATGTGTTGCCTTTACAGCTTTCTATAAAAAAAGTGGGGGTATTTGTAAATGCTGATGAACAAGAAATAATGAACAAGGTTGAAAGTTTTGGTTTGGATATTGTTCAATTACACGGAGATGAAACACCGGAATTTTGCAATCATGTCAGCTGCCGGGTAACTGTAATAAAGGCTTTCAGAATAACCAAAACAAATGAACAAAATATAGACTGGATGATAAAGCCTTATGAAGAATTTTGCGATTATTATTTGTTTGATACAAATCGTAAAAATGCTTATGGCGGAACAGGAGAAAAATTTGATTGGGAACTTTTGAAAGACAATAAAATTAATAAGCCTTTTTTTTTAAGCGGCGGAATAGGTTCAGATGATATTGAAAAAGTTACAGCATTTACACATCCTTTTTTTTATGCGTTAGATGTAAACAGTAAAGTTGAAATTGAGCCAGGCGTTAAAGATCTCGAAAAAATAAAAAAGATTATAAAGGGAATTAAAATATAAATATGCATGTCCGTCTTGCGATAGAAAGTGATCTGCCTGGAATACTGGAAATTTATAATGATATTATTTTGCGTACTACGGCAGTATATCAATATGAGCCACATACATTGCAAATGAGAAAGAAATGGTTTGCAACCAAGCAGCAACAGGGCTTCCCGGTATTAGTTGCAGAAGATAATAATGAGATAATGGGATTTAGTACCATCGGAACTTTCAGGCAATGGCAGGCATATAAATATTCAGTGGAGAATTCTGTATATGTTTCTTCATCGCACAGAGGTAAAGGAATTGGTAAGCAATTGTTGAAACCGTTAATTGATGCCGCAATGAAAATGGAAATGCATACTATCATCGCAGGCATAGACGCAACTAATGAAGTAAGTCTGCGCCTTCATAAAAACTTTGGCTTTGAAGAAGTGGCAAAATTTAAACAGGTTGGATACAAATTTGGCAAATGGCTCGACCTTACATTTTTACAATTAATTTTAAAAACACCAAAGCATCCAAAGGATGGATAAATTTTTTTTATGAATTATAATGTAGATAGTAAAGGTTATTACGGCGCTTTTGGGGGTGCTTACATACCTGAGATGTTGTACAACAATGTAGAAAATCTTCGTAATAATTATTTAAAAATTAGTGAAGAAGAAAAATTTCAAAATGAGTTCAAAGCACTTTTGAAAGATTATGCAGGCAGGCCTACTCCCTTATATTTTGCAGAAAGATTGAGTGAGAAATATGGTGCACAAATATTTTTAAAACGGGAAGACCTTTGCCATACAGGTGCACATAAGATCAACAATACAATCGGGCAAATTTTGTTAGCAGAAAGACTTGGTAAAAAAAGAATAATTGCAGAAACCGGTGCCGGACAACATGGTGTTGCTACAGCAACTGTATGTGCATTAAAAGGACTTGAATGTATTGTTTACATGGGAGAAAAAGACATTCAGCGGCAAGCACCAAATGTTGCAAGAATGAAAATGCTTGGCGCAAAAGTTATTCCTGCAACGAGCGGAAGCAAAACGCTGAAAGATGCTACCAATGAGGCTATAAGAGATTGGATAAATAATCCTGATGATACCTATTATCTTATTGGAAGTGTTGTAGGCCCGCATCCTTATCCCGATATGGTTGCCCGTTTTCAAAGTGTAATAAGCGAAGAAATAAGGAAACAGTTAAAAGAAAAAACGGGAAGTGAATTACCAAATTATGTGATTGCGTGTGTGGGTGGTGGTAGTAATGCTGCCGGTGCATTTTATTATTTTTTAGATGAAGAATCCGTAAAATTAATTGCCGTGGAAGCAGCTGGTGAGGGAGTTAAAAGTGGCAAGAGTGCAGCAACAACTCAATTAGGTTCAAAGGGAATTTTGCATGGAAGCAAAAGCTTTGTAATGCAAACTGAAGATGGACAAGTTATAGAGCCTCACAGCATTTCAGCAGGACTGGATTATCCTGGAATTGGCCCCATGCATGCAAATTTATTCGTAACCAAAAGAGCAGAATTTATGAGTGCTACAGATGATGAATCACTTTCTTCAGCCTTTGAACTGGCAAAACTTGAAGGTATAATCCCTGCATTGGAATCAGCACATGCACTGTTTGTTTTAAATAAAATTTCCTTCAAAAAAAATGATGTTGTTGTAGTGAATCTTAGCGGACGTGGTGATAAAGATATGGACACATACATGAAAGCAATGAAATAGTAATCACGAATTCTTATTAAAAAAATTAATGAACCGGATTAATAAATTATTTAATGAAAAGAAAAAAAATATATTAAGCATATATTTTACTGCAGGATTTCCGCAACTAAATGACTCGGCAACCATTCTAAATGCCTTGCAAAAACATGGTGCAGATCTTATAGAAATAGGAATGCCATATAGTGATTCTCTCGTTGACGGGCCTGTAATACAAGGCAGCAGCATGAAGGCTTTGCATAATGGAATGACGATTAAATTATTATTTCAACAATTAAAAGATTGCCGCAAAAAAATAAATCTTCCTTTAATTTTAATGGGCTGCCTGAATCCTGTAATGCAATATGGAATTGAAAAATTTTGTTTAGATGCAAAAAATGCAGGTATTGATGGAATCATTTTGCCGGACCTTCCAATGCAGGAATATGAAAATGAGTATAAAAATATTTTTAAGCAAAACGATTTGACTTTTATTTTTTTAATAACTCCTGAAACATCTGAAGAAAGAATAATAAAAATTGATGAATTGAGTAACGGGTTTATTTACGCAGTTTCTTCTTCTTCAATTACCGGAACAGATAAAAATATGGCAGCACAGGAAAGTTATTTTCAGCGCCTTAAAAATATGAATCTCAAAAACCAGATACTGATTGGATTTGGAATAAAAAGCAGTAAAACATTTTCCCAGGCTTGCAAACATACTGCTGGCGCCATTATTGGAACTGCATATGTTAAAGCAATTGAAAATTCCTTTACTGTAGATGCAGATACACAAAAGTTTCTTAACTCAATTTTACAGCATAATATCGAAGCATGAAGCTTTTGTTTGCACGAAAAAAATTAAATTTGTTCTCAATAAATTATTATGAAAAGAATTATTATTTTCCTTTTAGCGTTGCCGGTTCTTGGCCTTTGCCAAACTAAAAAAAAATCAGATAAACAAGTGGAAACCGGATTTGTGATTACGGGCAATGTAACAGGATTTGCTGATGGCACTTCCGTATCATTTCTTAATGAACAAACTAATGCGCCTGAAAAACAGGCCAATATTGAGAAAGGAAAATTTGTAATTAAAGGTCAAATGAAAGAGCCCGGATTTAAAGGATTAATTTTTGGTGACCAACCTCCTGTAATTCCAATATTTTTAGACAACAGTAATATAAAAATATCAGGAGATAAAAATGCAATTGATAAGCTTTCAATAACAGGTTCTCCATCTCACACATTATTTTCAGAATACACAAATGCATTAAAGCCTTACGAAAAAATATTTTTACCCGATGCTGTTGTTGATGCTGACGCAATGAACTCTGTTGAAAAAATAAGCGAAGAATTTGTAAAGAAGCATCCTGCTTCTTATGTATCGCCACTCGCAATTATCCGCATGTTACAGGTAACTCAAAATGGAGTTGAAGCCGAAAAATTATACAGCTTAATGACTCCTGCTGTTGACTCTTCCGGCCTTGCGCAATATGCTAATCAGCAAATACAGGAATCAAAAATTAACCCGATTGGTTCTGTGATAAAAGAATTTTCACAAAAAGATACCGCGGGCAATCTTGTGAAAGTATCTTCTTTCAGGGGCAAATATGTCCTGCTTGATTTTTGGGCAAGCTGGTGCAGGCCATGCCGTATGGAAAATCCAAACGTGGTAGCTGCCTATAATAAATTTCATGATAAAAATTTTACCATACTAAGTGTTTCCCTTGACCAGGCCAAACCCTCATGGTTAGACGCAATTAAAATGGATGGCCTTACATGGAGCCACGTAAGTGATTTACAGGGATGGAACAATGAAGTAGCAGCACTCTTTCAAATTCGCAGCATCCCGCAAAATCTTTTAATTGATCCTGATGGAAAAATAATTGCAAAAAATCTTCGTGGACCAGTTTTGGAAAATAAATTGAATGAAGTTTTGAAATAATGCCTCCCAAAACCTCCAAGGGAGGGCTTTTCAACAATATAACAATTTAGCAATTAAATTTTAATCAATTGCCTTTTATACAACTGAACTGCATTCTCCAAACCAAAATATAATGCATCTGTAATTAATGCGTGGCCTATAGAAACTTCCAAGAGGCCGGGAATATTTTCAGAAAAATATTTTAGATTTTTTAAATCAAGATCATGACCGGCGTTAATTCCTAAACCAAGCTCATTCGCTTTTTTTGCTGCAGAAATATATGGCTCAATAGCTAATTGCTTATTGCCCATTGCAAAATGTTTTGCATACGATTCAGTATATAATTCTATTCTGTCTGTGCCGGTTTCTTTTGCAGCAGCAACCATTTCTATATCAGCAGCAACAAATATTGATACACGGATTCCTGCATTTTTAAAAACAGCAATTATTTCAATTAAATAATCTTTATTCTTTTTTGTATCCCATCCATGGTCAGATGTAAGCTGGCCTTCAGCATCAGGAACTAGGGTAACCTGCTCCGGTTTGTTAGCAAGAACGAGGTCAACAAATTTTTGTTCTTTCGGATTGCCTTCAATATTGAATTCCTTTGTGATATTTTTTTTTAATTCAAATACATCTGCATAACGAATGTGCCTCTCATCAGGGCGTGGATGAATTGTTATTCCATCTGCTCCGAAATTTTGAATATCAATTGCAGCTTGTATTACATCAGGGTTATTTCCGCCGCGAGAATTGCGAAGCGTTGCAATTTTATTTATATTAACTGAAAGTTTTGTCATATTTGTTCCAGATTATTATCTAAATTTTTTATTTAGAATGAATACAAAGTTATGTATGAATTTTGGAGTAATATTTTGATTTTATAAAATTGAAATTGTAAATGATTCTATTTTGAGGGTTTTAAAACAATATAACAATTCAACATTGTAACAATAGTTCAAGATGATTCAATTCAACGCAGTTATAAAAAAGTTTAATGAGCAGGGTGAAAAAACCGGCTGGTCATATATTGAAATTCCGGAAGCGATTGCAATAAAACTTAAGCCGGGAAGTAAGAAATCTTTCAGAGTAAAAGGAAAACTTGATAATTATAAAATTGAAAAAACAAGTACGCTTCCTATGGGTGGAGGCAATTTTATTATTCCTATAAATGCCACTATCAGGAAAGCGTTAGGAAAAAGAAAAGGAGCTGTTATTAAAGCAGTTCTTGAAGCAGATGACCGGCCCATATTAATAAATAAAGAATTCATGCAATGCCTTTTCGATGAACCCGCAGCCATTGAATTTTTCAATTCATTGCCTGGCAGCCATAGAAATTATTTTAGTAAATGGATTGAAAGCGGTAAAAAAGAAGAAACAAAAATAAATCGTATAGCCCGTGCCGTTAGTGCCTTATCTCATAAGCTCGGCTATTCTGAAATGCTAAAGATGGCAAATTAAAAATTGATGTAACATACAAAGCAATCTGGGAAATACTTGAAGAACATAATTATCTTTATCATTAATTATGAACCGTATTGATCGTTTAGCAGCAATTATTATTCAACTTCAATCGAGGCCGTTAGTAAAGGCACAGGATATTGCTGATAAATTTTCCATAAGTCTGCGTACGGTTTATCGGGATGTACATGCCCTGGAAGAGGCCGGTGTGCCGGTGATTGGTGAAGCGGGAATTGGTTACCGTTTAATGGAAGGTTATAAATTGCCGCCGGTAATGTTTAATTCTGATGAAGTTTTTGCAATGTTAACCGCTGCAAAACTCATGCAATCTATGAGCGATGAAAATTCATCAAAGCATTATATCTCGGCTTTGGATAAAATAAAAGCTGTATTGAGGCTTGCAGAAAAAGACCATATAGAAGAAATTAATGATCATGTTGCTGTGGTATCACACCCTTCATTCGTTGATGAGAAACCATTGGAGCTGCATCTTCCTAAAATATTAAGAGCCATTGCAACATCGGCAGTTATAGAAATGAATTATACATCTATTGAAAAAAATGAATCGCTGCAACGAAAGGTGGAACCTGTTGGAATATATTACCAGGGCAGTCATTGGCATCTGATTGCATTTTGCCAGGTAAGAAATGATTATCGAAACTTTCGTGCAGATAAAATTAATAAGCTGCAAATAACAGATGAAAAGATGGTGCTAACACATCCGCCACTTCAAAGTTTCATTAATAAGGTTGCTTCAGAAAGGCAATTACAAAAAGTAGTTATTGATGTGGAGAAAAATATTATGAAATATTTTGGCGAGCAAAAGTATTATAATGGTTTTGTAAAAGAAGAAGACATAGGAGATTATATCCGGATGACATTTTTATCCGGTTCGTTGATGGGATTTTCAAGATGGTTTATGCTGTTTGGCGATAAGGCTACAATTGTTGAGCCTTTGGAATTGAATGATATGGTTGCCGTAATTGCTGAAAATATTTTGAAAAAAATTGAAGAAAATCAATTGCTGCTGACATAGGGTTGTCAATAACACGTTGTTATTTTGTAGAAATAAAAAATAAACGTTATGACATTCATTGAATTTTTTAAGAAGCAATTTATTGAAGAAGGCGCTACTACACGTAAGATGCTTTCAATAGTCCCCGACGATAAATTTGATTTTAAACCGCATGAAAAAAGTATGGACATAAAGCGCCTTGCCACTCACATTGCAGATTTGCCGGGTTGGATACACATGACTTTTACTTCGGATGAAATTGACTTTGCCAAACCTTATGATCAACCACAAATAAATAACCATGCAGATCTTATGGCTTATTTTGAAAAACGCTATAATGATGGCTTGTCAACATTAGTTCCTGAAAATGAAGCTTTATTAAATAAGCCCTGGACATTGAGAAATGGCGATAAGATTTATAGCACCGATCCTAAAATAGAAATTATAAGAATGTCGCTCAGTCAGCAAATACACCACCGTGCACAGTTGGGAGTTTATTTAAGATTACTCAATATTCCTATACCAGGCAGTTACGGGCCCAGTGCTGACGAAAATAATTTTGGGTGATTATATTTATTTGTTCATCAGTTTTTCATAAAAGCATTTCATAGTTTGCAGGTAATTTATGCAACGAAACCTCACAGGTTTTTAAAACCTGTGAGGTTAATCTATTGGTTTTCCCAAAATAAAAAATTACTTTTATACAAGCTATCACTATCTCTTTCCCCTATTTTCTTCTGTTCCCTCTTCATTCATTATTAAAATAAAATTAAAATGAAAAAAATTTCATTGATTGTATTTACTGTAGTAATTACATTTTCTTGTAATGAAGCAAAAAAAGAATCGCCAAAAAATATGGATCTGCTGGCAGATAATTTATCAGGTAAAGTAGAACAAACTACAGAGACCACCTACAAAACTGATAGTGCAGGAAAATCCGGAGAACAGGATTCCTGCTGTATTGTAACAACAAAGTATGATGAGAAGGGCTATGCTTCAGGATATAGTTCTATTAATAAGGCAGGAACTAATAATGAGGAAGCTGTCTTTTCTCATGATGATAAAGGATCTTTTACAGGTCAAAAAACCACTAAAAACGGTAAACCACTTTCGAGTCTTACAGTACAGGCTGAGAATGGGAAACCCTACGGCGCCCAGGAATTTGATTCAGCAAATAAAATGAATTTTTATTATACTGATATTACTTTAAACGATTACGAACGCCTTATGGGTTTTAAGCAATATAAGCCGGATAGCACATTAAAAATGAGCCTGTCAAATACTTATGACAAACAATTCTTAAAGGGAACAATCGTAAAAGATAGTGTAGGAAAGGAAACATATTCTTCTATTCTAAAGCTTGATGATAAAAATAATGTTATTGAATCAACTACCAAAGAGGTAACAAAAGATTCCACAATAAATAAAACAACAAAATACCGTTATGATAGCTTTGATGATAAAGGTAACTGGACACAAAGAACTGAAATGGATGAAAATGGCAAGCCTGTTAAGATTACAAAAAGAACTATAACCTATTACAAAGAATAAGAAATTTTTGCTGAATATTTTATAAGCATGATAATAATGATTAATCATTATTATCATGCTTTTATATTTTATGTCTAAATTGATTCTTTTAAAACAACGCATTTATTTATTTCAATTCATTTTTTAAATGAAAGAATTAGAAAGAAGGTTGAGCCTTGCACAGGCTACCGCCATAAATATGACTGATATGGTAGGCATTGGTCCATTCATTACTTTGCCTATGGTGATAGGCATGATGGCCGGCCCGTATTTTTTATATGCATGGATTGCCGGCGCATTTCTTTCAATTGTAGATGCAATGATATGGAGTGAGCTGGGTGCAGCTTTTCCAAAAGCAGGTGGCTCTTATAATTTTTTAAAAAAATCTTATGGTGAAAATGGCGCTGGTAAGATGATGAGCTTTTTATTTGTGTGGCAAACAATGATACAGGCACCTCTTGTAATTGCTTCCGCAGCGATAGGATTTGTAAAATATTTTTCTTACCTCATTCCACTTAATTCTGTTACAGAAAAATTGGTAAGTGGGAGCGTGGTAGTTCTCATCGTTATTTTATTATACAGAAAAATTGAAACGATTGGTAAAATAAGTATGTTTCTATGGAGCGGTGTTATCATTACTATGTTCTGGATAATTGGTGGCGGTATTGCACACGGTAATTTTTTAAGCCCGATAAAAAATATTAATGATGGCCTTACAGTTGATTATGCTTTCGTAACTGCAATTGGTTTTGCAAGCGTAAAATCGGTGTATAGTTATTTAGGTTATTACAATGTATGTAATTTAGGAAGTGAAATAAAAAATCCATCCAAAAATATCCCACGCAGCATGTTCATTTCTATAGCAGTCATTGCCATTTTATATTTAATGATGAACATAAGTGTGGTAAGCGTTATTCCATGGCAACATGCAAAGGATAGCAAATTTGTTGTAAGCGAATTTATACAAATACTTGCAGGAAGCGGTGCTGCTAAAATTGCAACTTGTTTAATATTGTGGGTAGCTTTTGCATCTGTTTTTTCTGCAACGCTTGGCTATAGCCGCATTCCGTATGCGGCGGCGGCAGACGGAGAGTTTTTTAGTGCTTTCAGCAAGCTGCATCCAACAAAAAATTTCCCTTATGTTTCCTTACTTTTTCTTGGTGGCACTGCGTTTATTTTTAGTATGCTTTTTACAAATAAGCTTGGTGATGTAATAAGCGCTATACTGGCGATGCGTATTATAATTCAATTTATAGGACAGGCAATCGGCTTATTAATTTTAAGAAGTAAAAAAAATAATGTTGAATTTCCTTACAAGATGCCTTTATTCCCGGTTCCTGTAATTCTTGCAATCGTCATGTGGATTTTTATTCTTGTTTCTACTGGAAGTCATTTAATGTTTGGCGGATTGATAGTAATTTTTTTAGGAACGATTGTTTATTTTATAAAAGCTAAAGTAAAAAAGGAATGGCCGTTTGCGTTACACTTGGGTAAGTGAAAGAACATTCCCATCCGGGTCTTTAAACCATGCAACTTTTGAACCATTTGGGGAGGTCCAGGTTCCTAAATTATCCTGCTCAAGAAAGTCATACTTTTCACACATAATACCTTTCGCATTTAAAGATTTTATTACAGATGAAATGTCGTCAACATTCCAGCCTAACACTGTAAATGGATATGGCGTTAGTTCATGCACAATTATTACACGCAATAAAGTTCCGTTGGCATTAAACTCCAAAGCATATTTGTCTTCTGATAATAAGTCTAACCCTAAAATATCTCTATAAAATGGTTTTGCTTCAGATGGCTTTACTGTTGGAACAAATGCTTTAAGCTCTTTATTTGCAAGCATATTTACTAAACTTTATTTTTAAGATCTACAATCTCTCTCTGCATTCCTTCAATTTTTTCCAGCAAATAATTAATGGTTTCAATTCCTTCAATATTTATATCAAGATCATAATGTAAATGCACAAACTTTTCAAGCTTATGCAAATCATCAGCATGAATAAATGAAGAACGTTTTACCGAAGTGACATGTATCAAGCCTGAATCTTCAAGTGAACTTATAAAAGAATATTCAATATTATAATGAGTGCAAAAATCTTTTGCGGGTATCAATTCTTTCTGTGCCATAACAAAATATTTATGGTTATAGTTTAGATAATTCGGTAAATAAATCTTTTTGTTTTTGTGTTAAATTGGTGGGTAGCTTTACATTCCATGTAATATAAAGATCACCAAATTCTCCGTCTTTTTTATATACGGGAAACCCTTTTCTCTTAAGCCGCACTTTTGTTTCGTTCTGAGTTGCTGATGTAATTTTAAGTTTTATTTTTCCACTCATTGTATCAATTGTTTTCTCTCCCCCAAGCACTGCTGTATATAAATCAATCTCTTCAGTTTTATACAAATCATCACCATCACGCCTAAACGCAGTATCATTATTTATAACAAATGTAATTAGTAAATCTCCATTAGGCCCACCGTTTACTCCGGCACTTCCATAATTTTTTAACCGAATCACCTGGCTATTCTCTACTCCTGCAGGTATAGTAATTCTCACATTTTTACCATTAATAGTAAGAGTTTGTTTGTGGGTTGTATAGGCTTCTGATAAGGATAAATGAAGTTCTGCATTATAATCCTGGCCGCGATATTTTGATTGTGCTCTGCTGCTTTTTGATCTCCCGAATAAGGATTCAAAAAAATCTGAGAAATCTGAATCTTCACCTGATGAATAAGTATATTTTCCAAAATTTTCTCCACCAAATCCGCCACCACCAAAACCCTGGCCACCGCGTTGTTGTTTTGCTTTTTCGAATTGATCGGCATGTTTCCAATCCTTTCCGTATTGATCATATTGCTTTCTCTTTTCAGGATCGCTCAATACTTCATTGGCCTCATTTATTTGCTGAAATTTTTTATGCGCTTCTTTATCATTGGGATTTAAATCGGGATGCATTTTCCGGGCGAGCTTGCGGTATGCTTTTTTTATTTCCTCTGCAGAAGCATTCTTTGCTACGCCGAGTGTTTTATAATAATCAACAAAATCCATATTCTTCTTTAGATTTTAAATTCTAATAAAATTACATGATAATAAAACAAAATAAAAAAATCTGCATTGAATGAAATTTTTTTACAGAAGCGTTTTAGATACTTTTGCTGATAATTATGAAAAACAAAAATCTTTCTAAACAAGCGTTTCTATCTATAATATTATTCCTGGTGATAGTTTTTATAATAGAATAATAATGGATAAACTTGGCATAAATAAGTTGTTTGACATGAGTGAAAAAATTTGGCCCGGCATAGTTATTAAATGCATAATAAGCGGTGTGCTTTTTTATTTTATTATGCTTTTTTTGCTGAAAAGAAAATTGAGAAAGGATTCTGAATGATTGTAAATTTTTAAAGCTTTCCTTTATGGATGGCTTTTTTTATCTTTGATATATAGATGTTGCATCCAATTACCATATCACCAAATATTCAAAGCGGCGAACCGGTGTTTACAGGTACAAGGGTTCCTTTAAAAAATCTATTTGATATTGAATTTTCATAACCAAGGATTATGTACAAAGTATTGGTTGATGAAAATCTGATATAAATGAAAATCTGATATAAACTTATATATCATGAAAAATATTTTTGTTATTATTCTTTTAATCGTATCATCATGTACTGCACCTTCAAAAATTAATATAAGCAATACAACTTCTGCAAACAGCAATGTTGTTATTGATGGAAAAATATATGCCACTGCTTACCAGCAAAGATCTGCTGAATACAGGGCTTTATGTTTCCAGGCTTTTAATATTGCTCATGAAAGAGTCGATGAAATAGCGATAGCAAAAACCGAAAAGCCAAAAGCAATTGTTACAGATATTGATGAAACTATTTTAAACAACAGCCCTTATGAAGCGCACCAAACTTTGCAGGGAAAGGATTATAACTACAATGCATGGTTAGAATGGTCTGCAATGATAAAAGCTGACACAGTTCCCGGCGCACTTACATTTTTAAAATATGCAGCTTCAAAAGGAATTGAAATATTTTATATAACTAACCGCAGTGAAAAAGAACGTGCATTCACTTTACAAAATCTTCAAAAATTTAATTTCCCAAATTCAGATAGTGCTCATTTGTTTCCAAGCAAAGGTTCTTCATCAAAAGAAGAACGGCGGCAAAACATTGCGGCATCACATTCTATTGTAATGTTGCTTGGCGATAATCTGGGCGATTTTAGTTTTTTATTTGACAAGAAAAATTTAGATGAACGTTTGCAAAATGTAAATTCGGTTGGTGCTGAATTTGGAAAGCGATTTATTGTTTTGCCTAATCCTGTATATGGCGATTGGGAAAATGCTTTATACAATTATCAACCGCTTACTCCTGCTCAAAAAGATTCTGTAATAAAATCTTCTTTATACAAATATTAAATTTTTTATAACTCTAACAGCCATTGTTTGGCAACAGGAAGATCTTCCATTTTAAATCCCTTTGTTTTAGCAGGTATCAACTTTCCAAAAGTATCTGTAAATTTTTTTATTCCATCTTTGTCGGTTACTATAGCAAGCTTATTCCATTTAGAAAAATATCTAAAACCAAGCAATGCATCTTCTACCCAGGCACCTGTCGTATAATTTTTAAGCGGCGTATTTAGTACAAGCAGGTAATTTACTTTTCCATAAGCTGTAATAGTTTTTTTTACTAAGGGATTAATGACTTTATGATAATCATCTCTCGTTACAATTCCTGTAGCGCGAAAACCGGTAACGTGTGGTGGCAATCCTTGTATTACTTCAATCATAAAATGATTTTAAATATTTGTAGTTTTTATATCAATACAAAGTTAGAAAGAATGGGGAAGCATTTAAATACTATTTTATTTTTCAGTGGAAAAATTTCCCCCATTTTTATTTATCCAATTGATAATTGCTTTAATAACTGTGCCTCAGCTAATGGCACAGTTTTTAGTTTGTTACAAGTAAATAAAAAATAATTACTATGAGCACAAATGAAAAATTAACCGAAGTTCTGAATGATCTAATCAGGATTAATAATGATAGAACAACAGGATATGAAAATGCATCTGAAGAAGCTAAATCAATTGATGTAGATCTCCAGGCTGTATTCAACAAGATGGCGAATGAAAGTAAAAAATATGCAGCCGAACTTACCAATGAAGTTAAAAGATTAGGAGGAATGCCAGCTACCGGTACAACTAATAGCGGTAAAATACACAGGGCGTGGATGGATGTGAAAGCAACTTTCTCAGGAAAAAATAGGCAGGCAATTCTTGAGTCGTGTGAATTTGGTGAAGATGCTGCTCAAAAAGCATATAAAGCAGCGTTGGCTTCAGATGCAGAAATAAGCGCTGAAACAAGACAATTAATAACAGATCAGCAGTCATCATTAAAATCATCACACGATATTATTAAAAAATTCAGAGATGCACAGAAGGCTGTAAATGCTTAATGAAGAAAAGGATTTTCTTTAAAAAGTTGTTAAACAAATTCTATAAATGTAATAACAGTATTGAGCATTTCTTCTAGTTGCGGATTGGTTCCTTCAAAGGGATGTTTGGTATTATAAGTATGTGTTGCTTCAGGAACTATTTTGAAAACAGCACTTTTATTGGTTGATTGAATCCAGCTATATAAACTTTTGCCATGCTCTGGCGGAACAGCTTCATCATTTTCTCCATGGAGAATAAGGATTGGTTGTTGTAGTTTTTTTATTTCTTTTTTTACATTCCAGGTAGAATCGCTTTGCAAAACTTCTTTTAAAAATTCTTCTCCCTGCGGAAGCAATTGTTGGGTGCGGTTATTTTTTTTATAATAAATTTTATTTTGTTTCCAATCATCCAACATTTCTTCAGGCCAGAAATTTAATTGACTTACGGTGCTTATTAAAATAATTCCACTAATAATAATATTTTCATCCTGTGCTTTTGTTGCAGAAAAAATTGCCGGCACTCCTCCAAGACTATGAGCAAGAAAAAAAACTTTTGGATGAATATTAAAGCGCTCATGAAGATTATGTAATACACACATTACATCTTCCACTTCAAGCATCATGCAATTCTTTTGATATGAAACAAGATATTCAAAATAATCACTATCGCCTTTAATACCACCGTGGCTAAAATTAAAACTATAGCTTGAAATATTTTGCAGGTAAAGGGTTTCCTGTAAATAGGGAAACATTCCATAATTATAAAAACCGTTATGCCCATTAATAATAATAACAAGAGAAGTGGCTGCACCTGCATTCACGTATATGCCTTCAATAATTCCATATTTATGTTGCAGTGAAATTTTTTCCTTGTGCATTTTTTGAAAGATTTTACGACTTTTTAAGTTGTCAAATCTAAATATTTACGGTATATGCAAAAAAAAACTTCTGCATTTTCTGCAGAAGCTTTAATTAATTTAATCCGTGGGTTTGGTTTTCAGGATTGGTTAGCCATTTTAACGGCCGGTTTTCATTTGGGATAATTTGTTATTTACAGGTATTGAATTAAAAAAAAAGAAGTTGACTGATATTGGATTTTGTTTTGGTTTTTCCTGGATTGGGATATGGTTTTTTTCAATGGATTTGGATATTTCTGATTAATGTTGGTAAACATCAATCAACTTCTGGAACAAAGATATACAGGCTATATGCCTTTCGCAAGTGCAGTACTGCTCTATTTTGCGTGTACTGTATTTACTGTTTTTGTAGTATTTAAACTATTAAATGATTAGTAAAACTACTAGCAGGTATTGTAGTTATTACCCGTTTACACTTAGAAACTCAATCTTCATTTTATCTTTGTAATATGAAAACTGTTCATTTAGAAATTACTGGCAAAGTTCAGGGAGTTTTTTTCAGAGCCAAAGCAAAAGAGGTAGCCGAAATGCATAATATTTCAGGCTGGATAAGAAATACAAAAGACGGAAAAGTAGAAGCACAAATAACTGGCGAGGATGCTGGCGTGGAAGCGTTTATTTCATGGTGTAAAGAGGGGCCTGAGAAAGCAAAAGTGTATAATGTACTAATGACTTATGGTGCTATAAAAAAATTTGATAAGTTTGAAGTGATAAGATAAGCAGTATCACTATTTATTAATCACCCAATATTTATTTTACTGCTTTAGTAATATTTCGATTCCTTGTTGATAATAATTATTAAATCTTTCATGCTAAATTGTAATTTCTTTTCATAAACAATTATCTATATGGATATTAATTTCATTAATAAAAAATTAATGCGCTTAATACTTTTATTTACTTTTTTATTTGTTTCATTTTTTTGTGCTGCACAAAACTTTTACCTTTTTGCAGGTACATACACAGGTACCGGAAGTAAAGGAATTTATGTTTACAATTTTAATGCAACAACGGGTAAAGCAAAGTGCGTAAGCAATACAGACAGTGTCGTCAATCCCTCATATCTTACAGTATCTCACAATGGGAATTATGTGTATGCGGTAAATGAAACCAATGGTGATCATCCCGGAAAAGTAAGTGCATTCTCTTTCAATAAAAAAGATGGAAGACTTCATTTCCTGAACAGCCAATTTACCGGCGGTGATGATCCTTGTTATGTTGCAACTGATGCGAATGATAAATGGCTCGCAGTTGCGAACTATACCGGCGGAAGTGTTTCCATATTTTCTATAAACAAAAATGGCACTTTACAACCTTATTCACAATTGATACAACATACTGGCAGTAGCATTAATAAAAACCGGCAGGAAAAAGCGCACGTACATGAAACTGTTTTTTCACCCGATAATAATTACCTATTTACGCCTGATCTTGGAATGGATGAGGTAACAATTTATAAGTTTAATCCTTCGACAAAAAAGCCGCTTACACCATCTGATCCTTCTTATTCGGCCGTTACAGCAGGAAGTGGCCCGAGGCATATTGCTTTTCATCCTGATAAAAAATTTGCTTACCTTATCAATGAGCTTAGTGGTACTATTGTAGTGTATAATTATAAAAATGGGAAATTGAAACAACTGCAGGAAGTGCCGACACATCCGGTAGAATTTAAAGGAAACATTGGCAGTGCAGAAATTATTATATCTCCTGATGGAAAGTTTTTATATGACTCAAACCGTGGTGATGAAAATACTATTACCATATTTTCTATTGATACTATTACGGGAAAATTAAAATTGCAAGGTTACCAATCAACTAACGGTAAGGCACCACGCAATTTTATTATTGAGCTTACAGGAAATTATTTACTTGTAGCCAACCAGGAAACGGATAACATTGTCATATTTAAAAGGAACAAGAAAACCGGGTTGCTAAAAGTTACAGGTGAAGAAATTCGGGTACCAAAGCCGGTTTGTTTGCAAATGATTGAAATAAAAAAATGACCTGATTTTTACAATTTTATAACATTTAGGGAACGCTTTTTTATTAACACAGCGTCTAATAAAGTGAAGGATAAATAAATTAAATTTGGTAAACAATCTAATTATACCCCAAAACACATTTATGAAAACAGCTATTAACATATTACTCATTACAGTTTTAACTACCGGCATTATCAATTGTGCAGAAGCGCAAAGGGGCCGTAGTAATGGTTCTTCAGATAGAGGGGGGCAGACAAATGCTTCTCAATCACACGGTGAAAGAGAAAAAGGTAATGTAGTTGCCACAAGAACTGAACGTGGAAATAATGGAAACAGGTACAATTCGATACCGCAATCAAATCAGCGTAATGAAAGAGTTTTTAATGCAGAGAGGAATAATAACAGTCGTAACATCCAACAAAGAAATGTGGTTACACAGGTTCCTCAAAGAGATAGCAGGACTGTTTTTACACAGCAAAGAAATGAAAGAAACAGTGTTGCCAGGGTTGATTATGATCAAGACCGGAATCGCAGCTATAACAGGTATAATAATAACTATGGTTACAATAACAGCCGCTATTATAACAACAATTATTACAGGGGCGGGTATAACCGCAGAGTAGTTTTTATGTCAGGTCCCCGCTATAGAATAATTCCAAGAAGTTACATCTCCATTAATTTTGGAGGATATCCTTATTATTATAATGATGGATTTTTTTATGGGCAATATTCAGGGTATTATGAACCTATATTTCCACCTGTTGGGATTCGTATTAGTGTGCTTCCATTTGGTTACAGAAGAATTTTTATAGGTGCTAATCCCTTTTACTATTACAATGGAATTTATTACAGGCAATACGACGATAACAATTATGAAGTGGTTGATCCGCCAATGGGCGCTACAGTTTCTTCTTTGCCAAAAGGCGCCAAATCTGTAATGCTTAATGGTGAAAAAATGTATGAGCTTAACGGAACTTATTATAAGGAAGATCAAAATTCTAAAGGCGAAGTTATTTATACAGTTGTTGGTAAAAACGGTGAAATAAATAATACTGATGGGCCAGGTGTAAATACGCCATCAGGCTCACTTCAAGAGGGAGATGTTGTTACCCAGTTACCCGAAGGTTCAAAAGTTGTAACCATAAATGGTGAAAAAACTTATGTTACTCCTGATGATACTTATCTAAAAGAAGAAACTAATAATGGTGTAGTTCAGTATAGAGTAATAGGAAAATAATAATTTTAATTTCTATATGAAAATTTTAAAGCCGGTAAATGCCGTTTTTTTTATTGACAATCCAAATAAAAGTTATTGCAAGTTGAAGAGAATTATTCGCTGCCAATTTTATCGCCTATGAACCAGTTTTCTTTGTTTTTGAATAAAACATTAAAAGTAGTAAGAGAGCCATAAATGCGGGTAATGTATTGCTGAAGATTTACTTTTTCTTCATCACTCAATATTTTATGTGCATTAATATGTTGTTCCATAACTCTAAGCCTGTCACGCAGCATAACTATTTTATGAAAGAAAATTTCTATAGGAATTTCTTTTGCCTTTTGGGTTTTATCTGCAGGCTGTAATAACATGGTACCATCTTTCCACCGCTCACCGAGCGGGACAATTTCAGAGGCATCGCCCCAAAGCCTTAAAATTTTCAGCAAAGATTTTTCAACATGGCTTGTTGTTTCCAATTCAACGGTAACATTTTCAGGAATGATTTCTTCGAGGTTAGGATCTGTTTTATCAATCTCTTTTATACCACTATTAATAAAACAAATAAGGTAAGTTGCCAAACGAATACCAACGATAACTCCAGGCCCGTGCTGCGTATGCTGAAGTCTTGTCCCAATGCCCAATGTTAATTGTTCCATCATCAAATTAGTTTTATATGAAGTTAGAATAAGATTTAAATTATTGCATCTCAATACAGCAATTTTATTTTAAAAAACCATAAATGAATTTCCCTTTTATTTGCATCCCTCACTACAGTTGCATTGCAATTTTTATTTTATAATTTTATTTTCAGGAAACAAAAGAATATAGATTTTTTTTCGTTGTCAATGTTCCTCATCGTGTTTATTCCTCTTCCACAGAAAGTTTGCTTTTTAAACCTTTTTATGAATTCATGTTTAGAAACAGCAATAGCAATAGTTTTAGTATAGTTATATTTAGTATTGCGGCGTATGTTTTCCAGGAACTGGTAGCATCCAATTTAGAGTTTAGGGGAAAGATGCTTAAAAGATCCATTAAGCAATTGCTGGATGGCGGCGGCAGTATAAAAGCTACCTCTTCAGATTTTAAAGGAATTAAATTATTCCTCACTTTGGCTGGCTGGTTTATGGCGGCAGCAGCCATATCAATGGGAGCGCCGTTTTGGTTTGATATGCTTGTGAAACTGGTAAACGTAAGGAAAGCAGGATTGAAGCCTGATGATAAGAAATAAAAAAGAAGAGAATGATAATGTAAATCTCTAACCCTCACTTTTCCTGTGCTTGGCTCCTCTGAATAATTCATAATGGTAGCCGTCATCCTTTGTATTAGGGAATGCCTCTCCTTTAACACAGGTAATTTCAGTTTGCTTAATTCCTGAAATAGATAATTCTGAATAAATTCCGCTAATGGGAACTATTTCGCCGGGCTTATGTAAAATTTGCATATTAATTTTGGTAATGAATAAACAAGTTAATGTAAATTCTTTCTCTATACAAATGCCTTTAAAAATAATTTTATTTTTAGCGCAAGGCATTCCATAATTAAGTTATTTTATAAGTATCATCACTTACTCCATCTGTTCCATTCCTAACATAGCTTTGTAACCATTAGGTTCAAGATCTTTAATTGAAGTTCTGTTCATGATTTATTTTTAGAAATTAAATTTTTAAAATAATCTGTAGTTATTGGATTATCAGTAATGTCATTTATTCCTTCAAAATTCAATAATTTTTCCGCTATATTCTTCATAGAATTGATCGCTGTTTTTAAAAAGCCCGGGCCAAGACTTAATCTTGTTAAACCTATTTCTTTCAACGTTGCAAAATCCGGAATTCCGGAAAGCAATAATATATTAACCGGCAATGAAACTTCTTTTATATTGGCTGCTATGCTTTCTCTTTCTTTTATAAAAATGGGATAAAAACAATCAGCGCCTGCATCTTTATAAGTCTTGCCTCTTTTTATTGCTTCCGACAATTTTTCTTCGCTTGATAAATGATTTGCTTTTATATAAACATCTGTTCTTGCATTTATAAAAAGAGAGCTTCCTATTTCCAATGCAGTTGTTTTTATTAAATTAATTTTTTCACATTGTGCTTCTATTGAAATTAATTTTTGTTGATCATGTTGGCTATCTTCAAAATTAATTCCGGCTATTCCTATATCAATTAGTTTTTTAATATTTTCTTTCAGCATCAAATTATTTTTTGCATAACCACTTTCAACATCTGCTGTTACAGGAATTTTTACACTCTTTACTATTTTTTGCAAAATGAATAACAAATCATTAAAAGGAATTTTTTCTCCATCATGGTAACCATTGCTGAAAGCAATAGAAGCGCTCGCTGTGGCAACAGCAGGATAATCTAAACTTTCTAACATCATTGCGCCTAAAGGATCCCATATATTGGGCAGAACCAATAGCTGGCCATTATGATGAAGCTGATGTAATTGTTTTTCTTTTTTTATCTGAATATTTTTTACCATACTGACTTTTTATAGTTTTCGACTTTTCAACTTGTCCTCAATCCTCCATCTTAATTCAGGAATAGCTTCTTCTATAAACCATGGATTTATTTTTATCCAATTTTGATTGCGTGGCGAGGGATGCGGTAAGGGAAAATATTTTGGAAGAAATTCTTTATAACTTCTAACGGTTTCAGTCAGATTTGATTTGCAATCTTTTTTTAAATAATATCGTTGTGCATATTGTCCTATCAATAAAATGAGGGGAGTATTTTTTACTTTTTTTAAAATTTTCTGATGCCATAATGGAGCACATTCAGGGCGTGGAGCAAGATCGCCGGATATTCCTTTTCCCGGATAACAAAAGCTCATGGGCATTATAGAAAAAACAGAGGGATCATAAAATGTTTCTTCATCCACATTCATCCACTTTCTTAAAGTGTTTCCACTTTTATCATGCCATGGAATGCCGCTTTCATGAACACGCCTTCCGGGTGCCTGGCCTATAATAATAATTTTTGAAGAAGAGCTTAATTGTACCACAGGATTACAACCTAATGGTAAGCTATTGATACAAATTTCGCATTTATGTATTTTTTTTAAAAGCGTACGCATTTATAATTCCTTTAAAAATTAAAGGCAGCAAAGTTAATCTTTAAAACAGGGATTGATTTTAAATGTAGAATTAAAAGTGAAGTTAGTCTTGCTTTTCTTCCCATCTTCATCTTTAGGCATTTGTTGTTATAATTATTTTCAACTATGTTCATTTTTTTAAGGGAATATCTTAGTCTTTTATCTTTAACCTTTTCCTGATTTGCATTAATATTAAATTTTTTTTATCTTGTAGCTCCAATAAATGATTTAAAAAATTCTTCTTTTTAATTCTACACGCTCGCAGTCAGGTCTTAGCTGTTCAAAAAAAACAGGAAAAATTTGTAGGAGGTTAATCCGTAATTTTTGGTTTATTAAGGAAGGCGCTTTTCGCTAACCGGTAACATCTTAATTGTTGTGCATTTTTTTAAACTTAAAAATAAAAATCATGCAATCAAAACTTTTAAAGAATGTCTTTGTGCAGTGGAAGGCTTTACTTCTTACTGCTATTGTATTCATTGCTTCAATTTTCTCCGCCCGAAGTTTTGACCGGGAAATTGGTGGCTATGTTGACAGGGCAGAAGACCGCTTTGTTCGTAACGTATGGAATTTTATAAAAAATTTTCAAAGCTGGCAAACTATTGGTGGAAACCGCTGGCAGGAAGTGCAATATTATTATGGCGAGCCTTTTGAGTTTAATACCAACCATCTTGATTATGTTGACAAAATGGATCTATCGTATGTTGCTGCGCATGGAGCTGCCTATTATGTACAAACCAACCAAAGCACCAGCGATGGCATAGACTTGCGTACATGCCCCGGCTATGGGGATCTTGCACATGGCAGCGGTGATCTCGAATTTTTAATAATTGAATCATGCTCTACAGTTGCATCAGCGCCCGAAGCAAGCGATTGGTGGACACAATGGTCAACATTATTTCATGGCCTGCATCAGTTAAATGGCTTCAGAACTTTAAGTTATTCTGATAATGGCATACCCAATCGCTATGCTAATAAACTTAAAGCTAACGGTGGAGTAATGCAATCATGGTTCAGCGCAGTTGATGGTGAACGAACTTTTAATGGCGATGGCACCTACACATCATTTCCCGGCTTTGCAAGTTCTGTTCTATACACTACAACAGAAAATGATCGGCTTGGAGCGTATGGCGCCGCAGATCCTTATGGTACTGTAAATATGATAACCGTTTGGCAATATTAAATATTTATTAAGCGAACAATTAAATATTGTTCATTATTAAAATAAAAAAAAATGAAACTTAAACAAATAAAATTATTAACGCTGATATTTATCTCTATCACCGTTAACGGATGCAAATGCAATAACCAAAATCCAGGTGCAGGAAAGCCTGTATATATTTATGCATTTGAAAAAGGCCCTGCTTTTACTACAGACAATTCTAAAAAAATGATCACCGATTACCTGGGTATAACAAACGTGCATGATCTTACGGTAAACCAGGATGAAAACATTGCTTACTTTGTTGCCGATGATGATGTTAATACAACATTTGAGCAAGACCTTACCAACGGAAATTTTGCATTTAGTAAACTTACTAAAGCATATATGGATGAACCAAAGCTGCAATTACCTTCTAAAGAAGAGGCAGTAAGAATAGCAGAAAATTTTATGGCCAGTAAAAATATTTCTCCCGAAAATAAAGGAGAGATGAGATTGGTTCATAGCGGTGGTGTAAGATCGCAGGCTGTATTAAACGGACAACAGGGAGGCCCGGTAGTAGATAAGCTTATTACGCTTACTTATGGAAGAGTAATAGACAGTTTACCTGTAATAGGCGCCGGTTCTAAAATTGTTATAAATATCGGGGACAAAGGAGAAGTATTTGGCATGATAAGAAGATGGAGAGAATTAAACTTGTCAGAAAAAAAAGAAGTGAAGCCCGAAGAAATGATTACAAATAAAGAAGCTGAAGAAATGGCTAAAAAGCAGATCATGACCGAGTTTGGGCAGAAAGCAAATTTTGAAATAAGCCGTACCACAAAATCATACTATGATGGCAATGGAAATATTTTGCAGCCGGTATGGGCATTTGAAGCAACGATAAATCTTAATCAGCAGGATAAAAATGTACAACCTGTAAAATATTTATCTATAATATCTATGCTTAAAAATTCTCCTGAACCTATACAACTTCAAACTCTTGATCCAAGAGCGAAAGAACTGATAAAATCGGTGCAGCCGGGCAGGGATACAACACGTCAAAATAATGGAGATATAAAATCCAATGATTAATAACAGCATATCCTATTCAGGATGCTCATTTAAACATCCGGAATTTGTTTTAATTTATTTTTTTTCTGATCTTGTACTTCGTTATTAGCAACAATTTTTTATCTCTGATATTACAGAATACACTTGTGCTGCACACCTTGAAAAATGCTTGAAAAATTTGTACTTGATTTTAAGCATCATCTTTAATTTTTTATGAAAAAAAAGTTATTATGTCTCGCCAAACAATTATCGAAACTGCCGCTGCAGAAAACGGTACAAAAGAATCGCCTGCAGGTTCTAACAAAACAAAATATGGCGTATGGTATGGACTTGATGGCCAAAAGTGGTGCGCCATTTTTGTAAGCTGGGTATACGATCATGCCGGTAATCCACTCGGCAATATTGAAAGCCAGAAAGGTTATCAAAGTTGCCAGGGAGGTTATAATCATTGGAAAGCATCTGGAGAACTTACAGCCAATCCACAAGCAGGCGATATTGTTTTATTCGATTGGGATGGTGATGGTCATTGCGATCATACCGGTATTTTTGAGGCATGGAAAGATTCCGCCAAAACTATCTTTTTTTCATGGGAAGGAAATACAGCCGTTGGCAATAATAGTGATGGTGGCATGGTAATGCGCAGGGAAAGAAGAAAAAGTATTGTAAGAGCATTTGCCAGTCCGCATGTGTTGGATAATCCTTCACCCGTTATGAGTGATACCAACATTAAAAAAGGAGATTCGGGCGCAGCAGTTACTGCAATGCAAAAAATGCTGCACGATCTCAACTATGCTATTACGGTAGATGGTGATTTTGGAAATGAAACCGAAACAATAATAAAACAATTTCAACAAGACAATCATTTGGAAGTTACCGGTTTGGTAACGCCTGCTTTATTAGGAGCTATTGAAGAGAAATCTTCAGAACCCAATGTGGCTGATAAAAAGTTTACAACAGGATCTTACCTGCGCAAAGGTAACTCAGGAGGCGCAGTAGTTGAACTTCAAAAAGCATTGAATGCTGCAGGTGCTAATCCGGCAATTAAAGAGGAAGGTGTATTTGACGGTGATACCTTATCGGCTGTAAAAGCATTTCAAAGGCAACGAGGCTTAGATGTTGATGGAGTTGCAGGCCCTGCAACGTTTGCTGCTTTAGGAATTACGGATGTTTAACTAAAGAAAAATAAAATAAATTTTATCCGCAGTTGACTTCTTCACAAAGTTCCTGTGTGGGAAATGGAATTCCTGAAGCTTGAACCCATCTTCCCTGGAATAGCCGGAAGCAAAAGAATTTGCCATTTGGTCTTTTCTGTTTGCATTTACAATCTGCGTTTATGGCACCGTTAGGCATCATCCTTTTGCGGGAAGCTATGCTTGCATTTTGTTTTTTGCTAACAGTTTTTTTCTTAAGTGATATTTTTGTGATTACTTTTTTTGAAGCCACTTTCTTTTTCCCAGATTTTTTTGGAGATTTTTTCTTTTTTGTAATCTTTTTCGAAGTATTTTTTGTACTAATTTTTTTTGAGGTCATGATTTATGGGTTTAGATTAACAGTGCTTACATAATGAAACTGCAAAGCATTTGTATCATGAAATATTTTGCTGATGTCAAAAACTATTGGTTTATATCCACCTACTTTATTTGGATCAAGCCGTACTATTTTCTGAATATTTAGTATAGATGATTCACCAGGGCTTTCCGGAAAATCGGCGGGTATAAAAAGTAATCCATTATTTTTTTTATTTTTTTTAAGAGGTTTAAGAAAATAAGAATTTTTTTCTTTCTTTAACTTCAGCTCTGTATCAAAATTTATTACATCATCTTCAGTATTTATACTACCAAAATAACAGGGCGTTATGCCAATGGTATCACCTTTGCCATTATGCTTTACTGCAAAAAAAACACAAGCAGGAGCGGGAATGTCAAAAGATTTTCCATTTTTATTAGTTAATGAATAAGTGAATTCATATTTTAATAAATACAAATCCTGGGAATAACCATCTACTTCCCAATAAGGAACATAAGAGATTTTAGTGCTGTCATTTAATTCTGAAAATTCAAGCAGATTATCTTTTTCAATATATTTTTCACGAAATGATGAAACATAAATTTCTATTGTATTTGCTTTTTTTGTAACGGGCTGATTAAGATAAGTAACAGCCCCAAGCCCTGGTATTTCTTTAAAGAAATTATTATTCACATCTCTTTCAAAACTGAATAATATTTTGTGTTCCATGCACGATGGCAAAATAATAATGATTGCAAATAATATAAATACTAGTTTTTTACAGTTTAACATTGTTCATATTATTATAGGTGCCACCAATATAAAAGCGATTATTATCATTATTAGGATGCAATGGGTAACCAAGCATTGTATGAATGATTTCCTGTAAACCAAAAACCCTTCCTGTTTTTGTGCGTAACGATCCTAATATACCTGCATCAACTGCATAACCTTGTCCTAAGAAAATTTTTAGATTATACGTTGAAGTATTAAATGCAGGGCTTATTCTATTCTTTTGAGAAGCGGAATCTTCGATATTATAATCCGGGAGATTAATGCCAATGAGATTAGAAAGCTCATATATTAATGGAGAATAACCTGTGAACTGATCAAAACTTAACTCAGCAGTATTGTAATTTTTGTGATTATGGATATATACACCAAAGCCTCCCGTCCACCAACGGTCAAAATTATCCGCTAATGGCAGAAAACTAAAAGGAGGTGCGCCATCATTGTAATAATTGATACTAAAATCAGGAGATGAAAATGAAACAGAACCTACGATTTGGTTTCGCTTATGATTGTTTACAATGAAATTAGTACTTAAGTAAGCTGCATATTTTTTACTGGTGGCAACATTATAAAATGATCCTGTATTAAGGGTTTTAAAAAATTTTATATAATTAAGATCTTTGCCCCATGCGCCTCCTGCGCTAAACGTGTTAGTGAAATCTATTTGTATATCACCAATAAGCGGATTAAGATTAGCACCGAGTGATTTGGTATATACCGCTAATGATGGTGAATAATTTACTGTAAAGTTTTTTTTATACACACCGTTAGCAATAAACGCTGCATACAATCGCACACCTGGAAATTGTTGTGACTTGCCGTAAGTAAGATTTAGATTACAACCGAAATTAAAATAGCCATTGTATTGCCAGCCAGCTTGAGAAAAAGCAGTTTCACTGAGATTAAAAAATAACACAATCAATACATATCGTTGCAGATTTTTCATCTGTGGCGTTTGCTATTATAAATAACATTGATTGTAAGTTTAATAATATTTTTTTTGAAAAAGAAATATGGGTCAATAAATATTGACCCATTTAATAATTTAATAAGAAGAAAATGATCTAATCTTATACACTCAATCTGAATATTCTAAGAAAGCAATTTCAGAGGCATGAATAAATAGGGGTCAATAGAAAAATATTTTTCCTTTTCTTCAGGAAGTTCTCCAAGATCAATTTCTATAAATGATGCGGCTTCTCTTATTTGCCACAAGTATAATTTTTTATTTCCAGCAGGTTGTTCACAAATTTCGGGCAACATGTATTGGAGCATCCCATTCCAGCACGCTTCCTCTAATTGTTCTTTTTCTGAAAGATTTTTTTGTTTACCCTCATCGCCTATTATGCTCAATTGCCTTGATGAAAAGCTTGTCCCTGTCATCAATAAAATTTCCTGTTGTGTAGAATTTGTTTTCATATTTTTTTAATTTATCTCTTATTAGTTAGACGTTAAACAACATCTTAAGTAATGTGACTGAACAAAAAATTCTGTTAAATGCAAATATGGAATTATATAGAATAACGACAATGGCTGACAAAAATTACATATTAGGGGATAAAATTCTCTAAGAGATTATGTAATTAAATAGGCTTGATTTTCAGAAGATTGGTGGAAGCAGGAGTTTCTATGTGATTTATAAATGTACAAAACATTTTTAAGAAATGCAATGTTATGCCTTAAAATATAATAGTCCACCTGGATTATTAATTACTATTTTCAAACTATTCTAAAGAAGAAATTGTTACAATTTTAAAAAAAAAATACTGCAAGAAAATTTATTTAAGTATTTGATTAAATCTTTTTAATTCAGAAATATCTGGAGCAGAAAGCACTTCGTTATTATCATATTTTGTTTTAAGAAAAAGCACTCTTTTATGTTGAGGATATTTTTCCAGGATGGAATGTATAAGCTGACCGGCAATTTCATCTTTCTTAAATAAGGGTTTGGCTGGAGGCAATTCTGATTTATATCTTGTCGGCATTTTTTTTAAGATAGCTTCTAATGTTCCCAATTTGCCAGGTGACATATCTTCAATTTTTGAAGCTTTACTATATAATCCCTGCAATTGTTTTTTGCTAAGCCATCCGCGTTGCATGTATTGCTTATACAGGCTGATAATAAATGATGAAATGGGAAATGCAATTATACAATCTTCCAAAATAATATTTATAATATCTATTTTATCTTTTCTTACTTGCATATTAATTCTTACTTGCATATTAATTAGGTAAAACAAATTTAATGAAAGTCTTTCTGCAATAAGTTTATGATAACTGTAATTTAAGAATCATTTTAATTATTAGCCTTTTTAGGGTCAAGTTCTATCTATGCAGATAATTTCTTAGATTAAAAATTTAGGGTAAAAATAAAAGCGACTCTAAAAGAAGAGCCGCTTAATTCAAGTGGTGACATTGAGCCTAAATCATTTTATTTTTTTTGAACGTTTCAAATTTTCTTTGGTAAAAGAAGCTGTTCTGTTATCGTTATCTGATTTATTAGATTCGTAGCTTGAATTATGCCCATCCCTGTTATTATTTTCCAAACTGTGATGATTGCGATAGTTATCCCAATCGCGATAATTATCCCAATCTCTATTGTCAGAACGGCAATATTGGTTTTGATTTTTCTGTGCCATATTGAATTTTTTTAATGATATAGTTAATCAATAAAAATTATGCCATAATAGTTTTCGCTTAATCCAAATTAAGTTTGGGCATGTAATATATTACTTTTTTTATGTGGTAACTTTAGTAAGGACTTTTATTTAAAAAATAAAAATGTAGTGTTGCTTTTAGATTAAATACTAATAAAACTGGCATATCTTCTAACACTATTCGCGTAACATTTTAACAAAAACTTATATTTATAAAACAGCAAGAACGCACTTATGATACAAGATAAATGTTTACAATTTGTTTAGTTTTAGCCAAAAAAATAAAACTTAAACAGACACTAAACTTTTTCTGCAACAAGTTTCACGCCGTTTTTGTATTCTCCAAGAATCACAACTTTTTTAAACCTGCTATACTGTTTTGCAGCTATTTCCATTGCAGCCTTATTGTCGCTTCTTAACTTTAATCCTTTACTATCTTCAGAATTAAAGATTTCAATATAAAATCCATCTCTTAATGTTATAGCTCTTTCCCTTGGCCTTCCTGTTCTCATTTGTTTACTTTTAATTATGAATCATTATGCAGGCAATTTTTGTACCTGATTGTTTTAACTGACGAAAGTTCACTCACCGAATCTTTCTTAAATATTCTTGGTATTTTCTTCTCCACTATATATTCAAATAACTTCTATTTTTAAATCTGCAGCTAATCTTTGAAAAGAATTTCCGGGTAAATATACATTTAAAACCCCGAAAATCCTTGGCTTCATCGTTTGAACAAAGCCCAACTTGGAAAGGTTTACTGCCTAACAAATTAATACCTATACATCTCAGGTTTATACGGTCCTTCTTTTGGAATGCTTAAATAATTACTTTGTTCTGTTGTAAGTTCTTCCAGCACCACACCAATTTTCTTCAAATGAAGGCGGGCAACTTTTTCGTCCAAATGTTTTGGAAGCACATGCACTTTGTTTTCATATTTATCAGCGTGCAGCCATAATTCAAGTTGGGCAAGAACCTGGTTGGTAAATGAATTACTCATTACAAAACTTGGATGGCCAGTACCACAACCTAAATTTACCAATCGGCCTTCTGCCAAAACAATAATATCTTTTCCGTCAATGGTATATTTATCAACCTGAGGTTTAATGGTATCTTTTGTTTTACTATAATTAGCATTCAACCATGCGATGTCAATTTCAATATCAAAATGGCCGATGTTGCAAACAATGGCTTTATCTTTCATTGCAAGAAAATGTTCTTTTCTTATCAAATCCCTGCAACCGGAAGCAGTTACAATAATATCAGCTTCTTTTACTGCATCAATCATTTTCTTAACTTCAAAGCCATCCATCGCAGCTTGCAATGCACATATAGGATCAATTTCTGTTATGATAACTCTTGCACCTGCACCACGCAAACTTGCTGCAGAACCTTTACCCACATCGCCATAACCGCCTACTACGGCTACTTTCCCCGCCATCATAATATCAGTTGCTCTTCTTATAGCATCCACCAAACTTTCTTTACAACCGTATTTGTTATCAAATTTAGATTTGGTAACAGAATCATTTATATTGATTGCAGGAATTGGTAAAGTACCTTTTTCCATTCTTTCATATAATCTGTGCACACCGGTTGTAGTTTCTTCTGATAAGCCTTTTACATGCTGAATGAGTTCAGGATATTTATCAAAAACCATATTCGTTAAATCACCACCATCATCTAAAATCATGTTCAAAGGACGATCAGCTCCACCGAAAAATAAAGTTTGTTCTATACACCAATCGCTTTCTTCCTGTGTTTGCCCTTTCCATGCAAATACACCAATTCCTTCTGCAGCAATTGCAGCAGCAGCTTGATCTTGCGTAGAAAAAATATTACATGAACTCCATTTTACTTCAGCTCCTAATTCAATTAAAGTTTCTATAAGCACTGCAGTTTGTATAGTCATGTGAAGACATCCTGCTACTCTTGCACCTTTCAAAGGCTTTTGTTTTCCAAATTCTTCTCTAAGCGACATTAACCCCGGCATTTCTGCTTCTGCTAATTTAATTTCCTTTCGGCCCCATGCTGCAAGGCTCATATCTTTCACCTTATTTTTAAGGCTGAAGTCAATAGTATTTTTTGTTATTGCTGACATAAATAAACTGTTTATTTTTTAAAAAGCAAATGTACAAATATTAGAATAAAATACTAATAGTTTCAATAAGTTTAGAATAAATTTGTAAAAAATTGATATTATAAAGAATAAAGACAATTAAACACATGAAATCAATATTGCCAAAAGAACAAGTAACTATTCTTGATTATATGCCCGATAAAAAAGATCTGGCTATTTTAAAATTGCTGCAGGAAAATGCAAGAATAACTGTAAAGGAAATTTCCGCCAAAGTTCACCTAAGCACAACACCTGTGCATGAGCGCATAAAACGAATGGAAGAAACCGGGATCATCAGGCAATATGCAACTTTGGTAAATAATTCGAAAGTGAAAAAAGGTTTAATGGTGATATGTTATGTTTCGTTAAAACAACATGGTAAAAATGCAGGTGTTAAATTCATAAAAATGATTCAAGATTTAAATGAGGTTATAGAATGTTTCAGCATTTCAGGTGAGTTTGATTTTATGCTGAAAGTAGTTTGCGAAGATATGAATAAGTACTACGATTTTCATGTAAATAAATTAAGTGAAATTGAAAATGTAGGTCATGTGCAAAGTGTGTTTGTAATGGGAATTATAAAGCAAACGCATCAGGTGGTATGGGAGTAATGGTCGTCAATTGGCAATAGGCAATCACCATTCACAAGATCATCCTCCAATCATTTTTAAAAATTCATCTTTTTTGCGGCGTGAAATATCTATCATTGAACCATCCTGCAATAATACACGACCACCTTCACTGCGAACATATTTTTGTATATAATTGAGATTGATGAGGTGTGAATTGTGAACCCTATAAAAATTATAAGGTTGCAGCATTTCTTCAAATTCTTTTAAAATTTTAGTTACCAATATGCTTTTATTGTTCAGCAAATAAATTTTACTGTAATTGGATTTAGATTCAATATGAGTTATAGTTTTTATAGGGATAAATTCAATTCCTTCTGAAGTGGAGATGGCAATTTTGTCTTCCTGGCTTTTATTATCGCCTAAAGATTTTTTAAGAATATCTATTTTTTCTTTTGTTTGCTGCTGGCCGCGAATTTTATTTAATCGTTCGACAGCCTGTTGCAACTCTTCTATACCAATTGGTTTTATTAAATAATCGAAAGCGCTTATGCGTATAGCATCTATTGAATAGTGATTGTATGCCGTGGTGAAAATAATATCAAAATCGCATTCACCTAACTCTTCCAGCATTCTAAAGCCGCTCATTCTCGGCATTTCAATGTCGAGGAAAACAACATCGGGGCGATGTTGCCTTATCAGCAATATGCCTTCTTCAGGCTTTTGGGTAGTGGCAACAATGTGTACATCAGGGCAAAAACCTTCGAGCTTTTGCTGCAGGTTTTGCAGGCTGTTAAGCTCATCATCAATTAATATAACTTTTATCTTTTCCATTTTAAACTACTTTTATTTTTATCTCCACCCTGGTGCCGGCGGCTATATTATCTTTACAATACAGGTCAGTAATTTTTATATAATCTTCGCAATTTTCTGCATGGTTAAATAAAATAATCCTGTCCTCAGTAATTTTAAGGCCTATGCTTTTATGGTGGAGCTTATTTAATGTATTATAATCGGTTGATTGCTTGCGGCCGATACCATTATCTTCAATTACATATTGTATAGAATTATTTTCCAGTGTAGCCGTTACCGTTAGTTTTAAATCTGCCCTGTCGCTGTGTGCCATTCCATGTGCAATGGCATTCTCAACATAAGGTTGTATTAAAAGAGAAGGAACATTGTAATCGCCGCTAAGCAATTGCGGGTCTATGTTTTCTATGTATGTAAATTTATTATTGAAGCGCATCAGCTCAAGATCAATATACAATTTTATTGTTTCCATATCTTTTGATACAGTAGTAAGATCATTACGGCTGCTTTCTAATATAGTTCTTATAAGCAATGCAAACTTGTGCAGGTAATCGCTGGCTTTTCTCTTTTCATTTTGCATCATAAAATTTTCAATGCTGTTAAGGCTGTTGAAAATAAAATGAGGATTCATTTGCGCACGCAGTGTTTGTATCTGCGTTTCCGCAATTTTTTGCTTTAAGGACAATTCTATTCTTTTCTTTTTTGACTGTATAGATTTATTAATGAAAAATGCTATGCCGATAGTGAGCAGGAGAAAAATAAAAGATGCAAGCAACAAAGCATTTTTAAAAACGAGTTGTTTTTTTTGAAACTGTGCAAGCTCCAATAAATGTGCGTTCTCAATTTCTTTTCGCTTAATTAGCCAGTCCGATTCATTGATGATAACATTGCGCCGGTTGTTTTCAGAAAATAAAGAATCAAAAGCGACGCGATACATTTGGAAAAAAATTAGTGCAGAATCTTTGTTCTTTTTTTCTTCATACACTAATGATAACTGTTCTGTTGCTTTAGATATTCCTTCAAGGTAATGCGTTCTTTTTGCAATGCTTAATGCACTATCCAGCAATACTATTTTTTTATTGGGCGATATACTTTTTAAATATTTTGCTTCTGCAAGATATACCTGGAATTCATTTCTGAGATCCGATTGTATCATAGCCTGTTCCATGGCTTTACTAAAATAAAATTTTGCAGAATCTATCGTGTTATTGATGGCATGCAGTTTTCCAAAGCCTACATAAAATTGAGAAAGAATATAACTTTCATTGGCTAATAATGCATAAGGCATTCCTTTTACTAAATTATCTTTTGAATTATTGTAAAGTTTTTCTTCAAGGTCGCATTCATGTAATAATTCATAATTGATGGCAACGCCCCGCCATGCTTTCAACTTCGTATTAATATCAATAGCCTGGTTTGTGTATTGCCTGCATTTGCTAAAATTTTTTAAAGATTTAAAATTATCGCCAACGTTGTTAAGCGATACAGCTTTTAAACGCAGCCCTCCGCATTCTTCAGCATAGTCTATAGCTTTAAAATAAGCGTCGTTGCTTGCAACAAAATTGGCAGAGTTGTACAATAAAATTCCAAGATTTATTTGTGCCAGCGATTTGCCAAAAATAAAATGTATGCTATCGCTTAATGTGGAAACTTGTTCATAGTAGGCAAAAGATTTTTTTACATCTTTTTCGCTTAGGCGATAGCTTACTCTATGTAACGTTTGAATATATTGCGAGTCAATTTTCGGATGCATCTTTATCCAATTAAGGAGACTGTCAACAAATTTATCCTGGGCAAAAGTGCAGGCAGCAAAACAATTGATAAGGATAGCTAAAAGAATTCGTTTTCTCATAAACATTTTATAATGCAAAAATTATTTTTGCCACAAAGATTTTTATTTTTTCTCTTTGGTGATTGTAAAGGAAGCAAATTTTATTTGCAGTATTCATGATATTGAAAATGCAGGCTGCATTTTATTTATACAAGTTTTTATACAGTGCAGATTATAAACGGGCAGAAAATTAATTATCAATCTACAATGTATTTATCGAAGATTGTCCTTGTTTTAATAAGTGGCTAATTGTCTTGAGTAAATGGGCAACCATGAAGAATAAATGGAAGAAAATTTAGCTAATATTTAATTGCATTACATAATCATTCATAAAATATCCGCCGCCAATATCTATATCTTCTTCAGCAATAATTTTAAATCCCTGCTTCTCATAAAATGAACGGGCTTTATTATAGCGGTTTACATTAAGCTCAAGAGCGGTTGCACCGGATTTCTTAATGCTATTGATGATATAATCCAATAACATTTTTCCAGTGCCTGTTCCTTGCTGCCGCGGCAATACATATATTCTATGAAGCCTGTAAGTGCTGCTGTTTTTTTCTTTTGCCGAAAATGAAGCAAATCCTACCGGAATGTCTTCATCAAATACAATAATAAAATTGTGGTGTAAATCTGCAACCTGTTTTTCAAGAGAAGAAAGGGAATAAAACAGGTTAAGCATATATTGTAGCTGCTCGGGAGATAAAATATCGCCATAAGCAGAAGGCCATATTTTACGGGCAAGGCTATAAATAATGTGCAGGTCACCCAGACCTGCAGATTTTATTTCCATTACTGGATTGTTATTTTCAAATCAGGTGCAAAAAATTTTCTTCCGGCTTTATCTTTTACTACAATATCAAAAAAATAAATTTCTTCATCTTTTTGAAAACCATCTTTTATGTTATCAAGCCAAACCTTAGGCAGGGGAGTAGCACGAAAAAGATCTGCAACTGTGGTGAATGTACTTTGTTTTCTTCCTGTTTCTTCATCTTGTACTACACCTTTTCTTTTATACAGAAAATGATAAGAATCTATTTGATACTCATTTTTTTTGTCGGCGGTTATTTTTAAAGGCAATACAATTAATTGTGAAGCTTCTTCTTTAGTAACAGCAGCGCCATTAGTATTTACACCAAGGTAAGTTTTTACGACCGGTGGTTTAAATTTTGGAACCTTTGTAATCACAGGCTTCTGTGGATTGGTTTGAGCAGTAACAACTATGGCAGTTGTAAGAAAGAGCAGTATGCAAAGAAATTTTTTTATTGATGTTTTCATAAATAAGATTTTAAGAGGCCGCTTTAAACTTCTTTTTTTAATTTAAAGAAGAAAGGCTTTGTTCAATCACCCGGATTTTTGCTTCAGCATCAGATTTCTTTTTTCTTTCCAGTTCAATCACTTCTGCTTTTGCATTTTGTACAAATCTATCATTCCTTAATTTTCTATCAATGGTATTTAGGAAAGTTTTAAGATAATCAAGGTCTTTAAGCAGCTTTTCTTTTTGGGCCGTAACATCTACTTCGATATTTGTTTCTATATAAATTTTTTCTTTCCCAACAACAATTGTAATTGAAGAAGTTTTCGGCTGAGATGAAAAGTGTATGTTTTCTACATTAACCTGTTTTGATAAAATATCTTTTATTGGTTGATATGATTTTTCATCATCAGTTTCAATAAAAAGTTTAATTGTATCTTTTGGCTTTACGTGATGTTTATTTCTTGCATCACGAATAGAAGTTATCAATTCCTTTAGCTTATTTCCTATTTGTAAAATTTTTTTCTCTGGCTGATTAACTGCAGAAAATTGTTTTATAATAAGATCATCATTTCTTTCTTTCAATAAATGATAAATTTCTTCTGTAATAAAAGGCATGAAGGGATGTAATAATTGCAATACATCATCAAAAAATGATACGGCCGAATTGTAAATTTCTTTATCAATTGAATGGCCATATTCAGGCTTAATCCATTCAAGAAACCAACTGCAGAAATCATCCCATATAAGTGAATAAATTGTTTTTAATGCTTCACTCAAGCGAAATTGTTTCATCAAAATATCTACTTCAATTCTTACTTCATTTAAGCGATTTTCAAACCATTCAATCGCAAATTGGTTATTGGTTATTGCCAATTGTCCATTGCCTTTTGCCAATTGTTTTTCTTCCCACATCTTCAACAATTTCATTGCATTCCAAAGCTTATTATTGAAATACTTTCCCTGTTCAAGGCTTCCTTCATCAAACAAAAGATCATTACCCGCAGGAGAAGAAATCATGATTCCAAAACGAACTGCATCGGCGCCATATTCATGAATAAGATGTAAAAGATCGGGGCTGTTGCCAAGTTGTTTGCTCATTTTTCTTCCCTGCTTATCACGAACCATTCCCGTAAAATAAACATCGCTGAATGGTTTTTCATTCATGTATTCCATACCTGCCATTATCATTCTTGCCACCCAGAAAAAAATAATATCCTGACCGGTAACCAAAACCGAAGTTGGATAATAATAATTGATGTCTTTATTTCCAGGGTCTGTAATTCCATTAAAAACTTCGATGGGCCACAACCATGAAGAGAACCAGGTATCAAGAACATCTTCATCTTGTTTTAATTGAATATTGTTTGTTGAGTATTGTTTATTGAATATTTCTTTAGCCTTTTCTTCCGATTCTGCAACGACAAACTTTCCATCTTCATCATACCAGGCGGGTATTTGCTGACCCCACCAAAGTTGCCTGCTGATGCACCAGTCTTTTACATTTTCCAGCCAGTATTTATACGTTGCTGAAAATTTATCTCGGGGGTGTATGTTTATTTTTCCTGAAGTAACTGCTTCAAGAGCCGGCTGAGCAAGCTCTTTCATCTTTACAAACCATTGTGTGGAAATCTTCGGCTCTGCGACCACGTTAGTACGCTGACTGTATCCAAGTCTTGTTGTATATTCTTCTTCTTTTACAAGCAAGCCTTTTTCTCTTAGCTCTTCTACAATTTTTTTTCGTGCAATGAAGCGATCTTCACTAATATAGATTTGAGCAGCTTCACTGATAGTCCCGTCTTCATTTAAAGTATCTACAACTGGAAGATTATGTTTAAGGCCAATATTATAATCATTGATGTCGTGTGCCGGAGTAATTTTTAAAATACCAGTTCCAAAATCTTTATCAACATAGTCATCAAAAATTACAGGCACTTCTTTATTGATCAAAGGAACAATTACTTTTTCCCCTTTTAATTGCGTGTACCTGCCATCGTTAGGATTAGCACAAACAGCGGTATCACCCATAATGGTTTCGGGTCTTTGTGTGGCAATAGTGATGAAGTCAGTTGTAGAATTTTGTCCGTTTCCTGCAATTTTATATTTTATGTAATACAATTTTCCTGTAACTTCTTTGTATTCCACTTCTTCATCGCTCAATGCAGTTTTTGCGGCGGGATCCCAATTGATCATTCTTGCACCACGATAAATGAGGCCTTTATTATAGAGATCAACAAAAACTTTTATTACAGCTTTATAATAATGATCATCCATTGTAAAATTTACCCGGCTCCAGTCAACACTGCAACCCAGCCTTTCTATCTGGTTGTAAATAATGCCGCCATATTTTTCTTTCCATTCAAAAGCGTATTTCAAAAATTTTTCTCTCGATAAATCTTTTTTATCAATCCCTTTTTCCTTCTTTAGCATGTCCACAACTTTTGCTTCTGTGGCAATAGAAGCATGATCGCTGCCCGGAACCCAGCAGGCATTAAAGCCACTCATTCTTGCTTTGCGAACTAAAATATCCTGTACAGTTTCATTTAATGTATGCCCCATGTGCAACACTCCCGTTACATTTGGTGGCGGTACCACCACAGTAAAAACAGGGCGGTTATCGGGTTCACCTGCCTGTCCGGTAGGCAGGCTTTTAAAATAATCTTTTGAAAGCCAGTGCTTATACCATTTCTCTTCAACTATTGCCGGTATATAATTTTTGCTTAACTCCATAAAATTTCTGAAAATTTATATAGCCTGCAAATGTAATAAAAACGGGATGTACTATATTAAACGGAAGTTTTAAGTTTGCATTTCAATTTACATTTTGTTATACGCTATAGTTGATATTGAAACCACGGGTGGTTATGCTGCAGCCAACGGTATTACTGAAATTGCTGTGTTCATTACCGATGGTGAAAATATTGTAAATCACTTTCATACCTTACTTAACCCGGTTTATACCATTCCAAAATATGTGGCAGCGCTTACAGGGATCACTAATGAAATGGTGGAATTCGAAAGGCCTTTCAGCAGTATTGCTGATGAGCTTTTTGAATTGCTGAGTGATAAAATATTTGTGGCTCACAATGTAAATTTTGATTACTCATTTGTAAAGCATCATCTTGCACAAAGTGGTTATGAACTCAATTGTAAAAAGCTTTGCACCGTTCGCCTGGGCAGGCAAATATTACCGGGTATTCAAGGTTATGGCCTCGGGAAAATATGCAAGCACCTGGGTATAACCATTGAAAACAGGCATAGGGCAATAGGCGATGCCGAAGCCACCGTAAAAGTTTTTCATCACTTATTGAAATGTGATACTAACGGACATGTGCAAACGATGCTGAAAGTTAAAAGTAAAGAACAATTCCTTCCGCCAAATATTTCTTCAGCAGCAATAAAAAAATTACCGCTGCAGCCGGGTGTTTATTATTTTCATGATAAAAAAGGAAAAGTAATTTATGTAGGCAAGGCCAAAAGTCTGAGTAAAAGAGTGAACAGTCATTTTAGCAATAATAAACCCAACAGGCAAAAGCAGGAATTTTTAAAGAAGATATACAACATTAGTTATAAAACAACTGCTACAGAACTTATGGCGTTTATACTCGAGAGCATCGAGATAAAAAAGTTATGGCCTGAACAAAACCGCAGCCTCAAAAGGTTTGAACAGGCTTATGGCTTGTATTCGTTTGAAGACAGGAACGGTTATTTGCGTTTGTGTATTGAAAAAAAGAAAAAGAATTTAAAGCCGCTTTATACTTTTAATCTTCTTGCAGAAGGCCATATTTTATTGAGAAAATTGATGCATCAATTTGAGCTTTGTCCTAAGTTGTGTTTTTTGCAGGCAGAAAATATTCTTTGCCAGCTTCTTAAGGAAAAACAATGTCACGGAGCTTGTGAGCAACAGGAAAGTCCTGAAGATTATAACAGAAGGGTAGAGGCTTGTATTCATCATTTGAATAATGAATTGCCCAGTTTTGCTTTACTTGATTTGGGGCTTCAACAAGAAGAACAAAGTTGCATTTTAATGGAAAGGGGAAGATTTTATGGAATGGGTTATTTACCTGCAGATATAAGTGTACCAACAATAAATGATCTTAAAGATCATCTTACGCCTTATGCTGAAAATGATTATATAAGAGGATTGGTTTATCAGCATGTGGCACGATATCCTTCCAAAAAAATTTCATTACATAATTAATTTATCGAGCAAGCAAATAAAATCTTTCCTTGGAATAAATTCTGCTCCCAGGCTTTCAAGATGTGGAGTATATACCTGGCAATCAATAAGGTCAACTCCTTTTTTCCGCATATCACTTACATATTTTATAAAAGCAAATTTGCTTGCATTGCTTTCATTGGCAAACATGCTTTCGCCGAAAAAAACTTTTCCTAATTGTACGCCATAAAGGCCGCCAACCAGCTTTTCACCAAGCCATGTTTCTGCACTGTGTGCAAATCCTTTTTCAAAAAGAGTGATATATGCATTTTCAATTTCATCGGTTATCCAGGTTCCGGGATCATCTTTTCTTTTAGATAAACGACAATTTTTTATTACATCAGCAAATACCTGATCGATAGAAAAATTAAAAATATTATTTTTAAGAATGGGCTTCATGCTGTTGCTTATTTTCAACTTTTGAGGGAACAAAACAAAACGAGGATGAGGGCTGTACCAGCAGATGGGTTCATCTTCATTATACCAGGGAAATATTCCTTTTTTGTAAGCAATTAGTAAAGTTTCAATGGAAAGATTACTTCCAAAAGCAAGAAGGCCATCTGCATCAGCTAATTCAGCATTGGGAAAATTATTCTGATCATTAGGTAAATAAAACGGCATCAAATTCTGTTTAATGCTGATAAAAAAGAAATAAATAATGAAAGAAGAGAGATTTAATAACACTAATTCTGATACTTTTTAATATTCTGAAAGTTGTTCCACCGTTGCACCAATTCCCCGTTCTGTGAGGGCATCACACATTGGTTTCAAAAAATCGTAGGAACCGTCTTTAACTGCATATTTTCCTTTTGTATGAATTATCATAGCGCATTGTTCAGCCTGCTCAGTTGAATGGCCGCAAACATCAATAAGCGTTTCAATTACCCAGTCAAAGCTATTTACTTCATCGTTCCAAACTATAAGCTGGCAGCTATATTCATTGCCGGTGAGAACATCCGTATCTTGTGATTCTTTACTATGCGTTTTTACCAGGTTCATAATTAAAAAAGTTATGTAAAATTACGATTTTAAAAATTTAAAAGGTTATGTTGAAACACTGATAAAGACTTAATTTTATTTCAGGCATCGAATTTGGTTATAGAAGAAATTATTTTATAAGGTAAATTTTTCAATTAATAATATTTAAAATAAATTATATGAAACGATATGTACAATTGACTTTTGTTGCAATGGCATTTTTTATTGTTCCTCATTTTTTGGAAGCCCAGTCAAAGAAAAATACAGTAGGGGTTAAAGCCCATTCTAAGGCAACTGTAATGAGTTTTGGAAGTTCGCAGAAAATTGCTGAAGTGAAGGATGTGTTTGAAAATAATGAAGCATATAGTGCATTGAAAGATCTTATAGAAAATCATCATGTAACTATTGTATATGCTAACAATTCTTTTCTGGGAAATAATAATCTGAAAAGAGGAGATTTTGTAGTCTCTTTTAATTCAGCATTGGAAAGCATTGGCGATTCTATGAAAGCAGCCGGATTGGATACATCGCTTATTAATACTTACGACAGAAACCGTGCTTACATTACTTCGGTTACCCAGGTTAAAGATATTAAGCCAGGAAGTATTTATTATAATGCGGTACAATCTTTATTGGAACAATGGGGCATTAATGCGCCGTTTACAAAAGCTGCGGTACTCAATGCAAACTCACTTTTTTATGAAGACGAATTGTATGATATTTTGCGGGTTACTTTAGGTTTTGAATACGGAAAAGGAAAGCCTGGCAGGGTTCCTGTTAAGAGATACCGTTTTGCAATACTGCTTGATGATGCCATTAATTTAAAAATGCATCAGATAGCCGTGCTTGCAAATGAAAAGAAAGCGAAAGCAAATGCAGAAAAAGCGAGAGTAAATGCAATTATTCAGCAAATAGAACAAAACCATCGTGACTCAGTAAGCAAAGAAATTGAAATGAGGAAAATGGAAGCTCAGAAAAAAGAAATTGAAGCGAGAAAAAAACTGCAAGATTCAACTAAAAAATAAATCATATTAAAAACACCTGATAGGCCGGGGTATGTACTATTTACTAAGTATCATTTTTGTAAAGATGGTTTTTATAAAATGAATTATATAAATAGAAATGATCTTATTGCCTAAGGTTTATTACGGTTTATTGTTTATGAAACTACTTCTCATAATAAAAAACTCCTTCTCATAATAAAATATTAAAGAAGATTGGATATTTAAAAAATTCTTTTTACATTTACGCCTCAGTTATATTTTATTTCCCATCCTTTGAATTTCTTTAAGCTAATAGTTACTTGATATAAGAAGGAGATTTGTTTCTTGTAATTATTTTGGCAACAATCCTCAAATATCTTTAAATATTATTCATAATTCAGAATAATATTATCCACTATCCTTCCAAGTACCATTTTCTATTCCTGGAATTGCCTGCAGTTATCGCTAACCTCAAAATATTTTTACTATGAGACAAAATTGGTATGCAGTTTACACAAAGCCTCAATGGGAGAAAAAGGTTACTTCTATTTTAAAGAGGAAGAAATTTAAAAGTTATTGTCCGCTAATTGTTAAAGCAGGAAATAAAAAAAATATTTTTCAGCCTTTGTTCCCATCTTATGTGTTTGTACAGGCTACACCTGGAGAGATGTCTGCCATCAGGCAAACACAAGGAGTAATAAATTTCGTTTATTGGTTAACTGAACCGGCAGTTATTGAAAATGATGAAATAGATGCAATTAAAGAATTCCTTAATGATTACAAATATATAAAATTGGAAAAAATAGGAGTAAATACAAATGATAAGGCCCGAGTAGTTGGTGATTTAATGACAACGATTGATGGTAAAATGGTATCAGTAAAAAATAAAACGATGAAAGCTATGCTTCCTTCTTTGGGCTTTTCAATAATTGCAGAAGTAGATCAGGTAAAAGCAAATGTTATTTATGGAGAAGTGGAAATGAAAAGATTGGTTTCCTAAAATATTTTAAATGCTTTAAAGATATGAGTTTTTATAAGGCTCATTCCCGCTATAATTTCCGATTAAATTTTTTTGAATACCATTCCTCTCTTATATTTGCATCCCAAAATTAAGGGAGCATAGCTCAGTTGGTTTAGAGCATCTGCCTTACAAGCAGAGGGTCCGCGGTTCGAACCCGTGTGCTCCCACATTATAAACTTCTAAGATACTTTATGGATTAAGTGTTTTAGAGGTTTTTTGCATTGAGACAAAATCTCTCAAAATTTATAAATATTATTGATTGCTTGCGATATATGATATATTACTTCAAAGATGATTTATTACTAAAAAAATAATCCATGTTCATTTTGAATAATAAAAGGTTAAAATACTTGTATTAAATAATTATTAAGTACACTAACATTGTGAAATAATTTAAAAAGTATTTCATTTTTTATATAAGTGATGTTAGACAAACAAACTGTTTATAAAAGAAAACTTAAAAAACATCTTTATTTTGCCCGGATGCTTTCATGTGCCGAATTGAGCGCTTTGACTAATAAGAGCCTGCCTTTCACTACAAAATTTATAAATGAATTAGTTGTTGATGGAAGTGTAGTAGAAACAGGTTATGCAACCTCAACAGGCGGTCGACGACCGCAGATGTATTCTTTAAAGCCTGATCTCCATTACATAGTTTCTGTTGCAATGGATCAGCTCATTACCCGCATTGCAATTCTGGACATGCAAAATAATCCTGTAAGTGAGATAGAAAAAATGGAACTCCCCTTGCAAAACAATGCTGATGCATTGGAACAATTAAAGAGTAGTATAACGCTGGTCATTTTAAATTCGGGTATTCCCGAAAATAAAATAATAGGCATTGGTATAAGTATGCCGGGTTTTGTAGACGTAAAAAAAGGGATTAATCATTCTTTTTTATCAGGACACGAAAGTATCGTTAATTATATTGAATTAGCCTTAGGCATTCCGGTCTTAATAGATAATGATTCCAGCTTAATTGGACTTGTTGAACTCAGGTTAGGTGCCGCACGCAATCATAAAAATGCTATGGTAATTAACATTGGATGGGGTGTAGGATTAGGAATGATTCTTAATGGAGAGTTATTCAGGGGCTATAATGGATTTGCGGGTGAGTTTAGCCACATACCTGTTTTTAAAAATAATAAAATATGCAGTTGTGGTAAAACAGGCTGCCTGGAGACAGAAACTTCCCTGCTTGTTATTGTTGAAAAAGCAATCTCAGGTTTAAAAAACGGAAGGATGTCTGTTTTAAAAAATTTGTCTTTTGATCATATTGAAGGATCCTGCCAGGCAATCATGGATGCAGCGTCAAAGGGAGATACGTTTGCAGTAGAACTTTTTTCAGAGGCTGGTTATAACCTGGGATTAGGGATAGCTATATTAATTCATCTTATGAATCCCGAATTAATTGTTTTAAGTGGGAGGGGGGCTGCAGCAGGTAAACTATGGTTGGCGCCCATTCAGCAGGCTATTAATGAGCATTGTATTCCTAAAATTGCAGAAGATACACAGATTAAGATTTCATTACTGGGGCATAAAATAGATTTAATTGGAGCAGCTGCTTTGGTAATGGAAAATTATGACAAAGAGCCTAATAACATCCATGCAACATCCTATCAAAATGTATTGTCATTATAATAATAAAAAATGATTTTAAATTTTTGAAGATTTATTTAAAAGTTTATTTAATAAGAAGAAATAAATTTAACCGTCATTCAAAACAAATCTTTTAAACAATAAAAAACCAAATGCATGAAAAAATTGACCCAAAAATTATTGCTCTGTGTGCTCCTTTCCTGCTGTGTAGCTCTAGCGCGCGCGCAGGAAAGAACTATTACAGGTACTGTAAGAGATAACAATGGAGCACCCATTGATAAAGCCTCTGTGCTTGTAAAAGGCACAACAAAGGGTGTGGCTACTAACGCGACCGGTGATTTTAATATTACTGTAAATGGACCTTCGGCGGTACTTGAGATTAGCTCTGTCAATTTCAAAAGCAAAGAAATCACTGTTGGTAAAAGCTCCACTGTAAACGTAGTTCTGGAAGGTGGTATAGGTACCATTCAGGAAGTAGTGGTAACTGCATTGGGTATTCAAAAATCAAAAAAATCATTAGGTTATGCTGTACAGGAAGTGAAAGGCCAAACGCTTGTAGAAGCAAGAGAACTTAACCTTGTAAATGATCTTTCAGGAAAGGTGGCCGGTTTGCAGGTGGTACGTGCGGGAAACGGACCTACGGGTTCTTCTCAAATTTTATTGCGTGGAAATAATTCATTAACCGGACTTTCGCAGCCCCTTATTGTGGTAGATGGAATCCCGATGGATAATTCTACGGGACGTGTAGGTATTGGTGCTTCCAATGGTTTTTTTAATACCTCGCTTGATCAGGGTAATGGCTTAAGCGATATTAATGCTGATGATATTGCTTCGATTAGCGTATTGAAGGGCCCCGCTGCAGCTGCTCTTTACGGATCACTGGGAGGTAATGGAGTAATTTTGATTACTACCAAAACCGGAAAAAAGCAACCCGGTTTAGGAATTACCGTTTCATCATCTGTAGGATTTGAAAGTATTTTTACCAATCCGGATATGCAAAACGACTATGCACAAGGAACCAATGGTGTTTATGATTCTCTTTCAACATTGAGCTGGGGACCTAAGATAAATGGACAAAAGGTTATTAATTACTCAGGAAAGCAGGTAACATTACAACCTTATGACAATGTGAATAATTTTTTCGGAAATGGAACTGTTTCTAATCAAAATATTTCATTTCAGCAGCAAATAAATTCAACTTCTATTTATGCTTCTTATAATCGCTTTGATGATAAGAGTTTGATACCGGGTCAAAAGCTTGCACGCAACAATATAACTGCCAGGACAGTAAGTAAATTTGGTAATAATGATAACTGGACACTAGATACTAAATTCCAGTTTATAAATGCTGTTGCAAACAACAGATCTATTGAAGGGCAAGATTATAGCATTTTTGGTATCATTGATAATTTACCACGTACGCTTAACATACTTGATTTTAAAAATCCCTTAGATTCCAGCGGAAATATGTTTTACTGGGGAAGACCAAGTGGAACTAATGTAAATCCTTATTGGACTGCAAAATATAACCTGAACTCAGATACCCGCAACCGCTACATTATGTATGCTTCTGCCAAGCATAATTTTACCAGTTGGCTTATGGGTCAAATAAATGCAGGCGCCGATATATATACTACAAATACAGAATCAAAATTATATGGAGGCAGCCCCAACAGTGCCACAGGTAATTATAGCCTGGGAAGGCTAACATACCAGCAAACCAATTACAGTGGAATGCTTACTGCAAAAAAGGATAACCTGTTTGGTAAGTTGGGCGGCTCTGTTATGGTGGGTGGAAATTTAATGCATTGGCAGTCTTCCGAACTTGATGGCAGCGCCGGGACCTTAAAGGTTCCTAACTTATTTTCGGTAACAAATTCTGCCGGCAATCCAACTGTTCAGCAGGCATACAGCCAAAAGAAAATCAATTCACTTTACGGATCAGTAGAATTAAATTACGATGGTTATTTGTTTTTGAGTGGCACTGCGCGCAATGACTGGACATCCTCTTTAAGCCCCCGTAACAATTCTTATTTCTATCCCTCAGCAAGCCTCTCTTATGTATTTACTGACATGATCAGTCAAATGGGAGGAAGGCTTCCTTCCTGGTTTAGCTATGGTAAAATAAGAGCATCTTATGCTGCTGCAGGTAGCGATCTTAGTCCCTATGAACTTTACAATACTTACAAGATAGGTAATGATCCTAACGGAAATACTACCGCCGAAAGAAATGGTTCCTTATTTAATGATAGTGTAAAAAGCCAGCTAATTAAATCGTCCGAGGTGGGTGCAGAATTAAGATTTTTCAAAAACAAGATCGGAATAGATGTAACATTATATAAATCCAATGCTACCAATCAATTAATTTTCCTTCCACTTGACCCATTGAGCGGATACAGTAACGAGATAATTAATGCCGCAGATGTTCGAAATAAAGGTATAGAAATTACTGCCGATGCCCGTATTTTAGATAATCCAAAATCTTTGAACTGGACACTGGGTGTTAATTTTTCACACAATAAAACTACCGTACCATACATTTATCCTGGTGTAAATCAATACGTTTTGCCTGGAGGAAGTATTGATATATTTAAGATTTTAGCAGTTGCCGGCCAACCTTATGGAGAAATTTATGGTACCAAGCTTTTAAGAATTACTGATAGTAAAGATGCAAATTTCGGGCAATTGATTCTTACCGCTAACGGACTTCCCCAAGCTACTACTGATATATCGAGACTTGGAAACCAGCAGGCAAATTCGCTGTTAGGCTTTACTAACACATTTTCTTACCATGGATTTGGACTTTCAGTGTTATTAGATGCGAGGATAGGAGGTAAAATATTCTCTCAAACTATGGATAATCTGGAAAGAAATGGTATCGCAGCTATAACAGCTCCACGTGATTCAATGGTTGTAAAAGGTGTGGTAAAAGATCCCAATACGAACCAATATGTAGCGAACACAACTAAAATTTCAACTCAACAATATTGGGGAGCAACCGCAGGTGCAGGTAATTCAGGTATTACTGAAGTGAATCTTTATGATGCATCTAATGTAAGAATAAGAAATGTTCAACTGAGCTATAGCTTTCCTAAAAAGATGCTGAATAATACTTTCATTCAAAGAGCATTATTATCAGTATCTTGTAACAATGTATGGCTGATAAGCAGTCATATACACGGTTTGGATCCTGAAGCAGTTTTTGCAACAGGTACTCCTTCTGTAGGTTTTGAAAATGCCAGTCCTCCTACAACGAGAACCTTTTATGTTAATCTAACGTTAGGCTTTTAATCGTACATTAAATAATTAATTTCAAAACAATGAAAATTACAATTAAAAAAACAGCTTTATTCGTAATACCACTTTTGGTATTTGCTTCCTGCAAAAAAATTACGGATATAAACACAAACCCTACTGCCGCCAGTGCAGCTCAGGTACAAGTAGAGTATTTTATTGATAACTCTATCGTTCATGCTCAAATGAATCCGGGAGTCTCCGAAAGAGCATTCATACTTTATTGGGCTGCAGCCGGCCACCAGGTAAGCGATGCAGATGGTGCTACGTTTTCATGGGCAAATTATAGTGATGAATGGATCGGTGAATATTATGACAACCAATCCGGTGCACTCAATACAATAAACAGTGCCATTGATGTAGCCAATCAACAGATAACTGCAGGTACTCAGAAAGCTTATACGAATAACCTTATGCAGGTTGCACGTATATGGAGGGCTTATTTGCTGAGTGAAATGAGCGATAATTTTGGCCCTATGCCTACTACTGCTTTCCAAGGCAAGAATCCTGATTTTACTGATGTGAAATCTGTCTATTACTATTTGCTTGATGAATTAAAAGATGCGACTTCTAAATTAGATCTTTCAGTACCGGCAGTGCCTGGAGTTGTGAGCCAGGAAGATCCTGCATACGGATTCGATTTTAAGAAATGGCAGGCGTATGGTAATTCACTTCGTTTAAGATTAGCAATGCGTTTGTCAGAAGTTGATCCTGGTAAAGCAAAATCTGAATTTGAAGCGGCAGCGGCATCTGGCAATTTACTTACCGACAAATCTCAAATGTTCGCGGTAAAAGAAGGGCCAGACTGGAATGATCTTTCGGGAATGTATACCCGTTGCTGGTACCAGTTACCGGAAGCAGTTACTTTTAATAATTTAGTAATAAACCTTGGAGGTGTTACATCACAAGCTCAAATTCCTTCAATTATTGCCAATCCTAATGAACAAACCATTGCAATTGCTAATATTAAAGCTGCTGATTATGCAGGGCAATATTATCCCGTACAATTAACTACAAAAACTAATAATCCTTTTTCTGCTTATTGGTTAAATGGATTACCGTCTACAATAGATCCAAGAGCTTACCAGATCTTCTATATGCCTGGTAATAGCAGCGACCCTTCATTCCCAAGTGGAACCTGTGGGGCTGTTACTTCTACTACAACAGGATTTGTAAAAGATGCAAATAAAAATGTAATACAAACAATTGATGGTAAATACACATGGAACGGAACGCCTGATGGTAACTGGGGAACAAAAGGCGGGGTAGTTGATGGTTTATTTCAGGGCGCAAATATTGGCGTTTCTACAGGCATGGTTCCCTCTCTTAAAAATCAATTAAGAGATCATACAAGCAAAAGATTATTCTTTGGTGCATGGGAAACTTATTTCCTTTTAGCTGAAGCATCAGTAAGAGGTTGGGCTACCCCGGTAGATGGTCAAACTGCATACGAAACCGGAATTGGAAAAAGCTTTGAATATTGGGGTACTTCAGGTTACCTTGGTACTTATCTTGCATCAACCGATTATAACAGAGATGGAACATCTGTAAGTTGGGGTCATACAACTGAGCCCGGAAATACGCACACCATGAATTATGTAGATGGTTTAACGAATGCACCGGGAACTGCCACAATTAATTACCCTATAAACAATTTATATAAAGGCGGTTCAACAAGAAATGATCTTCTCACCAAGGTCATTACTCAGAAGTTTATAGCTCAAACACCCTGGTTGCCACTGGAAACATGGAGTGATCACAGAAGGCTTGGCTTGCCATTCTTTGAAAACGTAGTGCTTGAAGATAATATACAAACGCTTCCTTCGCTTACAAGCAGTAATTATATGACCAGCAATCAGCAGTTTTTTCCGCAGCGCATGAAATATCCATCCGGATTGCAGAACAGCAATGTTAGCGGGTACAATCAGGCAGTTAGTGCTCTCAGCGGAACTGATGATGTATTGACTCCATTATGGTGGGCACAACATTAAAATTTCAATACAAGAATAAGTTTTCTCATAAACAGTGTCCTTAAACATCGCCAACCTTTTTCTAAAGGTTGGTTTTTTTTATTTTAAAAAAATAGGATTAGGTAGAATGAGCGCAAAAAAAAATGAAAGCGAAATGATGAATCGAACAAGTGTACGTCATTGCGAAAAGTTTTCGGGGATTTTTGCCGAAACTTTGTGGCAATCTCATGTGAAACCTTTTATGAGATTGCTTCTTTGCCTGAAGATTTTAATATAAAGAAAATTTGTTCGGCTCCTCGCAAGGACGAGCGTTAGCATTCATAAAAGATTGTGCTTATTCTACCTAATCCTATAAAAAAATGAATAAAAATATCTCGAACAAATCACAACAACTTTATGTTGAATTCGATTTTATACGGTACGCTTTTGGGCTCATGCCCGTAATATTTTTAAATAATTTATTAAAATTGGAAACTGTTTTATAGCCACTGTTATAGGCAATTTCAGAAATGCTCCAATCGGTATTCAGCAAATATTTGCAGGCGCTGGAAATACGCACTTCATTCAGGTATTCAACAAAATGTTTTCCGGTTCTTTTTTTAAAAAGACGGCAAAACGATTGCTGGGTAAGGCTGGCAATACCTGCAATGGTAGCAAGGCTTATGTTATCCATGAAATGGCTTTGCACATATTTATATACATCCGATAACCTGTCAGTTTCAGAATGTTTTAATTGAGGATTATATCCATCGCTCGTGATAAAACTTATATCTTTTGAATAAGAAAGAATATCTAATATTTCAAATGAGCCAATGATTTTTTCAAAATCTTTTTTCTTTAATAGCCTTTTTAATTTTTGTGCTACTATATCTTTGGTCTTTCCTGTTATGCGCATGCCTTTTTCCGCCTTTTGAAAAAACTCATTTATTTTAAGAGTTTCCTTCATATCATAAAAAGCGGGAGTAAAAATATTTTTATTAAAATAAAGTACAATTGCTTTTGCTCTTAATTGAGATCCTTTATAAAAAATTTCATCATTGAGCCATACATGCGGAAGATTGCTGCCAATAAAAACCATATCGCCTTCAGCAAATGGTTCTATGCAATCTCCAATAATACGTTTGCCATAACTTTCCATTATATACACTAATTCCAACTCCGGATGAAAATGAAACGGAGCTTTAAAAAAAGCATCATCTCTTGCAATCAAAGATAGGTAGCTGTTAAGCCCTGGGCTGATTTCCGTTTTAAATATTTTCATAATTTTATAACCGCAAGATAATATAATGCAAGAGAAAGATAATATAGCAATATGTATATTCTTTGCAATGATTTAATTTGTAAACATATTTTCTTTTTCAATTCACTTTATGAAATATTGTTTTGCGCTTGATTTAAAAAATGATAAAAAATTAATTGATGAATATGAAAAATATCATAAAACTGTATGGCCCGAAATTATTGATTCAATCAAAAATGCAGGGATTACACAACTTGAAATTTACCGGGTTATCAACCGTCTTTTTATGATAATGGAAACCAATGAAAATTTTTCTTTTGAAAAAAAGAATGCAATAGATAATGCCAATTTAAAAGTGCAGGAATGGGAAACATTGATGTGGAAATACCAGCAGCGATTGCCCACGGCTAATGCCGGAGAAAAATGGATGTTAATGAATAAAATATTTGATCTTAATAAATAAAATAAATGACTTTAACCAGCACTCAGCAGATTACCGTTACATCACAAAAAAATAATTATTTATTTCCGTTGATTTTAGTAACCGGTTTGTTTTTTTTATGGGGGCTTGCTTATGGCTTACTCGATGTGCTGAACAAACATTTCCAGGAAACGTTGCATATTGATAAAGCACGTTCCACTCTTTTACAAATGGCTTATTTTGGCGCCTATTTTTTAATTGCATTGCCCGCAGGAATTTTCATGAATCGGTTTGGTTATAAAAAAGGAATTATCACTGGTTTGCTTTTATACACAGCAGGCGCTTTTCTTTTTTATCCTTCCGCGCAGCTCTCAAGTTTCAATTTCTTTTTACTGGCAATGTTTATTCTGGCATCCGGCCTTGCTTTCCTTGAAACCGCTGCCAATCCTTATGTTACGGTGTTAGGTGATCCCAAAACATCAGCCTTCCGATTAAATCTTTCCCAAAGTTTTAATGGCGTAGGGTCTTTTATCGGGCCTATTATAGCCGCTAATATTTTCTTTGGAAATTCAACAAATAATGGCTCAGAACTTGATTCGGTAAAAATGGTTTACTTAATAATTGGCGTAGTGGTTTTGTTGGTTGCTGTTTTATTTTGGAAAACGAAATTGCCCGAAATAAAGGAAGATGAAATGGTATCTGATGTTGTTCAAATAAGCAAGCCATTATTTCAACACAAGAATTTTACAGGCGCTATTGCAGCACAATTTTTTTATGTGGCAGCACAGGTAGGTATTGCAGCCTTATTCATTAATTATTGCAGTGAAAATAATAAAACTATTAGCAATGCCGATGCTGCGTACCTTCTTTCAATAAGCTTGCTGTTGTTTACTATCGGGCGTTTTGCAGGCACTGCATTAATGCGAAAAATAGCACCCAATCGTTTATTATTTTTCTTTGCTTTAATTAATATTTTACTTTGCATGTTGGTCATTTCAAATAAAAGTTGGTTGTCAGTTTATTCACTCATGGCCATTTTCTTTTTTGAATCAATCATGTTTCCAACCATATTTGCTTTAGGTGTAAAAGATTTAGGGCATCATACAAAAAAGGCATCTTCTTTTATTATCATGTCAATTGTTGGCGGCGCTGTAATGCCTTATGTAATGGGGCTTGTAGCGCAAAGTTACTCTACAGCATATTCTTATACTATACCGGTAATTTGTTTTATAGTAGTAGCCTGGTATGGATGGCGAGGATATGTAATTAAAAATTAAGAATTACAAAAAAATGAATAATAAAATTGTATCGGATAAGAGTAGAGATCTCAATCCTTCTTCTCCAAAGGAGTCCTTTGGACGGGGAGGCAGGGGGCTACTTTTAAAAGTTCATCCAAAAGATAATGTGATTATTGCATTGAGCGATCTCAAAAAAAATGAAACAGTACAATGGAATGGAGTTGATTATTTATTAAAAGAGAATATTCCTGCGAAGCACAAATTTTTTATTGCAGATTTAAAAAGCGAAGAAGAAATTTTTATGTATGGTGTATTGGTCGGAAAGACACAGAATGATGTACAGCAGGGAAGTTTACTAACGGTAGAAAATGTGAAGCATGCTGCACAACCTTATTCTTTCAGAAATATAAAACCGCAATGGCATGCACCCGATGTTAGCCAATTTGTAAACAAAACTTTTAACGGCTATCACAGAAGCGACGGTAGAGTGGGCACGGCAAATTACTGGCTTTTTATTCCAACCGTATTTTGCGAAAACCGTAACCTCGATGTAATCCGCGAAGCTTTGCATAATGAATTAGGTTATGCAGTTACAGATAAATACAAATCTTTTACGCATGATTTGGTAAAAGCTTATGAAGAAGAAAAAGATGTGGATCATTTAGATATTTCTACCTCTTCGTCTATGGTAAATGATAGAATTTTTAAAAATATTGATGGAATAAAATTTTTAAATCATCAGGGCGGTTGTGGCGGCACAAGAGATGATGCAGCTACTTTAAGCAAACTGCTTGCAGCGTATGCCGATCATCCAAATGTAGGCGGGGTAACAGTTTTAAGTTTAGGCTGCCAGCATTTGCAGGTAGATCAGTTGGTGAATGATATTAAAAGGCATAATCAAAATTTTGATAAACCATTGTTGATTTATCAGCAACAGAAAATACAAAATGAAGAAAAATTAATAGCGCTTGCCATCAAAGAAACTTTTAAAAATTTAATTGAATTAAATAAACTGAAAAGAAAACGTGCTCCATTGAGCAAACTAACGGTAGGCGTAAAATGCGGTGGCAGCGATGGTTTCAGTGGAACATCGGCTAATCCCGCGGTGGGTTATGCAGCAGATCTATTAGTAGCTCTTGGCGGAAAAATTTTGCTGGCAGAATTTCCAGAATTATGTGGTGTTGAACAAAATTTAATTGATCGTTGTGTAGATGAAAAAACTGCCAATAAATTTATTAATCTGATGCAATCGTATGATGCATTGGCGCATCGTGTTGGTTCTGGATTTTATATGAATCCTTCGCCGGGAAATATAAAAGACGGATTAATTACTGATGCAATGAAATCTGCCGGAGCAGCAAAAAAAGGGGGCACTTCGCCGGTAGTTGATGTGCTGGATTATACTGAGCCCGCTACAAAGCCTGGATTGAATTTGGTATGTACGCCCGGTAATGATGTGGAAGCTACGACAGGCAAAGCTGCGGCTGGAGCCACTTTAATTCTGTTTACAACAGGATTGGGAACACCTACAGGCAATCCTGTTTGCCCTACTATTAAAGTTGCTACAAATTCTAAGCTTGCAAAAAGAATGAACGACATCATTGATATAGACACAGGACCAATAATTGAAGGAGAAAAAACGATTGAACAAATGGGTGAAGAAATCCTGGAATATTGCATTAAAGTTGCCAGCGGCGAAATAATACCAAAAGCAGTTCAGTTAAACCAGGATGATTTTATTCCGTGGAAAAGAGGTGTGAGCTTATAAAGGATCAATTAAGAGTTAAGAATTATGTTTTCTTTAAAAAATAAAAAAGCAATTATTACAGGCGGCGGAAGCGGCATTGGAAAAGCTATTGCCATTTTATTTGCACAACAAGGCGCTGAAGTTCACATCATTGAACTTAACGATGAAAATGCCAAAGCTGTTGTTGATGTAATAACAGCATTTAACGGAGAAGCATACACGCACTCATGCAATGTTGCCAATCAGCAGGAAGTAGTTAAAACTTTTGAAGAAATCGGCGCACATAATATTTTAGTCAACAATGCCGGCATAGCGCACATTGGAAAGGCTGATACAACTTCTGAAGAAGATTTCGATCGTGTGATTAATGTAAATGTAAAGGGAGTGTACAATTGCATCTATGCATGTGTTCCGTTAATGAGAAAATTAAATGGAGGCGTAATTCTCAATATGGCGTCTATTGCTGCGTGGGTGGGGCTTCCTGATAGGTTTGCGTATTCAACCGCTAAAGGCGCTGTTGCGGCTATGACGTTGTCTGTTGCAAAAGATTATATCAATGAAAATATCCGCTGCAATTCTATTTCACCTGCAAGAGTGCACACTCCTTTTGTAGATGGATTTTTACAAAAGAATTATCCCGGTAAGGAAAAGGAAATGTTTGAAAAGCTTTCAAAGACACAGCCCATTGGCCGCATGGCAAAGCCTGAAGAGGTTGCGGCATTGGCATTATTTCTTTGCAGTGATGAAGCATCTTTTGTAACCGGTTGCGATTATCCTATTGATGGCGGATTTATAAAATTAAATACTTAAGAAAATAGTTTAAAATTTATTTATGAAATTAATTCGTGTTGGAAAATCCGGTGAAGAAAAACCTGCTGTAATAATTAATAATAAATGGTATGATGTTTCATCTTTTGTAAAAGATTATGATGAAGATTTTTTTGGAAATGAAGGCATTAGTCAATTGAAAAGAAGTATTGACAAAAATGAATTGACTGAAATTGATTCTTCACAAAGATTGGGCTCTCCTGTAGCAAGGCCTTCAAAAATTATTTGTATCGGTTTAAATTATGCTAAGCATGCAAAAGAAACCAATGCAGCTATTCCTAAAGAACCAATCCTGTTTTTTAAATCCACTACTTCTTTATCAGGGCCAAATGACGATATTATTATTCCTAAAAATTCTGTAAAAACAGATTGGGAGGTGGAGCTTGCTTTGGTGATTGGCAAAAAAGCAACTTATATAGATGAAGATGAAGCGATGAATTATGTCGCCGGTTATTGTTTGCATAACGATGTGAGTGAACGTGAATTTCAATTAGAACGTGGTGGTCAATGGGTTAAAGGAAAAAGCTGTGATACTTTTGCTCCGCTCGGTCCGTGTTTGGCAACAAAAGATGAAATTAGTGATGTCAATAATCTGCGTTTATGGCTTACCGTTAATGGCAAAATGATGCAAGATGGTAAAACCGATGATTTGATATTTAAAATTCCGCATCTCGTTTCTTACATCAGTCAATTCATGACTTTATTGCCCGGAGATATTATTTCAACAGGAACGCCAGGTGGCGTGGGGCTTGGATTTAAACCACCAATTTATTTAAAAGCAGACGATGTTGTAGAATTAGGGATTGATGGTTTGGGGACGCAAAAACAGGTTGTAAAAAACTGGATTAAATAATTACAATGATTGATGCGCATGTTCATTTCTGGAAATATAATAAAGTAAAAGATGCATGGATTACGGATGACATGAAAATATTGCAGCGAAATTTTTTGCCGCAGTACATAGAACCTGTCTTAAAAGAAAATGATGTGAACGGAGTGATAGCTGTACAAGCCGATCAAAGTGAAATTGAAACTAATTTTTTAATTGAATTGTCAAAATCAAGTGATTTTATAAAAGGTGTTGTTGGCTGGGTTAATTTTAAAAATAAAAATATTGAAGAACGTTTGCAATATTTTTCTCAATTCAATATCGTTAAAGGATTTCGTCATATTGTGCAGGCAGAGCCGGATGGGTTTTTTCAAAATGAAAATTTTTTAAATGGCATACGTACTTTGAATTCGTTTGGATATACTTATGATATTCTTATTTATCAAAATCAATTGAAACAAGCAACAGAATTTGTAAATAAATTTCCTGAACAAAAATTTGTTATTGATCATTGTGCCAAGCCAAATATTAAAAACAATAAAATAAATGCATGGAAAAAATGGATGAATGAAATTTCGAAAAATGAAAATGTATATTGCAAGCTTTCAGGATTACTAACAGAAGCCGAATGGGAAAAGTGGAATGAAAAAGATTTGTACCCATATTTAGACGCTGTATTTGAATCGTTCGGGACTGAAAGATTGCTATTTGGGAGCGATTGGCCTGTGATGTTGTTAAGCGGAACTTATGCAAAGTGGAAAAATTTATTAAAAAAATATATGGAACATTTTTCCGAACAACAAAAACAAAAAGTATTTGGTGAAAATGCGATTAAATTTTACAGCTTGATAACTCATACCTTATACAATGAACCTGAATCTTGGTAAAAAAATAATAATTGTTACCGGCGGCGCTAAAGGTATAGGTGAGGGAATTGTAAAAGCGCTTGCTAATGAAAATGCTTTGGCAGTGATTGTTGGGCGAAGTGAAGAAGATAATTTAAAAACGCTTGCCGCTATTAATAACAAAGGTTTCCAGGTCGTTGCTGAATTGACAAAGCCCTGCGATTGTGAAAGTGCCATAAAGAAAATAATTGAAAAATATAATCGCATTGATGGTTTGGTAAATAATGCAGGAGTAAATGATGGTGTTGGTTTGGAGAATGGGAATTATGAAGATTTTATGGCGTCGCTTCACAAAAACCTGGTGCATTATTATTTAATGGCGCATTATGCATTACCTTATTTAATTCAGTCGAAAGGAGCTATTGTAAACATCAGTTCAAAAACAGCAGAAACGGGGCAGGGTAATACCTCCGGCTATGCAGCAGCCAATGGTGGCAGAAATGCATTAACCCGTGAATGGGCAGTGGAGCTATTGCCATACCGGGTACGGGTAAACGCAGTTGTTGTTGCAGAATGTTTTACGCCTCTCTATGAAAAATGGATTAATACTTTTGATAATCCTGCGGAAAAAATAGAAAGCATCACGAAAAAAATTCCCTTTGAAAAAAGAATGACTACTCCTGAAGAAATTGCGGATATGGTTGTTTTTCTTTTATCAGAAAGATCAAGCCATACTACAGGCCAGGTAATTCATGTAGATGGAGGATATGTACATTTAGACAGGGCTATCGGATAGAGAACTAATTTTAAAAACCATTATCTTCTCTAAAAATTCAATTATGAAAATTAAGATATTCGTTATACTAAGAGATTTATTTATATGCATAATTATATTGTTTTGCAATTCTGCTTTTGCACAATATAAACCTACCTGGGAATCTCTTGATACAAGGCAGGTACCTCAGTGGTACACCAATGCCAAGTTTGGGATTTTTATTCATTGGGGCGTTTACTCTGTTCCGGGATATTCTAAAAAAGGCGATTATGCCGAATGGTATCAAAACGGTTTAAAAAATGGCGATTCTGCAAGAATAAAATATCAAAAAGAAAAATTCGGTAATCGTACCTATTATGATTTGGTAAATGATTTTAAAGCCGAATTATTTAATCCTGATGAGTGGGCAACACTGATAGAAAAATCTGGCGCTAAATATATTGTGCTTACTTCAAAACATCATGATGGATTTTGTTTGTGGCCCAGTAAAGAGGCCAACAGGGATTGGGGGTTTGCATGGAATGCTGTAGATGCAGGCCCTCACAGGGATTTGATCGGTGATCTTTTTAAAGCCATTCGTAAAACTTCTGTTCATGCCGGTATGTATTATTCATTGTACGAATGGTACAATCCTTTGTGGTTAACTGACAAGAAAAAATATGCAGCTGAACATGTATGGCCGCAAATGAAAGAACTTATTAATAATTATAAACCCGATGTGTTCTGGACTGACGGGGATTGGGAAGCTCCTCCATCAACCTGGAAATCGCAGGAGTTTCTTGCGTGGTTGTATAATGAAAGCCCGGTAAAAAATTCTATAGTAACTTATGATCGCTGGGGAAGCGGAGTCAGGTTTCATAACGGTGAAGTGTACACGCCGGAATACCAGCCCGATCTTGATTTTGAAAATCATCCATGGGAAGAAAGCCGTGGAATGGGCGCCAGCTATGGGTACAACCGCGCAGAAGATTCATGGGATTATAATTCTGCTCAATCACTGGTGTTGCAATTGATTGATAAAGTAAGCCGTGGCGGAAATTTTTTATTGGATATAGGCCCGGATGCACATGGAAAAATTCCGCCGATTATGCAGGAAAGATTATTACAAATTGGAGATTGGATGAACATTAATTCAGAGGCGATCTATAATACGGTAAGATGGAAAATCTCTTCGCAATGGAGTGAAGGGAACAGGAATTACCAACCTAAAAAAAGCGATAATGATCTCTTGTTGAAGATCACAGTTGATCCTGATTCAGGTTATGCCGTAAAAGAAATCTTTTATACTTATAACCCAACTACAAATTCACTGTACGCTATTTTTCCAAAATACCCTGCTGATAAAAAAATTGTATTAAAAGATATTCGTTTATCAAAAGAAACCAGTATCACTTTTTTATCAACAAAAGAAAATCTTTTATGGAACCAGCATGGAAATGATGTAGTAGTTTCTTTGCCCGATTATGATCCGAATAAAATAAAAGCGCCTTATGCTTATGTGATGAAAATTTCGAACTATGGGAAATTTGCTCACAAGCCAAAGATGAATGTATCTTACCCTAACGGCTCTTTAAAACCTGTCATTGGTTTTACAAATAATAATAATGAAGAGGTTCGTTATACTGTTGATGTCAGCGAACCGAATAGTAATTCATCTTTATATACAAAACCATTTTCATTAAATAAAACATCTGTTGTAAAAGCAATTTCTTTTTTGCCAAATGCTTTACCAGGCACTGTTTCATCTACTGAAGTAAAAGCATATCAATGGATGAATGCTGAAAAAGTAAAAAATGTACAACCCGGTATTTCATGGAAATATTATGAACCTGCTGGAAAAATAGATTTGCAATCTATTCAATCTTCACCTGTAATAAAAACAGGAGTTACGAATATTATTTCTGAAAAAGTAAAACAGCGTGAAGAAAAATATGTATTGCAATTTGATGGATACATTAAAATAAATAAAGATGATGTTTATAATTTCTCCACTCTTTCTGATGATGGCAGTAAATTATTTATTGATGATGAAGAGGTAGTAAATAATGATGATGAACATGGAAGCGTAGAACAATTTGGCGAAGCAGCTTTAAAGAAAGGGTACCATAAAATAAAAGTGATTTATTTTGATAGCGGTGGGGGCAACGAATTAAAAGTATTCTGGTCGTTAAAAGATAAAGAGAAAGAAATAATTCCTGCGAATATATTGTTTCATTGAGCGAGTGGTTGACACCGCATGTCAGACCGCAGGAATATCTTTATATTAATTCGTGTAATTAGGAAAAATTTAGTTTAATAAAATCTTATAACTATGAACAAAAAGCTGGTAATTATTTGTATGTTATTATTTCCCTTTTTTGGAATAGCGCAACAAACGGTCAGCACCGCAGGTCAGACCGATGGAAGACAACAAGAGGTAAATATAATTCCGCAGCCGGTAAGACTTTCAATAGAAGACGGTAATTTTATTATTGATGTAAATACATCTATAAATTTTAACGAGAAAGAAAAAGATTTGCAATATGCCGCAAATTTTTTAAATGGTTTTATAAAAAAAATTTCCGGTTATAGTTTGCCTTTTAATGTAAAAAGAAATAAATCCATTTCTCTTGAAATAAAGAAAGCAGAAAAGATAGGTGATGAAGGTTATCTTTTAAATGTATCGCTGACTTCTATAAAAATAATCGCCAATACAAAATCGGGACTTGTTTATGGAATACAATCTCTTTTGCAAACGCTGCCGCAAATACGCACCAATGCTGCGTTAGCGGTTCCCTGCATGAAGATTACCGATTATCCGCGTTTCAAATGGCGGGGCATGAATCTTGATGTAAGCAGGCATTTCTTTTCTCCTGATATGATAAAAGAATATATTGACCTGATGGCCGCTTATAAATTCAATGTTTTTCATTGGCACTTAACAGATGACCAGGGATGGCGTTTGGAAATAAAAAGATATCCAAAACTTACATCAGTGAGTGCATGGCGGGCCGACAGACGGGGTAAAATATGGAGCGAATGTGAGCCTGCAAAAGATGGAGAACCTGCAAACTACGGTGGATACTATACACAGCAGCAGGTAAAAGATATTGTTGCTTATGCGCAGGAAAGAAATATTACCATCGTACCTGAAATTGAAATGCCCGGCCATTCTGCCGCTGCAATAGCTGCTTATCCCTATTTATCATGCACACAACAACCGCAATCAGTAATTACCGGCGGCCAATATCCGCCAAACAATCAATCCAATTATTGTGTAGGTAACGATAGCGTTTTTATTTTTTTGGAAAATGTATTGACCGAAGTAATGCAATTATTTCCTTCAAAATATATTCATGTTGGTGGCGATGAAGTGGACAAAACCTCCTGGAAAAACTGTGCAAAATGCCAGGCATTAAAAATAAAATTGGGGTTGAAAGATGAGAATGAATTGCAGAGTTATTTTATACAGAGGATAGAAAAATTTTTGATTTCAAAACATAAAAAATTAATTGGCTGGGATGAAATATTGGAAGGCGGCCTTGCACCCGAAGCTACTGTTATGAGCTGGCGTGGTGAAAGCGGCGGCATACAGGCGGCGAAGATGAAACATGAAGTAGTGATGACCCCGGGCACTCCATGTTATTTTGATCATTACCAGGCTGGGCCAGCAGGTGAACCCCTTGCCATTGGCGGGTTTAATACACTAAAGATGGTGTATGATTATAATCCAATTCCAAAAGAATTAAACAATGATGATAGTAATTATGTTTTGGGAGCGCAAGGAAATGTGTGGACAGAATTTATATCAACACATGAACATTTAGAATACATGGTGCTTCCAAGAATGGTTGCTTTATCTGAAGTTTTATGGTCGCCAAAAGAAAATAAAAACTATACTGATTTTTATCAGCGTTTGCAAAATCAATTCAAAGCCTTTGATGAAAAAGGATTTCATTATTGCGCCGGAAATTTCACAGTTGCTATAAAGCCCATTTCGCAAAATGGAAAATTAATGGTAACGCTTTCTTCAGAAATTCCTGATGCAGATATTTACTACACAACTGATGACAGCGACCCTGATGCAATAAGCAGCAAATATGTAAATCCTGTTTTGGTTGATTCATCAATAACAATGAAAGCAGCTACGGTAATTAATGGAAAAGTAATGGGAGTAAAACCTGGAGAACAAAAATTTGTAATGCACAAAGCTGTTGGTAAAAATGTAACTTATAATAATCCTGTAAGTAAATATTATTTGGCAGATGGTCCTAATACTTTGACAGACGGAGTAAGGGGTACAACTGCTGTGGACAAGTACTGGCATGGCTTTGATGGTAAAGACCTGATTGCAACAATTGACATGGGTGAAGAAACTTCTATACAAAAAATAACCATTGGTTGCTTGCAGCATTATAGTGATTGGATCTTTTTACCTCAATCAATAATGTATGAAATTTCAAATGACGGAAAAAATTTTACTGAAATTGGAACAATACAAAATACAATTTCTGCTGATGAAAAAAGTTCTGTCATAAAAGATTTTACTTTAGAATTTCCGATTCAAAAAACAAAATACATTCGTCTATCGGCAAAAAATTTAGGCGTATGTCCCAAGGGCCATCCCGGCGAAGGGCAGCCTTCATGGTTGTTTGCAGATGAAATAATTGTTCAATAAAAAATATGTAAAATGTTTAGAAAAATTGTTGTCGTTTTCATGCTTTCATTTTGCATGAATATTTTTTTGGTGAGATCTCAAAATGTTTCTGTCGTAAAAATTGATCTTGCACCTACGCCCCCAATGGGCTGGATGACGTGGAATTACTTTGGCACTAATATTAATGAAGATATTATTCGCGAAATGGCTGATGCTATGGTAAATAATGGAATGGTAAAAGCAGGTTACGATCATATAATGATTGATGATGGCTGGCAGGGCGGAAGGGATAATAAAAATAATATGATTTCTGATTCAAAAAAATTTCCTTCAGGAATTAAAGTGCTTGCAGATTATGTACATTCCAAAGGAATTAAATTAGGGATTTATTCAGATGCGGCACAACTTACCTGCGCAGGCTATACGGCGAGCCTCGGTTTTGAAGATCAGGATGCCAAAACATTTGCATCGTGGGGAATTGATTATTTAAAATATGATTATTGTCATGCGCCGGAAGATTCCAATACTGCAAAGATTCGTTATAAAAGAATGGCCGATGCATTACGAAATAGCGGAAGACAAATTGTTTTCAGTGTATGCGAATGGGGTGGAAGACAACCCTGGTTTTGGGTAGCTAATGCAGGAGGACAATTATGGCGTACAACCGGCGACGTTAGAGACTCATGGAAAAGCATGATGCACAACCTTGATATAAATGCAGACCTTGAAACCCATGCCGGGCCGGGACATTGGAACGATCCGGATATGTTGATTGTCGGGTTGAGGGGAAATAAAGGCCCTTCTTCAGATTTAGATGGCACAGGTTGTAATGACATCGAATACCAAAGCAATATGAGCCTGTGGAGCATTATGGCATCTCCGTTAATTGCAACGAATGATGTGAGAAATATGAACGAAGAAACAAAACAAATTTTATTGAATGATGAAGCAATAGCGATTGACCAGGATGCTTTAGGGAAACAGGGAGAAAGAAAAATTAAAGATAGTGTATGGAATGTTTTTGTAAAGCCATTGGCAAACGGAGATTATGCAATTGCCATTTTAAACAAAAGTGATGCAACACAAACATCATCCATAAATTTTAGTGATTTGGGATTGAAGGATAAATATGAAATAAGGGATTTGTGGTTACATAAAGTAATTGGTAAATCGAAAAGCTGGAAAGGAAAAGTATTGAGCCATGAAACAAAATTGTTTAGGTTGAAAAAAGTTTGATGCACTTTTTTTGTAAATAAACAAATATGAATTCACGCAGAAAATTTTTGCAAGCAACAGGAGTAATGGCATCAGGTTTATTATTGCAGCGATCAGGTGCTTTTGCATTTGCCACAAATGATTATATAAGTAAAAGACCCCCTCTTTCTGAAAGAAAATTTACAAGCAAAGCTATTGAGGAAGCTATTGCTAAAATTAAAAATGAAATTTCCGATCCTGAGTTAGCGTGGCTTTTTGAAAATTGTTTTCCAAACACATTAGATACAACTGTTGATTTTGAAATAATAAATGGCAAGCCGGATACGTATGTAATCACCGGAGATATAGATGCAATGTGGCTGCGGGACAGTACTGCACAGGTGTGGCCTTATTTATCATTAATTAAAAATGATGAGCACTTGCAGCAATTGATTGAAGGAGTAATCAACAGGCAGGTAACATGTATTCATCTTGACAGGTATGCAAATGCATTTTATAAAGATGAAAATAAAATAAGTGAATGGAAAAGTGATTTGACTGAAATGAAACCCGGTGTTCATGAGCGGAAGTGGGAGATTGATTCACTTTGTTATCCTATACGTTTGGCACATCAGTATTGGAAGCTTACCGGACATACAAATGTTTTTGATAACACATGGGAGGCGTCTATTGAATTAATTGTAAAAACATTTAAAGAGCAACAAAGGAAAGATGGACCAGGGCCTTACACTTTTCAAAGGACAACTGCATGGGCAACTGATGGTGTTCCATTGGGAGGATATGGTTACCCGGTAAAACCTGTTGGCTTGATCTGCTCTATGTTTCGCCCAAGTGATGATGCTACCATATTTCCATTTTTAATTCCATCTAATTTTTTTGCAGTAGTTAGTTTGAAACAAGCTGCTGAAATGGTAAAGTCAATTTATAACAATAATCCCTTGGCAACTGAATGCACAGCGCTTGCAAATGAGGTGGAAAGAGCACTAAAAAAATATGCAATTATTCATACGCCTCAGTATGGAAATATATATGCCTACGAAGTAAATGGGTTTGGAAGCTATAATCTTATGGATGATGCCAATGTTCCCAGTCTTCTCTCACTGCCATACTTAGACGCAGTTAAAGAAAACGATTCGATTTATTTGAATACAAGAAAATTTGTACTGTCAGAAAATAATCCATTCTTCTTTAAAGGCATCGCAGGAGAGGGTATTGGCGGCCCTCATGCAGGATTGGATATGATATGGCCATTGAGCATCATCATGCGCGGGCTTACGAGCAATAATTCAGGTGAAGTAAAAAAATGTTTGCAAATGCTTAAACACTCTAACGCCGGAACCGGGTTTATGCACGAATCTTTTAATAAAAATGATGCAGCTAATTTTACACGTAAATGGTTTGCGTGGGCGAATACAATTTTTGGTGAGTTGATACTGCATACATCAAATAAATATCCTGAAGTATTAAAATTAAAATTTAGCGGACTAAAAATAAAATATAACAATGATGCCTAATCGCAACTAATGAAAAAAAAATATTTTGCTCTTCTTATTATATTGCTTACATATAATTTGTGCAATGCACAAAACAATATTTCCGTTATTGCCTACTACACCGGAGGAGACGACATTGACAGCTTCCAGGTTAATGAGCTTACTCATATAATTTTTAGCTTTTGCCATTTGAAAGGAAATGAGTTAAATGTAAAAAATGCAAAAGATTCTGCAACGATATTGCAGCTTGTGAGTTTGAAGAAGAAATTCCCTGTTTTAAAAATAATGCTTTCATTGGGTGGTTGGGGCGGTTGCGCTACTTGTTCAGATGTATTTTCAACAAAAAAGGGTAGACGCGAATTTGCCAAATCTGCAAAAGAAATTAATAATTATTTTGGAACAGATGGAATTGATCTTGATTGGGAATATCCTGCTATCAGCGGATTTCCGGGACATACCTATCGTTCTGATGATAAAAAAAATTTTACAGCGTTAGTTATAAAGCTTCGGCATAAGCTTGGAAGAAAAAATGAAATAAGCTTCGCCGCAGGAGGCTTTCAGCAATATATTGATTCATCTATTGAATGGAAGAAAGTAGTGAAAAAAGTTGATCGGGTAAACCTGATGTCTTATGATTTGGTAAGCGGCTTTTCTACAATGACCGGCCATCATACCCCATTATATTCAACGTCACAGAATTCCGCATCAGTTAATAGCGGAGTTAGCCTGTTGCAAAAAATGGGAGTTCCTGATAAGAAAATTGTTATTGGCGCAGCATTTTATGGCAGAATGTGGGAAGATGTTGAAGACTCTTCCAACGGGTTATACCGGCAGGGGAAATTTAAGGCAATGATTTCAAGAAGAAATTTTGCAACAACACTTTCTGCAGACAGCGGTTTTGTTTTTTATTGGGACAGCACTGCACAGGCTTCTTACTTATATAATCCTGCACAAAAGCTTTTTGTAACTTTTGATAATGAAAGATCAGTGGAACTTAAAACGAAATATGTAATTGATAAAGGGTTAGGAGGAATTATGTTTTGGCAATTACGTGACGACTTATATGAAAAAGGTTTGCTCGATGTAATTGATGAAGTAAAATATGGTTATAAAAAACCTTTACTAAAATAAACAGTGTTAACAGATTTTAATTCTTTGAAGTTTTATTAAGTAAATTATTGAAACAAAAATAAAAATGATAAATAGATTTTTTTTAACCGGTCTAATGATAATAACAAGCGTTATTACGAATGCTCAACAACTTCCAAAACCTTATGCAAGGCAATTGCAGTGGCAACAAATGGAAACCAATGCCTTCCTGCATTTCACAGTAAATACTTTTACCGGCAAAGAATGGGGCGATGGAACAGAAAGCCCTGAAATATTTAATCCTGTAAATTTTGATGCCAATAAGATTGTAAAAGTTTTAAAAGAAGCAGGATTTAAAACAGCCATTATCACAGCAAAGCATCATGATGGATTTTGTTTATGGCCATCAAAATTTACCAATCATTCTGTACAATACAGTCCATGGAAAAATGGCCACGGAGATGTTGTAAAAGAAATTGCTGATGCGTGCAAAAAATATGGAATCAAATTCGGATTTTATTTGTCACCCTGGGATCGTCATGAAGCTTCTTATGGAACACCGGCTTACAATATTTATTATAAAAATCAATTAAAAGAATTGCTTACAAATTATGGTGAAGTATCAGAAGTTTGGTTTGATGGCGCCAAGGGAGAAAATGCAAAAGCAATGCAATATGACTTTAAAAGTTATTGGCAATTAATAAGAAAGCTGCAGCCAAAAGCAGTTATATTTTCTGATGCCGGGCCTGATATTCGCTGGATTGGAAATGAAAGTGGCAATGCGGGGGAAACATGCTGGTCCACAATTGATACAACAGGAATGGCGCCGGGTAAAGCAGATGCTTCTTATTTGAATACCGGTGATTCTAATGGAAAATTTTGGATACCCGCTGAGACAGATGTATCTATTAGGCCCGGTTGGTTTTATCATGAGGAAGAAAATGATAAAGTAAAAACAGGTAAAGAATTGATGAACTTATATTACCAGTCAGTTGGCCGTAATAGCTTGTTGTTGCTGAATATTCCGCCAAACAAAGAAGGGCTTTTTTCAAATGAAGATGTAAAAAGTCTATATGATTTCAGAAAAATTCTTAATGAAACATTTCAAAACAATTTAGTGAATAGTAATGATGAAAAATTTCTTACTGATAAAAAACTGAATACATTCATTGCACTCAAAGAAGGTGCATCAAAAATTATCAGCTTTAAAAAAACAGTTTCTTTTAACCGGGCTATGTTTCAGGAAAATATTACTAACGGTCAGCGAAACGAAAAAGCTTTGCTTGAATATTGGAATAATAATCATTGGCAAAAGATTGCAGAATTTACTACCATTGGCTATAAAAGATTACTGCGTTTTCCTTTAATAAAAACTACAAAAATTCGTATCACTATTCTTAATGCAAAACTTTCCGTTCAATTAGCAGAGTTAGGTTTTTATAAAGCTTCTGCAATGGAAGAATAAATCTATCTCTTAAATAATTTTTGAATAAAAAAACAAAACGATAATGGCAGATAAAGATTCCACTTTTAATAAAGTTGCTGAAATGTTGCAACAGCAAGGCTTTTCAATCATTAATAAAGATGATGAAAGGCCATGGGGAGGTTTTTATGTAATTGATGAAGAACAGGCTTTGCAATTTGCGAAGCATTATTTTCCTGAAGAAAATATTGATGAATTAAAAATTACTCAAAAGATAAGTCCAAAGATTTTAATAGTTGCGCCTCATGCAAGATTGAGCTGGCAATATCATCATCGCCGTGCCGAAATATGGAAATGTATTGAAGGACCTATGGCAGTTATTACAAGCGAAGATGATAAAGAAAAAGATGAACACAAATTGAACAATGAAGATTTTATTCGTTTAAAACAAGGCGAGCGCCATCGCCTTATTGGCCTTGATAACTGGGGCATTGTTGCAGAGATATGGCAGCATACTGATGCAGAAAACCCAAGTGATGAAAATGATATTGTAAGAGTTCAGGATGATTTTGGAAGATAAATAAACACCGTCTTTTGATTAATTTTCTGAATGGAGCGAAATAAGATTACCTTCTGTATTTTCCATAATTGCAAAGTGCCCATGCCCGGAGCTGCTGCTGTTTTACCATGATAACCTTACCCCCGGCTGTTTCCACCCGATGCAAAACTCCTTGTTTTCCCTGTTAAAAAGCAGGAAGCCCATTTGATTTTCTCCCATCATCATTTCGGGCATTTCAAAATCATAAATGGCACTGTAGAATTTTTTTGCTCTGCCAAAATTTTGACAGGAATTTCAAACCAGCTAATTGCATGATGCATCATTTCCATAAAATTATTTTTTTTTGTTTGAGTGAATAATTATAAATCTTTTACAAATAATTTATTGAAACCAAGATAAAAAGATATGCTGAAAACTTTTTTCCGTTTATCAATTACAGAATTAAAAATTATTGTTTTACCACCTTTACACTAGCCACAACTTTATCATTGATGATTATGTTAGCTATGTATAAACCCGCGGCCTCTGAATTTAAATTTAGTACTTGAACAGTATTATATCCTTTTGTAACAGATGAAGCAGCAATCTTTACCAATTTACCTGATGTGCTTATTAATCTTACTTCGGCATTTCCATTTTCGTGGCTTACAAAATTTACATTTAATTTATCCATATACGGATTTGGTGAAATTTGTATGAAAGCTTTCTCATCACTATTAATCTTTACCATCTTTACAGTACTGTAAGTAAATCTGCCATCTGCATCTACCTGCTTTAACCGGTAATAAATTGTTTTATGATTAAAGAGTTCGGCTGCACCATCCTTAAAACTATATTGACTTGAAATACCATTAACTTGCTGAGCACCTAAAATAATACCAACCATTGAAAAATTAGTTTGGTCAAAACTTCTTTCTATTTCAAAATGGGCATTTCTTGCATCTGCATCAGTTATCCAAAATAAATTCACTGCATTGTTATTAGCTGTAGCAGTAAAAGTGCGGTAAGTAACGGGTAATACACTGAAGAATTTAGCTCTTATATCCATGAAATATATAGAATGATAGCGATTTAACGAACCACCCGGAGCACCTACCGTAGAACCTGTATAAAATTTAATTTTAGAACTATTAGTAAAATGATAATTAATCCTCACATCTTCTGAAGAAGTATCAATATTGGCACGGTTAGTAATCGGCCCAAAAGCCCATAAATTAGTCGGGTTGGGATCATCACCATATACATTATCAGTATCACTTAAACTGGTAATAGTGAGTAACGAGGGAATTTGAGTAGGAATATCGTAGCTTGATTGTCCATTGACACCTACAAATTCGCTAATACTTGAATTATCCCCATCAACATCTATAGCTGCAGCATCAACTGTAGCGAATGAATAAACTGAACCGGCAGACGTTTTGAAATCAATATTCCATTTAATATAGGATGAGCCGGCAACATTTGGTCCGCCGACAGTCGGTTGCCAAGCATCGTAATATCCAACAATTGAATCATCAATATTCACCAGGATGGCCCCGTTGTTTATATCTTCAATTCTTATAAATGCATCTACTCCTAATGTCACATCTGTAAATTTATAGGTAGCTCCCACAGTTCCGTCAATACCCGCAACAAGTTGCGGCTGCCTGAATTTTAGCTTTGGGATTGTTTGTGCCTGAGCGGCAAAGATTGAGAAGATTGTTGCGATGGTAAGCATTAAAATCCCCTTACCTACAATTGTAGAATTTTTAGTCATTTTCTTGGGTTTTGAGGTTTTTACAAATGAAACAGAGTACATTTTCTTTATTTTGCAAGACCGTAATTTTACCGTCTTGCAAGTATAAACGCTCTTTAATTAAATCTTATTGTGCTTTTAAAAAAATATTTTTTAGGAATATGCTGTGGAGCGGGGCCGTGGTTACTAACATAATACCTGTAAGCAAAATTTTTCATTTTCCTATACTTTGCATTCTTTGATTAAGCCAAATTATTTAAGGTATGCTTTTTGGGTACTTTTCTAATAAATAAATAATATGGCTCAAAAGAATAAAAAACAATTCGGCATTTGGATGGATTTACATCATGCAACTATAGTAGGAAGAGAAAATGCAGACATCAAAGATTTTAGTGTACTGGGCCATGTAGAAAATGCCGTCATTGAAAGTAACCCCAATGAAAAAACGGCGCACAATGCAGAAAGAACCTTGCTCCATAAATTTTTTAAAGAAATAACGGCTCACATGCAAAATGTCGAAGAAGTGCATGTAACAGGTACCGGCACTGCCCAGGAACAGCTTATTCGCTACATGGCAGAAACTCCACAATTTAAAAATACAGTAGCCAAAGAAAGCACTTCAAATAAAATGAGTGATGAAAAACTGGTTGAATACATTAGTGCTAAATTCAAATAACAAATTTATCAATAACATAAAGAGAACAAAGCTGCTTCAAAAAAAAAGTTTGAAGAATCTTTACGGCTAAATTTCACGTACATTTTATGTGATTTATAATATGCGAAATTTATTTGGGTATTTGCTCTTCCTGTTTTCTCTTCCATGTTTTGCTCAATTAGATACCAATGTAATCAGTAATGAAAAAGTAGTTGCGCTCAAGCTGCATTATGGTACTATTTACATACATACTCAATCGGTTAAAAATGTTGCCGGCGCAAGACCTTATGGCGTCGAACTGGAATTAGCTAAGCTTGACATTGATACTGCTGCATATAATAAATGTAACTGCTACCCGCGGTATGGTATTGCTTTGTCTTATGTTGATTTTGATAAAGCTATTTTAGGTCATGGAGAAATGATTTCTTATTTCCTGGAACCTGCTTACAGAATAAGCAACAAGTTTAAATTTAACCTGAGAGGAGCCGCAGGTTTAATATACGCATCCAATCCTTTCAATAAAATAAAAAATCCTGTAAACAAAAGTTATACAACACATATAAATCCATATTTACAGTTTGGCGTAGGATTGAGTTATAATGTTACCTCTCATTTATCAATGGCCATTATAGGAAGTTTCCAGCATTTTAGCAATGGTGGATTTAAGCAACCAAACCGGGGTGTAAACTGGATTACAGGCTCTGTGGGATTTTTATATTATTCTCAAAATAATAATTTGCCAAAATATAAATCGTCCTCTTATAAAAACTGGCATAATAAAAAAACAGATTTTGATGCAGGATTTATGTATGTACCAAAGCAGGGATATAATAGTAAAATAATGGGACAAAGAAAATTTTTAGCGGGTGCATTTGGCCAGGCTACCAAACAGTATGGAAGAATAAGCGCTTTAACCGGCGGCGTCGAAATTTATTATGACAAAATAGAAGCCGCAACAATCAATACAAATAAAAGATCAGCGCTGCAGGCAGGCATTCATGCAGGTCATACATTTTTATTTAACAGGGTATCGTTTAGCCAACAAATAGGTGTACAGATTATTAAAGAAAATTCTGATGCAGGAAATTTTTATTTCAGGTATGGATTATCATATAGGTTTACCAGGCATTTAATAGCAGGCATTAATCTTAAAACACATTATGACAATGCCGATTTTTCTGATTTGCGCATTATATATAGATTATAAAGAGAAGAAAAAATTATAATTCTTAGAATAATATTCTATAGCCTTTTATTGCAGCACATGCACAAATAAACTTTTTTCAATTACTTGTATATACAGGATATTTTTGTAATCTTTAAGATTTCAGACTTTATTCTTCTCCCACAAATTCAAAACTACAATGAGAAAATTTTCTTTTTCAATCGGCATCTTTTTAATTATGCAAGTTGGCTTTTTATTTATTTTTTCTGCGTGCACCTATAGTCAGCAGTTTTATTTTCCTCATGCGTTATATAGTGATACAAATGCATTATATAAAACCTTACCGAAGTTAGCTCAACAAGTAAGTTCAATTTATTATGAATCAAATAAAACGATTAAAGATTCAAATAAAGGAGGCTTTTATGATACTGCTTTTCGCTATGAAATGGTGGCACAGAATTATAAAAAATCAATTGAATTATTAGATTCATCCCGAAAATATTCTGAAGACTATTTTGGAAAAGGTGGCATTGAGTTTGAAAGCTATGCTGATGCAAAAGGTGCACACAAAACAGATAGTGCTTCTTTTAATAAAATATATGTAGAAACCCTTAAACATTTATATGATAATTTATCTCTTACCAAAAAGTTATCAATGGATTTTATTTTCGACACTGCATACATTCGATCAACTTCAAAGAATTTTAATAAGATTGCAGATACTTTAAAAAATAAAAATTCTGACAGCATTAGTTTTAAAGACGCTCAAGACCTTATTAATGCTTACAATTCTTACACTGTTTATGGAACAGTAGTTCCGCTTGCAAGGGTATTCATGAATAATTTGTCTGTGAAAATTATGTATCCGGTTATTAAAAATAAATGGTCCGGTGTGTTTCCTGTAAATAATATAGACGAAATTCCTAATCCATCTTTGAAATATAATTTATTGATGGAAATTACATCAGGTATAAAAGATAAAAAAGATAGTAACGCCATCAATAATATGAATGGGGCTTTCTCAGAAGTGGGAAGGCTACTCAATTTGCATGTTGCTGCAGGTATTCCTAAAAAGAACATACACATTGTTGCCATAGTTCATGCGGCTGCATTATATTTTTTATTAAATAATGGAAGCTATAAGAAAAAATATAATGTTGATAATCCTAACCTGGCAATATTAAAAGAATTACAGGATGCAGGTGTGAAAATTATTGCCTGCGGGCAAGCGATGCATTTTTTCGGTGTAGATAAAGCAGAGATGATACCGGGCGTAAAAATTTCTCTTACAGCTCAAACTGTTTTATCCAGCTACCAGCTACAACATTATGTTTATTATGATTTAGGTGAGCATTAATAATACATGGATACATAAAATATCACAATTGTTCGACTAAAATTCTAATATTCTATCGGAACTCTTGCTGGATAATAGTTCTGGCCCTCTCCTTTGGAAAGGGATTGTCCATCGGACTCCTTTGGAGGGGTGAGGCTATACCTAACGCTTAGGGTTACTTGTTTTCTAACTAAAAATTTCATACAAAATATCTTGGGTAACATACACTCACAAGTTCCCTAATGTTGAAAATATTTTCTGCTGTTCTTTTTGCTATCCCGTTTTTAACTTTCCCGACATATAAAAAAAATTAATCTTCAGCATAATTTCGTTGATAACATTTACTTTCACTTTCTAAAATATTTTTATGCCTTCATCATTCAGAATTATTATTGCCTTTATTTTTTCTTTTATTTCATTTGCTGTACTGGCTCAGCCGCCGCAAGGTGTTCATTGGTCAAAAGATGGTAAAAGTTTTTACCAGTCAAAAAACAATGAAATTGTACAAACAGATTTGGCATCTTATAAATCAACAGTACTTGTAACGAAAGAACAATTAACACCCGCAGGAGCTTCTGCATCGATGCCTGTTCGTAATTTTTTCTTTTCAAATGACGGAAATAAATTGCTCATTTATACCAACTCAAAACGTGTATGGCGCTATGATACACGTGGGGATTATTGGGTTCTTGATATAAGCAATCATTCTTTAAAAAAACTCGGCGAAGGTCGGCCTTCATCATCTTTAATGTTTGCAAAATTTTCTCCTGATGGAAATAAAGTTGCTTATGTAAGCGATTATAATCTTTATGTGGAAGATATTGCAAGCAGCAAAATTGATGCACTAACGGTGAATGGTACACGAGAATTAATAAACGGAACTTTTGACTGGGCGTATGAAGAAGAATTTTTTTGCAGGGATGGATTTCGCTGGAGCGATGACAGTAAGAAGATTGCTTACTGGCAAATGGATGCAAAGAATACAAAAAATTATTTGATGATTGATAATACTGATTCTATTTATCCTTTTGTGAAACCGGTTGTATATCCTATTGCGGGAGAGCCGCCGTCTCCTTTTAAAATTGGTGTGGTTGATATTTCAAATGGAAAAACAACCTGGATGAATATTCCAACGGATCCTGTTTTGCAATCTTATGTTCCCCGCATGGAATGGGCTGCCAACAATAATGAACTTATTATTCAGCATCTCAACCGTAAGCAAAACACAAGTGACCTTGTACTTTGCGATATAGTAACCGGTAATTCAAAAACTATTTATGAAGAAAAAGATTCTGCATGGATTGATATTTTGCCGCTTTGGGATGAAGATTATTCTTATGGCGGATGGGATTGGCTGAACAGTGGAAAAGAATTTTTATGGGCAAGTGAAAAAGATGGCTGGCGGCATTTGTACAGGATAAGCCGTGATGGAAAAAAAGAAAAACTGATTACAGTTGGCAATTATGATGTAATGAAAATAAGCGCCATTGATGTGAAAAATAATTACATTTATTTTGAAGCCTCGCCACAAAATGCAACGCAGAAATATCTATACAGAACTAAGCTTGATGGTAAAGGAAAAGCAGAAAGAATAAGCCCGGCAAATCAAAACGGAACACATGACTATGATGTTTCGCCTGGGGGAAAATTTGCCTTTCATACTTTCTCTGATTATTACACACCCGGGGCAACAGAATGGATTTCATTACCGGCTCATAAATTTATAAATGGCGATGATGTAAATGCAGCAGTTGAAAAATCTGCATCGGCTAAAGCAAAGTCTAATATTGAATTTTTTACCATAAAAACACAGGAAAATATTTCGATGGACGCATGGATGGTGAAACCAACAAATTTTGATTCGACAAAAAAATATCCTGTTTTATTTTATGTATATACTGAGCCCTGGGGGCAAAATGTAAAAGATGAATATGGTGTGGCAAATAATTTTTTATACCAGGGAAATCTTGCAGATGATGGATACATTTATATTTCAATTGATAACCGCGGAACGCCTGTACCTAAAGGAAGAACCTGGAGAAAATCTGTTTACAGGAAAATAGGATTGGTTAACATTCATGACCAGGCAATGGCAGCAAAAGAAATTTTAAAGAAAGCTTATGTTGACACATCCCGTGTAGCAGTGTGGGGCTGGAGCGGCGGGGGATCTGCTACCTTAAATTTAATGTTTCAATATCCTGAAATTTATAAAACAGGTATTGCCATTGCAGCTGTAGGCAACGAACTTACTTACGATAATATTTACCAGGAACGCTACATGGGTTTGCCTCAGGAAAATAAAGAAGATTTTATAAAAGGCTCGCCGATTACTTATGCAAAAAATTTGCAGGGGCATTTATTATATATTCATGGCACGGGCGATGATAATGTGCATTATTCAAATGCAGAAATGTTGCTGAATGAATTAATAAAATATAATAAGCAGTTCCAGTTTATGCCCTACCCAAACCGCTCGCATGGAATTTTTGAAGGTGAAGGAACAAGAGAACATTTGCAAACTTTATATACAAATTACTTACGGCAATATTGCCCGCCGGGTGGAAGATGATATGACAATTGGATGCAGATTTTGCTGCCGCCCTTGATAGACTCGGTTCGTAAAATCAGAAACCATAAAATTTCATATTTAATAATTCACGGCAATATCTTTAAATGCTTTTCTCTGTATATCCGGCACATAACATTCTTCAGCAGCATAACCTACAGGAATCAGTAAAAAAGGCTTTTCATTTTCCGGCCTGTTTAAAAGTTTTATAAGAAAATTCATGGGCGAAGGCGTATGAGTAAGTGCTGCAAGGCCTGCATGGTGAATGGCTGCCAGTAAAAAACCACAGGCAATGCCACAACTTTCGGTAACATAATAATTTTGGTGCTTTTTTCCATCTTCAAATTCATAGCTGCGTTTAAAAACAATTATAAGATAAGGTGCAATTTCTAAAAAAGATTTTTGCCAGTCGGTTTGTAAAGGGGCCAGGTCCTTTAGCCATTCTTGACTCATGCGATTGTTATAACTTTCATATTCTTCCTTCTCTGCTGCTTCGCGTATTTGTTTTTTAAGAATCGAATCAGTTACTAAACAAAAAGTCCACGGTTGCTTGTGTGCACCGGAAGGAGCGGTAGATGCAGCTTTTATTATATTCTCCATTACTTCTTTTAAAACAGGTTTATCGCTGAAATCCCTTACCGTTCTGCGTTTATCCATCCATTTATAAAAGTCGCTGCTGCGCTGCGACATGGCATTTGTTTCATAGCTTTCTTTTTCGTAAGATATAAATGGAAACCCTTTGATGATTTTTTTATGAGGCATAATTTCTTTTTTTCAATTTACAATTTATGTATTTATGCTGCTATTAAAGTAACTGGCTTGCAAAAGTTTTTAGTTTAGTTTCACAAATACAGCGTAACCTGCAAGCTTAGACGAAATCACGATTATGAAAAAAAATTGGATAACTCAACCAACAATATTAACAGGACAAATAGTAGATTTAATACCGTTAGAAAAAGAGCATTTTGAAGAGCTATACATTGCAGCATCCGATAAGGAACTTTGGCAACTTATTCCTACAGACTGTTTATGATAAATGACGAATGAATATTCATTTCCTTTTTCTCTTATCATAAAATCTCTTTCAAATTTTTAAATCCATTCAGCTTGTTGTTTTTGTATAGATAACGTTTCTTTCTTTCAAATAATTCAACATAAAATTAAAACAAGCTTCATCACTTCCTATAAGCTCGGGTGGAAAAACGCCTTTTGCTGTAAATAAATTATCGATGAGCATATTGAGTGCCGCAGTTGCTGTATAGCCTGTGGTACGGCTCATTGAGGAGGTTTGGGTTGTCGCATCAGATTCATCAAACAAAAGATAATTTATTGTTTTAGGGTTTCCGTTTTCTGTCCCTTTAATCATAATTTTCATCAATGTAAATTCTTCTTCGTTTTCTTGTAGTTTCCACTGGTCAAATAAAATAGTGCTCATAAATTCCCGTGGTGAAATTTGCAGGCCTTTAAAATTAACCGGCTTTTCATCAAAGAAACCGGCCTTAAGAAGTGCTTTCATCAAATCAATATGCCCTGGGTAGCGCAAGGTTTTTTCTTTCATGTTGGGGATATGATTCATAGTTAATAAAACAGAACGCAAACCATCTGTATTAAATGCTTCGAGTGTCCCCACCTTTTCAAAATCTATCAGATCTGCATCGCTTAATGCAGGTTTGGTAATCACAAATCCATTCTCTACATATCTTGCCTGGCGGGTATATTCTTCCAGCACATCAATAGGAGAGAAAGGCGCTTTATATTCAAAAGGTTTTACGCGTTGTTTGGGCAGTCCGCCCACAAGACATTCAAAATGCGTAATGGTCATTCGTTTATTGTAATAACCTAATATAAGATTACTCATGCCTGGCGCAACACCGCAATCCACTATAGCCGTTATATGATTTTGTTTTGCCAAATCATCAAGCTCCAATGCGTCTTCAGGAAAAAATGAAATGTCCACCACATTTTTTTTGGCATTGATAATGGCTTCTAAAGTTTGGTATCCCATAAAACCCGGTACGGCAGAAATAATAAAATCGAAGCCGGCTAATAAAGTTGCGTAATTATCGTAATCAGTGAGATCAGCTTTTAAAGTTTTAATAGAATTATTTTTTTGCGAAAGCAATTGTAATGAATGACCGCTTATATCAAAAGCGGTAACATTATAATTGGCGGCTAAATCAATTGCCATTGCACGGCCAACCATTCCGGAGCCTAATACACCTATTTGCATAAAATTATATTTTTTATTTACTAACGGCTATGAATGTACGAAGTGATATGATTCTCTTTATTTCAACCTCTGTTCAAATGCAGAAATACTTTGCATCTTTTATTTAAACGGATACCGAGGTTCCATTCATCATAATGGCAACATAGGCAGAGAGCCTGTAGAAATGAGCGTATGATTTAATTAGTGTCAAGTGGTAAAAATAATAAATAATTTGATGCCGGTTATCTCCTTATAATATTCATGTAGAAACAAAAAAGTTCAAATCATTGCAGCTACTATTTCTTCCCATTCTTTTTCTAAAGAAACAGAAGGTCTTTTTTTATCAGCAAGATTATACCAGTAATCTGCATTGCCGGCATCTCCTGCTTTGCGATGGAGATAGGCATGTATCCATGATGCTTTTTTATCTTCAATATCCTGTATCAGCTCATGGGCTTTATCCCATTGGTCTTTTGCATCGTACCATAAAGCCTTTAAATATACTGATGAATTTTGCGGAGGCTCATTCCCTGATAAGCTTTCTTTAAATGATGAAATATTCATTGGCCTTTTAAATGTTGAATTATTTTATTGAAGATAATTAATAGAAGAAACATTTCAGGCATTAATGGCTACATTTATAACAACTCTTTTTTGACTAATATAAATGGGATTAGTAAATAAAAATTCATTTACCCAGGGCTTCTCTTCATGGAGTAATTCTGTGGTTAACGCTGCGGCTATTGACTGGACGGAGCAACTGCGCATTTTAAATGATGTGGCAGACCTTATTACACCAGAGCTTACCCTCGAAGAAATTACAGCAGCTATTTATTCGAATGTCAATCATCTTATTGATGCCTTTCAATTTGCTGTGGGTATGTATAATGAAATGGAAGGCACAATTACTTATAAAGGAATGATAGAAGATGGAAAACGAATTCCTGATTTTTCAATGGATGCCATTGCCGATAATCGTTTAGCCAGTTGGTGCATACGTAACGAAGCAGAAATATTTATGAATGATCTTGACGTTGAGTATATTAAATACCTTCAGCAAAAGCCGGTACCGCTTGCAGGCTGCAATCCTAAAGCAGCTTTATATGTGCCGCTTAAATTAAATAATAAAGTAGTTGGATTAATTACTGTGCGTACTATACATAAAAATGTTTACCAGCAACATCACCTTTATATTTTAAAAACTGTTGGCAATTTTGTGGTAAGAGCGTTAGAGCTGGCAAAAATTTCATCAAGGCCATTTGTGAAAACAGAAGGAAGCCAGAAAGAATGGCGGTGGTGCAATGAAAAAGAACTAAATCCCGTATCAAGAGGAGCAATGCAGCAGCTTACAGAACGAGAAAAAGAAGTACTGCTTTTATTAATAACCGGTTTGACCAATAAAGCCCTTGCTGAAAAATTATTTGTATCTCCAACTACTATCAAAACACACACATTAAATATTTATCAAAAAATGGATGTGCCCAATCGCACTGCTGCCATTTTAAAAGCTGTAGAATGGGGATGGGTTTTTTAAAAATCCACCAAATGGTATAGAAAGCAAAAGTTTTATGCCGGTAGATTTACATAAATCTTTTTTATGTTACAAATAAAACTTCAACCATCAGCCGCTCGAAAGCCAACTCTTGAAAACTCTGTTCATTACATTGCACACACATTTTCTTTCCTGGCTACCGGCAAAGATACCGAAGGTGCATTCTCTCTTGTTCATTGTTACTTTCGTAAAGGATTTACTGCGCCACCACATTATCATAAGCTGGAAGACGAATCTTTTTATATGCTGGAAGGAGAAATAGATTTTCATGTGGGTGATAAAAAGGTAAAGGCAGGTGCGGGTGAATTTGTTGTGCTGCCAAAAAATGTACCTCATCATTTCAATCTTATAACTGAAACAGCAAAAGCATTAATGCTGATAACACCTGCAGGCTTTGAAGTCTTCTTCCGGGAATTTGGCCAGCCAGCGCAAACGCTTGATTTACCACCTGTGCCCACTGCCAATCCAAGAAAAAAAATGTTTGAAGCTATGCATGCACGTATGCTTGAATTAGGAAATGTTTTTATGCCGGAGATGTAATATCATTTTTTGTAGCTTTAAAAACAATCTGTTCTAATTTTTTTAAAGAAATGATAATACAAGGAGATGGTTTTTTATTAAGGCCTTTTCAAATCACCGATAAACAGGCACTCACGAAACATGCCAATAATGAAAAGATTGGTATTAATTTAAGAGACGGTTTTCCATATCCTTATACAGAAGAAGATGCTGAATGGTTTATCAACTTTGTATTAGGAAATAGTAATCCGGTAAAAAATTTTATAATCGAAATCAATAATGAAGCTGCCGGTACTATTGAATTAAGGCCAGGGGAAGATGTGTATAGGTTGAATGCAGAAATAGGTTATTGGCTGGGTGAAGAACATTGGGGAAAAGGAATTATGACAGCCGTAATTAAAGCTTTAGTAAAATACATTTTTGAGAATTTTGAAATCAAAAGAGTTTTTGCAATTCCTTTTATTACTTCAGCCGGATCAATAAGGGCATTAGAAAAAGCTGGATTTACAAGGGAAGCAACGATAAAGAATGGAGTAATTAAAAATGGAGAGATACTGGATTATTATATTTACTCAATCACTTCATTCTAAATAATTTTTTATTTATTTAACCTTACAATAACTGCCTGCCATGGCTTTAGATCAAATTTGCCATCTTTAATATTGGAATCATTTAAATTATTTATCAATATATCGCCAACCTTTCCAACAGATTCAGGTAAATTAAATTCTGCTTCGTTATTAGAAAAATTCATAACAACTAAAACTTTTTTATCATCAAGAATGCGTGTATAAGCATAAACCTGCTTATTGTTTTTATCAAGCAAAGTATAAGCTCCATAAACCAACTCAGGCAAGCTTTTACGAAGCTGTACCATTTTTTTAAAATAATTTAATGTCGAGTTAGGATCATTTTCTTCCGCAGCAACATTTACCGTTTTATAATTTGGATTTACTTTTAACCACGGAGTGCCGGTTGTAAATCCTGCATTCTCTGTATCATCCCATTGAAATGGTGTGCGTCCATTATCTCTTGCAGAAATTTTCTGGCCTTGTAAAAAATAATCGAGATCTCCTTTTTCATTTTCTAATTTTTTATAATAATTCAATGTTTCAATGTCACGATAATCATCAATCTTGTCAAACTTAATATTGTTCATACCCAGTTCATCTCCAAAATAATAATAAGGTGTTGCCCGCATTGACAATATAAATGTGGTAAGAAGCTTTGAAGAAGCTTCGCGATATCCCGGTGAATCATTTCCCCAGCGGGTTACCATTCTCGGCTGATCGTGATTGCCGAGGTAAACAGTTCCCCAACCTTTTTTTGCAAAAACACTATCCCATTTGCTATAAATTTTTTTAAACTCTATAAGACTATAACCTTTAGGATCCATGTGTTTAAACTGACCCGGTAAATATCCTAATCCCATTCCTTCAAAATGATAAAGCATATCGAGTTCTTTACGATCAGGATCAACAAAGTTGTGGGCTGTTTTAGTAGTAACACCAAGCCCTTCGGCCACAGACATAATATCATATTTACTTAATGCCTCTTTGTTCATTTCTTTTAAATAATCGTGCAGGTGCGGGCCTTCTGCATAATACGCTACATAGTCTCCATGATACCTCGCAGGTAAAGGCGGAAACACAGTATCTTTTGCAATGGCAGAAATAACATCCATTCTAAAACCATCCACTCCTTTTTTGAACCAAAAATTCATCATGTCATAAATTTCTTTTCTCACTTTTGGATTTTCCCAATTAAGATCTGGTTGTTGCTGCGCAAAATAGTGCAGGTAATAAGCATTAGTAAGACTGTCATATTTCCATGCGCTTCCATTAACATCAAAAAAACTAAAACGATGCGCGGGTTTTCCTCTTTCTGCATTCCACCAATGATAATAATTTCTGTAATGATTGGTTCTTGATTTTCTTGATTCCTGAAACCATTTATGCTCATCGCTTGTATGGTTAACAACAAGGTCCATTACCAATTTTATTTTCCTGTCGTGCATTGCTTTAAGCATAGCATCAAAGTCGCCCATGCTGCCAAAATCTTTCATGATATTTTCATAATCACTTATGTCGTAACCATTGTCAACATTGGGCGAGCTGTAAATAGGGTTAAGCCACACGACATCAATGCCAAGGCTCTTTACATAATCTAATTTTGAAATAATTCCTTTAAGATCGCCGATCCCATCACCATCAGTATCTTTAAAACTTCTTGGATAAATTTGGTACACTACTGCTTCCTTCCACCATGTTCTTTTGTTGTCAGCATTTTGTGCAACTACTTTATTTGTAATCATAAAAAAGAAAATAAAAATTAGAGTAATATAATTTATTAACGATTGTTGTTTTTTATTTTCCATTTGAATAAGTATTTAAATTATTATCCCATTCCCCAGGAGAGGGTTAGTGTGAGGCGCATGAAAAACAAAAGTAAGATAAACAGTTGCTATGGGTGTATTTAAAATTGTTGCATGGCCAGGCTGGTTGTGGGGCGGTGGGGACACCGCCCACGGCTGACCGCCCTCCCACCAACCGGTGACAATTTGAAAATGTATCCTTTAGTCTTTAAGTAAATGAATAAATTGTACATTCGATATTAATATTTTTAAAAGACTGCATGCAAAACTTTAGAATAAAACTTTCCCTCTTCCTCAATTACTTTGTTTTTGCCATATTGCTCAATAGCGTTGGCACTGTTATATTGCAGGTGCAAAATAATTATGGCGTCACGCAAGGCGCAGCAAGTATTTTAGAAGCATTTAAAGATCTTAGTATTGCAATTGCTTCTTTCCTGGTTGCATCTTATATAACCCGAATTGGTTATAAAAGGTCAATGTTACTGGCGCTCGCATTTGTAACAATTGCCTGTTTAATGATGCCATTTGTTGGTGGATTTGCAATGACCAAAATTTTATTTGCAGTTACCGGTGTAAGCTTTGCATTAATAAAAGTTTCAGTATATGCAACCATTGGATTGGTTACTTCCAATAAAAAAGATCATGCAAGCTTTATGAATTTTATCGAATCTTTTTTCATGATTGGAATTTTAACCGGCTATTTTATTTTTAGCGCTTTCGTTGACAATAATAACCCGGCTTCTACATCATGGTTGAATGTGTATTATGTATTAGCAGGTATTTCTGTTGTTGCTTTTATATTGCTGCTGAGTTCACCATTGGATGAATCGTCAGTAAAAAATACTGAGGTGAAATCATTCGTGCAGGATTTTGCAGATATGGTTAAGCTCGCCATTCGTCCTTTGGTTTTAGTATTTATAATAAGCGCTTTTTTTTATGTACTGATAGAGCAAAGCATTATGAGCTGGCTCCCCACATTCAACAGCCAGGTTTTACATTTGTCAACAACACTTAGTATTCAAATGGCCAGTATTTTGGCTGCTTCTACAGCCCTCGGCCGGTTTATTGCCGGTTTTCTTTTAAGAAAAATTCATTGGTTGAAAGTTGTAATTGCTTGTTTGATTATTGCTGCAATTCTTGTTGTATTAGTTATTCCACTCGCTTCTAAAGTGCAGGTAACCGCTATTAATAATTGGCTTGATGCGCCGTTTGTTGCATATATTTTCCCGGTAATAGGCTTATTGCTTGCACCCATTTATCCTGCAATAAATTCAGTAATATTAAGCTCTTTGCCGCTGCGGCAGCATGGCCCTATGAGTGGCTTAATCGTAATTTTTTCTGCAATTGGTGGTACAACCGGTTCAATAATCACTGGTCATATCTTCGAAGCCTATGGCGGCCAAACAGCATTTTATTTTTCATTAGTGCCAATAAGCATTCTTATTATAAGCCTTATATTTTTTAATCGCTTGCAGAAGAAATCAGCACCTGTGGAAATAAATTTAATTCCCAACGCTTCACATTAAATTTTTTTAAAGAAAATACAAATGGAAATCAAAGACATTTTTTCTTTAGGTGAATTATTTGAGCAAGTGCAGTTGCAAGGTGTTTTTTCTGACGGTAAAACTTTTGTTGATTGTATTCCCCATTCTGACCTTGCGTCTATACAACAACGTTATGAAGAGGAAAAAAATAAACCAGGGTTTAAACTTTCTGAATTTGTAAATAAGAATTTTACGGAACCAAAAGCGCAATCAAAGAATTTTAAGAGCACTGCAGGAATGCCAATTAAGCAGCACATTGAATTACTTTGGGATGAATTTACACGACAGAAGGATACGGAAAAAAGCTCATTGATTCCATTGCCGCATTCCTATATTGTTCCCGGTGGCCGTTTCAGAGAAATTTATTATTGGGATAGTTATTTTACAATGCTTGGTTTACAGGTATCAGGAAGGATAGAGATGATTCAAAATATGGTGGACAATTTTTCTTACCTCATTGATACTATCGGTTATATTCCAAACGGAAACCGTACTTATTTTTTGGGGAGATCGCAACCGCCTTTTTTTGCATGCATGGTAAAATTGTTGAGTGAAGAAAAAGGTAAAAAAATACTGATTGATTATTTACCGCAAATGGAAAAAGAATACAATTTCTGGATGCGGGGAAGTAAAGAATTAAATGAAAAAAATATTTCTTTTTGTCGTGTTACCTTAATGCCTGATGGAGGTGTCTTAAATAATTATTGGGATGAAAATGATACGCCACGGCCCGAGTCTTTTAAAGAAGATATTGAACTGGCAAACGATTTTAGTGATAAAAAGAAATTATTCAGGAACATCCGTGCAGCCTGTGAATCTGGCTGGGATTTTTCTTCACGATGGTTTGAGGATGTGAAAGATTTTTCCACCATTCATACAACTGAAATTATCCCTGTTGATTTGAATTGCCTTTTGCTGAATCTTGAGCAAACGATTGGAGAGGCATATCAGTTAAAAGGTAATCATTCATCTTCTGAGAAGTATATAACGACGTGGGTTAAACGAAAAAATGCAATAGATAAATATTGCTGGAATGAAGCATATCAACTTTATTTTGATTATGATTATGTTGACAACGAACAAAAAAAATCCAAAACTTTAGCCGCTGCTTTCCCTTTATTTTTTGAGATAGCTTCCAAAGAGCAAGCTGCGGGAGTAGCAAAAATTTTGCAAGAAAAATTTTTATCAAATGGAGGACTCAGTACCACTACTGAAACAACCAATCAGCAGTGGGATGCACCAAACGGATGGGCGCCTTTGCAATGGATAGCTATACAGGGGCTGGCAAAATACGGGCATGTAAATCTTGCGAAAGAAATTGCTAAAAGATGGATGACCATTAATGAAAAAGTATATGATAATACCGGAAAAATGATGGAGAAATATAATATAGTAGCTACAGGCCTCGAAGCGGGTGGTGGCGAATACCCGGCACAGGATGGCTTTGGATGGACTAACGGTGTTTATCTTGCATTGGATAAATGGATGAAGAAATCCTAAATCCCAAATCCCAAATCTTCAAATCCTTAATCAAAAATCTGGTTGCTTAAATGTTTAAAAGCTTCCATTGCTCCCATATATTCACAGGTACGTGCGCCTGCTTTGTTGGCATTATGAATAATATTTTTCCAATCATCAGTGCTTAAAGCCTGTATCATTTGCAAAGAATATTTGCTCAACTGGTATAGCACTGCGCCAACAAATGCATCGCCTGCGCCGGTGGTATCAATTGGTTGAATAGGGATGCTTTCCACAATAATTTTATTCTTCTGATGCATAAGTAATGTACCTGCTTTTCCAAGTGTAATGGCAAAAGTTGCTTTTGTTTTTTCTGATAAAAATTTTGCAGCATCACTCACAGAAGAACTTCCGGTAATAAGCATCGCTTCTTCATCACACACTTTAAAGAAATGGCATTGCTGAATGAAATTCCATGACTGTTCAATAAAAGATTCAATATTAGTTTTCCAAAGTAATTGGCGATAATTAGGATCGAAGCTGATAAAAATATTTTTCTTCATCGCTTTTTTCAATAAGCTTTTATAGGCAGTTTGTAATGGGCCGGGTAAAAACGCAGTTGCAGAACCAAAGTGAATGATGGAACATTCATGTAAATCAATCCCTTCAATATCGCTCTCACTTAATTCTCCATCAGCACCGCGGTTAAAAACAAAATCACGCTCACCATCATGCATAAGCGAAACAAAAGCAAACGTTGTAAAATGATCTTTATCCTGCACCATCCATATTGTTGATACGCCAAAGTCTTTCATTACATCAATCAATTGCTGGCCAAATGGATCGGCGCCTACTTTTGCAGATAATAAAACATCCCCACCCAAAACCGCAATGGCAGCAGCAACATTAGTAGGAGCGCCGCCCGGCTTCTTTAAAAAGTTTTCTCCTTTGGAAAGTGTTGATCCGGTGTCAGTACAAATCATATCAATTAGTGCTTCACCAATGCAAAGAATTTTCATTTGCTAATCTCATATTATTTGTCTTAAAAATATCCTTAATAAATATAGCGATTAGTTTCATTGTTCTTTTTAATAAAAAAGGGATGAAACGTTGTTTATAAATTATTTGCTTAGTTATTTATTCTTTCATTTATATAACAATATAGGATTACATTTATATTTTGCTGAATCAAATACGATTTCTTCTTTTACCAAAACCAGTTTTATGAATAAAAGAAAAATATTTGGCTGGAGCATTATTGTTTCACTCGGTGGTTTTCTTTTTGGTTTTGATACTGCGGTGATATCCGGCGCAGAGCAATCCATTCAAAAATTCTGGAACCTTAGTACAGTTGAGCATGGTTTTACAATTTCAATTGCACTCATAGGAACTATTTTTGGTGCTCTTTTCGGAAGCATACCTTCTGATAAATTAGGAAGGAAAACTACTTTAATTATTATTGCAGCGCTTTATTTGTTTGCATCAATAGGTACTGCATTGGCGGGCAACTGGTATCTTTTTTTAGCATTTCGTTTTTTAGGCGGCATTGGTGTTGGCGCTTCTTCGGTAACAGCGCCGGTTTACATTGCAGAAATTTCTCCTGCAGATACAAGAGGCAGATTGGTTGCTATGTTCCAGTTCAATATTGTATTGGGCATAGTAATATCTTATTTTTCAAATTATTTAATTGGAGCGAGCGAAGCATCATGGCGCTGGATGCTGGGTGTTCAGGCATTTCCATCATTACTGTTTTTAATTTTATTAAGATTTGTTCCCGAAAGCCCGAGATGGTTATTTTTAAAAAGAAATAAAGTTGAGGAGGCAAAACGCATTTTAAAAATTATCAATCCCAACACTTATGAAGGAGTTTTGGAAAATATAAAGAATAATGAAATAGAAGAAAAGGCTTCAGGTAATTCAGATCAATTATTTACGAAGAATAATAAATTTCCAGTTTTTTTAGCAATTGCATTTGCTTTTTTTAACCAGGTGTCAGGCATTAATGCAATTATTTATTATGCGCCCAGAATATTTGAAATGACCGGGCTGGGAAAAAGTTCATCATTGCTATCAACAGTTGGTATTGGTGCTGTCAATCTTATTTTTACTTTACTTGCAGTAAATTTTATAGACAGGATTGGAAGAAGAACATTAATGCTCATTGGATCGTTCGGGCTTATTGCCACCTTAGGTTTGGTTGCGTATACCTTTTATTCTCAAAACTTCGGAGGAATTTCTATTACCATTTATCTTTTACTGTATATAGCTTTTTTTGCTTTTAGCCAGGGCGCTGTAATATGGGTTTTTATTTCAGAAATTTTTCCAAACCAGGTAAGGGCAAAAGGGCAAACTCTGGGAAGCTTAACGCATTGGATTATGGCTGCCTTTATCGCATTTTCATTTCCATCACTTACAGAAAAAATGGGCGGCGGAAATACATTTTTATTTTTCTGTATCATGATGGTGATTCAACTTTTGTTTGTATGGAAAATAATGCCCGAAACAAAAGGAAAATCATTAGAACAAATAGAACGTAATCTTGTATTGCATTAAAGAAAATCTGCAATCAATTAAATAAAGATTAACTCAATGAAAATTTTATTTTCTTTCTTCATTTTGTTTTTCATTTCTAAAAACTTTTTCGCAATCTCCGGAAACACTTATTTATTTTGACAAGAAAGATAACACTGTAAAAATTGACAGGACAAAATCAGGTAATATAAATTTTAATAAAAAATTTCATGCATTGAATCTATACCGGTATCGCTAAGAAAGGAAATTTAAAATTCAGGATACTGATTTGTAAAAGTATTGTTGAAGTATTTATAAATAATGGAGAGCAGATGATGACAAATTTGATTTTTCCAACAAAACAAAAGGGTGGATAGAAATGTTTTCCATAGGACGGATTACAACAAGATTTAAAAATGTGAAAGTGTGGAGAATGAAAGCGTCTATGCCATACAGTTATGAATCTCTTTTTCAATGATCTTTCCTTTTGGTTTAGTTACAAATCTTATTAAATCGTATTCAGAATTTGGAAAATTATATTATTTATTTTCTGAAACCCTGAAATTTTTTTACTTACAATAATATTTTTTTGGTATGAATTAATTTTTTGTTAAATTCGACAAATATTTCTTACACATCACATTTAAAACCACTGTTTATGATTGCTAAATCAACATTATTTAAGAGTTTATTTGTTACCTGTTTAATTTTATTGAGCCATGTACTTTTTGCTCAGCGAACTGTTACCGGCAAAGTAACAGATGCCGATGGCAAGGCGATTTATAATGCTTCTGTAATTGTTAGAGGATCAAATACAGGCATTAATACCAATGAGGATGGAAGCTTTTCAATTGTTCTCCCCAAGGGGCAAAACACTTTATCTGTGAGTTATATTGGATTTGAAACACAGGATATAAATGTATCCGGTAATAGCGTGACTGTTGTACTCACTAAGAAAATTAATACATTAAATGATGTGGTTGTAACTGGTTATGGATCTCAAAGAAAAAAAGACATTACTGGTTCAGTAGCTGTAGTAAATGTAAATAACTTAAAAGTTGTCCCTTCAGGTACAACTGAGTCTTTGTTACAGGGGCAGGCATCCGGAGTAACGGTTGTTAATTCTGGTTCACCGGGAGGTGGAAGCAATGTTAGGATACGCGGTATTACGTCTATCGGTTCAACAGATCCGCTGGTAATTATTGATGGTACCCCTGGTAGTTTGCATGATCTTAATGTAAACGACATTGAATCAATACAGGTATTAAAAGATGCGGGAGCTGCTGCAATATATGGAGTTCGCGGTTCAAACGGTGTTGTAATTGTAACAACTAAAAGAGGAAGATCCGGTAAAGCAATAGTAAGCTACGATGCTTATTATGGTACACAAGTCCCCAGCAAAGATGGATTTCATATTGCCAATACCCAGGAAACCGCTAATGCTACTCAACTATCCTATATTAATAGCGGGCAAATTCCTGCACATAAACAATTAGGTAAAGGAACTAATCCAGTAATTCCTGATTATATTTTCCCGACTGCAGGTAAGGAAGGAGATTCCCTGACCAATCCTTCTAAATATGCATTATATACTAACCAGATTACCAAAACAAATAAGCAAGGGACAGACTGGTTTCACGAAGTTTTTAAGAGCGCACCCATCCAAAGCCATAGTATTTCAGTAAGCCAGGCAACTGATAAGTCCAGCTTCTATTTTTCATTAGGATATTTTAATCAAACAGGTACATTGATAGAGACCTATCTGAAACGTTATTCCGCCAGGATTAATACATCATTTAATATAAATAATCATATACGTATTGGTGAGAATGCCTACGTTTTTTATAAACAAAACCCCGGCTTCACTAACCAGAATGAAGGGAATGTAATTTCGATGAGTTACAGGGAAAGCCCTCTTATTCCGGTATATGATATCAAGGGCAATTTTGCAGGTACAGGATCCCAGGGTTTGGGAAATGCTCAAAACCCTGTGGCCAATGCGCGACGCACACATGATAATAAAGGGAACGATTGGCAAATTAATGGTAATGTTTTTGCAGAAGTTGATTTATTAAGCCACTTCACCGCAAGGACCAGTTTTGGTGGTAATATAGATAATTATTATAACAGCTCATTTGGATATACTGCTTATGAAAATGCAGAAAATAATAAGAATCCAAATAGTTTCCAGGAAAGTTTCGGCTATAACAGCAGTAGGACCTGGACAAATACACTTACCTATACAAATGTATTTGGCGACCATTCAGTTAAAGCGTTAATCGGTTCTGAAGCAATCAACAATTATGGCAGGGCCATTCGTGGTACAAGAAGTGGTTATTTTATTACCAATCCTAATAATTTAACTGTTGATCCAAATTTATTTACCTTAAATTTTGGGCCTCCCAATGGACAAACTACCGGTAATATTAATGGTACACCTTATACTAGTTCCTTGTTCTCTTTATTTGGCCGTGTAGATTACGGTTTTCGAGATAAATATTTATTAAGTGGTACTGTAAGAAGGGATGGGTCTTCCGTATTTGCAGAAGGTAATCGTTATGGAGTTTTCCCATCGGTATCAGGTGCATGGAGAATATCTCATGAATCTTTTTTGAAAGGGACATCCTGGCTGGATGATTTAAAATTACGTGGCGGGTGGGGTAAATTAGGTTCTATCAGCAATATTAATTCGACCAATGCCTATAGCCTTTTTAATCAGGCAGCAGCCAATTCTTATTATGATATAAATGGAACCAATAATAGTTCAGTGCTTGGTATTTATGCCAGCCAGGTTGGCAATACAAAAACTACCTGGGAAGAAGATGTTATTACCAATGTTGGCTTTGATGCGTCATTTTTAAAGCGATTTGAGCTTTCAGTTGAATGGTATAAGAAATCAATTAATGGCCTTCTTTTCCGCCCATTATCCGATATAACAGTAGTTGGGGGTGCCACACCTGCCTTTGTGAATGCGGGTAATATTGAAAACACCGGTATTGACGCATCTCTCGGCTACCATGGTACAGCAATGAACAATCAATTGAAATTTGATGTCTCTGCTAATGTTACAACTTATAAAAATAAAGTAATAAGCTTGCCGAATGGTATTAAATATTATGACCGGTTTAGTGGAGGCTCTACGCGTATTGGGGCCTTCTCCCGTTTGCAACCAGGGCAGGCACTGGGTGCATTTTTTGGATATGAGGAAGTTGGCTTATTTAAAGATAGTGCTGAAGTAAGTAAATCACCAACACAGGCAGGTGCAGCGCCAGGAAGATTGAAATTCAAAGATATAAGTGGACCTGATGGCAAACCTGATGGGAAAATTGATATTAATGACAGAACTTTCTTTGGAAACCCTAATCCAAAATGGACTGCTGGTTTAAATCTTTCAGCATCTTATAAAGGATTTGATTTATCTGCTTTTTTCTATGCCTCTGTTGGTAATGATGTTATTAATTATGTACGTTTTTGGTCAGATTTTCCGCAGGTATGGGATGGAGCTATAAGTAAAGATGCGGTATATAATTCCTGGACTCCTACTAATACTGGTGCGAGAGTACCAAGGCTGGAACGCTCTGCTAATTTTAGTACTACCAATAACTTCAGTTCTTATTACCTGGAAAATGGTTCATTCTTAAGATGTAAATCTCTTATTGTAGGATATACCCTTCCATTTAAGGAATTAAAGCACATTGGAATAGAAAGACTTCGGTTTTACGTTCAGGCCACTAATCTATTTACCATTACCAAGTATACTGGTTTGGATCCTGAATTAAGCGGTTCTAATCTTGGCGATAATACTAATTTTGGAATTGATTTTGGTAATTATCCGGCTAATCAGAGAGGCTACAATTTTGGAGTAAATCTTTCATTCTAAACATTTAAAAAAAGAAATATGAAAAATATGAAATTTAAAATATTAGTCCCATTGCTTCTGGTGTTACTTGTAGTAGTTTATGCGTGTAATAAGAGTTTTTTGGATAAAAAACCGCAAGGGGCATTAAACCTTTCTGTACTTGCCAATCAAACAGGAGTTGAAGGATTGCTCATAGGAGCTTATCATATGGTTAGCGGAGAGGGCGGTGCCGCCGGTACTAATTGGGGAGCAGCCGCTTCCAATTGGGTATATGGTAGTGTTATTGCAGACGACTCTTACAAAGGTTCAATCCCCCCGGATCAATCGAGTGAAGGCATTGGCACATTGGCTACTTATACGTATGCAACCAATAACGGTTATTTAAACTCGAAATGGGTAGCAATGTATGATGGAGTACAAAGAGCTAATGATGTGTTGCGTGTTTTACCACTGGCCAAAGACATTTCTGCAACCGATGTTACACGTCTTACTGCAGAAGCCCGGTTTTTAAGAGGTCATTTTCATTTTGAACTTAAACGGATTTTTAATAACATAGTTTATGCTTCCGATACTACAAAAGAGACCACTAATATAGACGCATCAGGTAATTATGTTGATTATTGGCCCCAAATAGAAGCAGATTTCCAGGCTGCCATAGATGGCCTTCCTGAAACACAGGCACAGGCCGGAAGAGCCAATAAGTCTGCCGCCAAGGCTTACCTCGCAAGATGTTATATGGAACAACATAAATATGCATTGGCAAAGCCTATATTGGAAGACATTATTGCTAATGGAAAAACAGCTAAAGGTGCTCATTATGCATTGGAAAACTACCAGAGTAATTTTAATGGCCCCCAGGATAATGGACCTGAATCTGTTTGGGCTTATCAGGCTTCTGTAAATGATGGTTCCGGAACAAATGGTAATTATGGAGATAACCTTGGATACCCCAATGGTTCAGGACCTGGTGGATGCTGTGGATTCAATAACCCTTCTCTCAATCTTGCCAATGCTTACAAAACAGGTGCAGATGGTTTACCTTTATTCGATACTTATAATTCAGGCGCCCAGGTTAATGGTACCGGCACCCTCGCCCCTGCTTATTCTGGAACACTTGATCCAAGAATTGACTTAGTTATGGGCAGGCCGGGTATTCCATATTATGATTGGGGTATTGTACCTGTGGCTGACTGGATTCGTAGCCCTGCAGATAATGGTTATTTTAGTCCAAAAAAAATAGTATATGCAAAAAGCCAGGTGGGTACAATTTCTTCTACTGAAACAAGCTTCTGGGGCCCTACACAGATGTCGGCTATTAATGTAAATTTTATCCGGTTTGCAGAAGTTCTGCTCTGGGCTGCAGAGTGTGAAACTGAAGTAGGAACATTACACCAGGCAACTGTATATGTAAATATGGTGCGCGCAAGAGCAGCCGATCCTACCGGATGGGTATATAAGAACAGTGCATACGATGCGGGATCAGGTAAATACACAACTCAAACTACACCGGCCGACAATTATAAGGTCAGTACTTATCCTGCAGATTTTGCTGACAAAGCATTTGCCAGGAAAGCTGTCTTATTTGAAGAAAGACTTGAATTGGCCATGGAAGGTCAGCGTTTCTTTGCCCTGCGTCGTTTCGATGGCGTTAGCCCAGGCGTAATGACAAAAACATTAAATGATTATATTACGGTGGAAAAGACAAGGCCTTCTTATTTTATACAAAATCCTGGCGTTGTTTTTTCTGATAAATATCAATGGTTTCCTATTCCACAGGCACAAATTGATGTAAAAAATGCAACAGGTACAGTATTCTTAAAGCAAAATCCGGGATTCTGATAGTTGTATAGTTAATTAAATAATAGTAAAGTACGAGAGGTAGGACTTAACCCTACCTCTTTTGTATTCTTTAATTTACTCAAAAGTATATTAATCCTATTACATGAAATATAGTATAATAAATACATGTATTATTTTTATAAATATATTGGTTTTAATCTCCTGTAAAGATAAATTCCATCTTTTTAAACTTATTCCATCCAACCATTCAAATATTCATTTTAATAATAAAATTGTTGAAAACGATTCTTTAAATCCAATTGACGTTACTAATATTTATAATGGAGGCGGAGTTGGTATTGGAGACTTTAATAATGATGGCTTACAGGATATTTATTTCACAGGTAATACAGTTCCTAATAAATTATATTTAAATAAAGGGAAACTTACATTTGAAGACATAACAAAAGAAGCAGGGGTAGAAGGTAAGGGCAGATGGTGCAGAGGAGTATCCGTCGTAGATATAAATAATGATGGCTGGATGGATATGTATGTTTGTGTTTCTATGGATAAAGATCCACAAAAACGTCAAAATCTTTTGTATATAAACCAGGGATTAGATAAGAACGGAATTCCTGTTTTTAAAGAAATGGCAGCAGAATATGGTTTGAATGATACTACCTATTCAACCATGGCTGCTTTTTTTGATTATGATAACGATGGCGATTTGGATATGTACCTGGTAGTTAATCAAATTATACCTTCAAATAACCCATCAGTATTTCGACCTAAAATTACAGATGGCTCTTTTCCCAGCACAGGAAGATTATATCGCAATGATTGGGATCCTGTTTTAAAGCATCCCCTATTTAAAGATGTTACTAAACAAGCTGGTGTTACTATAGAAGGTTACGGACATGGAGTGTCTATTGCCGACTTTAACAGAGATGGTTGGAAAGACATATTTGTGACCAATGATTTTAATTCTAATGACTTATTATATATTAACAACCGCGACGGAACATTTACTGATAAAGCCAGCACTTATTTTAAGCATACATCTGCTAATGGAATGGGACAAGATGTAATTGATATTAATAATGATGGGTTATCAGATGTTGTAGAGCTCGATATGAATCCGGAAGATAATTATAGGAAAAAAATGATGTTGGGCGGCAACAATTACCAGATGTATATAAACAGCGATTTATTCGGATATCAATATCAATACGTAAGAAATACACTTCAGTTAAATCAGGGGCCAAGAGTTGATTCAAATGATTCCATTGGTGATCCCGTTTTCAGCGATATAGGTTTTTCTTCCGGTATATCACAAACTGACTGGAGTTGGTGCCCCCTGGTTACTGATTTTGATAATGATGGTTTTCGTGACATTATAATTACTAATGGGTTTCCCCGGGATGTTACCGATCATGATTTTATTAGCTTTCGGCAGGGATCAGCTTCAATTGCAAGTATGGAATTTACGCTGTCTCAAATTCCCCAGGTTAAGTTACGCAACTATGCATTTAGTAATAATGGAAATTTGACTTTCAGCAATGTTACTAATGAGTGGGGATTTAATACGCCTACTTTTTCAAACGGCGCCGCATACGTCGATCTCGATAATGATGGAGACATGGATGTGGTAATAAATAATATCAATGATGAGGCGTGTGTTTATGAAAATACATCAATGGATTTACCCAAAAGCCATCCTAATTATTTGGCAGTAAAATTAAAAGGTGATTCCTCTAATATTAATGGGTTAGGCACATGGATAGAATTGCATTATGGTGGCAAGCAGCAGGTGTATGAACAATCTCCCTATCGTGGTTATCTCTCTACTATGCAGATAGAACCTCATTTTGGATTAGGCAATATTTCTGTTGTAGATTCTCTTATTATTAAATGGCCCGATGGCAAAGAACAACTTTTAAAAAATGTATCTGCTAATCAAACAATAACAATTAATAAAAGAGATGCTCATAATTCTTATTCATTTACTCATCCTGTATTAGATAAAAATTCTTTGTTTAAGGATGTTACCGATTCACTGAATATTCACTATATGCATCAGGATAAAGATTTCATTGATTTTAATATTCAAAGGTTGCTTCCTCATAAATTTTCCGAATATGGACCTTCTCTGGCAGTTGGCGATATTGATGGCAACGGGTTGGATGATATTGTAAGCGGAGGATCTTTCTTTTATAGCGCTCAATTATTTTTGCAACAAACCAATGGAACATTCATTCAAAAAAGTTTATTGAAAGGAATTGATACGGTAAATAAGAACCGTACAGATGAAGGCGTTTTATTATTTGATGCTGACGGAGATGGTGACCTTGATCTTTATATTGCCAGTGGCGGATTTCAGGGAAACCGGGGCACACCTTCTTACCAGGATAAATTATATATTAATGATGGCAAAGGAAATTTTACAGAAGATAGTGCTGCTTTGCCCCAAAATTTTACCAGTAAATTTTGTGTAAGGGCCATAGATTATGATAAAGATGGAGACCTTGATTTGTTTGTATCAGGAAGAGTTGACCAAGGAAATTATCCAAAGCCTGTATCCAGTTTTATTTTTAGAAACGATTCCAAAAATGGTTATATCAAATTTACAGATGTTACAGAATCTGTTGCCCCTGCATTAAAAAATATCGGTTTGGTTTGTGATGCTTTATTTACTGATTTTGATAACGATGGCTGGCCCGATTTAATACTTGCAGGTGAATGGATGCCTCTTACATTTCTTAAAAATGATAAGGGAATATTTAAAAATGTTACTTCTTCAACCGGTATCAGTAATAAAATTGGGTGGTGGAATACTATTGCTGCAGGAGATTTTAATAACGATGGCAAAATGGATTACATCGTCGGAAATTTAGGAGAGAATTCCTTTTATAAAGCCAGTGAAAAATATCCGGTTAAAATTATTGCAAAAGATTTTGATAATAATGGTTCATTCGACGCATTCCCATCTTTATTTTTACCCGTTTCACAGGATGATACTGAAAAGAAGGAATTTCCGGCACAATCGAGAGATGACATTATAGAACAGCTTACCAGTATTCGCAAAAAATATAATAATTATAAATCATTTGCCGAAGCATCTATGGATTCAATATTTACAAAAGAGCAACGTATTGGAGCTTTACAATTACATGCTAATTATTTTTCATCCGTCTTTTTAAGAAACGATGGAAATGGAAAATTTACTATAACTGCTTTACCCGTTCAGGCACAAATATCCGTACTCAATGGCATGTCAGTAGATGATTTTGATGGCGATGGTAACCTGGATGTACTTATTAATGGCAATGATTATGGAACTGAACCCAGTTTAGGAAGGTATGATGCATTGAATGGACTTTTATTAAGAGGCGATGGCAAAGGGAATTTTAAAGCTTTATCAATTGCGCAAAGTGGTATTTATATTCCCGGAAACGGTAAAGCTTTAGTTGCATTAAAAAGCAGTAAAGGAAATTATTTAATAGCAGCGAGCCAAAACAAAGGAGCTTTAAAAGTTTTTGAATTAAAAAGAAAAGAAAAACTAATTCCTTTAATGCCTTTAGATGAAAGTGCCATCATCACCTATAAAAATGGCAAAAAACAAAAACGTGAAATGGGTTACGGGTCTTCTTTTTTGTCACAGTCGGGACGTTTCTTAGTTATTGAAAGCAATGTTGTTTCAGTAGAATTAAAAAATAATAAAGGTCAAATCCGTAGTGTAAGTTTACAATAATATCTATTTAATAATGATAAAAATTAATCGCGGCTCTTTACAACTTTCTTTTTTTTTCTTAATAAATTTTTTCTTTATTTTTCTTTTGTCCTCGTGTAAAAATTATCACAGGAACAATACCCATAGCAATGTTTCATTGTCAAGCATAAAAAAAGGTGAGGATTTGGCTAAAATATATTGTCAATCCTGTCACATGCTGCCCGACCCATCTTTACTCGATAGTAAAAGCTGGGAAAAAGGGGTGTTGCCAGAAATGGGTCCACGGCTCGGTATTTTTAATTTTGGTTTTGAAATGTATCCCTTTATAAAAGATAAAAATATAGGCAATAATTTTTATCCATCTCAACCGGTAGTAAGTCTTGATGAATGGCAAAATATTTTGGATTATTTTTTGGCTACTTCTCCGGATTCCCTATCGTTGCAAAAAAGAAAATATGCTATTAATAAAACAGGCCTGCCCCTGTTTAAAGTGGAATTGCCTGAATTGAATTACCAAAATTCGGCTACATGCTATGTAAAAATAAATTCAGGCGACTCTTTACATCCCATAATAATAAGTGATGCAATAAAACAAAATATTTATTTCATCAGCCGTACATTATCCATTACAGATTCGGTTATCGGTACAGGTGCAGTGGTGGATATTGATTTTGAAAAAAATAAATTAATTGCCTGTAATATTGGAATATTAAATCCTAATAATGGCAGGTTTGGAAAAGGGGAGATTATAAACATTAATTCAAAAGGCCAAATGCAAAAAGATCCCATTGCATTAATTGATAGTTTGCAAAGGCCGGTTCAGATAACAACTACAGACCTTAACCATGATGGCAAGGAAGATTACATTGTCTGCGAATTTGGATATTTAACCGGAGCATTATCATGGATGGAAAACCTGGGCAATAATAATTTAAAAAGGCATGTATTAAGAAATGCACCAGGTGCAATAAAAGTTTATGTGCAGGATGTTAACCATGATGGATTGCCTGATATATGGGCTTTATTTGCGCAGGGTGAAGAAGGAATTTTTCTTTTCACTAATAAAGGAAACGGTAATTTTGATCAGGAAGAAGTATTGAGATTTCCTCCGTCTTATGGGTCTTCCTATTTCGAGCTTGATGATTTTAATAAAGATGGCTTTCCTGATATTGTTTATACATGCGGAGATAACGCAGATTATTCACCTATATTAAAACCCTATCATGGTGTTTATATATTTATGAATGATAAAACAAATCATTTTACACAAAAATTTTTCTTTCCTATAAACGGATGTTACAAAGCTATTGCAAGAGATTATGATGGAGATGGTGATCTTGATATTGCAACTATTTCTTTTTTTGCGGACTATGCCCGCCAGCCTGAAGAGAGTTTTGTGTATTTACAAAATAATGGCGACTTTAATTTTCAGCCCTATTCTTTTGCCCAGGCAAATGCCGGCAGGTGGCTTACTATGGATGCCGGCGATATAAATGGGGATGGAAAGACTGATTTAATTTTAGGAAATTTTTCGATTGGACCTGTTATGATGAAACATCCAATTGACTGGAAGCATTCGCCGCCTTTTATAGTTCTGAAAAATATTGGAAAATAAAAAAAATATAAATAATAGGATTAGGTAGAATGAGCGCAAAACAAAATTGAAAGCGAAATGATGAATCGAACAAGTGTACGTCATTGCGAAAAGTTTCGGGGATTTTTTCCGAAACTTGTGGCAATCTCATGTGGAAACCTTTTATGAGATTGCTTTCCCGAAACGTCGGGACAGGCTGTCGCCGGAAGATTTTAATATAAAGAAAATTTGTTCGGCTCCTCGCAAAGATGAGCATTTAGTATTAATGAAAGATTGTGTTTATCACCTAAACCTAATAAATAAAGCAAATCCCGATTATGAATAAAAAGAAATTGTCTGTTCCATATGTTTTATTAATTGTTTTCTTAGCTATTTTATTTTCTTCTAAAATTGCTGACGCTCAGTCTGTTCCTTCATTTAAGATGCAGCTAACAAATGGACAATTATTTTCAGCAAAAGATTTATCCCATTTGAAGCCGGTAATAATTATATATTTTGCTCCTGATTGCGAACACTGTCAAAAATTATTGAATGAGTTTTTTAAAAAAATTAAAAGTTTTAATAAAGCTCAGGTGGTAATGGTTACTTTCAAGCCTTTGAACGAGGTAGCTGATTTTGAAAAATTGCACCAAGCTACTAAATATCAAAATATAAAAGTAGGTACAGAAATTCCAATATTTTTTTTCAGGAAGTATTATAATTTGGAAAATACACCTTTTACAGTACTCTATAATAAGCGCGGAAAATTAATAATATCCTATAAAAAAGAAACTCCTGTTGATGATTTAATTAAGCATTTAAAAGCTCTTTAAACGAAGAAAGGATAAAAAGTTTATTAAAATTTTAAAAACTTTGTTAAGAAAAAACACGTATACCATATATAAGATAATAATGTAAAATATTTGGGGGTAGTGATTTTATTAACTGTTTTGAATGTAAATTTGCTTAAAAAAAAGTTAATTTATATTGCAACAGAATCATAATTTTATTTGTCTTTTTAAGAATGCATTGAGTTAACTGTAATTTATTATCTTTTAAAACCTTAACATGATTGCTACAACTACCACTTCAGGAAAAAAATTTCCATCATGGCTTTTGCCTCTTATTTTTTTAATTGGTTTTATTATTCCTTCACAAGTCTTCGCACAATCAACCACCGTTACCGGTAAGGTAACAGGATCAGACGGTGCGCCCGTAGCGGGTGTCTCTGTTCAGGAAAAAGGTAAGAAGACAGGAACTGCAACTGATGCTTCAGGCAATTTCTCATTAACAGTAAGTAATCCTAATGCAACTATTGTGGTTTCTTCGGTAGGCCTCGTTGCTCAAACGATTGCGTTGGGCGGGCGTACCAATCTTTCATTAGTAATGCAAGGCTCGGCTGCAAAAGAACTGGAACAGGTAGTTGTTATTGGTTATGGTACTGCCAGTAAAAGAGACCTTACGGGTTCTATTGTAAAAATCAGTGGGAAGGAAGTTGCTGATAAACCCAATACAAATCCCGTAGCATCTTTGCAGGGTAAAGTAGCTGGTTTATCTGTCGTAAATAATGGAACTCCCGGTGCTGCGCCTGATATTCGTATACGTGGTACCGTTAGTATAGGCCAGGTACATCCTCTTTATGTGGTAGATGGAATTTTTAATGATAATATTGATTATTTAAATCCATACGACATTGAATCTATTGAGGTTTTAAAAGATCCTTCTTCCCTGGCCATTTTTGGAGTGAAGGGAGCTACGGGTGTAATTGCAATTACTACTAAAAAGGCAAAGGCAGGACAGACCCTAGTTAACTTCAATACTTTTTATGGATTTAAGACTTTAACCGATAAAATAAAAATGGCAAACTCTGCTCAATTTAGAACGCTTTTTGATGAAGAAAACGCCAATAACAGTATTTCAAATCCGGTCGATCCCAGCCTCACGGCTAATACTGATTGGATAGATGCAGTTACAAGAACAGGGAAAACATCTACCAGTAATCTAAGCATTTCGGGAAGTACCGAGAAGAATAGATTTTACCTGGGATTAGGTTATACATATGATGAGGGTATTATCAAACATGAGCAATTGGAGAAAATGCAATTTAATTTTAGTGATGAATTGAAGTTAAACAAATCTATAAAAGTTGGTGTTACGCTTAATGGGTCGAGACAACACAATCCTTATGATGCTACCTCCATTTTGAATAAGGCACGAGAATTAATATCCCTGGTGCCGGGTGGGACAAAACCGTTCCTTATACAAAATCCTTATGGCTCTGATAGTATGAAGGTTAATTTATACTCTGATGTAGTTGGAGCACTTCAAAGTGCCGGTATAGTAAATCCATTGCTTGAATTGCAAAATACCTGGAATAAAACGATTGGTATTGAATACAGAACGGTAGGAAGTGTGTATGCCGAGGTCAGTTTTCTTAAATATTTAACTTTCAGGTCTACATTTTATGCTGATATGAGTAATGTTAACACCCGTGCTTATCATCCGTTGTATAACGCTTATAATCCCTTAACTAATGTCCCATTTGCTTATACTACTAATACCTCATTACAGGAAAATGATGATACGTATAGGAAGTTTCAGCAGGATCATATTCTTACATTTAAAAAAGGTTTTGGAGATCATAGCATAACTTTCACAGCTGGATTTACAACCTATTATTTTGGTAATTTCAACAGGCAGGTTTTGGTGAAACAAGGTACTGACGCAACAGCTATTCCTATCCCCAATGATAAAAGGTTTTGGTATGTAACATCTGGTTTTGGTGTGGTAGATCCATCTAATACAAATTCAAGTCAAAGCGAATATACTACTGCTTCCGGTTTGGCGCGGCTCCTATATAATTATAAAGGAAAATATTTTCTGAATGCTTCATTGCGTAATGATGCATCTTCGCAAATTCCTACCAAAAACCGTAACCAGCAATTCTGGGCACTTGGGGGAGCGTGGGAAGTTTCGAAAGAAAACTTTATGTCCAGTCAACATTTATTCGACTACTTAAAAGTCAAGGGTTCGATCGGTGTTTTAGGAAATCAAAGTGCTTCTTATTTAGATGGTACTCCAATCAATTATCCTTTTTATCCAAATTTAAATACAGGCGAAAATGCTGTATTTGGAACAAATATTTATGCAGCAGCTACGCCGGCTTACGTTGCGAATCCAAACCTTAAATGGGAAACAATCGAAGCCCAGGAAGGCGGTATTGAATTAAGTGCTTTTCAGAATCGTTTACATTTTGAAGGAAATTATTTCAATAAAACTACAAAAGACTTAATGACATATGTTGACAGATCAGTTGTCGGACAGCCGAATGAATTGATTAATGGTGGCAGTATCAGAAACTGGGGTGAAGAATTTTCCGCTACCTGGAATCAAAATTTTTCAAAAGATCTGACATTAAGTGTAAGCGGGAATATAACTTTTCTTAAAAACAAAGTTATAAGTCTTAGTCCTGATATACCAACGGGCGTACTCGTAGTTAGCAGAGAGAATAACGGCCAAGCTATAAGCCTAACTGAGCCTGGTCATCCAATAGGTTCTTTTTATGGTTATATTGTTGCAGGAGTTTTTCAAACACAGGCTGAAATTAATAAATCCCCAAGCCAGGCTAATCTCGGCGGTAACATTATCAGGCCTGGCGATTTGAAGTTTAAAGATGTAAATGGAGATAATGTCATTGATTCAAAAGACAGAACTTTTATAGGAAATCCGACACCTGATTTTACCTATGGGGGAAACATAACTTTAAATTATAAAGGGTTTAACCTAAGTGTTGATGTGGGTGGCGTATACGGTAATGAGGTCTATAGGGTTTGGGGATCTTTGGAACCTCCTTACCAGAGAGTTAATTATCCTGAATTTAAAATAAATCGCTGGCATGGGCCGGGCACCTCTAATTGGGATCCCCTTTTGAGCCAGGCTGATAGAAGCAATTACATTGGCTCTAATTATAATATTGAAGATGGAAGTTACTTCAGAATAAGAAATATTCAATTGGGCTATAATTTTCCACAAAATATGATATCAAAGCTGAAAATTAAGAATTTGCGTTTATTCGTAAATACACAAAATCCAAAAACCTGGAAAAATAATTTGGGCTACACGGCTGAATTTGGTGGTAATGCTACTGCTTTTGGATATGACGCAGCGGGTGGGGCGATACCAATTGTGACAACTTTTGGACTAAATGTAACATTTTAATTTTTTAATAAGCACAATATGAAAAAGATACAAAATATTATTTTACTTGCAATCGTAGCGTTGCCCGTGCAAATGATGATGTCTGGTTGTAAAAAATTCCTTGATCGCCAACCCCTGACGGCTACCTTTGATGATTTACACCAGGGAGGCCTTGAAACCCAGGTTTTTGGATTATATAGTACATTACGTAGCTCTACTGGGTTTTCTACTTTAGCATGGCTTGATTTTAACAGCATTCGTGATGATGATGCTGAAAAAGGCAGTAACCTTTCCGATGGAGCCGAAATCAATACCGAATTTGAAACGTTTCAATACACTAAGGATGATTGGGCTACGAATGCCTATTGGGCCGATCACTTTTACATGATAGGCTTAACTAATAAAATACTTCATGATGCAGATTCGTCAAAAGCCTCTGATGAGGCATCTCTAAGAAATGTGGGGGAAGCCCGTTTCTTCCGTGCATATTCCTTTTTTGAATTGGTTAAAGCTTATGGCCCGGTACCATTGCTAAATTTTTATTCTGCAAATGCCGCTGATAACATTAAGCCTAAAGCTCCCGTTGATTCCATTTATGCACAAATCGACTCTGATTTGAATATAGCTGCTCAATATCTTCCTTTAAACTGGGAAGTTGCCGGGACTAACCGGTATCCAGGCCGGGTAACGAGTGGAGCAGCGAAATCTCTATGGGCGCAAACCTATTTACAAAGGAAAAACTGGCCGCAGGTTATTGCTCTTTGCCAGAATGTAATTAGCTCAGGCCAATATTTCTTAACTCCGAAATTTGAAGATATCTGGAAAGACGGGTTAAATGGTGCAGGAAAAAATGGCCCTGAATCAATATTTGAAATGCAGGCGACAATTGGTACGAATGGCACAAATTATTATGGAGTTCCGTGGGGAACCAGTCAAAATGTTAGGAAAGATGATGCGGCACATCCCTGGAATTTAGGCTGGGGATGGAATACGCCAACTCAGCACCTGGTTGATGCATGGGATCCAACGGATCCCCGAAAAAATAAAACTATCCTTTTTTCAGGACAGTTTGATGGGGGGCCTGCTGAAGGTGGTTATGGCGCCACATTACCTCCAGCGGGTATAAGTCAAAACGGTGATTCTATACCAAGAAAGTATTGGAACAAAAAAGTATATTCTGATCCTCAAATGCGACAATTTACAGGTGAACCTCACGGGGCTGATTGGATAAATCATAGAATTATACGCTATGCAGATGTATTATTAATGCTTGCGGAAGCTTCAAATGAAACAGGAGACGGAGGTACCGCGGAAGCAATGCTTGAACAAGTAAGAGCAAGGGCACGGGGAGGAGATAATACAGTATTGCCTCATATAGCTTTTGCTGGCCAGGCGCAAATGCGTATAGCAATTAAAAATGAGCGCAGATGGGAATTTGCTATGGAAGGTTATCGCTTTAATGATTTGGTAAGATGGGGCGATGCTCAGTCCGTATTGGGCCCATTGGGTTATACACCTCGAAATGCGCTTTATCCAATTCCTCAAGGTCCAATTGATTTATCGGGTGGAGTTTTAAAACAAAATCCTGATTATTGATTTAATGAATCTGTTGTTTGCTTAATTTAGTATATACTATAAAATATTAACCATGAATTTTAAAAATAAATTTTCCAGGATCATTATCTTGATTTTGGTATTATGTATTGTAATTACAAGTTGCCAGAAATTGACCAGGCCTACCTTAGGTGATTATCCTAAAGATCCGCCAACGCCACCATATAATGCTTTAAAAAGCTCGTTTTCTTTTGAAAACAATACTACAGATAATGGAGAAAATAAATTGACTTCAATTTCTTCAAATGTTTCTTATGTAGCTGGTATTACAGGACAGGCCCTACAAATAAGATCAATGGGATACCTTCTTTTCCCTCTCACGGACACAATTATAAATAGTGACGGATTTGAAAGTATTCCTATAGATACTCTTAAAAGCTTAGGAAGCTTTACTCTCGCTTTTTGGATGAATGGAACAGGAACAGCAGGTGGTCCGATTAGTGATGGAGCAGAGGGAGTATTCGCAATTTCCAACAGTACTCAATTTTGGGGAAATCTGGAAATATTTTTAGAAAATTATACAGATGCCTCTGATAATAATGCTGTATGGATGAAAATTCACATGTTTAATTCTAGTATAACCGGAGGTGGTGAAGAGTGGACTGCGGATGATAATACAAAATTGAAGAATGTATTAAATAAGTGGACTCATATTGTCTTAACTTATGATGCGGCTACATCTGGTTTAAGTTTATACAAAGATGGAATGCCTACTGGAATAAATAATAAGATTCTTGGTGGTGGCAATTATGGAAAAATAAAGTTTTCTGATGTTACTGGAATGGTATTGGGAAGTTTTGCTTTTCAAACAAATCCCAGTTTGACAAATCATGGTCCTGAAAGTTGGGCACAATCGTTTCACGGAGCTTTAGATCAATTCCATCTTTATAATAAAGCCTTAACTGCTACGGAAGTAATGGACTTATTTACTTCAAAGCAATAATTAAATATTCCATTAAGATAAAAGATAAAGAAGGCTGAAATATTGCTTTTTGATTTCTAATATTATTTCTTTTTTTCGATAAACTTTTTTGTTTCTTCAGGATACACCTTTATTAAATGAGTGTGGATTAATGCTGCCGTAGGAATATCTGCACCCGGAAGCATAAGCGCAACCGACATTGAGGGTTGCTTAGGCATGTGACAATCAATACAATTATTTTTTATTGAAGAAACAGTTGAAGGATCTATTTTACAAAATGTTCCATGTTCTTTATTATGGCAGGTCATGCAGCGCACTGAAAATAAAGTTACTTTTCCTCTTTCATTTTCGTGCGGATTGTGGCATGTTACACAGGTCATTGTTGCACTAATTTGGAAACATTTGCTTTCTTTTAGTAAGCCAAGCTGGTTTCCGTGCACATCAATATCTTTTGTAACCGGCCCCGAAGTGTTGGGTACAAAATATTGAGATAAGGTATCACCTGCTATAAATTCAAAGGAAGGTTTTATTTTTTGCAACCGTCCTCCATGGCATAATCCGCATAAGTCAAGGCTTTGCTGTCTTGAAAATTTTGCAGGATTAATAATGTATTTACCAATCGGGTCTTTGGGGTTTTGTGTTTCATACTCCACATGCTTTGCGGCAGGGCCATGGCATTTTTCACAATCAACTCCATAAATTATTTGGTTATGATCATATTCTTCAGGCTCTTTTTCCGGAGCAGATATAACGTTTGCATAAGTACTATGGCATTCAAGGCAACGTGAAGTAATCGGCCTGTTATAAATTACTTTGTTTGGAAACCCGGGGCTGTTTGCCCATTCATTTGCAGATGTTAAATAAGAGATGGGCAATTGAAAGAGTTCATTGCCTTTCCACGATAAATAAGTTTGTCCCTTTGCACCTGAACCTGTAACTATATCAAAACGCCGGGCCACTTTTTCTATTCCTTTGGAAAAAGCAACCTCGTATAATCCACTGTCTCTTTTTTCCATGGCAACAAATAAGGAGGGATTAAAAGGGAATATGTTTTTATCTTTTTGAAAGCTTCCCTTAATAGATTTTTCAGAGGCTGGCGCAGAAGTTAAATAGTGATTAGTGAGAAGATGACTTTCATAAATTTTCTTATGACATGTAGCACATGTTACAGAGCCAGCATATTGTTTAAAGTTTACATTTCTTGCTTCTGCAAGTATCGATTTTTCTTTACTGATTTCATTGGTGTTATTTGAATTATTAATACATTGAACGAGTATAAAAAAGCAAGATAAAATAAAAAATATAACCAGTGTATGCCTTTTGTAATTTGAAATTATCTTCATAATATTTTATATAATACAATGTGTACTGTGCAAGCCAGTCTAAAATATAGAAGTTCCAAAAGCCACGCAGGCACACACAAATAAACATATCTTTGCAATACACAATTTACGATTTATAAAACACTATTTATGCCTGCAAAAGGGCTGATTATTTTTTGTCTTTTTTCTTTTAGTTTAATATTTAATTCCTGTCATAATTCTGATAACCTGTTTGCAAAACTATCTTCTTCTAAAACCCATATTGATTTTGCAAACAACTTAGAAAAGAAAGACCTCTTTAGCATTCTTTATTATCTCTATTATTATAATGGTGGCGGTGTAGCTATTGGTGATATTAACAACGATGGTTTACCGGATATTTATTTTACAGCCAACAGTTATGGACATAATAAATTGTATTTAAACAAAGGGAATTTTGAATTTGAAGACATTACTGATAAGGCCGGAGTAGCCGGTACAGCAGACTGGTGCAGTGGTGTAACAATGGCTGATGTTAATGGAGATGGGCTTTTAGATATTTATGTTTGTGCAGTCGCTAACCATCATGGATTAAAGGGCCATAACGAATTGTTTATAAATAATGGACCTTCTCCCTCTTCATCAGGAGAGGGCGGGGGTGAGGTTACTTTTACTGAAAGTGCAGCAAAATATGGATTAGATTTTTCAGGCTTCAGTACACAGTCTGCTTTTTTTGATTACGATCATGATGGTGATTTGGATTGTTATCTTTTGAATCAATCTCATTATCCAAATCAAAATATTGTGGATACCAGCAACCGAAGAAAAGTTGATCTCTATTCAGGCGACAGGTTGTATCGCAATGATATGAATAGTGCATCAAAAAAATTTACAGATGTATCTGCACAGGCAGGAATTTATCAAAGCAGTTTGGGGTATGGATTAGGATTGGCTGTGGCAGATATAAACAATGACGGCTGGGATGACCTTTATATTGGCAACGATTTTCATGAAAACGATTATTATTATGTAAATAATGGTGATGGAACATTTACTGAAAGCGGTGCAAAGGTTTTTAATCATTACAGCCGTTTCAGCATGGGCAATGATGTGGCTGATTATAACAACGACGGGCAATTGGATGTTGTAACGGTTGATATGCTTCCACAAGATGAAAAAGTTTTAAAAACTTATGGCAGTGATGAGAACCCTGATATTTATAATTTTAAAATTATAAAAAACGGTTACCAATATCAATATTCAAGAGATTGTTTGCAACGTAATAATGGTAACGGAACCAGTTTTAGCGAGACCGGCTTATTGAGTGGTATATCAGCTACAGATTGGAGTTGGAGCCCTCTCTTTGCAGACTTTGATAATGATGGAAACAAAGATCTGTTTATATCAAGTGGTATTGTAAAGCGGCCGGTAGATTTGGATTATGTGCGTTTTATTTCTGATCTCTATATGCACAAGGCACTTAATAGCTCTGATAAATATGATGATAAGGCTTTAGAGAAAATGCCTGATGGAAGCTCGCATCCTTTTTTATATAAGGGCGATGGGAAACTCTCTTTCAAAGATGTATCAAATGATTGGGGAACCGGCGACATGAAGGGATATTATAACGGTGCCGCATACGCGGATTTAAATAATGATGGCAATCTTGATTTGGTGATTAATTCTTTAAATGCTCCCGCAGTTGTTTTAAAAAATAATGCTGAGAAGAAAAATTACATCTCAATTTCTTTTAAAGGAAATGATCTAAATACATTTGGTATAGGTTGCAAAGCATATATTTTTCAAAAAGGTAAAATGCAATACGAACAGCTAATGCTTACAAGAGGCTTTCAATCTTCATCAGATACGCGGCTGCATTTTGGTTTGGATACATCATCTGTAATTGATAGCATTCTGGTAATATGGCCCAATCAAAAATACCAGGTTGTAAAAAATATTACGGCAAACAAGCAATTAATTTTTTATCAAAAAAATGCAACAGGTTTATTTAATTACAACGATTATTTTAAACCTGCAAAAACATATTTTTCTAATGTAAGCGATTCAATTAATGTAAAGTGGAAACATAAAGAAGATAATTTTGATGACTTTAATGTGCAATATTTAATACCGCATGAAGAGTCCACAAGAGGCCCTAAAATTGCAGTGACAGATGTAAACGGAGATGGGCTGGATGATTTTTATGCATGTGGTGCAAAGGGGCAACCCGGTGTATTAATGATCCAGCAAAAGAATGGCTCATTCCTTTCATTAGATACAGCATTATTTAACAAAGATGCTAATTGCGAAGATGTGGATGCTGTATTTTTTGATGCTAACGGTGACGGATACACGGATTTATATGTAGTTAGCGGGGGTAATGAATATGTTGGTAACAATCCTTACCTGCTTGACAGGTTATATATAAATGATGGCAAAGGGAGCTTCACAAAATCACTAAATTCTTTACCACCAATATTTGAAAATAAATCGTGTGTTGCAATTGCTGATGTGGATCACGATGGTGATATGGATATTTTTGTTGGAAACCTTGCCAACGCAGGTGCTTATGGTATTCCACAAACATCCTTTTTATTAATCAATGATGGCAAAGGTCATTTTTCAATAGATAAAAATATCCTGCTTTCAAATATTGGAATGATTACTTGCGCAGCGTTTGCAGATCTGAATAATGATGGCTGGAAAGATTTAATTGTAGCAGGCGAATGGATGCCTGTAACAATTTTTATAAATAAAAAAGGAAAGTTTGAAAAGACTGAAATTGCAAATTCCGCGGGGCTATGGGAATCGCTTTTTATTGATGATGTAAATGGTGACGGGCATCCTGATATACTCGCAGGTAACTGGGGCTGGAATAATAAATTCTGGAGTGGGAAAAATGGTCCGGTACGTTTATATGTTGGTGATTATAATGCCAGCGGAAGAGTGACACAGCTTATGTCTTATACTTCTAACGGTGTCGAATACCCGTTTTTAGCCAAAGATGAAGTTGAAAGGCCATTGCCTTTATTAAAGAAGCATTATCTTTTGTATGCCGATTATGCAGGTGTTCCAATGAAAGATGTTTTTTATGGATGGATTGATACAACTAAACCTTTAATGGCCGAACGATTAGGTTCAGCAGTTTTTTATGGTGACGGCAAAGGCAATTTTACAATCAGTGACTTACCTGCGTCACTTCAGTTAGCTCCAATATTTTCTTTTCAAAAAATTGGAATTAGCACATTGAATAAAGATCTGTACATAACAGGCGGCAATTTTTTTGATGTAATACCTTATGAAGGAAGATATGATGCGCAACCATTAGCTTTGTTCAGCAGCAATAAAAATAGTTCTGTAAATTATATGCCAGATTCTTTCTTATCTGGAATTAAAGGACAGATAAGAGATATTAAATGGCTTCATACTGTGAAGTATGGAGATGTAATGATGATAGCAAGAAACAATGAGAGTATTATATTTCTTGCGGGTAAGAAATAAAAAATCTTTTTAAAAAATATTTTGTTTACCTCTGATATTTACTGGAGTGTTATTATTTTTAAAGGCTCAATATTTTTTAAAGGAAGAGATTGTCTAATGCCCCTCTCCCTTGGGAGAGGAGTTGGTGGTGAGGCTTTAATTAGCTTATATAATGTAACTTGCCGCCATGAAAAAATACCTTTTATTATTTTTAATTCTGTGGTGTATTAGCTGTGGAAAAAAATCAGACACAAATTCCCCACCCCCACCACCGCCATCTTCATTCAGCAATACTTCGATAACAATAAACGGGCAAGCAATAACTTCTCAAATTTATAATATCAATACAGCCCCTGTAATTAAATTAGCTTTTTCAACTCCCATAGATCAGAGTTCTGTAAATACTAATTTTTCTTTTGCTGCTAATGGTGGCACATCAGTTCCTTTTAATGCAACGTATGAAAATAATGATGCAACAGTTATCATACAGCCATCAGCATCATTAACCAATCTTACTAAATATGTTGTATCTGTTTCAACTGCTTTAAAATCTAAAGAAGGTGGCAGATTAAGAACAGCCGTCTCTGTAAATTTTATAACTCAAATAGATTCTACCGATAAATTTCCGCGCATATCTGATGATGCATTACTGGATTTAATTCAGCAACAAACCTTCAAATACTTTTGGGATTTCGGGCATCCTGTTTCAGGAATGGCAAGAGAAAGAAATTCCTCCGGTGATGTGGTAACTACCGGCGGTACCGGTTTTGGTGTGATGAGCATTGTTGCAGCAGTCGATCGTAGTTTTATTACACGTGCAGAAGGTTTGCAAAGAGTAAATACAATTGTAAGCTTTTTAACGGATAAGTGTACACGCTATCACGGCGCCTTTTCTCACTGGATAAATGGTGCAACAGGAGTAACCGTTCCATTCAGTGCAAATGATGATGGTGGCGATTTGGTTGAAACATCCTTATTAATGCAGGGGCTATTATGCGCAAGACAATATTTTAAAAATGCTGATGCAAATGAAACAATGCTTCGTAATAACATCAATATTTTGTGGAATGGGATTGAGTGGAGCTGGTATCGCCAGGGCGGTCAAAATGTTTTGTATTGGCACTGGAGCCCGAACTTTGGTTTTCAAATAAACCAAAAAATAAGTGGCTGGGATGAAGCCCTGATTGTATATGCGCTTGCCGCTTCTTCCAACACTGATTCTATTCCAAAAATTGTTTATGATAATGGGTGGGCTTTAAATGGCGGAATTAAAAATGGCGCTACCTATTATGGCGTGCAATTGCCGCTGGGGCCTAATCTTGGCGGGCCGTTATTCTTTGCACAATATTCTTTTTTGGGAATAAACCCTACTGATCTTACTGATGCGTATGCAAACTATTTTACACAGAATACCAACCATAGCTTAATTAATTATAATTACTGTGTTGACAATCCCCGCAATTTTTATGGATACAGTAATCTCTGCTGGGGGCTTACAGCAAGCGATGATGATATTAACGGTTATGGTGCACACTCGCCAACTAATGATGATGGAGTAATCACTCCATCAGCTGCAATTTCATCATTGCCTTACACTCCGGTTCAATCAATGAATGCATTAAAGTTTTTCTATTATACATTAGGCGATAAATTATGGAAAGATTACGGATTTGTAGATGCATTTAATCTTACTGATTTATGGTTTGCAGATTCATTTCTTGCAATTGATCAAGGCCCCCAAATTGTAATGATAGAAAATTACCGCAGTAAATTATTATGGAATTTATTTATGAGTTGTCCCGAAATAAAAAGAGGAATGAAACAGTTAGGATTTCAAAGCCCGAATTTATAAAAGGCAGTCACTAACCTTGAAGCGGAATGATACTCGAACGTTAGCGTTAATTTAATAAAAACCCACAAATCATAAGATGAAATGGAAGATTCCTGGACTGACAAATGGAATGACAGATATAGTAAAGACGAGTTTGCTTATGGCAAACAACCTAACAACTATATAAAAGAACAATTAAAGAAATTAAATGTTGGGACAATACTTTTCCCTGCAGAAGGTGAAGGACGTAACGCAGTTTATGCAGCCAAACTTGGATGGACAGTTTCTGCATTTGACATAAGCCTTGAAGGGAAAAATAAAGCCTTACAACTTGCAGAAACTAATAAAGTAAAAATTGACTATCAAGTTGGTGAATTGCAGACATTGAATTACAACGCTAAACAATTTGATGTGATTGCACTTATTTATGCACATTTCCCGGCAGACATTAAATCATTATATCACAAGGCACTTGACACATATTTACGCAAAGGTGGTGTAATCATTTTTGAAGCATTTAGCAAGAAACATATTGACTATGTTTCGAAGAATGAGAAAGTCGGTGGACCAAAAGAAATTGAAATGTTATTCTCGACAGAAGAAATAAAATCGGTTTTTTTAAATTATGATTTTGAAGAATTAGTAGAAACAGAGATTGAACTTCGTGAAGGATTATTTCATAACGGAAAAGGTTCTGTGATAAGATTTGTTGGACGAAAAAAATAAAACCACCGCTTATATCATAACCGTTAGTTAAGTTGATAAAAAAATCTTGTACTTATTCGGGCATTAAATGAATTGAGGAATTGATTGATTAATTAATTGAAGTTGATAGTTATTTTGGTAACGGGCACAGGTAAAGGTTTCCTGCGCAGACAACCGAACCAGTTATCATAACATATCTCTCTATTTAGGGCTTGTTGTAACTGAGCCTGCGCCATTATTATTTTTCTCCCACGTATCATAGGCGGGGGTGCTGCTTCCAAGCCTGTTAAGATTGTAAGGAATCGCCGCAGGGCTGATTTTAACTTTTTGTACAGGCACCGGTACGATAGTATTAGCTGGTTTATTAATAGCTGTTGTATCTGTCACAGCAGATGCAGGTTTTGTTTCAGATATAAGTTTAGTTGCAGATAACGGAACGGTAGTATTAGCTGCTTTATTAATAGCACTTGTATTTGTAACAACAGGTATCGGTTTTGTTTGAGTGGTTACCGTTGTACTTGTATCATTCTGTTTTTGGGGATAATATTTATCTAATAATGGGTGCTTTGATTTTTCAGTAGTTTGAGAAAAACCTTTCAATGAAAATAATACAATGAATGTAACAAACAACTTCAGTATTTTAGTTTGCATACAAATTGTTTTCCACAAGTTATTTAATATAAATCCACCAAATTGCTTTTTATAAAAGTTTATGCAAATTTTAAGTCCGTCCTTTTCTCATACCCATATAAAATTATTCAACAGGCTGTAAATCTTTTTTGTTTAACCAGCCTTTGGTTGCTTGCCCTTTTTTATTGATGTAAACAATGTACACAAATCCATTTTGCTCGGCTGTTGCATTTAGTATTATGTCTTTGCGTGGCTGCAGGTAAAGGCTTTTTTGTTTGCTTATATCAGGTTCGCTATAAAAAAAGGCTTTAGTAATAACGGTATATCCTTTTGAAACAACTAACGGCGCGTTTAAATTTTTAACTTTAATTGCAGATGCCGGTAAATTTTTGGCGGGCACAGGTTTATTAATCTTTGTTGTTTCGGCCTGTGATTGGTTTGAGGATTTGGTAATATTTATATTTGAAACAGTATCTGTCAATTTACCCGTACTAAAAAAATTGAATGTATTAGTTTTAAAATTAAAAAAATAAATGCCAATGCCGGCCGCAATTAAAACTAAAAGAAGAATAATTGTGCTAAGTATTTTTCTTTTGGGCTTCGTTTCCTGCAAAGGAATACTATCTTCAAAAAAATGATGTAAGTTTTCTTTTTTTGCAGCAACAATGGTATTTTTATCAGGAGTACTATTTTCTGCTTTCTTATTTAATTCCAGGTCTTTGCGGATTAGTTTATAATCATTAAAATTTAAATTATAATCATTAGCTTTTATAGCGTTAGCCGGTATATAAAAGCCGATGTCCTGGTTATTTATTTGCGTGTCTTCCCGGTTCTTCCATTTATTTAAAATATTGTTTACTTCATATAACTCTGTTGAAAGAAGTACATCAGTTTGATCACCGTTATTAAATCTCTGTTTATTTCCACTACCCTTTTCTTTGCCATTTCCCATTTTGCAAAACCAAATATTATTGGTAGTTATTGATTCATACCTATTAAAAATAAGGATGCTTGCTCCTGAAAATATTGAACCGCTTTTTTGGGGTAAATTAATTACCCCTTCAAGATTATAATTATCAATAACATGCTGCCGAATTTTTTTAATTTCAGGGGTAATACTCTTTAATAAAATCTCCGGTACCATTATAACGGCCCGGCTACCGGGTTGCAGGTTTTCCAGTATACGAGTCAATAAAACAATTTCTTTTCCCAAATTACCAGGTTGAGGCATGCTGTTTTCATCTATTGTTTTAATTTCAACATCTGTAAACAATAAGTTTGAAATTATTAATGTTGGATTTTCGGGTAAGTTTAAATTTTTTCCCGGTAAAAATTCGAGGTTAGGATTTTCAATATCATGCAGCATCATGTTCATTGCTGCAAGGCGAAGTTGAATTAAGTCTGATTCCATGCCTTTCAACTTTACTGCAGAGGTTTCATTTTCCAATGTGTGAACCGGGGAATTATACCTGTTTTCAATATGCCTGTCAGAGTTTTTCAAAAGGCTGCCGTTTGCTGCAGAAGCATTATTTTCTAATGTGTGAGCCGGGACATTACTCCGGTTTGTAATATACCTGTCAGCATTTATTAAAAGGCTGCCATTTCCTGCAGCAGGATCCCAGGTTACATCTTTGGCAGCAGGCTCTGCAATTGAAACAATTAACCGTGAAAGATATTCAGGAATAAATTCATGTCCGTTTTGCCCTGTTATTTGCGCTTTGCTAAACAGGTATTCAATTATTGAAGCTTGTGTATTTTTATCGCTTGTTTCAATTATATTAATAATTTCAATAACGTTGAAGATCAGTTTAGGTGTAGGAGTAAGAAGTAAGGGCGCCTTAAAAAAGTCACTGTATAAAAAATTTGAATGGCCATATTGCATCATTAAATTTATAAGGCCATGCTTTTTAATAAAAAGATTATGAATGCGCTGGACATCCATGTTTTTTAGACTGCTCCAGGTAAATTCTTCCAGTTCTTCAGTGTAAATAAAATTATCACCTTGTTGTTTTAACTGCAATTTTTTATTAATTAATTCCCTGTCATCTAATTTTTTAATAAAGAAAACATAGCTGATTAAATCAAGAATGGCTAATGGCCTTAAATTACTCACAGGCCAGCAATTGTCCCATTTGTCATCAATGGTTTTTTGTAAATGTGGTGTAAGCATAATTATAATTATAATTATAATAATAAATGGTTATACTTATAAGCAAAAACTTTGCTAAATATTTTTTTCAAGACATATTGCGTGGGCTTTATCATTAACAAATTTAATATCAGCTACTTAAACTGTTATATAAATAAAAAATTAGTAAAAGCTTAACTGATATTATTTAAAAAGGCTGGCTCACGTGCTGCTTCTCAGCCAACTCAACAACTCCTGTTTTCCTGTATCTTTATAGTTATTAAATGATTTTTTTTATGAAGAAATATTATTTACTAGTCTTTCTTTCATTTTTTTTTAGTCTTTGTTTTGCTCAAAAGAAAAAGAAAGCTGTTCATAATGAAACTGCGGATAAAATACTCACAATACAAAAAAATATTTCTGATTCAGCCTTGCTTGACCTGGTTCAAAAACAAACTTTTAAATATTTCTGGGATTTTGCAGACCCTGTAAGCGGCATGGCAAGGGAGCGAAGTAACATAACTGATTATGGTGCTGAAGTAGCGGCAACAGGCGGCACCGGCTTTGGCGTTATGTCAATTATTGTAGCTGCTAACAGGAACTGGATTTCTAGAGATACTGCTGTGGGCCGCCTTTTAAGGCTTGTTAAGTTCCTTTCCAAAGCCGATAAATATCATGGAATATTTCCACATTGGTTAAATGGAGAAACAGGAAAAACAATTCCATTTAGCTCTAAAGATGACGGCGGCGATATTGTTGAAACTTCTTATTTATTTGAAGGCTTGCTTTGTGCCCGGGAGTATTTCAATAAGAATAATCTTAAAGAAAAACAATTACGTCAAAGAATTACATGGATGTGGAATGATGTGGATTACAACTGGCAGACCCGTGGTGGAATTAGTGTGCTCTACTGGCATTGGAGCCCGAATAACGGCTGGGCCATGAACGCAGAAATAAGAGGATGGAATGAATGTCTCATCGCATATGTTCTTGCGGCTTCGTCTCCGCAGCATTCAATAGAACCGGAAGTGTATGAACATGGATGGGCTGTAAACAATTATTTTAATAACGGTAAGAAATTCTACGGATATACGTTACCGTTAGGTTTCGATTACGGCGGTCCGCTTTTCTTTGCTCATTATTCTTTCATGGGTTTAGATCCTAAAGGATTAAAAGATCAATATGCTGACTACTGGATGCAAAATCAAAATCATACGCTGATTAATCGTGCTTATTGTGTTGACAATCCCAAACATTACAAAGGATATGGAGCAGATTGCTGGGGGCTTACAGCAAGTGATAGTTACATAGGCTATTCAGCACATTCGCCCTTAAATGATTTGGGTGTAATATCGCCTACTGCAGCCTTATCTTCTTTTCCTTATACTCCTGAATATTCTATGCAGGCATTAAAACATTTTTATTATGAACTGGGTGATAAAATATGGGGTGAATATGGATTTGCAGATGCATTTAGTGAATCAAAAAACTGGTATGCAAAATCTTATCTCGCTATTGATGAGGGCCCGATAATTGTAATGATCGAAAACTACAGAACCGGGTTATTATGGAAACTTTTTATGAATGTAGCGGAAGTGCAAAACGGTTTAAAGAAATTAGGTTTTGAAAGTCCGTATTTAAAAAAATAATTAATGAAAAAATTGTTTTTTTGTTTTTTAATAATTTCCTCAGCTGCTGAAGCACAGGAAAATTTGCATGACTATACTTTTTTTGTCAACAGCGCAATGCCCGGTAATTATTTTTATAGCAAAACATCATTTCAATCTCCATCATTCATAAAAAACATTAACTACCGGTTACCTGTAAACGAAAAAATTTTTAATACGCCGGGGAATTCATTGCAACTGGAATATGTAAATGGAAAGAATGGAAGCTGGAATGCACAGATTTTCAGAGAAGACCTGCGGGGAATGGATCATTTTAAACCTATCAACTCGTTCACTTTCAGAATTTATACTACCGTGTTAGGCACACAGTATGAATTCCCGGTTGTAAACCTGGTATTTAAAGACAGCAGCCTTTCTGACAATATAACATTTGCTATCGATTTTGTAAACGCCTGGTCTTCTATAAAAGTTCCTGTTTCTTCGTCTTACAAACAATTCAAAATTCCTGAAGATGTTATAGGAGTTAAATTTTCTCAAAATGGAAATGATGGAAAGAGACATACTATTTATATAGATGATATAGAATTTTTATCATCAAAATCAAATGCTTCAATTATTGCAAAACCTGAAATACTTCAATGCGAAGGTTATGCAAAACACGTTGATATTTCCTGGAAACCGTTTTCTGATGAAGAAGTGAAGTATGTAAAAATATATCGTTCAGAAAATGGGAAAACTTTTTTACCTGTAGGAATACAGTCACCTCTTATAAACCGATATGCAGATTTTACAGGAATTACAGGTAGGCTATACCGTTATAAAATTTCTTTTCTTAATCGTCAATATAAAGAAACCGGCTTTTCAAATATTGTTTCTGCTAAAACTAAAGCAATGACCGATGATGAATTGCTTACAATGGTACAAAAAGCATGTTTCCGGTATTATTGGGAAGGGAATGAAAGTGCAAGTGGATTGGCAAAAGAGGATATTCCGGCAAGAACCAACATGATTGCTGCAGGTGCATCAGGCTTTGGTATTATGGCATTGATTGTTGGTACAGAAAGAAAATTTATTACCCGTAAGCAATCAGTAGAAAGGTTTATTAAAATTGTAAATTTTCTCACTGATGCTGAAAAATTTCACGGAGCTTTCCCTCACTTTATTGATGGACCTACAGGAAAAGTTGAACCATTCTTTGGAATGAGAGACGATGGCGGTGATCTTGTAGAGACATCTTTTTTAATGGAAGCATTATTAACAGCAAGACAATATTTTAATAAAGACAATGCGGATGAAAAACAGATAAGAGGAAAAATTACTACCATCTGGCAAAACATAGAATGGGATTGGTATAGACGCTACCCCAATAGCAAATATTTATACTGGCATTGGTCGCCCGACCAGGCGTGGGTAATCAATCACAGGTTAACAGGGTGGAACGAAACTATGGTTACTTATTTGCTTGCAATTGCGTCGCCGACACATAGCGTACCCGTGAGTCTTTATTATAGCGGCTGGGCAAACCAGGATAGCACAGGGCAGCAATACAGGATGAATTGGGGCGGCACTACGGATGGTTCTATGTATTCAAATGGTAAAACCTATTTCGGTATAAAATTAGATGTCGGTGTTTCCAACGGAGGCCCGCTTTTTTTTACGCATTATTCTTATCTCGGTTACGATCCGCATTTTATAACTGATAAGTACACAAATTATTTTAAGAACAACCAAAACATTGCATTGATTAATTATCGTTACTGTTTAAAAAATCCGGCAGGCTTTAAAGGATATGGTGATAGCTGCTGGGGTCTTACAGCATGTGATGGACCATTTAATTATTTACCTAGTGAACCCATTGCAGGAAGAAACGACGGGACAATTGCACCTACAGGTGCCGTTAGTTCCTTTCCATATACACCTGCTGAGTCAATGAAGGCATTGAAAAATTATTATTACAATTATGGAAAATTTTTATGGGGTGAATATGGTTTTAGGGATGCATTTAATCTTTCACAAAACTGGAGTTCTAAAATTTATATGGGTTTAAACCAGGGCCCCATGGTTGCAATGATTGAAAATTACAGAACAGGTTTGCTATGGAAATTTTTTATGAGCAATCCTGAAATAAAAGAGGGCTTAAAAAAATTGGAATTAGAAAGTTCAAAGAAATAATCCCGTTATTCTTATTATTTTTTATGGAAGGAATAAAGAAATATAATCTTTTATTGGTAAGGCTTCAACTATGCTGATAACATAGTTATTCTATATCTTGCTTTGTATAATTATTCAACTATGATCAGAATTATTTTCAAAATTATTTTTTGTAGTTCAGGTTTTCTTGCGCAGGCGCAAAACAAAAAAATTACTTTGGGATATCCTAATTCTATTGCCCCCGTTGGAATCATTAAAAATCTTTCGGATTCAGAGTTGCTCGATGTGGTGCAACGCCAAACTTTTCGTTATTTCTGGCACTATGCGCATCCTGTAAGCGGGCTGGCAAGAGAAAGAAGCAATACCGTAAAAGGAGATTATTATTGGGATTATATAAATGAAGCATACAATGAACCTAATTTCAGCAAGGGAACATTTGGGCCGGAAGCCTGCGCCATTGGCGGAACCGGCTTTGGAATTTTATCAATTATTGTTGCGGTGAATCGTGGATGGATTGGCAAAGACACCGCTTTAAAACGCCTGGTAAAAATTGTTGATTTTTTAATTAAAGCCGATTGTTATCATGGAATATATCCGCACTTTATGAATGGTGCAACCGGCAAAACAATTCCATTTGGAAGATTAGATGATGGAGCTGATATAGTAGAAACCTCTTATTTATTTATGGGGCTTTTATGTGCCATAGAATATTTTAATGGCAATTCAGATTTAGAAAGATATTTTAGAAACCGTGTTAAACAAATGTGGGATGTGGCTGATTGGAACTGGCATAGCAAAGAAGGTAATAAACTTTTATATTGGCATTGGAGTCCTTACAACGATTTTGATATGAACTTCCCGGTATATGGATATGATGAAGCGTTGATTACATACATTGTTTCAGCATCATCGCCATATCATCCGATATCAAAAGAGCTATACGAAAATTCATGGGTGAAAAGTGCTTCATGGAAAAATGGAAAATCATATTACAATATAAAGCTTCCTCTTGGAAATTTCAAGTATGGCGGACCGTTATTCTTCGAACAATATACTTATATGGGAATTGATCCAAACGGATTAAAAGATGATCATGAAATTGATTATGCAGAGCAGACAAAAAATCACACGCTTATCAACCGTGCATACTGTATTGACAATCCAAAAAAATATAAAGGGTATGGTGAAAATTGCTGGGGGCTTACTGCCGGCGATAGTTACAAAGGATACGTTGCACATTGCCCTCAGGATGACCGCAGCGTGATTCAGCCCACAGCTGCGCTGTCATCTTTTCCATATACACCTGAATATAGCATGCACGCATTGAAACATTTTTATTATGATTTGGGAGATAAAATATGGGGGCCTTATGGTTTTGCGGATGGGTTCAGTGAAACAAAAAGCTGGTATGCAAAAACGTATCTTGCTATTGACGAAGGGCCAATTGTTGTTATGATTGAAAATTATCGCAGCGGGTAATATGGAACTTATTTATGAAAATTCCGGAAATACAAAACGGATTAAAAAGATTAGGATTTGAAAGTCCTTATATAAAAAAATAATTCTCTGACTTTAAAACTATTTATCATGCAACAAATAATTTCAAGAAAAGATTTTTTGCAGAGAACTACGTTGGCAACTGCAGCAGTTTTGCTTTCATCATTGGAAAGCTTTGCTTTGAAAACAGATGATAAAAAGCTAAAAGTTGCATTAATTGGTTGCGGAAGCGTAAGCAACCGGTACCTCCCACAATTGTTATCATCAAAGCTCATCGAAGTGGTAAGCCTTTGTGATATTAAATATGATCGGGCAGTTGATCAAAATAAAAAATATAATGTAAACGCAACAACATATCCGAACATTGATGTAATGCTCGCAGGAGTTCCATTTGATATGATGGTAACAACCACGGATATGCAGGTGCATGGCATGTTAAATAAAAAAGCATTGATGGCCGGCAAGCATGTTTGGAGTGAAAAGCCGATGGCCAATACGTATGCTGAAGGAAAAGCATTATTGGATTTAGCAAGAACCAAAGGTTTGCATTTTTGGGGAGCGCCTACAGTTGTCGACAGTCCGCAATTTGCATTTATGAGTAAAACAATACAGGAGGGAAAGTTAGGCCGTTTATCAAGCGCCCATGGACAGTACGGACATACAGGTCCCACATGGTCTGCTTTCTTTTATGAAAAGGGCGGTGGCAGTATGCCTGATTTAGGAGTATACAATATGTCAACACTTACGGGATTGCTTGGTCCTGCAAAAAGTGTAATGGCGATGCTGAGCATTGTAAATCCTGAAAGAACCGTTGATGATAAAGGAACGATAAAAGTTGAAGCGGAGGATAATGCACATTTATTATTGGAACACGACAATAATGTAATCAGTCATGTAATGTGTGGCTTTAATTATTTTGATCCGCATGGGCATGATGCCAAAGGTCAATCACTTCCTTCAATCCAGATTTATGGAGACAAAGGAAATATGCGTTTAATTGGATATGATTGGGAAACAACCGGAGTAATGCTGGATACTTCATGGACTGAACCTGCACAACTTTATGCAACTGATAGTGAAGGATACGAATGGCAGGAAGGAGCAAGAGTTACGGGAGAAAGTATTATAAAGAAAACAGAGCCAAAAATAAATGTTGAACATGCATTGCATGTATTGGAAATAATTGAAGCAGCAAAAAAATCATCAGCAACAGGAATGAAAATAAAACTGGAAAGTAAATTTCCATGGCCTATAGTGTAATCGATTTTTATAATTAAATAACCAGGTATAATGAAGCTAGCCATTTTAGGTTCAGGATTTATTGCGCGGTTTTATGCCGAAGCATTAGTAGCTCATCGAAGAAAAGATACTATAACGGTAGTGTATAGCCGAAAAGAAGAAAATGCAAAACAATTTGCAAACGATTATAACGTACCTGCTTTTTATACTGATATAAATAAATGTGTATCGGATAAAAATGTGGATGCTGTAATTGTTGCTTTATCAAATGATATGCATTTGGATGCAGTGCTGGCTTGCGCCAAAGCCGGTAAGCATGTGCTTTGTACAAAACCATTGGGGAGAAATGCAACCGAAGCAAAGCTAATACTGGAAGCAGTTGAGAAAGCAAATGTGCTGGGAGGGTATTTGGAAGATTTATGTTATACACCAAAGTTTTTAAAATCATTGGCAGCAGTTAAATCGGGAAGCATAGGAAGAGTAACATGGGCAAAAAGCAGGGAAACGCATCCCGGCCCTCATAGCGATTGGTTTTGGAACAAAGAAAAATCCGGCGGTGGCGCCATGATAGATTTAGGTTGTCATTGTGTGGAGATAAGCCGAAATTTTATTGGCAAAAATATTAAGCCCGTAGAGGTAATGTGTTGGGCCGATACACAGGTGCATGAAATAGACGCCGAAGATAATGCAATAGGTTTGGTGAAATATGCAAATGGCGTTATCGGGCAGTTTGAAGTAAGCTGGTCATTCAGGGGCGGAATGGATTTGAGAGATGAAGTGATGGGGACAGAAGGAACTATCTGGTCGAATAATTTTTTGCGTACAGGGTTAGAAATGTTTTCTTCGGGTAAGGGTAACAGTTATGTTGCTGAAAAAGCAGAAAGTACAAGTGGGTGGGTTTTTCCTGTAGGCGACGAAGTACATGAATTGGGTTACAGCCACATGTTTACAGATATGTTTGATGCAATTGATAATGGGAAACAACCTGCTGAAACATTTTATGATGGCTATATTGTGAATGCTGTTTTAGATGCTGCTTATCTTTCTGCAAAAACAAAAAAATGGGAACCTGTTATAATAGATGACTGGCGTGGTGATGATTTTAGCACAGCAGAAAAAGAACAGATCTCTTATGATGAAAATTATTATTTAATAAAAGAAGAAATATTACCATCAGGTAAGAAAAAAGTTATTATAAAAAATAAGAAAACAGGCTCAATAGAAGTAAGATAATTGTTCTCATGAAATGCCCTTGTTTTCATAGATTTTATTATGACAACAATTTTAAAATATAAAAATTAAAAATTTTACAATGTCACATTTTAAATTAACCCGCAAACAGAAGAGAAGCTATGAAGAAGATGGATATGTAATTATTAAAAATTTTTTGAAAAAAGCACAAGTAAAAAAATTGTATGCTATTGCAATAGGAGATGATACTTTGCAAAAGCATGCGTTCGACTTAAATGATCAGTCAGGAAAAAAAACAAAGCTTACTTTATGGTACACCCCTGGAAATGATGCTTACGGCTTGCTTACAAAGAGCAAGAGAATAGTAGAATCTGTTGATGCATTGATGGATGGTGATAGTTCCGTTTGCCATTTTCATAGCAAGCTAATGCAGAAAGAACCAAAAGTGGGAGGAGCCTGGGAATGGCATCAGGACTATGGATACTGGTATAAAAATGAATTTTTATTGCCCGATCAAATGATGTCTGTAATGATAGCTATTACCCAAGCCAATAAAGAAAATGGTTGTTTGCAGGTAATAAAAGGCTCACATAAAATGGGCCGTATTGAACATGGTTTTGCAGGCGAGCAGGTAGGTGCATCACAACATTATGTTGACCTTGCGCTTAAAACAATGGAATTAATTTATGTGGAAATTATGCCAGGAGATGCTTTATTTTTTCATAGTAATTTGTTACACCGTTCGGAAGCGAATCTTTCTGATACTGCACGGTGGTCTTTAATATCAGTTTATAACAGAAGCAATAATGTTCCGTACAATGAACCATCCCAATCAAGTACAGCTCCTTTAGAAGCAGTGCCTGACGAAGCATTGATAGAATGGAAAACAAAAGGCATTGGAGCTGCTGCCAATTTTTTAGAAAAAGAAAAAGATGAAGCATTGAAATAAAATAATAAACAATAAGATATTATGGTATTAAAAAAAATAGTGATCACATGTATTTCTTTTTTATTACTTGTAAATGGTTATGCTCAGCAAAAGACTTATTGTAACCCTATCAACATTGATTATGGTTATACACCCATTCCAAATTTTTCTGAATCTGGGCGGCATCGGGCTACAGCCGATCCGGTTATTGTAAATTATAAAACCGGTTATTATTTATTCTCAACTAACCAATGGGGTTATTGGTGGAGCAGTGATATGCTAAACTGGAAATTTATTTCAAGAAAATTTTTGCGTCCCTGGAATGCAGGTTATGATGAACTATGTGCACCTGCTGTAGGAATAATTGGCGATACCATGATTGTATTTGGTTCAACTTATACAAAAAATTTTTCAATCTGGATGAGCACCAATCCAAAAGCAAATGAATGGGAACCGTTAGTTGATTCATTTGAAATAGGTGGATGGGACCCTGCGTTTTTTACCGATGATGATGGAAGATTGTATATGTACAATGGAAGCAGCAACACTTATCCAACTTATGGGGTTGAATTAAATAGAAAAACATTTCAACCAATTGGAACACGAACGCCCATGTATTTATTGCAGGACTGGCGTTACGGCTGGCAACGCTTTGGCGAACACATGGACAATACTTTTCTCGATCCTTTTATAGAAGGTTCATGGATGACAAAGCATAATGGAAAATATTATTTTCAATACGGCGCGCCAGGTACTGAGTTCAGCGGCTATGCAGATGGAGTGGTGGTTGGCAGCAAGCCATTGTTTGATGGAATAGAAATTAAACCTCAGTCAGATCCTTTGAGCATGAAGCTTGGCGGATTTGCAAGAGGTGCAGGGCATGGTAGTACATTTACTGATAATAATAATAACTATTGGCATATAAGCACCATCATGCTTTCTGTAAAAAATAATTTTGAAAGAAGAGTAGGAATTTGGCCTGCAGGTTTTGATAAAGATGATGTAATGTGGTGCAGTACTGCTTTTGGTGATTATCCGCATTATCTTCCTTCATCACAAAAAAATGAATATGGTTCAGGTTTTACCGGTTGGATGCTGTTGAATTATAATAAGTCGGTTGTAGTTTCGTCTACCCTTGGTGGTTATCATGCAAATAATGCAGTTGATGAAAATATTAAAACTTACTGGAGTGCTGTTTCTTCAAACAAGGGAGAGTTTATTCAAACTGATCTTGGAAACGTTAGTACCGTAAACGCAGTTCAGATAAACTATGCTGACCAGGATGTTGATAGCAATCGTTTGGGAAAATACAATGACCAGTATCATCAATACAAATTATATTATTCTTTGGATGGAAAAAAGTGGAACATTCTTGTTGATAAAAGCGCTAACAAAACAGATGTACCTCATGATTATGCAGAGCTTGAAAAACCTGTACAGGCAAGATTTATTAAGCTGGAAAATATTCACATGCCCACCGGAAAATTTGCGATAAGCGGATTAAGAGTTTTTGGAAATGGAAATGGCGCAAAACCTGATACAGTAAAGCAATTGATAGTTTTGAGAACGGAGAAAGATGCCCGCAGCGCCTGGATAAAATGGGTCCCAGTTGACAATGCGTTTGCATGCAATATTTATTATGGTACAGAAGATAACAAGCTTTATAATTGCATAATGGTGCATGATGCTAATGAATATTGGTTTAAAGGCATGGACAAAGAAAAAGTATATTATTTCTCTATAGAAGCAATTAATGAAAACGGAGTTTCGGCAAGATCAAAAGTGCTTCGAGCATCTCTGAACCCACTTGAGAATAATATTATTAAAGAATTAAAATACCTGGCTATTCCTAAGAAGGATCAATAAAAATAAATATACATGAAACAAATTATTAACTGTATTCTATTCCTAATTTTATCTACCCTTTCCTTTAATACAGCAAATGCACAACCATTTATCCAGGATATAACAGCGTTTAAAACACAGGACAGTATTCACTTTCCACCAAAGCATGCTATTCTTTTTGTAGGAAGTTCATCTTTTACAAAATGGGTTGATGTACAGAATTACTTTCCCGGTTATACAATTATTAACCGTGGATTTGGCGGTTCATCCCTACCTGATGTAATACGATATGCTGATGATATTATTTTTCCTTATCAGCCAAAACAAATTGTTATTTATTGCGGTGAAAATGATTTTGCAGCATCAGATACTGTTTCTGTAAATACGGTTTATAATCGCTTTAAAGAACTCTTTTTTTTGATAAGAAAAAAAATCCCGGGTATACCAATAGATTATATTTCTATGAAACCAAGCCCGAGCCGGGAAAATCTTATGGATAAATTTGAACAGGCAAATAAACTGATTAGGAATTTTTTAAAAGGAAAAAATCATACAGCCTTTTTGGATGTGTATCATAAAATGCTGAATACTAATGGCACTCCTATAAAAGATATTTTTATAGATGATAATTTGCACATGAATGCCAAAGGCTATCACATCTGGCAAAAAATTATTAAACCTTATTTATTAAGATAAAATTTGTAAAGAATGAAATTATTGCAAAAGCTTATCACCGTTTTTTTTATCCTTATTGTATCAACAACAATTACGGCAAATGCTCAGGATGCAAAGATGAATGCATTCATTGATGCATTAATGAAAAAAATGACGCTGGATGAAAAGATTGGCCAATTGAATTTACCCGGCTCAGGCGATATTGTTACAGGCCAGGCAGGCAACTCCGATATTGGAAATAAAATAAAGCAGGGAAAGGTCGGAGGTTTATTTAATATTAAAGGTGTTGAAAAAATTCGTGCAGTGCAAAAGGTTGCTGTTGAGGATTCTCGTTTAAAAATTCCATTATTGTTTGGTATGGATGTAATTCATGGATACCAAACTATATTCCCTATTCCGTTGGGATTGTCATGCAGTTGGGATATGGAACTAATACAAAAATCTGCGTCTATCGCTGCCCGTGAGGCAAGTGCCGATGGAATATGCTGGACTTTTTCGCCAATGGTTGATATTGCCCGTGATCCACGCTGGGGACGTATTGCAGAAGGATCAGGAGAAGATCCTTATCTCGGTTCACAAATTGCCAAAGCAATGGTGAAAGGTTACCAGGGCGATGATCTTTCTAAAAACAATACCATCATGGCTTGTGTAAAACATTATGCATTGTATGGCGCTGCAGAAGCAGGCCGCGATTATAATACAACTGACATGAGTCACCAGACAATGTACAATGATTATTTTCCTCCTTACAAGGCCGCCGTGGATGCAGGCGTTGGAAGTGTGATGGCTTCATTTAATGAAGTGGACGGTGTTCCCGCTACAGCAAATAAGTGGCTGATGACAGATGTGCTCCGGAAGCAATGGGGCTTTAATGGATTTGTAGTTACAGATTATACCGGTATTAATGAAATGGTTTCACATGGCATTGGTGATTTACAAACGGTTTCCGCAAGAGCTTTAATGGCGGGTGTTGATATGGATATGGTAGGCGAAGGATTTTTAACCACCTTAAAAAAATCTTTGCAGGAAGGAAAAGTTACGCAACAACAAATTGAGTTTGCCTGTAGAAAAATACTGGAAGCAAAATATAAATTGGGCTTGTTTGATGATCCATATAAATATTGTAATGAGAACAGATCAAAAACAGAAATCTTTACAGATGAAAATCGTAAAGCAGCAAGAGAAATTGCTGCAGAAAGTTTTGTGTTATTAAAAAACAATAATAATATTTTACCCCTTAAGAAAAATGGAACCATTGCATTGATTGGCCCATTAGCAGACAATAAAGAAAATATGCCCGGTACCTGGAGCGTTGCTGCAGATTTTTCTAAATCAATATCAGTGTTACAAGGTTTAAAAAATGTTGCAGGTAATGATGTAAAAATTTTATATGCAAAAGGTTCAAACTTATTTGCAGATAGTGCACTTGAGGAAAGAGCAGGTATGTTTGGTAAATCATTTCAAAGAGATAACCGCCACGCTGAAGAAATAATAAATGAAGCGGTTGCCATAGCAAATCAAAGTGATGTGATTGTTGCAGCTCTTGGTGAATCGGCGGAGATGAGTGGCGAGAGCTCCAGCAGGAGTGATATTACAATTCCTGATGTGCAGGAAAATTTGTTGAAGGCTTTGGTAAAAACAGGAAAGCCCGTTGTATTGGTTTTATTTACAGGCAGGCCGCTTGCATTAAAATGGGAAAGTGAAAATGTGCCTGCTATTTTAAATGTTTGGTTCGGTGGCTCAGAAGCTGGTAATGCTATTGCTGATGTTCTTTTTGGCGATGCAAATCCTTCCGGGAAATTGACAACTACTTTTCCGCAAAGCGTGGGACAGGTGCCGCTTTATTACAATCATAAAAATACAGGCAGGCCGCTGGAAGCCGGAAAATGGTTTCAAAAATTCCGTTCCAATTATTTGGATGTATCCAATGATCCGGTTTACCCGTTCGGCTTTGGCTTAAGCTATACAACATTTGATTATAGTGATATAAAACTTAGCAGCTCATCTTTAAAATCAAATCAAACTATTACAGCGAGTATAACGGTTACGAATAGTGGTAATAGAGAAGGTAAAGAAGTTGTTCAAATGTATCTCCACGATTTGGTGGGCAGCGTAACCCGGGTGGTTGAAGAACTAAAAGCTTTTCAAAAGATAGATCTCAAAGCAGGAGAATCGAAAACAGTTTCATTCAGCATAAGTATTAAGGATTTAAAATTTTATAATTACGATTTAAAATATGTAGCTGAGCCGGGAGATTTCAAAATATTTATTGGAGGTAACAGCCGTGATTTAAAAGAAGCAAATTTTAAATTGCTTTGATAGCTGGATAAATTATCAAAGATAAAAAGAAAATTACAAATGTATCAGTTCATCGTAAAGACCGAAGAATTGAAGATTATAATTTTGTAACTTGTAAAAAAATTTATGAGTAACCTGAAAAAAGATGTGCTTAGGCTTTCCAAAGCAGAGCAATACGAAATATATGCGGCCATAGAATCTGAATTATTTGGCGAAGAGCAGCGATCTTTTACAAACAAACAGATTGAATTTATCAATGTAAGACTGGCTATGATTGATTCAGGTAAATCAACATTTGTTAGCCCTGAACTATTGAAAAAAGGATTGGATAAAAAAATGCTGCAGTGATTTCTTCCATTAAGATTTTAACAGAAGCCTTTCTGATTTTCCTTATCTTATTCTTTTTTTTAAAGAGAGTAGCAGCAGTATTTGCAGTCATCCATGAAAAGAGAAACCCCAAAACCTGGAAACGACGAATGAGAAGAAAGTAAATTTTAAAAGCGCCAATGAATTGAAAAATTAATCTATGAGAAAAAATAAAATTTTATTAAACATAATTATTGTAACGTTAGTTATTATTTTCTTTGGATGTTCTAAAGGCTCATCGGACTCTGGTGGTAACAATCCTCATCCGCCACCCCCAACTCCGCCGCCTGGTATCAATAATGTTGATTTCTGGCTGACAAAAAATGATCAATCTGTTCTGTTACAAAAACAATCCACGGCTCTTTCTTTTGGAACAGTAAGCAACAGCAACACTTTTATTGATATAGATACTACACAAACTTATCAAACGATAGATGGCTTTGGATATACATTAACTAGCGGAAGCGCAACTGTTATCAATACTTTGGGTTCTACTGATAAATCAAATTTATTAAAAGAACTTTTTGGAAATGATGTAAATTCAATTGGCATAAGTTACTTACGGATAAGCATAGGTGCTTCAGATTTGAATGCCTCTGTTTTTAGTTATGATGATGTGCCTTCAGGTCAAACGGATATTAACCTTGATCATTTCACGCTTGCACCTGATCAAACAGATTTAATTCCGCTTCTAAAAGAAATTCTTTTTATCAATCCAAACATAAAAATTTTAGCATGTCCATGGAGCCCGCCGGTATGGATGAAAGATAACGGCAGCTCTATTGGCGGAAGCCTGCAAATCCAATATTATGATGTGTATGCAAAATATTTTGTAAAATATATTCAGCAAATGAAAACTAACGGCATAACAATAGACGCAGTTACGCCGCAAAATGAACCTTTAAATCCCGGCAATAATCCAAGCTTGTTAATGCAGGCATCAGAGGAAGCCAATTTTATAAAAAATAATCTTGGCCCTTCATTTCAATCTGCAAATATTACTACCAAAATTATTGCTTACGATCATAATTGCGATCATCCGGATTACCCGCTTGCAATTTTAAATGATCCTGCTGCGGGTGCATTTGTAAATGGCTCTGCTTTTCATTTGTATGCAGGCAACATAAGTGCCTTATCACAGGTGCACGATGCACATTCTGACAAGGCAGTATATTTTACTGAACAATACACTTCATCAACAGGAGATTTCGGCGGCGATCTTAAATGGCATCTCAAAAATGTAATTATCGGATCAATGCGCAACTGGAGCAAAACTGCACTTGAATGGAACCTCGCAAACGATCTATTTTACAATCCTCATACTCCCGGTGGCTGTACACAATGTAAAGGTGCATTAACCATAGGAACTTCTGTTACAAGAAATGTGGGCTATTATATTATTGCACATGCTTCTAAATTTGTTCCTGCTGCCTCCGTAAGAATTTCCAGTGTTACAACCGGAACTTTACAGAATGTTGCTTTCAAGACTCCTTCCGGTAAAAAAGTTTTGCTTGTAGAAAATGACGGAACATCTGATGAAACATTTAATCTTCGTTTTAAAGGTAAATGGGTTACAACCACTGTACCTGCGGGTGGAGTGGCAACATATATATGGAATTAATTTTTTCAATAATTAATATTTAAAAATGAGAAAGTATTTTTTATTTTTTGTTCTTTTAGCAGCACATATTGCAGATGCTCAAACAAAACAACCTGTAATGAAAGCAAAAGCTTTCTCAACCGATGGTAAAAAAGTAATTGTTTACACAACTGCAGATAGCACTGATTACAGGCTTTCTTCAACTGATACGATTACATTTAAACACATGGGACAGCCTTTCGAAACACAGGTTTGTGTTTTTGTTGATCCATCAAAGACATTTCAAAATATTTTAGGAATAGGAGGCGCATTAACAGATGCATCAGCAGAAACATTTGCCAAATTACCTAAGGGTAAACAACAGGAACTTTTAAAGGCATATTATTCTGTTACTAATGGTATAGGCTATACGCTTGGAAGAACTAATATTCAGAGCTGTGACTTTAGCAGTGGCAGTTACAGTTATATAAAAGAAGGCGATAAAGATTTAAAAACTTTCAGCATAGATCATGATAAGCAATTTCGTATTCCTTTTATTAAACAGGCAATTGCTGCTGCAGGTGGAAAACTTACTTTATTTGCAAGCCCATGGAGCCCTCCTGCATTTATGAAAGATAATAATGATGTATTGCATGGTGGTAAATTATTGCCAGCTTATGATCAAAGCTGGGCAAATTTTTATGGTAAGTTTATTAATGCTTATCAAAAAGAAGGTGTAACTGTTTGGGGAATTACCATACAGAATGAACCGATGGCTAAGCAAACATGGGAGTCATGCATTTATACTGCTGAGGAAGAAAGAGATTTCTTAAAAAATTATCTCGGACCCACAATGCAAAAAAATGGTTTGGGTGATAAAAAAATAATTGTATGGGATCATAACCGTGATCTTGTATATCAAAGAGCAAGCACTTTATTAAGTGATCCTGAAGCTGCTAAGTATGCATGGGGTGTAGGATTCCATTGGTATGAAGACTGGAGCGGTGGCGACCAGGTGTTTGATAATGTTGAGCGTGTGCATGAAAGCTTTCCTGCAAAAAATATAATGCTTACTGAAGCCTGTGCTTACCCGTTTAAGTCAGATCAGCTTAAAGATTGGAAATTAGGTGAACGTTATGGCCGTTCAATGATTCATGATTTTAATAATGGAAGTGTTGGCTGGACAGACTGGAACATTTTGCTTGATGAAACAGGTGGACCAAACCATGTTGGTAATTTTTGCTTTGCTCCTGTACATGCAATTACGAAAACAGGAGAATTGATTTATACAAATGCATATTATTACATCGGGCATTTTTCAAAATTTGTTCGCCCCGGCGCAAAAAGAATTAGTGCTGCGCCAAGCAGGAGCCCGTTACAAACAACTGCTTTTATAAATAAAAATGGAAAGGTTGCCGTAATTGTAATGAACCAGACTAATCAAAAAATTGATTACAACCTTTGGATAGCAGGAGATGTCGCATCCGTAACAAGCTTGCCTCATTCAATTGCTACGTTGGTATTTTAAATAACGCTTTGCACTCTTTGCAGTTTTTATACTTTGGGTTCATTGCGATACTTTTATTTTTGAATCGTAAAGAACGCAAAAATTTTGCAAAGGGTGTAAGAAGAAAATAAATGACATTGAATGAAGCTTATCTTCCTTTTTGTAATTTCCTTTCTGCTATCAATAAATTTATTTGCGGCAGACAGTATCTTGGTAAATTCTCCTGATAAAAAAATATCCCTCACTGTTCATTTTAAAAATAAAATTACCTATACAATAAATTATGGTAATGAAATTATTCTTCAGCCTTCATTAATAGATATTCTTTTAGTAAATGGGCAAAGGCTTTCAGATAATTTAGGACTTCAGAAAAAATCAATTGCTTCTTTTAATGAAAAAATAATTTCCCCGGTTCCTGAAAAAAGAAAAGAGATTACTAACAATTATAATGAACTTGTTTTACAGTTCGTTCAACCATATACGTTAGTCTTTAGGATTTACAATGATGGTGTGGCATACAGAATTATTACAAGGTTTAAAGATTCTGTTCTTATTAAAAATGAAGTTGCTCAGTTTAATTTTACTTCCGGAAAAAAAGTATTGTTACCCATTGTTGAACCAAGAAAAGAAGTTGATCGTTTTCATACCAGCTTTGAAGAATTGTATCAATTAAAAACTATAGATAGCTTAACAGAACAAACTATCGCTTATTCTCCAGTACTGGTTGGCGCAGGTAATGAGATAAAAATTGGTATTACCGAATCCGATCTCGATGATTATCCCGGAATGTTTTTGCAAGGAACAAACAGTAATGCTTTGCAGGGAATTTTTGCACCATATCCATTACAAAAAAAAATGAATGATGGTGAATATCCGCAGGAAGTGATTACAAAAAGAGCGGGTTACATTGCTAAGGTGAAAGGCAGCCGCAACATGCCCTGGCGGGTGCTGATGATTGCAAGGGAAGATAAAGAATTACCTTCTAATGATTTGGTATATCGCCTTGCATCATCATCAAAATTAAAAGATGCCTCATGGGTGCATCCGGGAAAAGGAACTGATGAATGGATAATTGGCATCAACTTATTTAATGTGCCATTTAAGAGCGGCATTAATACAGAGACCTATAAATATTATATTGATTTTGCAAAGCGGTTCGGCTTTCAAAGAATAATGATGGATGCGGGATGGAGCAATTATAAAAATTTATTTGATATAAATCCCGCAATTAATATGGATACTTTATCTGCCTACGCAAAAAGTAAAAATATTAAAATAAGTATGTGGACGCTTTGTTCAACGCTCGATCGGCAATTAGATACTGCACTCGATCAATTTAGTAAATGGGGTGTTGATTTTATCATGACCGATTTTATGGACAGGGACGATCAGCAGATGGCTAACTTTTATACAAGAATTGCAAAAGCATGTGCCGATCATAAAATAATGATCATGTTTCATGGAGCTTATCCACCAAAAGGATTTAACCGCACATGGCCCAATGCAATAACACGGGAAGGCGTGCTGGGTTCTGAATATAATATCTGGAGCGATAAGCCATCTCCTGACCATGATCTAACGTTGCCGTTTACCCGAATGCTTGCCGGCCCTATGGATTATGAGCCAGGACTTTTGGATAATGCAACCAGAGAACAGTTTAGGCCCATTAATAAAAAAGTAATGAGCCAGGGAACACGCTGCCACCAGCTTGCTATGTTTGTAGTGTACGATAGTCCAATGCAGATTTTTTCCGGCAATCCATCGCAAGGCTTGCTGGAGCCAGCTTTCATGCAATTACTGGGAAGCATTCCAACAACATGGGATGAAACAAAAATTCTGGAAGCTAAAGTTTCCAAGTACATCATTACTGCAAGAAAAAAAGATAATGCCTTTTATATTGGCGGAATGACGAACTGGATAAGCCGTGAATTTACTTTGTCACTTGATTTCCTTGATGATGGAAATTATAAAGCGGAGTTATGTATGGATGGCGTAAACGCAGATACTTATGCATCTGATTATGTGATTGAAAATTTTACGATTGAAAAAGGTAAACCTTTGCATATTAAAATGGCGCAGGGTGGTGGATTTTTATTGAAGTTGATCAGGCAAAAAAATTAAGTGAAGTTCCGCAGCTTGACAAAGAGACTTTATCTTTTGAAGCAACGGGCTGGACTGATTTAAAAAAGCATTTGGAACAAAAAGGATGGTTTGAAAAAACGTATATCGGCATCAATGAAAATCCTCTTGTAATTCAAACTATGCTTTAAAAGACGATGTAACAATTTTTCAATTAATGACATCATCAAGTACAGGAAATTATTATGCCATATTAAGTTATTAGATAATGCTGACAAAATAATTGAAGATTATAGTGCCACACTTGCAGATGATAAAAACATGCTACGAAACCTGTTGCTCAACCTGTTCGACAAAATGGGTGATAGTGGTTAAGGTCTTTTTTTATATTTTGGTCTCTTCGTTTGTTTGGAGCAATTAAATTATATGAAAATAGGTTTTCAAACAAGAAGAAAAATTAGTTTTTGGAATATAATAAAGTAGTTTAAAACTTAGAGAAGAGCTACCGCAGTGTAAATTTAATTACCAACTATTATGGCCAGAACCTTTTATTATCCAGACTGGAAAGAAACTACAGATGGATAGGCGATGAAAATTCATTTATAGTATAGGTCTTGTGCAAATCATCAACTTTTATATATAAATTTATTTCTCTTCATCCATATTATTAAATAGAAAATATTATAGAACAATGAAAAAATTTGTTTACTTTTTTTTGCCGGTATTGCTTTTAAGTAGCTGTTCAATTTTACAAAATGCTTCAAAACGCGAATTAGCTGATGGAAAGTATAAGTTAAAAACTGAAGGGAAAAAATATAATTGTTATCTTCAAAATAAAGATGACAGGATAACAATTTATGAGCTACCCAATAAAATATTGGACAGCTTGCCACGGGAAATGGAAATTTATCCGCCAGCAAAGCAACGGTTGATTAAACTGTCATTAGATAAAGATATTTTAACGGCATTGTTCAAAATAAGGCCATCGACTCAAAATTTACCAACTCAATTAAACACAAATTTTAATGCTAATATTTATTTAGGGCTGCGAACAGATATTTATCGGATTCATTACAAAAAAAATCCATTAGATATTTACGAGCGACAAATAAATCATTTTGGTTTCAGTGGCGGTTTTTTTTTAGGTATAGGCAATACAACAATGAACACATCAACAACTAACAATGCTATTGAATCAGAATATGACGGGTTCGTACTGCAAAAAGGAGTTGCAGGAATTTTAGCCATAAACAAATTGACCATTGGTTTAAGTTTAGGTTTTGACAGCCTTTTAGACAAAAACAATAAAACCTGGATTTACGAAAACAAACCCTGGTTCGGCATAATGCTTGGACTAAATCTGAACTAAAACGATACACAAGGCCTTGCATGTATTCCAAAAAAGATTTCCATCAGTAAAAGATCAAACAGCACCGGTCTCTTTTATTTTTGAAGTGGCTAACAGGTAAATCATATACTTCTTTACTTTTACTTGTGAGCATGGAGCATTTGCGTGTAATGATGACTGTTATGATTAGATGAAGTATTAATCTTTCCGGATGATTGGTAAATTATAGCATAATGCTGCCGCACCCAGTACCCCTGCATTTTCCAATACTGAAACTTCTATTCGCAAATTTTCAACTGCCTTTTTAAATGCGAGTGTTTTTATTTGCTGCCACATGGTTGTAGAGAAATAGGGAAAGGCATGCCGTACTGAGCCACCGAGGATAATTAATTCAACATCTAAGGCATACAATATCATCTTTATTGCATTTCCAAGATGAGCGCCCATCTCTTCATACATTTTTATTGCGTCTGCATTTCCATCTTTTGCATTTCTATAAACAACTTCTCCATCTATGTTGTATACATTTTTGAAAAATTGACCGCTTGCATAATATTCATAACAATGGTCTAAATATTCAATCATTCCAAATTCCCCTGCGCCGCCATTTTTTCCTGCATGCAATTTTTTACTAATAATGATTCCTGAACCAAGCCCGGTTCCAATTGTAAGCCCAATCATAGAATTGCTACCTTTCCCTTTTCCAAAATAAAATTCCCCCAGCGCAAAACAATTGGCATCATTTTCAACATATACAGGAATGTGATAACGATCTTCCATTAAGTTTTGTAAAGCAATTTTTTTCCATGAAGGAATATTCACAACATCATATACCATTTTCTCATCGGTATTCACAAGGCCCGGAACGCCTATACCAATTGCCTTTACTGAGGTATTTATTAATTCATCAGTTAAAGAAAACAATTCTTCCAACATTTCTTCTTTCGTTCCTGCTGCATTAATTTTTTTTGAAATAATATTTGACGGAGTATTGTTATTTACGAAGCCTGCACGAACATTAGTACCTCCTAAATCAATACCGATAATATTTTTGTTGTCCATTTATTTCTTTTGTAAAAGGCTTGCAGCTTCAGCATCTAAATAAATACTTAAATTTTTATGACGGCGTAAGAGGCTTGCAGGTAATTGCTCTGTAATTTCATTCTCTAAAACCTGTTGTACAATTGTTGCTTTTTTACTGCCACTAACGATCAAGGCTACATGACGGGCTTCCATAAGATTGGCAATGCCCAATGTAAGGCCTTTGGTAAGTTGCTGTTTTTCTTTAAAATATTTTTGCCCTGCCTGTTGAGTCTGTCTATCAATTTCGGCTACGTGTGACCGTAAGTCAGCAGGAGTGCCCGGCTCATTCATTCCTACATGTCCGTTCAATCCAAGCCCAACTATTGCCACATCAATTCCTCCGATTTTGATTATAGAATTTTCAATACGATCACATTCTTTTTCTAAATCTTTTGCTCTTCCATCAAAAAAGCTAATCTTATTTTCTTCAACATGAAGAGGTTGAAATAAATCATTATTCAAATGAAACCTGCAGCTTCCTTCATCATTCCTATTCATTCCCAGCCATTCATCAAGCCCAACAAAATTCCATGAAGAGATATCAATTTTGTTTTCATTAATCTGCTTTATTAATTCTTTATACAAGCCTTTTGGTGAATCGCCGGAAGCCGTGCACAATACAGAATTTTTAACAGGTTGAATTATTTTCAATATATCATTAACAGCTTTTGCCGACATCGATTCATAATTATCCTCTATAAAAAGTTTCATATAATTTTTTATTTTTTTTCACATAAAGAAACATAAGGAAGTAAAGCCGCAATCTATATTAGCGTCTTGATAACTTTGTCTCTTTGCGTGAAAATTCATGTTACATGCTTTCTGAACTTCCCAGCCAAAGGTCAATCGGTTTATTAACTTTCGGTGTAAATGGGAGCATTATTTTTTTCCCCTCAGCAGCAGAAGCATAAGCTGCATAGATAATTTCAAGTGCTGCACGTCCATCTTCTCCGGTTACTAACGGTTCTTTATTTTGCTGTACGCATTCTATAAAATGTTTTAGCTCATGCGGATAACCCTGGTTAAATGCTTCTTCAAAAACAGGAAAGGTCCAGCCTACTGTTGTATCTGCCTTCTCTAGCGCATACCCGTAGCCGCTTTTGCTATAAGCAATTGAAGCATTGCCCATAAACAAGTCTGCGTATATAACTCCGCCTGTTCCATGCACTTCACTTTTATCATCCATGCCGCCATGCTTTGCCCAACTGTTTTCTGCAACAGCAGTTACGCCGTTTTCAAATTCAACAATAACTACTGAATTATCTTCACCCTTTGTTCTTCCTTTATGCAATACAGTAGACAGGGACGCATAAACGCTTTTTGCTTTCGCATTCCTAAGTATCCACCTGAACCATGCAATTGCATGGCAACCCATATCCATCAATACGCCACCACCAGAAAGATTAATATCATAGAACCAATCAGAGTGAGGGCCGGAATGTTTTTCAGATTGCTTGAGCATATAAATATCACCGATTGCTCCTTCATAAACCATTTGCCGTACTCTTTCATATTTTGGTGCAAAACAAAGTTCTTCGGCATACATCAATTTTACATTTGCTTTTTTACACGCATCAATCATTTCATCTGCTTCTTCTAACGTAACACACAATGGTTTTTCAATTATAACATGCTTTCCTGCGGCTGCGGCTTTAAGCGTTGCTTCATAATGAAGAAAGTTGGGCAGGCAAATATCTATTACTTCACAACCGGAATGCTGTATGATGTTATCCAAATCATCATACCATTTGGAGATATGATGTTCTTCTGCAAAGGCTTTTGCTTTTTCGATATTACGTGCATATACGGCTACGATTTCAGCTTCGGGCACAAAGCGTTGATAGGATTCTATATGAATGTTTGTAATAAATCCTGCTCCGAGAATAGAGACTTTAGTTTTCTCCATAACTTACGCTTTAATGAAAGTATAAATTAAGCATCTTTTTGAAAAGAAACATCTAATAAATTATTGGCATTAACATAATCAGCATAAAATTTAAATACAAAATGCAATAACTTTAAAGCCTGCTATTATTTTTAAATTCAATATATATTTTATGCCAGGCGACTCCCTAAATGTAAATATTAATTCTAAAGGTGTTGAGCAAAATACTTTTGATGCTATTGTTATCGGTTCCGGAATAAGCGGCGGATGGGCTGCTAAAGAACTTTGTGAGCATGGCGCTAAAACGCTTGTGCTTGAAAGAGGAAGAAATGTAGTGCATAATAAAGATTATCCTACGGCTACAATGAACCCCTGGGAATTTAAGCACCGCGGGCAAATGACAGAAAAATTTGTTGAAGCAAACCCTTTAATAACTCAAGCTGCAGGTTTTGATGAATCAACTGCACATTTTTTTATAAAGGATAACGATCACCCGTACGTGCAGCAAAAGCCTTTTGAATGGATTCGTGGCTACCAGGTAGGCGGCAAGTCATTAATTTGGGGAAGAGCCTGTCCGCGGTGGAGCAAACATGAATTTATAAATCCTGCAAAATATGGTTATGGAATTGAATGGCCAATTGGTTATGATGATATAGCACCATGGTATTCGCACGTAGAGCTTTTTGCAGGTATATGTGGTAACAGGGATGGGCTTGAAGCAATGCCTGATGGCGAATACATGCCACCATTTGATTTTAATTGCCCTGAAAAAGATATAAAGCAAAAACTGGAAACGAAATATAAAGACAGGTTTATGATACAGGGGCGCTGGGCACAATTAACCAAGCCTGCAGAAGTGCACTTGCAGCAAGGGAGAGCGCAATGCCAGGCAAGGGATTTGTGTATGCGTGGATGCCCGTTTGGCGGCTATTTCAGCTCGAACTCATCTACATTACCATGGGCTGAAAAAACAGGTAACTTAACAGTAAGGCCTTTTTCTGTTGTTCATTCAATAATTTATGATGAACAAAAAAGAAAGGCTGTTGGCGTAAGAATAATTGATGCTAGTACAAAAAAGAGCACTGATTATTTTGCAAGAGTAATCTTTATGAATGCGTCTGCATTAAACACAGATCTTGTTTTGCTGAACTCTACATCCAACCGTTTCCCAAATGGTTTTGGAAATGATAATGGATTATTGGGTAAATATGTTTGTTTTCAAAATTATCGTGGTTCTGTGAATGGTGATGTGGATGGTTATTTAGATAAATATTATTATGGCCGCAGAACTGCTGAATGCATGGTGCCCAACTTCAGAAATCTTTATGCCAATGATATGGATTTTGTTGGTGGCTATATGGCATTTACCGCATGCTATCGTACAACAGATAATGGAGAAAATCTTACGGAACAAATTGGCGGCGCTTATAAAGATGCAATGACAGAAGCCGGGCACTGGGGAATGTATATGTATATGCAGGGCGAAACAATTCCAAAAGAAACAAATTATGTTGCCTTGAGTAAAGATAAAAAAGATGAATGGGGGATTCCTTTATTGGTAACAAATGTTGATTATGATGATAACGATGAAAAGCTTTTGAAAGATTTTTTAACACAGGCAACAGAAATGCTGGATGCTGGCGGCGTTAAAAATATCAAACAATATGATAACCATTGGGCTCCCGGCAGAGACATACATGAAATGGGCGGATGCAGAATGGGTAAGGATCCTAAGACATCGTTATTGAATGGGCATAACCAGTTTCACAATTGTAAAAATGTATTTGTTACAGATGGCGCCTGTATGACAAGCACGGCAAATCAAAGCCCTTCCATATTATATATGGCTTTAACTGCAAGAGCAGCCAACTATGCAATTGGTGAAATGAAAAAAGGAAATTTATAAATCAAATATTTATTGAAATGATTAAAAAATGTTTAAAGAGCATAATTATTTTGGCAATAACGCTTCTAACGTCAATGTATAGTTGTAAAATGGTTAATGAAAAAACTTCAAACGATACAAGTGATCCAACACTTTCCAAAAATGATAATTGGAAATTATTATTTGATGGGAAAACAACCGCCGGCTGGCATACTTACGGAAAAAACAGCATTGGGAGCGCATGGAAAGCTGAAGACAGCACCTTGCACTTAGATGCTTCAAAAAAACGTGATTGGCAAACTAAAGACGGTGGCGACATTGTAACCAATGATGAGTTTGGAAATTTTGATTTGCAGCTCGATTGGAAAATTTCAGAAGGCGGCAATAGCGGCATTATGTTTTATGTGCACGAGGATACTTCAAAATTTCAATATGCGTGGAACTCAGGGCCCGAAATGCAAATAGCGGATAATGATAAAAATGAAGATGGAAAAGTATATAAAAGCAGGGCTGGTGATTTATATGAGTTGTTTGCAACCACATCGCAGCAATATGTAAAGCCTGCAATGCAATGGAATCATGTAGAAATTAAATCAAATAATGGTAAGCTTGATCTTTATATGAATGACCAGCATGTACTTGACACAACAATATGGAATGAAGCATGGAAAAAGAATATCGCAGGCACAAAATTTAAAGACATGCCAGGTTTCGGGACTTATAAAAAAGGAAAGATTGCCTTGCAGGATCATGGCGCTGATATATGGTTCAGAAATATAAAGATTAAAGCCCTTTAATATTTTCAGTATTCATTTTTTTTCGTATGAAATTATATAACATATTGATGCGTTTAACCTTCATCGTTATAATGTTGCTATTTATATCTGTTTGTTTTGGCCAGAAAAAAAACACTGATCAGAAAGTAGACTCCGTATTAAAATTAATGACGCTTGATGAGAAGGTTGGCCAGATGAATCAATACAATGGTGATTGGGATGCAACCGGTCCAATCACTAATGATGGCGATAAGCAAAATCAAATTAAAAAAGGAATGGTAGGCTCAATGTTGAATGTTACCGGCGTTGAACATACAAGGCAATTGCAGGAAATTGCCATGCAATCTCGGTTAAAAATTCCTTTATTATTCGGCCAGGATATTATTCATGGATATAGAACAACATTTCCTGTTCCATTAGCGGAAGCTGCGAGTTGGGATTTAAAAGCGATAGAATTATCTGCACGCATTGCCGCAACCGAAGCCGCTGCAAGTGGTGTGCACTGGACGTTTGCGCCTATGGTCGACATTGCCCGCGATCCCCGATGGGGAAGAGTTATGGAAGGCGCGGGAGAAGATCCATATCTCGGTTCAATGATTGCAATAGCCAGAGTAAAAGGTTTCCAGGGAAAAGGTTTTGGAAATACTGATGCAATAATGGCGTGTGCAAAACATTTTGCTGCATATGGTGCGGCTATTGGTGGCCGTGATTATAATTCTGTAGATATGAGTTTGCAAACTTTATGGAATATTTATTTGCCCCCTTTTAAAGCTGCAGCAGAAGCAGGTGCTGCAACTTTCATGAATTCATTTAATTCACTTAACGGTATTCCGGCAACAGGTAATAAATATTTGCAAAGAGATATTTTAAAAGGTAAATGGAACTTTAAAGGTTTTGTAGTGAGTGATTGGAACTCAGTTGGCGAAATGATTCCCCATGGTTTTGCAAAAGGTAATTATAAAGCATCATTAGCAGCAGTTACTGCAGGTTGCGATATGGATATGGAAAGCCACAGCTACATTAATAATTTAGCAAGATTAGTAAAGGAAGGAAAAGTAAAAATTAAATTAGTTGATGATGCAGTTAGGAGAATTTTAAAAAAGAAATTTGAAATGGGTCTGTTTGTTGATCCTTTTAAATTTTGCAATAAAGGAAGAGAACAACAACAATGGAATAATAAAGAAAACCTGCAGGCAGAAAAAATAATGGCAGAAAAAAGTATTGTGTTATTAAAAAATGCTCGCCTGCCGGGGCAGGAGAATCAACTATTGCCATTAAGTAAAACTAACGTACAGGGTAAGACGATAGCATTAATTGGCCCTTTTATAAAAGGAATAAGAGATAACCTTGGCTTCTGGAGCTATACCTGGCCCGATGATTCTGTAAGAATTATTTCTGCATGGCAAGGTATACAAAATAAAATCGGCAGCAATACAAAGCTGCTGTATGCAAAAGGCTGCAATATAAATGATACATCACATGCCGGTTTCCAAGAAGCAATAGAAACAGCGATGCAGGCAGATATGGTTATCATGAATGTGGGTGAAGCAGCAGATATGAGTGGTGAAGCCAAAAGCCGCAGCAACATTCACTTACCGGGTGTTCAGGAAGAATTGATTAAAGCAATTTATTCAACAGGCAAGCCTGTTATTGTAATGATAAATGCAGGAAGGGCCTTTAATTTTTAACTGGACTGCAGATCATGTTCCTGCTATCGTCTATACGTGGTGGTTAGGTACAGAAGCAGGCGATGCTATTGCTGATGTTTTGTTTGGAGATTACAATCCATCAGCAAAATTGCCAATGAGCTTCCCAAGAACTGAAGGACAAATCCCCATTTATTATAATCATTTCAATACAGGTCGCCCTGCAAAAAATGATAGCGATCTCAATTATGTTTCTGCCTATATTGATTTGCAAAACGGCACAAAATTTCCATTTGGTTATGGCTTAAGCTATACAACATTTTCTTACAGTAATATAAAATTAAACTCATTTTCTATAAAGCCAGGGCAAACATTAACCGCAACAATTGTTGTAACAAATACAGGTAAATATGATGGAACTGAAACGGTGCAAATGTATACAAGAGATATGGTGGGTTCAGTAGTAAGGCCGGTTAAAGAACTGAAAGGTTTTCAACAAATATTTTTAAAGCAAGGTGAAAGTAAAACACTTACTTTTTCAATTACAGCAAATGATCTGAGGTTTTATGCACAGCATTCTATGAATAATGATGATCCAAAATATATTTATGAACCCGGAGATTTTAAAATATTTATTGGAACCAATAGTGAAGATGTAAAAGAAGCTTCATTTACTTTGGTGAAGTAATTTAAAATTTATCATTGCGGCAATTAGATTAGGATTCGGGCCGCCGTGTGCGGTGACTACGCCAATTACTAAAGCTTGGTTATGCGGGAATTTAAAACCTATTTTTGGCATATTTTTAATATACTAACAGTTACGTATAGCCGCTATATTGAATTTATATCGGCTTTTTTAAACCAATGAATCATCAGTTAATTTTAGAAGTTATACTTATTTTTTTAGAGGTAGTTAAGCATGGTGGTGGTAGTTAAGCATGGTGGCGGAATATTTTGTCTAATCTATTTAGTTTTTTAGTAATATCTGCTAAATTTAGGATGTCAATAATTTTTTTAAACTACTAATCCATTAAAATTATGACAGAGAAAACAGTCTATGAAACTATTTCGTAAGAAGTTGCTTCCATTGCACCATGACTATTAAGCAACCACCATTCTACCGCGAAAGTTAAATCTATAGCCGCATCTGCATTTCATTATCCCACAAATATGCTAACGGTCGAATTACGCTCGAATATTAATAAAAAATGGGAAGCCTGTTGGCCAATTAGTAAATTAAGGCCATTGGTGTTACTTGATTTAATTAGCTATTTGCTTTTTATAAAAAAATTAGAAGAGAGACAATTAATTGCAGGAAAGCGGACTGAAACATTTAAGAATAATCTTACTCAGGCAAAAGCAAAAGATGAATTAAGCTGGAGCAGGTTTAAAGATATGGACGCTCAAAGTATGCACAAGCTCTTTACAAAAGAAAAGGGAGTAACTGACTTAATAAAAGATTATGGGCATACCAACCTTCAACAGTCTGTTTATAAAAGAGCCTTTGCTTTTAACTCCTACGGTAACGCTGCTGGCCAATATGGTAGATATTATTAAAATTATGGAACGGAAAGATAGCGATACAAGGGCAGCGATATTTGAATACCTGTTATATAAAGCTGAGATAGTAGGGCAAAATGGGCAAGTGTATGCACCTGATTATGTTGTTAAGCTAATAGTTGCGCTGATGCAGCCTTCGTCGAAAGATGTTATTGGTGACCCTTCTGCGGGTAATGGAAGTTTTTTAATAAACAGTGAGATGTTTATAGCTAATAAAAATGCCGTATCAATCCCAAATTTTAAAAATGATTTTGCTACAGATATTTATAAGGGTATTGATTGCGATCTCATTCAACTTCGCATTGGAGCCATGAACATGATATTGAATGGCATTGAAGATCCTAAATTAAAATGTTTAAATGTTTTTAGTGAAGCGAATCTTAATTTATGTGAACAACCCACTTTGATATTTTCAAATTTATTTTTTGAGGATGTCGAAAATAAAACGAAAGCCAACGCAAACACTTTGCAAACAGAAACAGGGAGACAGGAAATTCGCTTTTTAAAATTTATTTTAAAAAATCTTAAAATAGGGGCGCGGGTTGCTGTAATTATTCGTGAAAATATATTGTACGACAATATAACAGAGATTAAAACAGTACGCCAGCAGATTATTGATGATCATAACCTTGAAGCAATAACTTTACCCCGTAAAGCGGGTGGTAGTCCCGGTTATGAGGCTCTCTGCCATTGTTTTAAAAAGGCTCTCAACCATTAATCTAAGAAGGCTTTTGACCCTTGTTCTAAAAAGTCTTTCAACCATTAATTTAAAAAGTCTCTTGACTCCTGTTCTAAAAAGTCTTTCAATCATTAATTTAAAAAGGCTCTCGACTCCTGTTCTAAAAAGCCTCTCAACTATTGATCTAAGAAGAAGGCTCCCGACCATTAATCTAAAAAGACCATCAACTATTTTGTTAAGAAGGTACTTCACCATTGTTGTATCAATAATGGTAAATTTTTTAGTAATGGCAACTTTTTATTTTTATTTTGATAATAAGAACGATAACGCAACTTCCAATGCTACAAAGTATAATGCTTCTTCCCGCAAAAAATAAACCCGGAAAAAAGGCATCACGAAAGCTGTCTGCAGAACAAATAAAAGCTATACTAAAAGATACTACTGGTATTATTTATTTTGAGAAACAATCTGATAATATCTCTGCGGGTATAAAAGATTCAGAAAAATTATTGGATAAAGAGAGTAATGAAAATACTTTAGTTAGTAAGAAGCCTCGTAAAAAGACTGGGGCCAGTAAATCAGCAAATGCTTTAAAAGTAAAATATGTCGTAATAGACACAACTTTTTTTCATGATCAGCCTGATAAAAGCACACGCAGGAAAAGTTATCTCGATTCATTGAATAATAACGTATTGAATGCAATAGACGACAAGAATGGATTTATTTATATTGTATATACCAATGGCTTTGGGCGAACCTCGAAGGGATGGATAAATAAAAAAGATATAAAGTCTTTATAATAGCTTCTTCTGAAGACTTTGAAGTTATCTGGGATTGTATGATGTATAAATCAATTTTAAGCAAAGATGCGTTGTATAGTCCAGTATGCCGCTATTAATGCAATAACTCCCGATAACGGGTAGACGATAATTTTTTTGTACTGCGGTATTTCCCCAAATGGTATAATGATGAACAGAAACGTCAAAGCTATCACACTTATTTGTCCTATTTCAACGCCTACATTAAATGAAAAAATGGATGTAAAAAATTGATTCCTGGGTAATCCAATTTGATTGAGTGCACTTGCAAAGCCCATCCCATGCACAAGCCCAAACATAAATACAATGGCTATGCGCCAGGGTTTTAATTCGTTCAATAAAATATTTTCAATAGCTACAAACATGATGGATAAAGCGATCAAAGGCTCTACTATATCAGCGGGTAATTTTATAATACCCTTCATGCTTAAAGCAAGTGTAATGGTGTGTGCTACAGTGAATGCAGTTGCCTGCCATAAAATAGTTTTGAATTTTGTATTAAGCAGGCAAAGGCTTATTACAAATAAAATATGATCGAATCCTTCTGGTATAATATGACTAACTCCAAGTTTAAAATAATACCATATTACATCATTCACCGGCGCTTTTTCAAGATCATAATTTATAGTATGCCCGAATGTATAAAGAGGAAACGCAAGAAAAATAAAAGCAAGTAATGGTCTGTAATTTATTTTGTTGCGATGTTGCATAAAATTTTTACAGTATTTTCAATATATTTTCGCTTTCTGTTTTTAAATCAATATCAATATTAGGATTATTTTTTAATGCCTCTTCTAAAGTAGATTTTGCAAGATTATTTTGATTTGTTTTTGCATAAATAAGGCCCGCATTGCAAAGTAAAACCGGGTTTTTGCAATTGGTTTTGAGAGCCACTTTAATATAAGGAAGCGCCTTATCATAAGCCTTCATTTTATAATATACCCAAGCAACAGTTTGGTTTACGTCGATATTTTCAGGTCTCCTACCATATTCCACTAAAGCGTGCTTTAATGCATCATCATAGTCATTTTTTAAGAGATAGGCATAGGCAAGCTCCCTGTCAGCATAGTGGCCTATGTTCTGATCCTGTTCGCCCTTTTTACCATCATTATTCATTCCTGCAATAATAACGGAAAGCAAACTATCTGCTTTCTTTGTATTACCGCTCCCTCTGTATAACTGCGACAGCTGTTCATTAATTGCATAGTCGTTTAATACCGTCGAGGCTTTTTCATAATAGGAAATGGCTTTGTTATAATCTTTCGTTGCCATGGCAATATGCCCAAGACCGGCTGTAGCATACCCATACCCGGGCCGTTCATCAAGTGCAATCAGGTAATGCATTTCTGCCCGCTGCAAATCTCCTGTATTTTCGTATAGCCGTGCCAGTTGTATCCGCGACCATTCGGTTGGTTCATCTCCGGCACCTCCGGCGCTTACTGCCATTTTCATAGCATCAATGGCTCCCGGGTAATCCCCGTATATTTCACGCAGGTATGATATTCGCGAATAAGAACGTATATCGGGCCTTATGGAATCCATTTTATCCGAATTGATAACCGCTGCCGGATAATTGCCCATCTCAACATTTCCGTCCACCAATAGGCCATAAATTAATGCATTGTAAGGGTTGATTGACTGCGCCTTTTCAGCAATTTGCAATCCTTCTGCAAAATGGTGTTGCGACATATAAAGCAATGACTTCAACGTCAACGCCTCAAAATTCCCGGGCTCATTGTCAAGCACATTATCTATATATTTTAAAGCTGCTTCGTCATAATAAACATAATTCCCCGTTATCCTTCCTTCCTGTACATACAGGCTCGCCAATGCGATAGCCGATTTGGAATCCTTAGGTTGGTATTTCAGCCTGCTGATAAGTTGATTCGCGGTTTTTTGTGTTCCCTGCCACTCTGCAGAAGTTGCCTGCACTCCTTTTCTTTCAAGAAGGGGATAGGTTGCGTTTTCCAGCCGCGACTCGCGGATCTCATAACGGACTACCACAAACGCAGTGATTCCCAGGAAGAAAATAATAAGCGCTGTATAGGTAATTTTTTTATTCATGATATTTATATTATAAAAGTAGGAAAATAAGTCCGCAGCATCGGCTGCGGACTTATTAATGAATTAAAATTACGGTTCTATTTCGTTAGTGTAATAGTTTGCCTGCTGCTATTGTCCTTGCTCGCCGAAATAAAATAAGATCCGTGAGTCAACCCCGCTGCAGACCATTGCGTGTTGTATGTTCCCGGCTCAACCCGTCTGTTCACCAGTACCTTCAACGGTTTCCCTGAAGCATCATATAACATGATCGAAACCTGTGAAGCCACTGCTACATGGTAACGAAGTACATTGGTGGCGCCGATAGGGTTGGGGGAATTGGCAATTTCTATCCCCGGTGATGATATACCTAACCCCACAGTTGCAGGTGCTGAACTGCCCATTTTAATTGGAGTAGAAGTTGGTGGCGGGGCGCAATCACAGTTGTGATCTCCCGACCATGGATCCTGCACGTAAGGGAAATCTGATTTGAAAGTGGTATCGTTTGCGTTAACACCTGTATTATAATTATAAACATCTAAAAGATCTTCTGTTACAGGGCTTCCACCGGGTACATAATCATCGTACCATAACCCAATGGCTGCTAATACCACACCACTCACTGCCTGTAATTCAATGCGTGTTACATCATCTTCCAATCTTCTTCCGTTAGGAAAACCATCCATGTTTGGAATCAACTGTAAGCTTGCATCTCCATTAAATCTTGAATCAGTTAATCCTAAAACTGCTGCTTGTACTAAGCCATCAGAATTAAAATCTGCAGATTTACGATCAGTAGGGGGTACAGCCATGTTTAAGCGAAGCATATCTCCACCGTTAGGTAAAAAATTATTGATAAAAGGTTTGCCGGCTCCCAATACATTTCCATTTTTACCTGTGGCCAATTGGTAAGGGCTAAGATTTGGAACACCTGTATGAAAAATAGGCCATAAATCTACTGAACGTGGAGAATTAGGAGCTGGCAACAATAAGCTACCAAAAGCTGCTTCGCTTAATGCAGTGCCGTCTAATGCAGGGTTTCCTTTTAAGCCATACAATCCATTTTGGCCATTGCCAAAACCAAACATGCCTAATGAATTTTTTTGAATTCTTAAATTATGGAAGGCCGGAACGGCTCCGCCAAATTGTGCGTCATCCATGTAAAGAGCCAATTCAGGATTGTAAAAGAATTTACCAAAAATGCTAAGCTTGGAAAGATCCTGGTAAGGAGTTAAGCTATTCCAATAATCTTTATATCCGATCGGAATAACTGCTTCATTAGTCAATGGCATACCCAATCTTGAAACCTGAACCCAGGGGCCCATGTTTGATTCAGTACCATCGCCATTCAAGGTCCTGATTTTTTGCCTGCTTGCGTTGGCCCATACCCCAATTACGTAATCAGGATCCAAAATGTTCTTGGCTTTGTCTATGGTCTTGTGATCTTTTTGAAGCGTTGCAATATCGATCTCAAGAGCAATAGTTGAAACGTTCTTACATTTAAGAGCGTCCTCCGGCCGGCTTGGCCCTTGCCTGGGGGCGTTGCCAAGGTCAAAAATGCCCCCGAGGTCTACAAAGAAGGGATCATCAGCTGTTCCGCAAAAAACCTTTTCATTGGTAGAGGTCCTTACAGTTGCATTTTGCACTAATTGATCATAAGAACTTGCATTCAGGCCAACTTTTGAGTTGATGGAGCGTGGCCCGATGTTGTAAGGAGGAACGATTCCATTGTCCAGGATGGTGGTAAATTTTTTACCGCCGTCCATACTTCTTTCGAGCGTGTAGGTTGTTTTGAGGTTTTCTTTTCCAAGCCGGATGTTAAAGAATGTAGTAGGATCCTGGTTTTCTTTATGAAAAGTGAATCGGTAAACAATGTCGTCACCCGGCGTGCCAACATTATTGTCGATATGAATTTCATACCGCACATTCTCCCCAAAGGAATAATAATTGGGTCCTCCATTCGGCAATTGCCCGGGAATGTAATTCGCAATGATCGTAATGTCATCATTATCCGTCGGACTTCTGAACACGTACAGGTCGGTGTTGTCAGCCAGCGGATCATTGGCAATCATTGGCGCCTCCCGGTGACTTGAAGACATTAGTACAACCGAAAAAATAGCTACAGCCGCTGCTGCTGTAAGAATCTTCAGTTTACTAATTGTAAAGCTTTTTTTCATTTTTTTAAAGTTTAATTGTTAAGAAATCAATGTGTAAATTGATTGCTCACAGAAGATGGATTATGCTTGTAACGATAACAGATTTGTAAAACACTACATGTTCAAATAATAAGAAAGCCTGGTAATGGTTTACGCAGATAAGGGATTAAACTTTAAGAGTAAGAAGAGATTAACTGAAGCTACGAGATAATGGTTAACTTAGTTTTAACAAAACTAAAATATTTTATTTAATCTGAAATTTTTTTTTGCTGAATTCGTTTGATCATTACACTATCCTGCTTTATTCAGCTTCTCAATATCTTCTTTACCTAAATTTATTTTTGCTGATTGCAAAAGTTCCTGAAGTTGGCCTTCATTTGTTGCACTCGCGATGGGCGCTGTTACCAATGGATTTTGAACGAGCCATGCAAGGGATATTGTTGCCGGTTTGCAACCATGTTTTTTTGCGAGATCCATTATTATTTTTAAAATTGTATAACCCTTTTCATTCAGGTATTTTTCCATTCTTTTTCCACGTACGCTTTTTGAAAAATCGGCTTCTGTTTGATATTTTCCAGACAGGAAACCACTGGCAAGAGAAGAATAAGTAAGTATACCGAGGTCATATTTTTTGACCAGATCACCATATTCTTTTTCAAATGACCTATCGTAAAGATTGTATAAAGGTTGCAGAGTTTTATATACCGGTAATTTTTTTTCATCACTTATTTTTAAAGAAGATTCAAACCTTTCCGCTGAAAAATTAGAAGCACCAATGTACCTTACTTTTCCTGCCTTAATTAGTTCA